>NZ_JOHO01000008.1 GCF_000719705.1 Streptomyces sp. NRRL S-350 | reverse complement strand
GGCGCCGTGCCCCGCCCCGCCCCCACCGCGCCCCGCCAACCGGGCGCCTGCACCGCCCCGGCAGGAACCGACAAACGCCCGAGGGGGCACCAGGTCTCCCCTGGCGCCCCCTCGGGCGTCACCCACCGACCGGCTACCGCGCGTACGGGTTGTCCTCCGGCGGCACCGGCGGCTGGAACGACGACGGCGGCGGCGGCACCGCCCCCATCGGCTGCTGATGCGGCATCGGCGGCACCTGGACACCGGGCTGCTGTCCGGCGGACTTCCGCCGCCGCACCACGGCGAACAACACGCCGGCCACCAACACCAACCCGGCCACCACGGCACCCACGACCGGAAGCGCGCTGCCCGACCCGGACGCCGCATCCGCCTTCGGCTGCGAGGTCGGTGCGCTCCCGGCCGTCACGCTCGGGCTCGACGGCGATGATGGGGAAGCGGTCGCACTCACCGACTCCGCCGGCGAAGCTGCGTCAGCCGGGAGAGGCGACACGTTCGCCGGGCCCGGGTCACCGGGGTCCGTCAGCGCAATACGCGGCCGCACGGCACCCCACCCGGCGCCATCCGTGCGGCTGTCTCCACCATTCGACCTGCCCGCAGTGTTGATGAGCACCCGCAGCACCTGATTCGCCGTCCACTCCGGATGCACCGACCAGACCAGTGCGGCCGACGCGGAAGCCAGTGCTGTCGCATCAGAGGTGCCATGCCCCTTGCAGTAACCCGAGGGGGCCGTGCAAGCCGCGATCGTGTCCTTGCCCGGGGCGACAAGCGCCACCTGAGGCCCGCGCTCGGACTCGTCCGTCACGGTCCCGTTCTGGTCGACCGCCCCGACACCTACGACGTTGGGAAGGGCTCCGGGATAGTCGACGGGGTTGCCCGACTGCGCCTCGTTCCCCACAGCGGCAAGGGTCAATACGCCTTTCGCCCTAGCCGCCGCAAGGATCCTGTTCAGCTTTGCCACGTCCGCAGGGAAGGCCGTCACGGAGTTGATGCCCTGCGAAATGCTGATGACCTTGGCCCCCTGGTCGACCGCAAAGGTCACAGCCTGGCCGATCTGGTCCAAGAAGTCGGTCGAGACAAGAGATCCGACCGAACCATTGTTGATCTTCAGGGGAAGGACCTTCACCCCGGGCGCCAAGCCGTAGGCACCCTTCCCCCCATTGGCCTTGCCCGTTCCTGCGATCAGCCCGACCATCTGCGTACCGTGCTCATCGGCATAGGAGCCGACCCCGCCCTGGCTTCCGCTGAAGTCCTTGCCCGGCAGAAACTGCCCCACCAGGTCGGGGTGGTCCAGCTTGAAGCCACCGTCGATGACCGCAACCGTGATGCCCTGCCCTTGGGTGACCTTCCACATCTCCGCTGCGTGCATGGCCTCGAGATGCCATTGATCATCGCGGATCGAGTCGGCTGCGGCTGCGGGCCATACGGCCGGGCCTACCAGAAATCCCGCAGTCATGAGCGCCGCAGCGAACCGCTGCCTACGTCCCCGCGACTTCGTCCGCCCCATCACAGCTCCTCGTCAGTGTCCCCGTCGGTAAGACCAGTGCTCCGAACGTGACTGCCCGGCCACCGGGGAAGCCCAGTGGCCGGGCAGTCGTTGCCGTCCTACTCAATCACGTCCGGATTGCTGTGCGGCGTACCGCTGGTCCAGGTCTCCTCGTCCTCGTGCAGGTAGTCGGCCCGCTTGCGGCGGTCGCGCTCGTTGCGGCCTCGGTGGCCCGCCCCGCCGGGGGCCATCATGCCGTTCTGCCCCGACCGGGCACCGCCCTCGGCTGCTTCCGCCGCGGCCGCACGGTTGCGCAGGCCCGTGCCGCCGGGGGTGAACTCCCCGCCGGCGGTCGGTCCCTTGCGGCCACCGACCGCGCCGCCGGGCGTGGAGGCCAGGCCCCGGCCGCGCGAGCCGCCGCCCGAACCGACGACACCGCCACCGCCATGGCCACCCATGCCGGGCTGCATGCCCATGCCGTTGGGCCCGCCGACCCGGCCGCCGCCGGGCCCCGCCTCGCGTCCGCCGAAGACCGTCCCGGTCGGAAGACCGGGCGTACCGTTCTTCCCCGGAGTCTGGCCGCCGAACGGCGTGCGGGCGTTGACACTGCCGCCCTTGCCGAGCAGGTACTCGCTGCCGCCGCCCTTGGCCTGGAGCGAACCGCCACCCTTGGTCTGCGCCGAACCACCACCCGGTCCACCGGGGAAGCCGGGCACCGGGCCGCCGGGGAAGCCGGGGCCGCCGCCGGGGCCGTTGGGCCCGCTCGGGTGGACGGGTACCGTGATCGGCCCGTCCGTCGGCAGCGGGCCACCACCGGGGCCGGACGGACTCGTCTGGGTCGGGAGGGTGGGCACACTGTCGAGCCCGGTGCCCGGGCGGTTGACCGGGTCCGACGGGTGGGACGGCGGGACCGAGGTGCCCGGGTCCTGCGGCGACGGCGGCACCTGGCCACCGCCGTGCGGGGGCGTCGGGGTGGTGTGACCCGGGCCGGACGATCCAGTGGATCCCGATCCAGGGTTGGAAGGCGTCACCGAACCGCCGCCTCCGCCGGACGGGTTGTACCCTCCACCGACGCTGCCGCCACTCGAGCGCGGGCTGCGAACGGAACCGCCGTAACCGCCACCAGAACCGCCGCTCCCGGTGTATTCGTCGGAGCCCCCCTTGTTGCCACGCTCGTCAGGCGTCCCCGGCAGCACCACATCGGAAGGGATCCCGTTCAGCGTCGTCGTGGCCGCGCCGTACGCCTGCGCGAGCTTCTCCATCTGGAGGACGGCTTCCTGGTGTTCCTTCTCGACGGTCGCCTGGGCCTGCGCGGCCTGGGTGGCGGTGACCCAGTTCTTGTTGACGGAGGCCATGTAGTCGTCGACGGTCTGGCCGACGGCGAGTTGCACGCTCGACGGCATGTAGACCGTCTGCGAGTTGCGCTTGGCGACCGCGTCGATCTCCGTCTGCGGCGGCTCAGGCACGGCGGACTTGGCGGTGCTGAGCGCCTCCCCGGCCTGGTGCATGGCATTGCCGGCGGTCGTGGCGTGGTCGCTGATGATCTGTGCCGACTGCTGCAGGTTGGTGGCCCAGGTCTTGAAGTTCTCGGCTGCCGGGCCTTCCCAGGTGACTCCGCCGACGTGCGCCTTGAGCGCCGTGCTCAGCTCCTTCAGCACCTGGCCGGCGGCCTGCAGTTGGGTGCCGCGGCTGAGGACCGTCGCGGGGTCCGTGCTGTCCACCATCTTCCGCAGGTGGGCGTGGTCGATGCTTTCGAAGTTCGTTCCGCCTGACACTACTTGCTCCCCGTTTCCCCGTAGGACTCTCCCCAGGCGACCATCAGTACTTGGTGTTGTCCGACCCTGACGTCGGCGTGGTGGTATCCGCGGTCTTGGCGACCGTGTTCTGCGCGGCCGTCGTCTGGTCCTCGTTGGCCGCGTAGTTGTTCGCCGTCTGCGAAACGGCCGTCTGCATCGACTGGATCTGGGCCGCGAAGTCCTTGTGCAGTTGGACGAGCTGGGCGTGCACCTTCTCGTAGGCGGTCGTCAGCGCCGTGGCCTCCGCGAACTGCGCACTGGCGAAGCTCTTTGCGGTGAGCTTCTGTTCCTGGATCTTGTACGGGGCCGCCGCCGAGCCCTCCATGACCTGCAGCAGGGCGTCGACCTTCTTCGCGAACTCGGTGAGCGTGTCCAGCTCGACCTTCACGTTCTGCTTGCCGAAGGCGGCGACCAGGGCGTTGGCGTCGCCGTACGTCTGCGCCTCGCTGACGAAGGGCCCGTAGGTCCCGGGGCTGGGGGGCAGCACGTACGGTTTGACGTCGGCTGTCGAAGCCCCCGGGCTGGTCCCCGCAGGGCCGCCAGGGCCCGCAGGCGTCGTCGGGTTCGTCGTTGTCCCCGGCTTGCCGTCATCTGCCACAGCAGTTCACCTCTCCCCCGTACGGCGGGCCCGCGCCCGGGGCGTCCGGGTGGGCTCCGCGCCGCAATACTCCGTCAACTTCTGGTTCGTGCCGTCGTCGTACCGTCCTGGTCGGCGAACGGGCCGCCCTGGGGGCGGTTTTCGCCTCCGCCATGGTAGCCACCGCCTCTGTCGGACCGGCAGGGACCTTGGCCCGCCCGTGCGCGATCGGTACGAACTTGACACGTACAGTGTCCCCCCGGCGCCGCTGGGTAGACTGACCGGTACGCCCCCATCTGCCGCGCAATGTCGCACAGCAGCGACTCCAGGCCGCAGAACGGACGTGATCGCATGAGTTCCCTGGACCCCACGCCGTGGTGGGCGCGTGCCGCGCGGCCGGTGCGGGTGCCGTTGCCGGTGGCGTTGATGGTTCGGGCCGCGGTGGGGATGGCGGTGCCGCTGGGGGCCGGGCTGCTGGCGCACCGGTTGGATCTGGGGGTGTTCGCGGGGCTCGGTGCGATGCACGCGACGATGAATGACCGTGTCGAGCCGTCGTGGTTGCGGCTGGCTCGGATCGGGTGGGCCGTGCTGGCGTCCGCGCTCGGCATGGTGGTCGGTTCGGCGCTCCAGCGGGCGGACGCGGATGGCGTGGTGCTGGGGGTGGCGCTGACGCTCACGGCTTTCGTGTCCGGTGCTTTGAGTGCGACGGGTCCGCGCGGTTCGGCGGCGGGGATGCTGTTGTTGGTGTCGGCGGCGTTGGGCGGCGGGATGCCGTTGCCGGATCCGTGGTGGGCGGCGGCGCCGATGATGGTCGCGGGTGCCGTGTTCGTGGTGGTGCTGGGTTTGTTCGCGGGGGTGCCGGGCCGGCCTGGGGCCGATCCGCGTGTCCGGGCGCTCGCGATCGTGTACGAGGCGCTCGGCCGTACTCTCGCCGATCTGGGTACTGCGCGGGCCGCGGCTTCACGTCAGGTGTTGACGGCCCGTCTGAACCAGCTGCAGGATCTGCTGCCCGGCCGGGGCTCCGGTACGGGCCGGATGTACGAGGCGGCTCTCGCCGCGACGGAGGCGGCGACGGGTCTGCTGTGGGCCCGGCGTCCGGTGCCGCCCGAGGTGGCGGGGGTGCCGGTTCGGCTGGCGGCGGCGGTGCGGTCGGGGGGCGGTGAGGTCGTCGTCCCTGGCTGGGGGCCGGACACGCCGTCGCGGCAGGCTCTGGACGTGGCGCTGCGGGCCGCTGCCGATGCGGTGGCGGGCCGGGGCGGCCCGCCCGGCGTCGCGCCGGCGCCTCCGCCGGATCCGTGGCGGCTGCGGGTGCGGCTGCTGTCCCGGGGTTCGGTCCGGTACGGGGCGCGGGTGGCGCTGTGCATCGCGGCGGGCTCGGTGGTCACCGCCAACTATCCGCTCAGCAGGGGCTACTGGGTGCCGATGACGATCGCGTTCGTGCTCAAGCCGGATCTCGGCTCGGTGTTCCTGCGGGCGGTGAGCCGTTCGATCGGCACGGTGCTGGGGGTGGCTGTGACGGCGGCGCTGGTCGCGCTGACCACGGACGAGTGGGCGTTGGCCGCGATCGCCGCGCTGTGTGTGTCCTTGCTGCCGTACGCGACGGCGGCGCACTACGGGCTGAACACGGTGGCGATGACGCCGATGGCGTTGGTCCTGATCCAGCTCGGCGGGCAGAGCAGCGCGGCACAGTTCTGGCCCCGGGTCCTGGACACCGTGCTGGCCAGTGCGATCGTGCTGGTCTTCGGGTACCTGCTGTGGCCGGAGCGCCCGCGGCACCGGATCGAGCCCCGGGTGGTCGAGGCGGCGACGGCGCTGCGGGCCTATCTCGACGCGGTCACCGGGGGGAGCGTGGACGGGGCCGAGGTGTGGCTGCGCCGTACGGCCTACCGGTCGCTGGCGGATGCCCGGCAGGAGGTGCGGCAGGGGTTGGCCGAGCCGCCGCCGACCGGTCGGCTGGCGGAGCGGTGGCTGCCGGCGACGGCGGCGTTGGAGCGGCTGGGGGGCGCGGTGGCGGCGTTCGCGGCGCAGCTCCGGTTCGGCGGCCGGGTGCCGGACCCCGCCGAGGTCGACCGGGTCCGCCGCGCGTTGGACGAGCTGACGGCCGCGGCCCGCGCGCACCGCCCGCCGTCCGGTCCGTCGGGCGCAGCCCCGCCCGGTCCGTCAGGCGCCCCGCCGTCCGATCCGAGCGTGCCGCACGACCCGGCGCGGAGCGCGCTGGGCCGTGCGGCGGACGAACTCGAAGCGCTGCTGGCCGGGCGGTAGCCCGCGGGCCGTCGGTCGGGCGGTCAGACCTGTTCGGCCAGCTCCAGCCAGCTCATCTCCAGCTCCTCCTTCTCCTCCCGGACCGCGCGCAGCTGCGCGTCCAGCTCCGCGACCTTGGAGAAGTCGGCGGCGTGTTCGGCGAGTTGGGAGTGCAGCTTGGACTCCTTCTCGTCCAGCTTGGCGATCTGCCGCTCCAGCTTCTGCATTTCCTTCTTCGCCGCCCGCAGGTCCCCGCCGGACAGCGCGGCGCCGGCGTCGGTGGCCGGGGCGGCCGCAGCAGCGGCGGCGACGGGCGCGGCGGCGGCCTGGGCGGCCATCCGGGCCCGTCGCTCCAGGTACTCGTCGACGCCGTTCGGCAGCATCCGCATCTTCTTGTCGCCGAGCAGCGCGTGGACGGTGTCCGTGGTGCGCTCGATGAAGAAGCGGTCGTGGCTGATGACGATCATGGAGCCGGGCCAGCCGTCGAGCAGGTCTTCCAGCTGGTTGAGCGTCTCGATGTCAAGGTCGTTGGTCGGCTCGTCCAGGAACAGCACGTTGGGCTCGTCCATCAGCAGGCGCAGCAGCTGGAGGCGGCGGCGCTCGCCACCGGACAGGTCGCCGACCGGCGTCCACTGCTTGTCCTTGCCGAAGCCGAACTGCTCGCACAGCTGGCCGGCGCTCATCTCCCGGCCCTTGCCGAGGTCGACCCGCCCGCGGACCTGTTCGACGGCCTGGAGGACCCGGGTGGCCGGGTCGAGTTCGGCGACTTCCTGCGACAGGTAGGCGAGCCGCACGGTCTTGCCGACCTTGATGACGCCGGAGGCGGGCTGCACGTCGCCTTCGGAGGCGTACGCGTCGCGCAGGGCGCGCAGGAGGGAGGTCTTGCCGGCGCCGTTGACGCCGAGGAGGCCGATCCGGTCGCCGGGGCCGAGCTGCCAGGTGAGGTTCTCCAGCAGCAGCTTCGGGCCGGCCTTGATGGTCACGCCCTCCAGGTCGAAGACGGTCTTCCCGAGCCGGGCGTTGGCGAACTTCATCAGCTCGGACGCGTCGCGCGGCTCGGGCACGTCGGCGATCAGCGCGTTGGCGGCCTCGATCCGGTAGCGCGGCTTGGAGGTGCGGGCGGGGGCGCCGCGGCGCAGCCAGGCGAGTTCCTTGCGGGCGAGGTTCTGGCGCTTCTGCTCCTCGGTGGCCTCGATCCGGGAGCGTTCGGCGCGGGCGAAGACGTAGTCGGAGTAGCCGCCTTCGTACTCGTGCACGGAGCCGTGCTGGACGTCCCACATCCGGGTGCAGACCTGGTCGAGGAACCAGCGGTCGTGGGTGACGCAGACAAGCGCGGAGCGGCGGTTCTGGAGGTGCTGGGCGAGCCAGGCGATGCCCTCGACGTCGAGGTGGTTGGTGGGCTCGTCGAGGACGATCAGGTCGGGCGAGCCGAGGAGCAGCTTGGCGAGGGCGATCCGGCGGCGCTCGCCACCGGAGAGCGGGCCGATGACGGTGTCCAGGCCGTCGGCGAAACCGGGCAGGTCCAGGCCGCCGAAGAGGCCTTCGATGATGTCGCGGATGCGGGCGTCGCCGAGCCATTCGTGGTCGGCGCGGCCGGCGATCACCTCGTGCCGGATGGTGGCCGTCGGGTCGAGCGAGTCGTGCTGGGTGAGCACGGCCATCTCCACGCCGCCGGCGTGGGTGATCCGGCCGCCGTCCGGTTCCTCCAGCTTGGCGAGCATCCGGATCAGGGTGGTCTTGCCGTCGCCGTTGCGGCCGACGACGCCGATCCGGTCCCCCTCACTGACGCCGAGGCTGACTCCGTCGAGAAGGGCCCGGGTGCCGTAGACCTTCGTGACGGACTCGATGGTGGCGAGGTTGACGGCCACGTGTGCTGCGCTCCTGGGTTCGGCGGTCGGCGGGGAAGGCCCCGACCTCCTCAGCCTAGTGCGCCCGGCCGCGGGACTCGGCCGCCGAGGGCGGCGGTCCTTTCCGCCGGGGTCAGGCCCCGGGTGCGGCCGTCCCGTGCCCCGCCTCGGGCCCCGTCGTCCCGTGCCCCGCCTCGGGCCCCATCGTCCCGAGCACCGTCGTCCCGAGCACCGCCGCCTCGGGCGCCGCCGTCGCGAGCACCGCCGCCCCGGGCACCGGCCCGTGCGTGGCGTGCGCCGTGCGGCAGGTGCCGGAGGCCCGCAGTGCCTGGGCGACGGCGGCGGCCGCTTCGGCGTCCTTGGTGAGGAAGGCGCAGGTCGGCCCGGATCCGGAGACCAGTGCCCCGAGCGCGCCCGCCTCGGTGCCGGCCCGCAGGGTGGCGGCGAGCGAGGGGCGCAGCGAGAGCGCGGCGGCCTGGAGGTCGTTGGCGAGCGCGGCGGCCAGGGCGACGGCGTCGCCTTCGGCGAGGGCGGCGAGCAGCGCCGGGTCGGCGTCGGGGGTGGGCACCTGGGCGTCGCTGGAGCCGGTGCCGGCCTCCTCGCGTAGCCGGTCGCACTCGCGGAAGACGGCGGGGGTGGACAGGCCGCCGTCGGCGACCGCGAAGACCCAGTGGAAGGTGCCCTCGACGGTCAGCGGTTCCAGGATCTCGCCCCGGCCGCGGCCCAGTGCGACGCCGCCGAGCAGGGCGAACGGTACGTCCGACCCGAGTTCGGCGGCGAGTCGCAGCAGCGTCTCGAACGGGGTGTCCAGCTGCCACAGGGCGTCGCAGGCGACGAGCGCGGCAGCGCCGTCGGCGCTGCCGCCGGCCATGCCGCCGGCCACCGGGATGGCCTTGGCGATGTGCAGGTGTACGCCCGGGTCGGCGAGGCCGTGGTGGGCGGCGAGCAGTCGGGCGGCGCGGGCGGCGAGGTTGGTGTCGTCCAGTGGGACGACGGCGGCGTCGGGCCCGGAGCAGGTCAGGGTGACGCCTTCGCCCGGGGTGGCGGTGACCTCGTCGCCGAGGGCGACGGCGAAGAAGACGTTGGCCAGGTCGTGGAAGCCGTCGGCGCGAAGCCCGCCGACCCCCAGCTGGACGTTGACCTTGGCCGGCACCCGTACGGTGATCACTCGGTGTCCTTCACGGGCTGGTTCTCGGCGGTTCCGGCCTCAGCGGTCCCGGCTTCCGCGGTCCCGGGCCCGACGGTCCCGGCCTCGACGGCCCCGGCCCCGACGGCCTCGGACTCGGCGAGCGCAGGCTCGCGCCCGGGGCCCGCGGGCTTGTGCTCGGCGATCCGGGCGAATTGCTCCACGGTCAGCATCTCGCCGCGCAGCTTGTGGTCGATCCCGGCGGCCGCGAGCGCCTGCTCTGCGCCGGCGGCGGAGCCGGCCCAGCCGGCGAGTGCGGCGCGCAGGGTCTTGCGCCGCTGGGCGAACGCGGCGTCGACCACGGCGAAGACCTCCGTGCGGCTGGCGCTGGTCCTGGGCGGCTCGCGGCGGATCAGCGAGACCAGCCCGGAGTCGACGTTGGGGGCGGGCCAGAACACGTTGCGCCCGATGGCACCGGCCCGCTTGACGTCGGCGTACCAGTTGGCCTTGACCGACGGGACGCCGTACACCTTGTTGCCCGGCTTGGCGGCGAGCCGGTCGGCGACCTCGCTCTGCACCATCACCAGGGTCCGCTCGATGCTGGGGAAGGTCGCCAGCATGTGCAGCAGGACGGGCACGGCCACGTTGTACGGGAGGTTGGCGACCAGCGCGGTGGGCGCCGGCCCGGGCAGTTCGGTGACCTCCATGGCGTCGCTGAACACCAGGTCGAAGGAGTCGACGCGGTTCGGCATCCGGGCGGCGACGGTGTCCGGCAGGTGCTGGGCCAGCACCGGGTCGATCTCGACCGCCGTCACGTGCCGCGCCGATTCCAGCAGCGCGAGCGTCAGCGAGCCGAGACCGGGCCCGACCTCCACGACGGCGTCCTGCTCCGTCACCCCGGCGGCCCGGACGATCCGCCGCACGGTGTTGCCGTCGATGACGAAGTTCTGTCCGCGCTGCTTGGTCGGCTTCACGCCGAACGCGGCCGCCAGTTCCCGGATGTCGGCGGCGCCCAGCAGGTGGCTGTCAGGGGTGGGGTCGGTGGTGCTCACGGGCCAAGGATACGGGCGCGGGGGGTGCCGTCCGGACGCGCCGATCCGGACGGGACACCCGCGCACCAGGTCAGCCCGGCCAACCCGGTCAGCTCGGCCAACCCGGGCGAACCCGGGTCGGCCGGGTCAGTAGCCGAACGCCCGGGCCGTGTTCTCGGCGATGGCCGCCGACAGCTCCTCCTCGCGCAGTCCCAGCGTCGCGGCCATCGAGCGCACCGTGACCGGGATCAGGTACGGGGCGTTGGGCCGGCCGCGGTAGGGGTGCGGGGTGAGGAAGGGCGCGTCGGTCTCGACCAGGATCCGGTCGAGCGGGGTGGCCAGCAGGGCGTCCCGCAGCGGCTGGTTGGCCTTGAAGGTGACCGGCCCGGCGAAGGAGAGGTACCAGCCGTGCTCGGCGCAGGTCTTGGCCATCTCGGCGTCGCCGGAGTAGCAGTGGAAGACGGTCCGTTCCGGGGCGCCTTCCGCCAGGAGGACGGCGATGACGTCCTCGTGGGCGTCGCGGTCGTGGATGACCAGGGCCTTGCCGTGCCGTTTGGCCATCTCGATGTGGCGGCGGAACGACTCCTTCTGGATCTCGACGCCTTCCGGCCCGGTGCGGAAGTAGTCCAGCCCGGTCTCGCCGACGGCGCGGACCTGCGGCAGGGCGGCGAGCCGGTCGATCTCGGCGAGCGCCTCGTCGAGCGCCGCGGCGCCGCCGGCCTCGCGCTGTCGGCCGGACCAGCCGTCGGCGTCGCCGAGGAAGATCCGCGGCGCCTCGTTGGGGTGCAGGGCGACGGCCGCGTGGACCTGTTCGTACTGGGCGGCCAGGTCGGCGGCCCAGCGTGAGCCGGGTACGTCGCAGCCCACCTGGACCACCGTGGTGACGCCGACGGAGGCGGCCCGGGCCAGGCCCTCCGCCGGGGTGCCGGACTGCATGTCGAGGTGGGTGTGCGAGTCGGCCACCGCCACTGCCAGCGGCTGCGGCAGCGGCGGCGGGGTCGACCGGTCGTCGTCCTTGGCGGCCATGTCAGGCGGCCGGCTTCTCTTCGAGGCGCGGGAACAGGATCTCGCCCTTGGTGACGGTGGCACCGACGGGCAGCCGGCCCCAGTCGGCCGCGGTGGCGATGGTCTGCGCGGACAGCGCGCCCAGTCCGGCTTCGGCGCCCAGGGAGTCCCACAGCTTCTCGGCGGTGGACGGCATCACCGGGTTCAGCAGGACGGCGGTGGCGCGCAGCGACTCGGCGGCGGTGTAGAGGATGGTCGCGAGGCGCGCCCGGCCCTCGTCGGATCCGTCCTTGGCGACCTTCCAGGGCTCCTGCTCGGTGATGTAGCCGTTGACCTGCTTGACGAACTCGAAGATCGCCGCGAGGCCGCCGGCGAAGTCCAGTTCCTCGCCGATCTTCCGGTCGGCCGTCGCGACGGCCTTGGCCAGTCCGTCGGCCACGGCCTGTTCGGCCTCGCCGGAGGCGGTGGCGGTGGCGGCCGGGAGCACGCCGCCGAAGTACTTGCCGACCATGGCGGCGACCCGGGAGGCCAGGTTGCCGAAGTCGTTGGCGAGTTCGGAGGTGTAGCGGGCGGTGAAGTCCTCCCAGGAGAACGAGCCGTCCGTGCCGAACGGGATCGCCCGCAGGAAGTAGTAGCGGTAGGCGTCCACGCCGAAGTGCGAGGTGAGGTCGGTGGGCGCGATGCCGGTCAGGTTGGACTTGGACATCTTCTCGCCGCCGACCATCAGCCAGCCGTTGGCGACGACCCGCTTGGGCAGCGGCAGGCCGGCGGCCATCAGCATGGCGGGCCAGATGACGGCGTGGAACCGCAGGATGTCCTTGCCGACCAGGTGGACGGAGGCGGGCCACAGCTCGGCGAAGCGCTCCGGGTCGCTGCCGTACCCGGCCGCGGTGATGTAGTTCTGCAGCGCGTCCACCCACACGTAGAGGACGTGCTTCTCGTCCCAGGGCAGCGGCACGCCCCAGTTGAAGGTGGAGCGGGAGATCGAGAGGTCCTGGAGGCCCTGTTCGACGAAGCGCAGCACCTCGTTGCGGGCGGACTCGGGGGCGATGAAGCCGGGGTTCTGCGCGTAGAACTCCTGCAGCTTCTCGCCGTACGCGGACAGGCGGAAGAAGTAGTTCTCCTCCTCCAGCCACTCCACCGGCTTCTTGTGGATCGGGCAGAGCTTCTCGTCCTCGCTCGCGCCGTCGAGCAGCTCGTTGGGGAGCTTGTACTCCTCGCAGCCGACGCAGTACGGGCCGGAGTAGCCGCCCTTGTAGATCTCGCCCTTGTCGTACAGGTCCTGGACGAATTCCTGCACGCGGTCGGTGTGGCGCTGCTGGGTGGTGCGGATGAAGTCGTCGTTGGCGATCTCCAGGTGCTCCCAGAGCGGCTTCCAGGCTTCCTCGACCAGCTTGTCGCACCACTCCTGCGGGCTGACGCCGTTCGCTTCGGCGGTCCGCATGATCTTCTGACCGTGCTCGTCGGTGCCGGTCAGGTACCACACCTTCTCGCCGCGCTGGCGGTGCCAGCGGGTGAGGACGTCGCCCGCCACGGTGGTGTACGCGTGGCCCAGGTGCGGGCGATCGTTGACGTAGTAGATCGGGGTGGAAACGTAGTACGCCGGGGCGCTCGTCCCGGTGGTGCTGTGGTCTGCAGTGGCCGCCATGGTCGGAAAGCTTAGTCGGGCGGGCAGCCGCCCCTCGACCGCGTTGCGGCGTGGCCGCGGCGTGACCGCACCGCCCCGCCGCCACGCCGTTCCGCCGTCACACCCTCACGCCGCACGGTCAGCCGGTCAGCCGGTCACACAGTGCCGCAGTCCCGCAGTCCCGCAGTCGCGGGTGGGGGCCGCCCACCGCGATCCGTGCGGCGGACGGCCCCGGTCGTGCTCCCCGTGCCGCCGTGTTCTCCGAGCCCCCGTGCCGCCGTCAGCGGAGCAGTCGCGCCCAGAACCGGGCCCAGCGTCCGCGCGGCCTGGCGGCCGGCTCGGCCGGGGGCGGCCCGGCCGGCTCGGCGTGCGCCGGGTAGCCGGGGGCGTGCTGCCAGGCCTGGTCGGCGGAGGCGACCCGGCCCGCGCGCATGATCCGGACGGTGTGGCCGCCGCATCCCGGGCAGGTCGGCTTGAGCAGCGGAGACGGTACCCGGACACCGTTGGCGTGGTACTCGAACACGACGTGCCCGTCCTTGGCCGTGTGGTGCTCGATGTCGTACGCCTGCTCCCAGCCGTACCCGCAGCGCAGGCACGCGAAGGAGTAGGCCTCCCGTACGGTCTCGACGGGAGTCTGCGGGCGACCGGCCAGGCCGGCCGTGCTCAGTGCGTTGCCACCGCGGGGGCTACCGACGATCTCGCTCATAGCCGTCTCCCAGCGCCCGCCGGGCGCTCGCCCGGCTGGGTCTTTCCTTTTCAGGAAATGCCCGGACCGCCTCGGCCGATGCCCCACTTGTGAAGACTTGGATGCGGGTTGGGAAGTCCTATACGAAGGGCCTCCCGGGGGGTGAAAACCGCGACCGAAACTTCAGCTCAGCGGGCGTTTACCGGGGCCTTCCCTCCAAGGTACGACGCCCCGTGCGCAACGCAACCCCCGGTGTTCACCCCTTTCCCGGGCCCGTTTCGGCGGCCTGTTCCCCGGCCGCCGGGACGGCGTTCGGCACGACCGCCTTCTTGGCGGCCACGACCGCGTCGAAGACTTCCCGCTTGGGCAGCGAGAGTTCCGCCGCGACCGCCGCGATGGCCTCCTTGCGCCGCTCCCCGGCCTCCTCCCGCAGGGCGACCAGCCGGGCCAGCTCGGCCGGGGTCAGCTCCTGCGGCGCGGCCGGCGGGGCGCCCGCGACCACGACGGTGATCTCGCCCCTGACGCCCTCGCCCGCCCAGGCCGCCAGTTCGCCGAGCGGCCCGCGCTTGACCTCCTCGTAGGTCTTGGTGAGCTCGCGGCACACGGCGGCCGGGCGCTCCGGCCCGAACGCGTCGGCCATCGCGGCCAGCGCCTCGGCGATCCGGTGCGGCGCCTCGAAGAAGACCATGGTGCGCGGTTCGGCGGCGATCGAGGCGAGCTGCCGTGCCCGGTCGCCGGTCTTGCGCGGCAGGAAGCCCTCGAAGGTGAAGCGGTCGACCGGCAGGCCGGACAGCGCGAGCGCGGTGAGCACCGCGGACGGCCCGGGCACCGCGGTGACCTTGACGTCGGCCGCGACGGCCGCGGCGACCAGCCGGTAGCCGGGGTCGGACACCGAGGGCATGCCGGCGTCGGTGACCAGCAGCACCCGGGCGCCGCCGAGCAGCGCCTCGACCAGTTCGGGGGTGCGGCCGACTTCGTTGCCCTCGAAATAGGAGAGCACCCGGCCTGCCGGGGTCACCCCGAGCGCCTGGGTGAGCCGGCGCAGCCGCCGGGTGTCCTCGGCGGCGATCACGTCCGCCGTGGCCAGTTCGGCGACCAGCCGGGGCGGGGCGTCCGAGACGTCGCCGATGGGGGTGCCTGCAAGTACGAGTACGCCTGTCACGGGCCCCATCCTTCCAGCTGCGGCCGCGCGGGGCTTTTGGTGACGATTCGGGCAGCTTCCGAGGGAGCGGACGCGTGTACGAAGAGCGCCCCTACGATGTGGCGGATGAACGGCGACACGGCGGCGCAGGCGCCCACTGGTACGGACCACTCGGCGCGGGGCGGCGTCGGCCTGCCGTCCCCGCGCGCGGCGGAGCCGGCCACCCCCGCGGTCTCCGGCTGGCGCGGGCGCCTGGCCCGCCACGGCTACGTCGCCCGCCCGACGGCGCCGCTGGCCGAGCGGCTGGTGCCGCCGATGCCGGACGGCCCCCGGGTGACCCCGCGCGACGTCCCGCAGTCCCCGCTGCTGCTGCGCCTGGGCGTCTCGCTGCCGCAGGGCCTGTGGTACTTCCTGTGCCGCTGGTCCGGCTGGCTGGGCCCGGTCGCGGTGGCGGTGTTCGCCGGGGCCCTGCGGTTCACCGACCTGGGACAGCCGCACGCGATCATCTTCGACGAGACGTACTACGCCAAGGACGCCTACGCGCTCTGGCACGGCGGCTACGAGATCAGCTGGCCGGAGGAGGCCAACACCCTGATCATGACGCCCGGCGCGGCCGTCCCGTACCGGTCGACGCCCTCGTACGTGGTGCATCCGCCGGTCGGCAAGTGGATCATCGGCGCGGGCGAGCAGCTGTTCGGCATGAACCCCTTCGGCTGGCGGTTCGCGGTGGCGCTGCTCGGCACCCTGTCGGTGCTGATGCTGGCCCGGATCGCCCGCCGGATGTTCCGCTCGACCCTGCTGGGCTGCGTGGCGGGGCTCCTGCTCTCGGTGGACGGCCTGCACCTGGTGCTCAGCCGGGCCGCCCTGCTCGACCTGGTGGTGATGTTCTGGATCGTCGCCGCCTTCGGCTTCCTGCTGCTGGACCGCGACCGCACCAGGGGCCTGCTGGCGCGACGGCTCGGCGGGGTGGAGGACGCGGCGCTCGCGCAGCGGCTGGGCCTGGGCTGGCGCCCGTACCGGATCGCGGCCGGTGTCTGCGTCGGCCTGACCTGCGCCACCAAGTGGAGCGGCCTGTACGTGGCGGCGGCGTTCGGCGTGATGACCGTGCTCTGGGACGTCGGCGCCCGCCGGCTGGCCGGGGCGCCGCGCCCGTACCGGGCGGTGCTCGCCCGGGACGTGGTGCCGGCCTTCGTCTCGGTCGTCGTGGTCTCGGCGGCCGTCTACCTCGCCTCGTGGTGGGGCTGGTTCGCGAGCAGCAACGCCCCCGGGAAGGGCGGCTGGGGCCGGGACTGGGCGGTCGGCCGCTCCACCGACTACCCGTGGATACCCGAGGGCCTGCGCGCCCTGTGGCACTACCACTCGACGGTCTACGAGTTCCACACCCACCTGAGCGACCCGCACACCTACCAGTCCAACCCGTGGTCCTGGCTGGTGCTGGGCCGGCCGGTCTCCTTCTACTACGAGTCCCCGAAGCTGGGCCAGGCCGGCTGCACCGCCGCCGACTGCGCCCGCGAGGTGCTGGGCATCGGCACCCCGCTGCTGTGGTGGACGGCCGTGGTGGCCCTGGCCTACTGCCTGTGGCGCTGGGCGGCCCGGCGGGACTGGCGGGCGGGGGCGCTGCTGTGCGGCCTGGCCGCCGGCTACCTGCCCTGGTTCGCCTACCAGCAGCGGACGATCTTCCTCTTCTACGCGGTGGTCTTCGTCCCGTTCCTGGTGCTCGCGGTGACGATGCTGGTCGGCGCCCTGATCGGCCCGCCCGGGGCCTCCCGGGACCGCCGGATCATCGGTGCCGCGACGGCCGGCCTGCTGGTGCTGCTGATCGTCTGGAACTTCCTGTTCTTCTTCCCGCTGTTCACCGGCCGGACGATCCCGCTGGAGGACTGGCGCCGCCGGATGTGGTTCAACAGCTGGATCTGATCGCGCCCCGCGGCCCGGCGCGCACCGCATCCCCCCGATTCGTCCGTATGCGGTGCACGACACGTACCAGATCCGTCACAAGTAGCGGGCGATTCGTCGGCGCACCGATCCGCGCTGCCTAGGGTGGGGGGAGTACCGCGTTTCCGGCCCTGCCGGAGCGCCCGGACGCGAGACCCCTGGGGGACCTGCACCATGCGCAGTGGCGCGAAGATCGGCATCATCACCGGCGTGTCCATCGCCGTCCTCGCGGGCGGCGGTTACGGCGCCTACAGCCTGATGGGCGGCTCGGACGACTCCGGGTCCGGGGGCAAGAAGGCCCGTACGGTGGTCGCCGAACCGCCGTCCGCCGATCAGGCGGCGGCCGGTGCGAAGGACTTCCTGGCGGCCTGGGCGTCCGGTGACATCGCCAAGGCGGCCTCGCTGACCGACGACCCGGCCGCGGCCACCACCGCGCTGACCGCGTTCAAGGACCAGGTGAAGCCGAGCGCGCTGACCCTCACCCCGACCGGTCCGACCACCCAGCAGGTCTTCGCCGCCGCCACCGGCACCCCCGCCCCGGCCAAGCCCACCGGCGGGGCCTCCGCGACGCCCTCGGCGGCCGGCACCCCGGGCGCCGGCGACTCGCCGTCCGCGACCGCCACGCCCGGGCCCACCGGGACGCTGATGAGCTTCAAGGCCCGCGCCGAGTTCGAGGGCACCGCCCGGGCCTGGGACTACCAGGGCTTCCTCGGCGTCGTGAAGATGAGCGACAACACCCCGGCCGTGCACTGGGCGCCGTCGGTGATCCACCCCCACCTGTCGGGCAACGAGACCATCGCCACCCAGCAGGTCTTCGCCCCGCCGTCCACCGTGGTGGACCGCAACGGCAAGCCGCTGCAGGGCGCCTCGCTCACCCCGGCGCTGATGAACACCGTCCAGGAGAACGCCCAGAAGCTGCTCCCGCCGGACCCGGCCAAGGACCAGGACGCGGGCAAGGCGGTGGTGATCAGCGACCCGGCCGGCAAGGCCGCCGCGGACAAGCTCTTCACCATCGTGGAGCCGAAGCCGGGCAAGCCGTTCAAGGTGACCATCGACAACACCGTCCAGGCCGCCGCCGAGAAGGCGATGACGGACCTGGGCGGCAAGTCCGGCTCGATCGTGGCGATCGAGCCGAGCACCGGCCAGGTGCTGGCCTTCGCCAACGCGCCCGCCAACGGCCAGAACCGGGCCTTCACCGGCTTGCTCGCGCCGGGCTCGACGATGAAGATCGTCACCTCGACGGCCCTGCTGGAGGCCGGGATCAACCCGGACACCGTGGTGCCCTGCCCGGAGAAGAGCAACAACGCGGTCGTGATCCCGAACGACTTCCCGGGCGCCTTCCCGAACAACACGCTGCAGCAGGACTTCATGGTGTCCTGCAACACGGCCTTCATCAACCAGGGCCTGACCAGTCTCAAGCCCGAGACGCTGTCCGCCACGGCCAAGGACGTCTACGGCATCGGCCTGGAGTGGAAGACCGGCCTGCCGAACACCGACGGCAAGGTGCCGCCGACGCCGGGCAGCAAGGACGAGCAGGCCATGAACTACATCGGCCAGGGCAAGGTCCAGATGAACCCGCTGGCCATCGCCTCGATCACCGCGACCGTCCAGAGCGGCGCGTTCAAGCAGCCCGTCCTGGTCGCCGGCCTGCCGCAGCAGCCCGCGGCCCGCCAGATCTCGCCGGACGTCGCCGGCAAGCTGCGCGCGATGATGAACGCCACCGCCGTCGGCGGCACGGCCAGTCAGGTGATGGCCGGGATCACCGACAACGCGGGTGCCAAGACCGGCTCCGCCGAGGTCACCGGGGCGTCCACCACCAACAGCTGGTTCACCGCCTTCCGCGGCAACCTCGCGGTCGCCGCCGAGGTCCAGGGCGGCGGCCACGGCGTGGACGCGGCCGGCCCGGCGGTCGCCTCCCTGCTGAAGGCGGCCGCGGGCCGCTGACCGAGGTCGTACCGCGGGCCCGCTCAGCCTCTCGGCAGGGCGGGCTCCGGTGTGTCCGGCAGGGGCCGGGGCGGCACGGGGCGCCGGCTGGTCCAGCGCCGGGCCGCCAGCCGGGGCCAGATCACCAGGACGGCCGGCAGCGCCAGGTACCCGAACCGTCCGGCGGGGGCGAGCGTGAAGGCGATCGCGAGGCCGGCGGCCAGCAGGTCGGCGGCGGCGATCGCGGAGACCGGCGGCCGGGCCAGCAGCCAGATCGCCACTCCGACCAGGGACACGGTCATCAGCGCCAGGGAGATGGAGTGCCCGGTCGGCCCGAAGCCGGCCAGCACCTTGCCGGGCAGCGGACTTCCCGCCGGGGTGCGGATCGCGGTCATTCCGAGGGGGAAGCGCACCACCTGCTCGCGCAGCGCGGCCGACTGGGTCAGGGCTGACGGCAGGATCACCGCCGCGCTCACCCCGGCCCCGATCAGCGCGGTCCGGGCGGCGGGCCGGCGGCCGTACAGCCGCCAGAGCAGCAGCACCGCCACCGGCAGGGCCGGCCAGGCGGTCCACTTGAGGCTGCAGGCGAGGGCGAGCACCAGTCCGGCGCCGACCGTGCGATCCCGCTCGGCGAGCGCCATGGCCAGGCAGCAGACCCCGATCAGCGGGAGGTCCACCCCGCCGACCGCCAGGGCGAGCGCTATCAGCGGCGAGGCGGTCAGGACGGCCAGCGGCAGCAGCGGCGCGCGGGGGGCGCCGCCGTCGGGGCGGGCGGGCCGCAGCAGCCGCCAGGCGGCCAGCAGGCAGGCGAAGAAGGTCAGGGCGAACCAGATCCGGGCGTCCCCGGCGACCCTGGCGAAGGCGGTGGAGTCGCCGAGCAGCTGGCGCGGCAGCCCGAACAGGGCCATCGCGGGCAGGTACGGGTTGTAGTCGGTGACCACCACGGGGTGCGGCAGGTAGAGGTCGCCGGTGGTGAGCAGCAGATGGGCCGAGCGTTCGACCACCATGACCTCGGACTGGTGGCGGCCGTGCAGGGCGAGGAGTCCGAGCGGCACGACGACGGCGCCGACGATGGCGACCGCCGCGGCGGCCTGGGCCGCGAAGCGGCGCGGCAGGGTCAGGCAGAGCAGTCCGGCCAGGAGGTAGGCGGGGGCCGCGATCAGGCCCCACTGCCGCTGGTTGGCCAGGTCGGAGACGAGCGGGAAGGCGGCGGCCCAGCTGGCCGCGATGAGGCAGCCGAGCACCTGGACGGTCCGCGTCGAGGCGAGCGTGGCGGGATTCAGCCGATCGTGCGTGGGCGGGAACGTGTTCTCACCACGCTGGCGGGGGAACGGCCGGACGGAGAATCCTCTCGGCGGTCGCCCGGATCGGGACGACGTCTCGGGTGTGAAGGTCGGGGCCGGCGTTCTGCTGCGGCCGGTGAAGCGGCCGCGCGGGCGGAGGTAGCCGGGCGTGCGGGTGCTCACCATGGTGGAAGGTTAGGGGTGCGGGCCCGGCCCTGTCGCCATGACATCGGGCACTGGGCGGGTGGCGGCACGAAAAGGGCCGCCGGGTGTCGTACGGGTCGGCGGCCCTTCACGTCGGGTTCGTCCTCCGGTCAGCCGGCGGCGTGGTCGGCCGGTACGGCCTGCTGTTCGGCCTGCTCCAGCCGCGAGTGCCTGATGCTGTAGCCGAAGTACACGACGACGGCGACGGTGAGGGCGATCGCCCCGGCCCGGAAGGTGTCGGCGTGCAGGCCGGTGATCAGGTAGATGCAGAAGCCGACGCTGACCAGCGGGACGACCGGGTAGCCGGGCACCTTGAAGCCGCGCGGCAGGTCGGGCTGGGTGCGGCGCAGGACGATCACGCCGATGGAGACCACCGAGAAGGCGATGAGCGTCCCGAGGCTGGTGATGTCGGCCAGGACGTTCAGCGGGATGAAGGCGGCCAGCGCGCCGACCCCGAGGCCGACCACGATGGTGTTCCAGACCGGGGTGCCGGTGCGCGGGGAGAGCTCGGCGAAGCGCTTGGGCAGCATGCCGTCGCGTCCCATCGAGTACAGGATGCGGGTCTGGCCGTAGATCACCACGAGGGTGATGCTGAAGATCGAGAGGATCGCGCCGACCGCGAAGACCATCGCCGGCCAGCTCTGGCCGGTGATGTCCTGGAGGATCTGCGCGAGGCCGGCCTCCTGGCCGTCGAACTTGTTCCAGGGCTGGGCGCCGATGCCGGCCAGCGCGACCAGGATGTACAGCAGGGTCACCACGACCAGCGAGATGATGATCGCCATCGGCAGGGTGCGGCGCGGGTTCTTGACCTCCTCGCCGGCGGTGGACACGGCGTCCAGGCCGATGAAGGAGAAGAAGATGCTGGACGCGGCGACCTGCACGCCGCCGATGCCGAGCGGCATGAACGGGGTCAGGTTGCCGGAGTGGAAGCCGGTGAGCGCGACACCGATGAACAGCACCAGGATGAGGATCTTGATCCCGACCATCGCCGCGTTGACCTTCACCGACTCGCTGACGCCGCGGACCAGCAGGACGCACACCATCGCGACCAGCAGCAGCGCCGGCAGGTTGAACCAGTGGGTGCTGTCCGGCGCGCCCGCGAGCTGCTCGGGGATCTTGACGCCGAAGGCCAGGTCGAGGAACTTGTTCAGGTACTCGGCCCAGCTGACCGCGATCGCGGAGGCGGAGACGCCGTACTCCATCAGAAGGCAGATGCCGACGCCGAAGGCCACGCCCTCGCCGAGGGTGGCGTAGGCGTAGGAGTACGAGGAGCCGGAGACCGGGATCGCGGACGCCATCTCGGCGTAGCAGAGCGCGGTGAGTCCGGCGGTGACCGCGGCGATCACGAAGGACAGGATGACGGCCGGGCCGGCCGAGGGCACCGCGGTGTTCAGCACGAAGAAGATGCCGGTACCGATGGTGGCGCCGATGCCGATCGCGGACAGTTGCCAGAGCCCGATGGAGCGGCGCAGGTGGATGCCGGAGCGTCCGCCCTCCTCGGGCGCGCCGGCCGGAAGGGCATCCCTGCCTTCGCTCTCCGCGATCAGTGACGAGACGGGCTTGCGTCGCAGCAGACGCGCACCAAGGGTGTTGCTGGTCAAAACCGCGATCCTTCTGGGCGGGGGAGGGTGTCCGGCGGTCGGCCGCCCGGGACGCTGGGGGGTGTCATCGGGGACCAACCGAACAAAGATGGGACAGTACCCGTCGAAAGCACCAGTGTCGCAAACGAACAGTCCGGATCAGCGCATTGTACGGATTGGCGCATATCGCTGTACAAACCGGACACTTCGCAGACGGCGCATCTGCCATGGAGCAGCTAACGCAGCAGCTCAGCGCCCTGCGGCGGCCTTCCACCGAGCACCGCGCGCAGCACCGAGCCGGCGATCGGCCGGGGCGGCGGCGCCACCCGCGACGCCCAAGGCGTCACTGTCCGTGACCGCCGCGACCGCCGGCTCACTCCGGCCGCCGCCCCGCCAGCGCCGCCGCGCCCGCGCAGCCCGCGACCAGCAGGACGACGGCCGCCACCAGCTCCACCCACGGCATGGCGACGCGACCGGTCCGGGCCGCGCTCACCAGGGCGCTCACCGCCGGGTTGGCCGGCGAGGCCGGTACCGCCAGCAGCAGCGTGGCCAGCGCCAGCGCCGCCGGAATGCCGTATGGCGCGCGCACCGGCACCGGCCGGCTGGTCAGCACCCCGACCAGCACCCCCAGCAGCGCGCAGACCACCGAGGTCAGCAGCCCGGCCGCCAGCGCCGTCCCGGCCGGGGGCTGGTGCTCCGCCTTCGGGTCGGCCACCGTCCCGCCGGACCACCACAGCGCCGCCACCTGGCCCACGGCCAGCACCAGCGAGGCCGTCAGCGCCGCCAGCAGCGCGGCCAGGTGCACCCGCGCCGGGCCCGCCGCCGCGACCAGGCAGGCCCGGGAGGCCGACGGCTCCGCGGCCAGCGCACCGCGGACGTACCAGGCGCTCACCGGCAGCAGCAGCCCCGCGCCGAGGCCGAGGCTGCCCAGCAGCGGATCCCCGGGCGTCACGCCGACCACCAGCAGCAGCGCGTACGCCAGGAACGGGGGCAGCCAGGCGTGCGAGCGCAGCAGCAGCTCCAGGTGGTACCGCGTCAGCGGACCGATCCGGCCCGTCACCGCTCGCCCTCCGCCTCGGCCGGCCCCGACGCCCCCAGCCCGGACGTCCCCGGCTCGAACGTCCCCGGCTCGAACGTCCCCGGCTCGGAGCTGCCCTGCTCCGAACGGCCCGGCTCGGAACGGCCCGGCTCC
The DNA here is from genome assembly GCF_000719705.1 of Streptomyces sp. NRRL S-350. Classification (GTDB taxonomy): domain Bacteria; phylum Actinomycetota; class Actinomycetes; order Streptomycetales; family Streptomycetaceae; genus Kitasatospora. Next base: position 194,447 of record NZ_JOHO01000008.1, on the reverse strand, counting down.
GAACGGCCGCGCCGACGCACCGCCAGGACCCGGACGGCCGGGCGGCCCAGCAGCAGGCGGCGCAGCAGCGCGTCCGAGTGCGCGGCCGGCACGGCCAGCCGCACCGCCGTCCCGGCCAGCGGCGTGAGCTCCGGCATGCCGGGCAGCCGGTCCGGCAGCGGAGCGCCGTCCGGGACGTCCACCTCGATCTCCATCACCGGGCCGCCCTGCGCCGGCACCGCCGCGCCGTCCGCCACGGGCCGCAGCGCACCGTCGGCGCCGACCCCGTACGCGGCGCTGGTGAGCCCGGCCAGCCGGGCCGGGTCGTGGTCGACGAACAGCACCGTGCCGCCGGCCGCCGCCCGTTCGGCGGCCGCCTCGTCGAGCACCGCCCTGGCCTGCGGGTCCAGCCCGGTCCAGGCCTCGTCCAGCAGCAGCACCCGGGCCTCGGCGAGCAGGGCCTGTGCGACCGCGACCTTCTGGCAGGTGCCCTTGGACAGTCGGCTCAGCGGGGTGCCCGCCCGGTCCGCGATGCCGAACCGGTCCAGCCACTCCCCCGCCCGACGCCGCGACTGCTCCGCCGAGAGCCCGTGCACCCGGCCCACCCGCAGCAGGTACGAGGCCGCGTCGAACGGCAGCGCCGGCGGGAAGCGTTCGGGCACGTACGCCGTCGCGCCGGGGCGCACGACCCGGCCCGCGCTCGGCCGTTCGATCCCGGCCGCCAGCCGCAGCAGCGTCGACTTGCCGCTCCCGTTCGCGCCGACGATCCGCACCAACTCACCGGGCCCGAGCGTGAGATCGACGCCCCGCAGGACCCACCGCCCGCGCCGCCCGTACCGCTTGCCGACTGCCGCCAGCTCCATCGCGCCCCGATCCCTCCGCCGTGCGAGAAGGCTATCGACTTCCCATAAGGCCGGCGTGAGGCCGGTGCGGGGCCTGCGCCAGGCCCGTGCGGGGCCGGCGTGCGACCGGATTCCGCACGCCCGCGCCGGAGTTCGCGCCGGGGCGGCCCGATGCGCGATCCGGACTCGTTTCGCCATCGCGAACTGATGATCCCTAGGATCGGCCGGGTGACTACCGGACGACGACCACAGACCAGGCTCGGCAGCCTGCTGGCCGCCCTGGCGATAACCGGCGCCTCGCTGCTCCTAGGCCTGCCCGCCCACGCCGACGAACCATCAGCCGGTGCCGCCCCCGGGCCCAAGGAGGCCCCCCGGGTCGACCTGGTCCTGGACGTCAGCGGCTCCATGACCGCCACCGACATCCAGGGCAAGAGCCGCATCTCGGTGGCCCAGCAGTCCCTGAACGAGGTGATCGACGCACTGCCCGCGGAGACCGAGTTCGGCATCCGCACCCTCGGCGCGACCTACCCGGGCAACGACAAGAACCAGGGCTGCCAGGACACCAAGCAGCTCTACCCGGTCGGCAAGACCAACAAGGTCGAGGCCAAGACCGCCATCGCCACCCTGCGCCCCACCGGCTGGACCCCGATCGGCCTGGCCCTGCGCGGTGCCGCCCAGGACCTCGGCAAGGGCGAGACCACCCGCCGGGTGGTGCTGATCACCGACGGCGAGGACACCTGCACCCCGCCCGACCCCTGCGACGTCGCCCGCGAACTCGCCTCCCAGGGCATCCACCTGGTGGTCGACACCCTGGGCCTGGCCCACGACGACAAGACCCGCCAGCAGCTGCTCTGCATCGCCAACGCGACCGGCGGCACCTACACCGACGTCCGCACCCAGGAGCAGCTCACCGACAAGGTGAAGCAGCTGGTCGACCGCTCCAACGACACCTACACGGTGACGCCGGTCAAGACCGCCGGCACCGACAAGTGCGAGAGCGCCCCGGTCCTCGCCCCGGGCGTCTACACCGACCGCGAGAAGTTCTCCGAGCACCGCGTCTACAAGGTGCCGGTCAAGGCCGGCCAGGAGCTGCGCGCCTCGGTCAGCGTCGGGCTCGACCGCCCGGTGGCCCGGGACTACGGCGTCCTGCTGCAGGCCACCAGCGCGACCGGCCAGGAGCTGGTCCGCGGCACCGACGCCGGCAGCGGCCGCACCGACGTGATCTCCACCGGCCTGCGCTGGTCGACCGCCGACTCCAAGGGCTACGTCACCGCGAGCCCGACGTCCTCGTCGAACTCCTCGAAGTCCTCGGACTCGTCGAAGGACAAGCCGGACACCACCGTCTGCCTGGTCGTCAGCAACGCGCTGGCCCCGCAGGCCGGCGTCCAGGCCGACCCCGGCCTGCCGCTGGAGCTGACCGTCGACCTCGCCTCCTCCTCGCCCGCCCCCGAGGGCGCCGCGATGGGCCTCGGCCGCGGCTGGATCCTGCTGCTCACCCTCACCCTGGCCGGCCTGGCCTTCGGCCTGCTGTTCGGCTGGATCGCGCGCTGGCGGATCGCCGTCTGGCGGGAGAACTGACCATGCGTACGACGATTCGCGGCGCCCTCGCCGCCCTCGCCCTGCTGCCCGCCGTCGCCCTGGGGGCGCTGGGTGCACCGGCCGCCTCGGCCGCACCGTCGCCCTCGGCCGACCCGAGCGGCACCCCGGCCCCGGTCACCAAGGCCGGCACCTCGTTCCTGACCGCGGTCAACCTCTCCCCCGGCCAGGACGCCAACGTCGCCGTCTCCACCGGCGACTACCTGTACTGGGCGTTCGGCGCCGCCGAGGGCCAGACCCCGACGGTCAGGCTGACCGTCAACCTGGCCCCCGCGACCGACCGGCACGGCCCGCAGACCTGGTCCGTCGAGGTCTTCGACGGGCTGCGCCGCCGCCAGTCGTGCACCGCGGGCACCCAGAACGCCACCGGCGACCAGAGCACCACCACCCTGGCGCTCGACTGCACCCTGCGCGAGGTCCGTACCTGGGCCGAGCCGTGGTCCGGCGACCCGCTGCCCGGCACCTACTACGTACGGCTGTCGGTCACCGACGCCCCGCAGCCGGATCTGGGCCTGGCCTCCTCCGTCCAGCTGCACGTCGCCGCCAAGGGCGGCGCCGACAACGCCCAGCCGGAGGGCGGGGAGCTGAAGGCCCCGCTGGTCCCGCCGGCCGGCGGTGGCGCGAGCACGGCCAAGGCGGCCGCTCCGGTGGCGGAGGAGGAGCACTGGTACACCGGCTGGTTCTCGGGCTGGAACAGCCGCTGGTACTGGACGATCGGCGGTGGCTTCCTGGCCGCGCTGGCGGGCGTCCTCGGCTACAACCTGACCCGGCACCCGCGCGGCCACCGGCCCGGCCACCACGGCGCCGCCGTCCCGCCCCAGGGTTCGCACCAGAGCGGCTCGTACGCCGACCGCCCCTGACCCCCCGTCCTGGCGCCTCACGCGGGCCCGAGGGCCGGCCGGAGTTCCCCTCCGGCCGGCCCTCGACCGTTGCACCCCCGGCGTGACGCGCCCCCGGCGGGCGTCAGCCGCGGAAGAGGTCGTGCCCCACGTCGGACGGCACCACGTCCTGGACGGGCTTGCTGTCCGGCCCCGGCACGTGCTCGCCGGGAACGGGCTCGCCGCTCTCCCGGTGCAGCAGCACCACGCCGTCCTCGGCCCAGAGCTGCCGGTACCCGTGGTCCAGCAGCAGCTGGATCCGCGCGGCCTGCTCCTTGTCCGTGGCGAAGGGGAACGAGCGCTTGTTCGACCTGGTGAGGACGTACTCGCGCCCGCGCGGCGTGCCGTCCACCAGCACCACGTCCGTCCGGGCGGTCAGCCGCGGCGCGATCTGGTTGTCCGCCTCGACCGAGGCCCCGTCGGGGATCAGCGCGGCGGCCCGCACCAGCGCGGCCTCGCTGGGCTTGGCCTGCCAGGAGGACGGCAGGGCCGGCTGCAGCAGCCCGATCGGCACGGCGGCCACCAGGGCGATGCCGCCCGCGCCGAGCCCCAGCAGCCGCGCCCGTCGGACGGTCGGGGCGGGCCGCTCGGCGCTGCTCATCCGCCCCAGCACCTCGATGGCGGCGGTGAGCAGGATCGGCCAGAGCATCGAGTCGTAGTGCCGGGCGATCGACCAGTGGTTGGGGTTGCTGGAGAGGATCCGCTCGGCGAGCAGCGGCAGCGCGCACAGCACGGTGGCGGAGCGCAGCGGCAGCAGCAGCGTCGTGCCGAACAGCCAGAGCAGCAGCAGCGGCTTGAGCGGCTGGTCGAACGCCGTCTGCAGCAGCAGGAACGGGTTGTGCAGCAGGTGCCGCAGGGCGTCGCCGCCGTCCGCGCCCAGCGCCTGGTAGTTCCAGTAGTAGCCCGGTTGCCCGCCCATCGCCGGGATGAGCCAGGTGATGGCCGCGGCCGAGGCGACCGGCCCGCCCAGCAGCAGGCCGAGGCCGGTGAAGCGGCCCGCCCGGTCCCCGGTTCGGCGGGTGCGCAGCAGCAGCACCAGCCCGTACGCCCCGACCAGCAGGCCGAGGTCCTCCTTGGTGCAGCACAGCAGTACGGCGGCGAGCACCACCGTGCCGTACCGGCGCGCCAGGCCGCGCTCCAGCATCAGCAGGGTCAGCGGCACCGCGAAGGCGACCTCGTGGAACCCGACCCGGGCGGCGACCAGCAGCGGCCAGCCGAGGGCGTAGACCAGTCCGGCCAGGTCTGCGGCCCGGCGGGCGGTGCGCGGCGGCGCGGCGACGAAGCCGTGCCCGGCGATCCGCCGGATCAGCGGCACTCCGGCCGCGAAGAGCAGCGACTGCCCGATGATCAGCGAGCGCGGGTCGTCCCAGATCCAGTACAGCGGCGCGAGCAGTGCCAGGACCGGCGAGAAGTGGTCGCCCAGCAAGGAGAAGCCGGGCGGAAACTCGTGGTGGTAGCTCTTCAGCGTCGAGACGGGCAGCCCGAAGTGGGCGTAGCCGCGCACGCCCTGGTCGAAGATGCCGAGGTCGAAGCCGCCGAGCGACACGGACGTCCAGCCCTGCAGGCCGATGGCGCACATCACCGCGAAGCAGAGCGCGGTGAGCAGCGCGGTACGCCGGGCGGGGCCGACCAGCAGGGCCGCGGCCGCCTTGCGGGCGGCGGGTACGGCGGCGGCCGGCGGCGACGGGGGTGCGGTCTGGGTGGTCACGTGAGGTCTGATCCGTCCGGTGTGGGTCCGTCGGGTCCGGCCCGTCAGGCCCGGTTCGTCAGTGCGGGATCGCGGTCCGCCATGGCGGCCGCCAGCGCCCGGGCACCGCCGGTCCCGTCCACGGTCCGCCGCCGGGCGCGGTACACCCGCAGGCCCAGGACGACGAGGACTGCGACGCCCAGCGGCGGGTAGAGCGAGCCGGGCAGCTGCCAGTACCAGGCGACTCCGCGCCCCCACCGGTGCGGCACCGCCCACATGACGTGGGAGAGAAACACGACCAGGGTGACGCCGAGCAGCACCTGCCGCGCCCTGGTCCGGGCCTCGACCATCAGCAGCGCGACCAGCGGGATGCACCAGACCCAGTGGTGGGTCCAGCTGATCGGTGAGACCAGCAGCGCGGTGAGCGCGGTGCAGACCGCGCCCCAGGCGTCGGCCCGGCGCAGCACCCGCGCGGAGCGCCCGGCCACGACGGCCACGGCGAGCCCGAAGGCGCCGACCACCGCGGAGGCGGCCAGCCCCACCAGGCCCGGGTCGTTGACGTCGAGCAGTCGGCAGACGGCGCCGCGCAGCGACTGGTTGTCCACCAGGACGGTCACGCCGACCCGGCTCGGATCCCAGAGGTACTTGGTCCAGAACCCCCAGGTGGCGTCCGGCAGCACGGCCCAGCCGATCAGGGCCGCCGTCAGGAAGGTGGCGCCGGAGAGGAGCGCGGCCCGGATCCGGCCGGTCAGGAGCAGGTAGACCGCGAACAGGCCCGGGGTGATCTTGATGGCGGTGGCCAGCCCGATGCCCACGCCCTTGAACCGGTTGCGGTCCGAGCGGGTGAGGTCCCACAGGACCAGGCAGAGGATGCCGAGGTTGACCTGGCCGTACTGGAAGGTCGTGAAGACCGGCTCCAGCCAGATGCCGACGCCGGTCGCCAGGATGACCACGGCGGTGCGGTGCTGCTTCGCCCATCCGGCCAGCTTCAGCGACAGGTACACGGCCAGGGCGAGCAGCGCGTAGTTGAGGAGCATCACCAGGACGCGCAGGGTGCTCACGTCGAACCAGGCGCTCGGCACGAAGAGCATCGCGGCGAACGGCGGGTAGGTGGCCGGCAGGTCCCAGCCGGGCAGCCGCATCGCGTACAGGTCCTCGCCGTGGACGACGGCCTCGCCCTCGGCCCGGTAGACCAGCATGTCGACCATGGTGGCCCCGTGGGTGTGCCGGAAGAAGGCGAACACCGCCAGTGACACCGCGGCCGCGCAGGTCGCCGCGAGGTTCCAGGAGTTCGACCTTCCGGGTGCCGCGCCGTCGCCGGGCCCTCCCGGGCCGCACTTCCGTGCCCACCGTGTCAGACCGAACTCGCGCACCGCGATGGCACCCCGTTGAGATAGACCAGATCGTTCCGTCGTCCGCGTCTGGGCCCACCCACCATAACCGACCCCCCTGAGGCCCCGGCCGCGTCAGAAACCGTGCCTGGAAGGTGTTGTGACCTCGGCCACGGCGGCCCCCGGATCCGACCCGGCGTCAGGAAACGCGAAATCCCGCCGGGAGTTGCCTCCCGGCGGGATTCGGTGGACCGGCCGGAGCCGATCCGTTGGGTGGAGCTGAGGGGATTCGAACCCCTGACCCCCTCGATGCGAACGAGGTGCGCTACCGGACTGCGCCACAGCCCCAACGAGAAGAAACTCTAGCACCTTCCGGAGGGGGTCCGTGACCACCCCCGGGGCCGCCCCGGCGGCCGCCCCCGGCGCACGCTGCCGGCCGGGGGCGGCCGGGGTCATTCGTTGGCCGCTCGGGGCCGGCTCTCGGGGGCCTGGGACTCGGCGTACTGGTCGAAGAGCGGGGTCCTGCGGGCCTCGGCGGGGCGGCCGGCGGTCCAGGTGCCGGGGGCCGTCAGGTCGAGCCCGCGGGAGACCCGGGGGGCGACCGGCGCGGTCACGTAGGTCGGCAGCGGGACGGGCACCGGCTCCCAGGAGTCGGGGCCGGCCGCACCGCGCTCGCGCATGCCGTCGACCCACTCCTCGTGCTCGGTCGCCTCGGCGACCGCGGAGGCGGAGGGCACCGAGACGGTGGCCTCCTCGGGGTCGGCGGCCAGCCGCAGGTGCTGGCGGCGCCCGGTGCGCTCCTCGCCGCGCGGGGCCGGGGCCGGCTCGTCCGCAGGGGCTTCGGCCGGGGCGCCGTCGGCCGCCGGGGCCTGGGCCCGCTGCTGCTCGCGCCTGCGCAGCCGCTCGGCCGCCTGGGCGGCCCGGACGCGGTCCAGCTTCACCTCGTAGCGTTGGCGCTCCAGCTTGCGCAGGTGCCCGATGTACAGGGTGAGGAGGACCGCCGGGACCGCCGGGACCCAGAGGAAGGCCAGTCCGGCGACCGCGGCGGCCACCGCTCCGAGCGCGAAGCAGAGGAAGAGGACGGTGACCATCCGGCGTCGGCGGGCCAGCAGCCGCGCCCGGCGCTCGACACCGGCCTGCGGTGCGGGCGCCGGCCGCTCGGCCGGGCGCTCCGCCGGGGGTTCGGGCTCCCGGTCGCCCTCCGGCTCGCCGGGGTCGCCTGGGGCGGCCCCGTCCCGTTCGGGAGGGCCGTCGTCGCTCTGCTCGTCGTCACGCGGTTCGTCGCCCAGGGCCCGGGCTGCCCGCCGCTCCATCGCCGAACGCCCGGCCAGCAGGCGGATGGCGGTGCTGAAGCGTTCCGTCGGGCGCGCCTCGTTGAGTTCGTCCTGCCTGCGGAGCCACATCGGCACCAGATAGGCGGCCCAGGCCCCTACGATGACGGCGTAGATAAGGCCGCTACTGCTCACGATTCACACCGTACGGGCGCTGGGGAAGGCCTGGCAGCAATTTGGCGCGGCGTGTCGTGTGATCAAGCTGATTCTCCGACTATTTTGCCGGCATTTGTGGCGGTCCGCCGTCGCGCCGATGCCATATCGATATTTCTTTCGAACATTTATTCAATTACTCGTCTCGCGGCCGGAACTGAGGGCCCGACGGCGCGCCAGCATCCCCTCCGGGACCTCCTCGTCGGTCAGCGCGTAGACCAGGTGGTCGCGCCAGTCGCCGTCGATGTGGAGATAGCGGGGGCGGATTCCCTCCGAGCGGAAGCCCAGCTTTTCCACCACGCGCCGGCTCGGGGCGTTCTCCGGGCGGATGCAGACCTCGATCCGGTGGAGTCCGAGCGTGCGGAAGCAGTAGTTCACCGCGAGTGCCACGGCGGTCGGGATGATGCCCCGGCCGGCCACCGTCTCGTCGACCCAGTACCCGATGTTCGCCGAGCACATCGAGCCCCAGGTGATCCCGCCGACCGTCAACTGGCCCACCAGTCGGCCCTTGTAGAGCACCACGAAGGGCAGCATCCGACCGGCCGCGGCCTCGCCGCGCAGGAAGCGGACCATCTGCCGGTACGTCGGGCGGGGACCGGCGACCTGGCCGGCCGCGCCGGGCGGCACGGTGGCCTCCCAGCGCCGCAGCCAGTCCCGGTTGCGGCGGCTCACCTCCTGCCACTCGCGCTGGTCACGGACCCGGATCGGGCGCAGCGTGACCTCCCCCTCGTGGAGTTCTACCGGCCAGCCGGCGTTCAGTGCGCTCTCCCGGGTGCTGGGGTGTCGGGCCGGGGGTGGTCCCCGCCGCCGAGCTGGTCGACGGCGTGGGCGAGCAGCGGCTCCAGGACGGCCAGGCCGTCCTTGACGCCGCCGGTCGAGCCCGGCAGGTTGACGATCAGGGTACGTCCGGCGAGCCCGGCGAGCCCGCGGGAGAGCGCCGAGGTGGGCACCTTGTCCCGGCCGTACGCGCGGATGGCTTCGGCGATGCCGGGGATCTGCCGGTCGATCACCCGGGCGGTCATCTCGGGGGTGAGGTCCATCGGCGAGATGCCGGTGCCGCCGGTGGTCAGCACGACGTCGTAGCCGGCCGCCACGGCCTCGCGCAGGACGGCCTCCACCGGCTCGCCGTCGGGGACGACCCGGGGGCCGTCGGCGGTGAAGCCCATCGCGGTCAGGCCGGCCACCAGCAGCGGGCCGCCCCGGTCCTCGTAGACCCCGGCCGAGGCCCGGTTGGAGACGGTCACGGCCAGGGCCTTCCCGGCCGGCGCCGTCACGCCTCCACCTCCGGCGCGAACCAGTCGCCGCTCTTGCCGCCGGTCTTGCTGAGCACCCGGACGGACTCGATGGCGGCGGCCTTGTCCACGGCCTTGACCATGTCGATCACGGTCAGCCCGGCGACCGCGACGGCGGTCAGCGCCTCCATCTCGACGCCGGTGCGGTCGGCGGTCCGCACGGTGGCGGTGATCTCGACCGCGTCGTCCGCGACCGCGAGGTCGACCTTGACGCCGGAGACGGCGATCGGGTGGCAGAGCGGCACGAGGTCCGGGGTCTTCTTGGCGCCCATGATCCCGGCGATCCGGGCCACGGCGAGGGCGTCGCCCTTGGGGACGCCCTCGCCGCGCAGCAGCTCGACCACCTTCGGGGAGACCTTCACCCGCCCGGCGGCGACGGCGGTGCGCGCGGTGGTGGCCTTCTCGGAGACGTCGACCATCCGGGCCGCGCCCTGGTCGTCGACGTGGGTGAGGCGGTCGCCGGGGGGAGGTGTCGTCACGGGTAACTCCAGGGGCGCGCAGGTCGAATACCGCGCTACCGTACCCCGCTGTGCCGCGCCGCCCGCCTCCGGGCGCGCTTGGGGCGGCCGGCGCGGCCGACGCTCAGGAGTCGAGGAGGATGACGTCCACCTCGCTGCCGGCGGGCAGTTCGGTGACGTCCTCGGGCACGGTGATCAGGCAGTCGGCCCGGGCCAGCGCGCCGACCAGGTGCGACCCGGCGCCGCCGACCGGCTCGACGGTGCCGTCCGCCGCCGAGTGGCGGCCGCGCAGGAACTGCCGGCGGCCGGCCGGGGAGCGCAGCGCCACCGGGCAGAGCGCGCGGACGACCGGGCGGTGCACGTCGGGGGCGCCGAGCATGGTGCGGATGACCGGCCGGACGAAGAGCTCGAAGGAGATGTAGGCGCTCACCGGGTTGCCGGGCAGGGCGAGCAGCGGCACCCCGGCCCCGTCGCCGATCCGGCCGAAGCCCTGCGGCTTGCCGGGCTGCATCCGCAGCTTGCGGAACTCCACGGCGGCGGCTCCGCCTCGGTCCCCGCCCCCGTAGGACTCGAAGACCTCCTTGACCACGTCGTACGCGCCGACGCTGACGCCGCCGCTGGTGACGATCAGGTCGGCCCGGCCGAGCTGGTCCTCCAGGACGGCGCGCAGCCGGTCGGCGTCGTCCGGGACGGCGCCGACCCGGTAGGCGATGGCGCCGGCCTCCTGGGCGGCGGCGGTGAGGGTGAAGCTGTTGGAGTCGGCGATCTGTCCGGGCCCGACCGGCTCGCCGGGCTGGACGAGTTCGCTGCCGGTGGACAGCACCACGACCCGCGGGCGCGGGCGGACCTTCACGGTGGGCCGGCCGATCGCCGCGAGCAGGCCGAGTTGGGTGGGTCCGAGCCGGGTGCCGGCCTCCAGGACCTTGGTGCCGGCCGCGACGTCGCTGCCGCGGCGGCGGATGTGCGCGCCGTCGGCGACCGGGCGCAGGACGCGGACCTCCTCGTCCGGGACGGGCGCGGTCATCGCGGCGGCGGCCACTCCGGTGCCGGTGCCGCCGTCGGTCCACTCGACCGGGGCGACGGCCCGGGCGCCGGGCGGGACGGGTGCGCCGGTCATGATCCGGGCGGCCTGGCCGGGGCCGACCCGGGGCAGGTCGTCCGCGCCGGCGGCGATGTCGCCGACCACCGAGAGCACCGAGGGGTACGCGTCGGTGGCGCCCTCGGTGTCGGCGGTGCGGACCGCGTAGCCGTCCATCGAGCTGTTGTCGAAGGGCGGCAGGTCGCCCTCGGCGACCACGTCGTCCTCGAGCCGGCAGCCCTGGGCGTCGAGCAGTCGGAGCTCGATCGCGGGCAGCGGGCCGACCCCGGACAGCACGTCGGCGAGGTGCTCCTCCACCGTCCAGAGCCGGGGGGCCGACGGGGCCGGGTCCGCTCCGGCGTCGCAGCAGGCTGCGGGCGTGGTGCTGTGCTCGGTGGACCCGGTCATCGGCGGCTCGCTCTCTCTCGCGGAGTCAGTCCTGCGTCAGTCCTGCATCTCGGAGCCGACGAACTCCCGCAGCCAGGAGCGGAACTCCGGGCCCAGGTCATCGCGTTCGGCGGCCAGTCGGACGATAGCGCGCAGGTAGTCGGCGCGGTCGCCGGTGTCGTAGCGGCGGCCCTTGAAGAGCACGCCGTGCACCTGGCCGCCGGCCTCCGGCTCGCGGGTGGTGAGCTCGCGCAGGGCGTCGGTGAGCTGGATCTCGCCGCCGCGGCCGGGCGGGGTCTCGCGCAGCACGTCGAAGACCAGCGGGTCGAGGACGTAGCGGCCGATGACGGCGTAGTTCGACGGGGCCTCGCCGGGCTCGGGCTTCTCGACCAGGTCGGTCACCTGGAAGACGTCCTCGCCGAAGCCGTTCGCCTTGACGGCGGCGCAGCCGTAGAGGTGGATCTGGGAGGGGTCGACCTCCATGAGGGCGACGACCGAGCCGCCGAGCTCCTGCTGCACCTCGATCATCCGGGCCAGCAGCGGATCGCGCGGGTCGATCAGGTCGTCGCCGAGCAGGACGGCGAAGGGCTGGCCGGCGACGTGCTGCTCGGCGACCGAGACGGCGTGGCCGAGGCCCTTGGGGTCGCCCTGGCGGACGTAGTGCATGTTGGCCAGTTCGACGGACTCCCGGACCCTGGCCAGGCGCTGCTTGTCGCCCTTGCGCGCCAGGAGCTCCTCCAGCTCGTAGGCGCGGTCGAAGTGGTCCTCCAGCGCGCGCTTGTTGCGGCCGGTGACCATCAGTATGTCGGACAGGCCCGCGGAGGAGGCCTCCTCGACGACGTACTGGATCGCCGGCTTGTCGACGACGGGCAGCATCTCCTTCGGGGTGGCCTTGGTCGCCGGGAGGAAGCGGGTGCCCAGTCCGGCCGCGGGTACCACGGCCTTGGTTACCGGAACTCGGGAGTTGCTCGTCGTCATGCGTTTACCTTACTCAGGCACGTTTTCGCCCGACCGCGCGCGTTGGGACGGCTAGGACAGCACGTCGCGGGGCACGGCCACAGTGGCTGGCGTATGGGAAGCGACCGGCTGGGCGAGGGGGTCCCCTCCGGCACAGGGCGACAGACTACCCGGCTTTTCCGAACGGTCACGTTCGGCAGTCGGGCCGTCCTCGGTGCCGGAATCGGCCGACGCGCGGAGCCCGGTGGCGGGACGGTCGCGGGGCGGCGCCGAGGTCCGCGAGCAGTCGCCGCCGGCCGCCCGGGCCTCGGCGAGCGCCGTGTCGGCGGCGCGCAGCAGGACGGCGGCGTGGGTGCCGTCGTCGGGCAGGACGGCGATGCCGACGGCGGCGGTGAGGCCGTTGCCGTGGGCCGGGCGGGGGGCGCGGGTGCCGGAGGACCAGTCGAGCAGCAGGTGCCGGCGGACGGACCAGACCAGCCGTTCGGCGACCTGCGCGGCGCCCTCGGCGCCGGTGTCGGGCAGCACCACGAGGAACTCCTCGCCGCTGTACCGGCCGAGGGTGTCGGCCCGGCGGATCTCCATCGCGAGGCGCTGGGCGAGGTCGCGCAGTATCGTGCCGGCCCGGCCGCGGCCGTGCTCGGCGACGACCGCGTCGAAACCGGCGATCGCCAGCATCAGCACCGCGAGCGGGCGGGGGCCGTCCGCCTGGTCGGTGTGCTCGGCGCGGCGGGCCCGTTCGATCTCCCGGTCGAGGGTGAGCTGCAGGTGGCGGTAGTTCCACACGCCGGTGAGCGGGTCGCAGGAGGCGGTGCGCTCCAGTTCGGCGCAGCGCTCCTCCAGTTCGGCGGCCCGGGCGCGCAGCCGCGCGGCCACGGCGGCGGCCGCGGCCCGCTCCCGCCGTCCCCGCAGGCCGAGGGCGGCGGCGCCGGCCAGCGCGGGGGCGCTGAGCGCGGCCAGGGCCTGGACCAGCAGCGGGGTGGACAATCGGGGCGCCCTTTCGCGTGGCAGGCTCTGCGCGTCGGCGGTCTGGAGACGTGGAGGATCCGGTGCACAACGAGAAGAGCGACCTGAGGACACGGCTGTTGACGCAGCGGCGCGCGCTCTCCGCCACGGAGCGCGCGGAGGCGGCGCTCGCGCTGGCCGGGCACGCCGGGGAGCTGGCCGGCCCGGGCGTCACGGTGGCCGCGTACGTCTCGGTGGGGGCCGAGCCGGGGACGCGGCCCCTGCTGGAGGCGCTGCGGGCGCGCGGGGTGCGGGTGCTGCTGCCGGTGCTGCTGGCGGACAACGACCTGGACTGGGCGCAGTACGGGGGGCCGGAGTCCCTGGCCCCGGCCGGGCGGGGGCTGCTGGAGCCGGCCGGCCCGCGACTCGGGCCGGAGGCGGTGACCGAGGCCTCGGTGGTGCTGCTGCCGGGCCTGGCGGTGGACCGCGGCGGAGCGCGGCTGGGCCGCGGCGGCGGCAGCTACGACCGGGTGCTGGCCCGGCTGGGGCGGGCGGGCGCGCGGCCGGTGCTGGCGGTGCTGCTGTACGAGCACGAGCTGCTGGACCGGGTGCCGGCCGAGCCGCACGACCTGCCGGTGGACCTGGCGGTCACGCCGTCGGGGGTGCGGCGGCTGGGGTGACGCGGACGGGGCGGGAGGCGAACGGCGGCGGCCCCGCTCCCTCGGGGAAGGGAGCGGGGCCGCCGGACGGTGGAGCGGGGGTCAGCCGGTGGTGAGCACCAGCCTGTGCTTGGTGGCCTTCTCGACCGCGTCCGGCGTGTAGGCCCAGGTCAGCAGTTTGCCCTTGAGCCAGAGGTCGGTCTGGTCGTTGTAGTTGTCGTGGAAGGCGTGGCCGGAGGCGCCGCCGACGTTGACCCAGCGCGAGGAGTCGAGGTCGTTGAGGTCGACCACCATGCGCATCGACGGGATCCAGTCCACCTCGTAGCCGGCCGCCGCGTTCCAGCCCGCCGCGTCGACGGCCGCCGAGCCGCCGGAGAGGCGGTACGGGCCGCGGTTGAGCAGCTTGTGGAGCGCGCCGGAGGCGATCGACGAGTTGTCGGTGCCCAGGGTCTGCTCACGCAGCTCCAGCTTGTGCAGTCGGCCCCAGCTCCAGGTGGAGATGTCCTTGCTGAGCAGCGAGGTGAGTTCCTGGCGGGCGTTCTTCATCGCCTCCTTGAGGAGGTTGTCCAGGCCCTTCTGGACGGTGTGCTGGGAGTCGATGTACGTCCACCAGGAGCTGTCGGGCTTGTCCAGCTGCTGGCGCACCACCTCGGTCCAGCGGTCCCCGCCGTCCGGCTGGGCCTTGCCCGGGTCGCGGGTGCCGCACTCGGTGACGATCCTGGTGGTGCTGTCGGGCCTGGTCGGGTCGTCCTGCTGGCGGACCAGCAGGCAGTTGTCCTTGGCCCGCAGGTCGGCCGGGAACTTCTGGCCGAAGGCGAGGGTGAGCAGCTGGCGCCAGACGCCGTTGTAGTAGGCGGCGGCGGCGGAATCGGCGTCCTGGTGGTAGTTCCAGTCCTTGAGCAGGTCCTGGGCCTGGCGCACGTAGGGGTCGTCGATCTGCTGCTTGAGCAGCAGCGGGACCAGCGTCTTGGCCATGATGCTGGTGTTGTCCAGCTGCAGGGTCTGCATGTCGTCCGGCGAGATCTTGCCGTTGTTCTTGAGCAGGCCCTCGATCTGGTCGGTGATCTCCTTGGCGCGGGTGCCGTACTCCCAGTCCTTGGTCAGGCTGTACTTGTAACTCGGGTCGACCACGGCCTGGTTGGCGGTGACGATGTAGCCGGAGGACGGGTCGAGGCTCCACGGCATGGCGTTGAAGGGGATCGGGTCCTTCCACTGGTACGCGGAGTCCCAGCCCAGGGCGGGGTAGGTGCCGTCGCCCTTGCCGCGGACCGGGACGGTGCCCGGGGCCTGGTAGCCGATGTGCTTGGCGTCGGCGTACAGCAGGTTCTGCGCGGGGACGGAGAAGTCCTTGGCGGCGGACCGGAACTCGTCCCAGTTCCTGGCCTTGTCCAGCTCGAAGACGGCGTCCATGGTCTTGCCGGGGCTCAGGGCCGTCCACTGCAGGGCGACGCCGTAGCCGCCGGTGCCGCGGTCCGGCGCCGAGGTGCCGTTGGGGGCGTACCTGCCGACGTTCTGCTGCTCGCTGCTCTGGTCGGAGATGAGCGGGGCGCCGGTCTGGGTGGTGCGCACGGTGATGGTGCGGTCCTGGCCGCCGGCGACCTTGATGGTCTCCTTGCGCAGGTCGAACTTCACGTCCTTGCCGTCCACCTGGTAGGTGTCCGGGCCGGTGACCTTCTCCAGGAAGAGGTCGGTGACGTCGGCGCCGAGGTTGGTGAAGCCCCAGGCGACGTCCTTGTTGTGGCCGATCACCACGCCGGGCATGCCCGCGAAGGTGAAGCCGGAGACGTCGAACTGGCAGGCCTGGGAGGCGGTCCGGCAGTGCAGGCCCATCTGGTACCAGACGGAGGGCAGGCCGGGGCCGAGGTGCGGGTCGTTGGCCAGCAGCGGCTTGCCGGTCGTGGTGTGCGTCCCCGCCACCGCCCACGAGTTGGAGCCGATGCCCTGGCCGGGGCGGCCGAGCAGCTGCGGCATCCCGTCGATGCGGTCGGTGAGGCCCTGCAGCATCGCCTTGGTGGTGGCCGCGCCCTGGGCGGTGGCGGTGCCGTTCCCGGGGCCGGACTGCGGGGAGCCGTCGGCGGGGCGGTAGGTGTCGCCGCTGACGGTGCCGGTCTTCACGATGGTGCCGTTGCGGGAGTACGGGTAGTCCGGGTACAGCTCGGCGATCTTGTCCGGGCTGAAGTCCTGGGCCAGCAGCGAGCGGTCGATCTCCTCCTGGAGGTTCCCGGAGAGGTTCCAGGCCATCGCCTTGAGCCAGGCCACGGAGTCGACCGGGCTCCACTGCTCGGGCTGGTAGCCGCTGTTGACGGCGCCGAGCAGCGCGTACTCCAGCGAGGCCTTCTCACCGCCGGGGTGCTCGGCGAGCCAGGCGTTCACGCCGTCCGAGTAGGCCTGCAGGTACTTCTTGGTCTCCGGCGACAGCTTGGTGTCGTACTCCTTCTGCGCCACCTGCCGCCAGCCCATGGTGCGGATGAAGGTGTCGGTGTCGACCTGGCCGTCGCCGAACATCTCGGAGAGCCGGCCGGCGGTGATGTGCCGGCGGACGTCCATCTCCCAGAAGCGGTCCTGCGCCTGGACGTAGCCCTGGGCGCGGAACAGGTCCTCGGGGGTGTCGGCGTACAGCTGCGGGATGCCGTTGGCGTCCCGCTTCACGTCGACCGGCGCGCTCAGGCCCGCCACCTTGACGCTGCCGTCCACCTCCGGGAAGGAGGCGCGGACCGCGGAGACCCCGCGGTAGCCGCCGTAGCCGACGCCGGCCACCAGCAGCACGACCAGCACGATCACGAACAGACGGGCGCGCCGGAACTTCTTCGAGCGGGGCATCTGGGTCCTTGCGGTCCTGACTTCGGGGCGGGCGGGCGTGTCCAGGGCCTGCGGCCGTGGCAGGGCACCACATTAGGCCGAGTCCGGCGGGCACCGTGAACGGGGGACCAAGCTAAAGATATGGCAAAATGTTAGACTGCGTAACGATCCGCAAGAGGAGCATTGACGCCTTCTTAACGGGTCGGCCCCACAGCACCACCAGACACCCCGTCCGCCCTTGCCTGCCCGAGGTGCCCCTGCGTGAACGTCGCCCATCTGAACCAGCTCCTGCTCGAAGCCTCCGTGATCCTGCTCTTCGCGGTGGTCGCCGTCCGGATCTCCACCCGATCAGGGCTGCCCAGCCTGCTGATCTACCTGGGGATCGGCGTGGCGCTGGGCCAGAACGGCATCGGTGTCTCCTTCAACAACGCCGAGCTCACCCAGGTGATCGGCTACGCGGCGCTCGTGGTGATCCTGGCCGAGGGCGGCCTCAAGACGAGCTGGCGCGAGATCGGACCGGTGGTGCCGGCGGCCACCGTGCTCGCCACCGTCGGCGTCGGGGTCAGCGTGTTCGCCACCGCGGCCGGCGCCCACTGGCTCGTCGGCCTGGACTGGCGGACCTCACTGCTGCTCGGCGCCATAGTCTCCTCGACCGACGCGGCCGCCGTCTTCTCCGTGCTGCGGATGGTCCCGCTGCCGCACCGGCTCACCGGACTGCTGGAGGCCGAGTCCGGCTTCAACGACGCGCCCGTCGTCATCCTGGTCGTCGCCTTCGCCACCGCCGGGGAGCTGGACCCCTGGTACGTCCTGATCGGCACCATCCTCGCCGAGCTGGCGATCGGCGCCGCGGTCGGCTTCGCCGTCGGCAAGCTCGGCGCCTACGGGATCAAGCACGTCGCACTGCCCTCCTCCGGCCTCTACCCGATCGCCGTGATGGCGCTCACCGTGCTCGCCTACGCGGGCGGCGCGCTGCTGCACGGCTCCGGCTTCCTCGCCGTCTACATCAGCGCGGTGATCCTCGGGAACTCCAAGCTGCCGCACGGGCCCGCCGTCCGCGGCTTCGCCGACGGGCTGGCGTGGATCGGGCAGATCGGCATGTTCGTGCTGCTCGGTCTGCTCTGCACGCCCGCGACCATGGGCTCCGCGGTGGTGCCCGCGCTCGTGATCGGCGCCGTGCTGGTCTTCGTGGCCCGGCCCCTGTCAGTGGTGGCCTCACTGACCCCGTTCAAGGTGCCGCCGCGCGAGCAGGCACTGCTGAGTTGGGCCGGGCTGCGCGGGGCGGTGCCCATCGTGCTCGCCACCATCCCGGTGGTGTCTGGAGCGCACCGGGCGGCGGACGTCTTCAACATCGTCTTCATCCTGGTCGTCACCTTCACCCTGCTCCAGGGACCGACCCTGCCGTGGGTGGCCAAGCGGCTGCGGATCGGCGAGGGCGCGATGGGCCAGGACCTCGGCATCGAATCCGCACCCCTGGAGAAGCTGCACGGGCACCTGCTCTCGGTCGCGCTCTCCCCCACCTCCCGGATGTCCGGCGTGGAGGTGGGCGAACTCCGCCTGCCCAAGGGCGCGGCGGTCACCCTGGTCGTGCGCGAGGGCAACTCCTTCGTGCCGGACAAGGCGACGGTGCTGCGCGGCGGGGACGAGCTGCTCGTGGTCACCACGGACGAGGTCGGCGAGGCGGCGGAGCGCCGGCTGCGGGCCGTCGACAAGGGCGGCAAGCTCGCGGGGTGGCTCCACGGGCGGTGAGCCGGGCGATGAGCCGGGCGCAGCCGGGAGCGGGGCTTCGGGCGGGAGCGGGGGGCGGGCTCCGGGCGGGGAGCGGGGTTCGCGGTTCGGCGGGGCGTCGAAAAGGGGTGGACTGGCGGAATCTACGCGCGTAACTGTATGCTGGTTCGACTACGCCGTATAACCACCGCTAGACCACCCCAGCATCTGCCTGACGCAGAGTTGGCGCGACCGCTCGGCGGCCGCGGTCCGTCCCCGGCAACCACACCGGGCCGACCCGGTATCTACCCCGGTCGACGCGCGAGAGGACGACTCTCGGCGCCGTCGGGGCCACCCCATGCCCTGCCGCGCTACCAGGCAGCAGGAAGGACCGACCGTGACGGCCCGCCGAACGGTCGACACCTCCGCGGACATCGCGGACACCACCGCAGCCCAGGCCCCCGCCCGCGTCGGGTACGGCGAACTGCTGCGCACCCCCGGGGCCTGGACCTTCCTGTCCCCCGCCCTCGTCGCCCGACTGCCGTACGCGATGCTCAGCATGGGCATCCTGCTGCTCGTCACCCAGACCCACGGCTCGTACGGCACCGCCGGCACCGTCACCGCCGTCGCCGCTGTCGCCCAGGCCCTGATCGGGCCGCAGACCGGGCGGCTCGCCGACCGCTACGGGCAGGCCGCGGTGCTCGTCCCGGCCGTCCTGGTGCACGGCGCCTCGGTCGGCGTGCTGATCGCCCTGGCACTCGGCCACGCACCGGCCTGGACGCTGTTCCTGGCCGCCGTCCCGGCCGGCGCGAGCGTGCCGCAGATCGGCGCGATGGTCCGGGCCCGCTGGGTGGCCCGGTTCACCGCCGACGGCCCGTCCGACGCCTCGGCGGCCCGGGTGAGCACCGCCTTCGCCTTCGAGTCCGTGACGGACGAGTTCACCTTCGTGATCGGCCCCATCCTGGCCTCGGGCATCGCCGCCCTCGCCAACCCGGCGGCCGCCCTGGTCGCCGAGGCCGCGCTCACCCTCGTCGGCGGCCTCGCCTTCGCCGCCCAGCGACGCACCGCCCCCGCCCGGATCCTGCCCCAGCCCGGCGCCAGGCGCGCCTCGGCCCTCGCCTCCCCCGGCGTCCGCCTGCTCGCCGGGACCTTCCTCGGCGTCGGCGCGGTGTTCGGCGGCATGCAGGTGTCGGTGAACGCCTTCGCCGACTCGGTCGGGCAGCACGACGCCGGCGGCACCGTGTACGGGATCTTCGCGGGCGGCTCGATGCTGGCCGGCGTCCTGTACGGCGTGATCGCCTGGCGGCGGCCCGTCCAGCAGCGGATGCTGATGAGCTACGCGCTGCTGGTGCTGGGCTGCTCGACGCTGTGGGCGATGCCGAACCTCGTCGCGCTCACCGTCGCCGGACTGGTCTGCGGCCTGGCCATCGCGCCCACCCTGATCAGCGGCTACACCCTGGTCGAGACGCTGGTCGCGGACGGCGCCAAGACGGAGGCCTTCACCTGGCTGACCGGCGCCATCGGGCTCGGCCTGGCGGTCGGCTCGATGGCGGCGGGCAAGCTCATCGACGGGCACGGGCCCTCGACCGGGTTCCTGGTGCCGGTGATCGGGGCCGGCCTAGGACTGCTCGCGCTGTTCACGCTGCGGCACCTGCTGGTGGCGCCGGAGACCGGGGGCGACCGGATCGCCGCGGGCCCGGCCGCCGGCTCCGCGCAGCGCGGGGGCGCCGGTCAGCTGGTGGGCGCGGCCAAGGGCTGAGCGCGGCGCCGCCGGGCGGACCCGGGTGGACCGGTCGGCCCGGGCAGCGGGGCGGCTCGTCCGACCTGTGGCGGCCTGCGGCGGCCCGTGGCGGCCCGTGCGCCGGGACGGTCGGGGCGGTCGGCGGCGGAGCGGAATCGCCCGGGCGGGCCGATCTCACACCTGAGTCGCTGGACTGATCCAGCGGAATGCCGCATCATTGACCATCGTTAGCACTCATCAGGCGAGAGTGCCAGGAGGAAGACAAGTGCCCACGTACCAGTACCAGTGCACCGAGTGCGGCAACGGCCTGGAGGCGGTGCAGAAGTTCACCGACGAGGCGCTGACCACGTGCCCCGACTGCCAGGGACGGCTCCGCAAGGTCTTCTCGGCCGTGGGTGTCGTGTTCAAGGGTTCGGGTTTCTACCGGACCGACAGCCGCTCGTCCTCCACCAGCTCGGTGAGCTCCGGCTCGTCGTCGACCACCTCGACGTCGACCACTTCGTCGACCCCCTCGCCCGCCACGTCGGGCACCGGGTCCTCGACCTCGTCCAGCCCGGCTCCGGCCGCGAGCTGACGCGGGCGCCGGATCCGACCGGACGCCCAGCAGACCTCGGAAAGGCCCGTCGGCCCCGCTCACACGCGGGGGCGGCGGGCCTTTCCGCGTCCCCCCGCCTTTCGCCGAGTTCCCCGCCTACCGCCGGTTTCCCCGTCCGCCGCCGCGCTCCCCGCCCTGTCGCCGGTTTCCGGCGGTCGCCGTCACCTCGGACGGGGCTCTCCCACTCGCGCGAGTGTACGAAGTTATCCACAGGGGCGGGTTTTCCACAGGCTGGGGAAAGTGCCTTTCCAGGGTCGGCAGGAGCGCTCATCGTGGGGTTCGGCCGGGCCACCGGGGCCGGCCGACCGACCGATCCGGAGGTGCGTCCATGACGACCGTGAGCTTCTCCGTCCCGCTGCCCGCGCCGACCGTGCCGCCCCGGCAGGAGCTGCCGATCTTCCCGCCGATCCGGCGCGGGTGCGGCGGGTGGCACCGCTGGCGCAGCGCGGTGCGGCGGCGGGCCGGGGTGCCCGTACTGGTCCTGCTCGCGGTGGCCGCGGCGCTCGCGCTCGGGCCCGCGCGGGCCGGGCTGCCGCCGCCCGCCGACGGCCTGCTGGGCCGGACGGGTTGTCAGTCCGGAGCCGCGGAAGATCACCCGTAACCGGGCGACGACTTCGTCGTTCGAGGCGGCATGAAGGGCTTCAAGGAATTCCTGCTGCGTGGAAATGTCGTCGAACTCGCTGTCGCCGTCGTCATCGGCGCGGCATTCACCAACATCGTCAACGCCTTCGTCAAGGGCGTGATCAACCCGATCGTCGGCGTGTTCGGAACGAAGGACCTGGCCTCCTACAGCTCCTGCCTCAAGGGGCCGTGCGAGGTGGGCCCGGCCGGTGAGGTCGCGTCCGGGATCCTCATCCTGTGGGGGTCGGTGCTGAGTGCCGCCCTGCAGTTCCTGATCACCGCGGCGGTCGTCTACTTCGCTCTGATCGTGCCCATGAACAGGTTGGCGGCCCGCCGCAAGTCCGACGCCGAGGTGGCGGCGGAGGCCGAGGCCAAGGAGGTCCAACTGCTCACCGAGATCCGCGACGCGCTCGTCTCACCGATCCGCTGACCGTCCCCGTTCCCGTTCCCGTTTCCCACCCTGTTCGCGGTCCGCTGCCTCAGCCCCCGTGGTGCGGCGGGCGCTGGCTCAGGTACCAGTCCAGCCCCCGCCCACCGCCCGCCCCGGGCCGGTCGCCCCAACCGGCATCGGTGTCGTCCCGGGACTGCTCGTCCAACGGGTCGCGGAAGACCAGCCGGGCCTTGACCGCGGCATCCTTCCGCGGGCCCTGGGTCGGCGCCTCGGCCGGGTTCTGCTGCCCCTGCTGCCCCTGCTCGCGCACCTCGCTCCGCCCCTGCCTCTGCCCCTGCCCCTGCCCCTGCCCTGCTGACTGCCCCTGTCGCGCCGACTGTTCCTGTCGCTGCTCGCTCACCGCGTCCACTCCCCGTCCTCGCTCGCCTCGTCCTGCCCCTCCAGCCTAAGAGCCCCGTGGCACGCCTCCGGCCCCGGCGCGGAACGCTCCGTACCGGGGCCCGGATGAGGGCTCGGGCCCTGCGCCGACCGGGACGTCCGCGGGCTCCCCGGCAGCCTGCCGGGGTGGTCCGTCAGGCGGCCTCGAAGCCCGCGTGGTCGGCGATCTTCTTCAGCTCGGCCAGCGCGTGCTTCTCGATCTGGCGGATCCGCTCGCGGGTGAGGCCGTGCTGCTTGCCCACCTCGGTGAGGGTGCGCTCGCGACCGTCCTCCATCCCGTAGCGGGAGCGGATGATCGAGGCCGTACGGTCGTCCAACCGCCCGATCAGGCCGTCCAGTTCCTCCCGGCGCAGCATCACCATCACGGCGTCCTCGGGGGACGTCGCCCCGGTGTCCTCGACCAGGTCGCCGAACTGGGTCTCGCCCTCGTCGTCCACCGACATGTTGAGGCTGACCGGGTCGCGCGCCCAGTCCAGCACGTCCTTGATCCGGGCCTCGGTGGTGTCCAACTCGGCCGCGATCTCGGCCGGCTCGGCCTCGCGGCCCAGCTCCTTGGACTTCTCGCGCTGCACCCGCCGGATCCGGCCCAGCTCCTCCACCAGGTGCACGGGCAGCCGGATGGTGCGCGACTGGTCGGCGATGGACCGGGTGATCGCCTGCCGGATCCACCACGTCGCGTACGTGGAGAACTTGAAGCCCTTGGCGTAGTCGAACTTCTCGACGGCGCGCACCAGGCCCGCGTTGCCCTCCTGGATGAGGTCCAGCAGCGGGAGGCCGCTGCGCGGGTAGCGGCGGGCGACCGCGACCACCAGGCGGAGGTTGGAGCGGATGAAGACGTCCTTGGCGCGCTCCGCGTCCGCGGCTATCGTCTCCAGCTCCTCGCGCGTGACACCGCTGGGGAGTTGCCCCTCCTCCAGCAGGTGCTGGGCGTACACGCCGGCCTCGATCCGCAGGGAGAGCTCAACCTCCTCGGCGGCATCGAGCAGGGGCGTCCTGGCGATCTCGTCGAGGTACATGCCGACCAGGTCGCGGTCGGCCTCAAGGTTGGTCGGGCGGGCCGCGCGAGTCCGGTCGGCCCTGTCGCGAACGACGGCACGGGTGGCCATGCTTGCTCCCTTTGCTGATGTTGCCGAGGTCTGCCTGCCTGCCATGAGGGCAAGAAGTGCGGGCCCGTCGGGCTCACACGTAACGATCCAACGAACAGAATCCGGACAACATTCCCAAGTCACTCCGATTCTTCCCGGCGATGCAGTATGCTGCCGGATTTCACTCCGAGCTTGGACGTTCGGTGACCGACCGAACACCTTCCGCGCCCGGGTCCGACCGCTCGGGGAGGGATTCCTTCACTCGACCCACACGCGACCGTCGCCCACTCGTTGAACCGGCGAACGGCCGCCGGCGTTCCCGCACGCCCCCGTTTCCGCCCGCGCCCACACCCCGGCGCACGCAGGACCTCCCTACAAACGATGCCAAATCGCTATCGTCCCCGCTCCTCAACGGCACGGGACACTGGGAAGGTGTCAGCCATGCACCTGACCAACCGCACGAACTCCGTCACTGCGCGTCACCGCAGTCTCCTTCGGGATGCCGCGCTCGCGGTGGGCTGTGCCGCGCTGTTCGGCGTCCTGGCGGCTCTGGTGACAAGCCACTGGCGGCCGCTCGAGCGCTTCGACCAGGAGTGGGTCGGCGAACTGCACACCTACGCCCGGGGGCACCGGATCTGGACCGCCGCCGTGCAGACGCTCTCCGACATCGGCGGCACCGTCACGATGCGTGCGCTCCTCGGACTCGCAGCCGCCTGGCTCTGGTTGATCGGCGCGCGGGTGCTGGCCGGGTGGGTGGCCGCCCAGGCCCTGGTCGGCTGGGGCGCCCAGTGGGCGCTGAAGCTGGCCTTCGACCGTCGCCGACCGGCTTTCACCGACCCGGTCTCGCACGCCGGCGGCCCGGCCTTCCCCTCCGGGCACGCGATGACGTCGGCGATCACCTGCGCCGTGCTGGTCGGCCTGCTCTGGTACCGGGTCCACCGCCGCGGCCGGACCGCCGCCTGCGTGGTGGCGGCGGCGACCGTCCTCACCATCGGCTGGACCCGGATCGCCCTCGGAGTGCACTGGCCCAGCGACGTGCCGGCCGGCTGGCTGGCCGCCGGGGTGGTGCTCGGCACCGTCACCGCCGTGATCGAGCTGTGGCGCCCCGGCGCACTGGCCCGCGACGTCCGACGGGTCAACTGGCGCACCAGGCCGCGGGTCCAGCGGGTCATCGTGCCTTCGGTGCGGCCGCCCCGCACCGCCGACCCACTCGACGACGACGCCCCGGGCAACGACGATCCCAGGAACGACGCCGCGGGCAACGACGCCCCGGGCAGCGACGCCCCCGGGAACGACGCGCTGGGAGATGCCGCACCGGGCGGCGACGCCCGGGGAAGCGGTGCGGCCCGCGGCGACGCACGGCGTGACGGCGCGCCGCGTGGCGCTGCCGATCGGCCGGACCGGGCCGCCAGCTGAGGCCACCTCACCGGTCCGGAACCCTCCGCTAGCGTGACGGCCATGTCCACCGAACCTGCTCCCGCCTCCGCCACCCCCGCCGGATACCCCGCGCAGCCACTGCGCATCGCCACCGTCCAGGCCCAGGCCGTGCCGGGCGACATACCCGCCAACGTCGCGCAGGCCGCCGGGTTGATCCGCGAGGCCGCGCAGGCCGGTGCCCGCCTGGTGCTGTTCGCCGAGAAGTTCCTCTCCGGCTACGAGCCCGAGCTGATCCGCGCCGACCCGCTCAAGTGCGCCGTCCAGCCCGGTGATCCACGCCTCGCCCCGATCGCCGACGCCTGCCGCGACACCGGTACCGCCGCCATCGTCGGCGCCGCCGTACAGGACGGCGCCGACCTGCGGGTCTCCGCCCTCGTCTTCGGCCCGGACGGCAGCTTCACCACCCGGTACGACAAGCAGTACCTGTTCAAGAGCGAACGGGACTACTACCGCCCCGGAACGGCCGGTTGCACCGTGGAACTGGACGGCTGGCGGCTCGGCCTCGGCGTCTGCTACGACTCCGGCTTCCCCGAGCACGCCCGTGCCGCCGCACTCGACGGCTGCCACGCCTACCTGGTCGGCGCGCTGTTCAGCCGGGGCCACGGCTTCCACGAGTCCCGCACCTGGTTCCCCGCCCGCGCGCTCGACAACACCCTCTACACGGTGCTCGCCAACCACGTCGGCCACACCGGCGGCTGGCACACCTGCGGCGCCAGCGCGGTCTGGGGCCCGGACGGCCACCTGATCGCCGAGGCGGGCGAGGACCTGCGCGAACTCGTCGTCACCGACCTCGATCCAGGTGTCCTGCGCACCGCCCGCGAGACCGAGACCCTGCTCGCCGACCTCGCCCTCACCACCGGCCGCCCGGCGGAGCGGCGCACCCGCGTCACGCTGGCCTGACCGGCGCGCGAGAGGCGGAACGAGTCGGCGGCCGCAGCCGTCCGGAAAAGGGGCAGGCCCCCCGGCCCGGAGTGGGCGGGGGGCCTGCGACCTGCGTTCCGCGTCGTGCCCCAGGCAGGATTCGAACCTGCGACACCGGCTTTAGGAGAGCCGTGCTCTATCCCCTGAGCTACTGAGGCGTGGCCAGGCTGCGGCGAGGCCGTTCACAGCGTACCGGATCGGGGATGGTGGGCGGGTTGGGGAGTG
This sequence comes from Streptomyces sp. NRRL S-350, assembly GCF_000719705.1. GTDB lineage: Bacteria > Actinomycetota > Actinomycetes > Streptomycetales > Streptomycetaceae > Kitasatospora. The sequence goes on along the minus strand of NZ_JOHO01000008.1, from coordinate 168,920 downwards.
GTGGGGGCGGGGAGCGGTGGGGCTGGGCCGCGGCGGGGAGCGGGCTGCGTGCGGGGGTCGGGCGCCGACGGGGTGTCAGGACGGGTCAAGTAGCCTGCCCGCAAGCGTTCGACCTGCGCCCCGCGCCCCGCACGCCGCGCCCCGCACGCTGCGAGAAGGAGACGAAGGACCCGATGAGACCTGCTATACGCCCGGTCGTCCGACTGTCGGGGCAGGTGTGGTGGTGGCCCGCGGTGGTGATGCTGGCGGTCGGCGGGTACCGGCTGGGCACGCCGGACCTGTGGCGGGACGAGATCGCGACCGCGACGGTGGCCACCCGCTCGCTGGGCGATCTGCTGCGGCTGCTCCAGCACGTGGACGCCAGCAACGGCGCGTACTACCTGCTGATGCACGTCTGGACCTCGGTGTTCGGCGACTCGGCGGTGTCCCTGCGAATACCGTCCGTGCTGGCCATGGCGGGGGCGGCCGCGTTCGTGGCGCTGACCGCCCGGCGGCTGTTCGGCAACCGGGTGGCGGCGATCGGCGCGGGCCTGCTGTTCGCGGTGCCGCCGGAGGTCTCCCGGTACGCCCAGGAGGCGCGCTCGTACGCGCTGGTGACCTGTGCGATCGCGGCCGCCACGCTCTTCCTGCTGCGGGCGCTGGAGAAGCCGACCTGGCGCCGCTGGGCGCCGTACTGCGTGGCCATGACGCTGGCCGGCGCCGGGCACCTGGTGTCGTTCAGTACGGTGGCCGGGCAGGCCGCCCTGGTGGCGCTGCACCTGTGGCGCACCAGGCCTGCGGCGGACCGCCGGCTGCTGTGGCAGTACCCGCTCGCGGTCGCGGTGGCGGCGGTGCCGGTGCTGCCGGTGGTGCTGATGGGCAGCAGGCAGTCGGACCGGCAGCTGGGCTGGATCCCCGCCCCGTCCCTTCGCGGCCTGCTCCGCTTCGGCGAGCACCTGGTCGGCTCGGACCAGGTGTTCTACGCCCTCGCCCTGCTGGCGCTCCCGGCGCTGGCGCTGCCCGGCCGACGGCTGCAGGCCTGGCAGGTGCTGCTGCTCGCAGAGCTGCCGGTGGTCGGCGTCTGGCTGGTGTCCCGTCTGGGCGGCACCTCGTACTTCCTCGCCCGGTACCTGCTGTTCACGGTGCCGGCCTGGGCGGTGCTGGCCGGAGGTGGCGTCGGGGCGGTGTACGGCGCGGTCACGGCCCTGGCACGCCGCGGCCGGGCGCCGCGCAGGGCCCTCGCGGCGACCGGCCTGCTGGCGGTGGCGCTGCTCGCCGTCCCGGCCGTGGCGGCGCTGCCCGAGCAGCCTGCGGTGCGGTACGTGGGCGCGCACAACGGCTCCGAGGAGCCGTTCAAGGCCGCCGCCCGGGCGATCGCCTCCGGCTACCGCTCCGGGGACGGGATGGCGGCCCCGCTGGGCGACGAGTCCTGGGCGATGGTCTGGCCGGGCGTCAGCTACTACCTGCCGTCCGACGTCCGCCCGTACCCGGTGTTCGTCGCGCAGAGCGCCGATGACGCGGAGGACCTGTCACCGGCTCCCTGCCCGCAGCCGCAGGCCTGCGTGGGCGCGGGGTCACGGGTCTGGCTGCTGGTCCTCGGTGACACCGCGGACCCGCTGGCCGCCATGCCCACGGGCCAGGCGCAGGTGCTCCGGGCCCAGTACGGCGACCCGGACCGGGTGACCCCCCTCGGCGGCTTCACGCTCGCGCTGCTCGACCGCGACACGTAGGCACCTGGGCGCGTCGGCACGGGCGTGCGCGAATGCCGAAGGGGAGCCGGTTGGTACCGGCTCCCCTTCGGCATTCAGCGGTTCCGCATTTCCGCAGTCCCGCAGTTCCTCAAGTTCCTCAGTTCAGAGGCTCAGGCGTTCAGGCGTTCACCGGTTCACAGCGTGCGCAGCAGCCGGGACTGGATGGACGGCGGCTTGAGGTCGGACTGGAGGGCCACCGGGACCTCCACCTTGTTCTCCCCCGCGCCCACCCGCAGCACGCCGACCTCCTTGCCGGCCTGCTCGTTGTGGCGGATCTTCGCCGCGTCCAGGCTGACCGTGCCGGAGATGCCGGGGAACCCGGCCACCACCAGGTCCTGGGTCGCGACGACCCGGACCTTGCCGCCGAGCCCGTCGTCCACCGAGCCGACGACATCGCCCTTCTTCACCACGGTCTGGCCGGTCACGCCGTTCTGTGCGGCCTGGATCTGCTTGCCGCTGACCTTCAGCACGGTGTCCAGGATGCCGTCACCCTCCCGGGGCGAGGTGGCCGGCTGGCCCAGGGTGACGCCGAGGATCAGCCGCTTCACACCGCCGATCTCCTTGTACGCGGCCCACATCAGGCACCCGCCGGCCGGGGTGCTGGAGCCGGTCTTGACGCCGATGACGCCGGTCTTCGGGTTGATCAGGGTGTTGGTGTTGCGGATCTTCGCATTGTTGAAGTTGGTCTCCGGGGTGGAGACGATCTGCCGGAAGATCTCGTCCTGCATGACCTGCTCGCCCAGCTTCAGCTGGTCCTTGGCGGTGGACTTGGTGTCCGGGCTGTAGCCCGCCGGGTCCGCGTAGATGGTGTTGGTCATGCCGAACTTGGCCGCGGTGTCGTTCATCAGCTTGACGAACGCCTCCTCGGAGCCGGAGTGGTACCGGGCGAGCAGCCGGGCCACGTTGTTGGCCGAGGGCAGCATCAGCAGTTCCAGGGCCTGGTACTCGGTGAGGACCTGACCCGCGGTGAGCGCGACCCGGGACTCGTCGCCGTTGCCGGACTCCTGCGCGGCCTGCGGGTCGACGGTGATCTTGGGGCCGCTCTCCCCCTTCTTCAGCGGGAACTTCTGCAGGATCAGGTAGGCGTTCATCACCTTGGTGACGCTGGCGATCGGCGCCGGCGCCTCCTGGCCCGAGCTGCCGAGACTGCCGACGCCCACCACCTCGGCCACGGACTGGCCCTTGGCCGGCCAGGCGAGGTCGAGCTGGTCACCGCTGAAGGTGTAGCTGCCCGTGGCGGTCATCTTCACGGTGGCGTCCGGCAGCGGGCGCAGCAGTTGGGCCACCACGACCGCGCCGAGCACGACGGCGAGGAAGACCGTCCAGATGGTCACCCGCTTGAGGGCGCGGCGCAGCGGCGACACCGGACGGGCGTTGAGGGAGGCCAGGACCTCCATCGCCTCGGCCGTGTTCTCGGGCGAGGGCGGCGACTCCGGCTCCGGCTCCGGCATCGGCATCGGCTCGGGCCGGGGCAGCGGCGGGACCGGCGGCACCGGCCGCGGGTCGGGCTCGGGCAGCGGCTCGGGGGCCGGCGCCGGGCCCGGTTCGGGCTTGGGGGCCGGCTTCGGCAGCGGCTCGGGCCCGGGGGCCGGCTCGGGCTCGGGGAGGGGCCGGGGCGCCGGGGGCTCGGGCACGGTGCCGGCCGTGGGGGCGGCGGCCGGGCGCGGCGGCTCGGGCTTCTCCAACTTCCCGGTCGGGCCCGGCTTCTGACCAGGCTGCCCGGTCGTGGTCAGCGTGGCGGGCTCGGAGTCGGCGGGAGCAGCCTCGGCGGAGGCCGCCTCGGTGTCTTCGGTGTCCTTGCTGTCCCCGGTTTCCTTGCTGTCCTTGCTGTCCCCGGGGCCCTTGCTGTCCCCGGCCTTCTCGACCTTCCGCGCCGGGTCGGTCTTCGCGGCCGCTGCGCCCGTCTTCCGGGCGGCTTCGGCGGCTTGGGCGGCTTCGGCGTCGACGTCTTCGGTCGTCCGGATGGCGAGACGAGGGTCGGCGCCGGAGGGGCGCTCGGCGGACGTCTTCACCCCGCCGGACGCCGACGAGGACTTCCGCTCGTCCCCCTGATCAGCCGAACTGCCGGAGTCAGCACCCTTCACGAGCCCTTCGGGCAGCCGAAGCGCGGTGGTCTTGTTGTCCACCGGCAGCCGCAGCATCGTCGTCTTGCTGTCCACATCCCGGACGCGCAGTTGGACCGTGGAGCCGCCCTTGGCCCCCGCCGCCGGAGCGTCGGCGGATGCCTTCGCGGGCGTTCCGCCGGAGGTCTTGCCCCCGGCCCTGCCCGCGGTCTTGCTCGCGGTCTCCGCGGAGCTCTCCGCAGAGCCCTCCGCGGAGCCGTCCGGGGAGGGCCCCGCAGCGGTGTCCGAGGAGTCCTCGTCGGCGGCGGTCGCCTCGGCGTCGGCCGCGGCTGACGCCCCGGCAGCAGCCGCACCGGAGCCGCGCTCCGGGGATTCGGCGGTACCGGCTGCCGGGTCGGCCGCCGCGCTCGCCGTCGAGCCGGTCCGTTCGCGTTCCTGGTCGCGCTCCCGTCCGCCGTCCCTCAGCACCCTGTCGGGGGACTCGCCCACGTATCCCAGCCTCCTCAACGCCCGGCGGGGCACCGGCGAACCCGATTTCGGGAAGCCGACGCCCCGCCCCGTGTACCTGTACAGTCTCCGGCACCGATGGCCGATCCCACCGCGCACACCCCGCCCGACCGGCGCTTATTGCGATCGCACGGACGCACCACGGCCTGTTCACCGGTCAGACGCCGGGCCCGCGGCCGCCGGTTCCGCGCCTTCACCGCAAGGTCACGATTCGGAGGCGTACTCGACAAGCCCGTGTGAGAGGCGTCACCCTGTCTCTCATCCACGCGGGGAGGCTTGGATGGGCAAGAGCCGCAGAACTGTTCCCGAGGAACTCTTGCTGCTCGCTTTGGACCCGACCACGGGTACCACGGCGCAGCCGCAGACCCTCGACCTCGGACTCGCCGGGGCGCAGCTCGTCGAGCTGTCCCTGGCCGGACGGATCGTACCGGAGGGAGACCGGATCGCTGTCGTACTGGCACGGCCGACCGGTGACCCGACCCTTGACCACGCACTGGAACTGCTGCGCCGACGCGGCAGTCCGGTCCGCGCGGCGCACTGGATCGGCGGGCCCCGGCTGGGGCTGCGGCAGACCTACCTGGCGCACCTGGAACGCTGCGGCATGGTCACGGCCGTGCCGGGCCAGGTGTGCGGGGTGCTGCCGACGATCCGGTACCAGGCGTCCGACGACTGCACCAACGCCGCGATCAAGCAGCGGCTGGACACCGCGATCCGCACCGGTGTGCCGCCGGATCCGCGGACGGCCGCGCTCGCCGCGCTCGCCCACTCGGTCGGGCTGGGCAAGCACCTGTACCCGGGCAACGAGGGCCGGTCCTCGCGGTCGCGGCTGCGCGACCTGATCCGGTACGACCCGCTCGGTGGGATGGTCGCGCACGCCGTGATGGACGTGCAGAACGGCCTGCCGACGCAGCAGAACCGTTCTTCCCAGAGTCCTGGGCCCGCCACCGGCCGCTCCGGCACCCGTACGGCGGGCCGGGGTTCGGGCGGACGGGTTCCCGACTCCCGGGTCGGCGTCCGGTGACCGGAGCCGGACCGCGCACCGAAGAACCCTGAAGCCCACCAAGGCTCGCCGGGGAAGCACCGCCAGCACCAGCACCAGCAGGACCCGCACCCGCAGTACCCGCAACACCAGCAGTACCAGCTCCACCGGCACCGCCAGCAGCACCCAGGGGCGGTCGCCCCGCGACGCAAGTCGCCCGGCGACCGCCCCTCTGCCGTCCCCGGACGCCGCAGCGGCCCGCCCCCGAACGTGCCCGGGGCACATGCGCGGCAGCCCGGGGGCGCCCGCAGCACCACTTGTCAGAGTCGTCAGAGTTGTCATGAGTCGCCTGTAGTCGTCCGAGTCACCGAGCCGCATTACCACCTGGGGGCTTTCGCTGTCTCACGGAAGCGCTTTTCCGATGATCTGTGCTACCGCGCTGCAGGGATTCCCCGGCGCCGACCTGCGCCGAGGTGTCATGCTGCTCCGAGTCAGGGGGGTTGGTCCCAATGTCCGAAGTGTTCCGAGGACTGCCGCTCCAACGATCACCAGAGGTCCGGCCGGAGGTCGAAGTGTCCGCCAACGTCAATCCCACCGTGCGTCGCCGACGCCTGGGTTCGGAGCTGCGCAAGCTCCGCGAGGGCCTCGGCATGACCGCGGAAGAGGTCGCCGGCCGCCTGATGGTCTCCCAGTCGAAGATCAGCCGACTGGAGAACGGCCGCCGCAGCATCAGCCAGCGGGACGTGCGCGACCTCTGCGACGTGTACGGCGTGCCCGACGACCAGATGCGCGCCAGCCTCATGGAGATGGCCAAGGAGTCGCGTCAGCGCGGCTGGTGGCACGACTTCAACGACATGCCGACCCCATACAGCGTCTACATCGGACTGGAGGCCGAGGCCTCCTCGATCCGCGCGTACGAGTCCTCCTTCGTGCCGGGCCTGCTGCAGACCGAGCGGTACGCCCAGGCCGTGGTGGAGGGCACCCAGCCGGACACCGACGCCGTGGCCGTGCAGCGCCGGGTGCAGGTCCGGATGAAGCGTCAGGAGCGCGTCCACGGCGAGAACCAGCTGGGCAGCCTGTGGACCGTGATAGACGAGGCGGTGCTGCGCCGCGAGGTCGGCAGCAAGGAGGTGATGGCCGCCCAGCTGCGGCAGATGCTGGAGTTGAGCCATCGCCCGAACATCACCATCCAGGTGATCCCGTTCTCGCACGGCGCCCACCCCGGCATGACCGGGACATTCTCCCTGCTGGAGTTCCCCGAGTCAGCCGATTCCACGGTTGTCTACTTCGAAGGTGTGACGAGTGATCTCTACCTGGAGAAGGAGGCTGATGTGCGCCGCTATACCGGTCTCTACGACTACCTGAGGGCGGCCGCACTCGGTGTCGCGGAGAGCCGGTCGCTGATAGCCGACATCGAAAAGGGATTCAACGAATGATCACCCCGTCCGAGCACGGAACCCGATGGCGCAAGAGCAGTCACAGCGGGGGGCAGGGCGCCTGCGTGGAGATCGCCCGGCCAGTCGGCGGAGCGGTCGCGGTCCGGGACTCCAAGGACCCCCTCGGCCCGCAGCTGCGCTTCTCGACCGAGGCCTGGAACGCCTTCGCCTCGGCGGCGGCCGCGGGCGACTTCGGCAGACCCTGACGCCGGCGCGGGAGCCGTCCTCGGACCGGTTGCCCGTAGCGGTGTCCGCCGCCCCTGTCGGGGGCGGTCGGCGCTACGGGCGACCGCGCCGTGCCCAGTGCCCGCCCACCCCTGGTCCGGCCCTTCCCAGCCCCTTCCCCCGGCTCGTCCCCGGCTCGTCCCCGTGCCCGTTCCCGCGCCCGTTCCCGGCCCGTTCTCAGCCCACCACCGGGTACCGGGCGGACCAGTTGGCGCCCTCCGGGGTCCGCCGGTCGTGCAGTTCGCTGCCGTGCATCAGCTCCAGCACGAAGTCGTCGGCGAGTTCGAGGATCGCGGCGCGCCCCTCGACCCCGGCCACCAGGCCGGGCGGCAGCGCGGTGTCCCCGTGCAGCGCACCGAGCAGGTTGCCGCAGATCGACCCGGTGGAGTCGCTGTCCCCGGAGTGGTTGACGGCGAGCAGCAGGCCCGACCGGACGTCGTGGGCGACCAGCGCGCAGTAGACCCCGATCGCCAGTGCCTCCTCGGCGACCCAGCCCTCCCCCAGCGCCTCGACCCGGTCCGCGGAGGGCTCGCCGGCCCGGACGGCGTCCAGCGCGGCCCGCAGCGCGGCGGTCGTCTCCTCGTGCGCGTGCCGTTCGGAGAGCAGGGCGAGCGCGAGGTGGACGCCCTCCTCCAGGGTGCCGCCGCGGGCGACGGACTGGACGATCACCGCGAAGGCTGCCGCCGCGAGGTAGCCGGTCGGGTGGCCGTGGGTGAGCACCGAGCACTCCACCGCGAGTTGGAACACCAGGGCCGGCTCCCAGGTGGTGAGCAACCCGAACGGTGCCGCCCGCACGACGGTGCCGCAGGCCTTGGAGTGCGGGTTCTTGGGCAGTTCCAGGGTGCCGAGGCGGTCGGCGTTCGGCCCGGTGAGACCGGACAGGCAGCCCTGGCCGGGGGCACGCTCGGCGTACAGCCACTCCTCGCGGCCGAGCCAGCCGAGGTCGGGGCGGCGTTCGTCCGGGCCCCAGTCGCGCTGGGTGGCGGCCCAGCGCAGGTAGGACAGGTGCAGGTCGGTGGGCGGGTGCCAGCTTCCGGTGTCGCGCCGGATGTGGGCGCGGATCAGTCCGTCGACGGTGAACAGGCTGAGCTGGGTGTCGTCGGTGACGGCGCCGGTGCGTCCGTACGCGGGGACGTAGCCGGTGACGCCCTGCGGGCCGTGCTGGGCCCGGATCTTCTCCAGCGCCTCGAACTCGACGCCGGCGCCGAGCGCGTCGCCGATGGCCCCGCCGAGCAGGCAGCCCCGCACCCGGCTGCGGTAGTCCTGCTGCTGGGCGCGTGACCACAGTGGCATCACGACGGGGCGCCTTTCGTCGGGGTGGGGGACCGCACGACGATCGGCCGGTCGCGCGCCCTCGCACTGTACTTCGGCCACCCGTGCGGATCGACGGCATCCCTCGAACTGCGGTGCCCACGCCCCGGCCGCCGCCCGCACGGCGGCGGCCGGGCCCCCCGCGGTCACCGCGTGGTCACTCCAGGACGGGCAGCAGCTCCGGCAGGTGCCCGTCCGAGGCCTTGGCCGCGGCCTGGCGCTCGGCCGGCACCTCGCCGTAGGTGGTGGTGCGCTGGCGGTGCGGGCGGCCCGCCCGGTCGGCGATCGCCTGCAGGTCGCGCACGGACTTGTAGCTCCCGTACGCCGAGCCGGCCATCCGGGAGATGGTCTCCTCCATCAGGGTGCCGCCCAGGTCGTTGGCGCCGGAACGGAGCATCTCGGCCGCGCCCTCGGCGCCCAGCTTGACCCAGCTGGTCTGGATGTTGGGGATGTGCGGGTGCAGCAGCAGCCGGGCCATGGCGACCACCGCGCGGTTGTCCCGGGCGGTGGGGCCCGGCCGGGAGATGCCGGCCAGGTAGACCGGGGCGTTGGTGTGGATGAACGGCAGGGTGACGAACTCGGTGAAGCCGCCCGTCCGTTGCTGGATCTCCGCGAGCAGCCGCAGGTGGCCGAGCCAGTGCCGCGGGGTGTCCACGTGCCCGTACATCATCGTGGACGAGGAGCGGATGCCCAGTTCGTGCGCGGTGGTGACCACCTCGACCCAGGTCGCGGCCGGCAGCTTGCCCTTGGTGAGCACCCAGCGGACCTCGTCGTCCAGGATCTCGGCGGCCGTGCCGGGGATGGTGTCCAGGCCCGACTCCTTGGCCCGCTGCAGCCAGTCGCCGATCGACAAGCCGGTGCGGGACGCGCCGTTGACCACCTCCATCGGCGAGAAGGCGTGCACGTGGATGCCGGGCACCCGCTCCTTCACCGCGCGGGCGATGTCGAAGTAGGCGGTGCCGGGCAGGTCCGGGTGGATGCCGCCCTGCATGCAGACCTCGGTGGCGCCGACGTCCCAGGCCTGCGCGGCCCGGTCGGCCACCTGCTCCAGCGACAGGGTGTAGGCGTCCGCGTCGGTGCGCCGCTGGGCGAAGGCGCAGAAGCGGCAGCCGGTGTAGCAGACGTTGGTGAAGTTGATGTTCCGGGTGACGCAGTAGGTGACCTCGTCCCCGACGGCGGAGCGGCGCACGTCGTCGGCGATCCGGCAGAGCGCGTCCAGGGCCGGGCCGTCCGCGTGGAAGAGGGCGAGCGCCTGGTCGTCGGTCAGCCGGGTCGGGTCGTCGGCGGCCACCGCCAGGGCCTCGCGGAGGTCGCCGGCGAGGCGCTCGGGCGCGCCGGCGGCGAGCACCTGCTCGCGCAGCACCTCCCAGTCGCCGTAGACGTCCTCGAAGTCGGCCCGGCGGTCGCCGGTGCGCCCCTCGGTGTCGATGGCGGTGTGCAGGTCGGTCCGCCCGTACGCCTCGGGCAGGTCCTCGGGCTCCTGCCAGGGCAGGCCGCGGACCACGGCGTCCGGGTCGGCCAGCCCCGTCCGCGGGTCGGCCAGGGCGCGGACGTGCGGCAGCACCCGCGGGTCCAGCCAGGGCTCGCCGTGGCGCACGTACTCGGGGTAGACGGCGAGGCGCTCGCGCAGTTCGAAGCCGGCCGCCGCCGAGCGCTCGGCCAGTCGCTCGATCTGCGGCCAGGGGCGCTCGGGGTTGACGTGGTCCGGGGTGAGCGGGGAGACCCCGCCCCAGTCGTCGATGCCGGCGGCGATCAGCCGCTCGTACTCGCCGTCCACCAGGTTCGGCGGCGCCTGCAGGCAGGCGGTCGGGCCCAGCAGGTGCCGGGCCACCGCCACGGTCGCCACCAGTTCGTCCAGTTCGGCGTCCGGCATGCCGCGCATCGCCGTGTCCGGCTTGGCACGGAAGTTCTGCAGGATCAGCTCCTGGATGCCGTGGTAGGCGCGGGAGACCTTGCGCAGCGCGAACAGGGACTCGGCGCGCTCCTCGTATGTCTCGCCGATGCCGATCAGCAGGCCGCTGGTGAACGGGACGGAGCTGCGCCCGGCGTCCTCCAGCACCCGCAGGCGCACGGCCGGCTCCTTGTCGGGGGAGCCGAAGTGCGGGCCGCCGGGCTCGCTCCACAGCCGGGTGGCGGTGGTCTCCAGCATCATGCCCATCGAGGCGGAGACCGGCTTGAGCCGCTGGAAGTCCGTCCAGCCCAGCACCCCGGGGTTGAGGTGCGGCAGGAGGCCGGTCTCCTCCAGGATGCGGATCGACATCGCCCGCACGTAGGCGATGGTGTCGTCGTAGCCGTGCGCGTCCAGCCACTCGCGGGCCTCGGGCCAGCGGTCCTCGGGCTTGTCCCCGAGCGTGATCAGGGCCTCCTTGCAGCCGAGTTCGGCCCCGCGGCGGGCCACCTCCAGCACTTCGTCCGGGGACATGAACGCCCCGTGGCCGGCGCGGCGCAGCTTGCCGGGGACGGTCGCGAAGGTGCAGTAGTGGCACTTGTCGCGGCACAGCCGGGTGAGCGGGATGAAGACGCTCTTGGAGTAGGTGATGACGCCGGGCCGGCCGGCCGCTTCGAGGCCGGCGTCGCGCAGCCGGGCGGCACCGGAACAGAGGTCGCGCAGGTCCTCGCCTCTGGCTTGCAGCAGTACGGCGGCCTCGGTCACGTCGAGGGCGACGCCGTCCCGGGCGCGGCGCAGGGCGCGGCGCATCGCGTTCGCGGTCGGGGGGGTGCTCGCATCCATGGCGGTTCCGTCCATGGCGCGACCCTATGTCAGGGGGGTACTCCGGGAGGAGCAACCCTGAGGCCGTCTCAGGGTCGGCATACCCAAGAAGGCCAACCCGATCTGGCCCTGCAGGGCGATGACGGCGCGGGCCCGGCATCCTCTAATGGAGGGGCAGGAACAAGCGCACGTGTTCGCAGAGGAGTTGAGGACGCCATGACCAATGAGACGGCGACGGGGGACGACCTGGACGGCGGCGTGCCGTACCGCTCGCGACGGCGCGTCCTGGTGCGCGCCGGCGTGCCGGTGGCGGTGGCCGCGGTGATCGCCGCGGGGGTCGGGCTGGTGCCCGCGCTGGCCGCCGGTTCCCCGCCCGACCTGCCGTCGCTGACGGCGGAGCAGGTCGTCGCGAAGGTGCTCGGCTCCCGGACCCAGACCCTGTCGGGCACGGTGTCCGTCACCACCGACCTCGGCGTGCCCGGCCAACTGCTGGGTGCGGTCGGCGGGCTCGGCGCGGCGGCCGGGCACGGCGGGCAGGGCGCGGACTCCTCGGCGGACCCGCAGGCCAAGCTGCTCGGCCTGCTCGGCGGCGACCAGACGCTGCGGGTCGCGGTGGACGGCCCGGACCGCCAGCGGGTGGACGTGATGGAGAACATGGCCGGCTACACCGTGGTCCGCAACGGCGACCAGTCCTGGGCCTGGGACAGCTCGACCAACAGCGCCGTGCACCTGACCGGCCGGGCCGGCGACCGGCACCCGAAGGCGCCGCTGTCCGAGCTGCCGACCACCCCGCAGGACGCCGCCCGGCAGTTCCTGGCCGGGAGCGCCGGCACCACCTCGGTCACCGTCGCCGGGACGGCCGACGTGGCCGGGCAGAAGGCGTACCAGCTGAGCGTGAAGCCGACCCAGCAGGGCTCGACCGTCGCGGAGGTCCGGATCGCGGTGGCCGCCGAGAACGGCGTGCCGCTCGCGGTGGTGGCGAAGTCCACCGACGGCAGCACCGTGCTGGACGTCCACTTCACCGACGTCTCCTTCGCCGCACCGGCCGCCAAGACCTTCGACTTCACCGTGCCCAAGGGCGCCAAGGTGACGGAGAAGAAGGCGGACGACGCGGCCAAGGACGCCGGGGCCCGGGCGGGCGGCACCGGCCCTGCCACCGGGGCGCACGAGGGCGTGAACGTGATCGGCGAGGGCTGGACGGCCGTGCTCACCGCGAAGCTGCCCAGCGGGCCGGTCGAGGCGCCGAAGGGCGACGGCGGCGGTGCCGGCAAGAGCGGCGGCAAGCACGGCGGTCACGGGCCGGTGAACCCGCAGGGGCTGATCAAGTCGCTCGGCAAGCCGGTCGACGGCGGCACCCTGATCGGCACCAAGGTCGTCAACGTGCTGCTCACCGACGACGGCCGGGTCTTCGCCGGCGCGGTCACCCTGCCGGTCCTGCAGCACGCCGCCGGGGTGAACTGACGGATGCCCGAGACTCCCGTAACGGGGGACGTTACGGAGTCGGCCGGGGGTGCGGGCGCCGAGCGGCGCCCGGCCCCCGTGCCCGTTCCCGCTCCTTCCGCTTCCCCGGCTTCCGCTGCTCCCCCCTCCTCCGCCGCGGCCCCGTCCTCGGCCTCCGCGGTCTCCGGCTCGTCCGCGGCGTCCACGGCCTCCCGCGCGGCCCCGTCCGACGACGTGATCAGGACCCGCGGCCTGACCAAGCGCTTCCGGGGCGGCCAACTCGCCGTGGACGGCCTGGACCTCACCGTGCCGCGCGGCTCCGTCTTCGGCTTCCTCGGCCCCAACGGCTCCGGCAAGACCACCACCATCCGGATGCTGATGGGCCTGATCGCCCCCACCTCGGGCGCGGCCGCCGTCCTCGGCGAGCCCATGCCGCAGTCCGTCGCCACCGTGCTGCCCCGGGTGGGCGCGCTGATCGAGGGCCCGGCGCTGTACGGCTACCTCTCCGGGCGGGACAACCTGGTGCGCTTCGACTCCGCCGACCCGACCGCCGACCCGCGCACCCGCCGGCAGCGGGTCGACACGGCGCTGGAGCGGGTCGGCCTGAGCGCCGCGGCGGGCAAGAAGGCCCGCGCGTACTCCCTGGGCATGAAGCAGCGCCTGGGTCTGGCCTCCGCGCTGCTGCAGCCGCGCGAGCTGCTGGTGCTGGACGAACCGACCAACGGGCTGGACCCGCAGGGCATGCGGGAGATCCGGGCGCTGGTCAGGGAGGTCGCGGCGGAGGGCACCACGGTGTTCCTCTCGTCGCACCTGCTGGACGAGATCGAGCAGGTCTGCAGCCATGCGGCGGTGATGTCCCGGGGCCGGCTGGTCGTGCAGGGCACCGTCGCCGAACTGGCCGCCCGGGCCCAGGGCCGGCTGGTGGTCCGCACCCCGGACGCGGCGCGGGCCGCCGAGGTGCTGGCCGCCCACGGCGTCACCGGCCTGGTGCCCGGCGAGGGCCGGGTGGACGGCTCGCTGGGGGACCGGGACGACGAGGCGCTGCCCAAGCTGTGCGCGGCCCTGGTCGAGGCCGGGGTGCGGGTGCAGGGCTTCGGGCTCGAGCGGGGAACGTTGGAGGACGCCTTCGTGGCGCTGACCGGGGAGGGCTTCGATGTCGCAGGCTGAGACCGTCGACGTCGGCGGCCGACGGCCGCAGACGGCGGCCGGGTTCCTGGCGCTGTTCCGCAGCGAGCTGCACCTGACCTTCCGCCGGCTGCGCACCAAGGTGCTGCTGGGGATCCTGGCGGTGCTGCCGGTCCTGATCGGGGTGATCGTCAAGCTCAACACGGACGGCCCGCGCGAGGGCGGCGGCCCGAGCTTCATCGCGCAGACCACCCAGAACGGGCTGTTCCTGGTGTTCACGGCGCTGGCCGTCGCGCTGCCCGTCTTCCTGCCGATGACGGTCGGCGTGGTCGCCGGGGACGCGGTGGCGGGTGAGGCGGCCACCGGGACGCTGCGGTACCTGCTGGTCGCCCCGGCCGGGCGGACGAGGCTGCTGGCCGCCAAGTTCACCGCCGGGCTGATGTTCTGCCTGACCGCCACGGCGGCGGTCGCGGGGGCGGCGCTGGCCGCGGGCGCCGCGCTGTTCCCGCTCGGCGAGGTCACCCTGATCTCCGGGGACACCATCGGCTTCGCCGACGCGCTGCTGCGCGCGGTGCTGGTCGCCGGGGTGGTCGCGGCCTCGCTGGCCGGGCTGGTGGCGATCGGCCTGTTCGTCTCGACGCTCACCGGCAGCGGCATCGCGGCGATGGCCGCCACCGTCGGCCTGGTGATCACCGTCCAGATCCTGGACGCCTTCCCGCAGCTGGACGCGATCCGGCCGTTCCTGTTCACGCACTACTGGCTCAGCTTCTCGGACCTGCTGCGCGAGCCGATGTACTGGGACGGCGTGCTCAAGGACCTCGGGCTGCAGGCCGCCTACGTCGCCGTGTTCGGCTCGGCGGCCTGGGCGCGCTTCACCAGCCGGGACATCAGCGCGTGACGCCCGCTCCGGGCGCCTGCGCCGGTACGGGCCGCGGCACCGCCGCGGCCCGCGCCGCGCGGTCGGCCCGCACCTGGCGCAGCGCGTCCCAGGTGAGCACCGCGAGCGCGGCCCAGACCAGGCCGAAGCCGGCCCAGCGGGCGGGCGGCATCGACTCGTGGAAGACCGCGACGCCGATCAGGAACTGGAACACCGGCGCCAGGTACTGCAGCAGCCCGAGCACGGTGAGCGGCACGCGTACGGCCGCCGCGCCGAAGAACAGCAGCGGGATCGCGGTGATCACCCCGCTGAGCAGCAGCAGCGCGGAGTGCCCCCAGCCGTACGAGCCGGCCACCGTGTGCCCGAAGGTGCCGCGCCCGGTGACCTCCAGGTAGACCAGGTAGCCGAGGGCGAAGGGGAACATGAAGGCGCTCTCCGCCGCCAGGCTCTCCACACCGCTCAGCCCGACCTTCTTCTTCAGCAGGCCGTAGGTGGCGAAGGAGAGCGCCAGGGTCAGCGCGATCCACGGCAGCCGCCCGTAGGCGGCGGTGAGCACCGCGACGGCGAGGGCGCCGATGCCGACCGCCGTCCACTGCGCGGTCCGCAGCCGCTCCTTGAGCACCAGGACGCCGAAGCCGATGGTGACCAGGGGGTTGATGAAGTAGCCGAGGCTGGTCTCGACGACGTGCCCGGCGTTGACGCCCCAGATGTAGACGCCCCAGTTGACGGAGATGACGGCGGCGGCGCCGGCCAGCATGGCGAGCCGGCGGGGCTGGCGCAGCAGCGTGCGTATCCAGCTCCAGTGCCGCTGGGCGGTCAGCAGCAGCACCACGGCGACCAGGGACCAGACCATCCGGTTGGCCAGGATGTCGTCGGCGGCGCCGGGCTCCAGCAGGGGCCAGAACAGGGGGAAGAGCCCCCAGATGCCGTAGGCCGCGAAGCCGTACCAGAGCCCCCGGCCGTTGTCCTGCTGGTCTGTGTGTGGCATGGCCGAGTGCCCTCCCGCGCGCGTGTGGTCGAGGCGACCGTAGCGGGCGGGAGGGCAGACTGTCATCTCCGTTTCCGGATTTTGGTCATGACAGTGCTTGCATGCTGGACGTCCGGGCGTCCCACCTGGGCGTTCAGCCCTTCAGCGCCTCGCGGACCGACTCGGCCAGCGGGACGGTCGGGCGGCCGATCAGCCGGGCCAGGTCGCCCGGGGTGCCGGCCAGCTCGCCGCGGGCGATGCCGGCGTCCACGTCGACCAGGACCTCGGCGAAACCCTCCGGCAGGCCCGCGCCGACCAGGGCGGCCAGGTGCTCGGCCGGGGTGACGTCCCGGTGCTCGACCGGCGCGCCGGAGGCCGCCGCCAACTCGGCGGCCAGCTCCGGCAGGCTCCACGCGGCGTCGCCGCTCAGCTCGTACACCGCGTTCTCGCGGCTTCCGCCCGCACCCTTGCCCTCGCCCTTGCCCTCTCCCTTGCCCAGGAGCACCGCGACCGCCGCGTCGGCGTAGTCCCGGCGCGGAGCGGTGGCGATCCGGCCCTCCCCGGCACTGCCGAGCACCACGCCGCGGGCCACCGTGCCGGCCGCGTCGCCCAGGTAGTTCTCGGTGTACCAGCCGTTGCGCAGGAGCGCGTACGGCAGGCCGGAGGCCAGGATCAGCTCCTCGGTCGCCTTGTGCTCGTCGGCCAGCCGGAAGGTGGCCGCACCGGGCGCGCTGGTGTAGGCGAGCAGCGCGACCCCGGCGGCCTTGGCGGCCTCCACCACGGCCCGGTGCTGCGGGATCCGGCGGCCCACCTCACTGCCCGAGACCAGCAGCACCCGGTCGCCGGCGGCGAAGGCGCCCTCCAGGGTCTCCGGCCGGTCGTAGTCGACCACGCGGACGGCGACGCCGCGCGCGGCCAGGTCGGCGGCCTTCTCGGCGGAGCGGACGGCGACCGCCACCTCGCTCGCGGGGACCGCGGCCAGCAGGCCCTCGACGACGAGACGGCCGAGCTGGCCGGTGGCACCGGTGACGACGTACATGGCGATGGCTCCTTCGGTGGGGTTCTGACCTCGGAACTCACCCTAGGGGTGGCACTAACCTTTCGAAAGTACGCACTTCGAAGTACGGTACTGGTATGCGGGTAAGCATCAATGCGGGGAGCAGCCGTGAGGGAGAGCGGATCATGAACGCGAGCGAGCAGGTCCGCCAGCCGGTCGGCGCAGAGACGGGCGGGCTCCCGCCCGCCAACGTCTTCGACCGGATGTGCCCGTCCCGCGGCGTGCTGGAGCACGTCACCAGCCGCTGGGGGGTCCTCGTCCTCGGCGCGCTGTACGAGCGGGGCTACCGGTTCAGCGAGCTGCGGCGGCAGGTCTCGGGGGTCAGCGAGAAGATGCTCGCCCAGACCCTGCAGACACTGGAGCGGGACGGCTTCGTACTGCGCGAGGCGCACCCCGTCATCCCGCCCCGGGTCGACTACAGCCTCACCCCGCTCGGCCGGGAGGCGGCCGAGCTGGTCGCCGCGCTGGCGCACTGGACGGAGCAGCGGGTGCCGGCCGTCATCACGGCCCGCGAGGAGTACGACGGGCGGGCTGCTACCGCCGTCGGATGAGGGCTTCGAGCCCGTCCAGGACGCGGGCCAGGCCGAAGGCGTACGCGTGGTCCGGGTCGTACGCACCGCCGTGCGCCTCCCCGGCCGCGGCTCCGACCCGGGCGGCCACCGGGTAGCGCTCGGGGTCGAAGACCCGGGCGAGCAGTTCGGCGTTGGCGGCCCACCACTGCTCGTCGGTCATCGCGCTGTCCTGGCGTGCGGCGCGCTCGTCGGCGGCCATCCGGGCGCAGGTCTGGACGAAGCCGAGCAGGTGGGTCAGTGCGGCGTCCAGGTCGACGTCGGGCAGGCCCGTGCCCTCGAAGGCGCGCAGCTCGTACTCGTACTTGGCCATCAGCCCGGGCCCGAGCGGCGGGCGGCTGGTGGAGACGGCGGCGACCCACGGGTGGGCGCGGTGGAGCGCGCGGTTGTCGTCCGCGACGGCGGTGACCCTGGCCCGCCAGTCCTCGCCGGCGGGGGCGCTGCGGGGCATCGTGGCGTAGACGGTGTCCAGCATCAGGTCGAGCAGTTCGGCCTTGCCGGGCACGTAGGTGTAGAGCGCCATCGGGGAGACCCCGAGTTCCTGCGCCACCCGGCGCATGGTGACGGCGTCCACGCCTTCGGCGTCGGCGAGGGCGACGGCCGCGGCGGCGATCTCCCCGGTCGAACGGGCCTGCCTGGGGCCGCGCCGGCCGGGCTTCTCCTCCGTGGTGAGCCCCCAGAGCAGGGCGAGGGTGCGCGCCGGGTCTCCTGCGCTGCTGCGGTCGCTGGCCATGGGAGCCATCGTGTCACGCACCGGTCCACGTATCGACAGGGGTCTTTCCCGGCCCCGGCGACTACCGTCTCCCCATGACCAGCCCTGAGCCGCTCCCCGGTACGGACACCGCGCGGACCCTCCCTTCCCGGGTGACCTGCCGCCGCTGCCACCGGCCGCTGCACGACCCAGAGTCGCGGATGCTGCGACTGGGGCCGGAGTGCCGCGACCCGGCGGAGCGGGTCGCGCGGTTCGACGTCGACCAGGACCCGTTGCCGGGCGTCGGGTAGCGGGGCGTCGGGTAGCGGGGCGCCGGGCAGCGGGCCGTGCCGGGGCCTGGGCGTGCCGGGGCACGGGAGCACCGCGGGCGTCAGCCGCGGCCGAGGAGCCGTCCGAGGAAGCCCCAGCGCTGCGGCTCACGGGCCGGTACGGGTGCCGACGCCGGTGCCGGCGATGGCGATGGCGATGGCGATGGCGATGGTGCCGAGGCGGGTGCCGGAGCCGGTGCCGACGCCTGCTCCGGTTCGGGCTCGTCGGCCGAGTCGACCGCCTCCTCGGCGCGGATGGCCGCCCGGGCGAGGGCGAGGTCAGCCGGTGGCATCCAGGGCGCGGCGAGCACCAGGCGGCACACCGAGCGCAGGACCGTCACCACCCGCGTGTGCCGGGCGTCGACGCAGTGGTTCATCAGCGTCCGGAGCTGGGCGGCGATGTCGGCGCGGGTCTCCGGGTGGGTCCAGCCGATGGCGACGAGCGCCAGGCCGGCCGCCTCGGCGACCCAGTCCTCGGGCCCGAGCAGCAGGTCGCGCAGGACGCGGCGGCGCTCGGAGCCGTCCCACGGCTGGTCGGTGCGGTGGTGGGCGATGCCGAGGCAGGCGAAGGACTGGACGGCGCGGACCCACAGTTCGGGCTGGTGGGCGAGCAGGGCGCGGCCGAGTTCGTCCTCACGCGGCTGCGGCGGGTGGGCCAGGACGCCGAGCAGGTCGGCGAGCGGCAGTCCGGCGAGGCGGACGGCCTCGTCGTAGACGGCCGGGATGCTCGGCCAGACGATCCCGGTGATGGCGCGGACGAGTTCGGCGCTCTGCGGCGCGGGCGGGGCGACGGCGGGCCTCGGGTCGGTGCCGTCCCAGGTCCAGATCCGGGTCGTGGTGCCGGTCAGCGGCAGCCGGGGGTCGGGGTCGCCCACGGACTGGTAGACGAGGGTGCACCGGGGCAGGGCGAGGTGCAGTGCCAGCCGCGAGCTGGGCGGTTCGAGGGTGGAGACGGTGCACTCGATGTCGGTGTCGCGGTTGGTGTCGGATGCCGCGAGCACCTGGTGCAGCAGGTTGACGGTGGCCTCGGAGGTGCCGGGGACCATGCCGAGCCACGGCTCGCGGTGGCTCAGCCGGGCCAGCAGGTCCTGGGCGTACTCGTGGTCGGGGTGGGCGCGGTGGTGGTCGGCCAGGCCGAGCAGGTGGGCCGGGTCGCCGTCCACCGCGTGGCGCAGCCCGTACCGGGCCGGGGCCGCCTTGGGGTGGTCGGGCTCGGCGGCGAGCACCCGGTCCAGCCAGGGCAGGCCTTCGGCGGGGCGGCCGAGGGCGCCGTACAGCTCGGCGACGTCCACGGCGAGGTGGCTGCTGGGGTTGTCCCGGCCCGGTGCGACCCGCGCCAGTTCGGCCTCCCAGACGGCGAGCGCCCGTTCCGGCTGGCCGTCCGAGCGCAGGGCGTTGCCGAGCATCACAGCGGGCAGGTAGCCGGGGGCCAACCGGTAGGCCAGTTCGGCGAGTTCGACGGCGCGGGCGGTCGCGCCCAGGCGGCGGGTCAGGCCGGAGGCCATCGCCAGCAGGAGCGCGTGGTCGCCGTGGCGGGCCAGCACGGCTTGCACGAAGGTGTCGAAGGGCCTTACGGCTTCGGCCAGTTCGGCGGGGAGCGGGTCCGGCAGGGCGCCGGCCGCGCGGGCCACCGCCTGGGCGAGGGCGTCCGGGTCGACCAGGCCGGGCAGGTCCTCGCGGGCGAGCCAAGCCGCGTGCGCCCAGGGGCGGCCCGGCTCGTACTGGACGGCGGAGGCGAGCAGGCCGACGGCGGTGTCCCAGTCCCCCGCGGCGGCCTCGACGTGGGCCCGGCAGGCGACCGTGCCGAGGTACACCTCGCCGTCCAGCCGGAACAGCTCGCGCGCGGCCGCGGGGCCACCCGCCGCAGCGCACAACTCGGCCAGCGCCTCGTGCAGTTCGGGCAGCTGGGGGTCGGCGAGGATCGCGTCGGAGAGGTGCTCGGCGGCGTGCGGGAGGTCGCCGGAGTCGATCGCGAGCCGGGCGACCGCGACCTCCCCCTCGGCGGCCAGCCGCTCGTCGCCCGCGTCGTCGGTGTGACCACCCATGCCCTGACCCCCCGGTTGCACCGTCTCGCTCCGCACGAGGCTATCCGGTGCGCCCGACGACCCGGCGACGGCCCCGCGCGCGGTTCCGGCCAACTCCTCAATCGGATACGACCCGTACGAGCGGTTCAGGCCTCCGGCGGGTACGGATCCCGACGGCCGCACCCCGCACATCGACCTGCTGCACGATCCCGACACGGTCGAGACCCCTGGTTCTGGACTCCCCCGTCTGCGCAGGTCACGCGCGTGACCGCGCCCATCGCCCGCCAGCGGGCCGCGGCTACGATCAGCCCGGCTCATGGGCCCTCGGATGACTGGGGGCGAGCTTCTTGACGGGGGGAGCCCGGAATGGACACCGACACGACTGGCGCTGCGGGCGCGAGCGGTACGGCGGGCGCGACGGACGAGGCCGACAGCGCCGGCGACGGCGCCACCGAGGGCGCCACCGAGGGCGCGAAGGGTGCGGGCACCGGCAACGGCCGGACGGGCATCAAGCTGACCGCGGTGGTGGCGCTGACCGTCGCCCTCCTGGCCGGCCTGTGGAAGCTGGGCGTCCTCGACGACGCCCCGAAGCCGGCCGGCAAGCCGGTCGAGTGCGTCGAGCCCCGGCCCACGGACCCGCCCGGGTACCCGGCGATGTGTGCCGCGCTCAACCGCCCCGACCTGCCCGCCCTGCTGGGCACCCCGGACGATCACGTCTCCACCGCGCACCCGGCGCCCCTCGCCCTGGGGAAGGACGTCATGGTGGAGGTGCGCCTCATGCGGACGGTCGTGACCCTGATGGACGACTCCCCGTCGGTCGAGGACATGCTCGGCATGCCGCAGTTCTTCGCGAAGCCGACCACCCTGCTCGGCCACCCCGCCGCGACCTACTCGTCCAGCACGATGGTGCTCGCCCCCGGCGGAAAGGCCGGCCCCGGCACCCGGAACCTCGTCGTCGCTCAGGACCCCAAGGCTCCCGGCGGCCGGGCCGTCGAGATCGCGGTGTTCCGCCAGGACGGCCAGGCTCCCGACGACGCGGCCCTGGCCCGGGTCGCCGAGACGGTGATGCCCACCCTCCCGGGCTGGGTCGCCGCGCCCTGAGGTCCCCGGACCTGAATATTTCAGCACGAGAAATATTCAGGCCGGCGGCCGCGTTGACCTCGGCAGTCGGCGCGCAAAAGGCCTGCGCGCGAGAGAACGCGAGAGAAGGAGTGCAGCGCCGTGCGCGTCGAGATCTGGAGTGACATCAACTGCCCGTGGTGCTACATCGGCAAGGCGCGGTTCGATCGGGCTCTGGAGGGCTTCGAGCACCGCGAGGAGGTCGAGGTCGTCCACCGCTCCTTCGAGCTGGACCCGCGCGCACCGCACGAGGCCCGCCCCCTCCTGCCGCTGCTCGCCGCCAAGTACGGGATGAGCCTGGAGCAGGCCGAGGCGGCGGAGGCGCGGATCGCCGAGAACGCGCGCGGCGAGGGCCTGCCGTACCTGAGCGAGGGACGCGACGCCGCGAACTCCTTCGACATGCACCGGCTGCTGCACTTCGCCAAGGAGCACGGCCGGCAGGCACAGCTGCTGGACGCCCTCTACCGGGCGAACTTCGCCGACGAGCGCTCGGCGTTCGAGGCGGGCCGGCTGGTCGAGCTGGCCGTCGAGGCGGGGCTGGACGGCGAGGCCGCGGCCGCCGTGCTGGCCGACCCGGAGGCGTACGCGGACGCGGTCCGCGAGGACGAGACGACGGCGAGCGCGATGGGGGCGACGGGCGTGCCGTTCTTCGTCCTGGACCGGCGTCTCGGCGTCTCGGGCGCCCAGCCCGCGGAAACGTTCACCCGGGCCCTGGAGCAGGCCTGGGAGAGCCGGGTCACGGTGCCGCTGGTGTCCCTCACTCCGGAGGGCTGAGACGGCCCGGGAGCGGACGCCGTGATCCGCGCCCGGTGGCCCGACGGCCGGCGCGCGGCTGATCACGACTCGATATCCCTTGTCACGGACTCGCGAGAGACTCGTCACGGCCCGGTCAAAACGGCACCAAAATCATGGCGCCCGCTGTGCGGACTGCGCTATGAACGTCCCTCAGGAGGGCCGCCGCCTGGCGGTCCGCAATAACGGGGGACGTCACATGAAGCCCATCCGCAGCAGTCGTCGCGCCGTGGCCCTGGCCGCGCTGGCCGCGGTCGGCACGCTCACCATGACCGCCTGCAACGACGACGCGTCGTCGTCCGACACCGCGACGACCCCGCCGGCCGCGCCCACCGCCGCCGCGACGTCGCCCAGCGGCGGCGCGATCACCCCGGCAGCCCCGACCTCCGCCCCGGCGGGCGGCGCGGCCTCCGGCTCTGCCGCCGCTCCGGCGCCGGCCGGCTCCACCCCGGCGCCCGGCACCACGGTCAAGGTCGGCGACGCGGTCACCATCCCGTTCAGCTCGGGCAGCACCAAGGGCACCATCGCGCTGGCGGTCACCTCGATCGAGAAGGGCGACCCGGCCGACCTCACCTCGCTCAACCTGGGCGACAAGGCCAAGGGCCTGGTGCCGTACTACATCCACTACAAGATCACCAACGCCGGCAGCACCGACCTGTCCTTCACCAGCGTCACCCACATGAAGGGCCTGCTGGCGGACGGCACCGAGGCGCAGGACCTGATGATCATCGGGTCCTTCCCCAAGTGCAAGGGCGATTCGCTGCCCAAGGGCTTCACCAACGGTCAGTCGGCCGAGTCCTGCTCGGTGGCGATGTCCCCGGAGGCGTCGAAGGTGGCGGGCGCCGAGTACTGGGGCGACCCCTACACCCTCGGCAAGGGCGTCAACTGGAAGTGACCCACCCGGACGCCGGGCGGGGACGGCAGTGCGCCGCCCCCGCCCGGCGTCGCCGTTGGCACACCCTTACCGGCCGCCACGCGGCCGTCGCGCCCGAACACCGCCCCGCGGCGCGCTCCTCTCACCCGTCGGCCCCGCAGCCGCCCCTCCCAGCACCTGACCGTCCCGGCACCTGCCCGCCGGGCGTCACGGCGTCGCCAGGCTTCACCGGGTCGCCGGGCTTCACCGGGTCGCCGGGCTTCACCGGGTCGCCGGGCTTCACGGGATCGCCGCCGGGCCCACCCCGGCGGACCCGAAGGTACGGCTGAAAGCACGTGATCTATGCTGCCTAGGATCCCTGGACCCGCGTAGAGGCAATGGGGAAGCGCCTGCCTCCGGCCACGGAGCAGCCGGCCGCGCACGGGACCAGCCGACCGCGCACGGAACCAGCCGACCGCCATCGGCGTCCAGAACTGGCAGCGCCCCGAACGGACTTACGGACGGGCAACCGGCGCGGGCGCCGCCGTGGCGCCCGGAACACGGGAACACCGGGGGTGAGTGCGTGGCGGGGCAGCGAGGACGGTCGCCCGAGCGGGGACGGTCGTCCGACCAGGATCAACGGCGGCGGGCGGCGGACGGGCCGTCAGCGGGCAGGCCGACGAACCGGCCCACAGTCAGGCCCACAGCCAGGCCGACGAACCGGCCGGCAGACCGCCCGAAGCGCCCCTTCTCCGGCGGGCCCGCCCTCCCGGCAGTGGCCGCCGTCGGGCTGCCGGCGGTGGGCGCGGCGATCAGTGAACTCTCCGGCCCCGGCATGGGGCTGGCGTTCGCGGTGACCGCCGTGCTCGGCACCGGCCTGGCCGCCGCGCTGAGCACCCGCAACGGCTGGTGGTGGGTGCTCGCCGCCTCCCCGCTGATCGTCCTGGGCGTGACGGCCGCCGCCGAGCTGCTGGCCAACCGCGACCTCTACCAGGGCAAGGGCCTGGCCACCGGCGCCGCGAAGTGGGTGGTGCACGGCTTTCCCGTGATGGCTGAGGCCGCGGCGGCGGCCCTCGTGGTGATCGTGGTCCGGGTGGTCCGGGACCGGAGGAGGACCCGTGGCTGAGAACAGCGCGAACGGCACGAACGGCCGGAACGGCGCGAACAGCGCGAACGCCAGCCGGAACGGCGGGAACGGCGAGCAGCAGGAGGGCGGCCGCGCGGCCGCCCGCAGGACGGCCCGGACCCCGGCCCGGACCCGGCCGCCGCTGCTGATCGCGGGCCGGGTGGTGGCCTGCACCGCCGGTCTGGCGGTCTTCGCCGCCAGCGGCGTGGTCTGGTACGAGTACAAGCAGCTCACCGACGGGATGACCACCTCCAACGTCATCGCCGACACCAAGAAGGACGCCCCCAAGCACCTCGACAACTCGGTCAACCTGCTGCTGATCGGCCTGGACAGCCGCAAGAACATGGACGGCACGGACCTCCCGCCGCAGTTCGTCCAGGACGAGCTGCACGCCGGCCACAGCTCCGACATCGGCGGCTACAACACCAACTCCCTGATCCTGCTGCACATACCGGCGGGCGGCGGCAAGGTGCAGGCGGTGTCCGTCCCCCGCGACGACTACGTCATGACCTACAACGCCGACGGCTCCCAGCTGGGCATGGCCAAGATCAAGGAGGCGTACGGCAACGCCAAGGACAAGGCCGACGCGGGCCTGCGCGCCAAGGGCCTCAAGGGCGCGGACCTGGAGAAGGCCGGCCGCGACATCGGCCGCGCCGCCACCATCCGCACCGTGCAGAAGTTCCTGGACCAGCCCATCGACCACATCGCCGAGGTCAACCTGATGGGCTTCTACGACATCGCCAAGGCGGTCGAGCCGATCCAGGTCTGCCTCACCCACGACACCAAGGACCCGGCCATGGAGGGCCAGGGCTCGGGCGCCGACTTCAAGAAGGGCATCAACACCCTCAACGCCTCCCAGGCCCTCTCCTTCGTCCGCCAGCGCCACAACCTCGACGGCCCCGACGGCAACTCCGGCGACTTCGCCCGCACCCACCGCCAGCAGGCCTTCATATCCGCCGTCGTGCACAACCTCAAGCAGAAGGGCATCGTCGGCGACCTCGGCAGGATGCAGGAGTTGATGAGCGTGATCCAGAAGGACCTCGTCATCGACAACCAGTGGAACATCCTCGACTTCGCGCAGCAGGCACCGGCCCTGACCGGCGGCAACGTCGAGTTCAACACCCTGACCTTCGACGGCTTCGGTACGCGCAACGGCCAGGACGTCAACCTGGTCACCCCGTCGAAGATCCAGAAGGTGGTCAAGCAGCTCTTCGGCTACGCCGACGCCGCCCCCGCACCGGCCGACCCCGCGGGAGCCTCCGCCGCACCGGGCCAGCCGGGCGACACCCCGGCGCCGCCCCCGCCCGCGTCCTCGACGCCGCCGCCGACCGCCGCCAAGCCGGCCACCGTGGACGTCTTCAACGCCTCGTCGGCCACCGGGGTCTCCTCCACCGCCGAGTCCAAGGCCCTGGTCGCCATGGGCTTCAAGGAGGGCCGGACGGGACCGGCCGGCACCAAGCCGAAGACCACCACGGTCACGTACGGCAAGGGCGCCAAGGACGCCGCCGATCAGATCGCCGCCCGTTACGGCGTGACCGCCGCCGAGTCCGCCTCCGTGGGCGCGGACCGCGTGGTCGTCACCCTCGGCACTTCCTTCACCGGTGTCGCCGCCGACAAGGCCGCCGCCCCGTCCGGTGCGCCGTCCGATCCGAGCGCCAACCTGCCCATGCAGGGCCCGGGCGTCGACGCCCAGTCCGACGGCGGGATCCCCTGCGTCTACTGACGCCCGCACCGAACCGACCCTCTGAGGGGGCTCCCGCCGGGAGCCCCCTCAGGCATGTCGGGCGGACCCCTGGCCAATTTCTCCGTACTATGTATAGTGTACTGCGTACGGGATAATCGGTCCCGCGCTGACGAGAGGGTCCTTCTCCTTGCAGATCACCAACACCGCCGTGTCCCTGACCGTCGAGGACGTCACCACCTCCGCCGCCTTCCTCCAGCGGCACTTCGGCTACTCCGAGCAGATGTCGGCCGACGGCTTCGTCTCCCTCACCCACCCGGGAGGCGGGGTCGGCGTCGTCTACCTGCGACGCGGCCTCGAAGTCCTGCCGGAGGAGCAGCGGCACCGGACCGCGGACGGCGTGATCCTGGCGTTCGTCGTCGAGGACATCGCCGCCGAGGAACGGCGGCTGCGCGGTGAAGGGGTCACGATCACCCTGTCGCTGCGCGAGGAGCCGTGGGGCGAGAAGCTGTTCCAGGTCACCGACCCGAACGGGGTCGTGATCGAGCTGGTCGAGTGGGCCGATCAGCAGTAGCCCCGGCGGCGGACGTCCGGAGGCGGCCCCGAACGCCGGGCGCCCCTCGTCCCGGCCGGGACGAGGGGCGCCGAACAGCCGACCGGGGCGGTCAGTCCACCGTCCAGGTGTCGTTGCCCGCGAGCAGCACGGCCAGGTCGCCCGGGCCGCGGTGGGCGACGGCGGTGGCTAGCTGGCCGGCCATCAACTCGTCGTAGACGGGCCGCTCGACACTGCGCAGCACGCCGATCGGCGTGTGGTGCAGGGTGTCCGCGTCAGCGATCCGGGAGAGCGCGAAGGCCGTGGTCGGACTGGCCGCGTGCGCGTCGTGGACCAGCACGTCGGCCTCGTTCGCCGCGGTGACCGGCCCGGTGGACAACTCGCCGTCCGGGCCCCGGAAGACACCGTTGCCGCCGTCCGCGCCGAAGCGGATCGGCTGCCCGTGCTCCAGCCGGATCAGCGCCTCGTCCCGGGTGCCGGGCTCCTTCAGCACCTCGAAGGCGCCGTCGTTGAAGATGTTGCAGTTCTGGTAGATCTCCACCAGCGCCGTGCCCTCGTGCTCGGCCGCCGCCCGCAGCACCGACTGCAGGTGCTGGCGGTCGGAGTCGATGGTGCGCGCGACGAAGGTGGCCTCGGCGCCGATCGCCAGCGAGAGCGGGTTGAACGGAGCGTCCAGCGAGCCCATCGGCGTGGACTTGGTGATCTTGCCGAGCTCACTGGTCGGCGAGTACTGGCCCTTGGTGAGGCCGTAGATCCGGTTGTTGAACAGCAGGATCTTCAGGTTGACGTTGCGCCGCAGGGCGTGGATCAGGTGGTTGCCGCCGATCGACAGCGCGTCGCCGTCACCGGTCACCACCCAGACGCTGAGGTCGGGCCGCGAGCCGGCGAGCCCGGTCGCGATCGCCGGCGCCCGCCCGTGGATCGAGTGCACCCCGTAGGTGTTCATGTAGTACGGGAAGCGCGACGAGCAGCCGATGCCGGAGACGAACACGGTGTTCTCGCGCTTGATGCCCAGCTCCGGCATGAAGGACTGCACCGCCGCCAGGATCGCGTAGTCCCCGCAGCCGGGGCACCAGCGAACCTCCTGATCGGTCTTGAAGTCCCGTGCGCTCTGCGGCGCTTCGGCCTTCGGCACCAGCCGCAGGGACGGGAAGGCGTGCTCGCCCGGGCGCTCGCTCATCGGTGGTCCTCCTCGTCCAGGGTGCCGATCGCGGCCCACAGCACATCGGCCAACTGCGCGGCCTTGAAGGGCAGTCCGCGCACCTGGTTGTAGGACTCGGCGTCCACCAGGTACTTCGCCCGCAGCAGCAGGGCGAGCTGTCCGAGGTTCATCTCGGGCACGATGACCTTCTCGTAACTCCTCAGCACCGCACCCAGGTTGGCCGGGAACGGGTTGAGGTTGCGCAGGTGCGCCTGGGCGACCTCGCCGCCGTCCGCGCGCACCCGGCGCACCGCCGCGGTGATCGGCCCGTACGTCGAGCCCCAGCCGAGGACCAGGACCCGGGCGTCGCCGGTCGGGTCGTCCACCTCGACCGGCCTCACGGTGATGCCGTCGACCTTGGCCTGGCGGGTGCGGACCATGAAGTCGTGGTTGGCCGGGTCGTAGGAGATGTTCCCGGTGCCGTCCTGCTTCTCGATGCCGCCGATCCGGTGCTCCAGGCCGGGGGTGCCAGGCACCGCCCAGGGCCTGGCCAGCGTGTGCGGATCCCGCAGGTACGGCCAGAAGGCGCCGTCCTCGCGGTTCGGGCCGGTCGCGAACCGCGGTTCGATCCGCGGCAGTTCGTCGACGGCGGGGATCCGCCACGGCTCGGAGCCGTTGGCCAGGTAGCCGTCGGAGAGCAGGAAGACCGGGGTGCGGTAGGTGACCGCGATCCGGGCCGCCTCCAGGGCCGCGTCGAAGCACTCCGCCGGCGTGGCCGGGGCGACGATCGGCACCGGGGCCTCGCCGTTGCGGCCGAACATCGCCTGCAGCAGGTCCGCCTGCTCGGTCTTGGTCGGCAGCCCGGTGGACGGACCGCCGCGCTGGATGTCCACGACCAGCAGGGGCAGTTCGAGCGAGACGGCCAGGCCGATCGTCTCGCTCTTGAGCGCCACACCGGGCCCGGAGGTGGTGGTCACGCCGAGCGCCCCGCCGAAGGCCGCGCCGAGGGCCGCGCCGATGCCGGCGATCTCGTCCTCGGCCTGGAAGGTGCGCACGCCGAAGTTCTTGTGCTTGCTCAGCTCGTGCAGGATGTCCGAGGCCGGGGTGATCGGGTACGAGCCCAGGTACAGCGGCAGGCCGGAGCGCTGGGCGGCGGCGATCAGCCCGTAGGACAGCGCGAGGTTGCCGGAGATGTTGCGGTAGCGGCCGGCCGGGAGCTTGGCCGGGGGCACCTCGTAGGAGACCGCGAAGGTCTCCGTGGTCTCGCCGAAGTTCCAGCCCGCCCGGAAGGCCTGCACGTTCGCCTCGGCGATCTGCGGCTTCTTGGCGAACTTGGTGCGCAGGAACGCCTCGGTCCCGTGGGTGGGGCGGTGGTACATCCAGGACAGCAGGCCCAGGGCGAACATGTTCTTCGCCCGTTCCGCGTCCTTGCGGGCGAGGCCGCTCTCCTTGAGCGCCTCCAGCGTCAGCGTGGTCAGCGGCACCTTGTGCAGGTGGAAGCCGTCCAGGGATCCGTCGGTCAGCGGGTCCGCCGGGTAGCCGACCTTCGCCAGTGCGCGCTTGGTGAACTCGTCGGTGTCGACGATGATCTCCGCGCCGCGCGGCAGGTCCGGCAGGTTCGCCTTCAACGCGGCCGGGTTCATCGCGACCAGCACGTTGGGGGCGTCGCCCGGGGTCAGGATGTCGTGGTCGGCGAAGTGCAGTTGGAAGGAGGAGACGCCCGGCAGGGTGCCGGCGGGGGCGCGGATCTCGGCGGGGAAGTTCGGCAGCGTGGACAGGTCGTTGCCGAAGGACGCGGTCTCCGAGGTGAACCGGTCACCGGTGAGCTGCATGCCGTCACCGGAGTCGCCGGCGAAACGGATGATCACGCGGTCGAGTCTGCGGATCGGCTTGGCACGGCCCGGTGGCGGGGCGCCCGGGGCAGGCGGCCCGGGAGGCGTGTCCGGGCCGGGGCCGGCGTGGCCGCGCACGGCACGGGCCTCGTCGCCGTCGGGGCCATCCACTGCCTCTGACTGATCGACCTGACTGGTCACTGCCGCGGACCTCCTCCAGGGCGCACCACCGCGGGCGCGGCCCCGTGCCCCGTCCGCCTGGTGCACCTCCCGCATCCTATGCGCGAGGGCTCGGCCTGGGACGGAACTCCCGCATGCGGCGGAAAATCACCGGCCCGCGCCGTCCGTACCGCACTGCGTTGCGTTGCACGGTGCGCTGCCTGCACCGCACCGCGCCGCACTACTGCACCGCACTGGGCTGCACCGCACTGCACCTAGGGAGAACGTCCGGCCGCCGGAGACCATTCCGGATCCGGCGGCCGCCGGCTGCCCTTGGCCCGGTGCCGGGCGGAGGCTAGGAGTTGAGGTACGTCAGCACGGCCAGCACCCGGCGGTGGTCCTCCGGGCTCTGGGCCAGGCCCAGCTTCAGGAATATGTTGCTCACGTGCTTCTCCACCGCGCCGTCGGAGACCACCAGCTGCTTGGCCACCGCGGCATTGGTCCGGCCCTCCGCCATCAGTGCGAGCACTTCGCGCTCGCGCGGCGTGAGACTGGTCAGAACGTCACCCTTGCGGCTGCGGCTGAGCAGCTGCTGCACCACCTCCGGGTCCAGCGCGGTGCCGCCGTCGGCGACCCGGACCACCGCGTCCGCGAACTCGCGCACCTCGGCGACCCGGTCCTTGAGCAGGTAGCCGACTCCCCGGGTGGACCCGGCCAGCAGCTCCGAGGCGTAACGCTCCTCCACGAACTGCGACAGCACCAGCACGTTCAGCTGCGGGTAGCGGCCGCGCAGCTCGACGCAGGCACGCAGGCCCTCGTCGGTGTGCGTGGGGGGCATCCGCACGTCGGAGACCACGACGTCGGGCAGCTCGTCGGCCGCGGCCAGGTCGTGGATGGTCTTCACCAGCGCTTCGCCGTCCCCCACCCCGGCGACGACCTCCAGGCCGCGATCGGTGAGCAGCCGGGTCAGTCCCTCCCGCAGCAGTACGGAGTCTTCGGCGATGACGACGCGACGCATGGCGACCTTCCGGCTGGGGTGAGCTGACGGAGTCAGTCTCCCCCATCGCGGGGGCCGGTCTCCCCCCATCACGGGAGTCGGTGCCCCCCCCGCGAGGTCCTGGTTCCGTCCGTCCGGGTGGTCCGCCCCCTGGCCCGGGCCCGGCGTGGCCGGCCCCGGCCCGGGTCACATCGTGCGGATGGCCACCGCGTCGCAGAGTCCCTCCAGGGCGGCCTTCGCCGGGCAGGCCGGCAGCGGGGCGAGCAGTGCCCGGGCCTCCTCGGCCCGGCGCAGGGTCTCCGCGCGGGCGCGCTCCAGGGCGGGGTGGGCACGCATCAGGCGCAGCGCCTCGGCGTGCAGCGCGTCGTCCGAGAGGTCCTGGGCGACCAGTTCGCGCAGTCGGGTGTCGTCCGGGTCCGCCGGGTCGGCCGGCATCTGCTGCAGCAGCAGGGTCGGCAGGGTCGGCACGCCCTCGCGCAGGTCGGTGCCGGGGGTCTTGCCGGACTCGTGGCCGTCGCTGGCGATGTCGAGCACGTCGTCGGCCAGCTGGAAGGCGATGCCGATCCGCTCGCCGAACTCGCCGAGGGCGTCCACCAGCTCGGGCTCGGCACCGGCCATCAGCGCTCCTATCCGGCAGGAGACGGCGATCAGCGAACCGGTCTTGCCCTCCAGCACGTCCAGGTAGTGCAGCAGCGGGTCCATCTCCGGGCCGGGGCCGCGGGTCTCCAGGATCTGGCCGGTGACCAGCCGCTCGAAGGCCTCGGCCTGCATCCGCACGGCCTCCGGGCCGAGGTCGGCCAGCACCTGGGAGGCCCGGGAGAACAGGAAGTCGCCGGTGAGGATGGCGACCGAGTTGTCCCAGCGGGAGTTGGCGCTGGGGGCGCCGCGGCGCACCGGGGCCTCGTCCATGACGTCGTCGTGGTACAGCGTGGCCAGGTGGGTCAGCTCGACGACGACCGCGGCGGGCACCACGCCGGGCGCGCCCGGGTCGCCGAACTGCGCGGCCAGCAGCAGGAGCAGCGGACGGAAGCGCTTGCCGCCGGCTTCGAGGAGGTGACTGGCGGTGACGGTGATGAAGGGGACGTCGCTCTTGACGGCCTCCCCGAGCGCCGCCTCCACGGCCTCCAGTCCGGCCTGGACGTCCCGGGTCAGGTCGCGGTCCTGCACGCTGAGCCCGAAGGGTTCCACGACGGTCACGAAGACCACTCCTCTGTCCCTGGTCGATCTAGCGGCCTGGTCCCTGAGTGCCGCCGCTGGCCATACAGGCAGGGTATCCGGTCGCGAGTGGATCACTGCACGGGCGTGCGGATCCTGTCATGATCGGGCCGGACGCCCTGGTCAGGGCGGCTGCGCGGGCCGTGCGGCGGTGGGCGGCGAATTCGGTGGGAAACAAGGGCGGGAGCTCCCCCGGAACTCCCTGCCCCCGGATCCGGACAAGGACCCGCCCGGGCCGCGCGGATGAGGCGCGGCCCGGACGGGCCCTGGTCGGCAGCGACCGGCGGAAAGGTCAGCGCACGAACAGCGAGGCCTTGGACGCGAGGTCGAGGAAGTACTGCGGCAGCAGGCCGAGACCGAGTGTGACCACCACGCCCAACCCGATCGCGGTGGCCGTGAAGGCGCTCGGGATCGCCACCGTGGGGCCACCCGGCTGGGGATCCGAGAAGAACATCAGCACGATGACCCGGATGTAGAAGAACGCGGCCACCGCCGAGCTCAGCACGCCGACGATCACCAGCGGTGTCGCCCCGCCGCTCGCCGCCGCCTGGAAGACCGCGAACTTCCCGGTGAAGCCGGAGGTCAGCGGGATCCCGGCGAAGGCCAGCAGGAACAGTGCGAACACCGCCGCCACCAGCGGCGAGCGCCGCCCCAGCCCGGCCCAGTTGGACAGGTGGGTCGCCTCGCCCTTGGAGTCGCGCACCAGGGTGACCACGGCGAACGCGCCGAGCGTCACGAAGGAGTACGCCAGCAGGTAGAACAGCACCGAGGAGATGCCCTGCTTGTTGACGGCGATCACGCCGGTCAGGATGAACCCGGCGTGCGCGATCGAGGAGTACGCCAGCAGCCGCTTCACGTCCTGCTGGGTCACCGCCAGCACCGCGCCCACCACCATGGTGAGGATCGCAACGCCCCACATCACCGGCCGCCAGTCCAGCCGCAGGCCAGGGAAGGCCACGTAGAACAGCCGCAGGAAGGCCCCGAAGGCCGCGACCTTGGTGGCCGCCGCCATGAAGCCGGTCACCGGGGTCGGCGCGCCCTGGTACACGTCCGGGGTCCAGGAGTGGAAGGGCACCGCGGCGACCTTGAACAGCAGGCCGACCGACAGCATCGCCAGGCCGGTGAGCACCAGCACGTCGCTCCGGGTGCTGCTCAGCTGCGCGGGGGTGGTCATCGCCTTGCCGGAGATGACGTCCCCGATGTCGCCGAGCTTCACGCTGCCCGCGTAGCCGTACAGCAGGGCGGTGCCGAACAGGAAGAACGCCGAGGCGAACGCGCCGAGCAGGAAGTACTTGACCGCCGCCTCCTGGGAGAGCAGCCGGCGGCGCCGGGCCAGGGCGCACAGCAGGTACAGCGGCAGGGAGAAGACCTCCAGCGCCACGAACATGGTCAGCAGGTCGTTGGCGGCGGGGAACAGCAGCATGCCGCCGACCGCGAACATGGTCAGCGGGAACACCTCGCTGGTGGCGAAGCCCGCCCGGAGCGCGGCCCGCTCCTGCTCGCCGCCGGGGGTGGCGGCGGCCTGGGCGGCGAAGGCGTCGGCGGGCAGGCCGCCGGCCTTGGGCTCCAGCTTCCGCTCGGCGTAGGTGAGCACCGCGACCACCGAGGCCAGCAGGATCACGCCCTGGAGGAACAGCGCCGGGCCGTCCAGCGCGACCGACTCCATCGCCAGCAGGTCGATCCGGGTGAAGCCGTGGCTCTGCACGGCCAGCACCACCACGGCGACGAAGGCGCCGACCAGCCCGGCCAGGGCGAGCGTCACCTGCGTCCAGTGCCGGTACCGGCGGGGCACGAAGGCCTCCACCAGGATGCCGGCCACGGCGGCGCCGAACACCACGAGCATCGGGGAGAGTTGGCCGTACTCGATGTGCGGTGCCGGAATGCTGGGGGTGTTGCCCCCGGCGGCGGCGAGCACTGCGGTGGCGCTCACTTCTGCTCACCTCCTGAGGTGGCGGCGACCGGGTGGGCCGGCGCCGGGTCGGTCTCGTGGACCTGCGACAGCGTCGCGTTCACCGAGGGGTTGACCAGGTCGGTGAGCGGCTTGGGATAGACGCCGAGCAGGATGGTCAGCGCCACCAGCGGGGCCACCACGGCGAGTTCGCGGGCCTTGAGGTCGGGCATCGCGTGCACGCCCTCCTTCACCGGGCCGGTCATGGTGCGCTGGTACAGCAGCAGGGCGTACAGCGCGGCCAGCACGATCCCGAAGGTCGCGACGATCCCGATCGCCGGGTAGCGGGTGAAGGTGCCCACCAGCACCAGGAACTCGCTGACGAACGGGGCCAGGCCGGGCAGCGACAGGGTGGCCAGGCTGCCGATCAGGAACGTCCCGGCGAGCACCGGGGCGACCTTCTGCACACCGCCGTAGTCGGCGATCAGCCGCGAGCCCCGGCGGGAGATCAGGAAGCCGGCCACCAGCATCCACGCGGCCGTCGAGAGGCCGTGGTTGACCATGTAGAGGGTGGCGCCGCTCTGGCCCTGGCTGGTCAGGGCGAAGATGCCCATGATGATGAAGCCGAAGTGCGAGATCGAGGCGTAGGCGACCAGGCGCTTGATGTCCTTCTGGCCGATCGCCAGCAGCGCGCCGTAGACGATCCCGATCAGCGAGAGGACCAGGATCGCCGGGGCGAAGGTCTTCGAGGCGTGCGGGAACAGCCCGAGGCAGAAGCGCAGCATCGCGAAGGTGCCGACCTTGTCCACCACGGCGGTGATCAGCACCGCCGTGCCGGCGGTGGCCTCGCCCATCGCGTTCGGCAGCCAGGTGTGCAGCGGCCACAGCGGGGCCTTCACCGCGAAGGCGAAGAAGAAGCCCAGGAACAGCGCCTTCTCGGCTGTGCCGGTCAGTTGCAGCTTCCCGTCGGCGACGGCCGAGGCCAGGGTCGGCAGGTCGAAGGTGCCGAGGCCCTGGTCCTGCGCGACCACGTACAGGCCGACCACCGCGGCCAGCATGACCAGACCGCCGAGCAGGTTGTAGAGCAGGAACTTCACGGCCGCGTAGGAGCGCTGACGTGCCGACTCGGGGCCGCCCGCGCGGTCGCCGAAGCCGCCGATCAGGAAGTACATCGGGATCAGCATGGCTTCGAAGAACACGTAGAACAGGAAGACGTCGGTGGCGTAGAAGGAGACGATCACCATCGCCTCCACCGCCAGGATCAGGGCGAAGAAGGCCTGGGTCCGCCTCCTGTTCTCGAAGGTCCCGTCAGGGGCCGCCGGGCCCGGGTCGGCGTCGTGCCAGGAGGCGAGCATCACCATCGGCACCAGGACGGCGGTGAGCAGGGCGAGCACGGCGCCGATGCCGTCCACGCCGAGCGAGAAGGTGATCCCGAAGGAGCGGATCCAACTGTACGACTCGGTCAGCTGGTAGCGGGCGCCGTGCGGGTCGAACCGCGTCGCCACCACGGCGGCCAGCACCAGGGTGACGGCCGAGACGCCCAGGGCGACGGCCTTGGTGGCCCTGCGCCGGGCCGCGGTCGATCCGGCGGGCAGGGCGGCGGTCAGCACCGCTCCGGCCGCCGGGACGGCGCAGGTGACGGTCAGCAACACACTCATGCCGCTCCTCCCCCGCGGGTTGTGGATTCCTTGTCCATCACACGGACCTCATCAGGAGAGTCATGGCGACCAGCACCAGCGTGCCGCCGAACATGGAGAGCGCGTACGAGCGGACGAAGCCGTTCTGGACGCGCCGCACCCGACCGGACAGGCCCCCGATCGTGGCGGCCAGTCCGTTGACGAAGCCGTCCAGCCCTCGGCTGTCGAAGAAGACCAGCGTCGCGGTGAGCGCCGAGCCCGGCCGCACCAGCACGGCGTGGTTGAAGTCGTCCTGGAGCAGGTCGCGGCGGGCCGCCCGGGTGAGCGGGGAGCCGACCGGCGGCACCACCGGCACGGGCGAGCGCCCGTACATCAGGTACGCGAGGCCGATGCCGGCCAGCATGCAGGCCATGGTCAGCCCGGTGACGACGACCGGGGCGAGCGGGGAGTCCCCCTCGCTGTAACCCGTGACCGGCTCCAGCCACTTCAGGAAGGAGTCGTTGTAGGCGAACAGCCCGCCCGCGAAGACCGAGCCGAAGGCCAGCAGCACCATCGGGACCGTCATGGTCTTCGGCGACTCGTGCGGGTGCGGGGCGTTGCCCTGGGCGTCAGGCTGCCAGCGCTTCTCGCCGAAGAAGGTGAGCAGCACCACCCGCGTCATGTAGAACGCGGTGACCGCCGCGCCGACCAGCGCGCACAGGCCGAGGATCCAGCCCTCGGTGCCGCCCTTGGCGAAGGCCGCCTCGATGATCTTGTCCTTGGAGAAGAAGCCCGACAGGCCCGGGAAGCCGATGATCGCCAGGTAGCCCGCGAAGAAGGTGGCGAAGGTCCACGGCATGTACGTGCGCAGGCCGCCGTAGTGACGCATGTTCACCTCGTCGTTCATGCCGTGCATGACCGACCCGGCGCCGAGGAACAGCCCGGCCTTGAAGAAGCCGTGGGTCACCAGGTGCATGATCGCGAAGGCGTAACCGATCGGGCCGAGCCCCGCGGCCAGCACCATGTAGCCGATCTGCGACATGGTCGAGCCGGCCAGCGCCTTCTTGATGTCGTCCTTGGCGCAACCGACGATCGCACCGAACAGCAGCGTGACCGCGCCGACCACCACCACGGCGGTCTGCGCGTCCGGCGCGAGGTCGAAGATCGCCGAGGAACGGGTGATCAGGTAGACGCCCGCCGTCACCATGGTGGCCGCGTGGATCAGCGCCGACACCGGGGTCGGGCCCTCCATGGCGTCCCCGAGCCAGGACTGCAGCGGCACCTGCGCCGACTTGCCGCAGGCTGCCAGCAGCAGCATCAGGCCGATCGCCGTCAGCTTGCCCTCGCTCGCCTGGTGCGCGCCGTCGAAGACCGGGCCGAAGGCGAAGGAGCCGAACTCCGCGAACATCAGCATGATCGCGATGGACAGGCCCATGTCGCCGACCCGGTTGACGATGAACGCCTTCTTCGCCGCCGTCGCCGCACTCGGCTTGTGCTGCCAGAAGCCGATCAGGAGGTACGAGGCCAGGCCCACGCCCTCCCAGCCGAAGTACAGCAGCAGGTAGTTGTCGGCGACCACCAGCAGCAGCATGGCGGCCAGGAACAGGTTCAGGTACGCGAAGAAGCGTCGGCGGCGCTCGTCGTGCGCCATGTAGCCGACCGAGTAGAGGTGGATCAGCGTGCCGACGCCGGTGATCAGCAGGACGAAGGTCATCGAGAGCTGGTCGAGCCGGAAGGTGAAGTCGGCCTGGAAGCCGTTCACCGGGATCCAGCTGAACAGGTGCTTGGTGACCGCCCGGTGCTCGGCGTCACGGCCGAGCATGTCCGAGAAGAGCGCCAGGCCGAAGCCGAACGAGAGCGCCGCGAGCGCGGTGGCCAGCCAGTGGCCGAAGCGGTCCAGCGCCCGGCCGCCGAGCAGCAGCAGGGCGGCGCCGGCCAGTGGGGCCGCCACCAGCAGCGGAATGAGAGAGTTCACCGAAGGTCCTCCGCCTACAGCTTCATCAGGTTGCTGTCGTCGACCGAGGCGGAGTGCCTGGTCCGGAAGATGGAGACGATGATGGCGAGGCCGACCACGACCTCGGCCGCCGCGACCACCATCGTGAAGAACGCGATGATCTGGCCGTCCAAGGTCCCGTGCATCCGGGAGAAGGTCACCAGCGCGAGGTTCGAGGCGTTCAGCATCAGCTCCACGCACATGAACAGCACGATCGCGTTGCGCCGGATCAGCACCCCGGACGCACCGATGGTGAACAACAGGGCCGACAGGTAGAGGTAGTTGACCGGGTTCACTCCGCGCCCTCCTCGCCGGCCGCCGGGTGGCTCGCCCCGTGGTTCGCCCCGTGGTTCACGTGGTTCGTGTGGTTCGTGTGGTTCGTGTGGTTCGGCTGGTCCGCGTGGCTGGGCCGGCCCGCCTCGCGGTCGGGCACCGGCTCCAGCGACTTGCGCGGCCCCGTCACCGCCGGCCGCTCCGAGGACGGACGGCCCAGCCAGTCCGCCGTGGCGTTCTCCAGCTCCGCCATCCGCTGCAGCATCGCCTGGCTGACGTCCCGGACCTGGCCGCGCTCGCGCAACGTCGCCATCACCGACTCCTCGGCGATCGTGCCGTCCGGCAGCAGGCCCGGCACGTCCACCGCGTTGTGCCGCGCGTACACGCCCGGCGCCGGCAGCGGCGGCAGCTGGATGTTGTCCTTGACCCGCTGCGCCGCCAGCTCGCGCTGCGTCTTCGGCGCCTTCACGTGCTCGCGGTGGGTCAGCACCATCGCCCCGATCGCCGCGGTGATCAGCAGCGCGCCGGTGACCTCGAAGGCCCACACGTACCGGGTGAAGATCAGCCGGGCCAGGCCCGGCACGTTGCCCTCGGCGTTCGCCTCGGACAGCCCGGTGAAGTGGTCCAGCTTCGCGTTGGCGATCCCGGCGATCAGCAGCACGCCGAAGCCCAGCCCGCACAGCACCGCGGCGATCCGCTGGCCCTTCAACTGCTCCTTGAGGGAGTCCTCGCTGGTGACACCGACCAGCATCACCACGAAGAGGAAGAGCATCATGATCGCGCCGGTGTAGACCACGATCTGCACCACACCCAGGAACACCGCGCCCTGCGCCATGTAACAGACCGCCAGCGCCAGCATGGTGGCCGCCAGGCACAGCGCGCTGTGCACCGCCTTCTTCATCAGCAGCATGCCGAGCGCACCGCCGACCGCGACCACCGCGAGCACCCAGAACTGGACGGCCTCACCCGTGGAGGTCGTCCCGGTCGCGGCGAGGTTCCTGCCGCCTTCCAGGAGGAGGCCCGTCACTGCCGCACCTCCTTCTCGCGGTCGGTGCGCTCCTGCTGGACCGTCCCCGGCGCCGCCGCGGTGATCTCGCCCCGGTAGTACGCGCCCTCGTCGGCGCCCGGGAAGATCGCGTGCGGGGTGTCGACCATCTCCTCGGACAGGCCCACCAGCAGCTGTTCCTTGGTGAAGATGAGGTCCCGGCGGGAGGAGTCGGCCAGCTCGTACTCGTTGGTCATGGTCAGCGCCCTGGTCGGGCAGGCCTCGATGCACAGCCCGCACAGGATGCAGCGGGCGTAGTTGATCTGGTACACCGCGCCGTAGCGCTCGCCCGGCGAGTAGCGCTCCTCGTCCCGGTTGTCCGCACCCTCCACGTAGATCGCGTCGGCCGGGCACGCCCACGCGCACAGCTCGCAGCCGACGCACTTCTCCAGGCCGTCCGGGTGCCGGTTCAGCTGGTGGCGGCCGTGGAAGCGCGGAGCGGTGGGCTTCTTCTGCTCCGGGTACTGCTCGGTGAGCCGCTTCTTGAACATGGCCTTGAAGGTCACGCCGAAGCCGGCGGCCGGGCCGAGGATCGACGGCCGGTCGGCCCGCTCGGGCCGGTCCGTACGGTCGGTTCGGTCGGGCCGGTCGGACTGGTCAGACGACATCTCGGTTCAGCTCCCTTCGGAATGGTCGGCCCCGTTGAGGGCGTCCTGGAGTTGCTTCGGGGCGCGGCTGCGCCTGCGCGGCACCGGCGGAAGCTCCTGGCCGGGCAGCGGCGGAACGGGGTAGCCGCCCGCCATCGGATCGAACTCGCGCCGGGGCGGGGCCTCCTCGGCCTCGGGCTGCTTCTTCAGGAAGTCCCGTACGAGCGCCAGCAGCAGCACCGCCCCGACCGGGGCGCCCACGTACAGGACCACCTCGCCGAAGCCGTAGCCCTCGTTGCGCAGCGCCCTCACGCTCGCGATCAGCACCAGCCACACCAGCGAGACCGGGATCAGCACCTTCCAGCCCAGCTTCATGAACTGGTCGTAGCGGAACCGGGGCAGCGTGCCGCGCAGCCAGATGAAGAGGAACAGCAGCAGCTGGATCTTCAGCGTGATCCACAGCATCGGCCACCAGCCGTGGTTGGCGCCCTCCCAGAAGGTCGACACCGGCCACGGGGCCCGCCAGCCACCCAGGAAGAGGGTCGAGGCCACCGCCGAGACCGTCACCATGTTCACGTACTCGGCCAGCATGAACATCGCGAACTTCAGCGAGGAGTACTCGGTGTTGAAGCCGCCGACCAACTCGCCCTCGGCCTCCGGCAGGTCGAACGGCGCCCGGTTGGTCTCACCGACCATCGCGATGACGTAGACGATGAAGGAAACCGGCAACAGGGCCGCGAACCAGGTCGGCTGCTGGTGCGCCACGATCTCCGAGGTCGACATCGAGCCCGAGTAGATGAACACCGCCGCGAAGGACAGGCCCATCGCGATCTCGTAGCTGATCATCTGCGCGGAGGAGCGCAGGCCGCCCAGCAGCGGGTAGGTCGAGCCGGAGGACCAGCCGGCCAGCACGATGCCGTAGATGCCCACCGAGGCCGTCGCCAGGATGTACAGCAGCGCCACCGGGAAGTCGGTCAGCTGCAGCGGCGTCCGGGTGCCGAAGATCGACACCTCGTCGCCGGCCGGCCCGAACGGGATGACCGCGAAGGCCATGAACGCCGGGATGGCACAGACGATCGGGGCCAGGATGTAGACCGCCTTGTCCGAGCCCTTGACCACCAGGTCTTCCTTCAGCGCCAGCTTCACGCCGTCGGCCAGCGACTGCAGCAGGCCCCACGGCCCGTGCCGGTTCGGCCCGATGCGCAGCTGCATCCAGGCCACCACCTTGCGCTCCCAGACGATCGCGACCAGCACCGTCAGGAGCAGGAAGGCGAAGCAGAACACCGCCTTCAACAGGACCAGCCACCACGGGTCCTGGCCGAAGAAGTGGAGCGTCTCGTACGGCTGCGGAGTCATCATCGGTCCTCCCCTTCTCCCGCGGCCGCCCCGGCCGGGGCCTGCGCGGTCTGCGCGGCCGGCTCGGCCCCGGCAGCGGCGATCGTGACCAGGTGGCCGACGGTGGTGCCGAGCGCGCGGTGGGCGCCGCCGGGCGTGGAGTTGAGCGGGATCCAGACCGTGCGGTCCGGGATCGAGTCGGTGACCTCCAGCGGCAGGGTCAGCGAGCCGGCCGGGCCGGTCAGCCGCAGCGCGGCGGCCGCCTCGGCGCCGATCTCCTTCGCCGTCTCCGCGGAGATCCGGGCCACCGCCTCGTGCCGGGTGCCCGCCAGGTGCGGATCGCCCTGCTGCAGCACGCCGTTGTCCAGCAGCTGGCGCCAACCCGCCAGCACGGCCTGGCCGGTGGCCGGGCGGGGCAGCACCCCGGGGTGCGCCGCCGGGGCGGCCGGGCGGTCGCCCTCCCACGGGGTGAAGGCGTCCAGCTCCAGCCGCGCCGCCCGGACGTCCGGCAGACCCAGCCGGTGGCCCAGCGCGTCCGCCAGCATGGTCAGCACCCGCAGGTCCGACTGCAGGTGGCGGCCCATGTGCTGGTCCGGCTTGAGCGCCGCGTCGAACATCCGCACCCGGCCCTCCCAGTCCAGGAAGGTGCCGGCCTTCTCCGCCACCGCCGCCACCGGCAGCACCACGTCCGCGTGCGCCGTCACCCCGGAGGGCCGCAGCTCCAGCGACACCACGAACGGCACCGCCGCCAGCGCCTCGTCGGCCAGCGCCGGATCCGGCAGGTCGTCCGGGTCGACGCCGCCGACCACCAGCGCGTCCAACTCGCCCTGCGCGGCCGCCGCCAGGATCCCGCCGGTGTCCCGGCCCGGCCGGGACGGCAGCTCCGCCACGCCCCACGCCGCGGCCGCCTCCGCCCGCGCCGCCGCAGCGGCCACCGGCCGGCCACCGGGCAGCAGGCCCGGCAGCGCACCGGCCTCGACCGCCCCGCGCTCACCCGCCCGGCGCGGCACCCACGCCAACCGGGCACCGGTCGCGTGCGCCAGCCGCAGCACCGCCGTCAGCGCGCCCGGGACGGCGGCCAGCCGCTCGCCCGCCAGGATCACCGAGCCCGGCGCCCGCAGCCGTTCCGCCGCCCGGGCCGCCTCGTCGTTCAGCGGCTCGTCCGCCGCGAGCGCCGCGAACCACTCCGGCTCGGTGCCCGTCGCGGCCGGCAGCAGCGCCCCGCGCAGCTTGGCCAGGCCCCGGGAGGCGAACGGGGCCACCGAGAACACCTTCTGGCCACGGCCGCGGACCGCCTTGCGCAGCCGCAGGAAGACGATCGGCGACTCCTCCTCGGGCTCCAGGCCCGCCAGCAGCACCGCCGGCGCCTGCTCCAACCGCTCGTAGGTCACGCCGGAGCCGTCCACGTCCACCCCGCGCCCGGCGACCGCCGCGGCCAGGAAGTCCGCCTCCTCTCCGCTGTGCGGGCGGGCCCGGAAGTCCACGTCGTTGGTGCCCAGCACCACCCGGGCGAACTTCGCGTACGCGTACGCGTCCTCGACCGTCACCCGGCCGCCGGCCAGCACGCCCGCCCGGGCCCCGCGCAACCCCTCGGCGGCCCGGGCCAGCGCCTCCGGCCACGACGCCGGCACCAGTTCGCCGTCCACCCGCACCAACGGGGTGGCCAGCCGGTCCCGCTGCTGGGCGTAGCGGAAGGCGAAGCGGCCCTTGTCGCAGTTCCACTCCTCGTTCACCGCCGGGTCGTCGCCGGCCAGTCGGCGCAGCACCTTGCCGCGCCGGTGGTCGGTGCGCTGCGCGCAGCCCGCCGAGCAGTGCTCGCACACGCTCGGCGAGGAGACGAGGTCGAAGGGGCGCGAGCGGAACCGGTAGGCCGCCGAGGTCAGCGCGCCCACCGGGCAGATCTGGATGGTGTTCCCGGAGAAGTACGAGGCGAAGTCGTCCCCCTCGCCGGTGCCGACCTGCTGCAGCGCCCCGCGCTCCACCAGGTCGATGAACGGGTCTCCCGCGATCTGCTGCGAGAAGCGGGTGCAGCGGGCGCACAGCACGCAGCGCTCCCGGTCCAGCAGCACCTGGCTGCTGATCGGCACCGGCTTCTCGTAGGTGCGCTTCATGCCCTCGAAGCGGGAGTCGGCGGCCCCGTTGGACATCGCCTGGTTCTGCAGCGGGCACTCGCCGCCCTTGTCGCAGACCGGGCAGTCCAGCGGGTGGTTGATCAGCAGCAGCTCCATCACGCCGCGCTGCGCCTTCTCCGCCACCGGCGAGCTGAGCTGGGTGCGCACCACCATGCCCTCGGCCACCGGGATGGTGCAGGACGCGACCGGCTTGCGCTGGCCC
This sequence comes from Streptomyces sp. NRRL S-350, assembly GCF_000719705.1. Classification (GTDB taxonomy): domain Bacteria; phylum Actinomycetota; class Actinomycetes; order Streptomycetales; family Streptomycetaceae; genus Kitasatospora. The sequence continues at coordinate 126,341 of NZ_JOHO01000008.1, read as the reverse complement.
TCGACCTCGACGATGCACTGCCGGCAGGCGCCGGCCGGGTCGAGCAGCGGGTGGTCGCAGAAGCGGGGGATCTGGGTGCCGATGGCCTCGGCCGCCCGGATCACCAACGTCCCCTTGGGGACCTGCACTTCGACGCCGTCGATGGTGAGCGTGACCAGTTCGATCGCGGGCTTGTCGCCCGTGTCGCCGCTGGAGGAGGTGGATGGCTCTGTGATCGTCACGCGTGCACCTCCTTTTCGGTGGCGGACTGGTGGCCGGGGCGGGGGCCGTCGGCCCAGACGGTGGAGGCGGCCGGGTCGAACGGGCAGCGGCGCTCGGCCAGGTGCTGCTCGTACTCGGCCCGGAAGTGCTGGAGCGAGGAGACGATCGGGCTCGCCGCGCCGTCGCCCAGCGCGCAGAAGGACTTGCCGTTGATGTTGTCGGCGATGTCGAGGAGCTTCTCCAGGTCCCCCTCGACGCCGGCACCGGCCTCGATCCGCTTGAGCAGTTGGACCAGCCAGTAGGTGCCCTCCCGGCAGGGGGTGCACTTGCCGCACGACTCGTGGGCGTAGAACTCGGTCCACCGGGTGACGGCCCGCACCACGCAGGTGGTCTCGTCGAAGACCTGCAGTGCCTTGGTGCCCAGCATCGAACCGGCCGCGCCCACGCCCTCGTAGTCCAGCGGGACGTCGAGGTGCTCGTCGGTGAACATCGGGGTGGAGGAGCCGCCCGGCGTCCAGAACTTCAGCCGGTGTCCGGCGCGGATGCCGCCGCTGAGGTCGAGCAGCTGACGCAGCGTCACGCCCAGTGGGGCCTCGTACTGTCCCGGGTTGGTCACGTGGCCGGAGAGCGAGTAGAGCGTGAAGCCGGGGGACTTCTCGGTGCCCAGGCCCTTGAACCAGTCCTTGCCGCGGGCCAGGATCGGCGGCACCGAGGCGATCGACTCGACGTTGTTGACCACCGTCGGGCAGGCGTAGAGGCCGGCGATCGCCGGGAACGGGGGCCGCAGCCTGGGCTGGCCGCGGCGGCCCTCCAACGAGTCCAGCAGCGCCGTCTCCTCACCGCAGATGTACGCGCCGGCGCCGGCGTGCACGGTGATGTCGAGGTCGACGCCGGAGCCCAGGATGTTCCGGCCGAGCAGGCCCGCCCGGTACGCCTCGGCGACGGCCGCGTGCAGCCGGCGCAGCACCGGGACGACCTCGCCGCGCAGGTAGATGAACGCGTGGTCGCAGCGGATCGCGTAGGAGGCGATGACCATGCCCTCGATCAGCGAGTGCGGGTTGGCGAACAGCAGCGGGATGTCCTTGCAGGTGCCCGGCTCGGACTCGTCCGCGTTGACCACCAGGTAGTGCGGCTTGCCGTCGTTCTGCGGGATGAACTGCCACTTCATCCCGGTCGGGAAGCCGGCGCCGCCGCGGCCGCGCAGTCCGGCGTCCTTGACCAGGGCGATCACGTCGTCCGGGGGCATGGCGAGGGCCGCCTTGAGACCCTCGTAGCCGTGGTGGCGGCGGTAGGTGTCCAGCGTCCAGGGGCGGCTGTCGTCCCAGGAGTCGGAGAGGACGGGGGTGAGCAGCTTCTCGGCCGGCTCGGCGGCGGTCATCACGCCTCGCTCCCTTCCGGGCCGTCGCCGTCGTGGCGGGGCGGTTCGTGGCGGGGTGCGACCACCCTGGTGCCGGTGGTCCCGGGCAGGGCCTCGCCGCGGGCCAGGCGCAGGCCGGCCAGGGAGGGGGCGCCACCGGCGCCGGACTCGTCGTTGGCGCCCGGGCGCTCGTCCGGGAAGCCGGCCAGGATCCGGGCGGTCTCCTTGAAGCCGCACAGCCGGGCGCCCCGGGTGGGCCGGACCTCGCGGCCGGCGCGCAGGTCGTCGACCAGCTGCCGGGCGCTCTCCGGGGTCTGGTTGTCGAAGAACTCCCAGTTGACCATCACCACGGGCGCGTAGTCGCAGGCCGCGTTGCACTCGATGTGCTCGATCGAGATCTCACCGTCCTCGGTGGTCTCGTTGTTCCGGAGGTCCAGGTGCTCCTGGAGCTCGGCGAAGATCTGGTCGCCGCCGAGCACCGCGCACAGGGTGTTGGTGCAGACCCCCACGTGGTACTTCCCGGCCGGGCGGCGCCGGTACATGGTGTAGAACGTCGCGACGGCGGTGACCTCTGCGGTGGTGAGGTCCAGCTGCTCGGCGCAGAAGCGGATCCCGGTCGGGCTGACGAAGCCCTCCTCGGCCTGCACCAGGTGCAGCAGCGGCAGCAGCGCCGAACGGGGCTGCGGGTAGCGGCCGATCAGCTCGGCGGCGTCGGCGGCCAGCCGGGCGTGCACCTCCTCGGGGTAGGGTGCGGCCGGCAGTGCCGGCAGTCCGAGTTCGACGTTGGTCACCGGTCCACGCCTCCCATCACCGGGTCGATCCCGGCCACCGCGACGATCACGTCGGCGACCTGGCCGCCCTCGCACATCGCCGCCATCGTCTGCAGATTGGTGAACGACGGATCCCGGAAGTGGACCCGGTACGGGCGTGTTCCGCCGTCGCTGACCACGTGCACGCCCAGCTCGCCCTTCGGCGACTCGACCGCCGCGTACGCCTGGCCGACCGGGACCCGGAAGCCCTCGGTGACCAGCTTGAAGTGGTGGATCAGGGCCTCCATCGAGGTGCCCATGATCTTGCGGATGTGGTCGAGCGAGTTGCCCATCCCGTCCGGGCCGACGGCCAGTTGGGCGGGCCAGGCGATCTTCTTGTCCGCCACCATGACCGGGCCCGGGCGCAGCCGGTCCAGGCACTGCTCGACGATCCGCAGCGACTGCTTCATCTCCTCCAGGCGGATCAGGAAGCGGCCGTAGGAGTCGGCGCTGTCGGCGATCGCGACCTCGAAGTCGTAGTCCTCGTAGCCGCAGTACGGGTCGGTCTTGCGCAGGTCGTGCGGCAGGCCGGTGGCGCGCAGGATCGGGCCGGTGGCGCCGAGCGCCAGGCAGCCGGGCAGGTCCAGGAAGCCGACGTCGACCAGGCGGGCCTTGAACACCGGGTTCCCGGTGGCGAGTTTGTCGTACTCGTGCATCCGGGAGCGGAAGACCTTGACGGCCTCGCGGATCTGGTCGACGGCGCCGGGCGGCAGGTCCTGGGCGAGACCTCCCGGGCGCACGTACGCGTGGTTCATGCGCAGGCCGGTGACCAGCTCGAAGACGTCCAGGATCAGCTCGCGGTCCCGGAAGCCGTAGATCATCAGGGTGGTGGACCCGATCTCCATGCCGCCGGTGGCCAGGCAGACCAGGTGCGAGGCGATCCGGTTGAGCTCCATCATCATCACCCGGATGACGCTGGCCCGGTCCGGGACGTCGTCGGTGATGCCGAGCAGCTTCTCGACCGCCAGGCAGTAGGCGGCCTCGTTGAACAACGGGGTCAGGTAGTCCATGCGGGTCACGAAGGTGGTGCCCTGGACCCAGCTGCGGAACTCCATGTTCTTCTCGATGCCGGTGTGGAGGTAGCCGATGCCGCAGCGGGCCTCCTTCACCGTCTCGCCGTCGATCTCCAGGATCAACCGCAGCACACCGTGGGTGGACGGGTGCTGGGGGCCCATGTTGACGATGATGCGCTCGTCGTCGGCCCGGCCGACCGCCTCGACCACCTCGCCCCAGTCGCCGCCGGTGACGGTGAAGACCCGGCCCTCGGTGGTGTCGCGGGCCTCCGCCTCCGGGGCCGGTCCGCCGGTGCTTCCGTAGTGCTGAGTGTCCATCAGCTGTACGACCTCCGCTGGTCGGGAGCCGGGATCTGGGCGCCCTTGTACTCGACGGGGATGCCGCCGAGCGGGTAGTCCTTGCGCTGCGGGTGGCCCAGCCAGTCGTCCGGCATCATGATCCGGGTGAGCGCGGGGTGGCCCTCGAAGACCAGGCCGAAGAAGTCGTAGGCCTCGCGCTCGTGCCAGTCGTTGGTCGGGTAGACGCTCACCACCGAGGGCACGCGCGGATCGGCGTCCGGCGCGGTGACCTCCAGCCGGATCAGCCGGCCGTGCGTGATCGAGCGCAGGTGGTAGACCGCGTGCAACTCGCGGCCCTTGTCGCCGGGGTAGTGCACGCCGCTCACGCCCAGGCACAGCTCGAACCGCAGTGCCGGGTCGTCCCGCAGGGTGCGGACGGTCTGCAGCAGGTGCGCGCGGTCGATCTGGAAGGTCAGCTCGCCGCGGTCGACCACGGTCTTCTCGATCACCTCGGCCGGGTCCAGGCCCTGCTCCTCCAGGGCGCCCTCCAGTTCGTCGGCGACCTCGTCGAACCAGCCGCCGTACGGGCGCTCGCTCGGGCCGGGCAGCACCACCGGGGCGCTCAGGCCGCCGAAGCCGGAGGTGTCGCCGCTGCCCTTGGCGCCGAACATGCCCTGGCGGCGGTCGACCACCTCGACCGGGATCTCGCGGACCGGCCGCTCGCGGCGGGTCTCGGGGACCTGCTCGTTCATCGCAGCTGCCCCCGCATCTCGCTGATCGGGGTGGCCTGGAGGGCGAGCGCCTCGCCGAGTTCCTCGGCCCGGCGCCGGTTCGCGCCCAGCGGCTCGTGCTGGATCTTGTCGTGCAGCTTCAGGATGGCGTCCATCAGCATCTCCGGGCGGGGCGGGCAGCCGGGCAGGTAGATGTCCACCGGGACGATGTGGTCGACGCCCTGCACGATCGCGTAGTTGTTGAACATCCCGCCGGAGGAGGCGCAGACGCCCATCGAGATGACCCACTTGGGGTTGGCCATCTGGTCGTACACCTGGCGCAGCACCGGGGCCATCTTCTGACTCACCCGGCCCGCCACGATCATCAGATCGGCCTGCCGGGGGGAGCCCCGGAAGACCTCCATGCCGAACCGGGCCAGGTCGTAACGGCCGGCGCCGGTGGTCATCATCTCGATCGCGCAGCAGGCCAGACCGAAGGTGGCCGGGAAGAGTGACGCCTTGCGCACCCAGCCGGCGGCCGTCTCCACGGTCGTGAGCAGAAAGCCGCTCGGCAGCTTCTCCTCGATTCCCATCAGATCCCTCTCAATGCCCTCAAGTCCTGTGGTACGTCCTGCCCGTCGGGGCTTGTCCGCCGGTTCACAAGGCCGGCGGCCGCCCCTCGCCCGGGCTCGGGCCCCACCCCGGGTTCAGTCCCACTCCAGGCCGCCGCGGCGCCACACGTAGGCGTAGGCGACGAAGACGGTGGCGATGAAGAGCAGCATCTCGACCAGCCCGAAGATCCCCAGGGCGTCGAAGGTCACCGCCCAGGGGTAGAGGAAGACGATCTCGATGTCGAAGACGATGAAAAGCATCGCCGTCAGGTAGTACTTGATCGGGAACCGACCGCCGCCCACGGGCTGCGGGGTCGGCTCGATGCCGCACTCGTACGCCTCCAACTTGGCCCGGTTGTAGCGCTTGGGGCCGGTGAGTGAGGCCATCACGACGGAGCCGACCGCGAACGCCGCCGCGATGGCACCGAGTACGAGGATCGGCGCGTAGGCATTCATAGCCCCCGCTCCCTCCGTCCAGTCGTCCTTGACTGCAGATCGGAACCGACGGGTCACGCTGAGGTGAACCCGCGTTCCAGTTCCCGAGATCCACCTCATGTGAGGCAGTTCACAAACCCTGGAACGAGCGCATCCTATGCCCGTCGGCTTGTGATCTGCGACACGCAGTTCACCGCCATCTTTGTGATCTACGACACCATGTGAATGGTGGCGAATGTGAACATGCCCAGACTTGCCAACGCAAAGAAGTCAAATGGTCACAACCAGTCGCATTTACTTGTGAAGCGGCTGGTCAGAGGCGTGCTCCTATATCAACTATGCGTCGACCGAAGCAAATTTCGAGGCGCCAGGTTGACGTGTTATAGCGGCTCACTCGCAGGGGTGGCGGGCTCCGAACGCTCGCTTGACCCTTCGTTCACAAGCGCGCGAACTCGGTGCTCGGCGGGGCGCTCGTCCGGCCCCTGCGGCGCCGTCGCATCACGGGGCTCCCGGCCCCGCGTACTGGGGGCAAGTCGTTCGGTTATCGCTTGCCGCCGGCCGCCTGCTCCCACACCCAGGCCGCGATGCCCACCCGGTTACGGGCACCGAGCTTGCGTTGGATGCTGGCGAGGTGGTTCTTCACCGTCCCTGGTGAGATGAACAGCCCGGCGCCGATCTCGGCGTTGGTCGCCCCGTTCGCCACCTGCTCGGCGATCTCCCTTTCCCTCGCGGTCAGTTCCTCCAGTGGTCCGGCTGCCAGCGTCCCCGCCGCCGACGACCCGAAGGCCGCCCCCGGTCCGGATCCCGCCCCCGGATTCGGCGTCGACCTCGGCCCCGGCTCCGGCCCTGCTCCGGGAAGTGCCATGTGCCGCAGCAGCCGCACGGTGACCTGCGGGCTGATCAACGCGTCCCCCGCCATCGCCGCCCGGACCGCCTCGATCAGCAGCGCAGGCCCCGAGCGCTTCAGCAGGAAGCCCGCCGCTCCGTGCCGCAGCGCCGTATGGACGTATTCGTCGAGGTCGAAGGTGGTCACCACGATCACCTTGTACTGACCGGCCAGTTGCCGGGTGACCTCCAGGCCGTCGAACTTCGGCATCCGGATGTCCGCGAGCACCACGTCCGGCCGCAACCTCCTGGCCTCCGCCATCGCCGCGGCTCCGTCCACCGCCTCCGCGACCACCGCCATGTCCGGCTGGGCGTCCAGGATCATCCGGAACGCACTGCGGACGTCCGCCTGATCGTCCGCGATCAGGATCCGGACCGGCCCCGTACCGCTGTTCATCCCCGCACCTCCCCGGTGCCGACCCGGGTCGGCCCTCGCGATCGTCCCGGCCCCTCCGCGGCTCCGTCCAACGGCAGCACGGCCTTCACCCGCCAGCCCTCGCTCCGGCATGGGCCCGCCTCCAGCGAGCCGCCGAGGGCCTCCACCCGGGCAGCCAGCCCCGGGAGCCCGCTTCCGCCGCCGCGGCGCAGGAGCCCTCCCGGAGCCGACGCCCCGCCGTCGTCGATGACGCTCAACTCCAGCCGTCCGCCACTGCGACGCGCCCGGATCTCCACCCTCCGCGCACCTGGGGCGTGCCGCCGGACGTTGGTCAGGGACTCCACCACGATCCGGTGAACGGTGCCCTCCACCTCGCGCGGCACCGGCCCTTCCGGCAGCTCCAGCCGGACCTCCGCGCCGCCAGCGGCCGTGAACTGCTCAGCCACCTGCACGAGTTCGGCGAGACCCGGCTGCGGGCCACGGCTGCCGCCCTCCTCGCTGCGCAGTAGTTGCACCGTCCGGTCCAGCGAGGCCAGCGCCCGCTGCCCGGCCTGCTCTATCCGTTCGAACATCTCGGCCGCCCGTGCCGGGTCGATCTCGGCCAGGTACGCCCCCGCCTGAGCCTGGGCGACCATTCCGCTGACGTCGTGCGCGACGAAGTCGTGCAGATCGTGGGCCAGTTCGAGCCGCTGAGCCCGCTTGGCCTCGGCCACCGCGCGGGCCCGGCCGTCGTCCAGGCCCCGCAGGTAAAGCCCGGTCAACACGGCCGGCAGGGAGAGCATCGATCCGAAGCCGAAGAGCGTGAGCGTGTCCGCTGGGCCTTCGACGACCAGGAAGCGGGACGGCCAGAGCGCGACCGCTCCGCACGCCGTCCACACCGCCGACGCGCACCGCGGACCGTCCTCGGCTCGCAGGCTCAGCACCACCGCCAGCAGCAGCACGGCCACCTCGGCGAGCCCGACCGCCCCGGGCCGGCGATCCGCCTCCGACCAGCGTCCGGTGAACCAGACGGCGACCGAGACCGCCACCGACACCGCACCGAGCACGGTCGTCGCGGCCGCCGCACCGTGCCGCCCGCGGACCGCCCAGGCCGGCAACAGCAGGACCGGGACAACCAGGCACAGGAGCTGACTCATCGTCACCGCCTCTCTTCGACTGCCGTCACATTACGACGCGGTCCGGAGGGTGCGCTTGTGCCGATCGGCATATTTCAAAGGCAGGTTGACCAGGTGGAACAGCCCGATCGGCATCTGCCGCGAACCCTTGGTGGGCGTCCAGTCTTGAGCCATCGCACCGGCCGAAGATGCCGGGCCGAAGGGAGAACACCATCATGTCGAAGCTCATGCTCACCGTCCGCAACGGCGCCCACCGGGCCACCCCGGCCGCCCCGGCCGCCCTCGTCGTCCCGGCCGTACCGCCCGCCCGCCGCTGGGCCGAGATCGCCGCCAGGGCCACCGTCCTCACCACCGTCCCCTCGGGTCTGTGGCGGATCGCCTTCGGCTTCGGCGTCCCGGTCGGCTTCACCGGCGCGACCGCCGCGGCGTACGGCGCGCACCAGCCGGGTTGGGGCACCGCCTACTGCGTGGCGCTGAGCGTCCTGGCCGAGGCACTCGCCTTCCTGACCCTGGGCCTGGTCCGGCCCTGGGGCCAGGTGACGCCGCCCTGGATCCCGCTGATAGGCGGCCGGAGGGTCCGCCCCCTCGCCGCGATCGTCCCCGCTGCCCTCGGCTCGCTGATCATCACCGCCCTCGGCATGGCCGCGCTGGCCGGCGGCTGGGCCCGGAACATGGCCGAGCCGGATTCCCCGCACGGCTTCGCCATGGTGGTGATGACTCTCGCCTACCTGCCCCTGGTGGCCTGGGGCCCACTGCTCGGTGCGGTCACCGTCGACTACGCCCGTCGCACCCTGGGGCGCCGGTGAGGCCCGCGGTGGCGGTTCAGGCTGCTCAGGCAGCTCAGGCCGTCGCCGGCTCCGGCCGCGGATCCCGGTCCCCGACAGCCACCCCGGCTGTCCCGGCCGTCTCGGCGGCATCGGCGGCATCGGCGGTCCCGGCGGTCCCGGCGGTCCCGGCGGTGGCGGTCTCGGCTATCGGCTCGATGACCGTCGCCTCGCCGGGGTGCGGCGAGGGAGCGGCCGCCGGGGCGGTGCGTCGGCCCCACTCCGTCGCGACCAGCACCAGCGCTCCGCCGAGCAGGGCGAGGGGGCCCATCCGGTTCCCGGCCATGGTGATGCCGAAAACGGCGGCCCACAGCGGCTCGGTGCCGAGCAGCAGGCTCACCCGGGAGGGCGATGTGGCCCGGACGGCCCACATCTGGACGAAGAAGGCGAACAGGGTGCAGAACAGCGACAGGTGCAGCAGCCAGGCCCACTGGCCGGGCCCGTACGAGCGGGCGACCGTCCACGGTGCAGGCCCCACGGACAGCGCGACGACGGAGAAGACCGCAGTGGCGGTAGCGAGTTGGACCCAGGTCACGGCGAGCATGTCGGTGTCGCGCAGGGCTCGGGTGCGGGCCATCGCGAGGACGTATCCGGAGCGGACCAGGGCCGCACCCAGCACCAGGAGGTCGCCGAGCGTGGGAGGTCGCAGCCCGCCGTCACCGGTGAGCAGGGTGACTCCGAGGACGGCCGTCCCCGCAGCCGCCAGGAAGGCCCGCGGTGGTGCGGTCCGGCCGAGGGCGCTCTCTCCGAGCGGGGTGAGCACCATCGCGAGGCTGATGATCAGCCCGGCGTTGGTCGCGGAGGTATGCACGGCGCCGAAGGTCTCCAGTAGGAAGATCCCGCTGAGCACCAGCCCGAGTGCGGCGCCCCCGAGCCATTCGGCGCGGCTCAACCCCCGCAGGGCCCGCCAGGTGACCACCCCGAGCAGCGGCAGCACCAGCCCGAACCGCAGTACGAGCATCGCCACGACCGTCCCGGGCTCGGCCACCCGCTGGACGGCAAGGAAGCTCGACCCCCACACCACCGCCACGAGCAGCACCGGAAGATCACGAAGGGCCGAGGATGGCTGGCCCTTGGACGGGGAGGCAGGCATGAGGAGAATCCCTCCGAGCGAACGGAACCGGCAGGCGCGAGTTCCGTACGGCGTCGGACGGACCCAGCGGCCGGGCGGAAGGCCCGGCGGTGGACGGTGCGGAGCGTGGGGCGTGGGGCGGGGAGGCGCCATCCTCGCGTACCGGAGCGCCGGTGATCAATGCCCGTCCGGACACCGGACTGTCAGAAGGCGAGCAGGCCGTTCGCCTCCGCGATCGCCTCGATGTCGGCCGGGGTGCCGGCCATGACGGCGCGGACGTTCTCGGCGACGAGCTCGACCGGCCAGTCCCACCAGGCCGCGCGGAGCAGCCGCTCGACGTCGGCGTCGTCGAAGCGGCGGCGGATCGGGCGGGCGGGGTTGCCACCGACGACGGTGTACGGCTCGACATCGGCGGTGACCATCGCGCCGGCCGCAATGATCGCGCCGTCGCCGATTCGGACCCCGGGCAGCACGGTCGCCCCGAAGCCGAACCAGACGTCGTTGCCGATCACCGTGTCACCCCGACTGGGCAGGCCCGAGACGATGTCGAGCGTTCGCTCGGTCCAACTGCCGCCGAACATCGTGAACGGGAAGGTGGAGACGCCGATGGCCGGGTGGGCGGCTCCGGCCATCAGGAAGCGGGTCCCGGTGGCGATCGCGCAGTACTTTCCGATCACCAGCCGCTCGGGGCCGTACGCGTAGAGGACGTTGCGCTCCTCGAACCGGGTGGCACCGTCGGGGTCGTCGAAGTAGGTGTACTCGCCCACCTCGATCCGCGGGTCCGTGACGAGCGGGCGCAGCAGGACGACCCGATCGTGGCCGGCGAGCGGGTGGAGCACGGTGGGGTCGGGGATGGCGGCGGTGGTCATTCACGCTCCTCTCGTAATGCGACTTGAGTCGCATTAGTATGAGCATGGCACGACCACCACCCCACAGCAAGCCTTAAAGCGACTGGAGTCGACTTTGACCGTATCCGTCCACCCCCAGCAGCCACCCCACACCCCCACGCCCCGCCCGGGCGGTCGCAGTACACGGGTTCGGGCGGACGTGGTCACCGCCACGCTGGCCGAGGTCACCGAAAAGGGTTACGACGGCCTCACCGTCGAGGCGGTCGCCGCCCGCTCCGGCGTCCACAAGGCGACCCTCTACCGACGGTGGGGCGGCGTGGACGGCCTGATCGCGGACGCCCTCACCGCCTCCGCCGACCAGCCATGGCCCCTGCCCGACACCGGAGACCTCCGGCAGGACCTTCGCCGGATCACCCAGGAGGTGTTCACCGTCTTCACCGACCCGGAGACGGGCCCCACACCCACCGCGTTGATCTCCGCCGCCCAGCGCTCGGACATCGGCGCGGCCGCCCTGCGCGCCTTCTTCGCAGCCCGACACCGACAGGCCGCCGAGGTGGCCGAACGAGCCATCACCCGGAGCGAGTTGCCCGCCGGAACGGACGGCGCCGAGGTGGTCCGATCCGCCACGGCCCCGCTCTACTACCGTCTGTTCGTCACCGGCGAGCCGTTGGACGCCCGCACCGCCGAGCGGGCCGCCGACGCCGCTGCCCTGGCAGCCCGCGCCGGACTCTTCACCACCACCCCAGAATCCCCCACCGCACCGGAAACCTCCGCAGCCCCGGCAAGATCCGCAAGGTCCGCAACATCCACCGCACAGGACGCCCTGGAAACAGCGGCTCCACCCGGACCGGCGGAAGCGCAGGACTCCCGAACCCCGGACGGCAGCTGACTGATCATCAGTGACATCCCGAACCGGCGCACCACACCCGTCCGCCCCTTCCGCATCCCCACCCGGGCGTGGATGATGCCTCCATGACAATCCAGCCGTCCACCACCCCCCGGAAGGCCCGTCACGTGAAGCGCACGCATTGGGCGCTGGTCGCCGCCGCCACCGCCCTCCCACTCATGGCGAGCACCGGCACCGCCATCGCGGACACCTCCGCCCCCGCGGTGGCCACCCCCGCCACCGGCTGCGCCTACACACCGGCCGTACCGGCGGACAACTTCAAGGGCATCCCGGTCTTCAACGCCAAGAAGGCGGCCCAGCCCTACCGCGCGACGCTGCGGACCAGCCAGGGCCCGATCACCTTCGAGGCACTGACCGACAAGGCGCCCTGCACCACCTTCTCGTTCCGCTTCCTCGCCGAGCACGACTACTTCGACCGCAGTCACTGCCACCGTCTGACCACCCAGCGGATCTACGTCCTGCAGTGCGGCGATCCGACCGGGACGGGCAGCGGCGGCCCCGGCTACTCCTTCCCGGACGAGAACCTGACCGGCGCCACCTATCCGGCCGGCACCGTGGCCATGGCCAACGCCGGCCCGAACACCAACGGCAGCCAGTTCTTCTTCGTCTGGAAGGACACCAAGCTCTCCCCCGCCTACACGCCGTTCGGCCGGATCACGGCCGGCCTGGACGTCCTGCAGAAGATCGCCGCCGGCGGCGAGGACGACCAGAACAGCCCCGGAGACGGCTTCCCCAACCTCCCCGTGAACATCCGCCAGGTGAAGATCAGCACCCGCTGACCGAGCCCAGCCCAGCCCGACCGCCCCCGCCACCCGGACCACCGGCCCACCCACCCGGCCACTCACCCAGCCCGACCGCCCAGCCGGCCACTCACCCGGCCACTCACCCGGCCCGACCGCCGCTCACCCTGCCCCGCCCCACACGCCGCGCCGCTCCCGTACGGTGGCAGCACCAACCACACCGCACGGGAGCAGCGCCGCGTATGGACCGCCACATCTGGGAGAGCGTCGACGAGCTGGTCGCTTGGCTGGACGGGCAGAGCACCCAGTCGCCCCAGGAGGAGCGGCTGCTGCGGATCCTCAAGCTCTCCGAGGAGGTGGGCGAGGTCGGCGCGGCCGTGATCGGCGCCACCGGCCAGAACCCGCGCAAGGGGGTCACCCACACCTGGGAGGACGTCCAGCACGAGCTGTGCGACGTCGTCTTCTCCGCCCTCGTCGCGCTGCGGACGCTGACCCCCGACGCGGCCCGGGTCTTCGCCGACCGCCTTGCCTACGTGGAACAGCGCTCCGCCGCCTCCCGCAGCGGCCGCGAGGACTGTCGGCCGGAAGCGGAAGAGGCGGCGGAGGAGGAAGCAGTGCAGGGGACGCCGAAGGTGGAGGGGTCGGAGGGGCCGGAGGGGGCGCCGGGAGCGGGGAAGGAAGCCGCGAAGGAATCGGCGGCAGCCCCGGATTAGGCGTTCGGCGCGACCCTGGCGAGACCGTTGATGACGCGGTCCATCGCGTCGCCGCCCTGCGGGTCGGTCAGGTTCGCGAGCAGCTTGAGGGTGAAGCGCATCAGCATCGGGTGGGTGAGGCCGCGCTGGGCGGCGATCTGCATCACCTTCGGGTTGCCGATGAGCTTCACGAAGGCGCGGCCCAGCGTGTAGTAGCCGCCGTACACGTCCTTGAGGGTGCGCGGGTAGGCCTGGAGGGCGCGCTCCCGGCCGCCGTCGGTGACCCGGGCGAGCGCCTGCACGATGACGCCCGCGGCGATCTGGCCGGATTCCATCGCATAGGCGATGCCCTCGCCGTTGAACGGGTTGACCATGCCGCCCGCGTCGCCGACGAGCAGCAGGCCGCGGGTGTAGTGCGGCTGCCGGTTGAAGGCCATGGGCAGCGCGGCGCCGCGGATGGGCTCGGTCATGTTGTCGGGGGTGTAGCCCCACTCCTCCGGCATGCCGGCGCACCAGGCCTTGAGCACCTCGCGCCAGTCCAGTTCACCGAAGGCCGGCGAGGAGTTGAGGATGCCGAGGCCGACGTTGGAGGTTCCGTCGCCCATGCCGAAGACCCACCCGTAGCCGGGCAGCAGCTTGCGCTGGCCGTCCCGGGTGTCCCACAGCTCCAGCCAGGACTCCAGGTAGTCGTCGTCGTGGCGCGGCGAGGTGAAGTAGGTGCGGTAGGCGACGCCCATCGGTCGGTCCTCGCGCCGGTGCAGGCCCATGGCGAGCGAGAGCCGGGTCGAGTTGCCGTCCGCGGCGACCACCAGCGGGGCCCGGAAGGTGACCGGCCGCTTCTCGTCGCCCAGCTTGGCGGTGACGCCGATGATCCGGCCGGTGCGGTCGTCCAGGACCGGCCCGCTGACGTTGCAGCGCTCGTAGAGCCGCGCGCCGGCCTTCTCGGCCTGACGCGCCAGCAGTTCGTCGAAGTCGGCGCGCTTGCGGACCAGGCCGTAGTCGGGGAAGGAGGACAGCTCGGGCCAGTCGAGTTCCAGCCGGACACCGCCGCCGATGATGCGCAGGCCCTTGTTGTGCAGCCAGCCGTTCTCGGTGGAGACGTCGATGCCCATGTCGACCAGTTGCTTGGTGGCGCGCGGGGTGAGGCCGTCGCCGCAGACCTTCTCGCGGGGGAAGGCGGTCTTCTCCAGCAGCAGCACGTCCAGCCCGGCCTGGGCCAGGTAGTACGCGGTGGTGGAGCCGGCCGGGCCCGCACCGACCACGATGACGTCGGCCGTGCTCTCCACCGGGCTGTCCGGCTTCGTCAGATCGGCTGCGGTCTCGGACACGTGGACACACTCCTGGAGCTGCGGCGGGGGACGGCGGCTTTTGTCTCCGGCAGTCTAGTTCCGCTCACGCCACCGGCACCGCCCGCGCCCCCACACCGCTCTCACCGCACCCGGCCGCCCGGCCGGCTGTCCACGTGTCCGCCCGCCCGCGCCCGTCCGGCCGCCCCGCCGCCCAGCGGGCGACACCGAACCGGCCCGGGCGGCACCGAACCGGCCCGGACGCCACCGAGGAGCACCGGCCTGGGACGACTACGCGGTCTTGTACGCCCGGTGCAGCGCGACGATCCCGCCGGTCAGGTTCCGCCAGGCAGCCTTCGACCAGCCGGCCTCCTGCAGCTTGGCGGCCAGCCCGGGCTGGTCCGGCCAGGCCCGGATGGACTCGGCGAGGTAGACGTACGCCTCCGGGTTGCTGCTGACGGCGGTGGCGACCGGCGGCAGCGCGCGCATCAGGTACTCGGTGTAGACCGTCCGGAACGGCGTCCAGGTCGGCGTCGAGAACTCGCAGATCACCAGCTTGCCGCCGGGCTTGGTGACCCGGAGCATCTCGCGCAGCGCCGCGTCGGTGTCCTGGACGTTGCGCAGCGCGAAGGAGATCGTGACCGAGTCGAAGGTGTCGTCCGCGAACGGCAGCCGGGTGGCGTCCCCGGCGGTGAGCGGCAGTTCGGGGTGGCGGGCCTTGCCCTCGGTGAGCATGCCGACCGAGAAGTCGCACGGGACGACCTTGGCCCCGGCCTCGGCGAAGGGCAGCGAGGAGGTGCCGGTGCCGGCCCCGAGGTCGAGCACGAGGTCCCCCGGTCCGGCGGCCACCGCCTCGGCCACCGCCCGGCGCCAGGCGCGGGCCTGGCCGAGGGAGAGCACGTCGTTGGTGCGGTCGTACTTGGCCGCGACGTCGTCGAACATGGCGGCGACTTCGTGCGGCTGCTTGTCCAGAGAGGCTCGGGTCACGCCCCCATTGTTCACCCTCGCCCGGACATCCCGACCAACGGGGCACACCCATGGGCCCACCGGCCACCCGCGGAACGCCTCCGCCGGGGCGCCCGGCCACGGAACACCAGCGTCACGCCGGCCACCCGCGGAGCGCCTCCGTCAGGACTGCGCGCGCCGCCCGCCCGCGCGCCGCTTGCGACGGGAGCGCTTGCCGTGCGTTATCGCGGGCATCCCGTCTGCCAGCGTCTCGGTCGCCAGCGCGAGGTTGGCGGCCAGCCGCCCCTGCCCGGCGCGGACCGCGACGGCCTTCCGGTACCGCCGGATGCGCAGCACGCAGATCACGAAGAGCACCACGGCGACCGGCACGCTGAAGCGGGCCAGGCCCACGCCGACCGGCTGCGGGTAGGTGTCGCCGCAGATCCGCACCGCGCCCGCGTCGTCGGCCGCGTGTTCCAGGCAGATCTTGTCACCGAGCTTGGTGCCGTCGGCGAGCGGCAGCGCGGCCGCGGTGTGCGGTTGCCCGCCCGCCCGGTAGCTGACGGCGCTGTAGGTGCCGCCGCCGGTGGGGAGCTGGGTGACGACGCCCTCGACTCTCACCGGGTGCGCCTCGATCCGGTCGGCCTGGTCGGCTTGGCGCCAACCGAGCAGGCACATGCCGACGGCCAGCACGGCGCTGAGCACGGCGGCGAGGTACCAACCACGGCCCAACCGCGGGATGCGCGGCGGGGGAACGGTCGCGGTTTGCATGGTTCCTGTCCTGGCTTGCCGTCGGGGCCTGGGACGGGGCCCCGCCACCCGCGGGTACGGGCGGTGGTGTGGTGAGGGTGCGGAATGAGCTGTTCGGGATCGTATCCGCTGGCGGGCCCTCAGGTCACGGCGAAGGGGCAATCACCCGGCGGCACGGGCACCGCAGTTCGGGTGCACACGAAGGAAGTCCCGTACGTGACAGGGGAATCCGGCTACTGACGGGTACGTCACACTCGGGCCGACGGCCTCCGACGGCCCCCGCCGACCACGCACCACGGCGTCCCGGAGCTCCCGCTCACCGCCGCCGGTACACCAACCGCCCGCCCAGCACCGTGGCGAGGCACCCGCCCGGCGCGGGCCGGGCGCCCTCCTCCCCCGCGCTCGCGAAGACTGCAAAGACCGCGAAGTCCGCCCGGCCACCGACCGTCAGCCGCCCGTGCACGGCCTCCGCGAGCGACAGCACGGCCAGCGGGTCCAACGGCCCCGCCCCCGAGTCACCGGCGCCCCCCGCACCACCCCCGGCACCCGCGCCACCCCCGACACCCGCGACGCCCCAAGCGCCCACGGCCCCCGCAGTCCCCGCAGCGCCCACGGCACCCGAAGAAGTGCCCGTCAAGGCCACCACCCCCGACCGCGCCACCGCCGTCCGCACCGAGGCCCGCCGGAACGGCCCGGCCACCGCCGTCACCCCGAACCCGAGCATCCGCTGCAGCCCCCGCCGCGCACTCGCCCCACACCGCGTCTCGTCCGTGGACCCGACCAGCCCGTCCGCCACCGGCTCGACGCCGATCTCCTCCCGCGGGTCCGGGTGGTACGCCCGCTCCAGCAGCCAGTGCCCGTACGGGTTGCACAGTCCCGGTGCCAGCACGGCCCGGCCCCATTCCCGTACCCGCGCGCCGGGGTGTGCCGCGGCCAGGCCGCCGTACGGCCCGATGGCCTCGACGAGTTCGCCACGCACCAGCACCGCCCCGTCCGGGTGGGACGGGGCGGTGGGGTCGGCCGGGTCGGGCAGCACGAACGCCGCCCGGTGCAGTGTCAGCACGGGGGAACCTTCGCCGGGAGGGCGGCCGCCTGGGTGGCGGCGGCCTCAGTCGTTGTCGAGGATCTTGAGCTCGGGGTGCGCCGTACCGCCCTCGATCGCCGTGGAGGCGATGTGCGAGGCGACCCGCGGGTCGACCGGGTCGTCGGCCGGGTCGTCCAGCACCCGCAGGTGCTCGTACGTGGTCGAGCGCTGCGCCGGGACGCGGTCGGCGGCCCGGATCAGGTGGATCAGCTCGGTGAGGTTGGAGCGGTGCTTGGCACCGGCGGCCGAGACGACGTTCTCCTCCAGCATGACCGAGCCGAGGTCGTCCGCGCCGTAGTGCAGCGACAGCTGGCCCGCCTCCTTGCCGGTGGTGAGCCAGGAGCCCTGGATGTGGGCGACGTTGTCGAGGAACAGGCGGGCGATCGCGATCATCCGCAGGTACTCGAAGACGGTGGCCTGGGTCGAGCCCTTCAGGTGGTTGTTCTGCGGCTGGTAGGTGTAGGGGATGAAGGCGCGGAAGCCGCCGGTACGGTCCTGCACGTCGCGGATCATCCGCAGGTGTTCGATCCGCTCGGCGTTGGTCTCGCCGGTGCCCATCAGCATGGTGGAGGTGGACTCCACGCCGAGGCCGTGCGCGGCCTCCATGATCTCCAGCCAGCGCTCGCCGGACTCCTTCAGCGGGGCGATCGCCTTGCGCGGGCGCTCAGGCAGGAGTTCGGCGCCGGCGCCGGCGAAGGAGTCCAGGCCGGCCTTGTGGATCCGGGTGATGGCTTCCTCGATGGAGACGCCCGAGATCCGGGACATGTGCTCGACCTCGGAGGCGCCCAGCGAGTGGATCACCAGCTGCGGGAACTCGGCCTTGATCGCCGAGAAGGCGCGCTCGTAGTACTCCACGCCGTAGTCCGGGTGGTGGCCGCCCTGGAACATGATCTGGGTGCCGCCCAGCTCGACCGTCTCCGCGCAGCGGCGCAGGATCTCGTCGAGTTCGCGGGACCAGCCCTTGTCGCTCTTCGGCGGCACGTAGAAGGCGCAGAACTTGCACGCCGTCACGCAGACGTTGGTGTAGTTGATGTTGCGCTCGATGATGTACGTCGCGATGTGCTCGGTACCGGCGTAGCGGCGGCGGCGCACCGCGTCGGCGGCGGAGCCGAGTGCGTGCAGCGGAGCCGAGCGGTAGAGCTCCAGCGCCTCTTCCGGAGTGATCCGGCCGCCGGCGGCGGCCCGGTCGAGCACGGCCTGCAGGTCGGTGCTGGACGCATCGAGGGTGGTCGCTGCGAGCTCGGTCACCTGACGGCCTTCTCTCTCTCGGGTGTTGCTGCTGTCTGCGCTGCCGGCACGGACAACAGGGCGTCCGGGTACGGCCGAACCAGCGTACGCCAGCACGTTCCGCCGCCTGCGGCAGCCCGCTTCGCTCCGCGCCGGGCGCCCCGCCGCCCCTCAGCCGAGCGGCGACCGGTCCGGCTCCAGCGCTGGTTCCACGGCGCCTTCCACGGCTGCTGCCACGGCTGCTTCCACGGCCGGTTCCAGCGGCAGCTCCGGCGCCCGCTCCGCCGGTTCCAGCAGCCGCACCGCCACGTCCGGCGCGAAGCCGCTGTCGTGCGCGACCCGCCGGGCGAACTCGGCGACGCCGGCCAACTGCCGCTCGCCGAGCGAGAAGTCGAGCGCCTCGCTGAAGTACCGCTCCAGCACGTCCGCGCCGAAGGCCTCCCAGCGGGCGGCCTGCTCGGCGACCTTGGCCGCCTCCACCAGCGACAGGTCACGGGACTCCAGGAAGGCCCGGTGCACGGCTGCAGTCAGTTCGGGGCGCCGTTCGGCGAACTCGCGGCGCACCGCCCAGACCGCGAAGACGAACGGCAGGCCGGTCCACTCCTTCCACATCTCGCCGAGGTCGTGGACGGTCAGCCCGAGGTCGGCGGCCTGCCCGAGGTAGGCGCGCAGCGCCGGGTCGCCGATCAGGACGGCGGCGTCGGCCTCGACGAGCATCGCGCTGAGGTCCGGCGGGCAGCTGAAGTAGTCCGGGCGCACGCCCTCGCGCTCCTCCAGGAGGAGCCGGGCGAGCCGGACGGAGGTGCGGCTGGTGGAGCCGAGGGCGACCCGGCGGCCGTCGAGGTCGGCGAGCGGCACCTTGCTCACGATCAGGCAGGACATCACCGGGCCGTCGCTGCCGACCGCGATGTCGGGCAGGACCAGCAGGTCGTCGGCGTTGCGCAGGTACTCCACGCAGGTGATCGGGCCGATGTCCAGGGCGCCGTCGACGAGTCGGTCGCTCAGCTTCTCCGGGGTGTCCTTGGTGAGGTCCAGGTCGAGCAGGTTGCCGGTCCGGGCGAGTCCCCAGTAGAGGGGTACGCAGTTCAGGAACTGGATGTGGCCGACCCGCGGCCTGACCGGGGTGCTCGCGCCCGGGGTGCCATCCCGGCCCGGGGGCCTCGCCCCGCCCGCGGTGTCGTCCCCGCCCGGGCCGTTCTGGGGCTCCCGCGTCCGCGCGTCCGGTGTTCGTGCGTCCGGTGCTGCCACTGCGCCGCTCCCTTGCTGTTCGTACGCTTCCCCGCAGCGTATGCCTGCCGTTCCGGACGGCCGCCACCGGGCGCCCGACACGCCATCACCCGCCCCCGGCACGCCTTTCCACGCCCGCTCCCGCCCTTACGACACGCCCCTTCCGAGCCGCAAACGACCCCTGGTCGTCACAGCTGCCGCATGCTAGCGTTGCCCTCAGTTGCAGTTTGATTCCCCTTGCAGTACTTGAAGCCTGCGGAGCATGTAACCGCGGGCTTTTTGTAGTTTTTCAGCAATATCGAAAAACTTCGGACTCGTCCGGAGGCAGGGCGATCAGCGCAGCGGACCGGGCGCCACACGGTGTGGTCCCCGACACGCATCGCAAGGAGAACGGCATGGCCACGGGAACCGTCAAGTGGTTCAACGCTGAGAAGGGCTTCGGCTTCATCGCCCAGGAGGGCGGCGGCCCGGACGTCTTCGTTCACTACTCCGCCATCAACGCGAACGGCTTCCGTTCGCTGGAGGAGAACCAGGCGGTGAGCTTTGACGTCACCCAGGGCCCGAAGGGCCCGCAGGCGGAGAACGTCACCGCCATCTGACCATCCTCTGATGATCTGATCGCTCGGGACCCCGACGGGTCCGCCGACGGCTCTCGACGCCGTCACCATGAGCACAACAGCAGTACCCAAGGGGGCCCGCCTTTCGGTGGGCCCCCTGCCTTGTCGCACGGACCGCCTCGCACCGGCCCGTCCGGGCACCCTCGAAGTCCCGCCTCGGCCAGGGGACGCGCAAGGGCCCTCTCCCGTCGCGGGAGAGGGCCCTTGCCGCCGTACCGGCGGGGATCAGGCGGCGGCCGCAGCCCCCGCGGGGGCCTTGACCGGGGCGGCGCCCGTCGGGGCGTCCGCGTCGTAGAGGTCACCCGAGGGGTTGTTGTACGCGGCGACGTCCAGGATCTTCTCCCGCGCGGCGACCAGGACCGGCACCAGCACCTGCCCGGCGACGTTGGTCGCGGTGCGCATCATGTCCAGGATCGGGTCGATGGCGAGCAGCAGGCCGACGCCCTCCAGCGGCAGGCCCAGGGTGGACAGGGTCAGCGTCAGCATGACGATCGCGCCGGTGAGGCCCGCGGTGGCGGCCGAGCCGACCACGGAGACGAAGGCGATCAGGACGTAGTCCTTGATGCCGAGCTCGATGTTGTAGACCTGGGCGACGAAGATCGCGGCGATCGCCGGGTAGACCGCGGCGCAGCCGTCCATCTTGGTGGTGGCGCCGAACGGCACCGAGAAGGACGCGTACTCGCTCGGGACGCCGAGGCGCTCGGTGACGCGGCGGGTGACCGGCAGGGTGCCGACCGAGGAGCGCGAGACGAAGGCCAGCTGGATGGCGGGCCAGGCGCCCTTGAAGAAGTGGAGCGGGTTGAGGCCGGCGGCGAAGCGCAGCAGCAGCGAGTAGACGACGAAGAGGACCAGCGCGCAGCCGACGTAGATGTCGAGGGTCAGCGTGGCGAAGGGCTTGAGCAGGTCCCAGCCGTACTTGGCGACGGACTTGCCGATCAGGCCGAGGGTGCCGAGCGGGGAGAGCCGGATGACCCACCACAGCGCGGTCTGGGTCAGCTCCAGCACGGACTCGCTGAGCTTGAGGACCGGCTCGGCCTTGGCGCCGAGCTTGATGACGGCCGCGCCGACCACGACCGCCATGAAGACGATCTGCAGGACGTTCACCTTGGCGAAGGCGTCGACGATGTTGGTCGGGAAGATCCCGGTCAGGAAGTCGATCCAGGTGCCCTTGGAGTCGAGCGCCTTGAGGCCCTCGGTCTTGAGGTTGGTGCCCTTGCCGGGGTCGGTCAGCAGGCCCAGGCCCAGGCCGATGCCGACCGCGATCAGCGAGGTGATCATGAACCACAGCAGCGTCCGGGTGGCCAGGCGGGCCGCGTTGGTGACGTTGCGCAGGTTGGCGACGCTCACCACGATCGCGGTGAACACCAGCGGCGGGACGGCCAGCTTGAGCAGCTGGACGAAGATCTTGCCGATGGTCTCCAGGGTGGTGGCCAGCCAGGAGATGTCGGCGGCCCGGGCCAGGTAGCCGAGGCCGACGCCGAGCACGAGGCCGGCGACGATCTGCACCCAGAACGGCGTCTTGCGGATACGGGCGAGCACGGAGGGCGACGTGGTCGCCTGGGGCGCTGTGGACATGGGAGTGCGTCTCCGGGGGAGGGCGTTGCTCAACAGTGGGGTGTGGGGCGGAGAAGGCGGCACGGCGCGGGGCCGGACGGGAGAGGTCGGGCCCCCGGTCAGGGGCGTGCCGCCGCCATACAGCTCATGGCAGCACGGGTCGCGGCAGTGCGGCTCATGGCAGCACGGCCCAGGGCCGCACGGCTCATGGCGCGACAACGGCGCGGGCTGTCCACAGCGCCGGTCAGAGCACCTGGGCGGGCGGCGCCGGGCAGTGGGCCCGGGCCGTGCATCCGCAGTGCGTCTGAGGCTGTCATGGCCGATACGTTAGCAGTAAAGGTTTGAGATGTTCAAAGTACTTGTTTGAGATGGAGTGGACCCGAAGCCCGCCCCACCCCCTCCCCCGCTTCTAGATCCGGACACGAACGAGGCTGACGCACCATCAGTCCGAGTGAACGCCCCGGTTGACCGGCGGGTGGTTATACGTATAACTTTGACAGCGTCCCCGCCCCCGCCTGCCCAGACCGGAGAGGACGCCGATGGGCTACCTCGCCCTGCTCCGCGCCCCGCACGTCACCCGCCTGCTCCTCGGCACCCTGCTCGGCCGACTGCCCGCCGGCATGACCGCCCTGGTGATCGCCCTCGCCCTGCGCGAGGCCGGCGCGCCGTACGGGCGGATCGGCCTGGCCACCGCCGCGTACGCGATCTCGGCTGCCGTCGGCGGACCGGTGCTCGGACGGATCGTGGACCGCACCGGGCAGCCGCGCGTCCTGCTGGCCTCGGCCGTGGTGGCCGGCGGCGGGTACGCGTTGCTGGCCTTCGCCCCCGGCTCCCCGCTCGCCGCCCCGGTCGGCGCCGCGATAGCCGGCCTCGCGATGCCCCCGCTGGAGCCCTGCCTGCGCTCGCTCTGGCCGGACGTCGTCGAGGAGGAGCAGCTCGACACCGCCTACGCCTTCGACTCCGCCTCCCAGCAGATCCTCTACGTCGCCGGGCCGCTGGCCGTCGCCGGGATCGCCGGCCTGGTCAGCCCGGTCGCCGCGCTCTGGGTGGCCGCCGGCCTCGGCCTGGCCGGCGCACTGATCGTGGCCACCGCCGCACCGGCCCGGGCCTGGCGCGCCCCGGTCCGCGCGCACTCCACCGGACTGCTCGGGCCCCTGCGCTCCCCCGGCCTGGTGTTCCTGCTGGTCGGACTCGCCGGCGCCGGCTGGGCGGTCGGTTCGCAGAACGTGCTGTTCATCGCCTACGCCGAGCACCACGCCGGCGCCCTGCCGGGTGGCGCCGGCACCCTACTGGCGCTCGCGGCGCTCGGCGGCCTGCTCGGCGCGCTCGCCTACGGCGCGGTCCGGTGGCGCAGCACCACCGCCACCCGCACCTGGGTGATGGCACTCGCGATGGCCGCCTCCTACCTGCCGCTGGTCGCCCTGCCCGGGCCGTACCCGATGGCCGCACTGGCCTTCCTGTCCGGGATCGCGCTGGCACCGCTGCTGGCGGCGGCGTTCGTGCTGGTCGCCGAACTGGCGCCGAGCGGCACGGTCACCGAGGCCTTCGCCTGGCTGGTGACGCTGTTCGCCACCGGCAACTCGCTCGGCTACGCCGTCTCCGGCAACCTCGCCGAGGGCTCGCTGCGCGCG
Organism: Streptomyces sp. NRRL S-350; assembly: GCF_000719705.1. Classification (GTDB taxonomy): domain Bacteria; phylum Actinomycetota; class Actinomycetes; order Streptomycetales; family Streptomycetaceae; genus Kitasatospora. The sequence goes on along the minus strand of NZ_JOHO01000008.1, from coordinate 103,146 downwards.
GTCGCCCTGTGCGCGGCGGGCGGGATCGCGCTCGGCGGACTGCTGCTGTTCGGCGCTCGGCGCTGGTTCCACCCGGCGCCCGTCGCGCCCGCCCTGGCCCAGCCGGTGCCGGTCGGCTGAGCCCGCCCCCACAGACGACTGCGCCCACCGGGGTCTGGCCGGTGGGCGCAGTCCTGCTCTCGCAGCTGACGTGTCCTTGCAGCTGACGTGTTTCTTCCGGCCGGATTGTTCCTTCCGGCCGGGCCGGGTTCCGTCCGGCCGGCCGGGGTTCCATCCGACTGCCTGCGGCCGATCAGCCGTGGCGCCCCGGCGGCGGCGGCCTCGGCGGGCGGGGCCGTGAGGGTGCCGGTGAGCAGGGGGCCGGCGAAGAGGCCGAAGGCCGCGGCCGTTCGGGGGCCGCTCCGGACAGGCGTGGGGTTCGCGGTCGGGACGTCCGTATGCCGGAATCTCATCGTCCGGTCGTTCTCCCCGGCCCACGACGCGAGAGCGGCTGACCGCTAACCGACTGTTCTGAGCAATCCGAAGAGATGACGGACAGCCCGGTGGGGGCGGTCAGGCCAACGCGGTGGAGGAGCGCAGCACCAGGGACGTGGCCAGCGGCGCCACCGGGGCCACCGGCTCCCCGCGCAGCAGGCCCGCCAGCGCGGCCGCCCCGGCCCGCCCCAGTTCCTCGCCGGGCAGGTCGACGGTGGTCAGCGGCGGGGCCAGCAGCGCGGCCACCGCGACGTTGTCCATGCCGACCACGGACAGGTCCTCCGGCACCCGCAAACCCAGCTCGGCGGCGGCCTGGTAGACCCCGGAGGCGACCACGTCGTCGTCGCAGACCACCGCGCGCGGCCGGTCCGCCCGGGTCAGCAGGCGGGCCGCCACGGTCCGCGCGGCCCGGTGCCCGTCGTTCAGGCTCACGCCCAACTCCACGACGTCCAGGTCGAGTTCCCGCACCACCTGCTCGAAGGCGGCCTGCCTGACCCGGAAGGTGTGCGCGGCGTGGCTGGAGCGCAGCCGGCCGATCCGGCGGTGGCCGAGGGCGGCCAGGTGCTCGACGGCGGCCCGCATCCCGCCGGCCACGTCGAGCTCGACGGTCGGGCGCGCGCGGTCGGTGCCCGGGTCGGCGTCCAGGAACACCGCGGGGGTGTCGGTGGGCAGTTCGCCGAGCTGGCTGTCGTCCGGGGAGCAGATCAGCAGGCCGTCGAAGCGCCCGGCGGTGGCGGCCTCGGCGAGGGTGGCGCTGCCCCAGCCGGAGCTGACCACGACCGCCAGCCCGTTGCGGCCGGCCTCCTCGTGGACGCCCTCCAGCACCCGGCCGAAGAACGGGCCCTGGAGGTTCGGCACGGCGAGCAGGATCATGCCGCTGCGGCCCAGGCGCAGCTGCCGGCCCGCCGCCTGCGGGTGGTAGCCGAGGCTGTGCGCGGCCTCCCGGACCCGCTGCCGGGTCGTCTCGGAGACCCGGCGGCCGGCCTCGGCGCCGGAGAAGACCAGGGAGACGGTGGCCTGCGAGACCCCGGCGAGCCGGGCCACGTCCCGCCCGGTGGGCCGGCGGGACGGGGGCGGCCAGGTCCCGAGCGCGCCCTCGGCGGAGGGCTGCTCGGGCGGCACGGAGTCTCGGGTGGCGGGCACGGCGGCTGCGGTACGGCTCGGCGGTCCGGGGCGGGGTCAGTTCCGCCCGGTGGCGGCCGCGCGGGCGGCGTCGTCGGCGGCGTCCTCCTCGGCGTTCTGCGCCGCGATCCGTCCTGCGGTACGGCTGCGCAGCCCGGAGACCTTGCCACTGATCTGGGCGGACATCTCGTCGCGCTGCTTGCTCAGCAGGGCGTAGCTGAGCGGCGCGGAGGCGACCGCCGCCAGCAGGAAGAGGAAGATCACGCCGGCGTCGCCGCTGACCGGGATGACCTGGAAGTGCCCGAGCAGCAGGGCCACCAGCAGGCAGGCGAGGAAGATGCTGACCCGCAGGGAGGTGTAGCGGAGCGTGGCGTGCGACTTATCCGGGCCGTTGCTGCTCACTGGGACACATCCTTCTCGTTGCGCGGGGGCGTGGGCGGGTCCACCAGTCAAGCATGCCTGACGGCCGCCGCGGGGAAGGGGTCACCCGGTCGTCCGCCCCGACGCCCCGGCCGTCCCTTGACCACCCCCTGACCCCCCCCCGGCCGCCGCCCCCCGGCCGCCCCCGGCCGCCCCCCTGGTACGTCCGGGCCCGTGGTCAGCGCAGGTCGAGCCACATGGTGATGTCGTCGCGGTCGTCCCCGGGGGCCACCCGGATCGCGGCCGGCACTCGGCCGACCTCCCGGTAGCCGGCACGGGCGTAGAACCGCTCGAGCCCCAGGCCGCCGCGCACCGTGAGCCGCAGCGACTCCAGGCCCCACTCCCGGGCCACCCGCTCGGCCTCCGCGAGCAGTTCGCCGCCGTGGCCGCGGCCCTGGTGGTCGGGGTGCACCATGACCCGCTGGAGCATGCGCCAGTGGTCCATGGGTTGGAACCGCATCGACGCGAAGAACAGCGCGCCGACCAGCCGACCGGTGTCGCCGTCTTGGGCGACCAGCAGCCGGTCCGGGCCGTCCGGGGCGAGCCCGGCGAACTGGGAGTCGGCACGGTCCCACACCTCGTCCTCGGTGACCGGCCCCACGAAGCCGACCGCGCCGCCGGCGTTGGTGACGTCGGTCCACAGCCGGACGACGGCCGCCCGCAGGTCGGGGTCGGGCTTCGGGTCCAGGGTGAAGGTGAGCGCCATGCGCCGGAGCCTAGACCTCAGCACCGACAGCCCCGGCTCCGACGGCCTTCGCCGGGGCACCGTCACCGCCCGGCCGGTCGGTCCGCCCGGTGCGCAGCGCCAGGCAGAGCCCGACCGCGACCGCGCACAGCGCGCCGGCGCCGTACCAGGTCAGGTCGTAGTTCCCGAGCGCGTCGCGGGCCAGGCCCGCCAGCCCGGCGACGACGGCCGCGCCGATCTGGTGGCCGGCCAGCACCCAGCCGAAGACGATCGACGCGTCCTCGCCGAAGTGCCGACGGCACAGCGCGACGGTCGGCGGCACGGTGGCGACCCAGTCCAGGCCGTAGAAGACGACGAAGGCGAGGACCGGCGGCTGCAGCGAGCCGGACAGCAGTTGCGGCAGCAGGAGCAGCGAGAGGCCGCGCAGCCCGTAGTAGACGGTCAGCAGCACCCGGGAGTCGACCCGGTCGGTGAGCCAGCCGCTGAACACCGTCCCGGCCACGTCGAAGACGCCGATCAGGGCGAGCAGGCTCGCGGCGGTGGTGACCGGCATGCCGTGGTCGTGCGCCGCCGGGATGAAGTGGGTGCCGACCAGGCCTGCGGTGGTGGCGCCGCAGATCGCGAAGGAGCCGGCCAGCAGCCAGAACGCCCGGGTGCGGGCGGCGTCGCGCAGCACCCGCAGCGAGCGGGCCAGGGCGCGGCTGTCGGCGGCCGGCGCGGGCGGGGCCTCGGTGGCGCCGTACGGGAGCAGGCCGAGGTCGGCGGGCCGCTCGCGCATCAGCAGCAGGACCGGGACGGCGACGGCGCTGGCGGCGAGCGAGACCACGACCACGGCCGAGCGCCAGCCGTGCTGTTCGACCAGCCAGGCGCCGACCGGCAGGAAGACCAGGTTGCCCGCCGCGCCGGCGGCGGTCAGCACCCCGGTGACCAGGCCCTGGCGTGCCTGGAACCAGCGGCCGGTGATGGTGGTGGCGAAGGCCCCGGCCATCGAGCCGCTGCCCAGGCCGACCAGCACGCCCCAGCAGAGCACCAGTTGCCAGGGTTCGCGCATCAGCATGGTCAGCCCGGAGCCGACCGAGATGGTCAGCAGTGCGCAGACCACCACCAGGCGCACCCCGAAGCGGTCCATCAACGCGGCGGCGAAGGGGGCGGTGAGGCCGTAGAGGGTCAGGTTGACGGAGGTGGCGCTGGAGATCGTCCCGAGCGACCAGCCGAACTCGTTGTGCAGGGCGTCCATCATCAGGCTCGGCGCGGAGCGGAAGCCGGCCGAGCCGAGCAGGACGAGCAGGGCCACCCCGGCCACCACCCAGGCGTAGTGCACCCGGGGGCGCCTGGCCGGGACGGCCCCTCCGACGCCTGCCGCCGGGGCGGGGACGAGCGGATCGGTGACGAGCGGATCGGAGCCGGTCGGCTCGGAGGCGGCCGGCTCGGGGAAGGTCGGCTCGGAGGCGGTCGGCTCGGGGGCGGTCGGCTCGGGGGCGGACGTGGGGGCGAGGGCGCTGCGTTCGGTCACGCGGACGAGTGTTCCGGGCGTCCGGGGCCCGGACGAGTGGCCTGAATGACAGCTTTCGCAAGAATCGGGCCAAGGTTCCCGCGTACCCTGGCCCTGACCCGCCGGCACCTGAGGGGACGACATGGCACACCTGGTCGCGGTACTCGCCCTGAACGGCGTGATCGCCTTCGAACTCGGCATCCCCGCCCGCATCTTCGGCGGCGCCAAGGACCCGTCCGGGCAGCCCCTCTACGACGTGGCCACCTGCACCCTGGACGGGGGGCCGGTCGCCACCAGTGCCGACTTCCGGGTCACGGTCGACCACGGGCCCGAACTCCTGGAGCGGGCCGACACCGTGGTGGTCCCGGCCTCCGCCGACTCCGGCCCGGCCGTCGCCGACGCCTGCTTCACCCCGGAGCTGGCCGCCGCACTGGCCCGGATCCGCCCCGGCACCCGGTTGATGTCGATCTGCACCGGCTCCTTCGTCCTGGCCGCCGCCGGCCTGCTGGACGGCCGTCCGGCCACCACCCACTGGCGCTACACCGAGCGCTTCGCCCGGCTGTTCCCCCGGGTGCGGCTCGACCCCGACGTGCTCTACACCGACGACGGCGACATCCTCACCTCCGGCGGGGTCGCCGCCGGGGTGGACCTCTGCCTGCACGTGGTGCGGCGCGACCACGGCAGCGCGGTGGCGAACGCGGTGGCCCGCAACTGCCTGGTACCGCCTTGGCGCGAGGGCGGCCAGAAGCAGTACGTGGAGGCCCCGAGCCCGGTGGACGCCGAGGGCAGCGGCACCGCCGCGGTGCGCGCCTGGGCGCTGGAGCACCTGGACCGGCCACTCGCACTGCGCCAACTCGCCGACCGCGCGGGCATGAGCGTGCGGACCTTCACCCGGCGCTTCCGCGAGGAGACCGGCGCCAGTCCGGGCCAGTGGATCACCACCCAGCGCACCGAGCGGGCCCGCCAGCTGCTGGAACGGACCGATCTGACCATCGACCAGGTCGCCCGGGAGTCCGGCTTCGGCACCGCCGCCTCACTGCGGCTGCAACTGCGCGGCCGGCTCGATGTGGCACCGAGCGCCTACCGGCGCACCTTCCGTACCAGCGCCTAGGCGGGGCCTGCCGGTCGGTCAGGCGGCCGGGCGCCGGCGCGGCCGGTGGCCGGATCTCGCCGTGGCGCGGCGCCGAATTGGATGGCGGCGGGCCGCGCGCACCCCGAGCACGGCACGGCAGGCCGCCATCCAACCGCGACGCGCGGGCCCTGAACCCGCGCCTCGACCTCCGCACTCGCCGAGGAGGCGGCCCGTGACCGGCCGTCCGCAGCCCCCTCGCTGACACGATCCCCCTGGACAGCGGCACTGCGGCGGTGGACGGACGTCCCCTCGGCGTCCCCTCGCGTCGGAGCGCCGCACCCAAGCGTGATCAGTCGGATACGTCACGTCAATGGGTAGTCCGAAATTCGGAATGGTTGCGTCACCTTTCGGCCGGTGATCGCCATCCGCGCCCGACAGTCGGCCGCCGGGGTGACCGCCACGGTGCCCGCGAACCTGATCGCCGACCTGGGCACCGGCCTGAGCACCCGCTTGAGCACCGGCCTGATCGCCAGTCCGATCGCGAGCCGATCGCGGGCCTGATCGCGACGGCGCTCCGGCCGCCGGGACAGCCGCTATTGCGCCAAAGCCGCCCAGTCCACGTCCGCCAGCGGATCGGCGGGCCGGGCGTCCGAGCCGATCTCGCACCAGACCCGCTTGCCCGAGCCGTCCGGGTACCAGCCCCAGCGCTCGCAGAGCAGCTCGACCAGCTCCAGGCCGCGCCCGTTGGTCGCGTCCTGGTCCGCCCCGGCGTGCCGCGGGGCCGGGGCGGCCTGGCTCGCGTCGGCGACCTCCACCCGCAGCGGGACGGCCGGACAGCCCGTCGGCACTCCCTCGGCCACCGGCAGGCAGAGCCGCAGCACGGCCGGACAGCCGGTGTGCACCACGGCGTTGGTCACCAGCTCCGAGACCACCAGCACCACCGTCTCGGCCATCGGCGCGTCCGGGTCCACCCCGTGGTTCAACAGCCGCGAGCGCACCCACCGACGGGCCCGGCCGACCTCCGCGGGGTCCGCCTGCACCGCCAGCTGTACCTGAAGAACCTGCACCGCTCCACCACCCGCACTCGCAGTTCGGCCTAAGTCCCGATCGCGCCGGATCTGCCGGCCGGGCGGGTCCTCGCACTCCGCCCGGCGCCACCCGAGCCGCTCCCGGACGTCCGCCCGGTCCGTTCACCCGCGCCCACTCGTCCGCTCCGACCCGTCGGCCGCGCACCGGCCGCGACACGAACACGCCTCAGGATGGGCGGCCGGGCGGGCCGCAGCAAGCGCTTCGGGCATATTCCGGCGATCGGGGGACAGGGCAGTGCATACTGTCCCGCTCACTCTCGCGAGCCTCGTACCGGCGCTCGTCCGGCCCGGGCCGACCCGCCGGTCCCGCAGTCGGGAACCTACCGCCGGACGCCCCCGGCGCCCCGCCCGCCACTCGCGAACCACCCGTGCGACATATGTCCAGCGGTTCTCGAACAGCGGGCCCGCCCGCGGCTCCGGAACCCTGCCCGCACATCCGGCCCGGAACCCGCTCGGGCACCCGGTCCGGCGATCCGCGAGGACGGATTCCGTTGTTGCCGGATTCCCTCCGCCGCGCACCGGCCGCAAGATACCGTTGGGTACGCCAGCGGACCGGGTCAGGAGGGTGGTTCCCGATGGCCACTCCGGAGCGGGCCCCACGCTGGGACGAGCAGGTGCAGCGCCGCCTCGCGCGCGGCGAGGAGACCGCGCTCGGCGAACTCTACGACCAGCTCGCGCCGATGGTGCACGGCCTGGCCGGGCGGATACTGGCCGACCAGGCCGCCGCCGCCCAGCTGACCCGGGAGATCTTCGCCCACGTCTGGGAGCACCCCGAGGACTTCGATCCGGCCCGGGGCACCCTGCGCTCCTGGCTGGGCGCGCTCACCCACCGCCGCGCGGTCGACCGGCTGCGGGCGCGGCGCGCCGCCGAACACCCGGCGGACGGCGACCCCCTGGGAGCGGAGGCGGAGATCCGCGCCGTGGCGACCGCGGCCCGCATGCGGTACGTGGTCGACTCCCTGCCCCAACCCCTGCGTGAGACCATCGCGGTGACGTACTACGACGGCCGCACCTACCGGGAGACGGCCCGACTGCTCGGCATCAGCGAGCAGGCCGCCAAGCAGCGGATGCGCCTCGGCCTGGAGCTGCTGGCCACCGAACTGGCCGACGAACCGACCGACGAACCGGCCGACGAAGGCGCCCGCCAGGACCAGGCCGGCGACCAGGCCGACGAACAGGCCGGCGACCAGGCCGGAGACCGCGCCGAGGACCGAGCCGGAGACGGGAAGACGTGAGCAGCACTGAGGAGCAGCACGACGCCCTGCGCTCGCTGCTCGGCGCCTGGGCCCTCGGCGCCTGCCCGACCCGCGAGGCCGCCGAGTTGGAGCAGCACCTGCGGGCCTGCCCGGAGTGCGCCGAGGAGGCGGCCCGGCTGCGCGGGGCGGCCGGCTGGCTCTCCCTGGACGAGCCGCTGGACCAGCCGGGCTCGCTGCGCCAGCAGGTGCTCGACTGGTGCCTGGCCCGCCGCCCGGCCGAACTGCCCGTCCCCACCTGGGTGGTGCCGTACGCGGCGGAGACCGCCAAGCTCGACGCCCTGCTGCGCGACCTCGGCCGGGAGGAGTGGCAGGAGGTGGCCGAACTGCCGTGGCACGGCGGCACCGACCGGCTGCGCCCGGCCGAGGTGCTCGGCCACCTGACCGCCGTGGACGGCTTCCTGGCGCTCGCCCTGGGGCTGCCCGACCCGGTGCCGGCCGTCCCGGGCGCACCCGTCGCGGCGGCCGAACGGCGGGTACCGCCGCAGGATCCGGCCGGGCGGCCGTCGGCGCCGCGGGTGCCGCCGCCGGGCGGCCCGTACGCCACGATCGCCGCGCGCACCGCCCGGATGGTCGCCGAACAGGGCGCCCTGGCACCGCAGTCGGTGCGCGCCCGGTGGCGGCGGCAGACCCACGACCTGGTGCGCAGCGCCGCGCTCGCCCCGCAGGGCGGCACGCCGGTCGACTACGGGTTCACCGTGCTGCCGCTGCGCGACGCCTTCGTGGACCGGGCCTTCGAGTGCTACGTGCACGGCGAGGACGTGGCCCGGGCGGTCGCCTACCCGTACGATCCGCCCGCGCCGCAGCACCTGCGGCCGATGGTGGAGCTGGTGGTCCGGCTGCTCCCCCGGGCGCTGGCGGCCCTGCGCGCGGCGCGCCCGCAGCACGCCGGGGCGCCGGTCGGCGCGGGTGCGCCGGGTGCGCCGGGTGCACGGGAAGGCGCGGTCCCGCCCGCCCGGCGGCTGCGGCTGGTGGTCGACGGCCCGGCGGGCGGCGAGTGGCTGGTCCCGCTGGGCGGCGGGGGCGCTTCGGCGGGACCGGAGGCGGCGGCGCCCGGCGGGGAGCCGGTGGCCTCGATGGTGCTGGACGGCCTGGAGCTCTGCCAGTTGGCCGCCGCGCACCGCGACCCGGACCGGCTGCCGGTCGGCGAGCACGGGGACCGGGTCGCGATCCGCGAGGTGCTGCACGCGCTCCCGTTGCTGTCGCGGCCGTAGGGCTTACGCGAAGACGACGGTACGGGTGCCGTCGAGCAGCACCCGGTGCTCGCTGTGCCACTTCACCGCGCGGGCCAGCGCCTGGCACTCGACGTCCCGGCCGAGCGCGACCAGCTGGTCCGGGCTGACGTCGTGGGTGACCCGGGCCACCTCCTGCTCGATGATCGGGCCCTCGTCCAGGTCGGCGGTGACGTAGTGGGCGGTGGCGCCGATCAGCTTGACGCCCCGGGCGTGCGCCTGGTGGTAGGGCTTGGCGCCCTTGAAGCTCGGCAGGAAGGAGTGGTGGATGTTGATCACCCGGCCGGACAGCCGGGTGCACAGCTGGTCGGAGAGCACCTGCATGTAGCGGGCCAGGACGACCAGCTCGACCTGCTCCTCGGCCACCAGGTCCAGCAGCCGCTGCTCGGCCTCCGCCTTGGTGTCCTTGGTGACCGGGATGTGGTGGAAGGGGATCCCGTAGCTCTCGGTCAGGCCCTGCAGGTCGGTGTGGTTGGAGACGACCGCGGCGATCTCCACCGGCAGGGCGCCGATCCGGGTGCGGTAGAGCAGGTCGTTCAGGCAGTGGCCGAACTTGCTGACCATCAGGACGATCCGCATCCGCTGGTCGGTCGGGTGGATCTGCCAGTCCATCCCGAAGGAGGCGCCGATCGCGGCGAAGCTGGCCCTCAGCTTGTCGGCGGTGACGGGCTCGGGGGCGGAGAAGTGCACCCTCATGAAGAAGAGCCCGCTGTCGCCGTCCCCGAACTGCTGGCTGTCGATGATGTTGCAGCCGGTCATGAAGAGGTAGCTGGAGACAGCGTGGACGATGCCCTGCTTGTCGGGGCAGGACAGCGTGAGGACGTACTGGGCGCCGGCCGGCTGCGGTTCCACTGGGGGTATCCCGTTCTGAGCTCGTGACGTGCGTGGACGCTCCAGCGTGTCACATCCTGGACAGCCGCCGCCCCGCTGCCCGTACTGCGGGACGGCTGCGCCCGGCAGCCGGCGGCCGTCCCGCGTCCGGCCCCGCCCCGGGGATCAGACCTGGGTGAGGATGCGCAGCACGTCCAGCGACTTGGGCGCCGCGTCCGGGTCGTCCCCGTCGCCCGCCGCCAGCGCGACGTGCGCTTCGCGGGCGGCCCGGACGGTCTCCGGCCAGCCGGGGTGGCCGAGGTAGGCGGAGGCGGGGGCGTCCGCGCCGACCTCGTGCAGCACCTGCACCGCCCGCAGGACCGCGACGTCGACCAGCGCGGCCTCGGCGGCGTCCCGGAAGATCGTGCCCACGTACTTCTCGGCCGACCAGCGGTCCAGCCAGGTGTCCTCGACCAGCCGGTAGACGGCGTCGGTCACGTCCCCGTAGCCCTCCCGGCCGGTCAGCCAGGCCTCCTGCTGGAAGGCGGGGTCGGACAGCATGTGCAGCGCCGAGCGCAGTCGGGCTCGCCAGCGCCACCAGGGCAGGTCGTTGAGCGGCATGCCGCCCATCGTGCTGGAACGGTGGCCCGGACGAGAAGGGTTTCGGGCGGACCGGTGCGAAGAATCTGTGCTGGCGGACATGGTGAACGATCGTACGTTCCCCGTCCGTTCGTACTCCACTCCCGATCTACACGCGTACCGCTCCGGAGTTCGGCCGCCGTTTGCCGACCGTTCGCATTTCTGCCCTCTCGGCTTGTGGCGCCGGGGCTTGGCTGGATCCGGTGCGCCGAAGTGCGCCCAGAGAGAGGGAAACCGATGACCAGCCGAAGGGACTCTTTCCAGGGCCGTCCCCCGATCGGGCGGCGCCGGTGCCGCCGCCCGATCGCCGCCGCCGCGACCGCGGCGGCCTTGCTCCCCACCCTCTTCTCGGCCTCCGCGTGCGGCGGACCGGCCGACGCCGCCGGCGGCACCGACCTGACGGTGATGACCTGGGCACCGTCCGGCACCGGCACCGCCGACCGGCCGGGCATGACCGCCCTCGCCTCCGCGATCGGCCAGGACGTCAACCTCAAGGGCGGACTCGACGGACGCCGACTGCGGGTGATCACCTGCAACGAGCACAACAGCGCCGACGGCGCCCGCGCCTGCGCCCAACAGGCCGTGGACGCCAAGGCCGCCGCCGTCATCGGCTCCTACAGCCAGTGGGGCGAGGACTTCATGCCGGTCCTGGAGCGCGCCGGCATCCCGCTGATCGGCGGCTACGGGCTCTCCCAGCCGGAGTTCTCCAGCCCGCTGTCCTACCCGGTGGACGGCGGCATGCCGGCCCTGATCGCCGGCAACGGCCGCCAACTGGTGGAGGCCGGCTGCAGGACCGTGTCCCTGATCCGCCCGGACACCCCGGCCGGCGACAACCTGCTCGGCTACCTGGGCAACGCGCTGCGCCCGGCCGGGATCAAGCTCCAGGACGTCAAGGCGCCCGAGGGGTCCTCCGACTACACGCCGGTGGCCCGCAAGGCCCTCGGCAAGGACGAGCCGGGCAACTGCGTCACCAGCGCGCTGGGAGCCGAGCCGACCGGCAACCTGCTGGACTCCTACCGGCGGCTGACCCCGAAGAACACCCGCATCGCCTCGGTCATCGGCAGCGTGCAGCAGTCGGTGGTCGACTCCACCGGCGGCGACTCCGGCCCGCTGGGCGGCGCCTACGTCACCAGCTGGTACCCGCCGGAGTCGGCGAAGGTCTGGGACGGGCTGCGCGCGGTGGTGCGCGCCGACACCACCGGCGGGCGCACCATCGACGTCTCCGACCCCGGGGTGCAGACCACCTGGGTCGCGTACGAGGTGTTCCGGACGGTGGCGCAGAAGCTGGCGGAGGCCGGCAAGCCGGTCACCCCGACGTCGATCGCCGGGCTGCTGGACTCCGGCGAGGGCATCGACACCGGGATCACGCCGCCGCTGAACTGGGGCGCCACCAACATGCTGCCCAGCACCGAGTCGCCGCGGCTGGTGAACACGTGGGTCACCGACCAGGTGGTGAGGTCCGGCCGGATGACCCTGCAGCAGCCGGGCTTCGTCGACGTCCGCTGGGTGCTCACCGGGGGCCGCCCACCCGCCTGACGCACGGGGGGCGGGCCCGTCCGGCCCGCCCCTCCCGCCGGGGACCGGCGCCGCCGCCGGATCCGCGCCGTTACGGGGTCCGCACCGCTACGGGTCCGCACCGCCACCGGATGCGCTGGCTACAGGTCGCCGTCGCTGCGGGCGGGCAGGCCGGTCTGGGTGGCGATCGTGTTCCAGAGCGCGGAGGCCTGCTTCTTCGCGTTGGTCGCGGAGCCGCTGGCCTGGACCGCGTTCTTGTAGTGCTGGTTGTCCTGCTTCTTCGCGTCGCAGGAGCCCTGCGCGTCCTGCGCCCAGGCCGCGTACTCGTCGTCGGCCTGCGCCGAGGCCGTCCAGGCGGCGTTGAGCTGCTCGACCAGCTGCTGGCCGCCGGGCAGCTTGTCGGTCTTCAGCTGGCCGAGCTTGGTCTGCAGCTCGCGCCGCTTGCCGGCCGCGGCGCTGAGGGCCTGCTGGGACTCGGGGAGCTTGTCGCACTTCTGCACCGAGGCGACCGCGGAGACCACCGAGTTGCGGCTGTCGCTCGCGGTGCCCAGCAGGTCCGACAGCGGCTGCGCCTGCGCCTTGACCGCCGGGTCGACGGCGGCGCCGGAACCGCTCGGGCCGTTCGTCCCGGTGGCGGCGCCACTGCCGGTGGCGGCCACCGGGGTGGTCTTCTTGTCGTCCTTGGCCCCGCCGCCGCCGCTCATCAGGACGGCGACCAGGATGCCCGCCACGGCGCAGCCCGCCACCACGCCGCCGATGATCAGCTTGTTGGACGGGCGGCGGCCGGACCCGCCGGCCCGGGGCCCGTCGTGGTCCTGCACGTGCTCCGGGGCGTAGCCCTGGCCGTGGCCCTGGCTGTAGTCCTGCGCCGGGTAGGCCGGCTGGGGCTGTGCGGCCGCCGGGTAGCCCTGGTAGGCCGGGGCGGCGTGCTGCTGCGGATAACCGGGCGGGGCCTGCGGCGCCGGGTAGCCGGGCGCCTGGGGGTCGCCGGCCGGGTACGGCGGCAGGTGCTGCGTCTCCGGGGCCGGGCCGGGCTGCGGGGCGCCGTACCCGGGCTGCGGCGCACCCCACGGGGCGCCCTGGCCCGGCACGGGCTGCGCGGGCATGGCCTGGGTCGGCAGCGCGTGCCCGCCCTCGCCGAGGTACTCCGGCTGCCCGGACGGCTGCCCCACCGGCGGCACGGCCGAGTGGCCCTGCGGCTGGCCGGGCTGGCCGGGCTGGCCGGGCTGGCCTGCCTGGTCCGGCTGCCCCGGCTGGCCCTGCGGGGCGGGCTCGGGGCGGAACAGGTCGTCCAGGTTGAAGTCACCCGAGTTGGGGTACGAGCGGCGCTGACTCAACGCGATTCCTCACCTGTGCAGGACCGCGCACTGACGGCGGACCACATCTCGTCGGTTCTTGGGAGCATCACAGTTCCTTGGACGTCGCGCCCACGCTACCGGTTCGCCTCACCGGGTGACCACGTGGGCGGGACATCCGTCACGCTCCCTGCACAGACGATCCGGGAGCGACGCCGCTCGCACCGCCCCCGGTCCGGGCCTCCCGGGTCAGGCCGCCTCCGCGTCCGCCCGCGCGTGGAACTCGCGGACCACCCGCTGCTCCCGGTAGGGCTCCAGCCGGCGCCGGAACTCGTCCAGGTACTCCACGCCCCGGTTGGAGCGCAGCCCGCTCAGCAGCCGCACCGCCTGGGTGCCGGTCTCGCAGGCGCGTTCCAGGTCGCGCTGCTGCAGCTGCGCGGTGGCCAGCAGCACGAGGTCGACCGCCCGGCGCCGGACCCGGGTGGGCGGGTGCAGGTCGAGTGCCCGGCGGGCGTAGTGCTCGGCCGGCCCCGCCTGTTCCAGGTCCCGGTGACAGTGGGCGAGTTCGTCCGCGAGGTAGGCGTCGTCGAAGTGGACGATCCAGTCCGGGTCGTCCTCCGGGCGGCGCTTGCCCATCATCTCCAGCGCCTTGGCCGCCACCGCCTCGCAGGATCGGGCGTCGCCGAGCAGGGCGTGACCGCGGGCCTCGGCGGCGTAGAACATCGCCATCGCGGTGGGGGTGGCCACCGACCGGGCGCCTTCCTGGGCGGCGCGGGCGAGTTGGGCGATCTCCCGCGGGTTGCCGAGGGTGGCCGCCAGGTGGCTCATCGAGGCGGCGAGCACGTAGCCGCCGTAGCCCCGGTCGTCGGCCGCCTGGGCCAGCCGGAGTGCCTGGATGTAGTAGCGCTGGGCGAGCCCGGGCTGTCCGGTGTCGACCGCCATGTAGCCGGCCAGCTCGGTCAACCTGGCCACCGCGGCGAAGAGTTGGCGACCGGTCTCCTCCCGGTACGCCCCGCCGAGCAGGCCGGAGACCACCGAGTTGAGGTAGTGCACCACCACCGGGCGCACGTGGCCGCTGCCGAAGCGGTGGTCGAGGTCGACCAGCATCGCGGTGGTCGCCCTGATCGCGGCCACGTCGGTCGGGCCGACCCGGGGGCCGCCGGTCCGCGCCACCACCGGGTCCGGCGGGGTGATCAGCCAGTCCCGGCTGGGCTCCACCAGCGCCGAGGCGGCCACCGTCGCCCCGGTGAGGAAGTCCCGCCGGCCGACGTCGCTGCGCCACAGCTCGCAGACCTGCTCCAGGGCGGCGCCGAGGGTCGGCGCGAACTGCAGCCCGATGCCGGAGCTGAGGTTCTTGCCGTCGGCCATGCCGATCTCCTCGACCGACACGCTGCGGCCGAGCTTGCGGCCCAGGGCCTCGGCGATCACGGCCGGCGCCTGCCCGCGCGGCTGCTGCCCGCGCAGCCAGCGGGCGACGGAGGTCTTGTCGTACCGCAGGTCCAGACCGTGCTCGGCACCGCAGAGGTTGACCCTCCGGGCCAGGCCGGCGTTGGAGCAGCTGGCCTCCTGGATCAGTTGCTGCAGACGCTCGTTGGGCTGTCGTGCGACGAGTGGTCTCGCGGCCATTGGGCTTCGCCTCCCCACGCCCACCGGTCCCGGCCGGCGGGCGACGATTCTGCTGATCTGTTGCCGACTGTCCGACCGTCCAAGGAATCTGACACCAGGTTAGCGATCAGCAACGCCAGCGGGATACCCACGGTGACGATCCGCACCCCCCTTGCGCCCTGGGAAATGCTCCCGTGCGCCCCCGCTGCGCCTGCCCCCGACCCCACCGGCTCGGTCGAGTAACCGGAACGGGTGACATTGCCGGGATGCGTCCAACCGGGCGCCCCGGGGCCGTAACCCGCCTCACGCACGGTAGTTGAGCAGCACGTGGAAGACATCCCCGACGCCTCCGGCCAGGACGAGAACGCCGGCCTGCCCCCGCTGCTCATCGAAGCCGTCGGCTACGCCGAGAACCGCCACTGGGAGGTGGCCCCGGGCGCCTGGCTGGTCGACGGCGACGGGCCCGCCCGCTGCTCCTGCGACGACCCGCACTGCGCGATGCCGGGCGCCCACCCGCTGGACGCGGACTGGGCCCGCAAGGCGAGCGCCGGGCCCGGGGCGGTCCGGCGCTGGTGGACCGAGCGGCCCCAGGCCTCGATCCTGCTCCCCACCGGCCGGTCCTTCGACGTCCTGGACGTGCCGGAGACGGCCGGCTGCCTGGCACTGGCCCGGATGGAACGGATGGACCTCCAGCTCGGGCCGGTGGCGGTGCTGCCCGCCGCACCGGGGCGGGTCGGCCGACGGCTGCACTTCCTGGTCCTGCCCGGGGTCGCGGCCAAGCTCCCGGAGATGCTCCGCAAGCTCGGCTGGCCGCCCGGCCGCCTCGACCTGGTCGCCCGCGGCGAGGGGGACTGGACGGTCGCCCCGCCGTCCCGGATCGGCTCCACCGGGTACGCCCAGTGGGCCCGCTCCCCCTCCGCCCTCAACCGCTGGCTGCCGGACGCCGCCGAGCTGATCAGCCCGCTGGCGTACGCCTGCGGCCGGGAGGCGCCCGCGTACCGCGCCGACCAGGCCGCCCTGCCGGCGCCGGTGGGCTGAACGGGCCGGCCGCCGGTTCACCCTCCCCAGGACGGCCGCCCTACGCCGATCGGGCGAGGGCGCGCTCCGCGCGAGACAACGCGCATGAGTGACGGGCCTTGCCCCCCACCGGGGGCGGGGCCCGTCATCCGCATGTCCGGATAAGGCTTCGACCTACCCGCTGGTCAACCGGGAAAGCCCCTCGTACGAGTGACAGCGCTCAAGGATTGCCATGATCGGCCGAGGGGAGGAATTGCGGTGTGGGCAGCCGGAAGGGGCGCTCGGACGGGGAAGCCGGGCGAGGCGGCGGAGGGGAAGCGGGAGGGACGGAGGGGAAGAGGGAGGGACGGGAGGGAACGGGGAGGCGAGCGGGGCCCGCTGTGCGGGTGAGCACCTCCCGGCCGAAGGCCGGGGGAGCAGCGGGCCCCACTCCGTCGACGAGCGCCGGGCCTCAGGCCTGGGCGACGAAGACGTGCTGGGCGATGTCCTTGCCCAGCTCCGCCGCGGTGTCCCCACTGCCGACCAGCACGCCGCCGACGCCCGCGGTCACCTTGATCGTGGAGCCCGGCCGGACGCCGGCCCGGCGCAGGGTGCTCATCAACACGCTGTCGGTCTGGATCGGCTCGCCGATCCGGCGGACCACCACGTCGGCCCCGGCGTCGCCCGGCTTGACGGTGTCCAGCGGGACGAGCCCGGCGTCGAAGCCCTCGCCCTCCGCCTTGGCGTCACCCAGCTCGTCCAGGCCCGGGATCGGGTTGCCGTACGGGGACTGGGTGGGGTGGCCGAGCATGGCGAGCACCTTGCGCTCGACCGTCTCGCTCATCACGTGCTCCCAGCGGCAGGCCTCCTCGTGCACCTGCTCCCACTCCAGGCCGATCACGTCGACCAGCAGGCACTCGGCGATGCGGTGCTTGCGCATGACGCGCACCGCGAGGCGCCGGCCCTCCTCGGTCAGTTCGAGGTGGCGGTCCCCCGCGACGTTGAGGAGCCCGTCGCGCTCCATCCGGCCGACCGTCTGGCTGACCGTCGGACCGCTCTGTTCCAGGCGCTCCGCGATCCGGGCGCGCATCGGGACGATGCCTTCCTCCTCCAGTTCCAGGATGGTGCGAAGGTACATCTCAGTGGTGTCGATCAGCCCAGACATCGCCGCTGGCTCCGTTCTTCGGTGTCCTCACCGCCAATTCTGACGTACCGGGACGGCAACCGGGCCCGCGCGGGGGCTCCGGGCACCGGTTTCGTCGCTGTTGACAGCGGTACCGCCCGGGCGCGACGGTGCTGGCCGTAGCTTTCTCCACCGGCGCTCCGGCCCACCCGGACCGCCCCATGCGGCCGGCTCCCCCACCGGCAGAGAGCGGAGGCACCAGATGGACGACCTGGTCGGCAGGTACTTCGACGCCGCGATCGCCCACCTCCGGCAGGTCCGCGAGGAGGAGGCCGACACCATCGAGGCCGCCGCCGCGCTGCTGGCCGAGACGATCACCGAGGGCCGCCGGGTCTTCGCCTACGGCGCCGGACACTCCTCGCTGCCGGCCCAGGACGTCGTCTACCGGGCCGGCGGACTAGTCCCGATGAACCTGCTGAACGTGCCCGGGACGGCCGGGGTGACGGTGATGCCCGCACCGCTGTCGAGCGCGCTCGAGCGGGTCTCCGGACTGGCCACCGCCACCCTCGACCTCACCCCGGCGACCACCGGCGACCTGCTGTTCGTGATCTCGCTGTCCGGCCGCCAGGTCATGCCGGTCGAGCTGGCCCGCTACGCCCGGGACCGCGGACTCAAGGTGATCGGCGTGACCTCGCTGGCCTACCCGGCGGAGGTCCCCTCCGCGCACCCGTCCGGCACCTACCTCAAGGACCACTGCGACGTGGTCCTGGACAGCAAGATCGCGGTCGGCGACGGCGAGCTGACCCACCCCGGCGCCGAGACCACCTTCGGGCCGGTCTCCACCGTCGTGACCAGTGCGCTGATGCAGGCCGTGGTCGCCGCCGCGGTCGGCCGGCTGGCCGACCGGGCGAGCGCCGGGGACGCCCCCGCCCCGCCGCTGTTCCGCTCCGGCAACGTCCCGGGCGGCACCGAGTGGAACGCCAAGCAGATGGCCGCCAACGCGGAACGGGTCTTCTACACGTACTGACCCGCACCTCCCGGCCCCCGCCTGCTGACCGCACCCGCCGGCGGACCCCTGACCGGACCGTCGCACACGCTCGGTGCCAGAGCGAACACGGGGCGTACCGGACAATCCACCGCGCCTTCCCGGCCAATGCGTGCCACCCCGGACGCCGCCAGGCGTACCGGGAAGCCGCCCGGGGCAGGAAAGCGGTGCTACCGGTGCGACAGGTGGGGGCCGAACATGGCGTCTGGGGCTGGACGGACGGGGTGGGTGCGCGAGCGGGACCTCCTGCCCGAGTTCTTCTGGGCCGCCGACGCGGCCTCGCTGCGCGGGCAGCGCCGCTCGGTGCTGCTCTCCGCCTGGGAGCTGGTCCTGCTGGTGATCGCCGCCGCGACCGGCTCGGCCGACGGCGCGCCCAGGGCCTGGCCCGCGGCCGCCGCCTACCTCGGCGCGATCGCCCTGGCGGTGGTGATCAGCCGCCAGAACCCGCAGGGGCTCTGGTACGAGGGGCGGGCGGCCGCCGAGTCGGTCAAGACCCTGGCCTGGAAGTACGCCGTCCGGGCCGACGCCTACCAGCCGCCGCCGCGCGCCCTGCCGGACGCCGAAGGCCTGTACCGCTTCCAGCTGGGCCGGGTGCTCGGCGCCTTCCGGGACACCCCGGTGGCCGTCCCCGGGAGCGGGGTGGAGGTCACGGCGGCGATGCGCGACCTGCGCGAGCAGCCGCTGGCGGTGCGCCGCGAGGTGTACCTGGCCGAGCGGATCCAGGTGCAGCACGACTGGTACCGCGCCAAGGCCCGCTACTGCGCCCGGGCCGGGTACTGGGCCGGGATGCTGGGCGTGCTGCTGCCCGCGCTCGGGCTGGTGCTCGCGGTGCTGCGGGCACTCGGCGCGTTCACCTACGACGCACTGGGCACGGTCTCGGCGGTGGCCGCCTCGGTCACCGCGTGGGCGCAGCTGCGCCAGTTCCGCCCGCTGGCCGCGGCGTACGGGCTGGCGGCCGCCGAGCTGGCGCAGATCCAGCGCCAACTCGCCCGGCTGGACCTGGATTCCAAGGAGGCCGAGGAGGTCTGGGCCCGGCTGGCCCGGGACGCCGAGGACGCGATCTCCCGCGAGCACACCACCTGGCAGGCCCGCCGGGAGGTCCGCACCACCACCGACCGGGAGCACGGAACCGACCCGGCGCACGGAACCGACCCGGAGCACTGAGGAGGCCGCAGGTGTCGTTACGGATGGTCAAAACGGCGGACGACCGTGCCCTCGCCGTCGAGTCCCTCGGCGACCCGCGCGGCCGCCCGGTGTTCCTGCTGCACGGGATGCCCGGCAGTCGGGTCGGCCCGCACCCGCGCAGCACCGTGCTGTACCGGCTCGGCGTCCGGCTGATCTCGTACGACCGGCCCGGCTACGGCGACTCGACCCGGCTGTTCGGCCGCCGGGTCAGCGCGGCGGCCTCGGACGTGCGGACCATCGCGGACGACCTCGGGCTGGACAGCTTCGCGGTGCTCGGCCGCTCCGGCGGCGGCCCGCACGCGCTGGCCTGCGCCGCGCTGCTGCCCGAGCGGGTCAGCCGGGTGGCGGTGCTGGTGGGCCTCGCGCCGCGCGACGCGGCCGGCCTGGACTGGTACGCGGGGATGACCCCGTCCAACGTCCGCGCCTACAAGGAGGCGGAGCTCGGGCACAGCCGGATCGCCGACGCGATGGAGTTCCGCTCCCGGCAGATCAAGGACGACCCGGTCCGGCTGCTGAACGGGCTGCGCACCGAACTCTCCTCCGCCGACCGGGAAGTGGTGGCCGACAGCGGGCTGCGGCGGATGCTCCAGAGCAACTACCGGGAGGCGTTCCGGCACGGCGCGGACGGCTGGATCGACGACGTGCTGGCCTTCACCGCCGACTGGGGCTTCGACATCGGCTCCATCCGGGTGCCGACCTGGCTCTGGCACGGCGCCGACGACCAGTTCTCGCCGGTCGACCACTCGCGCTGGCTGGCCGACCACATCCCGGGCGCCGAACTCTTCGTGGAGCCCGGCGCCGCGCACTTCGGCGCGTTCCGGGTGATGACCACCGCCCTTGCCTGGGCGGCCGGTTGACCACACGTCCCGGACCGGTTTCTGAGTACGCGTACTCAGGTGCGGGCCGGCCGACTCGGCGAGCATGGGCGGATGAGCGACTGGCGCCGCGGGCCGGCGAAGGCGAAACAGATCCTGGGGGTCGTCGTGCTCCTCGTCCTCGTCGCCGGGAAGGCGGCATTCGCCTCCGGTGTGCCGGCGACGTGGCGGCTGCGGCGGGTCGTCCGTTCGAAGGCCGTCCGGCAGGCCCGCGAGGAGGCCGAGGAACAGCTGCGGGTGCGGCTGTCGGAGCTCGCGCGGACCCACGCGCTCCGGCCCGTCTTCAGCCAGACGATCGACAGCTGCCGACGGGGTTCACGGCTGGGCTTCATCCCGGTCCCCCACGCCACGCCCGGGACGGAGTCGGCGCTGACGGGGCACCTGCGGGTCATCGCCTACTTCGCGCCGTCGACGCCCATCGAGCAGGCGGTTCCCGAACTGCTCGAGCGCCTGCCGACCCGGCCGTCGCACTACCGGTTCGGGTTCGGACCCGAACCGGATACCGACCGCCCCGGTCCCCACCTCGTCCACGACGGGCAGGACTACGGTCAAGTCGAGTGGGACGTTCCGGGCGACCGCCTGATGACCGCCTGGCGACTGCCCCGGAAGGACCGGCGGGACCTGCGCCAGCACGTCTCGACCGACCCGGTCGGCATGACGCTGGAGCAGGCGCGGGAGGTCCATGGCCCCCTCATCGCCTGGCTCCTCACCGCCACGTACTACCAGCAGCCGAAGACCCGGTAGCCCGGCCCCTCAGGGCTTCACCGGCGTCACCGGCTCCCGGCCGTCGAGCACCGCCAGGACGTTGTCCACCGCGAGCCCGCCCATCGCCTGCCGGGTGGCGACGGTGGCGCTGCCCAGGTGCGGGGCCAGCACCGCCCGTTCCTGGGCGAGCAGCGCGGGCGGCACGGCGGGCTCGTGCTCGAAGTTGTCCACGGCGGCGGCGAACAGCACGCCGGACTCCAGCGCGGCGGCCAGCGCCTCCTCGTCGACCACCCCGGCGGTCATGCTGACCACCACGGCGCCGCGCGGCAGCAGTGCCAGCCGGCGGGCGTCCAGCAGGTGCCGGGTGGCGTCGCCGAGCGGGCAGGTGACGACCAGCACGGTGGAGGTGGCGAGCAGCTCCTCCAGCGGCTTCCAGTCGGCGCCCTCGGCCTGGCCGGGCGGCAGTTCGCGCCGGTTGTGATAGCTGACCGGCATGTCGAAGGCGCGGGCCCGGCGGGCCACCGCCTGCCCGATCCGGCCCATGCCGAGCACGCCCAGCGGGGTGCCGGCCAGTTCCAGGCCGAGCAGGAAGTTCGGCGCCCAGGTCCAGGGCGCACCGGAGCGCAGCAGCCGCTCGCCCTCGCCGAGCCGGCGGGTGGCGGCCAGCAGCAGCGCCCAAGCCATGTCGGCGGTGGCGTTGGTGAGCACGCCGGGGGTGTGGGAGACAAGTACGCCGCGCTCGGCGCAGGCGGCCAGGTCGACGTTGTGGTAACCGACCGCGTGGTTGGCGACGATCCGCAGCCCGGGGCCGGCCGCGTCCAGGAACTCGGCGTCCACCCGGTCGTCCAGGGTGGTGAGGACGGCCTGCCGGCCGCGGACGGCGGCGAGCAGTTCGGACCGGTCCATCGCCAGGTCGGAGTCCTGGTAGGTGACGGCGTGGTGGGCGGTGAGCCGTTCGATGACACCGGGCGCGAGGCGCCGGGTGACCAGGACCGGGGGCGGGGTGGTGGCCATGGCTCGGCAGCGTACCCCGCCCCTCCCGGTCACCGGGCGCCTCGCGCCCGGGCCGTCACACCGGCTGCGGCTCCAGGTCGCGGTTGATCCGCTTCCAGCCGCGCGCCGACACCGTGTTGGGGTGTTCCTCGCCGAACTGCCGGATCAGCTCGGCGATCGCCCGGGAGCGCAGTTCGGCGGCCTGGGTGTGCCGGCCGA
The DNA here is from genome assembly GCF_000719705.1 of Streptomyces sp. NRRL S-350. GTDB lineage: Bacteria > Actinomycetota > Actinomycetes > Streptomycetales > Streptomycetaceae > Kitasatospora. The sequence continues at coordinate 81,303 of NZ_JOHO01000008.1, read as the reverse complement.
CGGACCTGAGGGTGATCGCCAGGTTGGCCTCGCAGGCCACCGCGTCCGGGTGCTGCGACGAGTAGCGCTCGCACAGGCCCTGGTAGGCGGCCCGGCCGAGTTGTTCGGCGAGTTCCGGCTGCCCGTCGTCGCCGTAGGCGTTGGCCAGGTTGATCATCGCGTTGAGGGTGTACGGGTGCTTCGCCCCGACCGAGCGGGTCAGCCCCTCGACGGTGAGCCGGCCGCGCTCGATGGCGCCCTGGACGTCGCCGCTGCCGCGCAGGTAGATGCCGAGGTTGTTGGCGCAGGCCAGGGTGAACGGGTGTTCGTCGCCGAACAGCCGCCGGTGGCCCTCGAAGACGGTGGAGCAGAGGTCGCGGGCGGCCTCCTTGTCGCCGGAGGCGCTGTGGTCGGCGGCCAGGTTGAGCGCGCAGGCGAGCGCGTCGGGGGCGTCGGCGCCGTAGCGTTCCAGGTAGCGCTCGTAGGTCTCCTTGGTGATCCGGCGGGCCTCGGCGAGCTGGCCGATGCGGCGCAGGGAGACGGCCAGCGACTTGGCGTTGCGCAGGTTCTCCGGCAGGTCCGGGTCGAGGACGTCGCCGAGGTCGGCGGTGACCTCTTGCAGCAGGTCCACCGAGCCTCGGTAGTCGCCGAGTTCGCGCAGGTCGCGGGCCAGGTTGGACTTGGTGGACAGGGTGTAGGGGTGTTTGGGGCCGAGCACGGCGGTGCGCCGGTCGAGGGTCTCCTGGTCGAGTTCGCGGGCGGCCTCGCTGTCGCCGACCAGCCGGTAGTCGATCGCCAGGTTGTTCGCCATGGAGAGCGTGCGCGGGTTGTCGTCGCCGAACAACTCGCGGAACTGGTCGAGGATTTCGCGGTCCAGGTCGAGTGCTGCCTGGAACCGGCCGAGTGCCCTGCGGTCGGCGCCGAGCGATCCGGCCGTCATCAGGGTGTACGGGTGGTGCTCGCCGAGCAGCGCCCGCTGGCGCTCCAGGGTGGACTCGTCCAGGGCCAGCGCCTCGGCGTAGTTTCCTTGGGAGCGCAGCACGTTGGCGAGCTGGAAGCGCAGCAGCAGGGTCTGCCGGTCGTCGTCGCCGAGCTTGCTGGTCCACTCCGCGTCGAGTGCGTGGCCGAGGTCGCGGGCGCGGTCGAGTTCGCCGCGCTTCCACAGGTAGCGGACCCGGTCGATGAGGAGCTGGCGGGTGTCCGCCTCGTCGCAGTTGTGCGCCCTGGAGGGCGACAGGTGCGGCCAGATCTCGTCGAACGCGGGCCAGTTGGCCGGGTCGTCGGTGTCGCCGAGGACGGGCCGGGCGCCGGTGAGGATGCGGTGCACCTCGTGGACGGCGATCTCCTGCTCGTCGGCGGTCATCCCGGCCCGGATCACCGCCTGGACGAGCCGGTGCACCTGGAAGCTGTTGCTGCCGGCGTCGACCTTGGCCAGGGCGTACCGGCCGATCGCCTGGATCACCTTGCCCAGCATGAACTTGTCGCTGAGGTCGGCGTCGTACCTCACCAGTGCCCGGATCATCTGGTCGCTGTAGAAGAGGTTCATCGAGATCGGCTCGGGCGCGAAGAACGCGCACAGCTGCAGCAGCCGCACCGCCGCCGGAGACTGCTCGCGGAGCCGTCCGATCGACACGTTCCAGGTCGCGGCGACCGGGGTCGGGTAGTCGGCGGGCCGGCCGACGGCGAGCGCGCGGGCCGCCTCGGCGTGCAGCTGGGTGACGTAGGTCTCCACCGGTGTCCCGGTGGTGTCCAGCCAGGCGGCGGCCACCTCGACGGCCAGCGGCAGGTCGCCGACCGCCTCGGCGACCCGGTCGGCGTCCGGCCGGGAGAGGCTGCGGGCGCGCCGGCACAGGTGCTCGACGCTCTCGCCGCGGGTGAAGACGTCGACCTCCAGTGCCTCGGCGTGCCCGGTCCAGGCCTGGTTGCGGGAGGTGACCAGGATGTGGCCGGAGCCGCCGGGGAAGAACCGGCGGATCTCGGCGGGCTCGTCGGCGTTGTCGAAGATCAGCAGCCAGCGCGAGGTCGGCACGCCGCGGCGCAGGGCCTCCCGGGCGGCCTCGGCGGCCTCGGTCACCGAGTCGCCGACCCGTAGGCCCAGTCGGCGGGCGAGTTCGGCGAGCGCGGGGGCGACCAGCTCGGTCTGCTCGGCGTCGATCCACCAGACCAGGTCGTAGTCGGACATGAAGCGGTGGGCGTACTCCAGCGCCACCTGGGTCTTGCCGACGCCGCCGAGCCCGTACAGGGTCTGCGGGGTCGGCAGGACGGCCGCCATGCCGCCGCGCAGCTGGTTGCGCAGCTGTTCCAGGACCGCGGAGCGGCCGGTGAAGGAGGGGTTGCGCGGCGGGACGTCCCACACCGACGGCTTGCTGCCGGGGAAGCGCGGGCCGCCGCTGGGCGCGTCGTCGAGGGTGGCGTCGCCGCGGCCGAGTGCGCGCAGCAGGCTCTGGACGGACTGCGCCTCGTCGCGGCCGACCAGGTCGACCGGGTTGCGGTTGCTGAACGGCGCGGTGAGCCGCACGTCGCCGACCCGGACGGGCAGCAGCTGGCGCCGGGTGCCCGACGGGTCGGAGCTGACCACCGACTCCCACAGCGCCCGCGCCTGCGGGGAGCGCTGGTAGGCGGGTGAGAGCACGGCGACCGTCCGGAAGGCGGAGTCGATGCCGCGCTCGGTCTCCTCGCGCGGGTCGGTGCCGGCGCTCAGGTCCCGGGGCAGCACCCGGAAGCCGGCCCGGGTGAGCACGGATTCGATCCAGTCCGCCCACATCCGGTCCTCGGGGACGTAGGAGAGGTAGAGGTCGGCGGGGACGGACGGGCGGCGGCGGGTGAACGCGTCGACGTAGCGCAGCCGGACCGCCTCGTCCATCGGCGGCAGCCCGGGGGCCCGGCCGTCGGTGAGCATGGAGGTCAGCCGCTCGCAGGCGGCCAGCATCGAGGTGGGGGTGCCGGTCTGGTCGCCGAAGGTCGCGAGGATCTCCTCGTACGCGTAGAACGGCCGGTACGGGATCTCCACCGAGCCCCAGTACTGGGCGAGTTCCTCGCCGTTGAGGCCGGACGGCAGGCCGTCGAAGCGGACTCTCGCCAGCGCCCGGCCGGCGTCGGCCTTCTCCTTCTCGCCCTCGTCGATGCGCATCGGGACGGGCAGGATGCGGATGCCGCGCTCGCGGTAGCGGTCGTGGATGTGCTGGGCGATCCGGGAGGCGCCGTCGATCGACTGGTCGCTCAGGGTGAAGCAGACCACCAGGTCGTCGGGCATCTGGACGGTGCAGATCTCGGCGATGTCGGACAGGCCGGTGCGGGAGTCGATCAGCACGTAGTCGTAGCGCTTGGCCATGTCGGCCTTGAGGGCGTCGAAGAACTGCCCGCCGTCGAAGCGGTCGTAGAAGATGTCCCAGTCGAGGTGGGTGACGGCCTCGGAGTAGTCCCGGTTGAACTGGCCCGCGGAGAGGAAGTCCAGGCTGCCGGTGGACGGGAAGTGCGGCCAGGAGAGCGACAGCGCGTGCGGGTGCACCCGGGCGAAGTCCAGGTGCCAGCCCTCGGCGTGCTCGACCGGGCGCAGCGCCTCCTCGCGGTACTCGGCGATCAGGTCCATCATCCCGGTGGTGCCGGCGAGGGAGGCCGGGTCGAGGAACGGGTGGAAGAACTTGGCGAGGCCCGGCGCCTCCAGGTCCCAGTCCACGGTGAGCACCCGGAAGCCGTTGGCGGCCAGGATCCAGGCGGTGTTGGCGAGGGCCATGGTGCGGCCGGTGCCGCCCTTGTAGGAGTAGAAGGTGATGATCCGGCCGTTGCGGTCCTGTTCCGCGGCGCGCCGCTCGGCCTCGCGCTGGGCGACCAGGTCGGCGGCGGTGAGGCCCCCGAGGCGGAGGTTCCTGGTGCGGTTCTCGGTCATCGGTTTCCTCGTCCTCCCAGGGGCGCCATCCCGTCATCGGGGTCATCGCCGTCGTCGCGGTACGGGTCGGGCTCGCGGTGCGGATCGTGTGCGCGGTGCGGATCGTGTGCGCGGTGCGGGTCGGGCTCGCCGTGCGGATCGTGTGCGCGGTACGGGTCGTCGCGGTTGCCCGGGCCCCGGCCCTGGCCGTTGCCCTCCCCCGGTTCGGACGGGTCCGGGCCGTACCCGTCCGGGTCGGATCCGTCCGGGTCTGATCCGTCCGGACCGTACCCGCCTCCGACGGGCCGGAACGCGTCCCGCAGGCTCGGGCGGGGCGGTGGCGGCTCCTCCGGCTCGGCCCTGGTGCGGCTCTCGAAGGCGTACTTGGCCTTCATCGCGGCCCGGGGCAGTGCGTCGTCGAAGTCCTCCAGCGTGTGCAGGCCGGTCGGGCCGGTCGCGCCGAGGAAGCTCGGCCGGCTGGCGCGCCGGGTGTTGCGCAGGGCGTCGTCGCTCAAGTCGCCGAGTTCTCCGCCGCGTTCGCCGCACTCCGGGTCGTCGGCGTTCCACGGCTCCAGGACGCTCACCCAGGTGCTGTCCGATCGGTCGAAGCGCCGTACCAGCTCCCGTCGGCGCGGGTCGCGCAGCGCCCACCGGTCGAGCAGCAGCAGGCCGGGCGCCTCGGCGTTGCCCTCGATGATCGACTCGACCTCGTCGTCGAACTCGTGCACGGTCGGCTGGAAGCCCAACTGCCGTGCCAGCCGGACGGCGTGCTGCGCGATGGGCGAGCCGACCGGCCGGTACGGGTGCCAGTCGGTACGCCGCTCGCCGTAGTAGTCGGGGTTGCGGTCGGTGGGCAACTCCCCCTGGTGGTAGGCGAGGACGGAGATCCGCAGCTGCTTGGTCGGGGCGGTGACGTTGAACGCGCTCGGGAGGCCGTTGAAGTCGAGGCGGCGCCCGACCGGGATCACCGTCTCCTCCGCGACCTGCACGATCCGCGCCGCCAGCCGGTGCACGGCCAGCTCGTACGCGGAGCGGAAGTAGGTGAGCTTCATCAGCGCGTACAGGCCTTCGGTGGCGTAGTCGGGCCCGAAACTCGCGTGGTTGAACTGCAGTTCGCCGGCCACCTTCGGCAGCCGGTAGCGGCTCATCGGCGCCCACAGCACGGGGACGATGCCGCTGGTGCGTTCGGAGTCGAGGTTCGCCGGGTAGACGGGGCGGCGGGTGAAGGCGTGCCATTCCTGTCCGCACGGGACGCTGTTGAAGTACCGGGGTGAGTACAGCGGCACGAAGACCCGGCAGGTCGCCAGCTCCTCGGACAGCCGGTCGGCCCACAACTCGCCCTGGTGCATGGACTCGTCCATGAAGCCCACGGACGCCCCGTCCGGCACCGTGGTCAGTTGCAGCACGGCCTCGCAGAGGTCCCGGTACAGCTGCCTGACCCAGTGGTTGGGGTCGCCCGCGCCCCGCGCACCGGCTTTCGGGGTGTGCGCGTAGGAGAGGAAGAAGTACGGCCGGGAGTCGTCCTCGTCCCAGCCCCGGTCAGTCACACGCGCCTCCCCCGGGCCCGTCGGCAACCTGCCTCCCGCAGCCCCCGTGCGGCGGGGCTTCAGTGTAGGAACGACTGACTCCCCAATGGAATAGCACAACGACTCGTACGAATTGACATGACCGAAACGATGCCGCCATCAGTGCTGTCGGGGCAGTACCCTCGTCCCGGCCGCCGCGAACCACCAGAAGGGGCACCCGTGGAACATCTCGAGTGGCAGAGGTCCAGTCTCAGCGCGGGCTCGGCGGACTACATCGAGATCGCCTCCGACGGCGAACTCGTCTACATCCGCGAGTCCAACGACCTCACCCGCATCGTCACCACCACCCGCGTCAAGTTCGACGCCTGGGTCCGCGGCGCCAAGGCCGGCGAGTTCGACCACTTCGTCGCCTGAGGTCGTCCCGGGTCTCGACGGGGTCGCCTTCCCCGCCCCCGGCCGCCAGGGCACGGCCCTGTGCGTTGCGACCGCGAGACCCGGCGGTCGGCCGATCCGCCGGGCCGACCGCCGGGCCGACCGCCCGTACCCGCCGGTGGTCGGCGGCTTCGCCGGCGACCGCAGCGACTTCCACGCACCGAGGCCTGCCGCGACGGTCCGGTCCGGCAGGCCCAGCCGCCGTCCCTTGCCGTTCCGACGGCGGCGATTCAGGCCCGGATAGCGTTCACTCACAATCCATTGCAATGAACAGGTCTCATGTCGTTGCATTCGATTCAGAACGAGTGCAACGATTTCTCGGTCACCACCTGCGTAGATCTGCTTTTTGAGCAACGAACGCGTTGCCTGATTCTCGAACGCAACGTAGCTTTTCCATCGTCAGAAACGGCGGGCGCACCGAGCGGCCGCCGCCTCACGAAGGAGAGCACGATGCAGAAGTTCGACACCCCCGCCGCGATCACCGCCGTCCTCGACATCCCCGCCGGCCGTGTCCAGCTGATCGCCGCCGACCGCACCGACACCACCGTCGAGGTCCGCCCCGCGAACGCCGGGAAGAACCGCGACGTCCAGACCGCCGAGCAGACCACCGCCACCTACCTCGACGGCGTCCTGCACATCCGCACCCCCGACGCCGGCGGACTCTTCGGCGCGGGCTCGATCGAGGTCACCGTCCAGCTGCCGGCCGGCTCCCGCGTCGAGGCCAAGGCCGAAGCCGCCGAGCTGCGCGTCGTCGGCCGCCTCGGCGACCTCTCCTTCGACGGCGCCTACCGCCAGACCAGGATCGACGAGGCCGCGAGCGTCCGTCTCACCGCCGTGGACGGCGACATCGAGATCGGCCGCCTCACCGGCCCCGCCGAGATCAGCACCACCCGCGGCGACATCCGCGTCAACCAGGCCGAACGCGGCACCGTCACCCTCACCACCCAGTCCGGAAACATCGCCGTCGGCGCCGCCCCCGGCGCCTCCGCCTCCCTCGACGCCGCCACCGCCCACGGCCGCATCAGCAACACCCTGCGCAACGACGGCACCACCGCGCTCGACATCCGCGCCACCACCTCCCACGGCGACATCACCGCCCGCAGCCTCTGAGACCCCTAGGACACTCACCATGACCACCGAACGACCCGCATGGAGCGGCATGGTCCCGGTCGACGACACCGCCCTCGCCGTCACCGACACCGGCGGCCCCGGCATCCCCGTCGTCTACCTCAACGGCTCCTACGCCGACCAGTCGCACTGGAAGCACGTCATCGCCGAACTCGGCAGCGGCTACCGGCACATCACCTACGACGAGCGCGCCCGCGGCAAGTCCGGGACGTCCTCCGACTACTCCTTCGAGTCCTCCGTCCGCAGCCTCGACGCCGTCCTCACCGCACGGGGGGTCGAGCGGCCGATCCTGGTCGGCTGGTCCTACGGCGCCATGCTCGCGATCCACTGGGCAGCACGGCACCCCCACCGCGTCCGGGGGGTGGTGTCCGTGGACGGCGCGATGGCACACGAGTGGCTCGACGACACCACCAAGGCCCAGATCCGCAAGCTGTTCCGCCGCCTGAGCCCGCTGTTCCCGCTCTGCCGCCGCCTCGGCCTGGCCGCCCGGATGAGCGCCGCCCAACACGCCGAGATCAACATCGAGCTCAACGAACTCTGCGCACCCGCCGCCCTCGACCCGGTCTTCGACCGCATCACCACACCGACCCGGTACGTCCTGGCCAGCGGCGGCAACCTGGGCGGCGACCCGAAGGTGATGGAGGGGATCCGCGCCGGCCTCGACGCCGTCGTCGCCCGCAACCCCGACATCAAGCTCAGCACGAAGGTCCCGAGCAACCACTCCAAGATCCTGCGCAAGGACTTCGCCGCCGTCGCCGCCACGGTCCGTGAACTCACCACCGCCTGAGCGACCACCCCCGGCGCCGCTTGGATTCCGGGGCGGGGCTGTCACCACCGTCCCCGGCGCGACGGGCGGCGGGCGACGGGCGGCAGGCGACGGGCGACGGGTGGCGGGTTCAGGCCCGGGGGCGCCGCAGGATCCGCTCCGCGAGGTCGACGGCCTCCCGGACCGGCACGAGGCGGCAGTCCGCGCCGCCGATGCGCGCCGTGGTGATGCCGCGGGCGGTCCGCAGGACCTCCTCGCCGAGCGCGCCGAAGTGGAGGTCGTCCAGGTCGGGGGCCGTGAAGGTGGTCCAGCCGTCCTCGCCGACGCAGCGGTACTCGCGCAGCCGCACGTCCGGCATGCGCAGGTCCGCGAGGTGGAAGGCCGTGAAGCCGGCCATCGGGACGCCGATCATCAGCACCCGGGCGTCGAGGTCGTACAGCCTCCCGAGCGGAGAATCCGGTCCCAGGTGGGAGGCGAGGGGGTGGCGGGCGGTGATCTCGCCGGCCCGGGGCCCGAGTGCGGCCCAGGAGGTCTGCGGATGGCTGCTGCGCCGGGCACCGGGGCGGGTGCGGACCGCTTCGGAGAGGGCCCCCATGGTGGGCGAGCACGGGGTGGTGGCGGGGTCGAAGGGCGGCATCCGGTCCTGGTAGGCGGCGGTCTCCGCCGGGGTGAGCCCGGCGACGGCGGCCCGGTGGACGCGCGAGGTGGCGGAGTTCTCCGGGGTGGCGGTGTAGGCCACCAGCGTGCCCTGGTCCCCGAGGGTGTCGAGCAGCGCGTCGACCACGCCGCCCGCGCCGCCCGCGACCGGTCCGAGTGCTCGCAGTGAGGCCTGGACGTGGAGCACGGTGCCCGGGCGGACGCCCAGTTCGGCGAGACCGGCGGTGAGGGCGGCGGCGGAGATCACGGCGGCTCCTGGATCAGGCTTCGGTGAGGCGCAGTTGCCCGCGTTCCTGGCGGGCCCGGTCGGCGGCCCGCTCCGCTGCTGCGGGCAGCCGCACGGAGAGCCACGGGGTGACGCTCTCCCGCATGCCGTCCGCGAAGCGCACACCGAGCGCCGTCAACGCCCCGGACTCGACGAGCCGGTCCACGGCGTCGGCGGTGTACCGCCGCCAGAGCGCGAGCTGGGCGCGCGCCCGGTCGGCGGCTTCGCCGGCCAGCCCGTCGTACGCCAGGGTGCGGGTGCCCCAGTACTCGGTGACGGCCAGGTGGGCGTAGGTGCCTTGGAGCAGTCCTTCGATCGGCCGGGGGTCGGGCCGCCAGGGGGCGAAGTACAGCGCGGAGTCGGTGCGGTCGTACAGGTCCGTCAGGTCCAGCACCGCGCCGAGTTTGACGTGCTGGAACTCGTGCGCGAGCAGCAGGGCGAGCGTCGGCGCGGTGGCCGGCCGGGCGATGCCGACCGCGCCGTACGCCTGCCGGGCCGCCGAGCTGACGTCCCGGCCTGTCGGGCCCGGCCGCAGCGGGGTGACCGTCGCCAGTCCGGTCCGGATGCCTTCCGCGTACTCGGGCAGGTCCCGCCCGAGCAGTTCCCAGGCCTCGCGCAAGGCGCCCGTCCAGTCGAGCAGTTCGCCGTCCGTCAGCCGGTCCGCGACGGGGTGGTCGTGGCAGTCGCGCAGCGGGTCGGTGTCCTCCAGGGCGACGGTCCAGCCGCCGGCCAGTCGGACCCGCCGCAGCGGCTCGTCCAGGACCGTGCGCACCGAGCCGTCGGAGGCCCGTACCTCGAAGCCGCCCGCCCGCCCGGTGACCACTGCTTCCCCGTCGGGTACGGCGATTCGCCCGAGCGTCGGCAGGTGCAGCCAACCGCCCCGCACGGGCACCGCCACCGCGTCCCCGCGCCCGGCCCGCACCGCTGCGGCCGCGGCCAGGGCGGCGAGCGGGCCGAGCCCGACGGACAGGTCGCCGGCGAGCCGCCGCGCCGCCCAGGCGCGGGCGTACGGGTGGGCGAGGACGGTGTCCACGGCGGCGGGGGCGGCGAGGTCGAGTGCCGACAGCAGGGCCCACGCCTCGGGCCGCCCCTGCCCCGAGGCGTCCCAGGCGGCGGCCAGCATCGCCCGGGTGAGGGCGAGTTGGGAGCGGCCGAGCGTGGCGACGGTGTCCGCGCTGCCGTACCCGTGGGCGAGCTCGTCGAGCTGGGCGGGCGTGAGCGCGCCGGGCAGCAGTGCGCCGTCGGGCAGCTGCTCGCCGCCCTGCGTCGGCACGGCGGCAGAACCACCGGCGCCGGCAAGGCCGTTGATGAGTGTCATGAGATCACCGCAGTAGACGGAGGGATGGTCGAAGCTGCCTCCTCCATCGTCGCTCCGGTAGCGGTGGGCGTACAGTCCGCCCCCGCAGGAGCAGACCACGGAGCAGGCGCGGCAGGCCTCGCTCAGCCCGGCCAGACCGGACTGTCGGGCGGCGATGCCGGGGTGGCGGGCGAGGTCGTCGAGGCTGTGCGCGAAAACGTTCATCCCCGTGGCCGGCGCGCCGTCGTACGCGGTCTTGAGGCTGTCGGCCTGCTCGAAGGTGCCGTCCGTCTCCAGGACCGCCAGGTCCGACGGCTCCAGCCCGAGGGACTCGGTGAGGCTGGAGAACCCGCGCAGGGTCCGGTGCACGGACTCGAAGGTCCGTGCGGCGAACGGCCGCCCGTCGGCCTCCCACAGCCCGTGGACGGTCAGCAGCCAGTCCGCGTACGGGGTGGCGCCCAGCTCGGCGGGGCGTTTGGGCCGCTCGTCCCAGGTGGCGTGCGGGAGCAGGAAGTCGACGGCGGGCGGCCGGAGTTCGGCCAGCGCCCGGTAGACGGCCACCGGGTCGTTCTCGACGTCCATGGTGCAGAGCAGTCCGGCGAAGAGGTGCCGGTACTCGGGCTCGTTCAGCAGCGCGACGGCCCGCAGGACCTGGGGGTGGCTGCTGCGCCCGTCGGCGAAGCGCCGGTGCCGGTCGTTGGCGGCCTTGTCCCCGTCCAGCGAGATGCCGACCTTGAGGTCCAACTCGGCGAACAGCGCGCAGAAGGCGCGGCTCAGCAGCACACCGTTGGTGTGGATGCGCAGGTCGAGCGCACAGCCGGACGGGAGCGCCGCCCGGAGCGACTCGGCGGCGCGGCGCAGACGGTCCGGGCCGGCGAGCAGGGGTTCTCCCCCGTGCAGGACGACCCGGACGGCGGGCAGCCGGTGGGCGGCCGCGTGCTCGCCGATGCGTTCGGCGGCGGCCTCCAGCACTTCGTCACCGATGACCTTGGGGCGTCGCCGCCAACTGGTGTCGGCGTGCTCGTACACGTAGCAGTGATCACAGGCGAGATCACACCTGCTGTGGACTTTCACCACGAATTGCGTGAAAGGCAGCGGAGTTGGCGTCATGGTCGATCGGATTCAGCCAGAGCCGACGGCGAGTCGGCCGATCAGATGGAGGAGTTGAACGCCGCGACCGGCACCGCACCCGCACCGGTGTCCGGCAAGGCTCGCCGGATCCTCGCGGAGAGTTCCTCCGCGCCGAGCTGGGCGAGATCGGCGAGCGACGGCCGATCACCCCCCCGAATTTCCTGAGGGCCCGTCAGTTCCGTGCGCGGCATGGTGTCCAGTGCGGGAGTCATGTTCGATTCTCTTCCACGATGGGGGTTAGAGAGAAGCAGGGCCGGGTATATACCCCGGCTTGGTCGCAAGGGTACTGCGCGGGTGCAACCGCGGTGCACCCCTACACGGCCCTTACTGCCCACCAACCCCCGCGTGCTGCGGAGTCTCGCCGAAAGTTCACCCGTTCAGCGGTCGCGCATGGGCACCTGACCGGCGCACAAGCCCCCTCGGCGACGGGCGGTACGGATCACACCGGCGACACCCCGGCGAAGGTGACCGCTCACCGCTCCGGGCCGGGAGCGGCGGCTCGACCGCCCGGCCCGTCGATCCCGCGCCGTCGACTCCGGCCCTCCGGCCTGGCGACGGGACCGACCGGGCCGACCGGGCCGACGAGTTGGGAGACCTGAGCCGTGCGGGCCCTCACGGGCAGAGCCGCTCCACCCGCCACCCCGTCGGGGCCGTCGGGTCGGCGAGGTAGCGCAGCCGGTCGTGGAGGCGGTTCTCCCGGCCCTGCCAGAACTCGACGCTCTCGGGGACCACCCGGTACCCGCCCCAGAACGGCGGGACGGGCACGCCCTCGCCCTCCGGGTAGCGGCGCTCCAGTTCGGCGTAGCGCTGTTCGAGCACGTCGCGGCTGCTGACGGGGCTGGACTGCTCGCTGGCCCAGGCGCCCAGTTGGGAGCCGTGCGGGCGGGTGCGGAAGTAGGCGGCGGTCTCGTCCCGGCCGATCTTCTCCACCCGGCCCTGGACGATCACCTGGCGGGCCAGCGTGATCCACGGGAACAGCAGGGCGGCGTGGGGGTTGGCGGCGATCTCGGAGCCCTTGCGGGAGCCGTAGTTGGTGAAGAACACGTAGCCGCGCACGTCGTGGCCCTTGAGCAGGACGGTGCGCGAGCTGGGCCGTCCCTCGGCGTCGGCGGTGGAGAGCACCATCGCGTTGGGTTCGACCACCCCGGCGTCCTGCGCTTCGTGGAACCAGCGGGTGAACTGGGCGGCCGGCTCGGGCGCGAGGTGTTCCTCGACCAGGCCCTCGTGGATGTAGTGCTCGCGCATGACGGTGAGGTCCGGGCCGGGGCGGGCCTCACCGGAGGGGGGCCGGAGGGCGGGGCTCGGGGTCGTCGACTGGGCGCGTTCCGGGATCTGCACGCCGACATCATCCCGTACGACAAGCAACCGGTACCGCTACCTCCGGACAAACCCCGGTGGGAGATAAGGTGACTCGCCACCGCTTGGCCGTCCGTAGCGCGGGGAATTGTCCGGAACCGGGGGCTCGGTTCGGGGCGCCGGCCGGGCCCTACCGGGCCTCGACGGGACCTCGGCAGGACCCCGGCAGGACCCAGACGGAACCCCCGAGCAGGCCTCGACCGGGCCTCGACGGAGAAGTTCAAGCGGGCCCGGAGGCAAACATCACCACGGTGGTGTATGGCGCAATGCACCCCGTGCCTGTCACTCTGGCACCGAGTGCCAACCACGATTCGGTCACTGGCGTGCCCGCCCCACCACGGCGGAACGCCGATCCAAGAACTGAAGGAGCCGTCGCATGTCCGATTTCGTACCCGGGCTTGAGGGAGTCGTCGCGTTCGAGAGCGAGATCGCCGAGCCCGACCGGGAAGGCGGCGCCCTGCGGTACCGCGGTGTCGACATCGACGACCTGGTCGGCAAGGTCTCCTTCGGCCACGTGTGGGGCCTGCTCGTGGACGGCAAGTTCAACCCGGGCCTGCCGGCCGCCGAGCCGTTCCCGATCCCGGTGCACTCCGGCGACATCCGGGTCGACGTGCAGTCCGCGCTCGCCATGCTCGCCCCGGTCTGGGGCCTCAAGCCGCTGCTGGACATCTCCGCCGAGCAGGCCCGCGACGACCTCGCCCGTGCCGCCGTGATGGCGCTGTCCTACGTCGCCCAGTCCGCCCGCGGCCAGGGCCTGCCGATGGTTCCGCAGAGCGAGATCGACAAGGCCGAGACGGTCGTCGAGCGGTTCATGATCCGCTGGCGGGGCGAGCCGGACCCGAAGCACGTCAAGGCCGTCGACGCCTACTGGACGTCGGCCGCCGAGCACGGCATGAACGCCTCCACCTTCACCGCCCGGGTGATCGCCTCCACCGGCGCCGACGTCGCGGCCGCGCTGTCCGGAGCGGTCGGCGCGATGTCCGGCCCGCTGCACGGCGGTGCCCCCTCGCGCGTGCTCGGCATGATCGAGGAGATCGAGCGCACCGGCGACGCCACCGCGTGGGTCAAGAACGCGCTGGACAAGGGCGAGCGCCTGATGGGCTTCGGCCACCGCGTCTACCGCGCCGAGGACCCGCGCGCCCGCGTGCTGCGCCGCACCGCCAAGGAGCTCGGCGCGCCGCGCTTCGAGGTCGCGGAGGCGCTGGAGAAGGCCGCGCTGGAGGAGCTGCACAACCGCCGCCCCGACCGCGTGCTGGCCACGAACGTCGAGTTCTGGGCCGCCATCATGCTGGACTTCGCCGAGGTGCCGGCGCACATGTTCACCTCGATGTTCACCTGTGCCCGCACCGCCGGCTGGTCGGCGCACATCCTGGAGCAGAAGCGCACGGGTCGGCTCGTGCGCCCCTCCGCGCGCTACATCGGCCCCGGCCCGCGCCGTCCCGAGGAGATCGAGGGCTGGGACGCCATCGTCCGCTGACGGCATCGGACGGCAGTCCGAACAGTGGCCCTGAGCAGCGGGTCCGGCCTCGGCCGGGCCCGCTTTCGGCGTCTCTGAGCAGCGAAGATCACAGTCTCAGCGGGCGGACGACCGTACCCCGGCCCGGTCCCCGGCCGGTAGGCTGCGCGCGTGGCTCAGATCCAGATCCCCGCTGACATCAAGCCCGCAGACGGCCGTTTCGGCTGCGGACCGTCCAAGGTGCGCCCCGAGGCCCTGAGTGCCCTCGCCGCCACCCAGACCTCCCTGCTCGGCACCTCACACCGCCAGGCCCCGGTCAAGAACCTGGTCAAGCGCGTGCGCGAGGGCGTGAGCAGCCTCTTCTCGCTGCCCGAGGACTACCGGGTCGTCCTCGGCAACGGCGGCTCGACCGCCTTCTGGGACATCGCCGCCTTCGGCCTCGTGCGGGAGAAGTCCCAGCACCTGGACTTCGGCGAGTTCTCCTCGAAGTTCGCCTCCTCGGTCAAGGCCGCGCCGTGGCTCGCCGAGCCGACGGTCATCAAGACCGCCCCGGGCACCCACCCGCTGCCGGTCGCCGAGGCCGGCGTGGACGTGTACGGGCTCACCCACAACGAGACCTCGACCGGCGTCGCGATGCCGATCAGGCGCCCGGCGGGCGCGGACGAGGGCTCGCTGGTCCTGGTGGACGCCACCTCGGGCGCCGGCGGCCTGCCGGTGGACATCACCGAGACGGACGTCTACTACTTCGCCCCGCAGAAGTCCTTCGCCTCCGAGGGCGGCCTGTGGCTGGCCGCGTTCTCCCCGGCCGCCCTGGAGCGCGCCGCCGAGATCGCCGGCTCCGGCCGCTACGTCCCGCCGTTCTTCGACCTGCCGACGGCCATCGACAACTCGTCGAAGGACCAGACGTACAACACCCCGTCGATCGCCACCCTCTTCCTGCTGGCCGACCAGCTGGAGTGGCTGAACGGCAACGGCGGGCTGGACTGGGCCGTCGCCCGGACCGCCGACTCCTCGTCCCGGCTGTACTCCTGGGCCGAGAAGTCCTCCTTCGCCACCCCGTTCGTGGCGAACCCGGCCGAGCGCTCCCAGGTCGTCGGCACCATCGACTTCGACGAGTCGGTGGACGCGGCCGCGGTCGCCAAGGCCCTGCGCGCCAACGGCATCGTGGACACCGAGCCGTACCGCAAGCTGGGCCGCAACCAGCTGCGCATCGCGATGTTCCCGGCGATCGACCCGGCGGACGTCGAGGCGCTCACCCACTGCATCGACTACGTGGTCGAGCAGCTCTGAGCACCTCCTGAGGCGCCCCGAGGCACGCGCCGAGGCATGCGTGAGGGCCACCACCCGCCCGGGTGGTGGCCCTCGCGCCGTTTCCTGCCTACCGGCCGACCAGTGAGCTGATCAGCACGACGACCAGCAGCAGCACCAGGGTGCCGGAGACGATGCGCATTCGAGTCTTGGGGTCCACGGTCAACGAGCGTACCTCCGCCTCACGCCCGGACGGATCGGAGGTCCCGCCGGGCCCGGCCCGCCGGTCCGCCCACCGCTGCTCCGCCCCACGGTCGGCCCGCCCGACCCGCCGACCCCAGTCCGCCGGTCCAGTCCGCTAGCCCCAGTCCGCGAGCGCCCAGGAGCGCAGCGACTCGTAGTGCGCGAGACCGCCGGCCGGGTCGCTCCGCATCAGGTGCAGTTCGGCGGCCGCCCACTCCGGCCCCCGGTAGTCGGCCAACGCCGCCGCGAGGCCGTCCAGCTCGGCCGCGGCGACCCGCTGGACGGCCCGCCGGCGGCCGCGCGAGGAGCCGGCCCGGGCGAGGGTGAGGTGGGGGTGGAAGGCGAAGGCGTCCGCCGTCTCCGCGGTCACCCCGGCGGTGGCCTCGGTGACGGCCTCGGCGAGCCGGCGCAGCGCCCAGGTCTGGCCTTCGACGCCGATCCAGAGCACCCGGTCGCCGAACCGCCCGGGGCCCGCGATCCGCAGCCGGTGCACGGGATGGACCTCGGCGACGGCGGCCAGGCCCGCCTCCAGCTCGGGCAGCCGTTCGGCCGGCACCTCACCGAGGAAGGCCAGGGTCAGGTGCCAGCCCTCCGCCGCGGTCCAGCGCAGCCGGTCCGCACCGGGCAGGGCCCGGAGGGGGGCGACCGCGTCGGCGAGCCCCTGCAGCGCCGGGACCGGCGGGAGCACCGCCACGAAGAGCCTCATGCGGCCATTCTTGCCGCCGGTGCGGGCGCGGGCACGTCCTCCCGGGCCGCCCCGAATCCCGCGCGCACCTTCCTCCCCGGCCTTCCCGGGGCGCCCCGGTTCGGGATAGAACGGTTTCGTGATCGATTCCAGCGGCATGAAGATCCGCACCGGAGGCCCCGAGGACGTCCCCGACCTCCTCGCCCTGCTCGACGGCGCCGTGGCCTGGCTGGCCGCCCGGGGCCGTACCGGCCAGTGGGGGGACCAGCCGTTCAGCACCGCGCCGGCCCGGGTCGAGTACGTCGAGAGGTACGGCCGCGAGCCGTTCCTGATGCGCCTCGCCGTGGACGACGAGGGCCGTACGGTCGGCGCCTGCGTGCTGTCCGAGGAGCGCGGCAGGCACATCCCCGCCGTGGCCGAGCGCGAGCTGTACGTCCGCAACCTGGTCACCGACCGGGCCCGCAAGGGTACGGGCATCGGCGCCGCGCTGATCGCCGACGCGGTCGAGGAGGCCCGCCGGCGCGGCATCGGCCTGCTGCGGGTGGACTGCTACGCGGGGGACGACCGCAGGCTGGTCGCGCAGTACCGGGCGCTCGGCTTCACCGAGACGGAGGGCTTCGAGGTCGAGCAGCCGACCGGTGTCTGGCCCGGCCAGGTCCTCGCCATCCGGCTCTGACGCCACGAACCCCCCGAGGCGGCCTCGGGGGGTGCCTGACGTACCGTCAGCAGGCGGCGGCCAGCTCGGACTTGCGCGCCGGGCCGGTCCGCGGCACGACGGCCACCACCCGGCCACCGCGGCCCGGGTGCAGGTCGAAGCGCACCCGCAGGTCGGCACTGCGGGCCAGCACCAGGCCGACCGTGGCCGCCGCCAGCGCGGACACCAGTCCGCAGGCCAGCAGGCCGAGCCGGGGCCCGTACGAGGCGGTCACCCAGCCGACGATCGGGGCGCCGATCGGCGTGCCGCCGGTGAAGACCAGGACGAGCAGGCCCATCACCCGGCCGCGCATCTCGGGGTCGGTGGCGAGCTGCAGCATGGAGTTGACCGAGGTGTTGAAGCTCAGGCCGAACACTCCGATGAGCATCAGCAGCAGTGCGAAGGTCCAGTAGTCGGGCGAGAACGCCGCGACGACCTCCAGCGTGCCGAAGGCCAGTGCCGCGCCGACCAGGCGGCGCAGCCTCGGCGCGCCCCGGCGGGCGGCGAGCAGCGCGCCGGCCAGCGAGCCGACCGCCATCGCGGTGTTCAGCAGGCCGTACTGGCCGGCGCCCACCTTGAAGGTGTCGTACGCGAAGCCGGAGAGCAGCGTCGGGAAGTTGAACCCGAAGGTCCCGATGAATCCGGCCAGCACCATCGGCCAGAGCAGTTCGGGCCGCTCCTTGACGTAGCGCAGGCCCTCCCGCAGCTGGCCCTTGTCCCGGGCGATCCGCGCGGTCGGGCGCAGTTCGCCCTCCCGCATCGCCAGCAGTCCGCCGATCACGGCGGCGAAGGACAGCGCGTTGACGGCGAAGGCCCAGCCGCTGCCGACGGCGGCGATCAGCAGGCCCGCGACGGCGGGGCCGACCAGTCGGGCGGTCTGGAAGTTGGCGGCGTTCAGGCTGACCGCGTTGGCCAGGTCCTCGGGCCCGACCATCTCGGAGACGAAGGCCTGCCGGGTCGGGTTGTCCACGACGGTGACCAGGCCGAGCAGCAGCGCGAAGGCGTACACGTAGTACGGCGTCACGACGCCGCCGACGGTCAGTACGGCGAGGCCCGCGGCGAGCAGGCCCATCGCGCCCTGGGTGTAGATCAGCAGCCTGCGCTTGGGCATCCGGTCGGCGAGGACGCCTCCGAAGAGCCCGAGCAGCAGCATCGGCAGGAACTGCATGGCGGTGGTGATGCCGACCGCGAGCGGGCTGCCGGTGAGGCTCAGCACCAGCCAGTCCTGGGCGATGCGCTGCATCCAGGTGCCGGTGTTGGACACCACCTGGCCGGCGAAGTAGTAGCGGTAGTTGCGAACGCGGAGGGAGGAGAACATCCCCCCGGGCCGGGTGAACTCGGCTCCTGTGGGAGATGCGGCCGAAGGGGTTCGGCGCTGAGCGGCGGGGTCCGCCGCGGTGCGTTCGTCGGGGTCGTCGTCGCCGTTGCCGGGCTGCCCCGCGGGGGCGGGTGCCTGGGCGTCGGCGGCCGCGGCGGTCGCCGCGGCGGGGTCGGTGGTCGGTTCGTCGGTACGGATGGCGGCGGCGCTGGCTGCGACCGGCGGTGTCACGGTGTTCTCCCCTCGCGGCGCGACGGCCATGGCGGTGGCCGTCGCGCTCCTGGTGTCGGTGGTCGGTCCTGCGGTGATGGGGGCTCCTTGTTCTCCCGGCCGGCGGGGCCGGGGTCGGCGTGCCTAGAGGTGTGCGAGCTTGTAGAGCACGGGCGCGGCCTCCCGGAGGACGGCCCATTCCTCCTCGTCGAGCCCTTGGGCGAGCTCGGCGAGCCAGACGTTTCGGCGCCGACGACTCTCCGCGAGGATCGTCTCGGCCTGCTCGGTGCTGCTGACGACCACCTGGCGGCGGTCCTCGGGGTGCGGCTCGCGCCGCACCAGCCCCTTCTCCTCCAGCATCGCGACGATCCTGGTCATCGAAGGCGGCTGCACGTGCTCCTTCCGGGCGAGCTCACCCGGCGTCGCCTTTCCGCACCGGGCGAGGGTGCCCAGTACTCCCATCTCGGTGGGACTCAGTGACTCCTCCACCCGCTGGTGTTTGAGTCGTCGGGAGAGGCGCATCGTGGACGACCGCAGCTGACTGATCGCTGCGAGGTCCTGCTCGGACATCTCGGGCATCTCTTTAGCTTACGTCATTACTCTCGCTAAGGAAAACGAGATCCCCACCGTGCCGGAGCACCGGCCCGGTGCCATATTGGTCATGGGCCTCAGGTCTCGACTCCCAGAAGGGCCGACCAGCCATGTCCGACCTCGTCTCCGAGCAGTCCGCGCCGTCCTCGCAGGCCACGCCGTCCGCATCGGCCGAGCAGGGCACCCAGGGCACACCGGGTGCACCGGGAGCCCGGAACGCTCCGGGCGACACCGGCTTCGCCCGGCTCGCCATGGTCACCATCGACTGCGCCGACCCGGTCGCGCTGGCCTCGTTCTACGGCGCGCTGCTGGGCTGGGAGACCCGCCACGTCGACGAGAACTTCGCGATCCTCGACAACCCGGAGGGCGGCAGCCCGCTGGGCTTCGGCCGGGTGAACGGGTACCGGCCGGAGCCGTGGACGGAGCCGGACGGCAGCAAGCACTTCCACCTCGACTTCTACGTGGACGACCTGGACGAGTCCACCGCGCGGGCCCTCGCGCTCGGCGCGACCGAACCCGCCTACCAGCACGGCCGCACGCTCAGGGTGCTGATCGACCCAGCCGGCCACCCGTTCGGGCTGGCCCCGTTGGAGTAAGGCACAAATGGGGGCGCAAGCGACGTCAGGAGCATGCGCAGGCGATGTCAGGACTTCGTGCCAAGATCATGTAGGCCCGGTAAAGGCCCCCCCTGACCTGGGATTTCACGAAAACCACGAACATTGTGCGACCGCCGGACAGTGGCTACTGTCCCCCGTTGTCAGGGGCATCACACGTCAGGTCTCACCTTCGGCGGAACTCTCCCCCCGCTGCCGCGCCCACTGCCGCGCGCCCGCCCCCGGCTCTTCCGCCGGCCACGTCCGCCCGAGTCCTGACGCCCTCAACCCCTCGTCCAGGGAGCTCAATTGGGTGCGATCCACCATGCCGACCACGGCTGGTTGACACCTGCGATCTCGTACTTCGTCGCCTGCGTCGGCTCCTTCGTCGCCCTGCGCAGCGCCCGCTGGGCACTCGTCTCCAAGGGCCGCACCCGGGTTGCCTGGCTGCTCTTCGCGTCGACCTCGCTCGGCGCCGGCATCTGGTCCATGCACTTCATCGCGATGCTCGGCTTCTCCGTGACCGGCGTCGAGATCAGCTACCGGCCCGGGCTGACGGTGCTCAGCCTGCTGGTCGCCGTCGCCATGGTCGGCGTCGGGCTCTTCACCGTCGGGTACTGGCGCCGCCGCCCCGCCCTGGCGCTCCTGGTCGGCGGGCTGACCACCGGACTCGGCGTCGCCGCGATGCACTACCTGGGCATGGCCGCGATGGTCCTGCCCGGCCGGCTGGGCTTCGACCGCCTCACGGTGGTGCTCTCGCTCGTCATCGCGGTGGTCGCGGCGACGGCCGCGCTCTGGGCCGCGCTGAATATCCGCGGCACGGTCGCCGTGCTCGCGGCGGCGCCGGTGATGGGCGTGGCAGTCTGCGCCATGCACTACACGGGCATGGCGGCGCTGTCGGTCCAGGTGGACCTCTCGCGCAGCACCGAGGGCGGCGTGATGGCCCTGCAGTTCATCTTCCCGCTCGGGGTCGGCCTCGGCTGCTACGTCTTCTTCGGCTCACTGGCCTTCGCCGTCTCCCCGAGCCGCCCCGACTCGCAGCCCCTGCTGGCCGGGCCGGCCGCCCCGCTGCCCCCGCGGGCCCCCCGCGTCCCCCCGCAGCAGCGGCGGAAGCGGCCGGCCGGGGCCGGCGCCCGGCACTGAGGCCCGACGACGGAACGCCGACGCCCGGCCGGGCCCCCGCCCCGGCCGGGCGTCGCGCCGTCTCCGGCCGCTACTCGGGGCGCCCGAGCAGCCCGGTCAGGTGCTCCGGGGTGGCCACCGGGCAGACCTTGTGGACGAAGTCCCGCCGCAGCGCGTGGTACGGCTCCCCCGCCCGGTAGAAGTTGGCGTGCATCCGCCGCAGCTCCTCCGCCCGGTACTCGGCCAGCGGCTTCGCCTCCTCGTCGGCGGCCCGGCGGCGCTTCTTGTCCACCAGCCGCCCGGTGAGCTCCGTCGAGGCGGCGATCCGGGCCGCCTCCCGGGCCACCCAGCGGCGGAACGCCACCGCGTCGCCGCCGGCCGTACGGTCGACCAGGCCGATCCTGCGGGCCTGCTCGGCGCCGACCGGCAGCGCCTCGGTGGTGAGCCGCTCCGCCCACTGCGCACCGACCCGGCGCGGCAGGGTGTACGTCCAGTACTCGGAGCCGTACAGGCCCATCAGGCGGTAGTGCGGGTTGAGCACCGCCGAGTCGCGGCACCACACCTCGTCCGCGGCGAGCGCCATCATCAGGCCGCCGGCCGCCGCGTTCCCGGCGAGGGCCGCGACGGTGACCTTGTCCGTGGTGGTCAGGACGGCCTCGACGAAGTCGTCCATCGCGTTGATGTTCTCCCAGGACTCCAGCGCCGGGAAGGCCGCGCCCTCGATGACGTTGAGCTGGATCCCGTTGGAGTAGAAGTCGCGCGGCGCACCGAGCACCAGCACCGAGGTGGGCCGGTCGGCCGCCTCGCGGTAGGCGGCGAGCAGCCGGCGGCACTGGTCGGTGCTCATCGCCCCGCCCGGGTAGGCGAACTCGAGGTAGCCGACCTCGCCCTCCTCGCGGTAGCGCAGCTCCGACCAGGTGTCGCGGCGGCCGGCCGACTCCGGGCTCACCGGCACCTCGCGCACCCGGTGCAGTTCGCCGGCGAGCACCGTCGCGGCCGGCAGCTTGAAGGTGGCCGGGCCGCCGGGCGTGCGGCGCGGGCGCAGCTGGGGTATCCACACCGCGCCGTCCACCGTGGCCCGGCAGATCGCGCCGTCCCGGGTGGCCAGCACGGCGCCGGGCACCGGGCCGCGCAGTTCGTCCTCGGGGTGGCCGCCGTGCAGGAAGAACTCCCGCCCGTACAGCTCGTCCAGCACGCCGGGCTGGGAGTCGGCGGCGCGCAGCTTGCGCAGCACGGTGGCGGTGTCGTCCCGCTCCCAGTCGATCCGGCGCACCTCCTGGCGCAGGAAGGGCCGCAGCTCTCCGTGGACGTCGGGCCGGTCGTAGTCCAGCGGTTCGGGGGTGAACAGGCCGCCCTCGTAGCGCTGGACGGCCAGCAGGACGGCCTCGGTGGCGGCGTCGGCGACCTCGCCCCGGTAGAGCTCGCTCTTGCCGCAGGCGGGGACGGTGAACTCGACGGACGCCCAGATGTCGCCGGCGTCCATCTCCTCGACGGCCTGCAGCACGGTGACGCCCCACCGCTGCGCCCCCTCGGTGATCGCCCAGTCGAGCGAGGAGGGGCCGCGGTCGCCCTTGGGACCGGGGTGCACGATCAGGACCGTCCGGGTGGACCAGATGTCCTGCGGCACGGCCTTGGTGAGCATCGGGCAGACGATCAGCTCGGGATCGGTGCGCTCCACCGCCGCCCGCATCTGGTCGTCGCCGAGGGCGAGCTGCACGGCGACCTGGTGGCCGCGCTCGCGCAGCTCGGTGTGGACGCGCTGGGTCAGGCTGTTGAAAGCGCTGGCGATCAGGAGAATGCGCAAGGGGGGCCTCCGGCGTTACAGGGGTCGCGCGGAGGCGATGAAACCACGACATGGACACGTAACGATTACGGTTCGCACCTCGGCGCCCGACCCTCACGCACCCCGCACACCTGTGCGCCCGGTGTGGTGCTCCTTCGCCCGATCTCCCCAGCCGTTTTCCAGAGTTGCCCTAGCGCGGGAACGCCCGCCGGGCCCGCCAGGTGGTGTGCTCCCGGGAGACGGCGTCCTCCGCCTCGGCGGCCAGCCGGGCCCAGCGGGCCTCGGCGTCCGGCGCCTTGAGGTCCAGGTCCGAGAGCTGGTTGCCGACGTTCTCCAGCTCACGCGCGGCCAGCTGGTAGGCGGTGGCCAGCGGGCGGAGCTGCTTGAGCTGCGTCCAGGCGATGATCGACGCGGCCGCGGCCGAGCTGGCGCCGAAGACGTGCACCTGCAGCGCGCCGGTGGCCTGGGCGACGGCCGCCGCCGCGCCGATGATGATCAGCGCCGCGATGCCGAGCCCCCAGGAGACGGCCTGCGAGTCGCAGGACTCGGCCCGGGAGCGGTACCAGGTGCGCTGGCCCTCGACCCGGGTGCGCAGGTAGAGGGTGCGCCGGGCGGTCAGGCTCTCGGCGCGCAGCCGCCGCATCTCCGGGGTGATCTCGGCGACGGTGTCGGGCGGCACGATCTCCGGGTCCTCGAAGGCCCGCAGCACGTCCTCGACCTGCAGCAGGTAGCCGCGGTCCACGTCCTCGGACTGCGCCTCGCCGTCGAACGGCCGGGCCCGCACGGTGTACTTCCAGGCCAGCGTCTTGACCGACTCGGCCGCCGCCCGGGCCTCGTACCAGCGGCCCTGCGGGTTGCTGCGGCGCAGCCGCGACCAGAAGTAGCCGGCCACCAGGAAGGCGGCCACCGAGAACAGCGGCCAGGGGTCGAAGTCGCCGTCGTGCTCCGGGCCCGGGAACGACCCGATCAGCGCGGCGACCACCAGCATCGCGATGAGGCCGCGGTACCAGCGCAGCGTCTCGCGCTGGCCGTCCAGCGAGGCCTTGTCCGCCGTCCGGAACAGCTCCGGCAGCAGCTGCGCCTCGACTCCCCCGGGCGGATCCTGTTGCACCATCGACCGAGTCCCCTCCCCCTTCTCCGTCCAGCCAGTATTCCCCCAGCCAACTGGCCTACACAGGCGCCTTTTTGACATTCCCGGCGCGGTCGCTGCCCGGCCGGCGGCGCAACCGCTATGAACGGTTGCATGCCACTGCACTGGAAGCTCGTCATCGACTGCGCCGACCCGCACCGCCAGGCCGCCTTCTGGGCCGCCGCGCTGGACTACGCGCCGGAGGACCACGGCCCGCTGATCGGACGCCTGCTCGACGCCGGCGCGATCGGCCCGGACGCCGTCACCGAGGTGGACGGCCGCCCCGCCTGGCGCACCCTGGCCGCCGTCCGCCACCCCGAGGACCCGTTCGACCCCGCCTCGGACACCGGCCTCGGCCGCCGCATCCTCTTCCAGGCCGTCCCCGAGCCCAAGCAGGGCAAGAACCGTCTGCACCTCGACGTCCACGCCGCGCCCGGCGAGCGCGGGGCCATCGTCGCCCGGCTCGAAGCCCTCGGTGCCACCGTCGTGCGGCACGTCGAGGAGCCGGGCGGCGAGTGGACCGTCATGCGGGATCCGGAGGGGAACGAGTTCTGCGCCCACTGACCGGCCGGAAAGCGCCGCGGCCCCGCACCCGGGTGGGTGCGGGGCCGGTCGGGGCCGTGGTCCGGTCGGGCCGTGGGGGGCCGCTCGGTCCGTACGGGCCGTACGGACCGTACGGACCGTACGGGGTCAGAGCAGGCCGAAGGCCGGCATCAGGTAGTAGAAGGCGAACACCGCCGCCACCACGTACAGCGGGGCCGGCACGCTGCGCCCGCGGCCGACGGCCAGGCGCAGGACGCAGAAGGCGATGAAGCCGAAGCCGATGCCGTTGGTGATGCTGTAGGTGAACGGCATCATCACCATGGTCAGGAAGGCCGGGATCGCGATCGTGTAGTCGGCCCAGTCGATCTCCTTGACCGAGTTGGCCAGGATCAGGAAGCCGACCGTGACCAGGGCCGGGGTGGCGGCCTGGGCGGGGACCATGGTGGCGAGCGGGGTCAGGAAGAGCGCCACCACGAAGAGCAGGCCGGTGACGATCGAGGCGAAGCCCGTCCGGGCGCCCTCGCCGACGCCCGCGGTCGACTCGACGAAGCAGGTGTTGGCGGAGGCGGAGGTGGCGCCGCCGGCCGCGGTGGCGATGCCGTCGACCATCAGGATCTTGTTGATGCCGGGCAGGTCGCCCTTCCCGTCCAGCAGGTGGGCCTCGTCGGCCACGCCGAGGATGGTGCCCATCGCGTCGAAGAAGCACGACATCAGCACGGTGAAGACGAACAGCACGCCGGTCAGCACGCCGACCTTCTCGAAGCCGCCGAACAGGCTGACCTTGCCGACCAGCCCGAAGTCCGGCGCGGCGACCGGGTTGCCCGGCCAGGTCGGAACGGTCAGCCCCCACTTGAGCGCCGGGATGTCGACCAGCTTGTCGATCACCACGGCGAGTGCGGTGGAGACCGCGATGCTGATCAGGATCGCGCCGGGCACCTTGCGGATCACCAGGATCAGGGTGAGCAGCAGGCCGACCACGAAGACCAGCACGGGGAAGCCGAGCAGGTGCCCGTTGCCGCCGAGCTGCAGCGGGACGGTGGTGTGCGCGGCGTCCGGGATGCGGCTGACGAAGCCGGAGTCGACCAGGCCGACCAGGGCGATGAACAGGCCGATGCCGATCGCGATGGCCTTGCGCAGCCCCAGCGGGACGGCGTTCATGACCCGCTCGCGCAGCCCGGTGGCGACCAGCAGCATGATCGCGAAACCGGCCAGCACGACCATGCCCATGGCGTCCGGCCAGGTCATCCTGGGGGCGAGCTGCAGCGCCACGATGGTGTTGACGCCCAGGCCGGCCGCCAGGCCGATCGGGACGTTGCCGATCACGCCCATCAGCAGGGTGGTGAGGCCGGCGGTGAGGGCGGTGGCGGTGACCAGCTGGGCGCTGTCCAGGTGGGCCCCGGTCATGTCCGTGGCGCTCGCCAGGATGATCGGGTTCAGCACCAGGATGTACGCCATGGTGAAGAAGGTGGCGATTCCGCCGCGGATCTCGCGCGGGAGGCTGGAGCCGCGCTCGCTGATCCGGAAGTAGCGGTCGACGGCGCCGGTGGGGGGCTGGGGCGCGGTGTCGGCGGGTTCGGGCGACTCGGTGGTCGGCTGGACCACAGGCATGCGTGCGTCCTCTGTGGGGGAGCTGAGGAGGGGGGAGTGCCCGGGGCGACGGTGGCCGGGCGCAGAACTTCAAGTATGGTTTCCCGGTCCCAGCCGCGCTATCTTCGCGCGTAGAGCACCGCGCCGGGCCCTCTCCGGAGCCCACGGGGGCATGCGCCGGGCCCGCCGGATCCCCACCGCGCCCCGCGGGGCCGCGCACGGCGCCAGGACAGCCCGCCGTGACGACGACCGCGCGCCCGCCGCACCGTACGCTAGGCCCCATGCCCAAGACGCCACTGCACCCCTCGCCCCCTCCGCTGGAGGCCAACGACGTCGCCATCGTCGGCGGCGGCACGGTGCTGTGGTTCGTGGCCTTCCTCGCCCTGCTGCCCTTCCAGGGCACCCTCTCCGAGCACGGCCACGGCACCTGGCCCTGGATCTGCCTCTCCGGCGGCCTGCTCGGCCTGATCGGCCTCTGGTACTGCCGGGCCCGGCGGGACGCGATCGCCCGCAGCCGCGCCGCCGCGGCGGCCGAACACCCCGCGGACGACGGCGGCCAGGACCCGGCCACCCGGTCGGACTGAACCGTCCGTTAGCGGCACGCATCGGACATAAGGCGCCCGTAGAGTCGGTGCCATGACGCAGCCTGCCCAGCCAGCGGAAGAGCGGCCGACCGACCGGGACCACCCGGACGGGGCCCACCCCCTCGGGCTGCTGCCCGGTCGGCGCGGTGGGCTGACCGCCGCCGAAGTGGCCGAGCGGGCCGCGAAGGGCCTGGTCAACGACGTCCCGGTGCGCTCCAGTCGCTCCACCAGGGAGATCGTCCGGGCCAACGTCTTCACCCGCTTCAACGCGATCATCGGCGTGATGTTCGGGATCATCCTGGTCGTCGGCCCGATCCAGGACGGCCTGTTCGGCCTGGTCATCGTCGCCAACACGGCGATCGGCATCATCCAGGAGCTGCGCGCCAAGAAGACCCTGGACAGTCTGGCCCTGATCGGCGAGGCCCGCCCCCAGGTCCGCCGGGACGGCACCGTCCAGCAGATCGGCGTCTCCGAGATCGTCCTCGACGACACCGTGCTGCTCGGCATCGGCGACAAGGTGATCGTGGACGGCGAGGTCACCGAGGCCGACGGCCTGGAGGTCGACGAGTCCCTGCTCACCGGCGAGCCCGACCCCGTCCTCAAGCAGCCGGGCGACCAGGTGATGTCCGGCAGCTTCGTGGTGGCCGGCGCGGGCGCGTTCACCGCCACCAAGGTCGGCCGCCAGGCCTACGCGGCGCAGCTCGCCGAGGAGGCCAGCAAGTTCACCCTGGTGAAGTCGGAGCTGCGCACCGGCATCGACAGCATCCTGCGGTTCATCACCTACCTGCTGATCCCCACCGCGGTCGGCCTGATCATCAGCCAGCTGGCCGTCGAGGACCGGGACTGGCGCGAGGCCGTGCGGCGCATGGTGGCCGGCATCGTCCCGATGGTTCCCGAGGGCCTGGTGCTGCTGACCTCGGTGGCCTTCGCGATCGGGGTGGTCCGGCTCGGCCGCAGGCAGTGCCTGGTCCAGGAGCTCCCGGCGATCGAAGGCCTCGCCCGGGTCGACACCGTCTGCCTGGACAAGACCGGCACGCTGACCGAGGGCGGCATGGACGTGGTCGACCTGCGGGTGCTGTCGGACGGGGAGCCCGCCGCCGTCGACCGGGACACCGTCGAGCACGCGCTCGCCGTGATGGCCGGCGCCGACGCCCGCCCCAACCCGTCCATGCAGGCGGTCATCGACGCGTACGGGCGCGGCGAGGGCGGCAGCGACGGCGGCCCCGGAGAGGGCGCCGGCGACGGCGGTTCCGGTGGCGGCCCCGGCGGGCCCGCGGGCCGCGACGGCTGGCGGGTGATCGAGGCGATGCCCTTCTCCTCCGCCCGCAAGTGGAGCGGCGTGCAACTGCTGGAGCCGCAGGGCGGCGAGGCCAGCTGGCTGCTGGGCGCCCCCGACGTCCTGCTGCCCGCCGGGCACCCGGCACTGGCCGAGGTGGACGAACTGGGTGCCCGGGGCCTGCGGGTGCTGCTGCTGGGCCGCACGCCCGTCCCGTTGGACTCCCCCGACCCGGCGGCCGACCTCACCCCGCTCGCCCTGGTGGTGCTGCAGCAGCGGCTGCGCGGCGATGCCGCCGACACCCTGCGGTACTTCGAGGGCCAGCAGGTCCGGGCCAAGGTCATCTCCGGCGACGCGGCGGTCTCCGTCGGCGCGGTGGCCGCCCACCTGGGCCTGCCCGGTGCCGACCACCCGCTGGACGCCCGGACCCTGCCCACCGGCCCCGAGGAGCTGGCCGAGACCGCCGACCGGACGAGTGTCTTCGGCCGGGTCACCCCGCGGCAGAAGCGCCTGCTGGTCGGCGCGCTGCAGTCCCGCGGCCACACCGTGGCGATGACCGGCGACGGCGTCAACGACGTGCTCGCCCTCAAGGACGCCGACATCGGCGTGGCGATGGGCACCGGTTCGGACGCCACCAAGGCGGTCGCCCAGATCGTGCTGCTCGACGACTCCTTCGCCACCCTGCCGTCGGTGGTCGCCGAGGGCCGCCGGGTGATCGGCAACATCGAACGGGTCGCGTCCCTGTTCCTGGTGAAGACGGTCTACTCGGTCCTGCTGGCGCTGCTGGTGATCTTCACCCACTCGCCGTACCCGTTCCTGCCCCGGCACTCCACCGTGCTGTCCTCGCTGACCATCGGCGTGCCGGCCTTCTTCCTCGCACTCGCCCCCAACAACGAACGGGCGCGGACCGGCTTCGTGAAGCGCGTGCTGCGGCTGGCCGTCCCGGGTGGCGTCATCGCCGGGACGGGCACCTTCGTCGCCTACGCGCTCGCCCGCGCCGACCACGCGACCGACCTCAAGGCCGACACCAGCGTGGCCACCCTGACGCTCTTCCTGATCGCCATCTGGGTCCTCGCCATCGTCGCCCGCCCGTACACGTGGTGGCGGCTGCTGCTGATCGGCGCCATGTGCGGCGCGTTCGCCCTGGTCCTGCTGGTGCCGCCGCTGAAGGAGTTCTTCCAGCTCTCCCTGACCGGCGTCCGCGACCCGCTGGTGGGTGTCGCCATCGCCGTGGTCTGCGGCATCGCCCTGGAGATCGTCTGGCGCTTCATGAAGCGCCGCGGCCTGGAGTGAGCGGGCCACCCGACCGGGGCCGCCCGACCGCGTCACCTGACCGGGCCACGTGCCCTTGGTGCGTGACAAGCCGCCCGCGCGCATCGGATGATGGCCCGGGAGGGGGTGCCGAATGGCGCGCAGAGGTGGGGAATTGGAGGCGTTCATCGCCTTCCTCGGCGGACTGCTGGCGGTGGCGCTGACCGCGCTGGCGATGGCGGGTGTCGGCCTGGTGGTCAGGCCGACACCCTCGCTGCGGGCCGCGGCGCTGGTGACGCTCGGCGCGGTCTGGCTGACCGTCGCCGCCACCGTCTACGGGCGCCTGCGGGCCCGGGGCCGCTGAGCCGGCTCAGCCCTCGAAGTCCCGGGCCGCCGACAGCTCGTACGCGCGGTCCGGCTCGCTGAGCGCGGCCAGGACCTCGAAGCGGCGGTGCCACTGTCCGACGGACCAGGCGAGACCGGCCGCGAGGCCCTCCGGTGTGGCCGCGTGCAGCAGGCCGGGCACCGGGGGCACCTCGAACTCGTCGTCCTCGTCCTCGGCTTCGGCCAGCTCCGGATCGTACGGGGCCTCCGGGGCGTCCGCCTCCGGGTCCCAGCGCCAGTCCACCGCGGCCTCGCCGCCGTCCGGCCCGACGACCAGCAGTTCCTCGTGCTCCTCGTACGCGACGGGGCAGCCGGGCAGCAGCTCGCGCACCACGGCGGGCACGCGGTGCAGCGCGCCCTCGGAGAGCACCCGGCCGCCGGCCACCTCGCTGGCCAGCGACACGTGCAGCCGCTCGGCGAGGTCGGCCGCGAGCGCCGGGGCGACCGGCAGCAGCGGGTACGGGTGCAGCAGCTGGACCAGGTCGGGGGCGTCGGCGACGACCGCCTCGGTGGCGTCCACCACCACCGTGTGGGCCGGTCGGCGACCGGTGGCCGGGTCCAGCGGCGGCAGCGCCCGCACCACGTCCAGCGGTTCGATCCGGTCGGGTGCCACCCGGGCCAACGCGCTGTGGATGCCGTGCAGTTGGCGGTGGCCGATCTCGGCGGCCGGGTCGGTCAGCCGGTCCAGCACCTCGTCCGGGCCGTGCGGCTCGGCGAGCAGTGCGGCCAGGGTGGTGCGCACCCCGAGCGCGTGCAGGAACTGCTCGTCCAGGGTGGTGCGCGCCTCGTCGTAGAGGCCGCGCAGCAGCGGGTCGGCCCCGGCGGCGCGCAGCCCGGCGGGCTCGCGGCCGTCCAGCACCGGGTGGTCGCGCAGCCACCAGGCGGTGTACGGCGGCAGGTCGGCGTACGAGCCGTCCGGCAGGAGCGTGCGCACCGGGGCGACCACGGCGTCCCGGTACGGCGGGCGGGCCAGTGCGGCCAGGGCCTCGGGCCAGGCGTCGTCGTCGACGAGGTCGAGGTCGCGCACGGCCAGCAGTTCGGCGGCCACCGGCGGGACGCCGAGGGCCTCGTCGGCCTGCAGGGCCTCCAGCGCGTCCTCGGCCCAGTCGGCGAGCCCGTCCGGCGCCTCGTCCAGCAGGCCGGTGGGGTGGCCGCCGGCGGCCCGGTCGGCCGGGGCGGTGGGGTCGAGCCGTTCCAGGTCGTCGGGGTCGAGGACGACGTCCTCGGCGCGCACCAGCACGAAGTCCGCCAGCACGCCGACGGCCGCGAGCACCTCGGACCCCCAGCGCTCCAGCAGTTCGTCGTCCAGCCAGCCGGCGTCCTCCTCGCGCGCCAGGGCGGCGAACGGGCTGCCGGGCAGGACGAGTTCGCCGGCGCGGGCCGGCTCGCCCTCGTCGTCGAGCAGGGCCAGCCGGGCCAGCCACGGGTGTTCGCCCGGTTCCGCGGCGGCGGCCTTCACCAGCGCCAGGACGGCGTCGGCGAGTTCGAGCGCCGCGTCCAGGTCGTCCTCGGCCACCTGGTAGGAGCGGGCGACGGCGGCCCGCACCTCGGGGGTGTCCAGGACTCCGGCGGGGGTGGCGGTGCCGGCGCCGAGCTTGGCGAGCAGCGGGTGGGCGGCTTCCGGGTGGGCGAGGCGCAGGTCGAGCGCGGCGAGCGCGCCGGCCAGCGATTCGGGGTAGCCGGGGAAGGCCGCCCAGTCGGCGTCCTCGGAGGGCAGCAGGACGCGCCGGGGTCCGGTGACCGTCCGGCCGTCGGCGAGCGGGACGGGCAGCGCGCCGAGGGCTTCCGGGTCGGCGCCGCCGAGTGCGGCGTACAGGTTGCGCCACCAGGCGGGCTCGCGGTCGAGGCCGCCGAGCTGGTCGACCACCTCGGCCAGCGGTACCCGGCGCACGTTCAGGACCCGCAGCTCGGTGCGGCGCTCCAGGCCGGCCGGCAGCAGGCCGGGGAAGATCGGCGCGAGCGCGTCGACCACGGAGCCGTCCGCGCCCTCCAGCAGCGTGGCGTCCCGGGGCCGCAGCGCGGGCGTGCCCTCCTCGACGGGCGCGGGGTGCGGCAGGAACGGCGTGTCGGGCAGCCGGGACAACACCGCCGTGCGCAGCGCGTTGTCCAGGGCGCCCTGGCCGAGCGGCCCGGGGACGAGGCCGAGCGAGCCGAGGTCGGCGCCCCGGGCACGCAGCAGGTCGGCGTAGCTGTCGGCGGCGCGCTCGGTGAGGAAGTCGGCCAGCGGGCCGGGGGCGACGTGCCGGCGGGTGGAGTCCAGCGGGTACGAGGCGATCAGCAGGGCGGGCAGGCCGATCGGTTCGTCGCTGGGGGTGGGCGCGTGCAGCACGGAGGCGATGGCGGGCTGCTGCGGGGTGCCGTCCCCGCCGACCGGGACGGCCCAGGTCACCGTCCAGTACGGGCGGGCGCGTTCCTCGGTGGGCCGGTCGGCGAGCAGTTCGGCGTCGAGGCGGCCGGAGGCGCCGGCGGTCTGCCAGAGCGTCTGCCGCAGCCGGCCGCCCGCGTCGTCGGTGATGGTGACCTCGGTGACGCCGTCCGGGCGGGTCTCGGCGGCGGACCGGGTGAGCGTCCGGGTGCTCTCCGGGGTCTCCACCACGACCTCGGCGAGGCCGGGCAGGGTGAGCAGCAGCGCGTCGTCGATCCCGGCCAGCAGACGGCGGGTCAGGTCCTCGGCGGCGGCGTCCCGCATCGGCAGCACGACCACCGTGTCGTAGCCCTCGGGTGCGGGGCCCTCGGCGGCGAACGGCAGCCGCAGCAGCGGCACGTGGCCGTCCCGGCGGCGCAGTTCGTCGGTCAGGGCGGGCTGCGACTCGGCCAGCGCCCGGGCTTCGCCGAGCGACCAGCGCACGCCGCCGGCGGCGCTGAGCACGGCGGGCTCGTCGGTGACGGCGAGGACGGCGGCGAAGCCGACTCCGAACCGGCCGACGGCGGGCGTCTCGCCGCGCTTGGAGGAGGCCCGCAGGGTGGACAGCGACTCGACGGCGGTCGCGTCCAGCGCGGCGCCGGTGTTGGCGGCGGCGAGCACGCCGTCGGCGAGGGTCAGCCGCAGCCGGCCGGGGCCGTGCCCGGCGCGGACCGCCGCGTCGGCCGCGTTCTGCGCCAACTCGACCACCAGCCGGTCCCGGTAGCCGCCGAGCGCCAGCTCCTCCTCGGCGTTGGCGTCCTCCCGGAACCGGGCCGGCGAGGCGGCCCAGGCGTCCAGCACCCGCCGGCGCAGCGCGGCGCTCCCGAAGGGGTCCGCGAAGTGCTCGTCCGTGCTGCTGCCGATGATCCGAGGTTCCACTGGACCTGCCGCCTTCCGCCGCCCTGTACGTCGTAGGGCATTCTTCCCTGCCCCACCGACTGCTCCCGACCACGGCCTCGCGGGGCCGGGCGACGACCGCCCCGCCGCCCGGCCCGCGAACGCCGCACGGCCCGCCCCGGTTCGTCACCGGGGCGGGCCGTGCGGCAAGGGTGTCAGGAGTGGCCGAGTTCCTCGGCGGGGGCGTCCGGCTCGACGGAGCCGGAGGTGCGGTCCGGGTGGAGCTGCATGGGCTCGACCACCAGCTCGTCCAGGATCAGCTCGGACGGCGCGGGCGGAGCCGGGATGACGGCAGCCTCGGAGTGCCCGCCGCAGCCGTACGCGAAGGAGACGATCTGTCCGTCGGCCGGCCCGAACTCGTTGCCGCACACGCCGAAGGCCTGGCCGAGCGAGCCGCCGATCGGGACGAGGAAGCCGCAGCTCGCGCACGACGCCGGGGCGGCCTGCGCCATCGGGGTCTGCGGGCCGTGGGCCTTCTCCCAGCGCTCGGCGGCCAGGTGCAGGCCGATCCGGGAGAGCACCCGGCTGCGGCCGAGGCCGAGCTCCTCGGCGACGGCGTCGATCCTGGCGCGGGCCGGGGCGGGCTGGACGTGCGGGTCGGTGACGACCAGGTCCTCGTCGTCGACGAGGGCGATCGCGGAGTTCGGCGCGGGCTCGTCCTCGCCGGTCCAGCCGGGCTCCAGGCGCACGTCGTCGGCGTCGGTCGGCAGCAGGTCGCCGGGGCCCATGTCGCCGGGGCGCAGCCGCTCGCTCCACGGCACCCACTCGGGGGCGAGGACGGCGTCGGGGCCGGGCAGCAGGACGACCTCGTCCAGGGTGACGTTCTTGGCGCGCGGGGCGCGGGCCACGGTGACCGCCCAGTGCCAGCCCCGGTAGGCCGCGTCCAGGCACGCGAAGGTGTGGGTGACGACGCGGTCGGCGTCCGCCTGGACACCTCGGTGCCCGCCGACGACCTCCGCCCCGACGGCCTCCACGGCTGCCTGGCGGGCGAGTTCGACGGCCTCGGCACAGAGCCGGTCGGGGGTACGGCTTCGCATCGCAGCACTCACGGCGTCGATTCTCTCCCAGTTCTTCTGTCGCCCACGGCGTGTTGCCCATTCCGTCGCGGCTCGGTAGTCCCTCGTCCATTCTGCGCGACCGGGGGCCGCCTCGGGTACCGACCGCGCCGCTCGACCGGACTGCCGGCGCTCCGGCGCCCGTGGTCGGACCTTGGGCAGGCTACCCGCCGGTCGGTGCCCCGGCACAGTCCGGGGCGGACGCGCCGGTTCCGCGGGCCGCGCCGAGGGGGTGCATTCCCGCGTTGTAACGGCGATTCTGGGGCAGGATGGGCTTGTGGCGGACCACAACCCGTCGCAGCACGCACTGCACGCCTCGCAGGCCGGCAGCCCCGACCAGGAGGACGCCGTGCCGCGACTGCAGCCTCCGGTCCCCGGCGCGGGAGAACCGCAGCCGGCGGACGGGTCCGAGGCGCCCGCGGCCCGCGTGGACCTGACCAAGCACGGCGGGCCCGGCACCCCCGGGCCGGCCGGCGCCCCGCAGGCGGACGGCGCCGCGGAGGAGGCCCCCGAGCCCCGCCGCCGGTTCCTGGTCCGCGCCGTCTCCGCCGTCGGCGCCCGCACCGGCAAGCTGGTGCACGGCACCGGCCGCAGGATCCGCCGGGCCACCGCCGCCGAGGGCGCGGGCGAGTCCGGACTCGCGAAGCTGATCGAACTGCACGCGATCAACTCCTTCGGCGACATGCTGATCACCATCGCGCTGGCGTCGACCATCTTCTTCTCGGTGCCCACCGGGGAGGCCCGCGGCCGGGTCGCGCTGTACCTGCTGATCACGATGGCCCCGTTCGCCCTCCTCGCCCCGGTGATCGGCCCGCTGCTGGACCGCCTGCCGCACGGCCGCCGGGCGGCCATGGCGATGGCGATGCTGGCCCGGGCGGTGCTGGCGTGGACGATGGCCGGGGTGATCTCCGGCGGCGGCCTCGCGCTCTACCCGGAGGCGCTCGGCGTCCTGGTGGCGTCCAAGGCGTACGGGGTGGTGCGCAGCGTCGTGGTGCCCCGGCTGCTGCCGAGCCGGCTGTCCCTGGTGAAGGCGAACTCCCGGGTCACCCTGGCCGGGCTGCTGGCCACCGGCGTGGCCGCGGCGGTGGGCGGGCTGCTGCACCTGATCGGCCCGGGCTGGCCGCTGCGCGGCGCCTTCCTGGTGTTCGTGATCGGCACCCTGATGGCCTTCCACCTGCCGCACACCGTGGACTCGGCCAAGGGCGAGCAGCGGGCCGTCCTGCACGCCGAGGTGCACGGCGGGGGCTCGCACCTGATCCACCGCGATCCGCCGGTCAAGGCCTCGCTGCGCACCGTCGGCCCGTCGGTGGTGCTGGCGCTGCGGGCGATGTCGGCGATGAAGTGGCTGGTCGGCTTCCTGGTGATGTTCCTGGCGTTCCTGCTGCGGGAGGAGCCGATCGGCGGCCTGCAGCCGACGGTGGCGCTGGGCCTGGTGGCGCTGGCGGCGGGGACGGGCAACGCGCTGGGCTCGGTGTTCGGCTCCTGGCTGCGCACCCGGGGCCCGGAGGCGACCGTCACCGCGATGCTGCTGCTGGCGACCTGTGTGACGGCCGCGGCCGCGCTCTGGTACGGCGTGGTGACGGTGATCCTGGTCGCGGGGGTGGCCGGGATGGCGGCCTCGCTGGGCAAGCTGGCGCTGGACGCGCTGATCCAGCGGGACGTCCCGGAGGCGGTGCGGACCTCGGCCTTCGCCCGTTCCGAGACGCTGATGCAGCTGTCCTGGGTGGCGGGCGGCGCGGTGGGCATCCTGCTGCCGCTGAACGGGACGCTGGGCCTGTCGGTCGCCGCCGCGGTGGTCGGCGCGGCGCTGCTGTGGACGCTCCGCTCGCTCTTCCGGGTGGGCTGGCGGCGCCACCCCACGGCGCCCCGGGTGGCCTGACGGGCCGCACGGCAACACGCGGTGGCCGACCCCCGCGTAGCGCGACCGGCGCGGCCCGGTAGATTCTGACCCATGAGCCTCAATGCCCGTGCCATCGCCGCCATCGGCGCCGTCGTCGTGGTCGGCGCCGCCACGGTGGGCACCTCCGTCGCCATCGCCTCCGATCAGACCGCGCACATCTCCCACCAGGCCACCCTGACGGTCGGCAACAGCTCGACCGTCGCGGAGCCGCTGTGCTGGAACAACGGCAGCCCGATCACCGAGGACCTCCAGCAGGCGTGCCAGGACAAGGCCACCCAGGCCCTGAAGGACGGCTCCCTGCCGACCTCGGACGTGGTGTCGAGCGACTCGGTCGGCGTCGGCGTCTCCCCCAACGTGGCGAAGTCGGGCTGGTGGGCCTTCACCAACGGCGGCTCGTCGAGCAGCGGCGGGCGCACCAGCCTGGCCTCGTACGCCAAGGGCCCGACCTGGTCGGGTGCCCAGCAGGCGAACAAGGTGCTCAACGCCAGCGGCACGACCCTGGTCACCGTGGTCGAGGGCGACAAGAACTCGGACAACCCGATCGCCGTCTGGTACTTCCAGCTGAAGACCCAGGACAGCTGACGGTTCCGCGATGACCGCGCACGACGCCGGAGACGGCGAGCACGGGCAGCCGGGCCCCGCGCGGGCCCGGCTGCTCGTCGTCGTCGCGGTGCCCGCGGAGGCCGAAGCGGTGCTGCGCGGCCTGCCCGGCGGGGCCGTCGCCCGGCCGCTGCCCGGCGGCACGCTGCACCGCGCCGGGGGCGCTCCGGTGGACGTCCTGGCCGCCGGGGTCGGCCCGGCCGCCGCCGCGGCCGCCGCGACCGCCGCGCTGGCCGCTCACCCGTACGCCGTGGCCCTCTCGGCCGGGATCGCCGGCGGCTTCGCCCCGCACGCCCCGGTGGGCGCCACGGTGGTGGCCGACGCGATCGTCGCCGCGGACCTCGGCGCCGAGACCCCCGAGGGCTTCGCCGACGTCGCCGAACTGGGCTTCGGCACCGTCCGGCACACCCCGCCCCCGGCCGCCGTGGCGCTCCTCGCCGAGGCGCTGGGCGGGCCGGGCGGCCCGGGGGTCGTCACCGGCCCGGTGCTGACCGTCTCCACCGTCACCGGCAGCGCCGCGCGGGCCGCCGCGCTGGCCGCCCGCCACCCGGGCGCCGCCGCCGAGGCGATGGAGGGCTTCGGCGTGGCCGAGGCCGCCGCCCGGTACGGCGTGCCCGCCCTCGAACTGCGCACCGTGTCCAACCCGGTGGGCCCGCGCGACCGGGCCGCCTGGCGGATCGGCGAGGCTCTGACCGCCCTGGAGCGGGCCTTCGCGGCGCTGCCCGTCCACGAACTGGCTGCCGCTTCACGAACCGATCGAGGAGGCCGGCCGTGGCTGAACGGCTGAGCATCGCGTACTCGCCCTGCCCGAACGACACCTTCGTCTTCCACGCCTGGGCGCACGGCCTGTTGCCCGGGGCGGACGCCCCCCGGGTGACCTTCGCCGACATCGACGTCACCAACGGCATGGCCGAGCGCGGCGAGCTGGACGTCCTGAAGATCAGCTACGGCGCACTGCCGTGGGTCCTGGACGAGTACACACTGCTGCCCTGCGGCGGCGCGCTCGGGCGCGGCTGCGGCCCGCTGGTGCTCACCCTGCCGGGCGTCGCGTCCCCCGCCGACCTCGCCGGGAAGACCGTCGCGGTGCCCTCCGAGCGCTCCACCGCCTACCTGCTGTTCCGGCTGTGGGCGGCGAAGGCGGTGCCGGGCGGCTTCGGCGAGATCGTCGTCCTGCCGTTCCACGAGATCATGCCGGCCGTCCGGGACGGGCGGGTGGACGCCGGTCTGGTGATCCACGAGGCCCGCTTCACCTACCGGCAGTACGGCCTGCACAGCCTGGCCGACATGGGCGAGGCCTGGGAGCGGGAGACCGGCCTGCCGATCCCGCTGGGCGCGATCGTCGCCAAGCGCTCGCTCGGCGCCGAGCGGCTGCGGGCGGTCACCGACGCGATCCGCGCCTCCGTCCGGCAGGCCTGGGCGGATCCCGCGGCGGGCCGCGCCTACGTGCTGGAGCACGCCCAGGAGATGGACCTGGACGTCGCCAACCAGCACATCGGGCTGTACGTGACCGAGTTCACCGAGGACCTCGGTGAGGAGGGTTACGCGGCCGTCCGCGCGCTGCTCACCCGGGCCGCCGCGGAGGGGCTGGTGCCCCCGCTGGACCCGGGTGCGCTCGCGTTCGGGTGACTCCGGGCCGCTCAGACGTCGAACTGGTCGGCCACCGCGCGCAGCAGGGCGGCCAGCTTCTGGCCGGTCGGCTTGGCGGGGTAGCGCCCGCGCTGGAGGCCGGGCAGCACCGCGTCCAGGGTGGTGATGAGGTCCTGGACGATCGGGGCCATGTCGTCGGCGCTCTTGCGCTGGGCGGCGGCCACCGAGGGCAGCGCGTCCAGCAGTTGCACGGCCATCGCCTGGTCGCCGCGGTGGCCGGCGACCACGCCGAACTCGACCCGCTGACCCGGCTTCAGCACGGTGACACCGGCGGGCAGCGCCTTGGTGTGGACGAAGACGTCGCCGCCGTCGTCGCGCGACAGGAAGCCGAAGCCCTTCGTCTCGTTGAACCACTTGACCTGGCCGGTGGGCATCTCGAACAGTCCTCGAATGGGTGTGAGGGATCCCGGCCCTGGCCGGGGATCACTGGGTGGTGGGAAGAACGCGGCCGACCTCGGCTCGGCGCCCGCGGGCGCTCATGGTCAGCACGCTGTCAGGAGCAGACTAACGGTCCGTGACTGCCTCATCCGCGTTCCGCGAAGGATCCGCGGTCCGAGGCCCGTTCGGGGCGGTGGGGCGCGGGGATCTCGCGGTCGCGGGCGACCCGGTACTGGCACGGCCGGGTCGCGTCTGCGCGCGGTCCATCGGCACACCCCCGGGTCTGAGGACACGGGGCGCACCTGCAGCGCCCCTCGGCACCCCCTGCATACCCCCGCCCAGCAGGGATCAAAACGTTGAGCTTCCGGGAAACTGCGCAACGTGACCGGCCCGCTCCGGTGGGCGGCTCCGGCGGCCGCTCTGCCAGACTGGGGGCGGTCCTACCCCGCCCCGAGGAGTGAGCAGACGTGAGCAGCCAGAGCGCCGATCCCGGCGACGTGTACGTCAAGGCCGGGGCGATCGTCTTCGGTCTCGGCGCACTCGCCACCCTGGTCACCTTCGTCCCGCTGTTCCTGCACCTGACGCCGCTGCCCACGGCCGCGTACTGGCTGAGCATGCTGATGCCGGCCGGGTTCCTGGCCGCGCTGACCGGCCTGTTCGTCAACGCGCGGGCCCAGCGCCGCCGGGTCGACCCGCAGCCGTAGGCCCGGGGCCTGGGGCCTGGGGCCTGGGGCCTGGGGCCTGGGGCCTGGCGGCAGTCTGCCGCCGGGCCGGGCGCCGGCAGCCCCGGCCGAGCCCTAACCGGCGGCCAGGTGCGCGGCGAGCCAGCCGGGGAACTCGGTGAGGTCCGCCAGCACCACGTCCGCGCCCGCCTCGCGCAGCTCCTCGGCGCTGTACGGGCCGGTGGGCACGCAGACCGCGACGGCCTCCGCGTGCCGGGCGCCCCGGATGTCGCCGAGGTGGTCGCCGACGTAGATGCTCGCGCCGTGCTCGCGCAGCGCGGCGCCCTTGGTCTCCGCCCACAGGTCGCCGATCAGCACGTCCGCCGTCATGCCGGCGTGCTCCAGGTGGAGGCGGGCGTTGGGCTCGTACTTGCCGGTGATCACCGCGACCCGGCCGCCGTGGCCGCGGACCGCGTCGACGGCGGCGTGGGCGCCGGGGAGGGGGACGGTCGGGGCGAAGGCGTGGTCGCGGTAGAGCTCGCGGTAGCGCGTCACGGCCCGCCCCACCTCCTCCTCCGGGAACCAGTTGCGGATCTCCTCCAGCAGCGGCGGGCCGAGCCGGGTGACCGCCAGGTCGGCGTCGATGGGGGTGCCGGTCTCGGCGGAGAGCGCCAGGTAGGTGGCGCGGATACCCGGCCGGGTGTCCAGCAGCGTCATGTCGAGGTCGAAGCCGACGGTGAGCGGGGCGGGGGAGGTCGCGGGCATGGCGCCAGGCTATCCAACGGACGGGCCGCACCACGAGGCAATTTGCCCAGGCTTCCCGGGGGAACTTAGGTTTACCTGAGTTGTCTGCGGAGAGGGCTCATGACCGACGACGCCACAGCACCGCCCGGCGCGCCCCGCACGCCGCACCGCGCCCCTCGGCGCCGAATACCGTGGCTCGCCGCCGCGTTGGCCGTCCTGGCCGCCGCGGTGCTGCTGAGCCTCGCCGTCGGCAGCCGGACCATCCCGTTCGACCGGACCCTCGACGCCCTCCTGCACGGCGGCGGCACCGCCGACGCCGTGGTGGTCCGCGAGCTGCGGGTGCCGCGCACGGTCGTCGGCCTGGCCGTCGGCGCGGCACTCGGCCTGGCCGGGGCCGTCATGCAGGGGCTGACCCGCAATCCGATCGCCGATCCCGGCATCCTCGGCGTCTCCCAGGGCGCGGCGGCCGGTGTGGTCGTCGCGATCTCCGGCTTCGGCGTCTCCACCCTGACCGGGTACGTCTGGTTCGGCTTCGCGGGCGCGGTGATCGCGACCGTGCTGGTCTACGGGCTCGCCGGGCGCGGCCGGGGCGGGGCGACGCCGATCAAGCTGGCGCTGGCCGGCTCGGCGATGTCCGCCTTCGTCGCCTCGCTCAACTCCCTGGTGCTGACCACGGACGCGGCCACCATGGACCAGTTCCGCTTCTGGCACGTCGGCTCGCTCTCCGGGCGGACCTCGGACGTCGCCTGGCAGCTGCTGCCCTTCCTGGCGGTCGGCACGGTGCTGGTGGTCGCGGTGGCCCGCGGACTGGACGCGCTGGCCCTCGGCGACGACACGGCGAAGGGCCTGGGCGCGAAGACCGGCCTGGTCCGGGCGGCCGGCGCCCTCGGTGCGACGGTGCTGACCGGCTCGGCGGTCGCGGCGGCCGGCCCGATCGCCTTCGTCGGCCTCGCCGTCCCGCACGCGGCCCGCGCCGTCGCGGGCGCCGACCACCGCTGGATCCTCGCCTTCTCCGCCGTCCTCGGGCCGGCCCTGCTGCTGCTCGCCGACACCCTCGGCCGGGTGCTGTTCCCGCCGTCGGAGGTGCCGGCGGGCGTGATGACCGCCCTGGTCGGCGTCCCGGTGCTGGTGGCCCTGGTCCGGCGGCGGAAGGTGGTGGCGGCATGAGTTCCGTCTCGCTGCGCGGCTACTCGGTGGTGCGGGCCGGGCGGGCGTCGTTCCTGGTGCACCGGCGGTCGACGTACGCCGTGGCCGGGCTGCTGGCGGCGCTCGCCGCGACGGTGGTGGCCTCGCTGTGCCTGGGCGAGTCCACCGTCTCGCCGGCCGAGGTGGTGAAGGTGGTCCTCGGGCGGCCGAGCCCGGACGAGCTGGTGGTCGGCGAGTTCCGGCTGCCCCGGGTGGTGGTCGGACTGCTGGTCGGCGCGGCGCTCGGGCTCGCCGGGGCGCTGGTGCAGACCGTCGCCCGCAATCCGCTGGCCAGCCCGGACGTGGTGGGCGTGACCTGGGGCGCGACGGCGACCGTGGTCGGCCTGATGGCGTACGGCGTGGTCGGCTCGACCGGTCAGGCGCCGTACGCGGCGGTGGCCGGCGGTGTGGTCGCCGGGCTGCTGGTGTACGCCCTGGCGTGGCGGCGGGGGCTGCACGCGCAGCGCTTCGTCCTGGTCGGCATCGGGATCAGCGTCGCCCTGTCGTCCCTCACCTCCGTGTTCCTCACAAAGGGCGACGGCTTCCAGGCCCAGGCCGCCAAGGTCTGGATGACGGGCAGCCTGAACGGCTCCGGCTACGACCAGGCCGGGTGGCTCGCCTGGCTGCTGCTCGCCGCCGCGCCGGTCGCCCTGTGGGCGGCCCGCGCCCAGCGGTCGATCTCCTTCGACGACGCGACCGCCGTCGGCCTCGGCCTGCGACTGGACCGGATCCGGCTGGGCATGGCGCTGCTGGGCGTCGTGCTGGCCGCGGGCGCGGCCGGGGCCGCCGGGCCGGTGGACTTCGTCGCGCTGACGGCGCCGCAGATCGCGCTGCGGCTGGCCCGCTCGGCGCAGGTCCCGCTGTTCTGCTCGGCGCTGACCGGCGCGCTGGTGGTGTCCCTCGCCGACCTGGTCGCCCGGCGGCTGCTGGCGCCGACCGAGCTTCCGGTGGGCGTGGTGACCGGCATGGTCGGCGCGCCGTACCTGATGTGGCTGCTCATCCGATCCCGCCGTGGAGGTTCCTGATGTCCGCTCACCGCCTGGAGGCCCGGGGCCTCACCCTGGCCTACGAGGCGCGCACGGTCGTCGAGGGCCTGGACGTCCGCGTCCCGGACGGGCGGGTGACGGTGATCGTCGGGCCGAACGCCTGCGGCAAGTCGACGCTCCTGCGGGCCCTCGGCCGCCTGTTGAAGCCGGTCGCGGGCGCGGTGCTGCTGGACGGCGAGGAGCTGGCGCGGATCCCGACCAAGCGGATCGCCCAGCGGCTCGGCCTGCTGCCGCAGTCGCCGACGGCCCCGGAGGGCATCTCGGTGTCCGACCTGGTCTCGCGCGGCCGCCAGCCGCACCAGAGCTGGTGGCAGCAGTGGTCGACGGAGGACGAGACGGCGGTCGCGGAGGCACTGGAGCGCACCTCCACCACGGAGCTGGCCGACCGCAGCATGGACGAGCTGTCGGGCGGCCAGCGCCAGCGCGCCTGGATCGCGATGGCGCTCGCCCAGGGCACCGACATCCTGCTGCTGGACGAGCCGACCACCTACCTCGACATCGCGCACCAGGTGGAGGTGCTGGACCTGGTCCGCCGGCTGAACGTGGAGCGCGGCCGGACGGTCGTCGCCGTGCTGCACGACCTCAACCAGGCCGCCCGGTACGCGGACCACCTGGTGGCGATGCGGGACGGCCGGATAGTGGCCCAGGGGCCGCCCGGGGACGTGGTGACGGCGGAGCTCGTACGGGACGTGTTCGGGCTGGACTCGGTCGTCGTCCCGGATCCGGTCACGGGCACGCCACTGGTCGTTCCCGGTGCCCCGTGGGCCGCCGCGGCGACGACGGCCGTGGACGCCTGACGGCACGGCACGCTTACCGGCACTTCACCTCCCAATTCGGACATAATCGACGGCGCCCGCCCCTCGCCTCGCCTCCTGAGGACCGCCGATGCCCCGGATCGCCCGCCGTACCCTCCTCGCCGGCCTCGGCGGGGCCGCGCTCGCGGCGTGCGCCGGCGGCGCGTCGCGTCCGGGCGCCGAGCCGCGGGCGGGCACCGGCACGGCGGCGGGGAGCGCCGAGACCGCGGCGCGCGCGGGGAGCGCCGTGAGCCCCGGGGGTGCGGGGAGCGCCGGGAGCAGCGCGACCGCGAGCACGAGCGCGAGCCCGTCCGCCGCGCCGGTGCCACCGGTGACCGTGAACACCGCCACCGGGCCCGTGCAGGTGCCGGGCGCACCGATGCGGGTCGTCGTGCTGGACACCGACGTGCTCGACTCCGCGCTGACCCTCGGCATCACCCCGATCGGCGCCGCGCTCCCCGCCCGGGACACCCGCTACCCCGACTACTGGCCGGCCTCCCGCACCGCCGGGATCCGCCTGGTCGGCCCGGCCGGCGCGCCGGACCTGCCGACCGTACGGGCGCTGCGGCCGGACCTGATCCTCTCCAACCAGGCCCGCGACGGCGACCGGTACGACCAGCTGCGGGACATCGCCCCGACCGTGCTCACCCAGACCACCGGGGCGCCGTGGAAGTCCGACTTCCAGCTGCACGCCCAGGCGTTGAGCCGGGAGGCCGCCGCGGCGGCCTTCGTCGGCTCGTACCAGAAGCACGTCGCACAGGTGGTGCAGGCACTCTCGGCGGCGAAGCTGTCGGGGCGGAAGGTGAGCCTGGTGCGGTTCGTCGAGGGCGGCGGGATCCGGCTGTTCGGCCGGCAGAGCTTCCCCGGGACGGTGCTCGCCGACGCGCAGGCGGGCCGGCCGGACGCGCAGAACGTCGACCAGTCGGACTTCGAGATCCCGCTGGACCAGATCGGGAAGGCGGACGGCGACCTGCTGCTGTACGCGACGTACGGCGATCCGGAGACGGCGGGCACCAACGCGACGCTGGCGAGCCCGGGTTGGCAGGCGCTGGGGGCGGTCCGGGCGCACCGGGCGTTCCCGGTGGACGACCAGCTGTGGTTCCAGGGGATCGGCTACACCGGGGCCAACTACATGCTGGACGAACTGCAGCGCTTCCTCGGAGCGTGAGCCGCGAGGGTCGGGCCGGCCGGGGAGCGTGAGCCGGCCGGGGAGTACGAGCCGGGACGCGGCCCGGGGGCGTGGGCCGGGACACGACTCGGCGCGCGAGCCGGGGGGCGTGCCGGGGGGCGTGCGCCGGGGCCCGCGCGGGACCGGCCCGTCGGGGACCGGCCCGCTCGGGCACGATCGATCACGATTCGGTCCGGCGTTAGACGCCTGACCTGCGGGCCCGTCAGAATGATCCGCGAAATTCACAGCTCACCACCCCGGGGGACGACACAGTGTCAACTAGCGCAGCACCACAGGCTCCTGCCCGGAAGGGCGGGGCGGCCGCCCTCGGCTGGCTGATCAGCATCGGCTTCAACGTCGTCGCCCCGATCCTGATCTACAACCAGCTGCACGACCACGGCTACAGCGAGTCCACCGCCATCCTGCTCTCGGGCCTGGGGCCGGTCGTCGACACCGTGATCTACCTGCTCTGGCACCGCCGGTTGGACGAGTTCGCCATCGTCTCCCTGGTGTTCGTCGCCCTGACCCTCGTCGTCGCGCTGATCGGGCCGCAGGACCCGAAGATGCTGCTGGCCAAGGACTCCTTCGTCTCGGGCCTGCTCGGCGTGCTCTACCTCGCCTCGCTCGCCGCGCCGAAGCCGATCATGTTCTACTTCGGCCGCAAGTTCGCCACGGACGGCACGCCGGAGATGGTCGCCTGGTGGAACTCCATGTGGCAGTACCCGGGCTTCCGCCGGGTCCAGCGCAACCTGACCATCGTGTGGGGCGTGGCGTTCGTCCTGGAGGCCGTGCTGCGGATCGTGTTGGTCTACACGCTCTCGCACGGCACCGTGGTGACGGTCAACAACGTCCTCCCGTACGTGGTGCTCGGCGGGCTGGTCTACTTCACCATCGTCTACGCCAAGCGGGCCAGCGCCCGGGGCCGGGCCGCCGCCGAGGCGGCCGCCGTGGCCGAAGCCGGTCAGCCCGCCGCCGCATAGCGGGCCGGGGAGACGCCGACCGCGGCGG
The DNA here is from genome assembly GCF_000719705.1 of Streptomyces sp. NRRL S-350. Classification (GTDB taxonomy): domain Bacteria; phylum Actinomycetota; class Actinomycetes; order Streptomycetales; family Streptomycetaceae; genus Kitasatospora. The sequence goes on along the minus strand of NZ_JOHO01000008.1, from coordinate 36,716 downwards.
TGAAGTCGCGGGTGAGGTGCGCCTGGTCGGCGTAGCCCAGCTCGGCGGCGAGTGCGGCCAGGTCCAACTCGCCGCCGGAGACGGCCCGTTCGGCCGCCTCGTGCAGCCGCGCGCGGCGCAGCACCCACTTCGGGGAGACGCCGACGTACTCGGCGAACAGGCGCTGCAGGCGGCGCACGCCGAGGCCGAACTCCCCGGCCAGGTCGTCCACCCGGCGCAGGTCCGGCGAGCCGGTGATGCGGTCCACCATCGCGGCGACCTCCTCGGCGACCGGGTCGGGCGCGGGCAGCCGGGGCAGCAGGAAGGCGTCCGCGAGGGCCGCCGGATCGCCCTGGTCCCCCTGCAGCACGGCCGAGTTGAGGCGGTCGGCCGTCGGCCCGAAGAACTCGCCGGCCGGGAACGATCGATCGGCCAGCGCACTCACCGGGCCGCCCGCGAACGGCCGGAAGGCGCCCGGGCGGAACTTCACGCCCAGGACCCGCCCCGCGCCCTCCAGGCGGCGGACGAACAGCGAGCGGTCCACCCCGTAGACGCGGGCCCGGGGTTCCTCGAAGACCAGGTGGACGTTCGGATGGGCGAGCACCTTCTGCTCGTACGGGGGCAGGCCGTGCAGGTCCCAGCGGACCACCCAGTAGAACTCGACGAACCGCGCCACCTCGGGATCGGGCGCGAGCCGGTCCACGCCGATCAGTTCGGCCGCCCGGGCCGGGTGGAGCACGCCGCGGCCGAGATCGGGCGAGTCCGCAGGGTCCATGACGGCCAGGTTAGCGCCGGGTTCAGGGTCGCGGGGAGCGTCACGGCCGGCGCCACGGGGCAGCGTCGCGGCCGGGGTCGGTCGGCGCGGGGTTCGGTGTCACGGCCGGCGTCGCGTTTCTTCAAGACCGGGTGGCATGGCCGGGTGCAGGCTGGGGGCCATGAACGCCCACCCGATGCACCCCTTCCTGGCCCGCGCCGCCTCCGCCGCAGCCGATGTCGCCGCCGCAGTCCCGGCCGGCCACCCGCTGGACGCGCCGACGCCCTGCCCGGGCTTCGACACGCGCGGGCTGATCAACCACTGGGTGCTCTACACCTCGCACGGCCTGGAGCACCGGGCACGGCGGGTCGAACTGCCCGAGGAGTTGGTCTCGCGGGACTTCACGGCCGACGCCGACTGGCGCTCCGGCTACGCGGCGCAGCTGGACCGCGCCGTCGCGGCCTGGGCCGACCCGGCCGCCTGGGAGGGCGACGTCGACCTCGGCGGCTCCCCGGTACCGGCGGCGGGCATCGCCCGGATGCTGATCCTGGAACTGGTGCTGCACGGCTGGGACGTCGCCCGGGCGACCGGCGGCCGGATCGAGGTCGACGCGGACCTCGCCGAGCTGGTCGGGGAGATCGTGGCGGAGAACGCCGAGCTGTACCGCCGGTACGAGGGCTTCGCCGAGCCGGTCGCCCTGCCCGACGGCGCCTCCGCGCTGGACCGCGCGCTGGCCGCCTCCGGGCGCGACCCGCGCTGGAAGGCTTAGGCCGGGGCGCGGGAACCGGCGAGCGCCGTACGGAGTTTGTCGCGCAGCAGCCGGACCGCCGGGGAGTGCTGGTCGTGCCGGGTGGCCAGGCCGAGCCGGGCGTACGTCGCCGCGTCGGTGATCGGTACGGCCCGCAAGCCGGCGCCCTGCACGGAGGAGGCGCTGAGGACGGCGACCCCGGCGCCGCGCTCGGCGAGGCGGAGCACCGCGAGCGGGGAGCTGACGTCGATGTCCACGCGCGGGTCGAGGCCGAGCCGCCGGCAGGAGTCCTCGTAGGCGGCCCGCAGACCGGTGCCCGGGGAGAGGCAGAGGACCTTCTCGCCCTGGAGGTCGGCGAGCTTGAGCTCGTGGCGGTCGAGCGGGTGGCCGACCGGGACGACGGCGACGATCCGCTCGTCCACGACGACGTCGACGTCCAGGTCCGGGTCGGCGTCGCCCGCGAAACCGATCAGGGCCAGGTCCAGGCCGCCGGACCGGACCTGCGCCTGGAGGCGGTCGGAGTGGCCTTCGTGCAGGCTGAGGTCGATGCCGGGGTGGGTGCGGCCGAGTTCGGCGACGGCGTCCAGGAACGGCGGGATCGAGCAACCCATGATCATGCCGAGCCGGACTCGCCCGCGCACCGCCTCGGCGAACTCGGCGGCGGTGTGCTGGATGGCATCGAGGGTGGCGAGGGCGTTCTTCGCGAGCGGGAGCACCGCCTCCCCTGCGGGGGTGAGGCGGGCTCGGCGGCCGGACCTGACGAGGAGTTGCTGCCCCAACTCGCGCTCCAGCTTGGCGACCTGGGTACTGATGCCGGACTGGCTGACGTGCAGGCGCCCGGCTGCGGCCGTGAAGGAGCCTTCGTCGACGACGGCGGCGAAGTAGCGCAGTTGGTGGATCTCCATAGCCGATGACGATAACGGACGGGTGTCCCATCCGTACCGCTGATGCACGTGCAGGGGCGGCGACCGTCGGTGACGGTCGCCGCCCCTGCCGTCGGGAGCCGCGTTCTCGGGGGGTGGCGGGCGGGGCCGTCAGCGTCGACGGTCCTTGCCGGGGATCTCTCCGCTGCTCTTCTGCGTGCCTCGCGTCTGCGTGCCTCGCGTCTGCGCGCCTCGCATCTTCTCCGGCTCACCGTCCGGGAGTTCGGCTTCGATGCGCTCCTTGCGCACCTGCCCGGTGACGGCCTCCTCCTCGACGTGCTCCTCGGTCACCAGCCGCACCCGCTCGACCGGAACCGCCTCGGTGCGCACCACTGGCCGCTCGGCGTGCAGGGTGACCTCGTGCTCGGCCTCCGAGATGGACTCGCCGGACAGCGCCTGGCCCCGGTTGGCCTCGGTGATGGGTTCGCGCTCGATGCGGACCTCCTCGTGCCGCACGGGCACCGTCCGCTGCTCCTCCTCGGTGACGACGTACTTGCGCAGCCTCGCGCGGCCGGCCTCGTACCGCTCGACGCCGACGCGCATCCGCTCCTCGGAACGGGTCATCGCGTCGTCGTCCCGCCCCTGGCGCGGGCCCGTCCGCGCGGCGGCGGAGGGGGTGGCGGCGGCCGCAGAGGTACCGGCAGCGGCGGAGGTGCCGGCGGCGGCGGAGGTGCCGGCGGCGGCGGAGGTGCCGGCGGCGGCTGCGGTCCCGCTGCCCGCGTGGGCCCAGCCGCCGTTGCCGGGCTGGTTGGCGGCCTTCCAGGCGTCGTCCCAGGCGATGCCGTAGTGCCGGTAGAGCCGACGCTCCTCGCGTTCGGAGAGGTGTCCGCCGCCGTCCACGTCGACGTTCGGCGCATCCTTGACCTTGTCCTTGGGGTAGGGCACCTCAAGGTGGTCGTCCACGACCCGGGCCTCACGGATCGGCACGAACGACTCGCTCGTCCCGAACCACCCGGTCTTGACGCTGACCCACTCCGGCTTGCCGGTGGCGTCGTCGAGGTACATGTGGTCCGCTTTGCCGATCTTGTTCCCCTGTGCGTCATGGACGGGGTGGTGCAGCATGGAACGAGCCTGCTGTTCGGTGATCATTGGTTCACGCCTCCTTCACTTCTCCTACACCGGCTCCTTGCCGGTGCGGAACGGGCGAAACGTGCATATCTGACATTCACTCAGTGTGATTCGGCCCGGCGGATCCGCTCGTGACGGAAGGTGGCTTCTCGCGCCGCACCCTGCGGTAATCACTGTCGGTCAACACCGAGATGCCCCACACTGTGTCACCCGCACTCCGACGGGTCGCCCGACTCGGGAAACTTCATCACCAGTGGTGATGACAAGCATCCGATCCATCTGTTGGACGGATGAATGGGCCGGAGGAAGGATGGAGTCATGACGACGACGAAGACAGCGCGTGAGCTTGCCGAGACCTACTTCACCGCCTGGGAGGCGGGCGACTTCGACACGATCCGGGGACTGCTGGCCGACGACGTGGACTTCGTCGGAGCGCTGGGCACGGCCTCGGGCGTGGAAGAGGCCCTGGGCGGCCTGAGGGGCCTCGGGCAAGTGCTGGAAAAGATCGACGTGAAGGTGCGCGTCGCCGAGGGCGACGAGGTCATCACCTGGTTCGAGCTGAACACCAGCATCGCGGAGCCCACGCCGACGGTGAACTGGATGCACGTGGAGAACGGCAAGATCACCCGGATCCGGGTCACCTTCGACCCGCGCGGCCTGCTGGCCGGCTTCGAGAAGAAGCGCTGAGCCCGCAGGGAAGGGCGAGAGAGCAGGAGGGCCGTGACCAACGGGGGTGGTCGCGGCCCTCCTCCGCGTGCCCCTACGCGTCCTCGTCGGGCGGGGGCGCGCGGAGGGCGGTGACGACACCCAGGGCGACGGTCGCGAAGGCGAGGGCGAGGAGGACGGCGAAGGCCGCCCCGATCAGGAATCGCACCACGTCTCGCGATCGGCGTCGAGGAGGAGGGTGAGGAGGTTCAGGAGGGTCGACGCGGGCGCGGTGTTGAAACGGACGAGCACGCGGCCGTTGATGGTCCTGTCGGTGTCGGCCGAGGGAAAGATCAGGCCGAACTTCCTGCCGCGCTCCTGGACTTCGGCCAGGAGCGTGCGGATGTGCCGATCGGTGTAGTGCCGGATCCGGGGGTCGGTCGGCTTCATCGGGTGGCGGTTCACGCGGCACCGTCCAACTCGAACCAGACGGACTTCCCGCGCTCCTGCGGGTCGACGCCCCAGCGGTGGCTGAGGCCGGCGACCAGCTGGAGACCCCGGCCGGACTCGGCGAACAGGTCCAGCAGCTGCGGGGAGGGCGGAACCGGGCTCTCGTCCGTGACGGAGACGCGGAGCGAGCCGTCGATCGAGATGATCTGGACGACCGGCGCGGGGGTGGCGCCGTGCCTCCAGGCGTTGACCAGCAGCTCAACGAGCGCGAGCTGCGCGTCGAAGATGGCGGACGGGGCCCAGCCGACGCGGGTCATGGTGTCGAGGAGGGACTGACGGGCGATGGCGATGGAGGGCGTGTTGAGGTGACGCATGGGACTTCTCCCGAGGCGTGAGTGAGGGAAGAACCGGCGGAACACATGTCGCCGTGAGCCAGGCCAGGTAGAGGACATGGCTGCTCTGCGGTGCTTGCTAGCAGGCGTTACTGACGATCCGTCGGATCGAGTTGGGTCGACCATAGCGCAGAACTACTTAAAATTAGGTAGTTCTGCCGAAGTTCCCTCTTCCGAGGGACAGATGGCCTCCTCAGCCGGGATAGCGGCACACTGACCCCACATGATGCAGAGAGGAACCCATGCCTGGCCGCCAGAACCCAACCTTCCGTCAGCGCCGCCTGGGCAGTGAACTCCGAAGGATGCGAGAGCAAGCCGGGCTCGGAGGCAGCGAGCTTGCGCGAGCACTCGGAGTGAGCCCAGCGCAGGTGACGCAGATGGAGAACGGCAAGACCAGCGTCAGCGCAGATCGACTCCGGACCATTGCCACAGCCTGCAAGTCCGAGAACCGGCCGCTCATCAGCGCTCTCAACGACATCATCAGTTCACGCGGCAAAGGCTGGTGGGAGCAGTACCGCAATCGCCTCCCTGACACCCTGCTCGCCTCCGCCGAGCACGAGGACTTCGCTGCAGGAACGATCAGGTCCTGGACCTCCCCTCTCATCCCCGGGCCCCTACAGACCAAGGACTACGCCCGGGGGATGTTCAACCGCCGCATCCCGCGTCTTCCGGACGACGAACTCGAACTACGCATCGACTTCCGCGCGGAACGCAGGAACCAGATTCTTCGGAGCCCTCACCGGAATCACGAGGTCTACCTGCACGAGTCCAGCCTCCTCACGCGCTTCGGAGGCACCCACACACTGATAGATCAACTTCGCTCCCTCATCGACGACTCCCATAGGGAAGATGTCAGAATCCACGTCGTCCCGTTCACCGCTGACACCTATCCGGGCCCCATCGAGAATCTTGTCTACTCGTTCGGAGTGGTACCCGAACTCGACACAGTCGAGGTGGAGACATCAGCGGGTCCGATGTTCTTCGACTCGCTGAACGACCTTGACTCCTACCGCAAGATATTCGACCGCATCGAGAAGGTTGCCCTCAGCGAAGAGAGATCGCGGGACCTCATTCACCGGACAGTCAAGGACTTGAAAGGCTGAGATGCCTCAGAACCACTCCGCGAGTCCGACGAGGGCCACATCATCCTCCGCACCTCCCCCGCCGCCCTCGCCTCCCTCCTCCACGGCATCAAGGCCGGCGAGTTCGACCACCACTGACAGGCTGGAGCAAGCGTCCTTCACGTGCTTGAATCGCGCCACGCCATCCGGATCCATCGCGGCGGACCCTGCAACCTCGGCGCGGAGCGAGGACGACCCTCGCGACGTGGCTCGCAAGACCGCTCGAAACCTGCGAAAGGGTCCGGCATGCTCCGCGAGTCCGACGAGGGCCACATCATCCTCCGCACCTCCCCCGCCGCCCTCGCCTCCCTCCTCCACGGCATCAAGGCCGGCGAGTTCGACCACCACGCCTGACCCGTTCCCGGCCCCTCGCGCACAGCCGCGCGAGGGGCCGCAACGCCACCTCCCATGTTGAGGCGGAGAACTCCGGGCGGTTCCTCAATGCGTCTCACGAAGCGCACGGGCGGCCCTGGCAATCACGCGATGAGCAGCCGGACCGTAGACAGCGCTCTCCGCCAACGCATCCCACGCCCGGATGTGAAGCGCAACGTCCGCCGGATCGTCCAGCCACATCTCCGCGTGCCATGACTCGGTCACCACCAAGGTGTCGTCGTGGATCGAGAAACCCACTCCCGCGGGAACTCCCAGGTGAGCGGTGAAGGGCACTATCCCAAGGCGTACGTTCCCGCCCGCCAACCACGGCACCAGAAACTCCAGTTGGTCGGCGAGTACGGCCGGAGGGCAGAGACGGGAGACAACAGCCCCTTCCCACACCAGGAAATGGAACGCTCGGAACCGATCCTTCAGCACCCTCTGTCGCTCCATACGGGCGACCACCGCAGCCTGGGCTCACATGCCGGAAGGTACCTGAGCCCTGAACTCCTCGTAGCGCGTCGCGTGGTGCCAGGCGGCATCGCGGGCCTGGCAGGCTCGCAGGACCTCCAACGGCTCAGTGACCAGCTCCATGCCCACGGTCCGCTCTCCTTCGAAGTGGAAGCGCGCGACGGTGCGGGAGTCGAAGAGCCAGAAGTCCGACAGCCCGGCCAGCCCGGCCGCCTCGGCGCCCGATCGCCACATGTACCGGATGTCCTCGCCGGCAGCCACGTTGGTCCGGGCGCATGCCAGCAGATACCGCTGCCCCTCGGTGGGCGGGTTGTCCACCAGGCGGACGCGCTCGAACCTCTTGCCCTTGCCGATCATGCGGCGCACGTTCTCGAACCACGGGTGCCCGACCTCACCTGCGGTGTCCCCCGTGCGCAAGAACTCCGCGTACGAGGGCATCTGCTTGTCGGAGAGGTACCCGGTCCTCGTCTCCAACCGCCAGGCGGTGTGCTCGAAGCCGTCGTTGATGAACTCGGTGATCTTCTGCTGGGGAACGAACTCCGGCACGAGTGCTGCCTCCTTCGGTGCGAACCTCACGAGCAGTTCGCGGGGCACGACTACGAAGCCTTCATCGTCCTTCACGTACTTGAGCTGTGCCACCTCCTCCGGGTCGGTCACCGCGTGCCCCTGCACCACCACCTCACCAGTGTCCACATCCTCGTACAGCGTCGGGCAGTCACCGACCCCCGAGGTGCTGCCCACCACCCGCAACCGCCTGGCCATGGTTCTCTCCCGTCTCCGACAGTCAGGAACGTCTCATGTTCGACTTCAACTGGCGGCCTGGACACCGGAGGGAGTGGGAGGTCGGCGGGGCCGACCTCCCACTCCCTCCGTGTTTCGAACTCGCTCACCCACCGGAGCGGATCGGCTCGCCCGTCCGGTGCAGGTGGGTGAAGATCTCGCGGTACGACCGCAGCAGCCCCGTCTCGTAGTACGGGATGTCCTTCTCCGCGCAGAACTCCCGGGTGATCCGGGCGGCCCGGCCGAGCGCGGGGGTCGGCATGCTGGGGAAGAGGTGGTGTTCCACCTGGTAGTTGAGGCCGCCCATCACCGAGTCGACGACCACGCCGCCCCGCACGTTGCGCGAGGTGAGCACCTGGCGGCGCAGGAAGTCGAGCTTCATCTCCGGCGTCACCATCAGCATGCCCTTGTGGTTCGGGGCGAAGACGGAGCCCAGGTACACACCGAGCAGCGCCTGGTGGACGGCGAAGAAGGCGATCGCCTTGCCCGCAGGGAGCGCGGCGAAGATCAGTCCGAAGTAGGCCACGAAGTGGACGACCAGCAGGGTGCCTTCCAGCACCGGCCGCTTCATCGTGGGGCTGCGCAGTGCGCGGAAGCTGTTGAAGCTGAGGTTGAGGCCTTCCAGCAGGAGCAGCGGGACGAACAGGTACGCCTGCCGGCGCCCGATGAACCGGGCGATCCCGCTCGCCTGCCGGGCCTGCCGCTTGGACCACACGACGAGGTCGGGGGCGACGTCGGGATCCCGTTCCTCGTGGTTCGGATTGGCGTGGTGGCGGGTGTGCTTGTTCATCCACCAGCCGTAGCTCATGCCCATCAGCAGGTTGGCGGCGATCCGGCCGCCGATCTCGCTCGGCAGGCGCCGACTGAACACCTGGCGGTGCGCCAGGTCGTGCGAGAGCAGGGCGACCTGGGTGAAGACGACGGACATCGCCGCTGCCAGGCCGAGCTGCCACCAGGTGTCGCCGAGCGCGAACAGGGCGCACCAGCCGCCGAGGAACGCGGCGAGCACCAGGGCCATGCGAGCGGCGTAGTAGCCGGGGCGCCGGTCGAGCAGGCCCTCGTCGGCGATCCGGCGGCTCAGCTGGGCGAAGTCGCTGCCGGCACCGGCCGCCTTCGGGGCGGGGGCTTCGGTCATCGTCAGGGGCTGTGTGGGCATGCCCCGAGTCTGGTGCGGCGGGGCGGCCCGAAGAACGGGGAAAGCACCCTTCCCGTACGGGTGTTAACCCCCGGCCGGGCGCGGGGGCGGCCCCTGCTCCGGGACGCCGGCGCCGTCAGTCGGCGGACGGGGCCGGCCGGAACAGCTCGTCCAGGTGGTGCGTGAGGACCGCCAGCGCCTCCGCCCTCGTCCTCCTCGGCGAGCGCAGCGCCCTCCACGACGCCCCCCAGGCCGCAGCCCGGCTCCGCCTCCTCGCCCCGACCGCGCGGGTCGAGCTCGTCCCCGACGCCGGCCACGCCCTGCCCTGCCCTGCCCTGCCCACCGACGATCCGGCCGCCGTGGCCGCCGGGATCCTCGGCATGGCGGCCCACCAGGCCGGTTGACCGCCCCGGGTCACGCCCACGACCGTCGCCGCACGCCCCGCAGTCCGTCTTCCACAGCTCGCACCACACCCCTCGCACCGCACCCCTCGCACCACATCGCTCGGGACTATCCCGACAATGCCGATCATCCGGACGCTCCACCCGGAACCGGCGTGACAGTTCGACAACGGTCGGACAAGATGCCTCCCGCGCGACTCTTCCAGTCGCGCGCGGCGCCCGTCACGGGCCACCCCCTCGGAGGAATCCACTCATGAACGTCGGAAGGCTCGCCTCGCTGGCGGGCACTTCGGCCCTGCTCACCGCAGTCGTCCTGCCCGTGCCGTTCGCGGCCGCGGCGGACGCCCCCGGTGACCGGCTCTACGTCGACAATTCGGTTGCCTGCTCGGACACCGGTCCCGCCTCCGCGGCCCTACCGCTCTGCACCATCTCCGCGGCGGCGAAGACCGTCCAGCCGGGCCAGACGGTGGTGGTCCGAAACTCCTGGTCCTATTCGGAGTCGGTGCTGATCAACCGCTCGGGCGCGCCCGGGAAGCCGATCACCTTCACCACCGGCACGACGGACGATCCGGAGGTCCAGGGCTTCGGAGCCCTCGTCCAGTCGACCAACGGCCCCGCGTTCACCGTCAAGGGAGCCACCGACGTCGTCATCCACGGCTTCGGCGCCCAGGCCAACGTCTCCCCGATCGTGGTCACCGATTCCTCCCGCGTCACGATCGACCACCTGAACACGGCCCGGGCCTTCGGTACGGACCCGGAGATCCACGTCACCGGCGCGAGCGACCACGTGACCGTGAGCCGCAACTCCGTCCACGCCGCGCACACGGCCGCCGTCCAGGTCGAGGCCGGCGTCCACGACACCGTGGTGTCGACGAACTACATCACCGGATCCGAGGCCGGCGGAATCGTCCTGGCCGGCGCCCCCGGCTCGGTGGTGACGTCCAACTCCGTGCTCGACGGCTGCGGTTCGGGCATCCGGCTGACCGGCGCCGCCACCGGCTCCGCCATCCGCAACAACGTCGTCACCGGCAGCGCGTCCGCGTGCACCGGCGTGGCGCCCGCCCCGGCCATCGAGGTCACTCCGGAGGCGGTACCGGGCACCGGCCTGGACTACAACCTCGTCAACCCCGGCGCAGTAAACGGCCGAGTCCCGTACCTCTGGAACGGCCAGTCCTACTCCGGCCCCACCGCGCTGCGCACCGCCACCGGCCAGGGCGCACACGACCTCGCGGGCGACCCGCACCTCAGCGACGGGCCCGACCAGGGCTCCCCCGCCATCGACTCCGCCGATGCCGCCGCGCCGGGCGTGCTGCCCACCGACTACTACGGCAACAGCCCGTCCGACGACCCGGGCGCCGCCAACACCGGCACGGGCGGCGGCATCCGCGACCGGGGGGCGATCGAACGCCAGGGCGTCACCCGCCAGGCGGTCCTCGTCACCGGCGAGACCGGCCCGTACCCGCGACCGGTGACCGCCAAGGCCACCGTCAGCCAGAACTGGCCGGCCGCCCTCTCCTACAGCTTCGACTTCGGCGACGGCACGGCCCCGACCGTCACCACCCAGCCGACCGCCGACCACACCTACACCCGGGCCGGGACGTTCACCACCAAGCTGACGGTGACCACCCCCGAGGGGCTCACCTACCGCGCCGTCCAGGATCACGGGATCGTGGTGGCCGAGCCCGCACCGCCCAAGGCGTCGTTCACCGCGAAGCCGTGCACGGCCCCGAACGGCTGCGGCCCGCTCTCCTACGAGTTCGACACCTCCGGCTCCACCAGTTCCTGGACCGTCGACAAGGGGCGGCTCGACTTCGGCGACGGGAGCGGCACCGACCTCACCTACCTGTCGAACTCCGTCCGGCACGACTTCCCGCACCCGGGCGAGTACACCGTCACCCTCACGTTCACCAACCGCGGCGGCGAGCAGGCCAGCACGTCCCAGCGGCTGACCGTGACCACCAAGCCCGCCGGCTTCGACGGCTACGGCGCCCAGCGGACCCTGGACACCCGGCAGCCGAGCTACGGCACGCCCAAGCTCACCCCCGGCCAGAAGCTCACCATCGACCTGAAGAACCAGTACTGGCCGGTCAGTTGGGACGCGACCGCGATCGTCGTCAACGTCACCGCGGTCAACGCCGAGGGGCAGGGCTTCCTGAGCCTCGGCCCGGACGACCGGCCCCGACCGGAGAGCTCCAGCCTCAACTACGTCCCGGGGGCGGCCGTCCCCAACCTGGTCACCGTCCCGGTGGGCAACGACTTCAAGATCGCCGTCTGGAACGCCGACTCCGGCGCGGCGGTCGACCTCGTGATCGACATCCAGGGCGAGTACACCCCTCGCGGCCCGAACCTGTACTCGCCGCTCCAGCCGAAGCGCATCATGGACTCCCGCGACGGCACCGGCGTCCCGGCCGGCCGGATCAGCTCGCTGTGCGGCACCCCCTGGCCGGTGCCGGTGACCAAGCTCAAGGTCCGCGGCACCAACGGCGTCCCGGACGACGCGACCAGCGTCGTCCTCAACGTCACCGCCACCGAGCCCGACCAGGACGGCAACCTTTCGGTGGGCAACGGGTCGGCGCTGTACAGCTCGAACCTCAACTTCAAGGCCGGCCAGACCACGTCCAACCAGGTCATCGCCAAGATCGCGGACGACGGCACCGTCCAGGTCTGCAACAACGCGGGCAGCCTGCACGTCATCGCCGACCTCTTCGGCTACTACGGCCCGAGCGGTCAGCACCTGTTCGTCGCCACCGACCCGACCCGCCTGCTCGACACCCGCGTCAGCCCGGGCAAGCTCGCGCCGTACAGCAGCATCCCGGTCGGCGGCCTGCCCACCGGCGCGACCGGCGCCGTCCTGAACGTCACCGCCACGGAGCCCACCAGCGACGGTTTCCTCGCCGTCTACCCGGGCGGCACCGATCGCCCCGACGTCTCCAACGTGAACTTCGCCGCCGGCCAGACCGTCGCCACCCACGCCATCGTGCCGGTCGGCAGCGACGGCACCGTCACCCTCTACAACCACAACGGCAGCACCCACGCCGTCGTCGACAGCTCCGGCTACTTCATCCACAAGTAGGCCACGCAGAACGACAAGCAGGCGACGCAGAACGGAAAGCAGTCCGCCGGGCCGGCCACCCCTCCTCGGGTGCCGGCCCGGCCCCGCACCCACCGCCCGCCGCAGGCCTCCGCCGCCCGCCTCAGCCCTGCTGCGGCGGGCGGCGGCGCATCGCGACCAGCAGCAGGACCACCGCCGAGGCCACCGCCGACAGCCGCAGCACGTCCGGGGCCGACGACCAGCTGATCTGCCCCAGCGGGGAGCCGGACTGCAGGCCGCCACCACCCTGGCCGGCGCCCTGCTTGGCCTGCCGCATGGCGTACAGGGTCGTCCCGCTCATGGTGATCAGCGGGATGCCCAGGATCACGAACTTGCGCATCAGGTCGGAGAGTTGGCGGGAGAGGTAGCCGAGGCCCCAACCGGCCAGCATGGCCGGGAAGAAGCCGCTGACGGCGCCGCCGACCAGCAGCGCGCTGGAGAGCAGGATCAGCGGAGACGGTCTGCGGGCGCCTCCACCCTTGCCGGCGCCCTTGCCCCCGCCCTTGTCCTTCCCCGCAGCGGCGGCAGCGGCGGCGGCAGCAGCCGCCTCGGCGGCCGCTTTCGCCTTGGCCTTCCTCAGCCTCGGCCGCCCCGGCTTCGTCGACTGCTTCGGATCCACCCCGGGCTGAGCCGGCGCCCCGGCCGGTCCCACCGCCGGTCCGGCCTCCGCCGCCCGCTGCTCGGGGACCGGCTTCGGCGCGGGCTCCGGCCCGTCCGAGAAGTCGAACACCGTCATGGTCCACGGGCCGGTGCTGCTCACCGTGGGCGGCGGGATCGCGGCGGCCCTGGCCTCGGCGTCGATGGCGTCCGGCGGGTACAGCGGGACGGACGGCATCCCGCCGGCACTCGGCGCCGGCGGGTCGTACACGCTGTCAGGGTCGGCGGCGGGCCCGGACGGGGCGTCCCCGGCGTCCGCGGGGACAGGCGCCCCCGCGGCACCACCCGGCCCGGCGTCACCCTGCGTGACGGGCCCCTGCGCGGCTTGCTCCTGCGCTGCCCCGCCCGAACGCTCGCTCCACGGCCCGCTCTTGCGCCACCACTCGCCGTCCGTCATCACCGACACCCCGCCTCGCCCGTACCCGGCCGCCCACCGAACCGCCCTCGGCGTGACGCTACCCACCAGGCCCCCGCCCACGCGAGTCCACCGGCCCGGCCGGAGCGTACGGGCCGCCGGGGCGGAGCGTACGAGCCGCCCCGAGCCGCCCCGAGTGGCAACAGCGCCCGCGCCGCCCGTGCCGCCCGAGCCGCCCGGGCAGAAAGAGCCCCCGAGCGTCCGCGCGCCCGAGGGACACCCTGCCGTCCGCCCGCCCGACTAACCTAGGTCGAATGACCACACAGCAGGGCCACCAACGCCGGGGCAGGTCCGCCACCGGCCCGCGCACCCTCGCCGAGGAACTGCGCGCCCGTCCCGACGACGGGCTCGCGGCCCTGCTCCGCTCCCGCCCCGACCTGCTGAACCCCGTCCCCGGCGACCTCACGCAGCTGTCCGCCCGGCTCTCCTCGCGCGCCTCCGCGCTGCGCGCCCTGGAGCGGCTCGACCGGTTCACCCTGCAGGTCGCCGAGGCGCTGGCCACCGCCCCCGACGGCACCTCCGCGGCCACCGTCCGCACCCTGCTGACCGGCCCCGCCAAGGTCAAACCGCATCCCGGCGCCACCCCGCTGACCCCGGCCGACCGGGCCGCCGTCGCCGCCGAGCTGCCCCGCGCGATCGCCACCCTGCGCGACCGGGCGCTCCTCTGGGGGCCCGACAACGGCCTGCGGCTGGTCCTCGCCGTCCGCGAAGCGCTCGCCCCGACCGCCGCCAACCCCGGCCGCACCGGCCTCGGCCCGACCCTCGCCGACGCCACCGTCGGCATGTCCCCGGCCCGGCTGCAGCAGCTGCTCGCCTCGACCGGGCAGCCCCCCACCCCCGACCCGGTCACCGCCGTCGCCGCGCTCACCGCCCAGCTCACCGACCGCGCCGCCTGCACCGCGCTCCTCGACACCGCCCCCGAGGCCGCGCTGCGGCTGCTGGACCGGCTGGTCTGGGGCCCGCCCACCGGCACCGTCCCGGACGCCACCCGCCCGGTCACCGCCGAGGACGCGCAGAGCCCCGTCGAATGGCTGCTCGCCCGCGGCCTGCTGCTGCCCACCAGCCCCGGCAGCGTGGTCCTGCCCCGCGAACTCGCCCTGCACCTGCGCGGCGGCCGAAGCCACCGCACCGTCGAGCCGCTGCAGCCCGAGCCCGCACCCGCCGCCGCCCCGCGCGACCCCCAGGTCGTGGACAGCGCCGCGGCCGGACAGGCGCACACCGCCGTCAAGACCGTCGAGGACCTGCTGGACGGCTTGGGCCTCACCCCGCCGCTCACCCTGCGCGCCGGCGGCCTCGGCGTCCGCGACCTCAAGCGCACCGCCCAAGCCCTGGAGACCACCGAGCAGCAGGCCGCCTTCTGGCTCGAACTCGCCTACACCGCCGGCCTGCTGGCACCCGACGGCGAAGTGGACGAGCGGTGGGCCCCCACCCCGGTGTACGACAGCTGGCTGCAACTGGACACCGCCGAACGCTGGTCCGTCCTCGCCGCCGCCTGGCTCGCCGCCACCCGCGTCCCCGCCCTCACCGGCACCCCGGACGGCAAGGGCAAGCCGCGCGCCGCCCTCGGCCCCGAACTCGACCGCACCCTCGCCCCGTCCGTCCGCCGCGCCGCGCTCGCCCTGCTCGCCGAACTCCCGCCCGGCACCCCGGCCACCGCCGACGAACTCCTCCCCACCCTGCGCTGGCAGCGCCCGCTGCGCGGCGGCCCCACCGGCCCCGACGGCCGCGAACTGCGCGACCACCTCACCGCCTGGACCCTCGACGAGGCCGAACTCCTCGGCGTCACCGGCCGCGGCGCCCTCGCCGCCCCCGCCCGCGCCCTGCTCACCGCCGAAGCCGACCCGGCCGAGGTGCTCGCGCCGCTGCTCCCGCAACCGCTCGACCACGTGATCCTCCAGCCGGACCTCACCGCGATCGCCCCCGGCCCGCTGCTCACCCCCCTCGCCCACGCCCTCGCCCTGTGCGCCGACATCGAGTCCAAGGGCGGCGCCACCGTCTACCGCTTCACCCCGGCGTCCGTCCGCCGCGCCCTCGACGCCGGACGCACCGCCGCCGACCTGCGGACGTTCCTGGACCAGCACAGCCGTACGCCCGTCCCGCAGCCGCTCGCGTACCTGATCGACGACGTCGCCCGCCGGCACGGCATCCTCCGGGTCGGCGCCGCCTCCTCCTACCTGCGCTGCGACGACCCGTCCCTGCTGAACGAGGTGCTCGCCGACCGCCGCTCCGCCGACCTGCGACTGCGGCTGCTCGCCCCCACCGTCCTCGCCTCCCAGGCCGCACCCGACGTCCTGCTCGCCGCGCTGCGCGCCATGGGCTACGCACCGGCCGCCGAATCCGCCGAGGGCGATGTGCTGATCACCCGCCCGGACAGCCACCGCACCCCGCCCCGGACGGCACCTGCGCCCGTCCCCGACGGCCCGCCCACCCCCGACGACACCCTCCTCGCCGCCGCCGTCAAGGCCATCCGGGCCGGCGACCGGGCCGCCACCGCCGCCCGCCGCGAACCCACCCCCGATCCGCGCCACCTCCCCCGCACCGCGGCCGCCGAGACCCTGGCCGCCCTCCAGACGGCCGTCCTCCTCGGCGAGCGGATGTGGATCGGCTACCTCAACGCCGAGGGCATCGCCAGCCAGCGCATCATCGACCCGGTGAAGGTCGAAGGCGGCTTCGTCACCGCCTTCGACCACCACGCCGACGAACTCCGCACCTTCGCCCTCCACCGCATCACCGGCGTCGCGGAGTTGGACGAGTAGGACGCCCCGCCCGGGTGTGCCCCGCCCCGACGTGCCCCGCCCCGGTGGGCCCCGCCCCGACGTGCTCCGCCGCGGCGCCCTGGTCCGGCGCCGCTACGCCGTGCCCTGCGTCAGTGCCCCTGCGACTCCTTCATCTTCTCCTTGACCGCCTGGTCCGCCAGGCTGCCGATCTGTCCCTGCCCGACCGGCAGTTCGCCCCCGGTGACGGTGTCCGCGAGGAGGAATCCGGGCGCCGCGAGCAGGCCGCCGGGCCCCTCGCCGATGCCCGCGAGGGCGTGGGCCGAGCCGGCCGAGGAGGCGGTGGCGGCGAAGGCCGTGCCCATCAGGGCGAGTGCGGTGAGAACGCGCTTCGACTTCTTCATGACCAGCTCAACGAGCGAGCACTCACCGTGGTCACTCGAAGCAATTGACGGGCCGCTCCCACCGGCGTAGTCCGGGAAGAGGGGTTCCCGGCCACGCGGGGGGTTCTCGGACAAGGAGGCACCCACCATGCTCGGCGAACTGATCGGCGAGATACAGGGCGAAGAGACCGGTCGGCGGGTCCTCGCCACCGGCGACGGGCACCCGATCGTCGAGGTGTCCATCCGCGGCACCGCCAGCTACTACGGCACGACGGTCAGCTCCATCGCCACCTACGAATCCGAACAGCGCGCCGACGGCTCCCTCTACGGCGAGGGCCAGGGCGTCGACATGACCGCCGACGGCCAGGGCGTCGGCTGGCACGGCAGCGGCATCGGCCACTTCACCGAGAGCGGCGGCACCAGCTTCCGGGGCGCGCTCTTCTTCTCCACCACCTCGCCCCAGCTCGAACGCCTCAACGGCGTCGTCGGCCTCTTCGAGTTCGAGACGGACCCCGCCGGAAAGATGACCGGCACCCTCCACGAGTGGAAGTAGTCCCCGAAGCGCCCCGGAAGTACCCCCGAAGCACCCCCGAAGCACGCCGGAAGCCCCCAGGAAGCCCCCGGGAGCGGCCCTTGAAGCAGCCCGCCCACGTTCCCGGCGGAATGCGCGACACTGGAGGGTCTGCGTCAAACCACCCTGTCAGCCAGTGGAGGGCTTCCCCGCGTGAACGACGGACCACTGATCGTCCAGAGCGACAAAACTCTCCTCCTGGAGATCGACCACCCCAAGGCCGCCGACTGCCGCCGCGCCATCGCCCCGTTCGCCGAGCTGGAGCGGGCGCCCGAGCACGTGCACACGTACCGGGTGACGCCGCTCGGGCTGTGGAACGCGCGGGCCGCCGGGCACGACGCCGAGCAGGTGGTCGACGCCCTGGTGACGTACTCGCGCTACCCGGTGCCGCACGCCCTGCTGGTGGACGTGGCCGACACCATGGGCCGTTACGGCCGGCTCCAGCTGCTCAAGCACCCGACGCACGGGCTGGTGCTCACCACCACCGACCGCCCGGTGCTGGAGGAGGTGCTGCGCTCCAAGAAGATCGCCCCGCTGGTCGGCGCCCGGGTCGACCCCGACACCGTCGTGGTGCACCCCTCCGAGCGCGGGCAGATCAAGCAGGTGCTGCTCAAGCTCGGCTGGCCCGCCGAGGACTTCGCCGGGTACGTGGACGGCGAGGCCCACCCGATCGACCTGGCGGAGGACGGCTGGCAGCTGCGCCCCTACCAGGCGCAGGCCGTCGAGGGCTTCTGGCACGGCGGCTCCGGCGTCGTCGTGCTGCCCTGCGGCGCGGGCAAGACGCTGGTCGGCGCGGCGGCGATGGCGCACGCCAAGTCGACGACGCTGATCCTGGTCACCAACACCGTGTCGGCCCGCCAGTGGAAGCACGAACTGGTCAAGCGCACCTCGCTCACCGAGGACGAGATCGGCGAGTACAGCGGGACGCGGAAGGAGATCCGCCCGGTCACCATCGCCACCTACCAGGTGATGACGACCAAGCGGAAGGGCGTCTACGCCCACCTGGAGCTGTTCGACGCCCGCAACTGGGGCCTGGTGGTCTACGACGAGGTGCACCTGCTGCCGGCCCCGGTGTTCAAGTTCACCGCCGACCTGCAGGCCCGCCGCCGGCTCGGCCTGACCGCCACGCTGGTGCGCGAGGACGGCCGCGAGGGCGACGTGTTCAGCCTGATCGGCCCCAAGCGCTTCGACGCGCCGTGGAAGGAGATCGAGGCGCAGGGCTACATCGCGCCCGCCGACTGCTGCGAGGTGCGGGTCACCCTGACCGATTCCGAACGGCTCGCCTACGCGACCGCCGAGCCGGAGGAGCGCTACCGCTTCTGCGCCACCACGGCGACCAAGCGGCGGGTGGTGGAGGCGCTGGTCAAGAAGCACGAGAACGACCAGACGCTGATCATCGGCCAGTACATCGACCAGCTCGACGAGCTCGGGGAGGCCCTGGACGCCCCGGTGATCAAGGGCGAGACCACCAACAACCAGCGCGAGAAGCTTTTCGAGGCCTTCCGCAACAAGGAGATCGGCGTCCTGGTGGTCTCCAAGGTCGCGAACTTCTCGATCGACCTGCCCGAGGCCACGGTCGCCATCCAGGTCTCCGGGACCTTCGGCTCCCGCCAGGAGGAGGCCCAGCGCCTCGGCCGGGTGCTGCGCCCCAAGGCGGACGGCCATGCGGCCCACTTCTACTCGGTGGTCGCCCGGGACACCGTGGACCAGGACTTCGCCGCCCACCGGCAGCGCTTCCTGGCCGAGCAGGGCTACGCGTACCGCATCATCGACGCGGACGACGTCCTGTGACGCCCAGGGCCCGGTGACACCCAGGGCTGTGTGACGCGGGGCCCGTGTGACGCGGGGCCCGTGTGACGCGCTGGGCTCAGAAGCGGACGCCGTCGCGCCCGAGGAAGATCACGCGCGCGGCGGTGTCCAGGGCGATGCCGAGGTTGCGGACGACGGTGCTCAGCGGATTGCGGTGGCGCCCAGGGGCGGCGGTGGCGCCGGCCGGGCCGGTTCGGGGGTTGCGGTTCCGGGTGCTCATGTATTCCACGGTAGGCACCCGACCGGCCGACGGCATCACTCCAAAGGCCGTACCCGCCGGGCCCGGGGTCGTCCTCCGGGTGTACGGACGCCCCCGAGATCCGGGCGGGGAGAACCCCGAGCCCGCCCGACCGGAACCCCGAGAACCGCCGCCCGGAACCGTGACCCGGAACCCCGAGAACCGCCGCCCGGAACCAGGCTCCGCGACGCCGGGCCCCGGAGCGCCGGCTCCGGGACCGGCACCGCTGGAAACCCCGGGGCGGACGGGACTAGGATCGTCCGTCTGCCCCCTCCCGCACCGTGGTACCTGCTGAAGTCCCGCAGGCAGCCGGGGGAGGCGCCGACCGCACGGCAACCGGTCGGCTGACCCCACCGTGAGCTCCATCGATCCGCTGCGCCCGCCACCGGGGCAGCCGGGAAGGTTCGCTGTGCCCGCCACCCCCACCACCGACCCCCTCCAGCGCGAACGCGATCACCTGGCCTCGTCCCGGGCCGCGCTGCGAGCGATGCGCGAGGACGTCGAGTCGCTCGACCTGCGCGACGTGACCGGCACCTGGGTGTCCGCCGCCGTCCTGCGCGACCAGATCGACTCCAGGATCGCCGCCCTGGCCGACCTCTCCCACACCCCGCTCTTCTTCGGCCGCCTGGACTACCTGCACGCGGTCAGCGAGGAACTGAGCGAGGGCGGAGGGGGAGAGAACTTCTACATCGGCCGCCGCCACGTCCACGACGCCGACGGCAACCCGATGGTCATCGACTGGCGTGCGCCGGTCTCCCAGCCGTTCTACCGGGCCACCCGCACCGAGCCGATGGGCGTCGAGCGCCGCCGCCGCTTCGGGTACACCGGCGGCGAACTCACGGCCTACGAGGACGAGCACCTCACCGACTCCGCGGCAGCGGCATTCACCGGCTCCGCCGGGGGATCGACCGCCTCCGCGCTGCTCGCCGCCGAGATCGAGAAGCCCCGCGTCGGCCCGATGCGCGACATCGTGGCCACCATCCAGCCCGAGCAGGACGAGATCGTCCGCTCCGACATGACGGGCACCATCTGCGTCCAGGGGGCGCCCGGCACCGGGAAGACGGCCGTCGGCCTGCACCGCGTCGCGTACCTGCTGTACGCGCACCGGGAGCGCCTGGCCCGCACCGGCACCCTGGTGATCGGGCCGAACAACGCGTTCCTCTCCTACATCGAGCAGGTGCTCCCGGCCCTCGGCGAGCTGGAGGTCGCCCAGGCCACCGTGCAGCAGCTGGTCGGGCACGTCGAGGTCCGGGGCGAGGACGGCCCGGAGGCGGCCCGGCTGAAGGGCGACGCCAGGATGGCCGAGGTGCTGCGCCGCGCGGTGCGGGCGGGCATCAAGCTGCCCGACGAGCCCTGCGTGGTGGTCCGCGGCTCCCGCCGCTGGCGCGTCCCGGCGTACGAACTCGCCGATATCATCGAGGAGTTGAAGGATCGTGAGGTCCGCTACGGTGCCGCCAGGGACGCCCTGCCGCAGCGCATCGCACACGCCGTGCTGCTGAAGATGGAGCAGGGCGGCGAGGCTCCGGACGACCGGGTGCAGGACGCGGTGGCCCGCAACAGCGCGGTCAAGGCGGTGGTCAAGGAGTGCTGGCCCGCCGTCGATCCGGCGAAGCTGGTCCTGCGGCTGCTCTCCGACCCGGAGTTCCTGGCCGCGTGCGCCGAAGGCGTGCTGACCCCCGAGGAGCAGGCGGCGGTGCTGTGGCCCAAGCCCGGCCGCTCGGTGAAGACCGCCCGCTGGACGCCGGCCGACGCCGTCCTGGTGGACGAGGCGACGGACCTGGTGCAGCGCACGCCGTCGCTCGGGCACGTGGTGCTGGACGAGGCGCAGGACCTCTCCCCGATGCAGTACCGCGCGGTCGGCCGCCGGTGCACCACCGGTTCGGCGACCGTCCTCGGCGACCTCGCCCAGGGCACCACCCCGTGGGCGACGGCCAGTTGGCCGGACGCACTGCACCACCTCGGCAAGCCGGACGCGCACATCGAGGAGCTGACCAAGGGCTTCCGGGTGCCGGAGGAGGTCATCGTGTACGCCTCCCGGCTGCTCCCGGCGATCGCCCCGGGCCTGGCCCCGGCCACCTCCGTCCGCGAGGCGCCCGGCTCGCTGACGGTCCGCCACGTCGCGGACGGGAGCGTGACGGCGGCGGTGATCGCCGCCTGCCGGGAGTCCCTGGCGCGCGAGGGCTCGACCGGACTGATCGCCGCCGACGCCCGGATCCCGCTGCTCGCCGAGGCGCTGGCCGCGGCGGGCCTGCCGCACCTGGCCCCCGGCGCCGAGACCAGCGCCGGGGCCCGACTCACGCTCGTCCCGGCGTCGCTGGCCAAGGGCCTGGAGTACGACTACGTGGTGCTGGACGAGCCGGCCGCGGTGATCGCCGGCGAGCCGGACGAGCGGACCGGCCTTCGGCGGCTGTACGTGGCGCTGACCCGCGCCGTCTCGGGGCTGACCGTGCTGCACGGCGAGCCGCTGCCCGAGCAGCTGCGCTGACGACGGCGGGGCCGGCCCCGCACCGGCGGGACCGGCCCCGCCGGTGCGGGCTCAGGCGTCGATCGCGTCCCGCCACTCGGCGACCTTGGCCGGGTCCACCGGCGTCCGCCAGCCGTCGGCCCGCACCGCGCCGCCGACGTGGAAGGCGTCGAAGCCCTCCGCCCGCAGCTCCTTCAGGTGTTCGGCCCGCAGACCGCCGCCGATCAGGATCCGCTGCCGGTAGCCGGGTTCGCCGCCGCGCGCCAGCTCGGCGGCGAGCACCTCGCGCCCGGCGTCCACCCCGGCGGCCGAGCCCGAGGTGAGGAAGGTGTCCAGCCCGGGCAGCGCGCCCACGGCGGCCCGCAGGGCGGCGCGGTCGGCGCTGTGGTCGATCGCCCGGTGGAAGGTCCAGCGGCAGCCGGCCACCGCCTCGGCGACGGCCGCGGTGGCGGCGAGGTCGACGGCGCCGTCGGCGTCGAGGAAGCCGAAGACGAACTCCTCGGCGCCTTCGGCCCGCAGGGCGGCGGCGCGGGCGGCGAGGCCGTCCAGGTCGCCGGGGGCGAAGCCGTCGCGGATCCGGAGCATGACGCGCAGCGGGACGGCGACGGCGGCGCGGATCCGGCCGAAGTCCTCGACGGACGGGGTGAGCCCGTCGGCGGCCATGTCCGTGACCAGTTCGAGCCGGTCGGCGCCGCCCGACTCGGCGGCCCGGGCGTCCTGCGGCGTCAGCGCGATGACTTCCAAAATTGGTCTAGACATATCAGTAGGTTGCCACACCCGCCCGCCCCCGGCGAGACCGCGCCCCCGGTTCCGGTCACGCCGGCCCGGGGACGCCCGCCACACTCGGGCGCCCGTCACACCCGGGCGCCCGTCACACCCGCCCCGGCACCATCCCGAAGTTCTCCCGTGGGCCGAACCGGCGCTCCGCCACCGCCACCAGCGCCAGCAGAGCCACCATCGGCACCGCCAGCGGCAGCAGGTGCGAGATCCCGCCGGACTCCCGCCAGATGTTGAACAGGCTGCCGGGCCCGGTCAGCACCAGCATCGCCAGCCCCACCGCCGCCGGCCCCATCCGCCCGCGCAGGCCGGCGAAGGTCAGCAGCACCGGGGCGATCAGCATCACCACGAACCACTGACGGTCCAGCGGGAAGGTCGTGTCGTCCCAGTTCTGGACCGCCTCCAGCAGGCCGCCCGCGACCATCGAGGCCAGCACCAGGCCACCCGTCCGCAGGCCGGGCCGCGGCAGCAGGTCGGTCGGCGCCGCGACCAGCAGCAGCCCGGCCACCACGAACGGCAGCGAGGCCATCCCGACGTAGCCGACCCACCAGACGTCGAGCCCGGACGTCTGCCAGGCGGCGTCGCCCAGGTCGTACAGTCCGACGGCGCCCAGGAGCATCGCGGTGACCCGTACGGCCGTCCACCGCCCCAGCAGGGCCGCCACCCCGAGCAGCAGCGCGGCCGCCGGCGGGCCGAAGGCCCGGAGGTGGTTCCCGAACGAGTCGTCCCAGGCCAGCCACCTGGTGGTCCGTTCCAGGGCGGTCACCCAGGGCACCATGGTGGCCCCGACCACGGCACCGGCGATCATCGGCGCCACCAGCGCGAGCAGCCGTCCGGCCGCCGACCCGCCGGTCAGCCCGAGCCGCACCCGCAGCCCGTACACCGCCAGGCCGAGCACCTCCCGGCCGACCGCCGCGCGACCGCCGGCGGCCGTCGTGTCGGCGAACACCTCGGCCAGTTCCTCACCGCGCTCACGGCGGTACTGCGCCGGGTAGAGCTGCAACGCGGCCCGCAGCACCGCCGAGGGCGCGGGACCGATCACCGGCATGGTCATGAGAGTCCTCCTCCCGCGGCGGGCCGCCCCTGCGACCCGGCCTTCCCCGGCAGCATCGACCGGATCTTCGTGAGCCGGCGCTCGGCCTCGGTGGCGACCGCTCGCAGGCGCTCGGCCTCGGCGGCGAGAGCGCCCCGTCCGGCGTCGGTCAGCGCGTAGGTGCGCCGCGCCCGGCCGTCCACCACCTCCTCGGCAGCCACCTCGATCAGGCCCTGGCCCAGCAGCCGGTCGAGCGCGCCGTACAGCGTCCCGGTCCGCATCTTGACCCGGCCGTCGGAGATCGCGGCGATCTCCTGGATGAGCGCGTAGCCGTGCCTGGGGGCGTCGGCCAGCGCGGTGAGCAGAAGCAGCGTCGGCTCCTGCATGGAGCGTTCTGTCATACGTCTACATATATCGTTGAACGGCACATCACGTCCACCGGGACCACCCGCCACAATGACGGTCATGCCGACCACCGAGGACGACCTGCTCGCCGCCTGGACCGCCCTGCTGCACCGCTGCGGTGCCACCGCCGACCCCGGACCGTACGGCCGGGAACTGCTGCGCCGCTGGTCCGAACCGCAACGTCGCTACCACACCGCCGAGCACCTGCACGCGGTCCTGCGGCACGTCGACGACCTCGCCGGGCACGCCGCCGACCCGGACGCCGTCCGCCTCGCGGCCTGGTTCCACGACGCCGTCTACCGACCCGACCGCACCGAGAACGAGGAGCGCAGCGCCGCCCTGGCCGCCCGCGCCCTGACCGGGGCCGGCCTGCCCGCCGCCCGCGTCACCGAGGTCGAACGGCTGGTGCTGCTCACCGTCGCCCACGACCCGGCGCCGGGCGACCGCGACGGCGAAGTGCTCTGCGACGCGGACCTCGCCGTCCTCGGCGGCAGCCCCGAGGCGTACGCGGCGTACGCGGCCGCGGTCCGGGAGGAGTACGGCTTCGTCCCCGAGCCGGACTTCACGGCGGGCCGGGCCGCGGTCCTGCGCCGGCTGCTCGCGCTCCCGGCCCTCTACCGCACCCGGGCCGCCCGGGAGCGCTTCGCGGACGCCGCCCGTGCCAACCTCACGGCGGAGCTCGCCCGGCTCGAACGGCCCGAACAGCTCGAAGTGCCCGGCTAGGACAGCTTCCCCACCGGAGCGACCACCGCGCCCTGCTTGCCGCACACCCAGTGCGGCTCCGGCCCCAGCTCCGGCTCCACGCCCAGCGCGTGCGGATCCCCGTCGGCCGCGCAGCCGGTGCACAGCGGCCAGCGGCCGTACGCCTCCAGCAGCGCGTCCTGGACGTCCTGCGCGATGAGCCCGAGCACGTACTCGGTGCCGTCCGGCCACTGCTCCAGCCACCAGCGGCGGTGCGTCACGGCCTGCTCCACCAGCGAGACGACGGCGGCGTCCGCCACGTCCCGCGCGGTGAGGTCGGCCAGGATCAGGGCCCGCGCGTTGTGCAGGGCGGTCTCGATGTCGTCGGAAGCCATCCGTCCATCTTCTCGCGAAACACCGGCAGCCCGGAAACGCCGTGTGGGCGGCTCCCCGAAGGGAGCCGCCCACACGGACGAGGAACCAGCCGATCCGATCGGGACGATCAGGATCAGAAGTCCATGTCACCGCCCGGCATGCCGCCGCCGGCGGCCGCGGCGGCCTTCTCCGGCTTGTCGGCGATGACGGCCTCGGTGGTGAGGAACAGCGCCGCGATGGAGGCGGCGTTCTGCAGCGCGGAGCGGGTGACCTTGGCCGGGTCGATGATGCCCTCGGCGATCAGGTCGACGTAGGTGTTGGTGGCCGCGTTCAGGCCGTGACCGGCGGGGAGGTTGCGCACCTTCTCCACCACGACGCCGCCCTCGAGGCCGGCGTTGGTCGCGATCTGCTTGATCGGGGCCTCCAGGGCCACGCGGACGATGTTGGCACCGGTGGCCTCGTCGCCCTCCAGCTCCAGCTTGTCGAACGCGACACCGGCCTGCAGCAGGGCGACGCCACCACCGGCGACGATGCCCTCCTCGACGGCGGCCTTGGCGTTGCGGACGGCGTCCTCGATGCGGTGCTTGCGCTCCTTGAGCTCCACCTCGGTGGCCGCACCGGCCTTGATGACGGCGACGCCGCCGGCCAGCTTGGCGAGGCGCTCCTGGAGCTTCTCGCGGTCGTAGTCCGAGTCGCTGTTCTCGATCTCGGCGCGGATCTGGTTCACGCGGCCCGCGACCTGCTCGCTGTCGCCGCCACCGTCGACGATGGTGGTCTCGTCCTTGGTGATGACCACCTTGCGGGCGGTGCCCAGCAGGTCGATGCCGGCGTTCTCCAGCTTGAGGCCGACCTCCTCGGAGATCACGGTGCCACCGGTGAGGATGGCGATGTCGCCGAGCATGGCCTTGCGGCGGTCGCCGAAGCCCGGGGCCTTGACGGCGACGGACTTGAAGGTGCCGCGGATCTTGTTCACGACCAGGGTCGACAGGGCCTCGCCCTCGACGTCCTCGGCGATGATGACGAGCGGCTTGCCGCTCTGCATGACCTTCTCCAGCAGCGGGAGCAGGTCCTTGACCGAGCCGATCTTGGAGTTGGCGATGAGGATGTACGGGTCCTCGAAGGACGCCTCCATCCGCTCCAGGTCGGTGGCGAAGTAGGCCGAGATGTAGCCCTTGTCGAAGCGCATGCCCTCGGTGAGCTCCAGCTCCAGACCGAAGGTGTTGCTCTCCTCGACGGTGATGACGCCTTCCTTGCCGACCTTGTCCATGGCCTCGGCGATCAGCTCGCCGATCTGGGTGTCAGCGGCGGAGATGGAGGCGGTGGAGGCGATCTGCTCCTTGGTCTCCACGTCCTTGGCCTGGGCCAGCAGCTGGTCCGAGACGGCGGCGACGGCCTTCTCGATGCCGCGCTTCAGGGCCATCGGGTTGGCACCGGCGGCGACGTTGCGCAGACCCTCGCGCACCAGGGCCTGGGCCAGCACGGTGGCGGTGGTGGTGCCGTCGCCCGCGACGTCGTCGGTCTTCTTGGCGACCTCCTTGACGAGCTCCGCACCGATCTTCTCGTACGGGTCCTCGAGCTCGATCTCCTTGGCGATGGAGACACCGTCGTTGGTGATCGTGGGGGCGCCCCACTTCTTCTCCAGCACGACGTTGCGGCCCTTGGGGCCGAGCGTGACCTTCACCGCGTCGGCGAGCTGGTTCATGCCACGCTCAAGGCCGCGGCGAGCTTCCTCATCAAAGGCGATGATCTTGGCCATCAGAAGTGGTCCTCCGGGACACGGTCGACTGCTCGGACCAAGGGGTGCCCGCGACGGACGGCCCTGGTGTGCGGGGGTCTTTTCCCCTACCGCTCCCGGGGGCCTCACCGACCCGGTCCGCTGTCACTCTCACGCTGTGAGTGCTAACGCCAATGATTAGCACTCACGGTGGTCGAGTGCAAGCCCCGAGGGCGACCCGCGAGCCGTCGGCGGGACTTCCCGGCCAACGCCGGGAACGCCCGGGAGAACCCCCGGGAACGCCGACGGACCCGTACGACGCGTGTCGCACGGGCCCGCCGAGAAGCGAGTGGTCACCAGCCGTGGGGCCGCGCCGAGCTCCTGGGGTCGGAAGGGGTCAGCCCGCCGCGGCGCGGACCATGTCCGCCTGCGGGCCCTTCTGTCCCTGGGAGATCTCGAACTCGACCCGCTGGCCCTCCTCGAGGGTGCGGTAGCCGTCCATCTGGATCGCGCTGTAGTGGACGAAGACGTCCGCACCACCGTCGACCGCGATGAAGCCGTAGCCCTTCTCCGCGTTGAACCACTTGACGGTGCCCTGAGCCATTCCGAACTCCCCTAGTGCTGTGCTGGCCCTTCACGCGCCCGCAGGTCGCGGGCCCGGGTTGGTTTGAAGGCCGGCCCGGGGAACCCCCCCTGGGCGCAGCCGTGCACGCCGCAACCCTCCGCACGGAACACCCAACGGCCCCCGGTGAGCGGGTGATTGCGTCGACCGCCGCTGAATGTATCCGGATCGACGCCCTCTGCAACAGGGTCAGCCGCCGGTCTTTGCGTTGCGGCACGAAGGGACAGGGCGGCCCGAACCGGGAAGATCTCGGCATTTCACGTCGGACATAGCGGACGAATTACCCAAATGCCTGCGGGAATTCTGACATCCGCCTGACATGTTTCACGGCCCGGTCTCACCGGCCGGACGTCCTCCGGGCGGAACGGCGCGGACATCCGCGGAGGGCCGAAAGGGAAGTCCTGTTCCCAGCCGAGCCACACTCTACTCCGGCTCGACCGGAAAACATTCCCGCCGGAATGCGATCGGCCGCCCGTACCGACGGAGAACGGAATTCCGTGGGTACGGGCGGCCGACCGGCGAGGCGGGCGGGAACGGCTCAGCAGCCGCCGGCCACCGCCGGAATGATCGAGACGCCGGCGCCGTCCTTGATCTCGGTCGCCAGGCCCTCGGCGAAGCGCACGTCGTCGTCGTTCACGTAGACGTTCACGAAGCGGCGCAGCTTGCCGGTGTCGTCCAGCACGCGGGCCGCGATGCCCGGGTGGTTCTTCTCCAGGTCGGCGATGACCTCGGCCAGGGTGGCGCCCTCGGCGGTCACCTCGGCGGCGCCGCCGGTGTAGGTGCGCAGGATGGTCGGGATGCGGACGTTGGCGCTCATGGCTCTCCTAGCGGGGTGCGGCCTTGCGGGAGGTGCGGTCTTGCGGGGTGCGGCGGGGCGGCCTTGCGGGGGTGCGGCCTTGCGGGGGTGCGGCCTTGCGGGGGTGCGGCCTTGCGGGGTGCGGCCTTGCGGGGTGCGGCCTGCCGGCGGGCGGCGGCGCGGCCCTGCGCGGCGGGCGGGTTCAGGCGGACGCGAGGCCGGCGGCGCGGAACGAGTCCAGCGTCGGGCGGATGACGGCGGTCATCCCGGCGTCGGAGACGGCGTCCAGCGTCTTCAGCCCGTCGCCGGTGTTGATCGCGACGGTCTCCTTGGCCGGATCCAGCTGCCCGGTCTCGACCAGCTTCTTCAGCACGCCGACGGTCACCCCGCCCGCGGTCTCGGCGAAGATCCCCTCGGTCCGCGCCAGCAGCCGGATCGCCGCCACGACCTCGGCGTCCGTGACGTCCTCCACGGCACCGCCGGTCCGACGGGCGATGTCCAGCACGTACGGGCCGTCGGCCGGGTTGCCGATCGCCAGCGACTTGGCGATGGTGTTCGGCTTGACCGGCTTGATCACGTCCCGGCCCGCCTTGTAGGCGGCCGACACCGGCGAGCAGCCCTCGGCCTGGGCACCGAAGATCCGGTACGGCCGGTCCTCGACCAGGCCGAGCTTGATCAGCTCCTGCAGCCCCTTGTCGATCTTCGTCAGCTGCGAGCCGGAGGCGATCGGGATCACGATCTGCTCCGGCAGCCGCCAGCCGAGCTGCTCGCAGATCTCGTACGCCAGCGTCTTGGAGCCCTCGCCGTAGTACGGCCGCAGGTTGACGTTGACGAAGCCCCAGCCCTCGCCGGCCGGGTCGCCGATCAGCTCCGAGCAGAAGCGGTTCACGTCGTCGTAGGTGCCCTCGATACCGACCAGCTCGCCGCCGTACACCCCGGCCATGACGACCTTGGCCTGCTCCAGGTCGTGCGGGATGAACACGCAGGAGCGCAGCCCCGCCCGGGCGGCCGCCGCACCCACCGCGCCGGCCAGGTTGCCGGTCGACGAGCAGGACAGCGTCGTGTACCCGAACGCCCGGGCCGCCTCGATGGCGCAGGCCACCACGCGGTCCTTGAAGGAGTGGGTCGGGTTCCCGGAGTCGTCCTTGATGTGCAGCTGGGCGGTGAAGCCGAGCTCCCGGCCCAGGTTGTCCGCCTTCACCAGCGGGGTCCACCCCGGGTTCAGGTTGGGCTTGGACGCCACGTCGGCCGGGACGGGCAGCAGCGGCGCGTAGCGCCAGACGGACGCCGGTCCGGACTCGATCCGCTTGCGCAGTTCCTCGGCGCTCTCGCTGCCGAACTCGTAGGCGATCTCCAGCGGGCCGAAACACTCCAGGCACGCGAAGCTGGGGCCGAGCGGGAAACGGGTTCCGCACTCCCGGCAGGACAGGGCGGCGGCGGGGCCGAGATCGACGGCAACGGGTGCGGCACCGGAAGGGGTCGTCACGGTGATAGCCATGGTGGCGGAGGCCTCTCTCCTCATCTTCCCCGCGGCGCGGTCGCGCCACAGGCCGGAATTGGCACCTGTCCCGCCGGGGCCCGTGGACGACGGGCGGGCGAGAAGGTTGCCGGGACGTCAACGGGCCGTTCCCTCAGTCCCTCTGGATGAGCTTGTGAAATTGTGGTGGCGCTCAACGGTGACCCCGGCGTGCAAAGGTCCGACCGCTGTACGAAGACTGTATCCGAAGGCGTCGAACCCGAACGGGACCGTCCGCCACGCGAGATGAGCCGTCCCACCCGACCCCGCCGAGGAGACTTCCGTGCCCGCCGAACCGACCCCCGAGCTCCTGCCGCAGGCCGCGTCCTGGCTGCGCCGCCGGTCCTGGAGCGCGGCCGACCGGCCGGTCGAAGACCTCCTCGCGGCCAAGGAACGGACCGGCCGCACGGTCAGCGTCGTCCTGCCCGCCCTGGACGAGGAGGCCACCGTCGGCGACATCGTCCGCACCGTCCGCCGGGAGCTGATGGAGCGCCTCCCGCTCGTCGACGAGCTCGTCGTGGTCGACTCCGGCTCCTCCGACGCCACCGCCGCCGTCGCCGCCGAGGCCGGCGCCCGGGTCGAGCACCGCGACGCCATCCTGCCCCGGCTGCCCGCCGTCCCCGGCAAGGGCGAGGTGCTGTGGCGCTCCCTGCTGGTCACCCGCGGCGACGTCGTCTGCTTCGTGGACGCCGACCTGCGCGAGTTCGACCCGGCCTTCGTCTCCGGCATCGTCGGGCCGCTGCTGACCGACGGGTCCATCCAGCTGGTGAAGGCCATGTACGACCGCCCGCTGGAAACCGAGTCCGGCGCCGTCGTCCCGGCCGGCGGCGGCCGGGTCACCGAACTCGTCGCCCGCCCCCTGCTCAACCTCCACTGGCCGGAGCTCGCCGGTTTCGTCCAGCCCCTCGGCGGCGAGTACGCGGCCCGCCGCTCGCTGCTCGAACGGCTTCCCTTCCCCACCGGCTACGGGGTCGAACTCGGCCTGCTGGTCGACGCGCTGGAGCTGGTCGGCCTGGACGCCCTGGCGCAGGTGGACGTCGGCGTCCGGCACCACCGCCACCAGGACGGCCAGGCCCTCGGCCGGATGGCCGCCACCATCTACCGCACCGCCCTCGAACGGCTCGACCGCGCCCACCGGCTCAAGGCCTCCGCCGACCTGGTGCACCCCTACCTCACCCAGTTCGCCCGCGCCCCGGAAACCGTCCCCCGGGCCTCGGCCGGCGGGGCTCCCATCTTCACCCCGAGCACCCACCCGATCACCGCCCTGGAACGGCCGCCCATGCACACCGTCCCCGAATACGCGACCCGGCACTGAGGGGTTTGCCACCCCTGGCCTCAGGCAACATCCCAACCATGGGCGATCTCACGACCGAACGTTCGAGTGCAACCGGCACCGCCCCCGTCCTGGTGGCATCCAACCGGGGACCGGTGTCGTTCAGCACCGCCGACGACGGCACGCTGACCCTCCGACGAGGCGGCGGCGGCCTGGTCTCCGGCCTCTCCGCGATCGACGACCCGAACGCCGTCTGGGTCTGCGCGGCCCTCGGCGACGCGGACCGCAGAGCCGCCGGAGAGGCCCCCGAGGGGCGCCTGGACCTGGCCGGCCACGACGTCGGCGGACAGGCCGTCCGGATGCTGGACATCGACCCCGAGACCTTCGCCCGCGCCTACAACGGCGTCGCCAACTCCACCCTCTGGTTCGTCCACCACCTGCTCTACGCGACCCCCACCGCCCCCGCCTTCGACGCCGACTTCCGCACCGAATGGGCCGCCTACCAGGCCTACAACGCCGCCTTCGCCGAAGCCCTGGCCGCCGAAGCCGCCCCGGGCGCCGCGGTCCTCGTCCAGGACTACCACCTGTCCCTCACCCCGGCCCTGCTCCGCGAAGCCCGCCCCGACCTCCGGATCGGCCACTTCTCGCACACCCCCTGGGCCCCGCCCGATTACTACCGGCTGCTGCCCGACGACGTCGGCCGCGCCGTCCTCACCGGCATCCTGGGCGCCGACCGGGCCGGCTTCCTCACCGAGCGCTGGGCCCGCGCCTTCGCCGCCTGCTGCGAGGACCTCCTCGGCGCCACCGTGGACCACGACGCGCTGACCGTCACCCTCGACGGCCGCACCACCAGGCTCGGCGTGCACGCCCTCGGCGCCGACGCCGACTTCCTGCGCGAGCGCTCCCACCGCCCCGACGTGGACGACCGCCTCGCCGCCCTGCGCACGGCCGTCGGCGACCGCCGCACCATCGTCCGGGTCGACCGCACCGAGCTGAGCAAGAACATCGTCCGCGGCCTCCTGGCCTACCGGCACCTGCTCCGCACCCGCCCCGAGTGGCACGACCGGGTGGTCCACATCGCCTTCGCCTACCCGTCCCGCACCGACCTGGCCGAGTACCGGGAGTACACCGCCACGGTCCGGCGGCTCGCCGAGGAGATCGACGCCGAGTTCGCCACCCCCACCTGGCAGCCGCTGATCCTCCACGTCGACGACGACTTCGCGCGCTCCCTCGCCGCCTACCGGCTGGCCGACGTCGCCCTGGTCAACCCGATCAGGGACGGCATGAACCTGGTCGCCAAGGAGGTGCCCGTGGTCTCCGACGACGGCTGCGCCCTGGTCCTCTCCCGCGAGGCCGGCGCCCACGCGGAGCTGGCCGGGGACGCCCTCAGCGTCAACCCGTACGACGTCATCGCCACCGCGGACGCCCTCCACGACGCCCTCACCATGCCGCCGGAGGAGCGCGCCGACCGCACCAAGCGCCTCGCGGCGGCGGCCACCGCGCTGCCCCCGCAGCAGTGGTTCCTCGACCAGCTCGACGCGCTGGCCCCGCTCAACTCCCCGTGAGGGCCTCCCCCAACGCCTCCAACAGCTCCACCACGCCGGCCGGGCCCGGGACCACCAGGTCCGCCCGGTCGGCGAGTTCGCGCACGGGCGCGTCCCCGACCGCCGCGCTGCACACCAGCAGCCCGGCGACCCCCTCGCCCCGCAGCTTCTCCACCGCCGCGAAGGCCGCCACGTCCCCCAGGTCGTCCCCGGCGTACAGCACCGACCGGGCCCCCCGCTCCCGCAGGAACCCGGTCAACGCCGCGCCCTTGTCCACCCCCGGCGGCCGCAGCTCCAGCACCAGCCGCCCCGGCTCCACCACCAGCCCATACCCGGCCGCCAGCTCCTCCACCGGCGCCCGCAGCAGCTCCAGCGCCTCCTGCGGCGCCGCCGCCCGCCGGGTGTGCACCGCGACCGCCCGGCCCTTGTCCTCCAGCGCCGTGCCCTCCGGCGCCCCCGCCCGCGCCAGCACCCCGGGCAACTCCTCCCGCACCCGCGCCACGCCGGGATGCACCTCCGGTGCCGTCACCTCGCCGTCCGCCCACCGCTCGGCCCCGTAGTGCCCCAGCACCACGACGCCCGGCACGTCGGCCAGGCCCCCGTACTCCACCGCCAACGCCGCGGGCCGCCCCGTCACCACCACCACGGCCCCGACCTCCGACGCCAGCACCCGCAGCGCCCCCGCCACCCCCGGGTGCGCCCTGGCCCGGCTCGGGTCCGCCACGATCGGCGCCAACGTCCCGTCGAAGTCCAATCCGACCACCGCGTCCCGGGGCGCCCGCAGGATCGCGCGCACCCCGTCCCGCCCGGCTTCGGTCCCCGGCACCCACATCTCTTCGAATTCCATACCGGGGCCCATACCCCCGGCCCCGCCCGGGAACGCCCCCGGCCCCGGGCGCCCGCGCCCGCTTCAGCGGGCCTCGCGCCGGGCGGCCCGGATCCGCCGCAGCCGGTTCACCAGCACCGGCGCGTGGGCCAGCGCCTCCTGCCGGTCCAGCAGCGCGTTCAGCAGCTGGTAGTACCGCGTGGAGGAGAGCCCCAGCTCCTCCCGGATCGCCCGCTCCTTGGCCCCCGCCGTCCGCCACTGCCGCCCCTCCAGCGCCAGCACCGCCCGGTCCCGCTCACTCAGCTCGCCCACCGCGCACACCTCCGCCCACCGCTACGGAGTGTCATTCTCCCGTGCGACCCCGACACACACTGCTCGCCCCACCGCTCCCGCGCCGCCGCTAACGTCGCCCCCATGACCACGCCGACCACGCCCAGCACGTCCGCCGCGCCCGCCTTCGCCCTGCACGTCCCCGCCGCCGACCTCGAACCCGACCCGCTCGACCCGTCCCGGATCGTCTCCGGCACCCCCGAGGTCACCGGCCGGGTGCTCACCGAGTCCGCCGACGGCCGGCAGCTGCGCGGCATCTGGCAGATCACCCCGGGCATGGTCACCGACGTCGAGGCCGACGAGATGTTCGTGGTCCTCAGCGGCCGGGCCACCGTCGAGATCGAGGGCGGCCCGACCCTGGAGGTCGGCCCCGGCGACTGCGCGGTCCTGCGCGAGGGCGACCGCACCACCTGGACGGTCCACGAGACCCTGCGCAAGGCCTACGCGATCACGCTGCCCCGGGAGCGCCCCGAGAGCGGGGCCGCGCGGCCCTGAGGGCGGAGCCGCCGCGCCCGGCCCCGAGTCCGGGGCCGGGGCCGCCGACGGGTCCTACTTGCGGACCCGTGCCGCCTCCTTCACCGCCGCGTCCTGCAGCCCGCCGAGCACCTGCTTGGGATCGCCCGTCACGGCCTGCCCGATCCCCGCCTTGATCCGGTTGCTGACCTCGCCCCACGCGGGATCCCCGAACGGGTAGAAGCTCGCGTTGCCGAGCCCGACGGCGAACTGCTTGAGGTCCGCGTGCTTGGGGTCCGTCGACATCCGGTCGAACGCGTCCTGGGTGACCGGCAGCAGGTTGTACTGCTCGTCGAACTTCAGCTGGTTGTCCCGGCCGTAGACGAACGACAGGAACTTCTTGATCTCGTTCTTGTGCCCGTTCGCCTTGAACGCCATCATCCAGTCCGCGACCCCGAGGCTGCCGGTGCGCCCCACGCCGTCCTTCTTGGGGATCGGCGCCGTCCCGAAGTCGATGTTCCCCCCGGTCGCCATCCGCAGCAGCGTCGGGTGCCCGTTCAGCATCGCGACCTTCCCCGTCGCGAAGTCCTGGAACACCGGGGTCCGGTTCATCTTCCCCGGGTCCGGGTACGTCAGCCCGGTGCTCACCAGGTTGGCCTTCAGCCAGTTGAACGTCGCCTGGTTCTGGGTGCTGTCGATGGTGTAGTTGCCCACGTCGTCGGAGATGCTCCCGCCGCCGCTCAGCGTCCACAGCATGGATTCGGCCGGCGCCTCCTCGGGCCCCAGCGGGAGCCCGTACGGAGTCACCCCCGGCACCTTGGCCTTGATCTTCTCGGCGTCCTGCCGCAGTTCGCTCCAGGTGGTCGGCGGCTGCGCGATCCCCGCCTGCCGGAACATCGCCTTGTTGTAGAAGAGCACCCGCGAGGAGGACACGAACGGGATCCCGTACTGCGTCCCGAGCACCTGCCCGGCGTGGGCGAAGGTGTCCAGGAAGTCGGCCTGGGTGTCCACGGAGAGCACGTCCGAGGCCGGGTACAGCCGGTTCGCCGCGACCTGGTCGGCGAAGCCGCCGGTCTGCAGCAGGTCCGGCGACTTCCCGGCCGCGATCATGTCCTCGACCTTCTTGCCGATCTCGGTCCAGCTGTCCACTTCGACGCTGACCCTGATCCCGGGGTTGGCGGCCTCGAACGCCTTGACGATGTCGCCCCAGTAGTGCTGGGAGCCGGTCTCCGCGTTCTCCCCGTAGTCCGCGGCGACCAGCTTCAGGGTGACGGTCCCGCCGCCCTGCCCGCCGCACGCGCCGACCGCGGTGAGTGCCAGTGCTCCGGCCAGGACACTGCCGAGCACACGGGTGGGAACGTGGACGCGCCTGTTCAACGCGGGTACCGCCTTACGGGGAAGAACTGCTGCCGGAATGGGGGGCTCCGGTAGGGGGATCGCCACACTGCCAAAGTCGCGGACCACTGGTCCACACCACTGGTCCGCCACGCCCCAGTAGTTATCGAAGTGCCCCGGGTCGTTGCACGATGCGCAACGCGAGCGCCCGGATCGGGCTCCGACCGCCCCCGTTCGCCTCCGTACGCCCCCACCCCAAAGCGCCGCACACCCCCGCAGCTGCGACAAAGCTCACCCAGTATGGACCAGACCAATCACCCAACTGGACTAGACCTCTTCTACCACCCGGGGGAAACTGTCCTCCGTGAAGCACGTCATCGCACTCGATGTAGGCGGCACCGGCATGAAGGCCGCGCTGCTCGCCCAGGACGGCTCCGTGCTGTTCGAGGCACGCCGACCGACCGGGCGGGAGCACGGACCGGACGCCGTCGTCGCCGCCATCCTCGACTTCGCCACCGACCTGGCGCACGAGGGCCGCAGCCGCTTCGGCGTCGCCCCGCTCGCGGCCGGGGTGGCCGTCCCGGGGACGATCGACGAGGAGAACAGCATCGCGGTCTTCTCCGCCAACCTCGGCTGGCGGGACCTCCCCCTGCGCAAGCTCCTCGGCGAGCGCCTGGCCGCCGCCGACGGCTCCGCGATGCCGGTGGCCCTCGGCCACGACGTGCGCTCGGGCGGCCTGGCCGAGGGCCGGCTCGGTGCCGGCCGGGGCGTCGACCGCTTCCTGTTCGTCGCCCTCGGCACCGGCATCGCCGGCGCGATCGGCATCGACGGCCGGATCGAGGCCGGCGCGCACGGCTACGGCGGCGAGATCGGCCACGTCGTGGTCCGGCCCGGCGGACTCCCCTGCGGCTGCGGCGCCCGCGGCTGCCTGGAGACGCTCGCCTCCGCCTCCGCCGTCTCCCGCGCCTGGGCCGAGGCCGACGGCGACCCCGCCGCCGACGCGGCCTCCTGCGCCGCCGCGGTGGACGCCGGGGACGACCGCGCGCTCGCGGTCTGGCAGCGGGCCGTCGACGCCCTGGCGGACGGCATCGTCCTCGCCCAGAGCCTGCTCGACCCCTCCACGGTGATCGTCGGCGGCGGGCTGGCCGAGGCCGGGGACACGCTCTTCACCCCGCTGCGGGCGGCGGTCACCGAGCGCCTGACCTTCCAGATGCCCCCAAAGGTCGTACCCGCCATGCTCAAAGACACCGCCGCGTCCCTGGGCGCGGGCCTGCTCGCCTGGGACCTGCTCTCCATGGAGGTGACCGCGTGACCACCGCGGACCGTGACCGTACCGCCCTGGCCGGCGCCCGACTCGTCCTGCCCGGCGGCGTCGTCGACGGCGACCGGCTCACGATCGCGGGCGACCGCATCGCGGGCCTCGGCGGCGACACCGAACCCGGCGACCTCGACCTG
>NZ_JOHO01000007.1 GCF_000719705.1 Streptomyces sp. NRRL S-350 | reverse complement strand
ATGACCTGCGCGATCTGGCACAACCGGACCACCGGCCGACCCATCACCCGCTCGCTGATCGCCTACGACCACTGACCGACTTCGGAACTACTCGTCTAGACCCGGTAGGACCGTTGTTTGGCTCAGGCAGTCAAGCCTCGTTGGCTAGCGTGCGGTACCGTGCTGCCCACGTACACGGCCCTGGCTGTGTGCATGGGCTGAGGCCCCGGCCATTTGCGGTGGCCGGGGCCTCAGTTACGCATGGGTACCTCCTTTCTGTTCTGCGCAGCTACTTAAGTGCTGCGGTGATCACCCCCGCCACAGCTGCCAGTGCCGCGATGACGCTGGCGTTGCACCGAAGCCACTGTCCGAGCCGTTTGCTTCCCATCATGTGCTCCTCATCTTCAAAAAACTCGGGGTAGTTGGCCCCGAGCTGGACTGTGTGCTGGGAGCAGAGGAGCCGCTTTGGGCGACAGAGGAGAAAGTACAGGACCGTGTGACGACACGTTGGGTAACGGGCTCTCTGTCTAGGTCGTGTTGGTGACATGGTGAGGAGTAGAGCACATCGGGGGTCGAGGGCCCGAAGGGCAATGGAGAGACTGGTGAGGCTCGTAGACGGCTAGTCCACAGACGAATTCCCGCTCTGCTGGCAATTAGCTCGAAGCGGTGATGGCTGGAAGGCTTGAGAACGTTCATCCGTTCGTGACGGCTATAGTCGGGTGTCTCCGAAGGCTCGGCCGAAAGGCGTGTCATCGGCACCATTGAAGGGTGACCTGGAGGGGCGTGGACCAGGCCCCGATGTGGGTCCTCTCCGCGTCAGTTGATGGCAGCGGCACTGTTGAGTCGTTCGGTGTCGCAGTGCTGGGTGCCAACTACCCGTGCCCTGCGACGCCGACGGCGATCTGTGAAGTTTCGACTCAGGAAGCGTCGGGTTTAGGCGTCGTCTGCCGGAAGCGCGGGGGTTGCATTGGCGGCACAACGAGAGCGCTGCGCCGTGACCGACAGACACCCCCTTCGTGGCGACGCAAGCCAGCTCGTCGGAGCCCTGTCGACGAGTGCCCGTCCCTGAGCGCACGTGAGACTCGGGGGACTTGAGGCTGTGTGCATCCGAGAGCGCTTGATTGCGAATGCAAGTGCTGCCGAAGAAGGGCTCTCGGTATGACTTAGACAAACACAGCCCCAGCTCGAAGTGAGTGCCGCAGTATCCCGTCCACCCGTCTTCCCGGAAGAGAATTGACGCCTATTCACTCGAATGGATGATGGCTGTCGGTGGGGGCTGCTTCGATGCGGACTGTCCGAGAGGTTTCTCCCCGAGGAGGGTTTCATGGAGGCGTTGTACGAGCGGCTGGCCGAGGCGGCGAGCGGGCTTTCGGTGGACGGTGCGATCAGGGTTACGGCCCAGTACGAGCCGGTGGCCGGTGTGGGGGCGCCGGTGGCGCCGCCGACCGTGAAGGTCAAGCAGATGATCAAGGACCCGGCGACGGGTAAGGAGAGGGAGGTCGACGGACCGGGCCAATTGTTTGAGTACCGGTGGGTCGGTGGGGAACGCGCGAGGGTGGTCCTTTTGGACCAGCGGCAGTCGCAGGCGAACCGCTGTGAGACGGCCCTGTTGGAGGCTGTCGATCTTGGTGATGTGGTGGTGCCGCATCTGGCGCTGCACGTGTTCGCGGAAGGCCGGGGCCTTCGGATGACGAACCTGGATGCGCCGCACCGTTCCCGCGACGCTTACTTCCGGGACGCGCTGGACGAGTCCGGTGTGAGGTTCGACGAGACGGACAGGGGCCGTGCGCTGTGTGAAACGGGGACGGGGGATGTGCGGGCTTTCCTGGAATGGGTGCCGTCGGACCTGGTGTTCGGGATCTGGGATTCGCACCGCAAGCGGCGCGTGCAGTTGAAGGTGCCGCGCACCTACACCTCAGAGCTGGTGGGCTTGCATCCGCTGTCCGGGGTGAGGGCGGCGGGGCGTTTCGACAAGTGGAACTTCCCCGGAGACAACGTGGAGCTGACCGCCGACGGCTGGCGGCCGGTCGACGGTGCTGGGAAGAAGGGCAAGGGGAAGACGCTCAAGGCGTCGGCGGTCGGGCACGGCATGATCCCGCCGGTCTCCGGGATGGGCGGGGTGACGGTGCAGGCGATCGAGCGGAACGCGACGCTGGCCATGGCGGGCCTGCGGGCGCTGCGCTTCGGTGATGCGCCGAAGGAGTATGTGCGGGCGGCGAGGGCTCTGCTGGGGGCGCTGGCGCTGCTGGGAGACAGGCTGGCGTTCGCGGCGTCGGCGGTGCGGCTGCGGTCGGGGTGCGACCTGCTGCTGGTGTCGGAGCGGATCGAGTGGGTCGGCCGCGGGCGCGAGGGTATGGCGGTGACGGAGCCGCTGGAGCTGGACACGGCAGCGCAGGCGCTGGAGCTGTTCGAGCTCGCGCGCTCGCGGGCCGAGGAGGCGGGCCTCAAGTGGTCGAAGGAGCCGGTGCGGCTGCGACCCAACGCGCAGGTGCAGCAGGCGATTGAGCGCTCCTTCCGCCTGGAGGGCATCGGCGAGGCGGAAGGCGAGTAGAGCGTCATGCCTTTCCACATCTCGGTGGAGCTGCTGGAGCCGCTCTACCAGGCGACCGCCATGGACGGCGAGCGCGCGGAGTGGCCGCCCCACCCGGCCCGCCTGTTCTGCGCGCTGGTCGGCCACGCCGACCTCAAGGACACCGCGCACCGGATGGCGCTGACTTGGCTGGAGGCGCAGGAACCGCCCGTGGTCACGGTGCCGGCCAGGCCAATGGAAGCGGACCACCCGCGCGCGGCGTGGGTGGTGACCAACATCGTGGACCCGAAGAAAGTGACCCACGGCCTGCTGCCGGGACGCACCGCCGGCGGCGTGCCGCGCACCTGGGCACAGAAGACGCTGTCCGGTACGCGTATGGTGTTCAGCTGGGCTGCGGAGCCGGGGGAGGAGCTCGCCCCGGTGCTGAAGGAACTGGTGCGCCGGGTGCCGTACTTCGGTCGCTCGACCGGGGCCGGGCTGCTGGATGCCTGGTGCGGCCCTGACGAGCCCGGTGACGAGCACGGGGGGCGGCAGCGCTGGAGGCCTGCCGCCAATGGGGAGTACCCGAAGGGCTCGCGGCCGATCCGGATCCCCTACCGCGGTTACCTGGCCTGGCTGGAGGAGGCGTTCGAGGAGCAGCGCCCGTCTTGGAGCCAGGCGGTCACCCACCACTACCTCCACCCCGACCACGCCGACCGGGACGAGGCTGCGGTGGCGGAGGGGCCGTTCGGTGACCTGCTGACGTTCTCGTTCGCCCCAGGCGTGGCGCTGGACCCGCGGTGGACGCTGGAGCTGACCGGCCGGCTGCGGGGGGCGGTGATGAGCACCCTGGAGGCGATGGGCCACGACGTCCCGGCGATGACCACCGTCCACGGCCACAAAAGCAGCCCCGATGACCCGCGGCCGGTGGTCTACCTCGCGCTTCCGTTCGCCGGCCACCGCCACGCCGACGGTCGGCTGCTCGGCCTGGGCATCGCCCTGCCCCGCGAGATGCCGAAACACCACCGCAAGGCTCTGCTCGACGCGCTGCTCC
Source organism: Streptomyces sp. NRRL S-350 (assembly GCF_000719705.1). Taxonomy (GTDB): domain Bacteria; phylum Actinomycetota; class Actinomycetes; order Streptomycetales; family Streptomycetaceae; genus Kitasatospora. Next base: position 235,078 of record NZ_JOHO01000007.1, on the reverse strand, counting down.
ACCACGACGGAGGGCTGCGCCGAATCCGGTTGGCGGACGGGGAACCGCTGGACCTGGAGCGGGTCAGTCCCGCCGACCAGGACTCGTGGCCGCTGACCGTCCAGCCCTGGGCCTGGCAGGGGCCCTCGACGATGTGGGCCACGGTGCTGCCGATGGTCCTCGACCGCTTCCCCAAGAAGTACGAGGAGGCCGCGTGGGCGGAGTCGGTCGCGGCCAGCTGCGTCGCGGCGGGGCTGCCCGAACCCGTGTGGGTTCAGGTGAGCCCGCGCAGCGGGCTCGTGCCCGGTGCGCGGGACGCGGACCGGTTCCCGGTACGCCGCAAGGACGGTGAGCGGCCACTGCCGAGCTGCCACGTGCGCTTGACGTTCCCGGTCACAGTGGCGGGGCCAGTGGTGCTGGGCAGCAAGAAGAACTTCGGCCTGGGCTTGTGCCGCCCGGAGCCGCACTTTCAGGAGGACAACCAGTGACGGGCACCGAGTGGCCGCCGGCGATCGAGATGGCCGAGTTCCCCGAGTTCTTCCGGGAGGTCCACCACCACACCCACTGCCCCGATGGCGCCACGACCGCGGCGTGCGACGGGTGCGAGGGCTGGGCGCCGTTCCCCTGGCAGAGTGCCTACCTGGATGCCGTGGCGGGCAGCGCGGACTGGCCGGACCTTGATGTCCCCACCGCACTGGGCAAGACGACCTTCATCGATATCTGGCTCTTCCTCCTCGCCTGGGAACACGCCCGCGGGCTGGGGCGCGTGCACCGGAAGGTGCCGCTGAGGCTGTTCTTCTGCGTCGACCGGCGCCTGGTGGTCGACCAGGCTCACCAACGCTCCACAGAACTGGCTACGGCACTCGCCGGCGCGCCAGCCGGTTCGGTGCGGGCGAAGGTCGCCGCATCGCTTCGAGACCTCGGCGGCGGAGCGTTGCCGTTGGAGGTGGTACGGATGCGCGGCGGCACCCGCTGGGAGTCCAACTGGGTGCGCAGCCCGGCCCAGCCGCTGGTGGTGACCTCGACTGTGGACCAGTACGGCAGCCGCCTGCTGTTCCGCGGCTACCACACCTCCCCCCAGCGGGCTCCGATCGACGCCGCCCTGACCGGACTCGACGCCCTGCTCACCCTGGATGAGGCCCATCTGTCGAAGGCCCTGTTCGCGACCGCCGCCGACACCGCGCTGTACCAGCAGACAGCGGTGCGCGGGGAGTTGGCCGCACGGGCGCTTCGGGTGGTGAGCCTGTCTGCGACCAGTGCCACCAGCGGCCGTTCCCGCCTGGGCATCGGCGAAGCCGACCGCAACCACCCGATCGCCGGGCGCCGGATCGCGGCCAAGCGCCACGTGACGCTGTTGGACGCCAGCGACTGGTCCAAGAAGTCCGCGGAGGCGTTCGCCCTCGCGGCCGAGACTGGCCTGGACGCCGTCCTGCCCCTCCTGCGGCTGCCCGCGGTCGCGGTGATCGCCAACACCATCACCCATGCCCGCGCCGCCCACGAAGCGCTGGCCCGGCGCACCGACGTGGACGTGTTGCTGCTGACCGGCCGCTGCCGGCCCGCGGAGCGCGACCTGCTCGTCACCGGCCCGCTGGCCGAACTCCTTACCGGCATCGACCCGGACCGCGAACGCCCCCTCGTCGTGATCAGTACCCAGACCCTCGAAGTGGGAATCGACTGCACCTTCGGGGCGATGGTCAGCGAATGCGGCGACTGGGCGTCCGCACTGCAGCGCCTCGGACGCCTCGACCGCCGCGGCGAACTCGGCCCCGTCCCCGCGATCCTCGTACGCACCCACAACCCTGAGGACCAAGACCGCATCCCCGTCTACGGTCCGGCCGCCGCCCACACCTGGCAGTGGCTCACCCAGCACGCCCCCACCCACGGCACCCAGGATCCTGCCGAGCTGACTCCCCACCTCCTCGACGGCCTGGTCCTCAACCCCGCCACCCTGCCCGGCCTGCTGGACGGCACCGACACCGCACCGCTCACCCGCGCCGGCGAACACATCCCCCCGGTCGAGCAGGTACGCCTGGGCGCCTTCGCCCGTACCAGCCCCATCCCCGTCCCCGACGAATCCCCCGCCCCCTTCCTCCACGGCCTCGATACCGGCGAGCCCGAAGTCCAACTCCTGTGGCGCGCCGACCTCTCCACCGACACCACCGACCCCGAGGCCCTCGCCGAACACATCCGCACCACCCCCGTCCATACCGCCGAAACCCTAGCCTTGCCCCTCGCCGCGGTACGCCGCTTCCTCACCCAACCCCGCGCGACCCCCGACACCAGCGACCTCGAAGGCCCCGACGCCGACACCACCCCCGACCTCCGCAACCCACCCATCCGCCTGCGCACCACCGCCCTCCAACGTGAGACCGACGGCACCTGGACCACTCCGCGCACCGTCTGGGACCTGAAACCCGGCGCCACCCTCGTCCTGCCCACCACCGCTGGCGGCCACGACGCCTACGGCTGGACCGCCAACCCCGACACCCCCGTCCCCGACCTCGGCGACCACCCCACCGACAACACCCGCACCCCGCTACGCCTCGATCCTGCCGTCCTGGCCAGCACCACCAGCGCCGCCCCCGAGCGGTTCACCCCGATCATCAAGCAAGCTCGCGCCGATCTCACCGCAGACCCCGGCGACCCGGACGCCGTGAGCACGACCGACGCGGTCCGCACCGCGATCACCCGGCTGCTCGCTGCCCTGCCCACCGACACCCCACCTAACGTCCCCGCCAGACACACCCCCCTGCTGCGCCGGCGCCTGGAAGCCCTGCTTGAGGTCGCCGAGTGGCGTACCGGACGGTCGGCTGCGGCCGGGGTGGTACTGATCGACCACGGTGGTCCGGGCCGAATCGTCCTCGTCCCGCCGCGGATCATCGACGCCGACCGCTACCGGCTCGCCATCGACGACGAGGACCCGGACAGCAGCAGCCTCACCCGCACCGTCACCCTCACGCACCACCACCAGGCCGTCGGCGAACGCGCCCGCCACTACGGCCGGGCCATCGGCCTGCCCGACGACCTAGTCGACGCCGTCGTGCTGGCGGCCCGGGCCCACGACTGCGGAAAGCACCACCCGCGGTTCCAGTGCATGCTCTGCTCCGGCGACCGCCTGCTCGCCGAATCACTGCCCGAACCCCTCGCCAAGTCCGGCATGGACCCCGCCGACCGCGCCACTCGCCGACGCGCCGCCCGCCTGGCCAACTGGTCCAAGGACCTGCGCCACGAAGCCCTCAGCGCCGCCGCCGTCCACACCTGGCTCGCCACCGACCCCGCCACCGCCCAAGGCCTCGACCACGACCTCGTCACCCACCTCGTCGCCGCCCACCACGGCTACGCCCGCCCGATGCTGCCCGCATTCTCCGACCCCGAGCCCGTCCTCGTCGAGTGCACCATGCCCGACGACACCACCGTAACCGTCTCCAGCACCGTGATCGGCACGGACTGGAACGGCCCACGCCGCTTCCGCGCCCTCAACCGGCGCTACGGCTTCTGGGGCCTGGCCCTCCTCGAGACGGTCCTGCGCCTCGCCGACATCGCCTGCTCCGAAGAGGGCAACTGACCATGCACCAGCTCGAACTCCCCGCCCTGCGCTCCGACGACCCGCTCGGCTTCCTCGCCGCCCTCGGCATCCTCGAACTCACCACCGCCGCCCTGCCCACTGAGCCCCTACTCCACTGGAAAGGCCCGGCCGGCGCAGCAGCCCTCACCACCGACCAACCCCTCACCCTCGACACTCTCACCGAGCTCCTCACCAGCCACCTCCCGCCCAAGCCCGCCAAGACAGCCCGCGGAACCGGGGAGCCCGCGGACAGCGCCGAGACGGAGGACGGGGAAGGCGAAGACGCCAATGCAGTCGGCATGGAGGCTGAAGTCAGGGACTCCTTCCCGCACGCTCCCGGACTCCTGACCCGACCACGTGAGGACGCCACCGCCCCCAACGAAGCCCTGCGCATGCGCGTCGACACCGCCCACCAGACGCTGCGCGAACTCGCCCAGTCCGAACGCGTGACGGGCGACCGACGAGCCCGCTGGTTCGCCTCCCTGACCAACGTCATGTGCTTCGAAGACACCACACCCAAGACCGGCAAGAACGACCCAGAGCCCACGGAAGAGCCAGGACCCGCCACGGTGCGGCGTACCCCCGTCACCCCGCTGATCGCCGCCGCCGGCCAGATGACCATCACCGGCCTGATGCAGAAAGCCGTCCTCGGCTGCCACAAGGACCCGCGACAGATCCGCTCGGCCCTGGACGGCTGGCGCCGCGTCCCCGACTACGCCTCCGCCAACTTCGACCACCGATCCCTCGGCGACGCCCACACCAACTCCGAGGGCAAGGCCTACCAACGCGGAGCCCCCGGCCCCACCTGGCTCGCCCTCCACGCCCTCGCCACCTTCCGCCTCACCGCCACCGGCCGCACCCAAGCCGCCACCAGCTGGGACACCACCGACAGCCGCGGCGCCCTACACTGGCCCGCCTGGACACCACCGCTCACCACCACCGACGTGACCGTCCTGCTCGAACACCCCGCCGTTCGCGCCACCGAACCCGGCACGAACCGCAATGCCAGAATGCTGTCCAGCCTCGGCGTCACCGCCCTCTACACCGCACCCCGAACCGGCCTCAAGCAATCCAATGGCCCCCTCGCCGCCAGCCGCCACCTCTGGCCCTGAACCTCACCCCCGGCCGCCCCTCCAACGCCCGCTCCTTGACAACTCCACAGTGCCAACACGCAGAACGAGACCCCGGCCGAACACGACTTCGGAACCACAAGCACACACGAAAACACCCCACCACACCGAAGCAACAAGTCGGAATTGCCTCGAAGAAGGCACCAGCAGACACGGCAACAGGCTCCCCGAACCGCTAAACCAGCGGCTCAAACCCCAATCGCTCCGCACCATCGTGGTGCGGCACCATTGCAGCGATTCGTACGCGGCCACGATGACGGAAGCCGAGTTGTTGCTCCGCGCCAGCCCAGTGCGGCTCCATCGCAGCGCGTTCCACAGCGCCGAGGTCAGATAGTTGCCGGGGATCGCTTCGCACCGTCCCGGTGCGGCACCATCGCAGCCTGGATGATGCGATTCTCCATGTGCAGGCCACCTTCGGCGATCTGCACCATCCCAGTGCGGCACCAGCGCAGTCCCTTGAGGTTCGTGGCGTTGGGCTGGGTCCAGACGGCCCCTCCGCACCATCCCCGTGCGGCAACATCACAGCATTGCGTAGTAGATGTCGATAATGTCGCCGCACGCCTGGTCACTTCGCACAATCCCGGTGTGGCACCATCGCAGCGTCTTCGTCAGGACGCCGTCCAGCTCATCGACCAAGCCGCTCCGCACAATCCGGGTGCGGCACCATCGCAGTTGGACGTTGGGTGGGCGACAGCTGAATCGCCCGGTGATCCCTTCACGCCGTGCAGGTGTGGCTCTATCGGAGATGCATGATGGCCTGGATGGCCGCTGGCAGCCGTGGGCCTCTCCGCACCCTTCCGGTGCGGCACCATCGTGGGGGCAGGGTCGCCTTGATTGGGGAGTAGCTGCCGGACCTTCCTCCGAACCTCTTTGGTGCAGCGCCATCGCAGCACGGCCATGCTCGCCGCCATGTACGGGCAGGCATACGGCCCCACCCGCATCACCCCGGTGGGGCACCATCGCAGCGTTCTTTGGGGCAGCAAGGGCCCCATCGGCGGCGAACTGCTCCGCACCATCCCAGTGCGGCCCCATCGCAGCCGCGCGTCGGACGTGCCGGCAATGGGGGTGTGCACGTCACGCCGCACCGTCCCGGTGCGGCACCATCGCAGCTCCACGGGGGTAGCCTGGCCTCGACAGTGATCAAAAACCTTTGCGCATCGTTCTGGTGCGGCAAAATCGCTGCTGTACGAGCGACACGAAAACCGCGGTCAGCCGGGATGTCCCTTCGCCACTGCCCGGGTGTGGCACCGTCGCAGCTCGGAGACCACGGCCTCCATGAACGTCTTGCGGTCGTTCCTCCGCACCCCTTCGGTGCGGCACCATCGCAGCTCCGCAAGCGAGGCCGCCACCCTCAAGGGGCAGATTGTCGCCCGCACCATCCCGATGCGGCACCATCGCAGCATCCAGTGCTGGAACCAGCGAACCGCCAGGACGGCAGTGTCCCTCTGCATCTTGTCGGTGCTTCATGGTCGCAGCACTTCCCGCTGGACCACCGCGGCTACTTCCTTTGGCGGGTCGCTCGGCACCACCCTGGTGCAGCATTATCGAATCTTCCTGCCGGGCCGGCTGCGCGAGCAGACGATGGGCGTCGCTCCGCACCGGCGCAGTGCGGCACTATCGCAGCGTGTTCAGCGAGATGCTCTCGTCCAAGCTCATCCCGTCGTCGCTCCGCACCATTCTGGTGCGTCACCATCACAGCACCGTCCGCGTCAGGCGGGAGATGTCCTCGTTCTCCCCTCCCTCCGTACCCTTCCGGTGCGGCAGCATCGCAGCGGCACCTACGGATGGCTGCCGTCCACGGGCCTGGCGGCGCTCCGCACCACCTCAGTGCGGCACCATCGCAGCATCAGCTGGAACACGTCCGGGAACAGGCGTCGGATGGGTCGCTCCGTACCATTCCGGTGCGGCACCATCGCAGCTGCGGGTCTGCGTCCACGACCAGCAGACGCCGACCGGCCGTGCCGTACCATCCTGGTACGGCACCATCACAGCAGCTGAATGGGGCCCAGCCCACCATGCCCGACGCCTGGTCGCGGCGCTCCGCACCATCTCGGTGCGGCACTATCGCAGCGCAGACCATGCGTTCATGGGCTCGGACGCCGGCACATCCCTCTACCCCTTCCCGGTGTCACACCATCACTCCGTGAAGGTCGACCAGGGCGACTATTCTCTCGGTCGTTGCTCCGCGCCCTCCCAGCACGGCGCCATCGCAGCAGGTCCGCGCAGGCCGCGCACGGGTCCGGGACCTGGCTGCTCCGCACCACTTCGGTGCAGCGCGGCCCTGATCGACGGCTGGTCCGACGCCGTCTGGGGTGCCTCCGCACTACTTCGGTGCGGCTCCATCGCAGCTTGGCACCGACTGCAACCTCGACCGCGATGTGGAAGGTCACTCCGCGCCGTCCCGGTGCGGCGCCATCGCAGCTGGTTGAAGTTGGCTTGGACCTCGGTTCATCCTTCATTGTTCCCGCAGTTGGCAGAAGCGAGGTCACCAAGGCGTCGCCGACTGTTAGCCGCAGTCAGGATCTGTTGCGGCCTCGACATCTCGCCGGTGCGGCACCATCGCAGCGACAACCTGGCAACCGGGAAGCTGGAGCACGCCGCCAGTCGCTCTGCACCATCCCGGTGCGGCATCATCGCAGCTACAAGGGCCTGGCGTTGAAGGTCCTTGCCGCGTACCTGTCGCCCCGCACTATCCCTGTGCAGCACCATTACGAGATCGGCGAGCACGACCTGCGGCTGGGTATCCCGAGTTCCGCTCCTCTGTCCGCGGCTCCCCACCAAGCGTGGCTGAGGGCCGCAGTGGAAGGGGTATCGGTGGGGACTTGTCGGGGACCACGCGTCGTTCACCACCGTCTCTGAGGTGCCTTTCGGTGAACGAACAGCGCGGGCTGTCTAGCGTTTGACGTGCGGGGATGGATATCGCGGGGCGACTGGGGACCAGGTGCTCCGGTTCGCGGTCGCTCCGCACCAACCCGGTGCGGCGCCATCACAGGCGGGTGATCGCCAACATCCAGGGCGAGGCGACCCCGGTCACTCGGCACCAACCCGGTGCGGCACCATCGCAGCAGCGCGTCGTCGGTCGCGAGGCCATTGGCCGCTTAGTTGCTCCGCACCAGCTTGGTGCGGCACCATCACAGCGCGGAGCAGCTGCGCCCCTCGCAATGGCCGGGTCGGTCGCTCCACACCATCCTGGTGCGGCACCATCGCAGCGGCATCCCGCCGCACATGCTCGGCCAGGGCGACCGGGCCCTCCTCCACACCTCGCTGCCCGCTCGGTCCGGCCACGTGCCCGGCCCGCCAGGCGTAGTAGCCGGAACGGGCGACGCACAGAAGCTCGCACAGCCACTGGACGCCGAACTCGGCGGCATGGGCGGAGATGAAGTCCCAGCGGCGGGCCCTCACTTCATCTCCCGCGCGAAATAGGCCGCTGCCCGGCGCAGGATCTCCTTCTCGACCTGCCATTCGCGCTCGGCCTTGCGTAACCGGGCGAGCTCGGCCCGCTCGTCGGCGCTCAGTGCTTGCCCGGGTCGACGACGGCTCGGCATCGGCGGCTCTCACCCAGTTCCGCAGGGTCTCATGGTTGACCCCGATCTCTTTCGCGATGGCCGCGAACGTGCGCCGGCCCTCCGAGGCCCGGTACAGCGCGACGGCATCACGACGAAACTCGTCCGAGTACTTCGACGGACGTCCCACCTGGACTTCCCTTCCCGGATCGATAAGATCCAAATGTCAGGGTGTCCGCGTCACGGGGAAAAGCTCAAATCGCAGTCCGAAGGCGTCCTTGTCAGGACCCCGACTCCGACCCGCCAGGTGCGGCACCATCGCAGCCCCTTCGGCTCAGCTCCATGGCTTCCGGTGTGGTCGTTCCTCCGCACCCTACGTGCGCGGCACCATCACAGCGTCGGGCCTATCGAGGTCGACAGCACCTACAAGGCGAGTTCCTCTGCATCACGTCGGTGAGGCTCCATCGCAGCCCCACGACCGACTCGACTCCGACCGCCAGCGCGCCGGCACCTCCACACCACCTGTCTGGCAACAGCCCAGCGTTCTGCTGGTGTCGAGCAGCATGAGCATCCGCCTATCACTCCGCACAAGCTCGGCGCGACACCATCACAGCTCCGTGAGTTGGATCTCGCCTTAGGTCGTCCCGTCGGGGTCGCTCCGCGCCAACCCAGGTGCGGCACCATCGCAGCAACACCTGCAGACGGACCTGCGGGGTGCCAGAGAGGTCGCTCCACACCATCGCGGTGCGGCACCATCGCAGGCTGCTCAACCCGCCTATGTTCAGCGGCTACCAGTCCGTCGCTCCGCGTCACCCGGTGCGGCACCATCGCCGGGGCAACCACTCCGGCAACCCCGAGTTCATCGCCAGCGTCGCTCCGCGCCGTCCCGGTGCCGCACCATTACAGCTTCGGGAACCGGATTGAGGCCGGCACCGGCATGTGGCTGTCGCTCCGCACCAATTCGGTGCGGCACCATCGCAGGGCCCGGATGACGATCGACGGCCGGCCGAACGATGTCGTCGCTCCGCACCACGCCAGTGCGGCGCCATCGCAGCGCGAAGCGGTCTCCGATCTGCCCGGCGGCGGCGAAGAACCGATCCGCACCATCACAGTTTCGGCATGAGGAATCACACCATCGGCCGGGGCGCGGTCGCTCCGCACGATTCCGGTGCGGCACCATCACAGCTGCGTCCACTACGACGACGGCACCCCGATCACCCGCGTTGCTCCGCACCAGCCCGGTGCGGCACCCTCGCAGCTCGACCCGGTCCCCAGAAATCCGGAATGTCGGCGTCGCTCCGGACTGTCTCGGTACGGCACCATCGGAGCTGTGACGGGCTGGAGGCCTGGTACCGGTCGTCGGCGTCGCTCCGTACCTGCCCGGTGCAGCATCATCGCAGCGTCGAGGAGCTGATCCAGCTCAAGCCCGCACTGTCGGAATCGCTCCGCACCTCCCTGGTGCGGCACCATCGCAGGCTCAACTTCACGCTGATCGGGCTGTTGATCAAGCAGTCGCTCCGCATCGTCCCGGTGCGGCACCATCGCAGCGCCGACCACGCGCTGATCGGCCCGGATGCCAGTGCCAGGTCGCTCCGCCCCTTTCTGATGCGGCAACATCGAAACGGGATGATCTGCTTGGCGGGGACTTGTTGGGGACCACGCGTCGTTCACCACCCTCCCTGAGGAGCTTTTCGGCGAACGAACAGCGCGGGCTGTCTACTGTCTGACGTGCAGCGATGCCTATGGCCGGGCGACTGGGGGTCAAGTGGCCGGATGGGTCGCGCGACACGGTTTCTCCCTACTCGGCGAGGGCTGTACGCCCGCGGATCGGGTCGGTGACGTCCCAGATGTTCATGTTCATGCCGGCGAGGACCCGGCCGTCCTTGAGCCAGAACGCGATGAACTCGTTGGCCTTCACGTCTCCTCGGAACACGACCCGGTCGTAGCCGTCGGGCTCGACGTAGCCGAGGTATTCCATGCTCAGCTTGTCCCGCGACGCCACCGGCTCGTTAGGATGCCGGGGTGTCCACTCGGCATCGGTCCAGGACTGCGGAAACCAGAGCGTGCGGTCCTCGGGGTCCGGCCCGGCTTCCCAGAGTGCGCGAGGAAAGCTCCGACTTGGGAGTCTCGGTGCGGCCATCGGTGCCGGAGTACTGCCGGTAAACATCAGCCGACGGGACTCCCTCTTCAGGAAGCCGGTGTGTCCACGATCATCACGCCGCCGGATCCACCAGGTGCTCAGCGACGTATTTCCCGAAGGGTTGTTGGAGGTGAGGATTAGGCTGCTCTCCGCATCAGAGTCTTCTCCTGTGTGCCCTTCACGCGTCCTGGGACAGAATGATCGCGCTGTATCTTCCCAGGCCGACCGTGCCCGTACACGGTTGCCCGTCCCGTTTCCCGGGGCGGGCGTGGGCGTCGGGGCTGGGCGCGTTATCGAACTCCGGGTCGTAGTCTGTCAAGTCACTGTTGAACCGCACGCGCCAGATCCCCTCGCGGGGGAACCCGATGTCGTACCCGTCGTAGGCGCGGTTGCCGAAGTTGAGGACGACGACGGTGCTGTCCTCGGGGTCGCCCGTCGTGTAGCGGCGGAAGGCGAGCACCTTGTCGGTGTCGTTGCAGTGGTAAACCTCCACCCGGTCGCCCCGCAGGCCGGGAGTGGTATGTGTCCGGTTTCGCCGCAGGGCGATGAGATCCCGGTAGAGGTGCACGATTCCCGAGTGGCGCTCCCGCTTGGCCCAGTCGAGAGGCGTGCGGTCGTCGAACGCCATCTCCTCCAGGTACTCCTGCCCCTGGAAGATCATCGGTATGCCTGGTGCGGTCATCACCGCCGCAGCGCCGAGCGTCGAGCGCTTCTTGGCATACCAACTCACGGCATTGCCGGGCCAGATCGCCTCCGGCAGGCGGCGGTGCTGCTTGTCGACATCGTCGTGTGACTCGGTGTAGACGACCCGAGCGAGCGCGCGGTGGCCGATCTGGTGCTCGATCGCCTTGCAGACCCGCTCCATGTCACGGTCCTCGTCCTGGGCGGCGGTAAGCGCCTCCCGCAGGACGTGGACGAACTGGCCGTCCCACTGGGAATCGAATCCGGCCCCTTCGGGGGTGTCAGCGGTGAGGACGGCGTCGTCCTTCAGGTCCTCCGCGATGCTGATCTTCTGCGGCTGGGCGGCTTTGATCGCCTCGTTGACCTCGCGCATGAGGCGCCAGCCGTCGGGGATCTCGTCGGCGCCGGCTCTGGCGCCGCCCCCGACGCTGCGGATGAAGGCGGTGCCGTCCCACCGCAGGCCGTCCATGCGGTACTCCTCCAGCCAGTGCAGTGCGCTGTCCTTCAGGTACTGCCGGACCTCGGGCCTGCCATAGTCCGGGCGCGGACCCCACCAGGTGGCGCGGCGTTCGTCGTTGTAGAAGTAGATCCCGTCGCCGTTGTTCTCGTACCAGCCATCGAAGCGGCGAAGCCCGGCGTCGAGGTCGTTCGGGCCGAAGTGGTTGTACACGACGTCGCATAGCACTGCCAGGCCGCGCGCGTGGGCCTCCCGGACCAGGGTCTTCAGGTCGTCCGGGGAACCGTAGTCGTTTGCCACCGCGAAGGCTGTGACGGGGTTATAGCCCCAAGATGCCTCCCCGGCGTACTCGGTGACCGGCATCAACTCGATGGCAGTCACCCCGAGCTCGGATAGTACGTCGAGCCGTTCGGTTACCCCGGATAGCCGACCGGGCATGCCGTCAGGGGCGCGGCTGAAGGTGCCGACGTGAAGTTCGTAGATAACGAGTTCGTTTTGGCCCGGGGAGCGCCACTCCTGCTCGCCCCAGTCGAAGGTGTCGGCCTCGATCACTGCGTTTCCGATCGAGCTGGTCAGCCTGCGTGCGTAAGGGTCGATCTTCCACAGCTTGCCGTCGTGGGTGGTGACCAGGTACTTGTACTCATCCCCGGGGCCGGCCTTGGCCAGCAGGACCGCCCAGCAGCCGTCACCCTCGGTGGCCATCGGGTACGACGTGGCCCAACCGTCGAACGACCCGAGGACGCTCACCGCGCCGGCATTCGGGGCCCACACCCGGAAACCTGTGCCATCCGGCCCGGGGAGTGCCCCCGTACCCGGCGGGACTGCGGTACTTATCAGGACGGGCGGACCGGCTGGCTTGCGCAGGCTCGTCGGCGTATTCCGAGCCCAGTCCACCTCCTCGCGGTCCGGTTCGCCGATCCAGCCCGACTTCATGGCGAACTCGACGATCTCCTCCCAGCTCTCCGCCGGGCCGTAGTCCTTTCCACCGATCTTCACGTCCCCTCTCCGGCTAACCTCGATCGGCGGAGTCCACTTCCGGTACAGCTCCAGGTACTTAGTTCCCACGGCTGTAATAACCACGTACTCCGACAGCGTGAACAATGCGTCCGGGTCTGCCTCGAACTTCGCCTTCATCCCCACCAGGCCTGGCGATTCGGGCCGCGGCTCCACATAGCCCAAATAATGCAGCCGCTCCAACTCCTGGTACATTGACGGACGGTACTGCACCTGTCCGTCCTCATTCCCGGGCACCAACTTCCGCAAGTGGCTACGCTCGTGCCGGGTGAGCAGGCTGAGCAGCGCCAACTGGAGTGTCTGGACCTGGTCTTCGAGCTTCTTGACCCGCCGCCACTTCGCCCTGAAAGGTCCGAATGAGAGCTCCTCCAACGCCCCCGGGCTCGACAGCGCCAGCAGGGCCAGGACCAGCGCTCCGAATACCCCGATGATCGCGGCTGCCAGGTTTTGCGTGTGCCGTAACGCACTGTCGACGAAGACATCGACGAGCATCGCGAAGATCGCCACCGCAAAGAGAACCGTCAACGTACGAAGCCAGAAAGCGGGCGACTTCGACCGGTCGGACGACATTGCTGGCACCACCTCTCGCGGTCGTTCCCGACAGTGAAGAGCCGAGCTCATCCGAAAGGGCCTTTAATATCCAGTATCCCCTCGTGTCAAGGGACGGATGGAGTTGGCTCTGAGCGAGTTCCGTAAATGCCGCCCGTGGATCTGCGCCGTCATCGAGGCGGCCGGCCTTCCCCGCGTTCCCGGCAGCAGGAGGAGGACCCGGTGGGGGCGAAGGAAGCCGGGTAGCAGGCCTGAAGGCCTTGCTCGGCGGCCCCTAACCCGACCCGTCCCTGGAGCTGCTGCGCCTGGGCGCCGCGAGTAGCTCGCGGCGACAAAGACCCGAAGTCGTTCGACGAGCACGCGAGGATCCCGTTCCCGCTGCTGTCCGACGCCGCGCTGGAACTGGCCGCGGCCCTCCGGCTGCCCACCTTCCGCGCTGCGGGCGCCGATCCTCAAGCAGCTGACCCGGGTCGTCGACGTCGACCGCACCGTCCGGGGCGTCCTCTAACCGGCCGCCGACCCGGCCGGCTCGGCAAGGACACCCGGGCGATCCTCGCCAGCCTCGCGGCCCGCTGAGGCGAAGGCGCCGCAGGAGTGGAGGGCGGGTCGGACGTTGGCCGCACGCCGACACCGCGACCAGGACATGGACCTGCCGGTGCCGACAGCCCTGCTGGCGCTGCCTAAGCCGATCGTGTACGCGAACTGGCGGGGAGAAGGAAAGAACATATCGGAGTTTCCGCGCAAGGATCGGCTCTGCGTGCTGAGCGCGTAGCAACTGGAGGCCCTGGCCACGTGCCAGAGTCAGGGGAGCAGGGCATACGGGTCGACGAGGGGGCTGATCGAGGGCCATAGATAGTCGCCGGCGTCGCTGTGTTGGTGGCCCAAGCCGTTGCCGACAGCCGCCACGGCGGCGCCGGCGAGGAGGTCGGCCAGCTGGATTGAGGGATGGGCGGTGGAGACGCCCCGGACGATGGAGCGGACCGGGCGGCCGGGGACGATGGAGGACGGGGTCGCGCCCCAGGTGCGGCGCAGCTGTGGACCCAGGTACTCCAAGACCTGGTCGGTGAAAGAGCGCTGTTCGTCGGCGAGGACGTGGATCGGTCCCAGCAGGCTCGCCCAGTGGCGGGCGACCTGGCCGAGAGCAGGGACCAGCATCTCCAGCATGCCGAACGGCACGTGGTCCTCGTGGAACTTGGCGGCGTGGAGCCGGGTGCTGCGCAGTTGGAAGAGGATGTCGGTGACGTTGCGGCGCGTGGAGGCGGCCCAGGCGGTCTCCAGTTCCTGGTACAAGAGCTCCACTGCGGCTTCGGGGTCCTTCCGCCCCCGTGCGGAGGCCAGGGCTACAAAGGCCTTCAACAGCCGGGCGAAGCCCGCCTCACGAAGCGCGCGGCGTCCCTGCGTCGCCAGGGTGCGGGCCATGTGCTGCGCCTGTCCGTTGGCGTACAGGTCGGTGCCGGCGGAGTTGGCCTCCTCTTCGAGGAGCAGGTCGATGACCTTCGCTACGACGCAGTACTCCTTGTCGACGACGTAGACCGAGCATCGGCCGTCGAGAGCGCCTCCGGGTCCCCAGAGGTCGCGGAGTGCCTTGAGGCGGTGGGGCCGATTCTTGAAGGAGCCGAACTTCAGCTCGGGGGCTTGGGTGGCGCCCACGGATCTGCGCAGGTCCTCCACGATCGGGCTGGCGTTGGCGTCATCTATGGCTACCGAGGCGTAGACCATATGGCGCTTGCCGTTGAGGAGTTGCTCTCCGTCCCATCCGGACTCGTCGCATGCGACCCACCGTGCCGCGTTGGTGTCTGCGGTGAGGGAGGGATGGTCGAACGTGTTCTGGGGGAGCGGCATGCTCGGACTACGCCTTCCAGAGGCTGGTGGGGACGTGCGGGGATCAGTCGGTGGCGGGTTGCCAGGCCAGTGCCACGGGGCGTTTGAGGTCGTTGCCGTGGCTCCAGGCGAGCGCGCCGTCGTGCTGCAGTCGTCCGACGACGATGCCGGGGGAGACCCCGGCATCTCGGGCGAAGGCCTTGATCCGGTCGAACGGCATCGGCCTACCTCGTAGTTGCTGGTAGCCAGCGGCGTGGCTGTGGGGGATGAGAGTGGTGGCAGCGAACTCGTTGGCTTCGTCCTCGGCCGGATCCGTCTGGGTACCGGAGCGAAGGTTGTCGCTGTCGTCCATGAAGGTCAGCCGTTTGCCGTGCAGGAGGACATGGCCGAGCTCGTGGAAGAAGCTGAACCAGAACTGGTCGTCCCGCTTGAACCGGTCGCTGAGCGCCACCATGACCTTGTCCGGGGTGAGCCAACGGGTCGCGCCGGAGACCTTGGTCTTCGGCAGTGCCGGGACGAAGACCACCGCCACGCCGACCCCGGCGCACAGCCGGGGGAGTTCTTCGGCCCAGGTGTCCTGGTCGGTCAGAGTCAGGGCACGCAGTTTCGGCAGCAGCGCGGTGAGTCCGTGCTTGCTGTACGGCAGCGGGGCCAAATCCTTGATCAGGTCCCGTGCGCGGAGTTCGGCCAGGCGTAGCCAGACGGCGGTCGCGTACTCGGCGGCGGTGCGTTCGGCGGGCTCCTGGACGGTGGAGCGGCGGAACGCGGTGCGGTAGTTGCGCCAGACGTCCTCGGCGGTGTCGGGGTCGGCGACGGCGAACCAGTCCAGGAGCGTGAGGAGGTTGGCGATGGTCTTCTCGCGGTTGGGAAGGATCTTGAGCTTCACGAGCTCGGCGAGGGGGAAGTGGCTGAGCCAGTCCACTCGTGAGGCGAGCGATTTGCTCTCCTCCTCGCGGGCCTGCTGGGTTCGGTAGGCGGCTTCCAGCGCGTTCCACATGGAGGCGGGCACGCCGGTGGTGCGCTCCAGCAGGAGTGCGGTGTCGGGGCTGAGCGGTGCGGTGCCCTTGATGACCTGGTTGATGTGCTTGGTGGACAGGCCGGTGCGGCGGGCGAGGTCGGCCTGCGGGATGCCGAGTGCGTCCAGGGTGTCCTGGAGGGTCTCCCCAGGGTGGGGGACGGAGTCGGGCGCGTACGCGAGCGGGTCGGCGCCGGGGGTCATCGAGGTGCCTCTCTGCTGTTGACGGATGGGTGGCTCAGGCGGCGGGGGAGAGCTGGACGGCGGTGACGAGCAGCGAGCGGACGGCCCACTCGACGAGGCGGCCGTCGGTCATGGGCGGTGGGTCGTCGTGAGGGCGCATGTGCAGGTCGGCGGTCGGGCCCAGGGCGACCAGCAGCCGGCCGTCGGCGTGCCCGCGCAGCCGCACCTGCGGCAGACATCGCAGCTCCGCGAGGTGGGCGGCCGAGGCGATCTCCGCCAGGCGCCGCCGCAGTACCGGTGCGACGACCGTGCCGAAGCAGCGCTCGCGTATTGCGTCGTCGTTGCAGGACCGGGCCAGCTCGCCGTCGACGAAGAAGATCTCCACCTACCGCCCCAGGAATCACTTGCGTTTACCCAACAGGTGCATGCTAGCATCTGGCCAAGATCAAGGAATTGTATGGACCGATCTGGTGCATGCAATTTGTTCCGCGCTGGTGGCGGGCTCGTACCGCACAGGGCCAGCACGAGACCGAGTCCGGCCGAAGCGCCGGGAGAACGGAGAGAACGCCATGACGGCGACCGCCCACCCCCACACCGTCACCATCGAGCTCGACAACGAGCCGCTCGCTGGTGTCCCGCAGCACACGACCCCGAACGAGATCATGAGCTTGGGCGGCATCGATCCGGCCCAGCACTACCTCGAACGCGTTACCGGTCATCATCACGAGTCCTTCAAGGACCGGGGCGACGAGAAGATCACCGTCCACAACGGCGAGAAGTTCGTGTCCCTCTACACCGGCCCGACCACCACCTCGTGACCGGCGACCAGCCGCTCTGGGGGACCGCCGCGCTGCACGCGGGCCTCCTCGCCGCCGGCTACACACCGCAGCTCACCACCACCTCCGACGGCGCGGAGTACGTCGTCTTCGACTACACCGTCGAGATCGGTCCCAGGGCTGGCACCGCGCTGCGGATCGGCCTGCAGGCCACGGCGGACTTCCCCGTCACCCCGCCGGGCGGCCCCCAGGTCAGCCCCCAGATCGGCCACCCCCAGGGCGCCGTCCACCCCTCGCCTCTCGGTAGCGAGTGGGAGTACTGGAGCCGTCCGGCTGCCAACTGGCCCGCCGACCGAAGCGTCCGCGGATACCTGCGCCACCTGCGGACTCTGTTCGCCCAGCTCGACTCCGGAGGAACCACGTGATCAGCCGATTCGGCGCGGCGATGCCCACCGGCATCGCCCGCCGCCTCGCCGACCACCTGACCCGCGCCGACGGACAGGAGGACTGCTGCTTCGTGCTGTGGCGGCCCTCCACCGGAGCGCACCGCACCAGCGCGCTCCTCGTAGAGGTCGTCCTGCCTGTCGACGGCGAGCGCATCGTCCGCGGCACCGCCTCCTTCACCAGCGACTATTTCAGCCGAGCCGCTCAGCTCGCCGCCGCCCGGGGATGCGGCGTCGGACTGATCCACTCCCATCCCCACCGCCGCGGCTGGCAGGGCCTCAACCCGACCGACCACACGGCCGAGGAACGTTTCGCCGCCCAAGCCCTGGCCATCACCGGCCTGCCGCTGCTCGGCATGACCTTCAGCGGGGCCGACCAGGGCCACAGTGCCCGGATCTGGCAGCGCCACGGCCGGCGCCACTATGAGCCGCTGCACGCGGAGAGCGTCCGCGTGGCCGGCGAGCAGTTCACCGCAACCTTCCACCCGCAGCTCATGCCGGCCCCGCCCGCGCAGGCCACGCAGCTGCGGACGGTCTCCGCCTGGGGGACTGCTGTTCAGGACACCCTGGCCCGCCTCAACGTCGGGGTCGTCGGTACGGGCTCCGTCGGCATGCAGATCGTCGAGGCGCTCGCCCGCACCGGGATCGGCCAGCTCACCCTGCTCGACTTCGACTCCGTCGAGCACGTCAACCTCGACCGCCTACTTCACGCCACCCACCGCGACGCCGACCTCCACCGGCCCAAGGTGGACCTGGCGGCCGAGACCGCCCGGCGCGCTGCCACCAACCCGGACTTCCGCGTCGTCCCCCTCGAGGCCAGCCTGGTCGAGCCCGAAGGCTTCGCCGCCGCGGCCGACTGCGACGTGCTCTTCTCCTGCGTCGATCGGCCCTGGCCGCGCCAGGTCCTCAACCTGCTCGCCTACGCCCACCTCATCCCCGTCGTCGACGGCGGCGTCCGCGTCGCCACCCGCAACGGACGCATGCGCGGCGCCGAGTGGCGCGCCCTGACCGCCGCGCCCGGGCGCGCCTGCCTCGAATGCCACGGCCAGTACGACCCGGCGCACGTCGCCCTCGAGCGAAGCGGACTCCTCGACGACCCCGCCTACATCGTCGGCCTCGCCACCGACCACGAACTGCGCCGCAAGGAGAACGTCTACGTGTTTTCCCACGCCGCCGCAGCAGCACAGCTGATCCAGTTCATCACCATGGTCAGCGCGCCCGCCGGCATTGCGAACACCGGCGCCCATCTTCACCACCTGGCCACCGGTACCATCGACCGCGACGTCAAGCACTGTAGTGCGAAGTGCCCCTACGGCGGCGAACTCCACCTTCTCGGCGACGCCGCGCCACGTGTCACCGGATCCCACCCGGCGGCCGAGAAAGCCTGTACGGCCCGACACTCTGCGCCAGTGCCAGTGGACTCTCCACCGCCAGAACGCTGAGCCCGGCAGCCTTCGCTGCCACACACCGACATCCCCTGGCGATACCTCCCGCACGACTACCCGCAGACCGTCTACGCCTACTTCGCGCGCTGGCGACGCGACGGCGTGTTCGAGCATCTCAACGGCCTCCTACGGCGCCTCGTCCGCACAGCTGAGGGTCGCGATCCGGCTCCGAGCGCCTGCATCCTCGACTCCCAGAGCGTCAAGACCTCCATCAACGTGCCCGCCGCGACCCGGCGATCGACGGGTCCGTCGCGAGACCCATCCGGCCACTTAACTTCCGGCCCGGCCATAGCGCGGATCGGGTCGGTGACGTCCCAGATGTTCATGTTCATGCCGGCGAGGACCCGGCCGTCCTTGAGCCAGAACGCGATGAACTCGTTGGCCTTCACGTCCCCTCGGAACACGACCCGGTCGTAGCCCTCGGGCTCGACGTAGCCGAGATATTCCATGCTCAGCTTGTCCCGTGAGGCCACCGGCTCGTTAGGATGCCGGGGTGTCCACTCGGCATCGGTGAAGAAGTACGGGATCCGGTCGTACACCGCGTCCGGCTGACCGAGCATCGCGCGGGCCGCGGTCTGCGGCTGGTTGAGGGCGTTGGCCCAGTGCTCGACCCGGATGTGCTTGCCGAACAGCGGGTGGTAGGCGTTGGCGACGTCGCCGGCCGCGTAGACGTCCGGGTCGGAGGTGCGCAGGTGGCGGTCGGTCTTGATGCCGTTGTCGACCTCCAGCCCGGCCGCCTCGGCGAGTCCGACGGCGGGGGAGATGCCGATGCCGACCACGACCGCGTCGGCGGCCACCGTCGTGCCGTCGCCGAGCTTCACGCCGGTCACCGTGCCGCCGTCGCCGACCAGTTCGGTCACCTGGACGCCGAAGCGCAGGTCCACGCCGTGGTCCCGGTGCAGGTCGGCGAAGACCTGGGCGACTTCCCGGCCGAGCACCCGCAGCAGCGGCAGTTCAAGGGCCTCCAGCACCGTCACCTCGGCTCCCGCCTCCCGGGCCGCGGCCGCCACCTCCAGGCCGATCCAGCCCGCGCCGATCACCGCGATCCGGGCGCCCGGTCGCAGTGCCGCCTTGATCCGGTCGCTGTCCTCGACCCGGCGCAGGGAGAGCACGCCCTCCTGGTCGGCGCCGGGCACCGGCAGTCGGCGCGGCACCGAGCCGGTGGTCAGCAGCAGCTTGTCGTACGCCACCCGGCCGTCGTCGGCGAGCGTCACGGTGTGCCCGGCAGGGTCGATCGAGACCACCGCCGTGCCCAGGCGCAGCGTGACGTCGTTCTGGCCGTACCACTGCGGCGGGTGGACGTGGATCTTCTCCCGGGGCGTCTTGTCCTGGAGGTAGCCCTTGGACAGCGGCGGCCGCTCGTACGGGCGCTCGTGCTCCTCGCCGATCAGGACGATGCCGCCCCGGTACCCGGCCTCCCGCAGGGCCTCGGCCGCCTTCGCGCCGCCCAGGGACGCGCCGACGATGACGATCGGGCGGTCCTGGCCGTTGCCCGTCGCGCCCGTCGCGCCCGTCGCGCCCTGGCCACCCGCTCCCGTCGTGCCGTCCGCCCCGGTCGTGCCGTTGTCCGTGCCCGCCATGCTCGACTCCTCGTTCTCCGGCCGTGGATCGGGGCCAGCCTGCCGCCGTCCGGGTGGCGTGTCGAGACCTGGGCGGGCGCGCCGCGCCACGCTCGCCCGTACGGGTGAACGGGAGGTGCGGCGGGGCTGGCCGTCCTACGCCGTCATGGCCTCCCTGACCAGCGCGGTGTCGGTGAACTGCTCGAAGCGGACGATCCGGCCGCCGCGCACGGTGAAGTGGTGGGCGACCCGGACCGCGAGCGGCTTTCCGGTGGTCTTGTGGACGGCCGTGTAGCGGGCCAGCACCACGACGTCCTCGCCGTCCACCACGTAGGTGTCGTCGTGCGCCGTCCAGTCGTCCCACTCGGCGGCCAGCCGCTCCATCACGTGGGTGGTGACGCCCTTCGGCGTGCGGTAGGTGCCGGCCAGCGGGAAGCCGGCCATCTCGGTCCACTCCACGTCCTCGGCGAGGGTGGCGCGCAGCGCGGCCAGGTCGCCCCGTGCGGAGGCCAGGTACTGGCGGCGCACCACGTCGGCGGGGGCGGTGGACTCGGCGAAGGAGGCGACGTCTCTCGGGATCTCGATCACCGCCCGCTCACCCCCACGCCATCTCGCCCATGACGACCTTGGTGCCGATGTCGACGGCGATCCGCAGCCCCAGGTCGGGGAAGCGCTGCTCCAGGGCCTCCCGGGCGGCGGCGGCGTCCGCCGCCCGGCCGATCTCGGTCTCGAAGGCCCGCAGGTAGGCGCGGGTGTGGTCGACGGCGTTCAGGTCGGTGGGCGCGCCGGCGACCCGGTGGCCGGCCGCGACCCAGGTCGGGTGGAGCGCCTCGATGCCGTCCAACAGGTCGATCCAGGCGGCCCGTTGGGCGGCGTCCGGGGTGTCGGCCGTCCACACGTGCAGGCCCTCGAACAGCAGCACCCCGCCGAGAACGGCGCGGTGGTGGTGCTGCCAGAGGTAGTGCCGGTCGGGCAGGTGGAAGTCGGCGCCGCGCAACTCGAAGCGGTGCCCCTCGAAGACGATCTCGTCGCCGGGCAGCACCTCCGGCCGGACCAGCCGGGTGGGCAGTTCGGGGCCCAGGTGGGCCCAGGCGCGCAACTTGCCCTCGAACGTCTCCTGGATGTGCTCGACGGTCGTCGCGGTGGCCAGGAACCGGGCCTGCGGGAAGGCGTCCTGGACCTCCTGCGCGCCGAAGTAGAAGTCCGGGTCGCCGTGACTGACGAAGACGGTGGTCAAGCGCTTGCCGCTCGCCCGGATCCGCTCGACGAGGCGGCGCCCGTCGGAGCGGGTGAACCCGGCGTCCACCAGCAGGGCGTCCTGCGGGCCGGTGACCAGCACGGACGTCTTGTTGAGCGAGCTGTCCGGGCTGTCGATGATCTCGAAGTCGAGTGCGCTCATGCTGCGGAGTCCTTCCTCGGGCCGGGCACGCCTCGCCGCCAGGATCGGCGCTGGGCGTCCCGTGCGCATCCGGAGGGGGCAGGGCCGCCCCGGGGTGCTGGGGGAGTGCGCCGAGGGTGCTGCGCCCCCGGTGCTACGCGCGGGTCCAGAGCGTGAGGTCGCTGCTGGTGGCCACCGCGAGGGTCCGGCCGGTGGGGGAGAAGCCGGCGGCGCGGAAGGTGGACCAGCAGACGTCGAACACCTGCCACCAGGTCTCCCCGTGCTCGCCCTGCCACGGCCCCCGGCCGGTCGCGAGCAGCACCCGGTGGTGCGGCCACTCCGGGGCGGCGACCTCGACGTGCCAGCCGCCCTCGGCGCCGGTGTGCAGGCCGCCGCCCCACAGGCCGGCCACCGGGATCCGCACGTCCGAGACCTGGCCGAGGCCGGGGCAGCGGAGGTCCGGGCCGTCCGGGTCCTCCGCCGGCTCGTAGTCGCGCGCCACCTTGAGGCCCGTCACGGCGTCGAACAGGCCGTGCCCGCCGGCCGAGACCGTGAGCACCAGGTCGTGGCCGCTCTCCGGGTGGACGGCGAAGCCGATGCCGAGCAGCCCGCCGACCGCGATCGGCCCCCGGCCGACGGGCCGCCAGGGCTCCGGTGGGGCGGTCACCGCGACGGCCAGGATCCGGTCGCGAAGCTGCTGCTGGTACGGGGTCAGGGCCATGACCCGATGATCCCACCGGGTCGACGGGCCTACCGTGCCAGGCCTTGGTCGGCGGCCGAGCACCACGGCGTTGGTCGGCGGCCGAGCACCATGGCGACCGGCGCCTGTCCCCGCACCTCGGTCCCCGCCCGGCCGCTCAGTCCCCGCCCGGCAGCTCGGCGCCTGTCCGGCAGCTCGGCGCCTCGAAGCCTCGCCGTCCGCTCGCCGGGAACAGCAGCCGAGCGGAGCACGTTCCTCCGGGCATGACCGACGACACCTCCGCCGCTGCCGTCACGCCCGGCATCCTCCGTTACACCGCGTTCGCCGACCGCCCCGAGGGCGGCAACCCGGCGGGCGTCGTGCTCGACGCCGGCGGGCTGACCGACCAGCGGATGCTTGCCCTCGCCGCCGAACTGGGCTACTCCGAGACCGCGTTCCTGACCACCGACCGGGTCGGCCGGGCCGAAGGCGCCTACCGGGTCCGGTACTTCAGCCCGCTCGCCGAGGTCCCGTTCTGCGGCCACGCGACGGTCGCCGCCGCCGTCGCCCTCGCCGAGCGCACCGGCCCCGGGCGGTACGTGTTCACGACGGCCGCGGGGGAGGTCCCGGTCGAGGTCGAGCGCGGTGCCGACGGGCTGCTGCGGGCCACCCTCACCAGCGTCGAGCCGAAGGTCGAGGAGGTCCCCGCGGCCGACGTCGAGGAAGCCCTCGCGCTGCTCGGCTGGTCCGCCGCCGACCTCGACCCGGCCCTGCCGCCGCGCGTCGCGTACGCGGGTGCCCGCCACCTCGTCCTCGTTGTCGGTACCCGGGAACGGCTGGCCCGGCTCGACTACGACTTCGACGGCCTGGCCGCCCACATGCGGGCCCGCGACCTCACCACCCTGCAACTCGCCTGGCGCGCGGGCCCCGAGGTCTTCCACGTCCGCGACCCGTTCCCCGTCGGCGGCGTGGTCGAGGACCCGGCCACCGGGGCCGCCGCGGCCGCCTTCGGCGCCTATCTGCGGGAGCTGGGTGCGGTGACGGCCCCGACGGTGCTGACGCTGCACCAGGGCGAGGACCTGGGCCGGCCGGGCGTGCTGCGGGTCGAACTGCGGCCGGAGGACGCCCGGGTGCGTGTCTCGGGCACGGCGGTGGCGATCCACTGAGGCCGGGCGCCGTCAGGGCGTGGGTTGCGGCAGCGCCCGCCCGACCTCGCTGGCGGCGCGCTCAACCGTCGGCAGAGCTGCCCTGCGCGTTGCTGTTCGCGCTGTCCGTCGCAGGGCCCTCCGCACGGCCGTCCGCGTTGCTGTTCGCGCCGCCGTCCGCGCCGCCGTCCGCGCCGCCGTCCGCGCCGCCGTCGGTGTCCGCTGCAGCAGTCGCGGCGGACACCGACGGCGCAGGGGTCACTCCGCCGGGTCGATCCGGTAGCCCCCGCGGGCCGCGTGGAGGGTGAGCGCCTCGACCGGGCAGAAGTCCACCGCCTCGGCCAGCTCCTCCGTCAACTCCGCGCCACGGTCGCCGTATTCGGCCAGCGGAGCGGCGAGGCCGTCGGCGCCGAGGGCCAGCGAGTCGGGGGCGCTGCGGGCGCACATCCCGGAGCCGATGCAGCGGTCGCGGTCGACCCGGACGATCACCGGCCCGGTGCCGGCCCCGCCCGTCACCAGGCCACCTGCAGGGAGTTCGGGCTGCGGGTGAGCAGGCCCAGCCGCCAGTCGATCCGCTCGGCCGCGCCGGCCAGGTGCAGGGCGGGCAGCCGGCGGGCGAGCCGGTGCAGGGCCAGCTCCAGCTCCATCCGGGCCAGCCAGGCACCCAGGCAGTGGTGCGGGCCGGCGCCGAAGGTCAGCATCGGTGCGGCCAGCGGGGCGAACAGTTCGGTGCCCAGGTCCCCGGTGAAGACGTCCGGGTCCTGGTTGGCGGCGGCGGTGTCGGCGGCGACCACGCTGCCGGCCGGGATGGCCACCCCGCCGATCTCGACGTCCTCGACGGTGCGGCGCATCAGCCCGGGCATGTGCTCGTGGGCGTCGCCGAGGGGGACGGCGCGCAGCAGCTGCTCGGTCGCGGCGGCGGCGCTGGTCTCGTCGGAGGCGAGCTGCTGCCAGGCTGCGCGGCCGTCGCCGAGCAGGTAGACGAGGGCGTTGCCGAGGCTGGTCATGGTGGTCTCGTGGCCGGCCACCACCAGGCCGATGACCAGCGAGACCAGCTGCGGCTCGGTGATCGAGCCGTCGTCGTCGGCGGCCGCGAGCAGGCTGCTGACCAGGTCGTCGCCGGGTCGGGCGCGGCGCTGGGCGATCACTTCGGCGCCGAAGGCGGCGAATTCGGACATGGCGGCGCCGATCGCCTCGGCGCTGAAGGCCGTGGTCGAGAGCGCGTGGTCGCTCCAGTGCGCGAGCCGCTTGGTGTCCAGGTTGTCCAGGCCCATCAGCCGGCTGATCACCGCGACCGGCAGCGGCCTGGTGTAGGCGGCGACGATGTCGGCGGGGGAGCCGTGATCCATCAGCTCGTCGATGAGGGATTCGACGACCGAGGCCACCCACGGCTTCCAGCGGGCGATCGCCCGCGGGGTGAAGGCCCGTTGCACGGTGCGGCGCAGTCGCTGGTGCTCGGTGCCGTCGATGTTCAGCATGCTCTGCGGGTCGTCCAGGATGTTGGGCGTGACGGTGACCGGCGGAGCGTCCGGCGCGTAGAGCGGGGCGCGGCCCAGACGCGGGTCCGTCAGCACCTGCCGCACGTCGGCGTGCCGGCTGACCAGCCACACCGGCGTGCCCGTGGGCAGCGCGGCGAGCCGGGGCGGGCCGGGTTCGAGGTGGCGCAGGCAGTGCAGCGGGGGGAGCGGGGCGGTGCCGGTCGCACTGTTCTCGGTGGACATCCGTACTCCAGACTCCAGGGCTGTGGGCCGCGGTGCGGTCCGACGGGGGGTGGATCCGGGATTGGCGCGGGGACGGGTGGCGCGTCCGGCCGGCGGCTCGACCCGGGCCGGGGCGGGGTCGGGTGCGGGCCGGCGGTGGCGTGAAACGTGCGGGGCCGTACGGTCGGTACGGGCCGAGCACGGGCGGTGCGCGGTGGCGCGCCGTCAGGTGGGGCGGGTGTGCTGAGCGTGGTCGCGTGGACCGTCTCTGCTACGACCGTACGTGGGCCGCGGGGCGCCCGTCAGCGGCACTTTGAGCCAACACCGGTGCTTTCCGGGCGGTTCGGGGCGTGCTGACAGGCGCTCAGCGCCGCGCCTGCGCCCCTGCTCCCGGGGCCGCTCGGGGCGTCCGGGCCCGGCCCGCCGTCAACTGCCCTGTGAGGCGCGGTGAGGTGCGGCGGCGGCCGCGGATATGCCTCCGGCACGTGCGGTGAGCCGGATCACGCCGGAAGGTCCGCCCGGTCCGGCGGAGGCCGGGGGAGCGGGCGCTACGCTTCGTGGGCAGTGCTTCTGCAGTCGTTTTGTCGCAGGTCACGCCGGTGCAGAGCCGCACCGGCCGACGGAGGTGGAATCGGATGCCCCAGCAGGTCAAGGCAGTGATCGCGCGCGCCAAGGGCGCGCCCGTGGAGGTGACCACGATCGTGGTGCCGGATCCTGGCCCGGGCGAGGCGGTGGTCCGGATCCAGGCTTGCGGGGTCTGCCACACCGACCTCCACTACCGCGAGGGCGGCATCAACGACGAGTTCCCGTTCCTGCTCGGCCACGAGGCGGCGGGGATCGTGGAGTCGGTCGGCGAGGGCGTCACCGAGGTCGTGCCCGGCGACTTCGTCGTCCTCAACTGGCGTGCGGTGTGCGGCCAGTGCCGTGCCTGTCGGCGCGGACGCCCGCAGTACTGCTTCGACACCCACAACGCCGAGCAGAAGATGACGCTGCTCGACGGCACCGAGCTGTCCCCGGCGCTGGGCATCGGCGCGTTCGCCGAGAAGACCCTCGTCGCGGCCGGCCAGTGCACCAAGGTCGACCCGGCGGCCGATCCGGCCGTCGCCGGACTTCTGGGCTGCGGCGTCATGGCGGGCCTGGGCGCCGCGATCAACACCGGCAACGTCGGCCGCGGCGACTCGGTCGCGGTCATCGGCTGCGGTGGAGTGGGCGGCGCGGCCGTGCTGGGCTCCCGGCTGGCGGGCGCGGCGAAGATCATCGCCGTCGACATCGACGACCGCAAGCTGGAGACCGCCCTTACGCTCGGCGCCACCCACACCGTCAACTCCCGCACCACCGACCCGGTCGAGGCCATCCGTGAGCTGACCGGCGGCAACGGCGCGGACGTGGTGGTGGAGGCGGTCGGCCGGCCCGAGACCTACAAGCAGGCGTTCTACGCCCGCGACCTGGCCGGCACCGTCGTCCTGGTCGGCGTCCCCACCCCCGAGATGACGCTGGAGCTGCCGCTGCTCGACGTCTTCGGCCGCGGCGGCGCGCTCAAGTCCTCCTGGTACGGCGACTGCCTGCCCTCGCGGGACTTCCCGATGCTCATCGACCTCCACCTCCAGGGCCGCCTGGACCTGGGCGCCTTCGTCACCGAGACCATCGGACTCGACGCGGTGGAGCAGGCCTTCGAGCGCATGCACCAGGGTGACGTCCTCCGCTCGGTGGTGGTCCTGTGAGCGGGTGCGGCGAGCGGGCCGTCCAGCGGAGCGGATCGTGCGGAGCGTCCGCCGGGCACAGCGGGGTGGACGCATGAGCGCCGCCGCCCGTGTCGACCGGTTGGTGACCGCCGGGACCTTCGAACTCGACGGCGGCAGCTGGGAGGTGGAGAACAACGTCTGGATCGTCGGTGACGACGAGGAGGCGGTGGTGATCGACGCCGCGCACGACGCGGAGGCCATCGAGGCGGCGCTCGGCGGGCGCCGGCTGCTGGCGATCGTCTCCACCCACGCCCACAACGACCACATCGACGCCGCCCCGGCCCTCGCCGCCCGGACCGGCGCGCCGATCCTGCTGCACCCGGACGACCTCCCGCTGTGGAAGCTCACCCACCCCGACCGCCTGCCGGACGGCGAACTCGCCGAGGGGCAGCGGATCGAGGTGGCCGGCACCGAGCTGACCGTCCTCCACACCCCCGGCCACGCGCCGGGCGCGGTCTGCCTGTACGCGCCCGGCCTGGGCACCGTCTTCACCGGCGACACCCTGTTCCAGGGCGGACCGGGCGCGACGGGCCGGTCGTTCTCGCACTTCCCGACGATCATCGACTCGATCCGCGAGCGGCTGCTGACGCTGCCGGCCGAGACGGTGGTCCGCACCGGCCACGGCGATCCGACGACCATCGGCGCCGAGGCGCCCGCGCTGCCGGAGTGGATCGCCCGCGGCCACTGACGCGACCCCTGCGGCGGCGGACGCCGTTCCCGCGCCCACCGGCGCGGTACCCGCGGCCACTGACGCCGTACCCGTACGGCCCCCGGAGCTCGGCCTTCCCCCGGGGGCCGTACGATCGCGATCATGGCCCATGACCCGCGTGACCTCGACGACGCCATGCTCGCCTTCTGGCGCGAGCGGCACATCTCCACCCTCACCACCCTCCGCCCGGACGGCACGCCGCACGTGGTGCCGGTCGGTGTGACGTTCGAGCCGGAGACCGGCATCGCCCGGGTGATCACCAGCCGCACCAGCCTCAAGGCGCGCAACGTGGCGGCGGCCGGCCCGGAGGGCCTGCGGGTCGCCGTCTGCCAGGTCGACCGGGCGCGCTGGGCGACCCTGGAGGGTGTCGCCGTCCTCCGGGACGAACCCGAACAGGTCGCGGACGCCGAGCGGCGCTATGCCGAGCGCTACCGCCAGCCGCGGGTCAACCCGGACCGGGTGGTCATCGAGATCGCCGTGGACCGCGTCCTCGGCCGCGGCTGAGGGCGGGGGCCGCCGCCTGGTTGCCGGAGCGGGCGTTCTCCTGTCGAGAACGGGTGTTCTCCTGGCAGAAACGGCCGTTCTCGCACCGAGAACGGCCGTTCTATGAGGAGCCCGCACGCGAGCGGCGCCCCTGGGAGACCTTCGAAACCTTCCTAGAAGGCCGAGTTGGCGAACCAGAGCTGCAGCAGGTCCTCGTCGCCGGCCGTGGTGACCTCGGGCGCCGTACGGTCGATGCGGCCGTAGAGGAGCAACAGGAGGTCGGCGGCGGTGGCGGAGACCGTGGCGTCGGCCGTCCCGTCACCGGACTCCAGGCCGAAGCCGTCGGGGCGCAGGCGCACCAGCCAGTCGCCGTCCCCGTCGGTGCGGGCGAAGCGGATGGTGCGGTCCTCGCCCCGCAGTCGGGCCGTCCCCGGGGCGAAGAAGGCCGCGTACGGCAGGTTCGTCAGGAATTCGTCGACGCCGTCCGCCGCGAGCGCCGGGTCGAGTTCGGCCTTGACGCCCAGGGCGAGTTCGGCGTCGACGCGGTGGACGAGGGTCTCGAAGAGCATCCGGCGCACCCAGAAGCGGGCGTGCTGGTCGGCGCCCCACGCCCACATCGGTGCGTCGAGGTCGGTGTCAGCGAACACCTCGGCGGCTTCTTCCGCCGCCTCGGCGAGCCAGGCGGGATAGTCCTCGGCCCGCTCGGGGAGCTTCAGGTCGACGTCCCGGCTGGTGGGCGGCTCCTGGATGCGCCGGCGCAGCAGGGCGGCGAACCAGCGCTGGACGCTGCCCGTGTGGCGGACGAGGTCGGCGAGGGTCCAGTCCGGACAGCCGGGGACGGGGGTGGCCGGGTCGGCGGACCGTACGGCGGCGACGAACCGGGCGGTCTCGGCGGAGACGGCGGCGACGTGCTCGTTCGGGGTCATGGACGGGGCGCTCCAAGGAGGGACGGAAGAGGGGAGGGGGATCAGGCGAGGGGGATCAGGCGAGGGGCTTGTCGACGACGGCCTTGACGTGGCTGAACGTGTCGATCGAGTACTCGCCGTGGTAGCGGCCCATGCCGCTCTCGCCGACGCCACCGAACGGCAGCTCGGGCATCGCCAGGTGGGAGACCGGCAGGCCGAAGCTGAGCGCGCCGGAGGAGGTCTCCTCGGTCAGCCGCCGCTTGGTGTCCGCGGATTCGGTGAAGGCGTACAGCGCGAGCGGCTTGTCCCGCTCGTTGATGAACGCGATCGCCGCGTCGAGGTCGGGGACGGCCAGGACGGGCAGGATCGGGCCGAAGATCTCGGCCAGCATCACCTCGGCGGTCGCGGGGACGTCGGCGAGGACGGTCGGCGCGAGGTACCGGGCGTCGCGGTCGTGCTCGCCGCCGATGACGGTGCGGCCGTCGCCGAGCAGTGCCGTGAGCCGGTCGAAGTGGCGCTCGTTGACGATCCGCCCGTAGTCGGCGCTCCGGGCCGGGTCCGGGCCGAACAGTTCCGTCACGGCGGAGGCCAGTTCCGCCTCCAGGCCGGCTGCGGTGTCGCCGATGGCGAGGACGTAGTCGGGGGCGACGCAGGTCTGGCCGGCGTTGAGGAACTTGCCGCGGGCGATCCGCTGCGCGGTGACGGCGAGGTCGGCGCCGGGCTCGACCACGACCGGGCTCTTGCCGCCGAGTTCCAGGGTGACGGGCGTCAGGTGTTTGGCGGCGGCGGTCATGACGATCCGCCCGACCGCGCCGTTGCCGGTGTAGAAGATGTGGTCGAAGCGCTGCTCCAGCAGGGCGGTGGTCTCGGGGACGGCGCCCTCGACGACCGCGACCGTCTCCTCGCCGAGGTAGCGCGGCAGCAGCTCGGCGATGGCCGCCGAGGTCGCGGGGGCGAGCTCGCTGGGCTTGACGAGCGCGGTGTTGCCGGCGGCCAGGGCGCCGACCAGCGGGGCCAGGGCGAGCTGGAGGGGGTAGTTCCAGGGCGCGATGATCAGCACCACGCCCAGCGGGTCGCGGACGACCCGGGCCTCGGCCGGGCGGAAGACCTCCGGCACCGCGGCGGGCCGCGGACGCAGCCATTCCTCCAGGTGCGCCACGGTGTGGTCGAGTTCGTGGATGGTGAAGCCGATCTCGGTGCGGTACGCCTCGGTGGCGCCCTTGCCGAGGTCGGCGTGCAGGGCCTGCTGGAACACCTCGGCCTGTTCGGCGAGGAGGGCGCGCAGGGCGGCCAGCTTGTCCAGGCGCCAGGCGAGCGGCCTGGTCCGGCCGGTGTCGAACTCCGCCCGCAGTCGGGCGACCACCGAGGGGATGCTGTCAGTCATGAGGGTCTCGCGGTCTTGAGGCGTGGTCTTGAGGCGTGGGGTGCGCGGTTGCGCTTGCGCCCATGGAAGTTTCAGTAGGTGAAGCAATAGCGACACTAGGGATGAAAGGTTGAGTTTGTCAAGCATCGGCAAGCCGCGGCGCCGGGGCGGGCCGTGACGCCCCGGAGCGGTCGCGACGCCCTGGGTGCGCTGCGACGCCCGGGGTGGGCGGGAGCCGGTCCGCGAGGCACCATGGGAGCGGACAGCTTCCCGGACCGGGAGGAGGCCTGCTGATGTCCACCTGGCACGACGATTCCCCGCGGGACCCGGGAGGCGACGCGGAGGTCCTCCGGATCACCACCCTGGCGCTCCCGGGGACGGCCGTGGTCTGCCGTCTCGAAGGGGAAGCGGACCAGGAGCAGCGACAGAAGCTGGAGAACGCCCTCACCGAGGCGGTGAAGGCCGGCCAGCCGCGGCTCGTCGTCGACCTGGCGGGCCTGTCCTTCTGCGACTCCTCCGGCCTCAACGCCCTCCTGCAGGCCCGTCAGGACGCCGGGGCGGCCGGCATCCGGCTGGTCCTCGCCGCCCCCGCGCCACTCGTGAGGCGGCTGCTGGAGATCACCGGCACGGACCAGGTGTTCACCGTCCGGGACAGCGTCCACGCCGCCCTCGCCTCCACCGGCCCGGACACCGGCTGAAGCGGCCGTGAGCCCACCCCTGGGGCGGGGCGGGCGGCGCCGCCGGCCGGCGCCGCCCGGCCGTTTCCGGCCGCGAACGCGGGGCAGACGCGCGACCATGGACCAGTCCCAGGCACCGGTACTCGAAGCCCTCGCGGCCTTCCACGCCAATCCGCTCACCGCGTTCACCCCACCCGGCCACAAGCAGGGCCGCGGCGCCGACCCCCGAGTCCTGCAGGCGCTCGGCCCGGACGTCTTCCGGGCGGACGTGCTGGCCACCGGAGGCCTGGACGACCGCCTGGACTCGCGCGGCATCCTCCAGCACGCCCAGGAACTGCTGGCCGAAGCCGTCGGCGCCGACCACACGTTCTTCTCCACCTGCGGCAGCTCCCTGTCCGTGAAGGCCGCGATGCTGTCCGTCGCGGGCCCGCACGAGGAGCTCCTGGTCGGCCGGGACGCGCACAAGTCGGTCGTCGCCGGGCTCATCCTCGCCGGGATCCGCCCCATCTGGGTCGACCCGCAGTGGGATCCCGACCTGCACCTGGCGCACCCGCCGTCCGCCGACTCGTTCCGGGCCGCCCTGGCCCGGCACCCGGACGTCCGGGGCGCGCTGGTCACCTCGCCCACCCCGTACGGGACGTGCGCCGATCTGGCGGCGATCGCCGAGGCGTGCCACGAGCACGGCAAACCGCTGATCGTGGACGAGGCCTGGGGCGCGCACCTGCCCTTCCACCCGCGGCTGCCGCGCTGGGCGATGGACGCCGGCGCCGACGTGTGCGTCACCTCCGTCCACAAGATGGGCTCGGCCCTGGAACAGAGCTCCGTCTTCCACCTGCAGGGCGACCTCATCGACCCGGCCGTCCTCTCCCAGCGCGAGGACCTGCTCGGCACCACCAGCCCCTCCACGCTGGTCTACGCCGCGCTGGACGGCTGGCGCCGCCAGATGGTGCAGCACGGCCGCACCCTCTACGACCACGCACTCGACCTCGCCGACACCGTCCGCGGCCGCATCGACGCCCTGGAGGGCATGCACGTGCACGGGCGCGAGGACTTCTGCGGGCCCGGACGCGCCGCCGAGTTCGACCCGCTCCAGGTCATCATCGACATCTCCGCCCTGGGCACCAGCGGCTACCGGGCGGGCGACTGGCTGCGCTCCCACCACCAGGTCACCCTCCACGTCTGCGACCACCGCCGGATCAGCGCCCAGCTGACCCACGCCGACGACACCACGACCACCGACGTCCTGCTGCGAGGCCTGGCCGAACTCGTCGAGGTAGCCCCCGACTTGCGGCCCGCGCCCGCCGTCCGCATCCCGGACCCCGAGCAACTGCGCCTGGAACAGGTCCTGTTGCCGCGCGACGCCTTCTTCGGCCCCACCGAGCAGGTGCCCGTCGAAAAGGCGGCAGGGCGGATCGCCGCCGAGATGCTCACCCCGTACCCGCCCGGCATCCCGGCGGCCCTGCCCGGCGAGCGCCTCAACGACGACGTCGTCGACTACCTGCGCAGCGGAGTCGAAGCGGGCATGCTCGTCCCGGACAGCGCCGACCCCCGGCTGGCCTCCGTACGCGTCGCCGTCGAGAGCTGACGGCCGAAAACCCATGCCGCCCCACCCGGACCCCGCCCGCAACCCGGACCCCGACCAGGGCCCCGCCCCGGCACGGCACCACGGGGCACGCCGCGCGGACGAGGCCGGGCCCGCCCGGGCGGGGCTCGATCGGACCGGGGTCCTGGCCCGGCAGATCACCGCCGCTCTGACGGCCGCCGACCACACCGTCGCCGTCGCCGAATCACTGACCGGAGGCCGACTGGCCACCGTCCTCGCGGACGCCCCCGGCGCGGGGCGGGCGTTCCTCGGCGGTGTCGTCGCCTACGCCACCGACCTGAAGAGCACCCTCCTGCACGTCGACGCGACGCTGCTCGCCGAAGAGGGGCCCGTCCACCCGGAGGTCGCCGCCCAGATGGCCCAAGGGATCCGCAGCATCACCGGCGCCACCTACGCCCTCGCCACGACCGGTGTCGCCGGCCCCGCCCCGCAGGACGGCCGGCCGGTGGGCACCGTCTACATCGCCCTCGCCGGCCCGCACACCACGGCGACAGCCGAACCGCGCCCGCGCACCGACCGGCGCGAAACCATCCAGGACGACACCGTCGTCGCAGCCCTGCAACTCCTCCACGACCTCCTCCGGCCCGGCAACGCGGCCCGCCCCCCGTGACGGCGTCGGTGGCGCACCCCCTCCGGCGGTGCCCACACTGGTATCCGGCCCCGCGCCCGAGCCGTCGCCACCCGAACCACCGGCGGTGCCCGGGCCTTCGACCCCAGGAGCAGCCGACGCATGCCCCCACAGCCAGACCGCCCCGCCCCCGGCCGCGACGAAACCCCGGAGGAACGCGCCGACCGGCTGTGGAACGAGATGCTGCAGGAAGTCCGCGTCTGCCAGACCGGCGCCCAGATCCTCTTCGGGTTCCTGCTCAGCGTCGTCTTCACCCCCCGGTACCGCGGCCTCCCCACCTTCGACCAGCACCTCTACGTCGCGACCGTCTTCCTCGGCGCCCTCGCCACCGGCACCCTCATCGCACCCGTCGCCTTCCACCGCCTCCTGTCCGGCCACGGCATGAAGCCCGAACTCATCCACGTGGCCGGCCGCCTCATCGCCGCCGGACTCGTCCTGCTCGCCCTCACCATCACCGCCGCCCTGCTGCTCCTGCTGCGCACCGCCACCGACCTGTCCGCCGCCGCCTGGGTCCTGACCGGGGCGGCCGCGCTGTGGTTCGCCGTCGGCTGGCTGGTCCTTCCCCGGTACGTCCTGAGGCGCGGCTCCCGTACGGGCAGCGGATCCGGCCCCCAGGGCCCGCGGGCCGGAGGCGGCACGCGCTGACGCGGCGCGGCCACGGCCCCGTGTCCGGCCCGGCGCGGGTCGACCACCCGCGTGCAGCAGCCCGCGCGGCGGACGGCGGCGACCCGCACCAGACTCGCCCCGGGAACCCGGCCGCCGCACCGGTCGCCCCGGCCCCGGAACCCGAAAGGAGCACCACCCGCCGTGATGAGTGACCAGCACACCCCGCAGGACCCGACAAACCAGCACCCCCAGCCGCCGTTCCCCGAGCAGTCCCAGCCGCACCCCGGCAGCGACGCGGCCATGCGGCCGGAACCCGACCACGGCGAGACCGGCTACCGCGGCACCGGCCGCCTGACCGGGCGCGTCGCGCTGATCACCGGCGGCGACTCCGGCATCGGACGGGCCGTCGCCCTCGCCTTCGCCCGCGAGGGCGCGGACGTCGCCTTCTGCCACCTGCCCGAGGAGCAGGCCGACGCCGACGAGACCGCCCGCCTGGTCGTCGGCGCAGGCCGGCGTGCCGTCGCCGTCGCCGGCGACCTGCGCGACGAGGACTTCTGCACCGATCTCGTCGCCCGCTGCACCGGGACGTTCGGCCGCCTCGACATCCTCGTCAACAACGCCGCCTACCAGATGTCCCGACCCGACGGCCTCGCCGCGATCAGCACCGAGCAGTTCGACCGGGTCATGAGGACCAACCTGTACGGCATGTTCTGGACCACCCGCGCCGCCCTGCCCCACCTGCGCCCCGGTGCCTCGATCATCAACACCGCCTCCGTCCAGGCCTACAAGCCCAGCCCCCACCTGCTGGACTACGCGATGACCAAGGCCGCGATCGTCGCCTTCACCCAGGGGCTCGCGCTGCAGCTCGCGCCCGACGGCATCCGCGTCAACGCCGTCGCGCCGGGGCCGGTGTGGACACCGCTGATCCCGGCCACCATGGACGACGAGAAGGTCGCGCACTTCGGTGAGCAGTCCCCGCTGGGCCGCGCCGCCCAGCCCGCCGAGATGGCGCCCGCCTACGTGTTCCTCGCCTCCCAGGAGTCCTCCTACATCACCGCCGAGATCCTCAACGCGACCGGCGGCACCCCCCTGCCCTGACCTGCCCACCTCCCGGGCGCCGCGCCTCCGCACGCGCCGGCCCGTGCGGGCGGCGGCCGCGGAGACCCCGGTGGCTACGCACCGGGCGGTTTCACGGGCGGCCGTGCGCCCCGCCGTGCGGCCGTACGGCCGGGCAGGCGAAGGACCGCCGTGCCGATGGCCAGCCACATCGCGGCGAGCAGCCAGCCCCCGAGGACGTCCAGCGGCCAGTGCACGCCGAGGTAGACCCGGCTGAGGCCGACCGAGACCGCGAACACGGCGGCGACCGTGACGGCGCCGGTGGTGACGGCGCCGCCGGTGACCCGGCCCACCGACGGGCGGGCGCGGGCGACGCAGACGGCGAGCAGGCCGGCGCAGACCGCCGAGGTGAAGGCGTGCCCGGACGGGAAGGAGAATCCGGCGGCGGTCGTCCCCCATGACGCCCGCGGCGGCC
The DNA here is from genome assembly GCF_000719705.1 of Streptomyces sp. NRRL S-350. GTDB lineage: Bacteria > Actinomycetota > Actinomycetes > Streptomycetales > Streptomycetaceae > Kitasatospora. The sequence goes on along the minus strand of NZ_JOHO01000007.1, from coordinate 199,669 downwards.
TGGGGCGCGCGAAGGCGTGCACCAGCCCCAGGCGCAGGAGCTGGCCCGCGACGAGCCAGAGCACGGGGGCCAGCAGCACCGGGACGGCCCGGCCCGGTGGGCGCGCGGCGGGCCGGGCCCGCACGGTGACGTAGCCGGCGGCCAGGGCCAGGAGGTAGGGCGCCACGCCGGAGCCCAGCGACGTGACGGCCACGGCGGCCGTCCGGGCGGCCGGCGGCCGGTGGGCCGCGCTCCAGTCGACCGCCGCCCGCTCGAAGCCGAACGGTGCCCAGCCGCGGGTGCCCAGCAGCACGGCGAGGGCGGTGAACAGCAACCCGGCCGCGACGGCGGCGGCCGGCCACCCGCGCGCCGGGCCGGCTACGCCGCGAGCCACTGGTGCCACGGGCCGGCCGCCGGGCCGGAGGCGGTGGTCGGGGTGCGGAGCGCGCCCGGTCGCGGCCGCGGGCCGGACGGATCGACGGCCCGGTTCGACGGGTGGCCCATGGCGTTCGGCGCCTTTCTCGGGGGACTGGTTCCGGCCGAGCCCCTCGACGGGTCGCGGGGGCGTGCCGCTCCCATGCTCGGACGGCGGGCCGCCCGGTGGCCCGCAGCCACGCCACGGCCGCCACGACGGCCGCCACGACGGCCGCCACGACGGCCGCCACGACGGCCGCCACCACGGCCGCGGGGACGACCGCGGGGACGACCCCTTCCACGACCGCGGGGACGACTACAGGACGTGCGCACGGTGGCACGCGGCGGACGGCGACGCGTTTGATCGGGCCCGCAGCGGTTAGCCGCGCCTGTGGCCCGGATCAGTGTCCGGGGCCGTCAGGACGCTTGTCAGTGCCGCGTGGTGGAGGAGCTGGTAATGAAGGTTTCCGACTATGTGCTCGAACGACTGCGTGACTGGGAGGTCGAGCACGTCTTCGCCTACCCCGGCGACGGCATCAACGGGCTGCTCGCGGCCTGGGGCCGGGCCGAAAACCGCCCGGTCTTCGTCCAGGCCAGGCACGAGGAGATGGCCGCGTTCGAAGCGGTCGGCTACGCCAAGTTCTCCGGCCGCACCGGGGTGTGCGCGGCGACCTCCGGACCGGGCGCGATCCACCTGCTCAACGGCCTGTACGACGCCAAGCTCGACCACGTCCCGGTGGTGGCGATCGTCGGCCAGACCGACCGCACCGCCATGGGCGGCTCCTACCAGCAGGAAGTCGACCTCCTCAGCCTCTACAAGGACGTGGCCTCGGAGTACTGCGAGATGGTCACCGTCCCCGCGCAGCTGCCCAACGTGCTGGACCGCGCCATGCGCATCGCCGCCACCCGTCGGACGGTGACGGCGGTGATCATCCCGGCGGACGTCCAGGAACTCGACTACGAGCCGCCGGCGCACGCGTTCAAGCAGGTCCCCTCCAGCCTCGGCGTCCCGCACTACGCGCCCGTGCCGGCCCAGGACGACCTGGCCCGGGCGGCGGAGGTCCTGAACGCGGGCGAGAAGGTGGCCATCCTGGTGGGCCAGGGCGCCCGGCACGCCCGGGCCGAGGTGGAGCGGGTCGCCGACCTGCTCGGGGCCGGTGTGGCGAAGGCGCTGCTGGGCAAGGACGCGCTGCCGGACACCCTGCCGTACGTCACCGGCGCGATCGGCCTGCTCGGCACCCGCGCCTCGTACGAGCTGATGCGCGACTGCGACACCCTCCTGGTGGTGGGATCCAGCTTCCCGTACACCCAGTTCCTGCCCGAGTTCGGCAAGGCCAGGGCGGTGCAGATCGACCTCGACCCCGCCATGATCGGGCTGCGCTACCCGTTCGAGGTCAACCTCGTCGGCGACGCCGGCGAGGCGCTGCGGCGGCTGATCCCGCTGCTGGAGCAGAAGACGGACGGCGCCTGGCGCAAGACGGTGGAGGACAACGCCGCCCGCTGGTGGGAGGTCATGCGGCGGCGCGCCGAGGTGAGCGCCGATCCGATCAACCCCGAGTACGTGGTCCACACCCTGGACGCGCTGCTGCCCGACAACGCGATCCTCGCCGCGGACTCCGGCTCCGCCGCCAACTGGTACGCCCGCCACCTGCGCTTCCGCGGCGCGATCCGCGGCTCGCTGTCCGGCACCCTGGCCACCATGGGCCCCGGCGTGCCGTACGCGATCGGCGCCAAGTTCGCCCACCCCGACCGGCCCGCGATCGCCATCGTCGGCGACGGCGCGATGCAGATGAACGGCCTCGCCGAGCTGATCACCGCCGCCAAGTACCACCACGAGTGGTCCGACCCCCGCCTGATCGTCGCGGTGCTGAACAACCACGACCTGAACCAGGTCACCTGGGAGATGCGCGCGATGCAGGGGGCCCCGCAGTTCGAGCCCTCGCAGAGCCTGCCCGACATCCGCTACGCCGACGTCGCGACCCTGTTCGGCCTGTACGGCGCCCGGGTCGAGCGCCCCGAGGACGTGGAACCGGTGTGGCGTCAGGCGCTGGCGGCGGACCGGCCGTTCGTCATCGACTTCCGGACCGATCCGGCAGTGCCGCCGATCCCGCCGCACGCCTCGTGGGACCAGATCAAGGCGGCCGCGCTGTCCGTGCTGAAGGGCGACAGCGACCGCGGCTCGGTGGTGCGCCAGGGCGTCAAGGCCAAGGTGCAGGAGTTCCTGCCCGGCCACGGCGGGAACTGAGCGAGGTCCGGCGACCGCCCCGCGGCCGGGCCCGGGCCCGCTCGCGGGGCGGCCGCCGGTGCCGCACCCGGAGGAGGAGACATGATCACACCCCTGCGCGAACTGCTGCGCCGCGAAGCCCGTACCTACAGCGGCGACGACGACCGTCCGCTCGCCGGCTACACCGGCCTGATGGCCGCCTACTCCGGTGCCGTCCTCGGCGCGGCCGCGCTCGCCCGGGCCGCCCGCCGGGAGTTGCCGCGCCCGGGCCCGTGGGACGTCACGCTGACGGCGCTGGCCACCCATCAGCTTTCCCGCCTGATCACCAAGGACCCCGTCACCAGCCCCCTGCGGGCCCCGTTCACCCGGTTCAAGGGCACCTCCGGCCCCGCCGAACTGGACGAGGAGGTCCGCGGCACGGGCGCGCGCAAGGCCATCGGCGAACTGGTCACCTGCCCGTTCTGCACCAGCCTGTGGATCGCCACCGCCTGCACCGTCGGCTCCGTGTTCGCGCCGCGCGCCACCAGGCTCGCCACCGCCACCCTGGCCGCCCTGAGCGTCGCCGACTTCCTGCAGTACGCCCACGCGGCCGCCCAGGACGCCGCGGAGGGGACGTCCTGACGGACGCTGTGCCCCCGGCGGCCCCGGAACGCGAGTGACGGGCTCGAACGCGGCACCTTCACCGGTTCGAGCCCGTCACCCTGGGCGGCCCCGCGATCAGCTGCGTCGCCGGCGCCACAGGACCGTCGCGAGCGTGCCTCCCGCCAGGGCCACCACCGCGACCCCGGCACCGACCCGCAGGCCCCGCTCCGCGCCGGGCCGCGTCGCCACGACCAGCGTGGTGCCGTGGCCCCCCGCCTCGTGCCGAACCGAACCGACCGCCGAGCGCGCGCTCTTCACGGCCCCGGCCAGCCCCCTCCGCGCCAAGGCCTCGGTCCGGCCGCCGGCGCGCCGTGCCTGGGTGGCGGCGGCCGTCGCGCACGCACGGACCCGGCTGCGGGCCTCGCCCGCGTGGGCGTCACCGAGCTGCGCGCCGATGGCCTGAGCGGTCCTGCGCAGCCCGGCCTTGGCGTCGAGCAAGGGGATTCCCACCGCCTCGTGGGCCTGGGACCGGCCGGCTCCGGCACGAGTGGACGTCCCGGTGGAACCGTCGGGGAGAGTCATGATGACCTGCCTTCCGTTCGTCGACGAGTGCCAACCTCGTTTTTCCGCTCCGGGCCGGACCAAACCGGTGTCCCGGTGGGGCGTCTGCCGGCGGGCGGCAGGACCGGTCGGCTCCGGGGTCGGCTACCGGTCGGCGGTGAGCTTGCCGGCGGCGCCCCAGTTCTCCGCCGGGTACTCCTGGATCCACACGAACACGCTCTCCGCGGGCACCTCCAGCGCCTCCACGAAGGCCTCGGTGACCTTCTTGACGAGTTCGCGCTTCTGCTCGACCCCGCGCGGGCCCTGCTGAATGGTGACGATCGGCATCTTCGGCTCCTGACCGGTTCTTCCGCCGGGCTTTCCGGCTGGGACCAGTCCACCCGATCCGGCCGCGCGCACCCAGACCCGATTCGCTCTCCCAGCGATCACGAATCCTGATCGTTCCAGGCCGGGGGCGTCCGGCGGCAGGCTGCCAGGAGCAGCCGGGGGAGCGGGGCGGAGCGCCGCACGGCGATCGAGGTCGGCAGGGCCAGCGCGGTGCGGCAGGGGCGGAACGCGACCCGCGGGGTGTGCGTCATCCGGGCGTTGGCGGCGTACACCACCGTCCACATGGGGGCTCCGGTGCCGATCGAGGCGAGGGTGTCCTGCAGGGTGCCGAGCGCCGGGCTGAGGATCGGCTGGAAGCCGGCCTGCGCGCAGGCTTCCGTCACCAGGTCCACCAGCGCCGGGTGGTTGCGGCGTTCGGTCAGCCGCAGCGGCAGGCCGGCGAGGTCGGCGAGGTCGACCTCGGGCTGGTCGGCGAGGGCGTGCCGGGCGGGCAGTGCGAGGACCAACTCGTCCTGCCGGACGGGCAGGAAGCGGAGTTCGGCGCCGCTGCCGACGACGGCGCCGCGCACGAACGCGGCGTCGAGGCGCCCGTCCGTCAGCCGGGCGAGCCGTTCCCGGACCGGGGCGGAGTGGAGTTCGACGCGTACGCCGGGGGCGCGCCGCTGGTACGTGTCCAGGATCAGGTCGAGCCTCTCGCCGAGCCCGGTGATGGTGCCGAGCCGGAGCACGGCGGCCGCGGCCGGCTCGGCAGCCAGGTCGGCGGCGAGGGCGCGGGCCGCGTCCTCCGCCGCCAGGACGTCCCCGGCGGCGGTGAGGAAGCGCCGGCCGGCCGGCGTCAACCGGACGTGCCGGGGCGAGCGGTCGAACAGCTGGACCTTCAACTCCCTCTCCAGCCGCCGCACTTGCTGACTCACGGCGGGCTGGCCGAGCAGCAGCTTCTCGGCGGCCCGGCCGAAGTGCAGTTCCTCGGCGACGGCCACGAAGCAGCGCAGCTGCCGAAGTTCCATCCGATCCACCCCCTGCTCGACAGGCCGACGGGTCCATGATCGCAGGCCATGGGGTGCGCCGGGCCGCCGGTGGGAGTCCTAAGCGGCCGACAGGGACCGGGCCGGCGAGGGGGTGAGCAGGGCCCGGCGGTCATCCTCGCTGAGACCGCCCCACACGCCGTACGGCTCCCGGGTGGTGAGGGCGTGGCTGCGGCACTCCCGGCGGACGGGGCAGCGGGCGCAGACGGACTTCGCCGCCTCCTCGCGTGCCTTCGCGGCGCTGCCGCGCTCGTTGGAGGGGTGGAAGAAGATGCTGCTGTCGACGGTGCGGCAGGCTCCCTCCAACTGCCAGTTCCAGTGGTGCGTCTGGGCTCCGGGGAGGCGGGATATGTCGGTCACGGCGACGCCTTCCGAACGAGGTGGTCGATTCCGTGCCTTCGTCTAACCGTGATGGGCCGGGTTCATGCCGCCCCGCCGCCGCCCCCTTCGGCCCCGGCCACCAGGGCGGATGCGGCCCGTCGGGGGCCCGGTGCGGTCCGGGGGCGAGCCCGTGCGGGCGGCGGGTGCCGCATGCGGGCTCAGGATGCGGGCAGGCGACCGCTGCTCGTACCTGAAGGGAGGGCTGCATGTCGAAGATCCGCGGAGTGGGATGGGCCCGGCGACTTCCGGTCGGCGCGGGGATCCGCGCCGGACGGAAGTGGGCCAAGGAGCACCTCGAGACCCTGGGCTGGAACCGCGACGCACCGGCGGCTGCGGACGCGGTGGTCCTGGCGGTGTCCGAACTGATCACCAACGCCCACGTCCACGCCCGCAGCGACGCCGAGTTGGTGCTCACGTGGGACGGAAGCTGTCTCCACCTGAGCGTCCACGACCACAGCCCCCGGCTCCCGCAGCCCCGCGCTGCCGGGCCCGACGCGGTCGGCGGGCGGGGCCTGGCGCTGGTCGACGCGCTGGCCGACCACTGGCACACCCGGCTGCAGGGGGACGGCAAGACCGTCACCGCTTGCTTCCACCCGCCGGTGGACGGGCCCGAGCCGACGGCCTGACCCGGCGGCCCGGACCAGCGGCCCGACCTGACGGCCCGGACCAGCGGCCCGGCCCCGTAGGGCCGCGCCGCAGGTCGGTGCGTCAGGAGGCGGAGTGCCCTGCGGGGGCGGTGTCGTCCTCGGTGCTGTCCGCGGCCGCCGGTTCGGGGGCGCGAGGCGCGGCACGCTGTTCGGCGGTGCGGCAGGTGCTGCACGTCTGCCAGGGGGGCCGCGGGTGGCCGGGGTCGGTGGACCGGTGCGGCGCGAGGGTCATGTCGGAGGTGTCCAACCCGCACAGGGTGAGGGGGCCGCAGGCGCCGGAGGGCTCCGCGGGCGCGGTGTGTGCGCGGCGCACCGGGTTCTCGGGGTCTGCCGGTGTGCGGTCGGGGCCGAGCAGCCGGACGTTGGTCGGCGTATCCGGTTCGAGCACGATGACGGTGTCCATCTCTTCAACGTGGCCCCGGGAGCGCGCCGCTGCACCCGCACGGTGCCATCCGGACCAGCGGGGCCCCCGGCCGCAGCGCCCGCGTCGGAGTGCGCGTCGGCCGCCGGTGCCGCAGGGTGGGCGGATCAGCCTGTTCGCCGGAGGCCCTAGTGGGCCCCTGGCCGTCTGCCGTGATGAGGTGACTCCGTGCCTGGTCGGTCGACACCGGCGTTCACCGCCGTCCGTCCTCGGGGGCAGGCCGCTGCCGGCGCCCCCGCGCCCGCCCGCCGCCGTCAGGGGCCCGCAGCCGTCGGGGCACGGGGCGACGGCCGGTTGTCCGGCTTCACCCGGATGGGGCACTGACCATGACCACGACCTCCCGTCCCGTCGCTTCGGGCTACCTGCTGTGGCTGCGCGGCCCGTCGGGGGCGCTCAGCGCCTCGCCGGTCGCCCCGACCGGCCGCCTCGGCCCGGCTGGGCACCCGCTCTACACCGGCTGCGACGGGCGCCTCCTGGTGGAGATCACCGAGGAGGGCCGTCACCGCGCCCTCGCCCGCCCCACGCACACCCGCATCCTGACCGTCGCGCGCGTGGGGTGAACGCTGCCGACCGCTGCCGGACCCGAGGCCCGGCAGCGGTCGGCGGCGTGTCGGCGCGTCAGCGCAGGAGGGTGGCGAGGAGTTCGGCGATGGTGGGGCCGGCGTCGGCGGGGTGGCGCAGGGGTTTGCTGGTGGCGACGCTGTAGTGGTTGGTGCGGCCCAGGCGCTCGTGGCTGAGGTACCCGGCCAGTTCGAGGTCGGCGATGATGCGTTGGACCGCCCGTTCGGTGAGGAGGCACCGGGTGGCGATGTCACGTACGCGGATGCCAGGGTCGCGGGCTATCTGGACCAGCACCCGGGCGTGGTTGGTCAGGAAGGTCCACTGCCGTTCACTCGCCGTACCGTTCTCCATCCCTCTACGATAGAACCCCTGTTTCACGACTGCTGAAACACGACATGTGATTCGTGCAATGGTTGACACGTTCGGCAACCGGGTGAAAAGTGGAGCAACCCCGGCTCACGCCGACTCCGCACCGGATCCGTGCGGCGGCCCGCTGTCTGGAGATGGTTCCGTGGACCCGATGAACAGGCAAGCCCTGGAACGGCTCACGTCCCTGCTCGCCGAACGGATCGGCGCATCCGGTGAGAGCGCCGAGGACCGCAGCCGGATCGAGCTGCTGCGCCGGCAGGTGAGCCACGCCGTCACCGGCATGGACGCCTACCTCAGCGCGGTCGAGGCGGGCAGCAGCACCGTCGTCGGGCTGCGCGAGCAGGCCCTCGACCTGTGGCAGGGCCTGGAACGCATCGCGTCCGCGTGGCCGGAGCCGGGCACCGGGGCAGCGGCCTCCGCCGCCGAGGTGCGGGTGCCCGCGCAGGCCGGCCCGTGAGGCGAGGGGAAACCCGGGAGGAGACGCCGGGGAGACGGTGAGGAGGAGATGACGGTGCTTCCCTGCCTGAAGTCGGAAACCGTCCGCTGCGGCGACGCTCTCGTGTGCTCCTTCGCCGGGGACATGATCATCGACGGCGGCCCGCTCGCCGCCGAGGCCCTGGGCGCCGCTCTGGACCAGCGGCCGGCCCTGCTCGCGGTCGACCTGGCCGGAGTGGACCTGTTCACCTCCACCGGCCTCAACCTGCTCCTCGAAGCCCGCCGCCGCGCCCTCGACGACCGCATCCGGTTCGTGCTGGTCGCCCCCTCCCCGAGGACGGTGCGCGTGCTGGAACTCACCGGGACCGCCCCGCTGTTCCCCGTGCACGCCACCGCCGAGGACGCCGTCCGGCACCGTCCGCCGGGTACGGCACCCGGCTGAGCGCATGGCCCCGGTCCGACCGGGTATCCGTCCCGGTCCAGAGACGAGATCCAACCGAAGCAGTTCGGGGCCGCCATGGACACCGACACCCATCCCGCACCGGCGCGCCGCCATCGGCAGCTGCCCTTCGCCGAGGACGCGATGCCCGTCAGCGAAGGCCTGGCGTTCATCCGCCGTGCCCTCGCCGACTGGCACCTCGTGGCCGAGCAGGCCGGGCAGGACGCCCAGCTCGTCGCGGCGGAACTGCTCACCAACGCCGTCCGGCACGGGGGCGGCGCCCTCGCCCTGGACGTCGTCCAGCGCCGCACCCGGCTGCGGATCTCCGTCACCGACCCCGGCCCGGCCACCGACCTGCCCCTCCCGGAGGGGCACCGGCCGGGTCAGATCGGCGGGTACGGCCTGGTGATCATCGACCGCCTGGCGCTGCGCTGGGGCGTGTTCCCCGAGGGCCCCGGCAAGACCGTGTGGGCCGATCTCCTCCTGGCCCCCGAAGGGCCCGTCTGACGGGGGCCGCCCGGCCGGGTCGACAGCCGTCGCCCGGTCACGTCGCGGTGGCCAGCCAGGCGGTCACGGCCGCGGCCGCGAAGAGCCCGGCGTTGAGCGTGATCCGTCGGTCCTCGCCGGTCAGGTGCACGGCGACCGCACCGAGCTGCAGGAGGACGAACCCGATGGCCGCGGCCGGCGCCGGCGCGGGGGCGACGCCGGTCAGCGGCGGCAGGAGCAGCCCGGTGGCGCCGACTGCCTCGACCGTCCCCAGCGCCCGGACCGCGGGCAGGGGCACGCGGTCGACCCAGGCCATCATCGGTCGGAGCCGGTCCCGGCTGCGGAGCACCTTCATCGCACCCGCGTAGGCGTAGAAGAGGGCGAGGGGCGCCGCGACGATCCAGTAGGCGATGTTCATGGTTCCCGTCCGTGGTGTCCCGCTCGTGGTGCCGGTCGGCGGTTCTCGTCCTCGGTTCTCGTGCGGTTCCCGTGCGTGGTTCTCGTGCGCGGTCCTCGTTCACGTGGCCGGTTCGGTCGCGTAGCGGCCCATCGCGTCGAGGTTGGCCCGGGGCGACAGCGGCCGGCCGTCGGCCAGCGCGTCCCGGAGATCCCGGAAGTACTGGACGTACAGGTCGGGGGTGAACACGCTGAGCATGACGGCGGGCTGGTCCGTCAGGTTGGCGAAGGTGTGCGGGGCGCCGGGCGGAACCACCACCAACGTGCCGGCGGGGGCGGCGTAGTGCTCCTCCCCGACGGTGAACTCCACGGCGCCGGACAGGACGTAGAACGCCTCGTCGTGCCGGGCGTGGCGGTGCTGCGGCGGCCCCTGGGTGTGCGGGGCGAGGAGGGACTCGGTGATCGCGAGGCGGTGGCCGGTGTGGCTGCCGTCCTCCAGGACGCGCATGCGCGTGGGGCCCAGGAGGATCGTCTCGCCGTCGCCGGGGCCCACCACTGATACGGCGGGGGCGGCCTGCGCTCCGTTGGTCCGCGACTCGTCGGACTTCGCTTCTTCGGTCATGCCCACGAGTGCACCGCCGTAGCCCGGCCGCTGTCCAAGACCTGTTCCGTGAGGCCGATACCCCCTGGGTATCGTTGCGGCGTGGAGCTACGCACCTTGCGCTACTTCGTGGCCGTCGCCGAGGAACTCCACTTCGGCCGGGCCGCCACCCGACTGCACATCAGCCAGCCGCCGCTGAGCCGGGCGATCAAGCAGTTGGAGGCCGACATCGGTGCCCTGCTGTTCACCCGCTCGCCCACCGGCGTCACGCTCACGCCGGTGGGCTCGGTCCTGCTCGACGAGGCGCGGGCCCTCCTCGACCACGCCGACCGCCTCCGCGCACGGGTCGGCACCGCGGCCGGCACCGCGGCCATCACCGTCGGCCTCCTGGGCGACGGCACCGACCCCGACACCACCAGGCTGGCCGCCGCCTACCGCCGGCACCACCCCGGCGTCGACATCCGCATCCGCGACACCGACCTGACCGACCCCACCTGCGGACTGCGCGCCGGGCTGGTCGACGTCGCCCTGACCCGGGCGCCCTTCGACGAGACCGCCCTGACGGTACGTGCGCTGCGGACCGACCCGGTCGGCGCGGTCCTGCGCGCCGACGATCCGCTGGCCCGCCGCGACCGGCTGCACCTGGCCGACCTGGACGGCCGCCGCTGGTTCCGGTTTCCGCCGGGCACCGACCCCGCGTGGCAGTCCTACTGGAACGGCGGCAGGCCACGCGAGGGCCCGGTGGTGCGCGCCGTCCAGGAGTGCCTGCAGGCCGTGCTGTGGAACGGCACGGTCGGCCTGGCCCCGCTCGGGCCGGACCTGCCGGGGGAGTTGACCGTGGTGCCGCTGGTCGACATGGCGCCGAGCCGCGTGGTGGCGGTGTGGAACGACGGCGACGCCAACCCGTTGATCCGGTCCTTCGTCGAGATCGCGACGGCCGCGTACCGCCGCCCTTGAATCGATGCGGCGGACGGAATTCCTTCCGACCGACGGCCGGTCTATTTGTCTACGGACGAACCGAATTCGGTACGGAACCGGACGGGGAGGAAGTTCCTCCGCGGCGCCCCCGCCATCGGTTACGTAGCGCAGCCAAGATGTGTCCCTCTGATGGTGAAATGTCCGGATTTGGGATCGCCCGTCAATGCGGTGTGTGGGTCGGGAGTGTGGGGGTAGGCGGGCATGTCGAACGGATCGGTAACGAGAATGCCGGTCGGCCGCCTTTCCAGGGAAATTGTCATGAAGAATGCGAAGCTTGCCGCTGCAGTGGCCGCGGGCTACGTTCTCGGGCGCTGGCACAAGGCTCGGTGGGCGCTGGCTCTGGCCGGTATGGCAGCGGGGAAGAAACTGAGCGCCAATCCTGGCGTGCTCCTCGGGGAGCTGATGGAGTCGTCGCCGCAACTGCGCCGCCTGGCGGACGACGTCCAGGGGGAGCTGAAGGAAGCGGGGAAGAAGGCGGCTGTCGCAGCCGCGAGCAACCGGGTGGAGGCGCTGACCGATCGCCTGCAGCAGCACGTCGAGTCCCTGCGCGCGGAATCGGCCGACGACGGCAAGGAGGGCAAGGAGGGGGACGAGCGCGAGGAGGAGTACGAGGGCGGGAACGACGGCGAGGACGAGCAGGAGGACCAGGGCGACAGCGATCACGAGGACCAGGAGGACCAGGAGGAGCCGGAGGGCCAGGAGGACGAGGAGGACCAGGAAGAGGAGCCCGAGGACGAGCAGGAGCAGGAGCAGGAGTCGGAGCCCGAGAAGCCGTCGGCGCGTCGCTCCTCACGGAGTGGGACGAGCCGTACGAGCAGCGCCCCCAAGCGGGATTCGGCGCCTTCCGGGCGCTCCACCCGCCCGGCGGCGAGGGCGGCCTCCTCCGGCTCGAAGGCGGCCACGGGCACGCGGAAGGCGGCTTCGGGCGGGACTTCCCGGACCGCGCGGGCGGCCCCGGCCGCGAAGGACACCGAGCGGAAGGCCCCGGCGCGGAAGGCCGCGGAGCGGACGGCTCCCGCGCGGAAGGCGCCGGCAGGAAAGGCCGCCCCGGCAGGAAAGGCCGCCCCGGCAGGGAAGGCTCCGGCAGGGAAGGCTCCGGCGCGAAAGGCCGCAGCGAAGAAAGCTCCGGCGAAGAAGGCGGCAGCACCGCGCAAGAGCACGGCGGCCGCGAAGAAGACGGCGTCCTCGTCGTCCACGCGGAAGGCGGCGGGTACGGCGACGGCCCGTAAGAGCGCCACCGGGCGGACGTCGGCAGCCAAGCGCGGGTGAGGCAGATGGCCAGGCAGTCTGATGATCAGGTCACCGGGCTGGGCGGTGTGCTGGACGCACTGCCCACCGACCGGTTGATGGAGCAGGCGCGCGAGTTGGCGTCCGCGCTGGGCGAACGGGCGGTCGCGATGGCGACCGACAAGATCGGCGACGTCACCGAGAAGCTCGTCGACTACGCGGCGAACGGCGGTGGAGGTGACGGCGACGGAAGCTCCGGTGACGGAGGTTCCGGCGGACCATCGCCGATGAAGGCCATGTTGAGCGTGGGCGCCGCCGGGGTGAAGCAGGCCGTGGCCGGCAAGTTCGGTGGCGGAAAGGGCGGCGGGAAGGGCGGCGGTGGCAAGAAGATCAAGCTCACCAACATCGTCGAGAGCATAGAGGTCGGGGTTCCCGTCCGGGTCGCGTACAACCAGTGGACCCAGTTCCAGGACTTCCCGAAGTACACCAAGCGCCTCGAGCAGGTCGAGCAGAACTCCGAGGAGAAGCTCACCTGGAAGGCCGGGATCTTCCTGTCGCACCGTACCTGGGAGGCGACGATCGTCGAACAGGTCCCGGACGAGCACATCGTGTGGCGCTCGAAGGGGGAGAAGGGACACGTGGACGGCTCGGTGACCTTCCACGAGATCGCCCCGAACCTCACCAAGATCCTCCTCGTGCTGGAGTACCACCCGCAGGGCCTGTTCGAGCGGACCGGCAACCTGTGGCGGGCCCAGGGGCGGCGCGTGCGGCTGGAGCTCAAGCACTTCCGCCGGCACGTGATGACGCAGACGATCCTCGACCCCGACGGCGTGGAGGGTTGGCGCGGTGAGATCCGCGACGGGGAGGTCGTGCGGTCCCACGAGGAGGCCCTGGAAGCGGAGGACGAGGAGAGCGACCAGCCGGAGGAGTCCGACGACGAGTACGGCGAGGAAGAGGGAGCGCCGGACGAGGCCGAGGACGCCGAGGACACCGAGGACTACGGGGAGGACGAGGAAGCGGACGCGGAGGAGGGCGAAGAGCCCGAGGCCGAGGACGACGGAGACGAAGCGGACGAAGGGGACGACGAGTACGAGGACGACGACGAGTACGAGGACACGGAGGAGGGCGAGGAGCCCGAGGGCGACGAGGAGTACGAGGAGGACCTCGACGAGGACGAGGAGGAGGAAGGCGACGGGCAGGACCGCCAGGAGGACGAGTACGAGCCCGAGGACGACGACGAGGCCGAGGAGGACGCCGAGCCCGAGGACGAGTACGACGACGAGTACGAGAGCGAGAGCGACGACGAACCCGCCCGGCGCGGCTCCCGGCGTGCGCTCGCCCGGAGCAGGTGAGAACAGTGACCGTTGCCCCGCGTCCCAGCCACTACCTGGACCGTCCCTCGTCCAGCGGCCTGGTGGACGTCATCGACCTCATCCTGGACAAGGGCCTGGTCATCGACATCTACCTGCGGGTCTCCCTCGTGGGGATCGAACTGCTGACCGTCGACGCGCGCATCGTCGTGGCCAGCGTGGACACCTATCTGCGGTTCGCCGAAGCCGTCAACCGGTTGGACCTCGCGAACGACAAGAGCGAGGGGCTGCCGGAGCTGATGCAGGACATGCGTGAGGGCGGGGCCCGTCACAAGACGCGCGGCGCACTGGAGGGCGTGAAGGAGACGGTCGGCGACGTGGTCGACCGGGTCCGCGGCGGCGGGGACGAGGAGGAGCCCGAGGAAGAGCCGGAGGAACGGCCCAGGAGGCGGCCGCGGCCCGCCGCGAAGCGCAGGGAGCGTGACTGATGAACGCCACCCCGCCGGCACCGGCCACGGCCTGCTACGTGTACGGCGTCGTCCCGGCCGGTACGCCCGCGCCGGGGGACGTCGAAGGCGTCGGTGACCCGCCCTCGCCCGTCACCCTGGTCGGGTACGGCCGGCTCGCCGCCGTGGTCAGCGAGATCGACCCCGACCGGCCGCTCGGCACCCCCCGGGACCTGCGCGGTCACGCCCGCGTCCTGGACGTCCTGGCGGCCGCGCGCACCGCGGTCCTCCCGTTCCGGTTCGGTTCCGTGGTGCGCGACGCGGCGGCGGTCGCCGACGAACTGCTCGCCCCGCACGAACAGCGGTTCCTGGCAGCGCTCCAGGATCTCGACGGCCTCGCCCAGTTCACCGTCCGCGGAACCTACCGGCAGGACGAGGTGCTGCGGGAGATCGTCGACGAGCGCGCGGACATCGCCCGCCTGCGGGAGCAGATCGCCGCGCTGCCCGAGGACGCCGCCCGCTACCGCCGCATCCAACTCGGCGAACTGGTCTCCCAGGAACTCACCGTCAGGGGGCAGTCCGACACCGAACACCTCGTCCGGTCGCTCGCGCCGCTGGCCGCCGAGACCTCGCACTCCGACGCCTCCCCCGACGAGGCGGTCCGGGCCGCCTTCCTCGTCCGGCACGACCGCCGGAAGGAGTTCGAACGCGTGGTCGAGGACCTGGCGGCCGCCTGGAGCGAGCGGATCGAACTCCGCCTGCTCGGCCCCCTGGCGCCCTACGACTTCGCCTCACAGATCGTCGACGCGCGGGGGCAGGAGCCATGGGACTGATCACCGGCCTCCTCACCCTGCCGCTCGCACCCGTGCGGGGCGTCGTGTGGGTGGCCGAGAAGCTGCACGAACAGGCACTGCGCGAGCTGAACGACCCGGCCCTCATCCGCCGCCGCCTCATGGACGTCCAGGCCGCCAGGGAGGCCGGCGCCATCAGCGAGGAGGACGCGGACGCCCAGGAGGCGGAACTGGTGCAGCGCCTGTGGACCGCGCCACCGACCCCGGGAGGCGGGGAGGTGTGAACCGTGCCCGAACCTGAACCCCGACCCCGCCGCCCGGCGGAGCGCCCGGCCCGCCGCCGCCCGCGCGACGCGGAACGGCCCCGGTCCGAGCCGCCCGAACCCGACCAGCCGGACCCGGAAGAGCCGGACTTGGAAGAGCCGGACCCGGAGCCGACCGACAGCGAGCCGCCCGAACCGGACCGGCCCCCACGGCGACGGACCCGAGCCCCGTCCGCCGACCGCGAGCCCGCCGGACGGACCCCACGCCGCAGGGCCGACACCGACGAGGCCGAACCCCGCCCCCGGCGGCCCACCGCCCGCAGCCGTACCGGCGAAGCCGAGACCACACCCCCGCCCGCGAGAACGGCCGCCCGGCTCGGCGCCGCCCAGGCCGCCGCCCACGCCGCCGCCCACGTCCAGGCCCTCACCGGGCGCACACCGGAGGGCGTCACCGCCCTGGAGCGGACCGACGACGGCTGGCGGGTCGGCATCGAAGTGCTGGAGAGCCGCCGCGTCCCCGACTCCACCGACATCCTCGCCCTCTACGAGGTCGTCCTCGACCCGGGCGGAGACCTGGTCTCCTACCGCAGAGAAGACCGCTACCACCGCGGTCGCGTCCAACGGGAGGCGCAGTCATGAGCGACCTGGCCCCCTGGCGCGGCGCAGGCGCCCTGCCGGCGGCACCCCGGACCGCCGCCGCACCGCAGCCGGCCAACCTCGCCGACCTCCTCGAACGCGTCCTGGACAAGGGCATCGTCATCGCCGGGGACATCCGCATCAACCTCCTGGACATCGAACTGCTCACGATCAAGATCAGGCTGCTGATCGCCTCGGTCGACCGGGCCAGGGAGATGGGCATCGACTGGTGGGAGCACGACCCGACGCTGTCCTCCGGCCGACGCGACCTGGCCGCGGAGAACCGGCGCCTGCGCGAGCGCCTGGGCGAACTCGAAGCCGGCCGCGGCGAACCGGCCGCCCGGGCCGGGCCGCCCGCCCGCGCCGAACCGGAGGACGAGAGCGACGCGGACGCCGAGGCCGACGCCGCCTCTGCGCCGCGCCCCGCCCGACGCGCGGTCTCCGCAAGGCCGTCCGGCGGATCCGGGACCCGCCGCAGAGGCGGCAACCCGCCATGACCGCGGACCGCTACACCTGGCTCTACGCGGTGGCACCCGGCGGCGCCGACCCCGCCGTCCTGCACGGCCTCAGCGGTGTGGCCGGCGAGCACCCCCGGCTGCTCCTCGCCGAAGACCTCGCCGCAGCCGTCGGCTCGGTGCCGAGCGCGGACTTCGCCGCCCCCGCCCTGCACCGCCACCTGGAGGACACCGCCTGGCTGGAGCGCGCGGTGCGCGCCCACCACCACGTCATCGACACCCTGGCCCGGGCCCACCGGACCCTGCCGCTGCGTTTCGCCACCCTCTACCGCGACGACCGCCGCGTCCTCGACCTGCTCGGCGCCCACCACCGGGAGTTCCACGCCATCCTCGAACGCATCGCCGACCGCACCGAGTGGGGCATCAAGGCCTACCTCGACGCCACCACCCTGCGCGACCGGCCGGACCCGGGCACCGGGGAGCACACCGACGGCCCGGAGAGCGGCGGCTCCGCTGAGAACGGCGACACCCAGGGGAACCCCGTGGACGACCGGCCGGGGACCGCCTACCTGCTGCGCCGCCGGGCGGCGCGCGACCGCAGCGCGCGGTCACTGGCCGAGGCGAGCGCACACGCCCGGCAGCTCCACGACGTGCTGACCGCCTTCGCCGCCGAAGCCGCCGAGCACCCCCCACAGGCCCCGGAGGCGACGGGAATTCGTGAGGCGATGCTCCTCAACGGCGCCTACCTGGTGGACCGTTCCCGCACCGACGAGTTCGCCCGCGTCGTCGACGACCTCCGGCACGCCCACGCCCGGGTCCTGCGGGTGGAGCTCACCGGGCCGTGGCCGCCCTACTCCTTCGTGGACCTGCCACAGGCCGCCGGTGGGGAGTGAGTGAGCACCGTGTCCCAGCCCCTCCGGCCTCTCCAGCCCCTCCGACCGCTCGACGCCCCGCCGGCGCGCAACGTCGCCCTGGTCGACCTGCTCGACCGGGTGCTGGCCGGCGGCGTCGTGATCGAGGGCGAGATCACGCTGTCCATCGCCGACGTCGACCTGGTGCGCATCAGCCTGCGGGCGCTGATCGCCTCCATCCGCTCCCTCGCCGCCGACGCCGACCGGGCCCTGCCATGACCTCCCGCCCGAACCCCGACGCCGTGCCCCCCGGCCCCGCCGAGCCGGACACCCGGAGCACGGACGCGTGGAGCACGGGCGGCCCGAGCGCGGGCACCCGGAGCGCGGACATACGGAGCGCGAACGAGCG
Source organism: Streptomyces sp. NRRL S-350 (assembly GCF_000719705.1). Taxonomy (GTDB): domain Bacteria; phylum Actinomycetota; class Actinomycetes; order Streptomycetales; family Streptomycetaceae; genus Kitasatospora. Next base: position 182,455 of record NZ_JOHO01000007.1, on the reverse strand, counting down.
CCCGCGCCCGGCGGCACACCGAGTCGCCCTGGACCCGGAGACGGTCGGCCGCGACCTCGCCTCCCTGGTGCTGGCCGTCGTGGAACTGCTCAGGCAGCTGATGGAACGCCAAGCCCTGCGCCGCGTCGACCAGGGCGACCTCAGCGACGACCAGGTGGAGCGGATCGGCCTGACCCTGATGGCCCTCGAGGACCGCATGGCGGAACTGCGGGAACGCTTCGACCTCACCCCCGAGGACCTCAACATCGACCTCGGCCCGCTCGGCCCGCTGCTCTCGTCCGATTAGGGGCCGGGCCGCACCGCCGATCCCGGCCTCGGACGGTGGCGCCCGGCTGCGCGGCGTTCACGCCGTGCCCTGCACCAGGACGGTGCCGTGCAGCACCCGGCCCGCCGTCCGTTCGCGTTCGAGTGACCTGGTGAAGGCGTCGAGACGGGCGCCGGTCGCCAGCTCGACCAGTCCGGGTGGCCAGGTCTGCGGCGGCAGGATGACCACCACGGCGATGCCCCGGGCCTCGGCCGCCGCCAGCCAGCCGGGGGTCGCCTCGACCCGTGAGCCCGGCTCCCACCGCTGGCGGCCGCCGACCAGTGTCAGCCGCGCCACCCGGTCGTCGGTGACCTCGATGGTGCCGGTGGTCTGCGGGGGCTCCCCGGCGGCGACCGTGAAGCCGCTGTCGACCGCGGCCTCCACCAGTTCGGTGTGGAGCTCCGCGCCGACCTCCACGATCAGTTCCGCGACCGGCGGGCCCTGCTCCGCCTCGCGTACGGCCAGCGCCCACACCATCGGCGCCTGGTTCCGGTCGTCGTCCGTCTCGTCTGCCATGCCCGTTCAACGAGCCACTTCCACCGGCCGTGCGGACTTCACACGACCGGGCGACTGCTGCGGGAGCGGTGGGCGGCTCAGCGGGCGGGTCAGCGGGCCGGACGAGCAGGCCGGAGCAGCCGGTCGGCGCGGCGGCCCGACGCATGAAAGTCCCAGGTCGGGGCAGACGCGACAAGGGGAATGTCGAGCTCGTGCAGGAGGACACCATGAGCGCGGGCAAGAAGATCGCACACACCGCGGAGACCGCGAAGGGCAAGGCGAAGGAGGCTGCCGGCAAGGCCGTCGGCAACGAGAGTCTCACCGTCAAGGGCAAGGCCGAACAGACCAAGGGCGATGCGCTCCAGGCCGGCCAGAAGGCCAAGGACGCCTTCAAGCACTGAGGACCTGGCCCGAAGACGGGGCCGCTCCCTGACCGGCACCGGCTGCCGATCAGGGAGCGGCCTCTCACGCGTGGGTTGCGGCGCTGTCGCGGGACCGGTCGCGGGCGAGGGCCGACTCCAGCACCTGGGCGGCTTCGGCCTGCCGGGTGTCGAGGAGGTCGGCCTGCTGTTCGGCCCGGGCCTGCAGGGCGCGCAGGCGCGGGCCGAGCGGGCCGTCGCCCGCCGCTGCCCGCAGAGCCCGCCAGAGCGCGAGTTTGCCCTGGACGCCCGCGCGCATGGCCTCCACCTCCAGGAGGTCGCTGAGCGGGGAGCGGCGCACCAGCCGCCCGTTGAGCTTCAGCCGCCCCGCCTTTTCGGCGGCGGCGCCGAGCAGCATCCGGTGCCAACGGGGCCGGACGCCCAATTCCCGCATCAGGGCGACGAGTTCGTCCCGGTCCTCGGCGATCTCCCGGGCCAGTCGGCGCAGGTCCGGCGCGTCCGAGCCGGCTCGGTGCTCGCGGGCGATCCGGCGGGCGAGCGCCGCGCCCGCGTAGGAGCCGGCGAGGTGGTCGTTGAGGTAGATCGCGAGCAGGTGCTCGCCGTCGAGGCCCGTCATGGTGTCACCCCTGTCGATCCGTCGTCACGGCTCGCGGGTGCCCGCCGGGAGGGGACGGAAACCGCGCGGCGGGGCGCGCCCGGGCGGCGGCGTCAGCGGCGGACGTCCAGAGCGGGCGGCTCAAGGCGGCGGGGCCGCCGCGGTGACGGTGCGGGCCCCGAGCCGGTCGGGGGTGAGCGGCCCGGGCGCGCCGGGTGCGGGGCTGCCGCCGGCGGTCCGGCAGGTGCCGCAGGTGCGCCAGTCGAGGCGGGGTCGGGGTCTGCCGACACCGGCGTACCCGTGCGGGGCCAGGGTCATCTCGGAGGTGTCCAGCCCGCACAGGGTGAGGGGGCCGCAGACGCCGGAGGCCTCCGCGGGGGCGGTGTGCGCGCGCCTCAGGGGGTTCTCGGGGTCCGTCGGGGCGCGGTCGGGCCCCGGGAGCCGAAGATCGGTCCGCGTATCAGCTTCCAGCACGACGACGATGTCCATTTCCCCACGGTGGCCCCGGGAGCGGCCCGGTGCACGCGCGCGGTGGCATCCGGCCCAGCCGGGCGACCGTCGCCCACCGGTCCGCCGGCGGACCGACCGGGTGGCTCCCGGGGCCGGTGGCATACCTCGTCCGAAGGCGGGGATACGAGTGGCCTGCGGGGCCGGCCTCCGGGCCGGACGCAGCAACCGACCACCGCCAGGAGAAGGAGCACAGGACATGGGACACGGCGGCAACGTGATCAACGAGCTGATGACGGACCACCGCGAGGTGGAGGAGATGTTCGCCCGGATCCAGGCGCTGCCGGTGGGCGACGAACGGCGTCGCGACGTGGCCGACGAGTTCACCATCGAGCTGGTCCGGCATTCGGTGGCCGAGGAGCAGTACCTGTACCCGGCGGTGCGCGAGCACGTACCCGGGGGTGACGCCCTCGCGGACAAGGAGGAGGCCGACCACGCGACCGTGGAGAAGCTCCTCAAGGAACTCGAAGGCGTGGACTGCGGCGACGCGCGTTTCGCCGTCCTGGTCGACCGTCTGGTCTCCGAGGTCACGTCCCACATCCAGGACGAGGAACAGCACCTCTTCCCGGCGTTGGCCGAGGTCTGCTCGTCCGAGCAGCTGGACGAACTGGGGGAGCAGATCCGCCGCGCGAAGAAGCTCGCGCCGACCCGCCCGCACCCGGACGCCCCCGACAACAAGCTGCTCGCCGCCGGCACGGGCCTGGTCGACCGCGCCCGCGACCTCGTCACCGGGCGCGGCAAGTCCTCCTGAGACCGGCATCGACACTGCGGGCCCCGGTCGGGAACCCGCCCCTTGCAGACGAGAGGATGATCACCATGAGCGTGCCCGAGGAGAGCGACCGCCCGCAGGTCGACGAGGAGACCCTGGAGCGGTCCTCGGAGCAGCGGAACATCACCGCGCCCACCCCGCCGGACGTCCGGGCCGAGGGCGAGGACGAGGACGAGGCGGACGACCGGCCCGAGCCGCCGGCGGCCGACAGCCAGGCCCCGTGACCGGGGGCCGCCGTCCCGCGGGCGACCGCGCCTCCGGGGCGGCGGCTCCTCCCGGCCGTCCGGGCCGCCGTCCTCGGCACCCTCACCGCCGTGCGGGCAGCGGATCCCTGGCCGGTGGATCTCCGGTCGGTCGATCCGCAGGCGGTGCGGCCCCGGGGGCATGGATTCCGAGAACCGGGACAGCAGTACTGACAACCCCCTGAACGCAAAGGAGATGAGAGTTCCATGGGCGCTCTTCTGCTCGTTCTACTGCTCGCCGTCGTGCTCTTCGGTCTCGGGTTCGCGGTGAAGGTGCTGTGGTGGGTGGCGCTGTTCGTCCTGGCGGTGTGGCTGCTCGGCTTCGTGGTCCGGAGCGTCGACGGGGCGGGAGGCCGCAGTCGCTGGTACCGCTGGTGACGCGTCGACGGGTCGCGCCCCTGCCGGAGCCCTCCGGCAGGGGCGCGACGGCGTCGCCCTGACGGGAGGCCCTACGGCAGGTCGGCGGACTGCCGTGGCGCCTGGTCGGCGGGCCGGCTGTCGATCTCGGCCCAGACGGACTTCCCGTGGCTGTGGGGGGCCGCGCCCCACTGGTCGGCGACCCGCCGGACGATGAACAGCCCGTGGCCGCCGGGCAGGCCGGCGCGGTGCGGCTCCCGGGGTGTCGGCAGGACGGACGAGCTGTCGCTGACTTCGATCCGCAGGCGCGCCGGCGAGGCGTCGAGGACGAGTTCGAGGGGCCCGTCGGCGTGGAGCACGGCGTTGGCGACGAGTTCGGCGACGAGCAGGACGGTGTCGTCGGCCTGTCCCGGGTCGAGCCAGGGCCAGTCGGCCAGTGCGGCGGCGGTGAACGCCCGGGCCCGGGCGACCGGGGAGGGCAGCCCCGCCATCGGCATCCGTCGTCGCTGTCCGACGGTCGGCGGAGCGGCCGGAACGGGAGCCCGGGTGTCACCGAGGACGTTCCGGCTGGGGTTCATGAGCGGGTGTCCCTTCGGTTCGACGCTCTTTCACGTCTTTCACGGCCGCTCTCGCGGTGGCCCCGGGCATGCGCGGCGCGCTCGGCGCGGGGCGGACGGCCCGGCTTCATCCGTGCGGAGGAAGTGGCTACAGGGGCGCCGCGAGCGCGGCGGCGACGGAGGGGTGGAGGGAGAAGACGGTGTCGGCGCCCGTCAGGCTCAGGAGTCTCGCCACTGCGGCCGACGGCGCCGCGAGTCGGAACGGGAGGCCGGCGGCGGACGCGTTCATGCGGGTCTTCAGCAGCATGTTCAGGCCCGAGGAGTCGCAGAACCCCACGTGTTCGAGGTCGACCACCAGGAGCGGGGGGCGCTGGGCGACGGCCTCCTCGAGTGCCGACCTGGCCGGGCCCAGGCTCTCGATGTCGAGATCGCCCGCGAGGCCGCAGACGGTGGCCCCGCCCTCCGTATGCCGGACGCGGACCGTCAGGTCCGCGGCGGTCACGGGTGCCGACAGGGAAGCTGTGGCGTTCTGCTGGGCTGGCATTCGTCGTCCCCTCCAACGAAGTTCCTCACGACCTTACGCACGGTGCGTCGGCGCGCCAAATCGCGGCTGCCGGTCGACGCGTCACCGTGTGTGCCCTCCCCTCGGAGCAGGGTGGGGCCCGTTCCCTGCTGCCCGCGATCGTCCGACTTACACGGCCGTTCCGTGTGCAGATCCGGTGAAGGACCGGGCGCGGAGGTGCGCTCCGCGCCGTGCGCCGCCCCGGGCCGTGCCGTCAGCCGCCGCCCGGAGCCGTCACACACCGTCCGGAGTCGTCCCGGCGGCCGGCCGGGGGCCGCTCACCGAGACGCCCACGAGGCAGGTGTCGTCGTCGGTGTCCGAGGCGCTGTAGCGCAGCAGGTGGTCCAGGTACGCCTCCAGGTCCGGCCGGCCGTCGCCGTGGGCGGGCTGGTGGGCCTTCTCGGTGAGGGCGAGCAGGCCAGCGAGGGAGGCGTGCACCGACTGGTCGCGCCGCTCGATGAGCCCGTCGGTGAACATCACCAGGGTGTCGTCCGCTTCCAGCTGGACTTCGTGCTCCTCGTAGTCGGCGTGGTCGAGCGCGCCGAGCAGGAGGCCGCCGATCTGGGGGAGGGGCTCGGCGCGGCCCTTGCGCAGCAGGACCGGCGGCAGGTGGCCGGCGCGGGCCCAGCGCAGTCGGCAGGTCTCCGGTTCGTAGAGCCCGCAGACCGCCGTGGCGGTGACGTTGTCGGTGAGGTGGTGGGTGACGCTGTTCAGCCAGCTCAGCAGCTGGGCCGGCCCGGCGCCGGTGGCGGCCAAGCCGCGCAGGGCGTTGCGCAGGGCGACCATGCCGGTGGCGGCCTCGATGCCGTGCCCGGCGACATCGCCCACGCACAGCAGGACCTCCCCGGAGGGCAGGGTGAGGGCGTCGTACCAGTCCCCGCCGACCAGGTGGTCCTTCTCCGCCGGGCGGTAGCGGACGGCGACGCGCAGGTCGGGCAGGTCCAGCGGGCCCCGGGCGGGCGGCATGATGGCGTGCTGCAGCTGGAGGGCGAGGCGGCTGCGTTCGGCCGCCTGCTGTTCGCTCTGGGCGAGTTGGTCGCGGGTGGCGGCGAGTGCGACCTCCGTCCAGTGCTGGGCGGAGATGTCCTGGTAGGCGCCGCGGACGATCCGCAGACTGCTGTCGGGATCGGGCACGGGTTCGGCGACGACGCGGATGTGCCGGGTGACGCCGTCCGGGCGCTGGAGGCGGAAGGCGGTCGAGGCCGGGCGCTGGTGGTGCAGGAGGGTCCGCAGGAAGCGGGCGATCGCGTCGCGGTCGTCCGGGTGGGCGTGGTCGGCGAGGTGTTCGAGGGGGATCGGACGGTCGGTCGGCGACAGTCCGTGGAGGTCGAACAGGGTGTCGTTCCAGACGATGTGGTGGCTACGGAGGTTCTCCTCGAAGCCGCCGATCCGGCCGAGGCGCTGGGCGTGCTGGAGCAGCCGGGCGACGCGCGAGGTGCCGTCCTCCAGCCTCCAGATGACCAGCACGTGGTCGCCGTGCCGGCTGATGCTGACCTGCCCCAGAGCGTGCAGGGGGACGCCGTCGACCATGGCGGCGAGCCGCATCCGCCTGGCGCGGAAGGGCTCGCCGGTGGCGAAGACGTGCTCGATCTTCTCGGCGAGGCCTCCGGTCTCGGCCGCGAGCGGATAGGCCTCCAGCAGCCGGGCGCCGAGGACCTCGCTGGTGGGCCGGCCGGCGAAGTCGACGAAGGCGGGGTTGACGTGGCGGATGACGAATTCCAGGGGCATCTCCCCGCTGTCCGGCGCCAGGTGGAGGACCAGGCAGGGGTCGAAGACGCCCGCGGTCATCTGGCGCAGGCTGTCCAGCTCGGCGTCCACCGCGCCGGTGTCCGGTGCCCGGGTGGCCGGTCCGTGGTCGGTCCAGGTCTCCAGGGTGGCGGCGGCCAGTTCCGCGAGGGCCTCGAACTGGCGCTGCAGCGGTCGGCTCTGCTGCGGCAGGGGGCCGGGCCAGCACACCTCCAGGACGCCGATCAGGCGGCCGCCGATCCCGGCCGGCACCGCGAGCCTGCCGCCGGTGAACTGGTGCTGGCCGATGCTGGGGCCCGCCGCTTCGGTCAGGTCGGTGCAGACGACCGCCGCCCGCTCGTCGAGGGCCCGGCGGGCGGGGGTGAACACCCCGGGCGGTACGTGCCGCCAGCGCTGGGCCTCCGCCTCGCCGAAGCCCGCGCTGCCCCGGAGCGACAGCGACTGGTCGGGGTGGGCCGCCCAGATCGCGACGGCGACCGCCCCCAGCGGGCGCAGCGCGTGCTCGAGCATCGACTCGGCCGCCGCCTCGGTGTCGGCCGTGGCCAGGGCGTGGGCCTGGGCGGTGCGCAGGCGCACGGCGGCCGGGTCGGCGCGCTCGACGGAGGTGTCGAGGAAGGTGCGGGCCATGGCGGAGATCCGGTCGGCGGACGCCTGGTTGACGAGGTCGGCGGCGAGGTCGAGGACGGTGACGCCGGCCTGCTCGGCCAGGGAGTTCAGCTGGAGCGAGGCCTCCGTGGGACCGCAGCGCAGCCGTTCGACCAGCACGCCGACCGCGAGCTCGACGAGGGAGCGGCCGGCGGCGTCGGAGTGCGCCTGCGCGAGTTCGCCGCGCAGGCGCTCGACGGTGGCGGCGAGCCGGCTCACCGCGCCGGGCTCCTGGTCGGTGGCGGGGCGGGTGGGGGCCTGCTCCCGGGCCGCGCCGTCGCGCTGCCGCCCGACCCGGTGGGTACCGGCCGCGGGGAGGCCCGGCGCGGTGACCTCGGCCGTGGTGCCGAGGGGGACGGCGACCTCGGCCGCGGTGTCGTGAGGTGCGGCGACCTCGGCGGCGGTGTCGTGCGGTGCGGTGTCGTGCGGTGCGGCGTCCTGCGGTACGGGGCCGTCCGCTGCGGGATCGACGGGGTGGTTCACGGCGACCTCCTCAGGGACGGCTCGGCGAGCTGGGGGCGGGGGCCGTGGACCGGGCGGTGAAGTGGCCCTTTATCCGGCCGATCAGCTCGTCGGCGTCGACCGGCTTGGTGATGTAGTCGCTGGCTCCGGAGGCCAGGCTCTTCTCCCGGTCGCCGATCATGGCCTTGGCGGTGACGGCGATGATCGGAAGGCCCTTGTGCTCCGGCATGGCGCGGATCGCGGCGGTGGCGGTGTACCCGTCCATCTCCGGCATCATCACGTCCATGAGGATCACGTCGATCCCGGGGTGCGCGGTGAGGGTTTCGAGGGCGGCGCGCCCGTTCTCGGCCTGCAGGACCCGCATGCCGTGCAGTTCCAGGATGCCGGTGATCGCGAAGAGGTTGCGGTCGTCGTCGTCGACCACCAGCGCGGTCCGGCCGCTGAGCGAGGAGTCGATGTCCGGGCTCCAGTCGGATTCCGTGCGGCGGCTGAGCTGGGGGAGGTCGCCGGGGCTGTCGGTGCTCATGTGCAGGGCGATGCGCTCGCGCAGTTCGTCCAGGCTGGAGATGACCTCCAGGGTCCGGGTGCCGGTGCCGTCCTGGTCGTCCTGGCCGGGGAGTTCGTCGTCGGTGACGATGCCGCGGCTGCGGTGGGCGAGGATCGGCACCGCCTGCAGGGCCGGGTCGCCGTGCATCTCCCGCAGGAGTTCCAGGGCGGCGCCGTCGGGCAGGTCCAGTTCCAGGACGGCGCAGTGGCAGGGGCTGGCGGCCAGGGTGGCGGCCGCTTCCTGGGCGCCGACCGCCGTGACGATCTCGACGCCGTGCTGCGGGGGCCGGGGCAGCTCCGCGAGGGCGCTCTCGGCGACCAGGCGGAGCAGACCGTGCGGGCGGCCCTCGACGATGAGCAGGCGGCGCGGCTGGGCCGGGATGGCGGCCGGGGCGGTTTCGGCCGGTCCTTCGAGCTGGTCGGGGGCGTCGGGCGACGGTGCGTCGAGCGCCGCGGCGGTGGAGCCCTCGATCGCCTCCGTCTGGTCGACGGGCAGGTAGAGGGTGAAGGTGCTGCCCAGGCCCAGGGTGCTCTTGACGGTGATCGAGCCGCCGAGCAGGTAGGAGATCTCCCGGCTGATCGACAGGCCCAGCCCGGTGCCGCCGTACTTGCGGCTGGTGGTGCCGTCGGCCTGCTGGAAGGCGCCGAAGACGCTCTCCAGGTGCTGCGGGGCGATGCCGATGCCCGTGTCGGTGACGCGGAAGGCGATCACCGGGCCGTCGGGTCGCACGCCGGCGGGCAGTTCGGTGGGGTCGGCGGGCTCGATGCGCAGTTCGACGCGGCCCTGTTCGGTGAACTTGACGGCGTTGGAGAGCAGGTTGCGCAGCACCTGGCGCAGCCGGTAGTCGTCGGTGCGGAGTTCGGCGGGGACGCCGGCGGCCGTCTGCACGGAGAAGGCGAGGTTCTTCTGGCTCGTCATCGGGCGGAAGGTGGCCTCGACGTAGTCGAGCAGCGCGCGCAGCGGGACCGACTCGACGGTGAGGTCCGTCTTCCCGGCCTCGACCTTGGAGAGGTCGAGGATGTCGTTGATGAGCTGGAGCAGGTCGGAGCCGGCGGAGTGGATGATGCCGGCGTACTCGACCTGCTTGGCGGTCAGGTTCCGGGTGGGGTTCTGGGCGAGCAGCTGGGCCAGGATGAGCAGGCTGTTGAGCGGGGTGCGCAGCTCGTGGCTCATGTTGGCCAGGAACTCCGACTTGTACTTCGAGGCGAGGGACAGCTGGTGGGCGCGGTCCTCCAGTTCCTGGCGGGCCTGCTCGATCTCCAGGTTCTTGGTCTCGATGTCGCGGTTCTGGGCGGCGAGGAGTTCCGCCTTCTCCTCCAGCTCGGCGTTGGAGGCCTGCAGTTCTTCCTGGCGGGCCTGCAACTCGGCGGACCGGACCTGGAGTTCGGCGGTGAGGCGCTGGGACTCGCCGAGCAGCTCGTCGGTGCGGGCGTTGGCGATGATGGTGTTGACGTTGACGCCGATGGTCTCCATCAGCTGGTCGAGGAAGTCCAGGTGGGTCGGGGTGAACGGCTGGACGGAGGCCAGTTCGATGACGCCGAGGACCTGGTCCTCCACCACGATGGGCAGCACCACCAGGGACAGCGCCCCGGTGCGGCCGAGACCGGAGGCGGCGGCGAGGTAGTCGGGCGGAAGGGAGTCGACGCTGATGGTGCGGCGGCTGCGGGCGGCCTGCCCGACGAACGACTCGCCCAGGCGGAACCGGGTCGGGCGCTCCCCGTCGGGGAAGGCGTAGGAGCCGATGAGCCGGAGCACCGTCCCGCCGGGGCTCTCCTCGGCGAGGTAGAAGGCGCCGCACTGCGCCGAGACCAGCGGGGCGAGTTCGTCCATGACGGACTCGGCGACGACCGCGAGGTCGCGCCGGCCCTGCATCAGTGCGGAGAAGCGGGCCAGGTTGGTCTTGAGCCAGTCCTGTTCCTCGTTGGCGCGGGTGGTCTCGCGCAGGGACTCCACCATGAAGTTGATGTTGTCCTTGAGGTCGGCGACCTCGCCGGAGGCGTCGACGCTGATCGAGCGGGTCAGGTCGCCGGCCGCGACGGCGCTGGTGACCTCGGCGATCGCCCGGACCTGCCGGGTCAGGTTGCCGGCCAGCTCGTTGACGTTCTCGGTGAGCCGCTTCCAGGTGCCGGAGACGCCCTCGACCTCGGCCTGGCCGCCGAGCCGGCCCTCGGTGCCGACCTCGCGGGCGACGCGGGTGACCTCGTCGGCGAAGGCGGAGAGCTGGTCGACCATGGTGTTGATGGTCGTCTTGAGTTCCAGGATCTCGCCGCGCGCGTCGACGTCGATCTTGCGGGTGAGGTCGCCGTTGGCGACGGCCGTGGTGACCTGGGCGATGTTGCGCACCTGGCTGGTCAGGTTGTGCGCCATGAAGTTGACGTTGTCGGTGAGGTCCTTCCACGTCCCGGCGACGTTGGGCACCCGGGCCTGGCCGCCCAGCGTCCCCTCGGTGCCGACCTCGCGGGCGACGCGGGTGACCTCGTCGGCGAACACCGACAGGGTGTCCACCATGGTGTTGATCGCGTCGGCGAGGGCGGCGACCTCGCCCTTGGCCTCCACGGTGATCTTCCGGGACAGGTCGCCGCGCGCGACGGCGGTCGCCACCTCGGACATCGAGCGGACCTGGCCGGTCAGGTTGGACGCCATCACGTTGACGTTGTCGGTGAGGTCCTTCCAGGTGCCGGAGACACCGCGGACGGTGGCCTGGCCGCCCAGGTTGCCCTCGGTGCCGACCTCGCGGGCGACGCGGGTGACCTCGTCGGCGAAGGCGGAGAGCTGGTCGACCATCGTGTTGATGGTCTCCTTCAGCTCCAGGATCTCTCCGCGGGCGTCGACCCGGATCTTCTGCGACAGGTCGCCCTCGGCCACCGCGGTGGTCACCGAGGCGATCGAGCGGACCTGGGCGGTGAGGTTGTCGGCCATGACGTTGACGGACTCGGTGAGGTCGCGCCAGGTGCCGGAGACGTCCCGGACGTCGGCCTGGCCGCCGAGCCGGCCCTCGGTGCCGACTTCGCGGGCGACGCGGGTGACCTCGCCGGCGAACGAGGACAGCTGGTCGACCATCGTGTTGATGGTCGTCTTCAGCTCCAGGATCTCGCCCCGGGCGGTCACGGTGATCTTCTGCGACAGGTCGCCGCGCGCGACCGCGGTGGCCACCTGGGCGATCGAGCGGACCTGGCCGGTGAGGTTGCCGGCCATGAAGTTCACCGAGTCGGTCAGGTCGCGCCACGTGCCCGAGACGCCCTTCACGTCGGCCTGGCCGCCGAGGATGCCCTCGGTGCCGACCTCCCGGGCGACGCGGGTGACCTCGCCGGCGAACGAGGACAGCTGGTCGACCATCGTGTTGACGGTGTTCTTCAACTCCAGGATCTCGCCGCGCGCATCGACGGTGATCTTCTGCGAGAGGTCGCCCTTGGCCACCGCGGTGGCCACCTGGGCGATGTCCCGCACCTGGGTGGTGAGGTTGCCCGCCATCGCGTTGACCGAGTCGGTGAGGTCCGCCCAGGTGCCCGAGACGCCCGGCACCCGGGCCTGGCCGCCGAGCCGGCCCTCGGTGCCGACCTCCCGGGCCACCCGGGTCACCTCCGAGGTGAAGTGCGACAGCTGGTCGACCATGCCGTTGAACACGGTGGCGATCTCGCCCAGCAGCCCGTCCGAGTCGACCGGGAGCTCGGTGCTGAAGTCGCCGTCCCGCACGGCCGTCAAGCCCGCCAGCAGCAGCCGCAGCTCCGCCTCGCCGGCGGGCGCCGGGGACGGGCCGCCCGCCGTGCGGGCACTGTCGGTCGGTGTCGAGCCAGCCATCGAACGTCGCCTCTCTGGTGCACAGTCCCAGCCCGCTCCCGTCGCGTCGCCGCCCGGACGACCGGGTGAGGACACGGCGGCCCCGGGCACGCACGTACCGGAGCGAGGCTATCGCCATCGGCGCGCGATCAGGAAAACAATCCGGTCGTGAGGCCGTTCGCCCCCGGCCGAACCGTCACGGGAGCAGTCGGGCGAGAGCGGAGTCGAGGTCGAGGTGGGCGGATTCGGTGCCGGCCGGGACGACGGCGTAGGAATCGTAGAGGAACGCCGCCACGGCGTCCGAGGGGATGCTGATCACGGCCCGCCCGGCGGGGGAGCGCAGGGTGACCAGGACCTGGCCGTCCCGCCCGGGGGCGACGGCCACGTCCCCGTGCCCGACGGGGGTGTGGCGGCCCTCGTTCAGCAGTTCGCGCGCGAACACCCACTGCACTTCGCCGCCGTCGTCGAGCGGGGGGAAGGCCAGGCACACCGCGTACGGGAGCGACGCGTCGAAGCGCAGCTCGGCATCGACGGCCACCTGGGGGAACGGGCCTTCGGGGAGGGTGACGGCGGTGGACCGGGAAGCGGTGACGGGCATGCGGCGGGACCTCATTTCCGAGTTCGGCGGTACCGGGAGACGCACCGGCAGCGCTCGGTTACCCGCTCTGAGCCGATTCACCGCATCGAAGGGCCACCGATGCGGGCGGATTCGACCGGCGACCGCGCTCAGGGCCCCGGGCGGCCCCTGAGCGCCGCCCGGGGCCGCTCAGGGGCCGCGTCGTCAGCGGGTGCGGGCCAGGGCCAGGCCCGCCGCGCGGCCCGAGAAGATGCAGCCGCCCAGGAAGGTGCCCTCCAGGGCGTTGTAGCCGTGCACGCCCCCACCGCCGAAGCCGGCGACCTCGCCGGCGGCGTAGAGGCCGGGGACCGGGGCGCCGTCGGGGCCGAGGACCCGGGAGTCCAGATCGGTCTGGAGGCCGCCGAGGGTCTTGCGGGACAGGATGTTGAGGCGGACGCCGATGAGGGGGCCGTGCGCCGGGTCGAGGATCCGGTGCGGCCTGGCGACCCGGGCGATCCGGTCGGTGAGGGACCTGCGGGCGTTGTGGATCGCCATCACCTGCACGTCCTTGCTGAACCTGTTGTCCAGCTCGCGGTCGCGGGCGACGATCTGCCGTTCGATCCCGGCGGGGTCGAGCTTCGGGCCGCGGGAGATCGCGTTCATGGCCGCGACCAGTTCGGGGAGGGTCCGGGCGACGACGAAGTCCTCGCCGTGCTGCTTGAAGCGCTCCACCGGGCCGGGCGCGCCCTTGGCGAGCCGGCTCCTGAGGGCGAACCCGAGGTCCCGGCCGGTCAGGTCGGGGTTCTGCTCCGAGCCGGAGAGCGCGAACTCCTTCTCGATGATCGACTGGGTGAGGATGAACCACGAGTAGTCGTACCCGGTGGCCAGGATCTGCTTCATCGCGCCGATCGAGTCCGCGCCCGGCACGCCGGAGGCACCGGTCAGCCGGCGCCCCTCGGCGTCGAACCAGAGGGAGGACGGGCCGGGCAGGATCCGGATGGCGTGGTCGGGCCAGACCGGATCCCAGTTGTGGACGCCCTCGGTGTAGGCCCACATCCGGTCCCGGTTGACGACGCGCCCGCCCGCCTCCTCGGTGATGGCGAGCATGCGGCCGTCGACGTGGGCGGGCACGCCGGAGATCAGGTGCCGCGGCGCCGGGCCGATCCGCTCGGTGGGCCAGTTCGCGCGCATCAGCGCGTGGTTGTGCCCGATGCCGCCGGAGGTCACCACGACCGCCGCCGCCCGCTCCTCGAACGGGCCGACGACCTCGCGCGAGGACTTCAGCCCGCGCCCGGAGTCGTCGGGCGCCAGCACCGACCCGCGCACGCCGACCACGGCCCCCGCCTCCGTCAGCAGCCCGTCGACCTGGTGGCGGAAGGCGAACCGCACCAGCCCGCTGCGCTCCGCCCGCAGCACCGGACGGGCGAAGGCCTCCACCACCCCGGGCCCGGTGCCCCAGGTGATGTGGAAGCGGGGCACCGAGTTGCCGTGGCCGGTGGCCGAGCCGCTGCCGCGCTCGGCCCACCCCACCAGCGGCACCACCCGGTGGCCGAGCTCGCGCAGGTACCGGCGCTTGCCGCCGGCCGCCCACGCCACGTACGCCTCCGCCCAGCGCCGGCCCCAGACGTCCTCGTCGTCGAGCCGGTCGAAGGCCGCCGAACCGAACCAGTCCTGCCGGGCCAGCTCCAGGGAGTCCTTGATCCCGGCCCGGCGCTGCTCGGGACTGTCGACGAAGAAGAGGCCGCCGAGGGACCAGAACGCCTGCCCGCCCAGGTTCCGGCGGTTCTCCTGCTCGACGACGAGCACCCGCTTGCCGGCCTTCGCCAGCTCGTGGGTCGCCACCAACCCGGCGAGGCCGGCCCCGACCACGATGACCTCTGGCTGGAACGTCATTCGGCTCTCCCGCAGGACTCCGCCGTCGCGCGGTCGCGACGGCTCCGCGCTCCCATGGTCACGCGCCGGGCGGGGAGGCCGGGACTAGGCTTGTCACGTGGTGACAAAGAAGATTGTGGCCCCGGCACAAGGCCCGGAGCCTGCGACCGGTTCCGCCGGTTCCCCCAATGCCGCCGGTTCCGCCGGTTCCGCCGGTCCGGGTGACCGGCGGGGTGCCGTCACCCGGATCCTGAAGGACGAGACGGCCGTGGTCGACTCGTTCATGGCCGCCGTCGCCCGGGAGATCCCGGCCTACGCCAACCTCGACGCCCGCCAGCTCGACGAAGTCCGCTCGATCATCGTGTGGACGCTGCGCAGAGTGCTGGAACTGTGGGCCGTGAACGGCTCCCTGGAGGCCGACGACCTCCGGATGTTCCGTGGCGTCGGCTCGGTGCGGGCGCGCGACGCCCGCCCCCTCGCGGCGGTCCTGCGCGCGTACCGCGTCGCCGCGCTCGCCTTCTTCGAGCGGATCGGCGACGGGTTCGCCGACGGCCTCTCCGCCGGGGACATCGCCGCGCTCGCCCGGGTGTGGCTGACGGTGCTCGACCAGTCGGCCGAGGCGATCTTCGACGGTTACGAGTCGACCGGGCGCATCCTCAGCGAGGACCGCGAGCGGTCGCTGCGCGGGCTGCTCACCGACCTGCTGCTCGGCCGGCAGAGCCACCCCGGCACCCTGCGGGCGCGCCTGCGCGAGCTCGACGCCCAACTGCCGGCGTCGTTCGACCTGGTGGTGGCGGCCCCGGCGGCCCCGGTGCCGCAGGCGGGGCCGGCGGGCCCGTCACCGGCCGAGGCCGCGGCGGCTGTGGCGGGCGCGGCCGCCGCAGCGTCGGCCGGGCGGATCGCGGGCCAGGCCGCGGACCGGGAACTCACGTCGATCCACACCACCCTGGACGGCATCGGGGTCGCCCTGGTGAAGGCCGTCGACCGGGAGGCGCTGGGCCGGCTGATGGCCGGCCACGAGTCGACCGGCGCCCTCCTCACCGGGGTCACCGCCGCGACGGCGCCGCGCGACTACCGCCTCGCCGCCCACGGCGTCCGCCACGCCCCGTCGCTGGTCCGGGCCGAGCGCCGGGTGCTCGACCGGGGCGACCTCGAAGTGGTGGCCCTGGTCACCGGACACCCGGACGCCGATCCCGCGCGGGTGACCGACTCGGTGCTGGGCCGCCTCGCGCAGGACGACGAGACGCTGCGCACGCTCGACGCCGTCCTCTACTCCGACGGCGCCGCCGGCGCGGCCGCCCGCCTCCACGTGCACCCGCAGACCGTCCGCTACCGGATGCGCCGCCTGGCGACGGTGACCGGCCGCGATCCGCGGACGCCGTGGAACCGGTTCGCCTTCCGCACGGCCATCCTCGCCCGGGCCCGCCCGTGACCGCCGACCGGGTCCGGGCCGCCGGAGGCCGTGGTGGCTGCCGGTCAGACGGGCCCGGGGCGGCCCGCGGCCACGACCAGCCACTGGGCGGGCAGTTCGATCGGCAGGCCGTCGTGGGTGGATTCGGTGGTGGACAGCGGCAGGTCGCCGGTGGCGAGGACGGTGAGGCCGGCCTCGCGGAACAGTTCGGTGACGGCGGCGTCGGCGACCTCGGCGGGGGTGAGGCCGTGGGCGAGGACCGGGAGCAGCTTCGGCGGCGGTCCGGCCGGATCCCCGGCGAGGTTCGCCAGGACGTCCTTGGCCGATGCGCGGAGTTCGACGACGAAGGCCCGGCCGCGTTCGCCGAGCAGGGTGGCGACGGCCTCGGCGACGGGGCGGCGGTCGGCCGGCTCGCTCTGGTGGATCACTCCGCGCATGTACACGTGGGCGTCGCCGAGCCGGTCGTGGAGCGCCCGGACGGCCTCGGCGTCGGTGGCGTCCAGCCGGGCGAACTCGGCCCGCCGCGCCGGGTCGCGGCGGCGGGCGAGGTCGAGGGCGGCGGCGGACAGGTCGACCCCGACGGCGCGGGCGAAGCGTTCGGCGAGGAAGCGGGTCTGGGTGCCGTTGCCGCAGCCGAGGTCGACGACCGGCAGCTCGGGGTCGGTGAGGTGGTGGTCGAACAGCGCGAGGTGGCGGGCCGCGGTGACGGCCGGCTCGGCGTCCCAGATCACCGAGCCGGGTTCCTCGGGGGCGTCGCGCCAGAAGCCCTCCCAGGCGTCCCGGTACCGGTTCGTCACGCTCATGGGGTTACCTCCCGTTTTCATGCACAGGTGCCGTTGTCACCGCACGGTGCCGGGGCGGTGTCCGTCGGTCCCGGCTCCGAAGCAGAACGGCGGGGGTTCAGAATGGCGGGGGGTCAGGTCTGGGTGCCCGGGCTCGCCTGCCGCAGCAGGTACGCGCCGGAGGCGGCGGCCAGCACGGCCATGCAGGCGGCGAAGACCAGGCCGGCGTGGGCCAGGCCGACCGGCCCGGTGAGCAGGCCGACGCCGATGACCGGGATCGAGATGCCGAAGTAGGCGACCACGAAGAGCGCGGACAGGACGCCGCCGCGGTGCTCGGCGGGGCTGGCGGCGGCGACCTCGCCCACGGCGCCGCGCAGGCCCATGCCCTGGCCCGCACCGCCCACCAGGGCACTGAGCACCAGGGGCGCGAGGGTGGTCCAGGCGAGTGAGGCGGCCAGCAGGGCCAGCCCGGCGATGAGCACCAGGCAGCCCAGCGGGATCGCCCGCGCGGTGCCCAGCCGGGGCACCAGGAGCTGGCCGAGGGTGGAGGCGAAGAAGGCGGCGAAGACAATGAGGCCGACGACCGCCCGGTTGTGGATGTCGAGCACGCCGGTGAGGAAGGCGGGGCTGACGGAGGTGAACAGGCCGAGGAGGGAGAACCCCGCGAACGCGGCGATCGCGGCGGGGGCGAACACCCGGCGGACCTCCGGCGGCAGGGACGGCCGGACGGGCCGGGCGGTGCGCAGCGGGCGCGCCCCGGCGACGGTCTCCGGCAGGAGCAGGAGGAGGGCGACGGACGCGGCGAGCAGGCCCAGGTGCACGACGAAGGGCAGGACGAGCGGCCCGGGCGCGTACTCGGAGAGCAGGCCCGACAGCAGCGGGCCGCAGCCGAGGCCGCCCATGTTGGCGGCGGTCGCGACGAAGCCCGCGCGGGCCCGCTGAGCGGGCGGGGCGAGCTCCAGCACGTACGCGGTGCCGGCGCCGGTGAACAGGCCCGCCGAGAAGCCGGACAGCAGCCGGCCGAGGCAAAGCAGCGGCACGCTGTCCGCGGCCAGGAAGACGACGGCGCTGCACGCCGCGAACCCCAGGCCGCAGAGCAGGACGGGGTGGCGTCCGACGGTGTCGGAGACGTTGCCGACGAGCAGCAGGACCCCGATGACACCGAACGCGTAGACGGCGAAGACGACGGTCACCGTCAGCTCGGAGAAGCCGATCTCCTGCTGGTACAGCCCGTAGAGGGGGGTGGGCAGGGTGGTGCCCGCCATGCAGACGGCGAAGGCGACGGCGGCCAGGAGGTAGCCCGATCGGGCGACGGCGGGCCGGGCGGTCCGACGGTCGGTCATCCGCCCACGATAGGCGCGCCGCCACGGGCGGGCCCGGGGGTGGCGGCACGGCTGAGCCGAATGGCGGCCGTCCGCCGGTGCGGCCCGGACGGGAGGAGGGCCGGGGGAGGGTGGGGGCGGTGGGGCATGAAGACGCGGATCGGGGTTAGACGGGCGGGTGCACACCGTCACCTCGTTCGGAAGGGGCCGCAGTGGCCGACATAGCCCGCCGTGCCGGAGCACCGGAGCAGCACTGGACCTGGCCCGCGGAGGCGGCTTGCCGCACCGGGGACAGCAGCGTCTTCCTCGGCCGCGCCGACGAGGGGGGTGCCGACCTGGAGGAGCGCCGTCGGGCGGCGAAGGCGGTCTGCGCGGGCTGTGCCGTCCGGGTGGAGTGCCGTCGGCACGCGCTCGCCACCCGGGAGCCGTACGGCATCCGGGGCGGTCTGACGGAGGAGGAGCGCCGCGCCCTGTTCACCCGCGGGACGGCCCCGGTCTCCCGGGTCGCGTAGGGGCGGGCCCGACCGGCCGGGGCGGCCGGTCGGGCGCGTGCCGCCCGGTCAGTTCGTGATGAGGCCCGGGTCGGAGAGGCCGGGGGCGCCGGTCTCGACGTGGCCGGCGAGGCGGCGGACGAAGTCGGCGGTCGCTGCGGAGGTGACCGTCACGTCGTACCAGTTGCGGCAGGCACGCAGGTCGATGCCGTACGGGACGGTCGCGCCCCGGCGGACGGTGACGGTCTGCGGGGCGCCGCCGTAGGCGTTGGTGACGGTGAGGACGACGTCCGCCGGGCCCGCGTTGGTGAGGGTGAGGTCGAGGCCGCCGGTGCTCGGGTTGTGGCGGGCGGTGACTTCGGGGCCGGCCGTCGTGCCGGGATTGCGGAAGCGCCGCAGGAAGCCGTTGGGGCCGTGGACGGTCAGGTCGGTGACGCCCTTGGAGTAGGCGGTGTTCCAGGCGTCCGCGATCGTCTTGCCGGCTTCGGCGGTGTACGTCCACGGGCCGTCGGTGCGGTTGGCCGAGGTCACCAGGAACTGGGCGCCGGCCGCCGCGCCGCCGCTGAAGGTGAGCCGGTACTTGCCGGTGGCGGTGTCGGCCGTGCCGTCCACGTACGGGGCGTACTTCAGCGGGCGGGTGGGCTTGGCGCCCGGTTCCTGCTTGGGCATGGTGCCGGTGGCGGGCGGGGCGGGCACGTAGTCCGGGTGCCGGTTGCGGTCCGGCGGGAGGTAGCCGGCCGTGGAGGGCAGCGCGGTGGGCGCCGGGCCGGACGCGGTGAAGTCGAACGCGGAGGTCAGGTCGCCGCAGACGGCGCGGCGCCAGGGCGAGATGTGGGGCTCCGGCACGCCGAAGCGGCGCTCCATGAACCGGATGATCGAGGTGTGGTCGAAGGTCTCGGAGCAGGTGTAGCCGCCGGTGCTCCAGGGTGAGACGACCAGCATCGGCACCCGCTGGCCGAGTCCGTACGGCCCGGCCGCGTAGCCGGTGCTCCCGGCGAAGTAGTCGGCCGTGGTCGACACCGTCGACAGGCCCTGGGAGGCGGAGGACGGCGGGAACGGCGGCACGACGTGGTCGAAGAAGCCGTCGTTCTCGTCGTAGGTGATGAACAGTGCGGTGCGGGCCCACACGTCGGGGTCGGAGGTGAGCGCGTCCAGGACCTGGGAGACGTACCAGGCGCCGTAGTTCGCGGGCCAGTTGGGGTGTTCGGTGAAGGCCTCGGGGGCGGCGATCCAGGAGACCTGCGGCAGCGTGCCGGCCTGGACGTCGCGGCGCAGGACGTCGAACAGGCCGTCGCCCGCCTTGGTGTCGGTGCCGGTGCGGGCCTTGTCGTACAGCGGGTCGCCGGGCTTGGCGTTGCGGTAGTTGGCGAAGTAGAGCAGCGAGTTGTCGCCGTAGTTGCCGTGGTAGGGGTCGCTCGTCCACCCCCAGGAGCCGGCCGCGTCGAGGCCGTCGCCGATGTCCTGGTAGATCTTCCAGGAGACTCCGGCCTGCTCCAGCCGCTCGGGGTAGGTCGTCCAGCTGTACCCCGCCTCCTGGTTGCCGAGGACCGGGCCGCCGCCGGTGCCGTCGTTGCCGGTGAAGCCGGTCCACATGTAGTAGCGGTTGGGGTCGGTGGAGCCGATGAACGAGCAGTGGTAGGCGTCGCAGATGGTGAACGCGTCGGCGAGGGCGTAGTGGAAGGGGATGTCCTGGCGGGTCAGGTACGCCATGGTGGTGGCCGTCTTGGCGGGCACCCACTGGTCGTACCTGCCGTTGGCGAAGGCCTTGTGGCCGCCCGCCCAGTCATGGTTGAGGTCCTGGACGAACTGCATCCCCAGATCGTCCACCCGGGGGCGGAACGGCAGCACCTCCTTCTTGCTGCTGTCCGTCTGGTGCCACACCGACTTGCCGCTGGGCAGCGTCACCGGGCGGGGGTCGCCGAAGCCGCGGACCCCCTTCATCGCCCCGAAGTAGTGGTCGAACGAACGGTTCTCCTGCATCAGGACGACGATGTGCTCGACGTCCTGGAGGGTGCCGGTGGCGCCCTGCGGGGCGATTGCCGCGGCCCGCGCGACGCTCTGCGACAGCGTGGTGAAAGCGGCGGTGGCGCCGGCGAGTTGGAGGAAGCGACGGCGGTTCAGCTCTGCCATGGGGGATGACCTCTGGGTGTCACGGGGTGGGAGGGCGGTGCCCCCCAGGACAGCGCCTGCGGGATACCGTCCGGCGGACCGTTCATGACTGCCCGTTGTACGTCCGGCGAACGCCTCGAGTTGTCTGAACACGTTCCGTCGGCGCGGGCTGCCGCGACGCGGGGGCGACGCCGTTGCCGAGCGCGTCGCCGCGTGTGGTCGGAGCCACACCCAGCGTGGTAACGGCAGGTCCCGGCGGGCGCTAGCCTTGGGTGCCGGAGGGCCCGGGCCGTCCGACCGATCCGAGGAGAAGCGAAGAGTGGTGCACGACAGCCGGGATCCGGCCGTGTTCGGGCGGCAGCGGGAGACGGAACTCCTCACCGCCGCCCTGGTGCAGGCCGAGGACGGCGCCAGCGGGTCCACGGTGCTGCTGCGCGGCGAGGCCGGCGTCGGCAAGAGCACCCTGCTCGCCTGGGTGGAGGGCGCCGCGCGCGGGCGCGGCTTCACCGTCCTGCGGGCCACCGGCGCGGAGGCGGAGACGGACCTCGCGTTCGGGGCGCTCCACCAGGCGTTCCGGTCGCTGCTCCACCGCTCCGAAACACTCTCCGCCCACCAGCGGGAGGCCCTGGAGAGCGCGCTCGGAGTCCGCTCCGGCACCCCGAGCGGCTTCGCCGTCGGCGCCGCCGCCCTGGCCCTGCTGGAAGAGGCCGTGCGGACGGCCCCCGTACTGCTGCTCCTGGACGACCTGCACTGGATCGACTCGTCCAGCGCGACCGTCTTCGGCTTCCTCCACCGCCGCTGCGCCGAACTGCCGGTGGTGATCGTCGGCGCCTCCCGCCCCGACGGGCCGGCCGCCCAGACCTGGTCGGCCGAGGCCGTGGAGGTCCCGGCCCTGCCCGCGACGGACGCCGCCCGGCTGCTGGGCAGCTGCCACCCCGGACTCGCGGCGCCCGCCCGGGACCGGATCCTGGCCGAGGCCGCCGGGAACCCGCTGGCGCTGGTGGAACTGCCGCGCCAGCTGGCCGCCGCCCAGCAGCGCGGCGCCGCCCCGCTGCCCGAACGGCTGCCGCTGGGGCGCAAACTGGAGCGGATGTTCGCCGACCGGCTGGGAACGGTGACCCCGGAGGTCGGCCGCTTCCTGCTGCTCGGCGCCCTGGCCACCGGCCCCGACTTCAGCAGCGGCGGATGGCTGCGCGCCGTCGCGGACGACCACGTGCCGGAGATCCTGGAACGGATCGAGGCGGACGGCCTGGCCCGGCTCGACCCGGCCGGGCAACTGGTGTTCCGTCACCCCCTGGTCCGCACCGCCGTCGTCGCCACGGCCTCGGACAGCGCGCGTCGCGACGCGCACCGCGCACTGTCCGCAGCGCTCGCGCCCGACGACCCCCGACGGCTGGTCCACGAGGCCGCCGCCGCGCTGATGCCCGACGAGGACCTCGCAGACCGCCTCCAGGAGGCCGGCCGCGACCTCGCCCGCCGGGGCGGCGACGCGGAAGGCTCGCTGCTGCTCGAACGCGCCGCCGTCCTCAGCCCCAGCTCCTGCGACCGCGTCCGCCGACTCACCTGGGCCGCGGTGATGTCCGCCCGGGGCGGGCAACTGCGCCACACCGCCGCCCTGGTGGAGGAACTGAAGACCACCACGGTGCCGCCGGACGTCAGCCCGCTGTTCGCGTACGCCGTCGTCTACGCCGACCAGAGCCACCACGTCGACTTCGAGTCCTCCGCCGCCCTGCTGCCCGCCGCCCTCGACGCGCTCACGGCGCCGGGCGCCGACACGTTCGGCGGGCTGGTCGAACAGGCCTACTTCAAACTGCTCCTGGCCGCCACCTACACGGACGACCCCTGGGCCTGGCGGGCCCTGGAACGGCACCGGGAGCACGTCTCCGAGGCGGGCCGGCTGTGCCTGCGGGCCTGGACCGACCCCGGCCCGGACGCGGCCGCCACCCTCCACGCGGTGGCCGAAGGCATGACGGAGGAGCAGGAGGCCGGCGCGGCCTGGCTGCTGCTGTGGACCGCCTCGGCCCTCGACTGCCCGGAAGACGACCTGTGGCAGCGCTTCACCGGCCTGCACGGCTACGCCAACCAGGGCTCCGTCGCCAAGGCCAAGTGCCACCAGGACTTCCTGCTCGGACACTGGGAGCAGGCCGCCGTCTGCCTGCGCGAGGCCGAGATCGCGGACGAACTCGGCTACCGCACCAACGCCCTGATGTTCCGTCAGTACTACGCCCACTTCCTGGCCGGCCGGGGCGACGAAGCCGCACTGCACGACATCGAGCAGGCCATCCGGCCGACCGCCGCCCGGGCCCGGATGCGGTACGTCCTCGACCGCCTCACCCACCTGCGCGGCCTGGCCGCGCTCGCCCACGGGCGGCACGAGGAGGCGTACGCGCACTTCTGCGAACTCACCCCGCCCGGCCGGCTGCCCGGCGGGCCGCCCTGGCACCACGCCCTGGTCCTCGACCTGGTGACCGCCGCCGTCCACACCGGCCGGCACGACGAGGCCCGCGCCCACCTCGCGGCCGGGCGCGCGGCACGCTCCGCGGACATCTCCGACCGCCACGCCTTCCTGTTCGCGGCCGCCACCGCCCTCGCCGCCGACGACGACGAGGCCGACGCCGCCTACCGCGCCGCCTACGCCGTGCCGGGCGCCGAGCGGTGGGTCTTCGACCTCGCCCGGCTGCGGCTCGCCCACGGCTCGTGGCTGCGCCGCCGCCACCGGCCCGGCGCCCGCGAGCCGCTGCGCGCCGCCCACCACGTGTTCCGCCGGCTCCAGGCGGACCCGTGGGCGCTGCGCTGCGAGGAGGAGCTGCGGGCCGCCGGAGACCCGGTGGCGGCGCCGGCCGGCGCCCCGGCCGCGGAGCCGGCCGGCCTCACCGGCCACGAACTGCGGATAGCCCGGCTGGCCGCAACCGGGTTGACCAACAAGGAGATCGGCCGACGGCTCCAGCTGTCGCCCCGCACCGTCGCGGCCCACCTCTACAAGATCTTCCCCAAGCTCGGCATCACCACGCGGGCCGCCCTCGCCCACGCCCTCGCCCAGGCTTTCGACGGCGTCCCCGAAAACGGCCCGCAGAGCGCCCTCGACAGCGCCTGACCTGCCGCGGTGCCGCGCCGCGCCCCGGCGGCGCCCGCTGCTCGCCGTCCCGCCGCTCGCCGTCCCGCCGCGCGAGTGGCGCCCGCGACGGGACGGCGAGGGAGGCTGACGCGCCGCCGTACCCCGGCCGCCGCGGCGCGCCCGCCGACCGAAGCCGGCAGCGAAGTCAGGTCACTTCGCGAGGAAGGCCAGGAGCGCGGCGTTCACCTCTTCGGCGTGGGTCCACAGCAGGCCGTGCGGCGCGCCCTCGATCTCCACGTACTCGGCGGAGGGCAGCGCGCGGTGGAACGGCCGGCCGGTGTTCTCGACCGGCAGGATGCGGTCGCCCGTCCCGTGCAGGATGAGGGCCGGCACGTCGATGCGGGCGATGTCGGCCCGGAAGTCGGTGTACCAGGTGGAGGGCGCGGCGGACGCGGCGTAGGAGCCGCCGGAGGCCGCGGTGTTCCAGCTGTTGCGGACGGCTTCCTCGCTGATCCGGGTGCCGAGGTTCTCGTCGAGGTTGTAGAAGTCCCGGAAGAAGTCGCTGTAGTAGGCGTAGCGGTCGGCCTTCACCGCGGCGACGATGCCGTCGAAGAACTCCTTCGGCGCGACGCCGTCCGGGTTGTCGTCGGTCTTGAGGAGGCAGGGCTCCAGGGAGGCGAGGAAGGCGACCTTGGCGACGCGGGCGGTGCCGTAGGTGGCCGGGTGGCGGGCGGCCTCGCCGGTGCCCATGGAGAAGCCGACCAGGACGGCGTCCCGCAGGTCGAGCGTCTCCAGCACGGTGTTGAGGTCGGCGGCGAAGGTGTCGTAGTCGTAGCCGGTGGTGGGCTGCGAGGACCGGCCGAAGCCGCGCCGGTCGTAGGTGATCACCCGGTAGCCGGCGTCGAGCAGCGCCGCGCTCTGCCGCTCCCAGGAGTGCCCGTCCAGCGGGAATCCGTGGATGAGGACGACCGGCCGGCCGGAGCCGTGGTCCTCGTAGTAGAGGTCGATGGAGGCGGAGTTCTCCTGGCCGACGGTGATGAACGGCATGGGGTGCTCTTTTCTTCTGGTCCGACGCCCGTTCGGGCAGCGCGTGAGCCGCGATGGGCCCCACGCTAGGGGCGGGCTCGCACGGATGGTTGACGCTGAGAGCACCGCGCGTCGTCCGGGAGCGCCTGGAACGGCGAGCGGCCGCCGGTCCGGCCCCGGGGAGTGCCCTGCGCCTCGGGGGGTGCGGCCGGACCTGGGTGGGGCTGAACCCGGTGGGGCTGAACCCGGTGGGGCTGAACCCGGTGGGGCTGAACCCGGTGGGGCTGAACCCGGTGGGGGTGAAGTGGGTGGGGCCGGTCCGGGTGGGGATGAACCGGGTGGGGCTGAACCGGCTTCGGCGGCGAGCCCGTAGAGCGGTCCGGAAGGGGAAAAACCCTCCGCCGGACCGGCTACCGCTCGGTACCGTCGTTCGGTGACACCCGGCGCCCGCTGAGTGCCACCGAACGAGAACGAGCGCGAGTCCCGTGAACGGGACGGGGGAGGGGCACGGGATGGTTGCGGACGAGCCGGAGGTGCAGGAGTTCGTCGCGGCGCTGGTACGGGCCGGGGCACCGGAGGTCGAGGGGCCGCCCGGGCTGGAGGTGCCGAAGGCGGCGGCGGAGGAGGTGATCGCGGTCGCCCGGCGGCTGGCGCTCAGGGCGGCGCCGCAGGCGCGGTGGCGGCCCGGGGCCACGCCGGGGCTGCTGGGCGTGGCGGCGGCACTGGTGGTGGACGGGCACCCGTCCGCGCCCGGGTGGTCGGCGGCCGAGCGGGAGCGGTTGGCGACCTGGGTCGCGGTGTTGATCGAGCACCGGGGCGAGGACGGGGTGCAGGACCTGCTCCGGGAGCTGAACGAAGGCTGAGGCACAGGCTCGAGCGCGGGCTGAAGCGAAGGCTCGAGCGAGGACGGAAGCGAGACCGGGCACGGAGGGACGGACAGACGGCGGACTGCGGGGCCGGGGCTGCGGGCCCCGGCCGCCGGTGTGGCCCACGGGAGAATTCGTTGCGGATTTCGTGCAACGGTTCGGGCGTTGGCGGATCGTTGGTGAGGACTTGGCGGGGTCCGGCAGTGTGCTGTCGCAGAAGCTGCCGGGGAGGTCCGGCGGCGCCCAGCGGTGCCCTGCCCGTGCCGTGTGCCCCTGCCTGACCTGAGAGGTAGCGCGTGTCGAAGCCGTCCGTCGCCCAGCCCACGCCCGTCGCCCAGCCCGCCGCGGGCCCGTCGGACACGGCGGGGGGTGCCGCCGACCCGGCCGCCCGCCCGACCCTCGACCCCGAGATGCTCGCCGAGATCCACCGGCTGCACGGCGGCTACCTGCTGCGCGCGCTGCTGCGGGCCACCGGCGGGGACCGCGGCAAGGCCGAGGACATCCTGCAGGAGACCCTGCTGCGCGCCTGGCAGCACCCCGAGGCGCTGAGCGCCGGGCCCGAGCAGAGCCGGCCCTGGCTGTTCACGGTGGCCCGGCGGATCGCGATCGATCACTACCGGATGGCCGCGGCCCGCGCCAAGGAGGTGATCGGCGAGCCGATGGAGGACCGCCCGCTCGCCGAGGACCCGTACGAGCAGGTGGTGGTCGCCCGGGACATCGCGCTGGCGCTGCGGCGGGTGCAGAAGCACCACCGCGAGGTGCTGGTCGAGCTCCACCTGAAGGACCGGTCGGTGCTGGAGGCCTCGGCCCGGCTCGGGGTGCCGCCCGGGACGGTCAAGTCCCGGAACTTCTACGCGATCCGGGCGCTGCGCCCGGTCCTGGCGGCCGAGCACGGGTACGCGCCGCCGGAGCGCGGCTGTGCGGGCGCGGGGGCGGAGAAGGGCGCGGCGTCAGCCTCGCGGTGACCGGTCGGCGGCGCGCAGGTCGAGCGACTCCTCCAGGCTGGTGGTGAACTCGCTCCGGTAGCCCGCCTGCCGGTCGTGCGAGCGGAAGCGGTCCAGGGCCGTGCGCAGCCGGTCCCGGACTTCGGGCTCCCGGCCGCGGGACAGCAGGTGGGCGGCGTAGGACTGTTCGGCGAGCGCGTGCAGGTAGAGCAGGCCCGCTTCCTCGCACGCGGCGAGCAGCCGGTGCCAGGCGAGGTCGGCGGTGTCGCCGCGGACGGTCGGCGGCAGGGCCTGCGCCTCGGTCAGCATCGACCACAGGTGGACCTGGGTGACCGGGGTGGGGGGCAGCAGCTCGCGGGCCTCGCGGGAACGGTGCTGGGCGCCCTCCCGGTCACCGGTGGCCAGGCTGACCCAACCCTGGTGGACCTTGGCGTCGACCAGCCGGCGGCGGTTGCCGCTCTCCAGGGCCAGGGCGGTGGCGGAGGCCGCCAGCCGCTCGGCCTCGGCGGAGTTGCCGAGCATCGCGGTGACCAGCGCCAGGGTGGCGAGTGCCCGCACGCGCGCGGAGGCGGCCGCCGGGCCGTCCGCGGACTCGGCGGCGGCCACCGCCTTGCGTGCGGCCTCCGCGGACTCGTGCCGCCGTTCGAGCCCGACCAGGGCCTGCGCGCGGCAGTTGAGCAGCAGCGCCACCGCGACCGGGTCGCCGCAGCGCTCGGCGGCCTCCTGGCCGGTGCGGGCGCGGGCGAGCCAGTCGGTGAAGCGGCTGGCGCCGTAGTACAGCGAGCCCGAGGTCAGGGCGAGCCGCCAGGCACGGCCGGGGTCGGTGACGGCGGTGGTGTCGACGAGCGCGCGGATCGCGGGCTCCTCGGAGCGGAACCAGTCGAGCGCGCTGCGGATGTCGACGACCGTCGGGACGGCCGGCGGCCGGTGGGCCGGCTGGTCGGCGTCCTCCTGGCCCGGGTCGAGGAAGGAGCCGCAGCGCTGCAGGGCGGCGAGGTAGTAGTCCGCCAGGCGTTCGCGCAGCAGGCGCCGGTACGGTTCGGGCTTCCCGTCGAGCAGGCCGGCACCGAACAGGCGCACCAGGTCGGTGCGGCCGTAGCGGCCGGGGGCGGCGCCGGTGAGCAGGTGGTGCGCGGCCAGTTCGCCGAGTGCCCGGTGTGCGGTGGCGGTGTCGGTGCGCAGCAGGGCGGCGCTCGCCAGGGTGTCCACCTCGGCTCCGGGGTGGCCGGCCAGCGCGGCCAGCAACTCGGCGGCGGAATCGGAGAGGTGATGATAGGTCAGTTGGAGCTCCGCGCTCAGGCCGAGGGGGCCGTCGGCGTCCAGGACGGCCAGCCGGGTGTCCTCGTCGGCGAGTTCGGCGGCCAGCGCGGCGATCGTCCAGCCCGGCTGGGCGGCCAGCTGGGCGGCGGCGATCCGCAGGGCGAGCGGCAGGTGGTCGCAGAGCCGGGCGAGCCGGGTGGCGGCGTCCGGCTCGGCGCGCACCCGTTCCGGCGTCAGGGCGCGTTCCAGGAGGAGCAGCGCGTCGTCCGGGGGCAGTGGTGCCAGGCGCAGCAGCGTGGCCCCGTCGAGGGCGACCAGGTCCTCCAGCGAGCCGCGGCTGGTGACCAGGGCGGCGCAGCCGGGGCCCTCGGGCAGGAGGTCGGCGACCTGGTCGGCGTCGGCGGCGTCGTCCAGGACCACCAACAGCCTCCGGCCGTACGTTCGTTGACGGTAGAGCGCGGCGCGTCCGGCGAGGTCGTCGGGCACCTCGTCGGGCGGGACGCCGAGCACGTGCAGGAAGTCGGCGAGGACGGCGTCGGGCCGGGCCGGGCCGTCCGGGGCCAGGCCGTGCAGGTCGGCGTAGAGCCGGCCGTCCGGGAAGCGGGCGGCGGCCCGGTGCGCCCAGGCGGTGACCAGCGTGCTCTTGCCGACCCCGGCGGGGCCGACGACCAGTACCGGGCCGTCCCCGGCGCGGTCGGGGCCGCAGTCGTGGTCGAGCCGGCGGAGCTCGCTCTCCCGTCCGACGAAGTCCACGGGCCGGCGGGGGAGCCGACAGGGCGCGTGCGGGCCGTGCGGGCCGTGGGCGCCGTTCGTGGCGGTCGCGGTGTTCGCCGCGTGGGGCCCCGGGCCGACGGCGTCGGTCGGGGGTGCGGCGGGGAGCCGCTCCGGACGGTCGTCGGCGAGTACCTCGGTGAGCGCCGCCTGCAGCACCGGGCCGGGCCGGATCCCCAGTTCGCGGTCCAGCCGCTGCCGGGCCCGGTGGTAGGCGGCCAGGGCGTCCGCGGGCCGTCCGGCCTGGTGCAGGCAGCGCATCAGCAGCGCCACCAGCTCCTCGCGCAGTCCGTCCGTCCGGACGTTCTGCTCCAGGACCGCGACCGCCGCCGCACCGGTGCCCTGGCGCAGCCGCAGTCCGGCCCAGCAGAGCAGGGCGTCGGTGCCGGCCTGCTTCAGGTGGTCCACCGCGGCCGCGCGCGCCGGAGTGTCGGGCAGGTCGGCCAGGGCCTCACCGCGCCACAGCCGCAGCGCCTCCTCCAGCAGGGCGATCGCCTCCGCGTCGCCACCGCGGCGGGCGTGCTCGGCGGCCCGCTCCGCCAGCGCCTCGAACCGCAGCGCGTCCACCTCGTCGGCCGGCCCGGTCAGCAGGTAGCCCGAGGCCCGGGTGTGCAGCTCGAACGGTGTGAAGGCGAGCACCTTGCGCAGCGCGGCGACGTGCCCCTGCACCGCCGCCCGCGCACTGGCCGGGGGCCGTTCCCCCCACAGCACCTCGCAGAACTGGTCGACGGTGACCACACGCCCCAGCCGCAGCGCCAGCAGCGCCATGATCGCCCGCTGCTGAGCCCCGGCCAAGGTGGCGAAACCGTCCGCCTCGACCCGCAACTCCACCGGGCCGAGCAGCCGAATCCGCACCAGTACCCCCACCTCACCCCACGCCGGACCCGAGGGTCCGCCCTCGGGGTGAAGCAGTGTAGTGCGCGGACCTGTCCGGTCCGTGACACTCCACCGCCCCTGCCCTCGGGGGACGCGGGTGGGGCGGGCGCCGGTTGCGGCGGCCACCGTGGGGCCCCGCGCCCCCGGTGTCCGCGCCGGGCCGGGCGGGCGGCCGCGGCGTGAACGGGCAGGTCGGGCCTATCCTCGAACGGTTCGGGGGGCCCACGGGTGGGGGAGGAGAGGAGCGCATGCACATCGATCTGCTCGGGCCGGTGGTCGTGCGGCGGGAGGACGGCAGGGACGTGACGCCCTCGGCCCCGAAGCGGCGGGCGCTGCTGAGCGCGCTCGCCGTGCGGCTGAACCGGACGGTGACCACCGAGGAGCTGATCGGACTGGTCTGGGACGGCGCGGCGCCGCCCACCGCGCGGGCCGCGCTGCAGGGGCACGTCGCGGCCCTGCGCCAACTGCTGGACGGGGCGGGCCTGGAGCTGGGTACCCGGGGGGCCGGATACGTGCTGACCGGCGAGCCCGACCGGGTCGACGCGCTGCGCTTCGGCCGGCTCTGCGAGGAGGCGGGCGTGCTGCGGCCCGAGCCCCCCGGCCGGGCGGACGGGGCGCCGGAGGACCCGGCGGTGCCACTGCTGCGCGCCGCACTGGACCTGTGGCGCGGCCCCGCGCTCGTCGACTGCGGCTCCGTGCTGCTGCGCGAGCGAGTCCTCCCGTCCCTGACCGACCTGCGGCTGCGCGCCCTGGAACGGCTGGCGGAGGGGCTGCTCCGGGCGGGCCGGGGCGGCGAGTCGGCCGCCGAACTGGCCGAGGCGGCCGACGCCCACCCGTCCCGGCAGGTGCTGGCCGCCCGGCTGGTGCACTGCCTGGCGCAGGCCGGCCGACACGCGGAGGCACGGGAGCGGTACGAGCGGGCGGTGGCCCGGCTCTCCGGCCCGCCGGGGCCGGAACTGCGGAGTGCCGGTGCCCTGTTCAGCGCCCGCCCGACCGCGCCGGACCGCCGGTTCGTCGGGCGGACGGCCGAACTCGTCCGGTTGGACGCGGCGTTGCCCGCCGCCCGGGCCGGCCGGCCGGTCCTGGTCACCGGCCCGGCGGGGGTCGGCAAGACCGCGCTCGTCCGGCACTGGGCGGCGCAGCGCGGCGCCCGGCACTTCCCGGACGGCGTGATCCGCGCCGACCTGCGCGGCTCCGACCCCGACGGGCCGCGCGACCCCGCCGACGTCCTGGCGGAGTTCCTCACCGCCCTCGGCGTCGCCCAGGACGCCCTGCCCACCTCCACCGACGAGCGCTCCCGGCGGTACCGCGCCCTGCTCCGCGGCCGGCGGACACTGGTCGTGCTGGACGACGCCGCCTCGTACGAGCAGCTGGCCCCCCTGTTGCCCGATCCACCCTTGCCGGACCCGGCGCTGCCCGCGTCGTTGCCCGACCGGTCGTTGCCCGACCCGGTGCTGCCCGCGTCATCGCCCGACCCGCAGTTGCCCGACCCGCCGTCGAGACGCCCCGAGGACGGCTCCGACCACGGTGACCGCCCCGGGTACGGGGAGGCGGCCCCGGCGCCCGTCGCCGTCGTCACCAGCCGCGACCGGCTGCGCCCCCTGCTGGTCCGCGCCGGCGGTGTCCCGCTCCCGCTGGGCGTGCTCCCGGCCGAGGACGCCGCCGAGCTCCTCGCCCGGACCGTCGGCCCCGACCGGACGGGCGAGGACCGCGAAGCCGTCGCCGAACTCGCCGAGCGGTGCGACCGGCTGCCGCTCGCCCTGCGCCTGGCCGCCGCCCGGCTGGCCGCCCGACCCGACTGGACTCCGGGCGACCTCGTCAGCGAACTCACCGACGAGGAGACCGGGTTGGCCGCCCTGTCCGGCACCGGCACCGGCACGGCCCGCGGCCCGCTCGGCCTCACCGCCGCGCTGGACCGGACGTACCGGACGCTGCCGGCCGCCGCCGCCCGGCTGTTCACCCTGCTCGGCCTGCACCCCGGCGCGGTGATCGACACTGCCACCGCCGCCGCCCTCGCCGACCTCCCGCCCGCCGCCACCCGCACCCTGCTGGCCCGGCTGGACGCCGTCCACCTGCTGGAGGAGGCGACCCCCGGCCGCTACACCCGGCGCGAGCTGGTCCGCCGCTACGCCGCCCGGCGGGCCGCCGAACTCACCTGCGACGAGCGGTTCGTCGCCCTCGACCGGCTGATCGCGCACTACCTGGCCGCCACCGCCGGCTGGACGGCCGAGAGCACGGCGGGCGGCGGCAGCGAGCGGGCGGCGGCCTGGTTCCGCCGCGAGGAGAGTGCCCTGCGGGCCGTCGTGCTCTGCGCCGAGCAGTACGGCCGGACCGCGCAGTCCTGGCAACTCGCCCACCGGATCGGCCTGCTGTACGAGACCACCGGTCACGAACGGACCCACTGGCGGGCCGTCGTCGAGGCCGGGCTGAGCGCCGCGCGCGCCGACGGGGACGAGGCGGCCGTCGCCCGGCTCGGCACCGACCTCGCCGTCCTGCACGTCGCCCGCACGGCCCACCGCACCGCCGCCGAGCACCTGGACCGCGCCGTCGCGGCGGCCGACCGGGCCGGCGACCCGGTGCTGCGCCACGAGTGCCGCAGCCGGGTGGCCGCCGCGCTGGTGCGGGCCGGGCGCTACGACCGGGCGCTGCCGCTGCTGACCGACCTGGTGGCCGCCGCCCGTACGCCCGCCACCGGCCACCTGCTGGTCCGCTCGCTCACCGGCCTCGCCGACGCGCTGGTCCTCGCCGGCGACGCCGGTCCGGCCCTCGCCCACGCCGACGAGGCCGTCCGGGCCGCCACCGCCCGCACCGGCGGGGCGGAGGCCGTCCTCGCCGCGCACAGCCGCGCCCGCGCGCTGCACGCGCTCGGCCGCCGCGACGCCGCCCTCTCCTCCGCCCGGCTCGCCGTCGCCCTGGGCCGCACGGTGGGCGACCCGGCGCTGGAGGCGCGCTCGCACGGCCTGCTCGCCGACCTGCTGTGCGAGTTGGGCCGCGGCGTGGAGGGCGCCGAGGCGCGGCAGCGGGCGCTCGCGCTGGTGGCGGGGGACCCCTGACCGGGGGCGGAACGCCGGGGGCGCCTCGCCCGCGGGGAGCCCGGCGACGCCCCGGCGGGCAGCGCGGAGCGCCCCGCCCGGCGAGGGGCCGGGCGGGCTGGGAAACTGCTGACCGCAGGCGGAACCGCAGGCGGAACTATCGGCAGTTCCGCCCGGCACGCCCCGCCCGCCACCGGTGCGCCCCACACTCCGACACCACGTCTGAGCTGCGCGGAGGCGTTCACCGGCGGCCGAGTACGAAGAACTCCTCCGGCGCGGCATACTTCTGCCTGGCACGGTCTGCCGGACAGGGTTCCAGGCAGAAGTGCGGAACTGGCGGGGACCGACGGAGCGGGGGCGGGGCATGACGGCTGGCGGCGGCACCGGGGCGGGCGCGGACACGGGCGAGTTCAGCCGCCTGCTGACCGGGCACCGGGTCGCGGCCGGCCTGACGCAGGAGGAGCTCGCCGCGGCCGCCGGAGTGAGCCTGCGCGCCCTCGGGGACATGGAGCGCGGCCGGACCCGCGGGCCGCAGCGCCGCACCGTCCGCGCCCTGGCCGTCGCCCTCGGGCTGGACGAGCGGCAGGGCGACGCGCTGGACCGGGCCGCGCAGTGCGGGCGCCCGCGCGGCGTCCGGCCGGGCCAGGCCCCGGTGCCGGCCCAGGCCGCGCCCCGGGAGCCGCTGCCCGAGGCGCCCGCCGGCGCCGGCCAGAGCGCCCTCGCCCTGCCGCGCGACATCGCCGACTTCACCGCCCGCGAGGACGCCCTGGCCGCGCTCGTCGGCCTCGCCGCGGACGACCACCCCGCCCACCCGCGCGTGGTGCTGGTCAGCGGTCAACCCGGCCTCGGCAAGACGGCTTTCGCCCTGCACGCCGCCCACACCCTGGCCCCGCGCTTCCCCGACGGCCAGCTCTCCCTCGACCTCGGCGGGATGTCCGCGCAGCCGCTGACGGCACGTGACGCGCTCGGCCAGGTGCTGCGCGCCCTGGGTGTCGCGGACGCCGCGGTGCCCGCCGGCACGGAGGAGCGGGCCGGGCTCTACCGGGCCCTGGTGCGCGAGCGGCGGCTCGTCCTGGTGCTGGACAACGCCGCCGACGAGGGCCAGGTGCGTCCGCTGCTGCCGGGCTCCGGGCCGGCCGTGACGATCGTGACCAGCCGCAGCGTGCTGCCCGGCCTGGAGTCGGTGCACCGGCTGAGCCTGGACGTGCTCGCCCCGGCCGAGGCGGCCGGACTGCTGGCCCGGATCGCGGGCCGCGAGCGGATCGAGGCGGCGCCCGACGCCACCGCCGAACTGGCCCGGCTCTGCGGTTACCTGCCGCTGGCGTTGCGGATCGCCGGGCAGCGGCTGGTCGCCCGGCCGCAGCAGCCGGTCGCCCACCTGGTGCGCCAGCTCGCGGCCGAGGAGAACCGCCTGGACCTGCTGGAGACCGGTGACCTGGCCGTCCGCCCGGCCTTCGAGCTGTCCTACCGGCGGCTGCCAGCCGAGTCCCAACTGGTGCTACGGCGCTGCGCGTTGACAGCGGGAGCGGACTTCACGGCGGCCGTCGCGGCGGCCTACGCGGGCCGGTCGTCGGCCCGGACCGAACTGGTCCTGGAACAGCTCGTCGACGCCGGGCTGGTGCAGCCGGCCACCCCGGACCGCTACCGCCTGCACGACCTCGTGCGGCTCTACGCGGGCGAGCGGCTGGCCGCCGACGAGACGCCGGAGGAACTGGCCGACGCCCGGACCGCGGCCGGACGCCGGATCCTCGACCGGGCGGCGGCCTACGGCCTGCGGTTCGACCCCGAGCGCGAGCAGGACGACGCCGCGGCCACCGGCGCCGGCCCCGAGCGCCTCACCGAAGCGGCGCGCTGGCTGGAGTACGAGCACCCGGAGTGGCTGGCCGCCCTGCACCAGGCGCAGCGGGCCGGCCGGTACCGGGAGGTCGTCGACACCGCCGAGGCCATGCACTGGTTCTCCGACCGGCTGTTGAGCTGGGGGACCTGGGCGGAGGTGTTCCAGCTCTCGGTCGACGCCGCCCGCGCGCTCGGCGACCGGCGCGCCGAGGCGGTGCACGTCAACTACCTCGCCTGGACGTACGTCACCTGCCTGCACCGCTACCAGCGCGGCGTCGAACTCGCCGCCGAGGGGCTGGAGTTGGCGAAGGAACTCGGCGACCGGGAGCAGCAGGGCTGGGCGCTCACCTACCTCGCCGCCGGTCTGCGCTACCTGCGCCGCCACCGGGAGGCGATCGACGCCTACCACCGGGCCTCGGACGCCTTCGCCGAGGTGGACGGCCGCGCGGCCATGATCGGCCGGCTGGTCACCCTGCGCGGCGCCGCCAACTGCCTTCGCGAGTCCGGCCGGGCCGAGGACGCGGTGGACACCCGCCGGCGGGCGCTGGCTGGCGCCCTGGAACTGGTGGACCGCTGGTCCTCGCCGCTGATGCACCTGCTGGCCGCCATGACCGCGCACGAACTCGGCCTGGACCGCGCGGCGTTGCGGCGCTGGCCGGCCGCCGAGAAGGCCTACCGGCAGGCGCTGGTGCACTACGAGGCGGTCGGCCGGCCGGACAGCATGACCAAGACCCTGACCGAGCTCGGCACCGCGCTGATCGAGCAGGGCCGGCCCGAGGAGGCCCGCGAACTGCTCACCGAGGCGCTCACCGACCTGAGCGCGGACGGCCCCCGGCCCGCGACGCCCGGGCGCTGACGCGCGTGCCCGCCCCCGGCCGGGCCGGGAACGGGCACGCGGGGCCGGGACGGGAACGGGCATGCGGGGCCGGGACGGCCGGTCAGATCCGGGTGTCCTCCACCACGGGCAGCTCGTCCACGGCGTCCGTGCTCCGGACGTCCGCACCCGGCGCGAAGGCCGTGCGCGGCGCGGCCGCCGGCTTCTTGCCGCAGAAGGCCGGCTCCAGCGCGTTCATCAGGCCCTGGGTGACCGCGCCGTTGTTGGAGGCGTTGGCGAAGACCACCACGCTGCGCCGCCCGTCCGGCGTCGCGAAGGACTGGGTCTGGAAGCCCTGCACGATGCCGCCGTGGCCGTACACGTCCCCGCAGGAGAGCGAGATCCGCCGCAGCCCCAGGCCGTAGGAGATCTTCGCGGTGGGCGTGGGCAGGGCGGCGGTCATCTGCTGCAGCGAGGCGTCCGAGACCAGCCCGCCGGAGCTGCCCGCCACCAGCGCGGAGAGGAACCGGTCGAGGTCTTCGGCGCTGGAGATGACGGCCCCGGCGCTCCACACCCAGGAGCCGGTCTGCTCGGTGGAGTCCAGCAGGGGCTTGCTGCGGTCGTCGTTGGTGAGGTAGCCGGTGACGTGGGCGCCGCGGATCTTCTGGTCGGGCACCACGAAGGAGGTCTTGCGCAGGCCGAGCGGCCGGATGATCCGCTCGTTCAGCACCTCCGGGTACGGCCGGCCGGTGAGGTGCTCGACCGCCAGGCCCAGCAGCACGAAGTCGGTGTTGGAGTAGGAGTAGCGGCTGCCGGGGGTGTACTGCACGCCGTGCTTGACCGACATCGCCACCAGGTCGCGCGGGTCGTACACCTTGGTGCGGATCCGAGCCTCGAACGCGCTGGTGGTCTCCTCGCCGGCCTGCTCCAGCAGGTCGTTGGTGTGGTCGAAGATGCCCGCCCGGTGCTCCATGACCTGACGGCCCGTCATCGTCCAGCCGTCCGGCAGGGTGCCGTCCGGCAGGTAGTCGCGCAGGGGCTTGTCGAGGTCGATCCGGCCCTCCTCCGCCAGCTGCATCACCAGAACGGCGGTGAACATCTTGCTGTTGCTGCCGACCCGGAACCTCCACGAGGAGTTCATCGGAGTCCCGTCGAGGTCGGCCTTGCCGACGGTCAGCGAGCGGGTGTCCTCCTGGTCGCCGTGGTTGCGGATCACCGCGAAGGCGCCGGGGGCGCCGGCGCCCGTGGTGGCCTGCAGGGCGGCGAGCACGCCGGCGATGTCGGAGGCGGGCGCGGCGGCGGTGCTCTGGCCGGCGGCCACGGCGTGCGCGGCACCGGTCGCCACCAGGACGACTCCCGCGGCGGCCACCGCGAACGGACGCAGAAGGCTGATCTTCGCCATGATCCTCGGTTCTCTCGTCGACTGACGCGGCGTCGGGCCGCGTCGATGGAAGATCACTATCACCGGCCGGAGCGGCGGATGGCAATGTGAACCGGTTCGCCCGCATCGTCCGTTGCGCGCCGGGGCCGGGTTGCCGCACCGTTCGTTTCCCGCCCCGGGGCCAAGGTTTCACCTGCCGTCGTCTACCCGCGTCAACGGCCGCGGCCCATGCTGTTCGGGCGCGCGACTTCCCCGTCGCCCCGTCAGCTTCCCTCTCGCCGACCATGGAGCCTGCCCATGCCCCTGGCCTCCCTGACGCGCCGTGCCGGCGCCCTGCTGCTCGCCACCGCCGGCCTCGTATCGCCGGCCGCGAACGCCGGGGCCGCCACCACGGCCTCCGGCACGTACACGGCGGTCGTCTTCCCCGACCAGGACCACACCGTCGTCGACGACCTCATCGGCTCCGCGACCCGGTCCGTCGACGTCACCATGTACGAGCTGCGCGACACCGCCGCCGTCAACGCCCTGGTCGCCCGTCAGCGCGCGGGCGTCAAGGTCCGGGTGATCCTGGACGGGGCGCACACCTCGGTCAACGGCGCGGCCTACTCGGCGCTCCGGGCCGCCGGGGCCGGTGTGACGTACTCCTCCTCGGCGTTCGTCTACACCCACCAGAAGACCGTCACCGTGGACGGCGCCACGTCGCTGATCATGACCGGCAACCTGGACGCCGACTACTACGCGAACGACCGCGACTA
Organism: Streptomyces sp. NRRL S-350; assembly: GCF_000719705.1. Classification (GTDB taxonomy): domain Bacteria; phylum Actinomycetota; class Actinomycetes; order Streptomycetales; family Streptomycetaceae; genus Kitasatospora. Next base: position 145,351 of record NZ_JOHO01000007.1, on the reverse strand, counting down.
CGGCGTCATCGACACCGACGCCAACGACGTCGCCGCGATCGAGCGGGTCTTCGCCGCCGACTACGCCAAGACCGCCGTCACGCCCACCGACGGCGACAACCTGGTCTGGTCGCCCACCGACTCGCAGTCCCGGCTGCTCGCCCTGATCAACGGCGCGCGGACCAGCCTCGACCTGGAGCAACTGGAGTTCGGCGACCCGGCACTGGTGGACGCCGTCGCCGCGGCGGCCGCTCGCGGCGTCACCGTACGCGTCGTCGGCATGAACCCGGACACGTACGCCGACTCCTTCGACCAGGTGGCCTCGGCCGGCGGCAAGGTCGTCACCTACTCCTCCACCACCGGCCTGTACGTCCACGCCAAGGTGATCGTCGCCGACTACGGGACGGCGTCGGCCAAGGCGTTCGCCGGTTCGGAGAACTTCTCCGACAACTCGCTGAACCACAACCGCGAACTGGGCCTGATCACCGCCGACTCCGGGGTGGTCGACAGGATCGAGTCCACCGTCGCCGGGGACTTCGCCGGCGGCACGCCCTACTAGGCCTGTCCCGGGCCGCAGCGCAGGCCGCGGCGCACGCCGGTCGTACCGCTCCCGTCTCCAGGCGTCCCCGGTCCGGCCGTGTCGTGTCCCCGATCGGGCCGTTCCTTCCATCCGGCCGTCACTGATCCGGCAGTACCCGCCCCTCTCCGAGCAGCCCGCCGGGCCGTTCCCTACCCGAGGACTTGTCATGACTCCGTCCGTGAAACCCCTGAACGCCCGTTCCCACCGCACCGCGACCGCGATCGGCTCCGCCGTCGCCCTCGTCGCCACCTCCGCCGGCCTGTGGGCGGCGACCGCCTCCACCGCCCAGGCGGCCGGCCTGCCCACGCCCGACCACGTCGTGGTCGTGGTGATGGAGAACCACGCCTACAGCCAGGTCATCGGCAGCAGCAGCGCCCCGTACATCAACAACACGCTGAAGGCGGGCGGTGCCGACCTCACCCAGTCCTACGGCATCACCCACCCCAGCGAGCCGAACTACTACGCGCTGTTCTCGGGCTCCACCCAGGGCCGCGTCGACGACAGCTGCGTGACGGTCGGCGGCTTCCAGAGCGCCAACCTGGCCTCCGAGGTCCTCGCCGCCGGCAAGACCTGGGCCAGCTACAACGAGTCCCTGCCCGGCCAGGGCAGCACCGTCTGCAGCAGCGGCAACTACGCGCAGAAGCACAACCCGTGGTTCGGCTTCGGCAACGTGCCCCTCGGCTCGGCCAAGACCTTCGCGCAGTTCCCCACCGACTACAGCACCCTGCCGAACGTCTCCTTCGTCGTGCCGAACCTCTGCAGCGACATGCACGACTGCTCGGTCAGCACCGGCGACACCTGGATCAAGAACAACCTCGGCGGCTACGCCGCCTGGGCGCAGAGCCACAACAGCCTGCTGATCGTCACCTTCGACGAGGACAACAAGCTGTCCGGCAACCGGATCCCGACCGTCCTCTACGGCGCCCACGTGGCCCCCGGCAGCAGCTCCGCCACCACCTACAACCACTACAACGTGCTGCGCACCGTGGAGGACCTGGCCGGGGCGAGCGGCCACGCGGGCAACGCGGCCGCCGCGAGCGACATCACCGGCATCTGGAACTGAGCCGCAGCGATCAGGGACTGACCCGAGCCCGGGCCGGTGGCCGCTCGGCCACCGGCCCGGGCGCTGCGATGGGCGCTGCGATGGGCGCTGCGATGGGCGCTGCGATGGGCGCTGCGATGGGCGCTGCGATGGGCGCTGCGATGGGCGCGGCTGTGGCTGTGGCTGTGGTGGCGGTGGCGGCGGGCCCGGGTGCGGTTCCGTCCGCGGGCCGTACGCCGTGGCGGCGGACCCCGGGCACCGCCGCCGTGCCCGCGCAGACCAGCGTCACCAGCGCGGCGGCCGCCAGCAGCGGCACCCGGCTGCCCCAGGCGTCGGCGGCCAGCGGCGCCAGGACGTACCCGAGCGGGGCGGCGGCCAGCGAGAGCAGCCAGTCGTACGAGGTGACCCGGGCCAAGGACCCGGCCGGGAAGTCCTGTTGGACCACCGTCTCCCACACCGGGTTCAGGAAGCCCAGTCCGGTCATCGCCACCGCCTGCGCGGCCACGGCGAGCGGCGCCGGAGCCGGGACGGCGAGTGCGAGCAGCGGCAGTCCGTACAGCGCCAGGGCGAGGTTGCCGGCCAGCACCGGGCGGCGCGGCCGGAGCCGCCCGGCGAGCAGCGAGCCGACCAGCAGGCCGACCGCACCGGCCTGGGTCAGTGCCACCCAGACGCCGTCGCCGCCCAGGCGGGTGGCGGCGATCAGCGGCCCTAGGGTGAGCAGGACGGCGCTCGCGCCGTTCCACACGCCGTGGGCGATCAGGCTCGTCCAGTACCAGTCGCGGGAGCGCACCTCGCTCCAGCCCTCGGCGAGGTCCCGGCGCAGCGAGCGCGGTCCGGTGGGGGAGTGGCTGCCGGGGGCGTGGCCGTCGGGGGCGGGTCCGTCGGTGGCGCGCCGGGCGGTGAGCCGGGTGAGCAGCGCCGCGCTCAGCACGAAGGACGCGCCGTCCAGGACGAACGCCCAGCCGGGCCCGGCGGTGTACACCAGCACGCCGGCGAGAGCCGGGCCGCCGAGGCGGGCGGCCGCGGTGGCGGTGCCGAGCAGGGCGTTGGCCCGCAGCCGCTTCTCGCTCGGGACGACGGCCGCGACCAGCGGCGAGGCGGTGGGCACGGCGAAGGCGGAGGCGATGCCGCCGACGGCCGAGGCGATCGCGACGGGTGTCAGGCGCGGGTGGCCGCCGAGCAGTTCCAGGCCGACGAGCACCTGGGCGACGGCGCGGACCACGTCGGTGGTGAGGGCGACGAGGCGCGGGTCGAAGCGGTCTCCGACCACCCCGCCGAAGGGCAGCAGGAGCAGTTTCGGCACCATCGCGCAGCCGAGCACCAGGGCGAGCGCGGCAGCGGAGCCGGTGGCCCGGGTGACGGCGATCGCGAGGGCGGCGGGGACGACGGCGTCGCCCAGGGTGGAGATCGTCCGGCCGAGGAAGAGCAGGCGGAAGTCCGCCAGGCGAAGGGGGTGTTGGGTCACGGGCAGGACTTTATTTCGGTACCGAAGTTTTGGCAACGAATATTTCGGTACCGTTGTTTTAGGGTTTGTAGACTCCTTCCATGGCCGAGCACCTCCCCCAGCACGACACCCCGCCCCGCGACTGGACGGACGGCCACGTCGACCGCTGGCAGCCGGTGCTGCCGGACCTCGACCCCGACATCGAGGCCGCCGTCACCCGGATGTCTCGCCTGACCCGCCACCTCGGCCGGGTCCGCGAACAGGGCGTCGCCGACTACGGCCTCCACAAGCACGAGTTCGACACCCTGCACGTCCTCGCCGGCCGCGGCGGACACGCCGCCCCCTCCGACCTCCGAGCCGACCTCAACCTCGCCCCCGCGTCGATCAGCGGCCGGCTGGAGGCCCTGGAGCGGCGGGGCTTCGTCGTGCGCAACCCCTCGACGGAGGACCGCCGGAAGGTCGACATCGTCCTCACCGACGCCGGGCGTGCCGCCTGGCAGGAGGCCCTGGACGTGGTCGGCCGGGAGGAGCGCCGGCTGCTGGGGGTGCTGTCGGAGGAGGAGCGGCGGCTGCTGTCCGGACTTCTGCGGAAGGTGATGCTGGTCCAGGAAGCGGAGCGGCAGCAGCCCGCCGGGCACTGACGCGGTCGACCCGCCGGGCATCGACCGGGTCGACCCGCCGGGCCGGTCCCTGGTATCGATGGGGCCGTGCGATTCGAACTTGTGCCGATGCCCGACGGTGTGGGGGCGCGGCCCCGGGACGTCCGGGGGTACCCGGTGCCGGCGATCACGCCGTGGCACGGGGGCGAGCCGCAGTTCGCTCTGACCGACCACGCGCGCAGCGCCGACTGCGCCCTCGGGCGCCGCTGTTCGGTGTGCGGCACGCTCATGGAGCGCGGGCCGGTGTGGCGGGTCGTGGGGCCCGCCGAGAGCGCCGCGATCGCCGAGGCGCTCGCGGCCGGGCGACCGTACCGGAACCTCGCGCCGACCATGGAGGGCCCCGGGCACCGCGCGTGCATGCTCTACGCGTCGATGGTCTGCCCCTACCTGGCGCGCCCGAACGCCCGGCGCCGGGCGACCGCCGAGGACGCGGCCCACGGGCTGACGTCGGCCGCCGTCCGCGGGGCGGCGCGCGGCGGCCTGGGCGCGGTGGTCGGGTTCGGCGACTACGAGTACGCCGTCACCGAGACCCGGGTGCTGTTCCGCTTCCTCGACCTGGTCGAGTTCCTGCCGCACGCCTCGGGTGACGAGCACCTGGCCGAGCTGCGCGCCGAGTTGGCGAAGCCCGGCCAGGGTCGGTAGGGGCCGATAGCCGATAGTCGACAGGGGCTGGGGTGGGGGCCTTGCGGCGGACTCGCGGGCCTACGGCCGGTAGGCGGGCAGGCCCTTGAGGGTGGAGACCTGGACCGGCTCGGCGGAGCCGTCGGCGGGCAGGGTGCTGACGCCGTCCGGGGTGCGGGCTGCGACGGTCCTGCCGTCGGGGGACCACGCGGGCTCGGTGTAGTCGGTGGTGGCAGACGGGGTGAGGTCCGTCTCCGCGGTCCGGTCGAACCGTGTGGAGCGGCTGAACAGGTGGTCGTGCCCGTTCACCGAGCGGACGAAGACGACGTGCTCGCCGTCGGGGGAGAGGGCGGGCTGGGAGCCCTTGCCCAGGGCCCGGGTGTCGGGCCGGATGTAGTCGTCGTAGATGTACACCTCGTCGGTCGGGGCGTTGGCGTACGCGATCTCGCCGCGGTGGCCGCCCGCGTCGGCCCAGGTGTTGCCGGTCTGCGGCGGCTGCGGCATGTCCTCGCTGCCGCCCTCGGAGTTGTGCGGGGTGAGCACCTCGGGGACGGCGCCGGGGGTCTTTGCGGGGACCTTCTCCAGCCTCAGCACGCCGCCCTTGCCGGAGGCGAACACGATGGTGTCGAAGCGTTCGAGCGCTTCGGCGCCGACCGTGACCCCGGGGTCCGCGGTGGCGTGCCGCCACGTCGGGTGGGACCAGGTCTCCCCGCCGGGGTTCTTGGCGAGGACGGCCTTGCCCGTGCCGTCCGGGTTGGCGGTCACCAGGTCGCCGTCGCCGTCGACGAAGGCGGCCTTCCTGCCGTCGGGGGACCAGGCGAGGTCGCGCACGACGGTGCCGAAGTCGACGCGGGTGCCGTTCATGGCGACGGTCCGGGTGCCGGCGCTGATGGTGAGGTGGTTGGCGGCGGAGGTGCCGTTGACCTCCTTGCCGCCCGGGGCGGGGCTGCCGGACGGGGCGCCGGGCGTGGCCGTCCCGGGCGCACCGGTGGCGGGGGCACCGGTGGCGGGCGCGGCTCCGGCCGGTGTGGTGGCGGTGGTGGGTGTGGCGGAACCCGGTGCGCCGGTGGCGGGTGCGGCGCCGCCGGTCGGTGCGGCGGTGGGACCGGACCCGCCGGCGTCGGGGCCGCAGGCGGAGAGCAGGACCGCGCCGAGGGTGGTCATCAGGGCGATCGCGGCGGCGGTGCCGAATCCGTTGCGTACGGGCATTCCAGGTCCCCCTCGGGTGCTGTGCGCTTCCGAGGGGAAGCGTCCCAGGGCGAGGTCGGGGACCGGTTCGTCCTGTGTCACAGGTGTGGAACAGCAGGCTCCGATCCGCCGTCGGCAGCCCGGCGGCTCTCCCGGGTCCGCGGCCGGGGTGACCGTCAGAGGCCGAGTTCGGTGAGGCCCGGGTGCTCGTCGGGGCGGCGGCCGGGCGGCCAGTGGAACAGGCGCTCCTCGGGGGCGATCGGCAGGTCGTTGATGGAGGCGTGCCGCCGGGCCATCAGGCCGTCCTCGGCGAACTCCCAGTTCTCGTTGCCGTAGGAGCGGTACCACCGGCCGGCGTCGTCGTGCCACTCGTAGGCGAAGCGGACGGCGATCCGGTCGCCGTCGTGGGCCCAGAGTTCCTTGATCAGGCGGTAGTCGAGTTCGCGGTGCCACTTGCGGGTGAGGAAGTCGGCGATCGCCTCGCGGCCGGTGAGGAACTCGGCGCGGTTGCGCCAGCGGCTGTCGGGCGTGTACGCGAGGGCGACGCGCTGCGGGTCGCGGGTGTTCCAGGCGTCCTCGGCGGCCCGGACCTTCTGCCGGGCGGTCCGCTCGGTGAACGGGGGCAGCGGCGGGCGTTGTCCGTCGCGCTGGTCGGCCATGTGTGGACTCCTCGGGGAATGGGCGTTCCGCTGGTGAGAACGATCGTTCTCACATCGCTGGCTACGATAGGAGAACTATCGTTCTCGCGCAAAGGGCACGGCAGATGGAGCACGAAGACCCGCGGACCCGCATCCTTGACGCGGCCGAGGAGCTGTTCTACGGGCAGGGCATCCAGTCGGTCGGCATGGACGCCGTCCGAGCCGCCTCCGGCACGACGATGCGCCGCCTGTACCAGCACTTTCCGTCCAAGAACGACCTGGTCGAGGCCTACCTGCTGCGCCGCGACGGCCGCTGGCGGGCGAGTCTCGCCGTCCACGTCTCGCGCACCGGCGGCACGCCCCGGGAGCAGGTGCTCGCGGTGTTCGACTGGCTCGGCCGGTGGTTCGCCGAACCGGGCTTCCGAGGCTGCGCGTTCGTCAACTCCCTCGGCGAGCTGGGCGCCACCACGCCTGCCGTCGCGGCTGCCGCCCGGCACCACAAGGAGGAGTTCGGCGGCTACCTCGCGGGCCTGACGGAGGCGGCCGGCGCCCCGCCCGCCACCGCCGTCCATCTGACGCTGCTCGCCGAGGGGGCCATCACCGCCGCCGCCGTCCACGGCGACCCGACGGCCGCCGTCGACGCCAAGGACGCCGCCCGGCTGCTGCTGGACGCCGCGTCGGCCGGATAGTCGCGGCCGGATAGTCGCGGCCGGGTGGGCCGGTCCCGACGGCGAGCCGGAGCGGCGACCGCTCAGGGCGCGTCGGTGTGCGTCAGCGTCTCCCAGCCGATGAAGTAGTTCGCCCCGAACGGGCTGTGGGCGGCCACGTACTTCTGGGTCTGCGGCATCGCGATCCCCTCGCGCAGGTGGTACTCGTCGTACGCGAGCTGTACGGCCGGGCCCAGTCCGGTCTTCAGCGAGCCCCCGCACAGCCAGCCGGGCGCCTTCGCGCCGTTGTCGTACGCGGTGTGGAACTCCAGTGCCTTCACCAGCCGTTGGCGCCCCTCGCCCCACAGGTCGAGGCCCTGCAGCCGGGCGGTCTCGGCGGTCTGGGCGGCGGCCTCCAGGCCCCAGCCGGTGTGGCCGAAGTCCCGGCAGGTCTCCTGGGCCAGCCCGTCCACGAAGGTGGACTGGCCGTTCCAGTACGCGACCAGTGCCGACCGGCCCTCGATCCCGGCGCGCGGCGGCGGCACCGGGAGGGCGCCGTCGGAGGAGAGGTAGACGTACGCGGGCAGGCGCTTGCGCCACAGGTCGGCGGCCCGGTCGAAGAGGCCGCGGTCGTCCAGGAAGACCGCGATGCCCATCAGGGCGTCGGTCTGGACCAGTTCCCAGTTGCCGTTCTTGCGCGGGCTGCCGGGCGTGAGTTGCGGCACGTAGACGGTGCGCAGCATGGTGGCGAAGCGGTCCACCGAGGCGGTCGGCCAGCCCGCGCCGGTGTGGCGGACCAGTTCGGCGGCACGGGCCCAGTTGTTGCCGGCCCAGCCGGTCTGCAGCGGGGCGTTGCTGTCGGTGTGCTCCCTGATGACGGCCGACCAGGCGTCCATGATCTGGATCGCCTTCTCGGCGTGGCGGTGGTCGCGGGTCAGCACCCACTGCAGGGCCTGGGCGTACGCGGCCATCGAGTCGTCGCGCTCGTCGGAGCAGCCGTTGTTCGGGTTCGAGCCGGAGCCGCACTCGACGGTCGCGCGCGGCTTGGGCTTCCAGTCCGGCGAGGCGTACTTGCTCGTCCGCAGGTCGGCGTACGCGGACTTCCAGGGCTCGGCTCCGGCGTCGACCCGGCCCTTGGTGAAGGCGATCTGCTGGGCGCCGACCAGCACGCCGGGGTGCTGGAAGGCGGCCTGGCGGGGGCGGTCGGCGGCGGGTCCGGTGGCGTCCGCGGGTCCGATGGCGGCTCCGGTGGCGTCCGCGGGCGCGGCGGCGAGCGGCAGCAGGAGGGCGGCGAGCGCCGCCCCGGCGATCAGTGTCCTGATGGTGCTACGACCCATGGGGAAGTCGTCCTCTCGGTGGGAGGGCGTGCTCAGGCCTGTGACTTCTCGTTAGGAAACCTTCCTAACGACACGCATTGAACCACCGCCGCCCGCGCTCGCCAAGCGCTCCGTGGGGCGAGCGAGGTGCCCGTGACAGCTGTGTCCGGTGCGTTTATCGGCCATTGATCGTCTCCGTCTAGCGTCGGTCGCATGGACGACAGAGTGGCCGAGAGGCTGGGAACGGTGCCCGAGGGGCGAATGACGGAGCAGGACACGGACAGGTTCCGGCAGTTGCTGGCGGGGCTGGAGAACTCGCTGGTGGCGGACCGGGAGGCGGCGGGGCGCGATGCCTGAGCTCGCCGAGTCGCGTCCGGTGACGGTGCTGCCGCTCTGGCGGCGCGGCCCGGGCGGGGGCGAGAGCGGGGGCGCGGGTGAGGGGTCGGCGGGGAGGCCGGCCGAGGGCGACCAGCGCGGGAGCGCGGACCGGCCCGGGGTGCCGCGGGGGCACTCCGGGCCGACGGTGGGCGCCCGCCAGGGGAAGGCGGTGACGGACCCGCAGTACTGACGTACGGTCAGGTGCGAGCGGTCGGTGGTCAGCGGCCGGTGGCCAAAGCGGTCAGCCGTCAGCGGTCAGCGGTCGGCGGTCAGCAGTCGCACCCGCAGTCGCAGCCGTCGCAGCAGTTGCACCCGTCACAGCACTGGCAGCAGTCGCCGCAGCTGGGATCGCAGCAGTCACCGCAGTCGCAGCAGTCGTGCCGCTGGCAGAAGCCCTGGCGGTGCTCGCGGCTGAACGGGTCGTTGTGGTCGCAGCAGAGCAGCTGGCAGGTGCAGGCCATCAGCGCCCACACCGCGCACCCGGCGAGCAGGTTGCGCGGGCGCGGCGGCTTCTTGCCGGGCGGGGTGAAGCCGGGGCCCTGCGGCACCCACGGTGGGATCGGCGCCTGGCCCGGGTCCTGGCCGGGCGGCGCCTGGCGCGGCGGCGCGTCGTGCGGGTGCTCGGCTCCGGCCCCCGGTGCGGCGGCCGCCGTCCGGCACCCGGCCGTGTGCTGCGCTCCGAAGACCCGGTCCACGGCCCGCTCGGTCTCGTGCGCGAGCAGGACGTGGACCAGCGCGCGGTCGGTCAGTTCGACCTCGCGCAGCGCGAGCCGGATGCCGTGGACGGCGTCGCGGCAGAGGCGTTCGGCCTCGGCGCGGTCGGTGCCGGTGGCGGTCAGCGGGTTCCAGGCGCCGGAGGCGGCGTCGGCGGCCTGGTCCTCGGCGGCGTCGAGGAGGTGGGCGAGACGGCCGAACAGCCGCCCGGCCTCGGCGAGCGGGGCGGCGTTGCCGGGGCGCCCGGCGATCACCGCGGTGTGGGCGAAGGCGGCGGAGGTGGCGGTCTCGGTGGGCTCGGTGACCAGCAGGACGGACCCGCCGGGCCGCAGCGATCGCTCCAACCCGCCCTGGCGGGAGGCCGCTTCGAGCAGTACGCCGGTGTCGAAGCCGACGGCCGAGGCGCTGCCCGCGCTGCGCCGGTCCCAACGCCGGGTGACCGCGCGGGCCCCGGCGGCGACGGGGCGGCGGGCGAAGACGCCGTCGCGGTCCTCGACGTGGTCGCGGATCTTCACCGAGGCGAGGGTGAGCGAGACGGCGGCGGCGAGCCGGGCGCCTTCGCCCTTGGCGACGGAGGCGGTCCGCATGCCGCGCAGGGGACACGGACCGGCGGTGCGCCGCCAGGAGGAGTCCTCGCGGGCGGCCTGGGCCTCGACCAGCACGGAGATGATCAGACCATCGTAGTTGGTGGCGGTCCGGGCGAGCTGTCCGTGGTCGTCGCGCAGGGCGAGGCAGAGCCCGCACAGGTGCGCCATCCAGGAGGTCTGCAGCCGTTCGGACAGCCGGTGCCTGCACGGTCTGATGATGCCGAACACGATCGTCCCCCTTGCGTTGCGGGCCGCTGACCGGCCGCGATTCGCCGCACATCATATGATCAGCGGCGCGCCGGAGCGGAGCCCTCCCCGGTCAGGATGCTCGCGAGCGGAGGCCGGTTCCGCGCGGGGGCGGTCGCGCGGGGGACGGTCGTGCGGCGGCAGTGTCCGACCGGCCGTCAGGCGCGGCAGCGCAGCAGCTCCAGCGGGGGGTGGGCGAGCAGGTCCGCCCAGAAGTCCGCACCGAACGCGCGGAAACCGGCCTCGGACACCTGCAGCGGCACCCACTCCAACGCGCCGAATCCGGCCGCCCGGAGGCTGCCCTCGAAGACCTCGCGGCGCGGGGCGGTGGTGACGATGCTGATCGGCCGAGGGTCGAGGAGGGCCGTGACCCGCACCCGCGGGCCCGTCTCGACCTCCTCGCCGGTCGGCTCGCAGCGGAACCCGTAAGCCTCCAGGGACGGACAGTCGAACCGGTAGTCGGGATTCTGGGCGAGCAGGAAGAACTCCCCGCCCGGCACCAGGCTCCGGTGGACGGAGCGGCACATCCGCTCCATGGCCGCGGTGTCCTCGGCGTAGTTGAGGCACTGCACGCCCAGCGCGATGTCGAAGCGCCGCTCGAGGGGCCGCAGTTCGGCGACGTCCCCGACCTCGTACCGAACGCCCAGTGGGTCGCGCTGCTCGAACTCCCGGGCCGCGGCGACCATCTCGACGGAGATGTCGACCCCGAGGACGTCCGTGGCGCCCCGCCGCTTCAGCTCCCTGCTGTAGAAGCCGGTGCCGCAGGCGAGGTCGAGCACCGACCTTCCGCTGACGTCCCCGACCATGCCCAGGAGGCTCGGCACCTCGCCGTACCGCATCAACGGCAGGGACTTGAAGCCTTCGAATGCCTCACCGATCTCGTCGTACTGCTGCACGCCCATCGTGTGGTCCTTCCGTCGGGTCCGTGGCCCGGGCTCCGCCCGGAACGAACTCCCGGGCGCCCCGCGGCCTCTGTCGGGCAGTCAACCGCACGCCGGTCAGGGCGCCGTACTGGCGGAAGCCACAAAGATCCCCGCCGACCGGGCCCGGCCGACGGAGGGCCGTACGGACGGGCCTGCGTAGAGCCCGTCCTGCCAGTCGGTGCGGGACGGCCGCGCGGTCGGCCGTCCGGCCGGAGGTGGGGTGTCGCCGAGACTCCGCCGTATCGATTCCCGTATTCGGGATAGCATCGCGAATATGGGAATCGACACGGCCGCCGACGAACGGCTGGCGCAGCGGCTCGCCGAGCTGAGGCTCGAACGCGGGTGGACGCTGGAGGAGTTGGCGCGGCAGGCGGACGTCAGCCGGTCGACGCTGTCGCGGGTGGAGCGGGCGGAGGTCAGCCCGACGGCCGCGCTGCTCGGGCGGCTGTGCGCCGTGTACGGGCGGACGATGTCGCGGTTGCTCGCGGAGGTGGAGGCGGGCCCGGCGCCGCTGGTGCGGGCCGGGGAACAGCAGGTCTGGCGGGACGGGACGACCGGCTTCGTCCGCCGGTCGGTGTCACCGCCGCACGGCTCGCTGCGGGCGGAGATCGTCGAGGGCCGGCTGCCGGCCGGCGCCGACATCGCCTACGACCGGGTCTGCGTACCCGGCCGGGAGCACCACCTCTGGCTGTTCGAAGGGCGGTTGGAGCTGACCGTGGACGGCGCGACGCAGCCCCTCGGCCCCGGCGACTGCCTGCGCTACGTCTCCGGGGCGAGCCGCTTCCACAGCGTCGGCCCCGGCGAGGCCCGGTACGCGCTGGTGGTGGTCGAGCAGTGAGCGCCACCACCGGCCCGACGGCCAAGGAGCGCTTCGACGCCGCCGGGCGCCGCGTCCTGTCGGTCTGCGTGGCGGGCGGGTTCACCACGCTGCTCGACCAGTCGGTGCTCAACACCTCCATACCCGCGCTGCGCGAGACCCTGCACGCCGGGCCCGCCGACCTGCAGTGGATCGTGGCGGGCTACTCGCTCGCCTTCGGTCTCGCGCTGATCCCCGGCGGCCGGCTCGGCGACGTCAAGGGCCGCAAGTGGTTCTTCGTCACCGGGCTCGCCCTCTTCACCCTGGTCAGCCTGGTCTCCGCGACCGCCACCGAGCCCGGGGTGCTGATCGCCGCCCGGCTGCTCCAGGGCGCGGGCGCCGGCCTGGTCAACTCCCAGATGATCGGCACCCTCCAAGACGTCTTCGAGGGCCAACTGCGGGCCCGCGCCCTCGGGATGTACGCCGTCACCGGCGGTCTCGCCTTCGCCCTCGGGCCGCCGATCGGCGGCGCGGTGCTCGCGGCGGTAGGCCCCGAGCACGGCTGGCGGCTCACCTTCCTGCTCAACGTGCCCTTCGGCCTGGCCACCGTCGTCCTGGCGGCCCGCCACCTCCCCGTGCCCCGCCCCAGGGCCCGGCACACCGACCTCGACCCGGTCGGCCTGCTGCTGGTCGGCGCGCTCACGCTCGCCCTGATGCTGCCCTTCGTCCGGCCGCCCGGTTGGACCGGCTGGCTGGCCTTCGCGGCCGCGGCCGTCCTGCTGCTGGGCGCGCTCGCCTGGTGGCAGCAGCGCTACGCCCGCACCGGCGGGCATCCGCTGATCCACCCGGCGCTCACCCGCTCCGCCCCGTACGCGCTCGGCACGGCGACGGCGATGGCCCAGTTCGGCTCCTCGCTCGCCGCTTCGCTCGTCCTGACCATGTTCCTCCAGGACGGCCTCGGACTGTCCCCGATGGGTGCCGCCCTGGTCGCGCTGCCCTCGGCCGTCGCCATGGGCATCGCCTCGGCGCTGGCCTGGCGGGTCGTGCAGCGCTTCGGCCGGCGCACCGTCACCGCGGGCATGGCCGGCTCCGCGCTGGCCATGCTGGCGAGCGGACTCCTCGCGCACGGGACGCCCGCCGCCGCGCTGCCCTGGCTGCTGGCCCTGCTGCAGTTCCTCGGCGGTGCCTCGATCGGCCTGATGGGCTCCACCAACCAGGCCTACGTGCTGCGCCACGCACCCGCCGAGGCGGCCGGGGTGAGCGGGGCGATCCTGCAGATGGCACAGCGGATCGCGGCGGCCGTCGCCGTCTCGGCGCTGTCCGGCGTCTACCTGCGGGAGACCGCCGGCGGCGGCGGGCACCGCTCCGCCTACCTCGGCACGAGCCTGGTGTGCGCGGCCGTGGCCGGGCTCGCCGTCCTGGCCTCCGTCCTGGCCGGCCGTGCCACGGCCCGCGAGCAGGGCGACGGCGAGCCGGCGGCGCTGAGCCGAGGGCGAACACCGGTCCGCTGACGGGCCCCGGCCCATACGGTGGTCACCATGACCGACGTACGGACCGTGGACCTGCCCGAGACGACGCTCGCCTACCGCGCGAGCGGACGCCCCGACGGCCCGCCGCTGGTGCTCCTCCACGCCCTCGGCGAGCGTGCCTGCGACTGGGATCCGGTGCTGCCCGAACTCGCCCCCGGCCACCGGGTGTACGCCCTCGACCTGCGCGGCCACGGCGACAGCGGCCGACCCGGCCGGTACGGCCTGGAGGAGATGCGGGACGACGTGCTGGCCTTCCTGGACGCCCTCGGGCTGGACCGCGTCGACCTGGTCGGCCACTCGATGGGCGGCGCCGTCGCCTACCTCCTCGCCCAGGCCGCGCCGCAGCGGATCGGCCGGCTGGTCCTGGAGGAGATCCCCGCGCTGTACCCGCGCCCCGCCAGTGTGGTGCCGGACGACCCGGACGAGAGCATCCACTTCGACTGGGCGATGGTCCGGGCCGTCAAGGCCCAGCTCGACAGCCCCGACCCGGCCTGGCGGGACGGGCTGGCGAGGATCACCGCCCGCACCCTGGCGGTCGCGGGCGGTGCGGCCAGCCCCGTCCCCCAGGAGCGGATCGCCGAACTCGCCCGGTTGATCCCGGACTGCCGCCTCGTCACCGTCGAGGCCGGGCACCTGGTGCACGGTGCCCGGCCCGGGGAGTTCGTCGCCGCGGTGGCGCCGTTCCTGGCGGAGCCGCTGCCTTAGTTGCTGCTGCCGCTGCTGCTGCCGGCATCCCCGGACACTCCGTCCCGACCACCGGAAACCACAGAGCCCTGTCGAGCGGCCCGTCCGGGACCGCTCCCGTCCGGGACCGCTCCCGCCCGGCGCTCACGCCCGGTCGAGGAGCGCGGCCAGGTAGCGCGCCGTGTCGTCGCGCAGTTCCTCCAGCGTCGGTGCGTGGCTGTGCCCGCTGCCTGCGGTCGAGTTGAACAGCACCCCGTCGCACCAGCGGATCAGCCGTCGGGCGTCGGCCACCGCGTCGGCGGAGCCGCACTGGGCCAGTAGGGCGGCGGCGAGGTCGGCGAAGCGGGCGCCCAACCGGTCGTAGCCGACCCGCAGTTCGGGCCTGCGGGTGGCCTCCAGGGCGAGTTCGATGCGGGCCAGGGTGAGTGTGCGTCCGGTGGTGAGCGCCTGGTGCAGCAGACCGGCACCGACCCGGACGAGCAGGTCCCGCGGCGAAGCGTCGGCGGGGGGCGCGCCGCTGAAGGCGGGGTGATCCCGGGTCTCCCGCTCGACGATGCGGGTGAGGGTGAGGTCGAGCAGGGCGGCCCTGGTGCGGGCGAGGTTGGAGGTCGAGCCGGCGGGGAGTCCGGCCTCCTGGTCTACGGCGCGATGGGTCAGCCCGCGCAGGCCTCGTTCGGCGATCAGGGCGATGGCGGCGTCGGCGATCAGGGCCGGGCGTGGCGACGTCATGGATCCGGCCATGGCCTTCCTCTTCGGGGTCCTGACTCGGGGTGGTCCGAATCTGTCACCGCAACAGTAGTCGCTTCGACTACAGGTGTAGTACGGTGCGGCACATCGGTCACTACATCCGTAGTGTCAGGAGGGGAGCTCACCCATGGACGCACCTGAGGCGATCGTCATCGGCGGAGGCATCGGCGGACTCGCCGCCGCCCTCGCCCTGCACCGGCAGGGCATCCCCGTGACCGTCCACGAGCGCGCCGCCTCGCTCGAACCCGTCGGGGCCGGCCTCGCCCTCGCCCCCAACGCCCTGCGCGCCCTCGACCGGCTCGGTGTCGGCGAACGCCTGCGCGCCCTCGCCTCCCCGCACCCCGCCATCGGCCTGCGCCACCCCTCCGGCCGTTGGCTCGCGCGCACCGACACGGCCACCTTCGAGGCCTACTTCGGGGACACCATCGCGGGCGTCGCCCGCGCCGACGTCATCGCCGCCCTGGTCGACGCGCTCCCCGGGGGCACCGTCCGCACCGATTCGGCTGCCGCCCTCGTCAGCGCCGGAAGTGCCACCGAACCCGCCGTCGTCCGCACCCCCGACGGCGAGCGGTCCGCCGCTCTGGTGGTCGCCGCCGACGGCATCCGGTCCGCCACCCGCGGCCTGCTCTTCCCCCAGCACCCCGGCCCCCGCTACAGCGGCTTCACCACCTGGCGCACCATCGTGACCCCCGCCGGCCGACCGGAGGCCGTCGGCGAGATCTGGGGACGCGGACGGCTGGCCGGCATCGTCCCGCTCGCCGACGGCCGGGTCTACGTCTACGGCGCCGCCCTCGCCCCGGCGGGCGAGCGGGCGGCCGACGGCGACGAGAAGGCCGAACTGCTGCGCCGGTACGGCTCCTGGTGCGCGCCGGTGCCCCAGCTCCTCGCGCTCGCCGAACCCGAGCGCGTCCTGCGCCACGACGTCTGGGACCTCGCCGACCCGCTGCCCGCCCACCACCACGGCAGGGTCGCCCTCCTCGGCGACGCCGCCCACGCGATGGCTCCCTTCCAGGGCCAGGGCGCCTGCCAGGCCATCGAGGACGCCGTGGTCCTCGCCGCACCCCTGGCCCCGCACCCGGACCCGGTCGCCACCCTCCCCGCCTACACCGCCGCCCGCCTGGCCCGCACCACCGCCATCGCCACCGGCTCCCGCCGCGTCGGCGACCTCATCGCGCTCCACACCCCCGCCGCCACCTTCCTGCGCACCACCGCCCTCACCCTCGCCGGCCTCCTCCCCGCCCGTCTCCTCCTCGGCCGCTCCGCCGCCACGTACGACTGGCAGCCCCCGGCCCTCGGCGCAGCGGCCTGACCACGTACGCCTATACGCCGCGTTCGGCGGGAAGCCGCCCGCTGCGCACGGCCGTGAGCAGATCGGCGTGGTCGGCCTCGGTGCGGTCCGCGTAGGCGACGGCGAAGGCCGCGACCGCCGCGTCGAGCGCCTCGCCCTTGCCGCAGTACCCGGCCAGCAGGCCCGGGTCCGCGGTGTGCGCATGTGCCCTGGCCAGCAGCGCGCCGGTGATCCGCGCGTAGTCGTCCAACTGCGCCGGCAGCAGCGCGGCCGGGTCGACGCTGCCCTTGCGGTTGCGGAACTGCCGTACCTGGTACGGGAGTCCGTCGACCGTCGTCCAGCCGAGCAGGGTGTCGCTGACCACCTGCATGTGCTTCTGGCCGAGCACCACCCGGCGGCCCTCGTGGCCGTTCCGCTCCGTCTCCGGGAGGTACGGCAGCAGCGCGGACGGGCGGGCCTCCTTCACCTGCAGCACCAGCGGCTGGTCCCGGTGGTCGGTGAGCAGCACCACGTACGAGCGGGTGCCCACGCTGCCGGTGCCCACCACGCGGAACGCCACGTCCTGCACCCGGTACCGGGTCAGCAGTGTGCGCACCTCGGCGGGCAGCGTCTCCACGTACAGGCCCAGCGCGTGGGCGACGGCCCGGGCAGTCGCGTCGGACACCTCGGTGAGCACCGGGGGAGCCGCGGTGAAGCGCCAACCGCCGTCCGCCGTGCGGGCGGTGCTGCGGGCGGCGAACCTCGCGCTGGTGTTGCCGAGCGCCTTGGCGCCCACCTTGTCCAGCACGTCGGTGAGGTCGTGCGCGTCGGCGAAGGAGACCAGCCGTTCGTCGGCGACGGCGTTCCACGCGTCGAGCGCGGGCAGCTTGGCGAGTGTGCGCATGGTCCGGCGGTACGCGCCCGCGACGTGTTCGGCGGCCTCCCGCGCGGTGGTCTCGCTCGCCCCGGTCTCCCGGCCCGCCAGCACCAGACTGGTGGCGAGCCGCTTGAGGTCCCACTCCCAGGGGCCGTGCACCGTCTCGTCGAAGTCGTTGATGTCCATGACGAGCCGGCCGCGCGCATCGCCGTACAGGCCGAAGTTGGCGGCATGCGCGTCCCCGCACAACTGCGCGCCCACCCCGGTGACCGGCGTGCCCGCGAGGTCGGCGGCCATCAGCCCGGCCGAACCGCGCAGGAACGCGAACGGGCCGGAGGCCATCCTTCCCACCCGGATCGGCACCAGGTCGGGGATCCGGCCTGCGTTCGACGACTCGATCGCCTCCACGGCCGTCGGCCGCCCGGGAGCGACGGCGAACTCCGCGTGCCGCTCGCGGGGCACCCGCGCGCGCAGTTCCTTCCCCCGTTCGCGGGCCCGCCCGTCCTGTGCGGGCGCGAACCCGGCCACCGCGAAGCCGCGTCGGGCCCGCGCGGCCTGGCCGCCCGTGCTCCGCTGCGCGACGACCACCGGTCTGCTCCGGCCGCCACCCCCTGGTCTCGGCTCCGCCCCGTCCACTGCCACTGCCTCGGTCACTCGCGCCACCGCGCCCGCCCGTCCCTTCCGGTCCTCTCCGTCCGCGACCTGCGCGGATGGTGCATCGGGGGGAGTGACGTACGGCGCCGCACGGTGGTTCCGGCGCGGCGGTTGCGACTCGTGCGCGAGCCGGAGCCGGCAGGGCGCGTGGGCGCGGGGGGCGGTTGTGCGGCGCCGGGGGCGTGCGCGCCCGGAGGCGACGGGCGCGGGCGGGGGCCGTGCACCACGGGCGTAGCCTGAGGCAGGTGGATGATCTCCGGGGGAGCCTGTGCGCCCGCCTGCCGGCCGCGTCGGCGGCGGTGGTGACGGTGGCGGCCGGGCTGGGCGTGCGCGCGGTGTCGGGCGGCGACGTCGCCAAGTACGCGGGGGACGCGCTCTACACCGTGCTGCTGTACGCGCTGGTCGTGCTGGCCGCTCCGCGCGTGCGCCCGGCCCGCGCGGCGGTGCCGGCGGCCGCGCTCAGCTGGGCCGTCGAACTCTTCCAGCTCACCAGGCTGCCGGACGCGTGGGGCCGCCGAAGCGCGCTCGCCCGGCTCGTGCTGGGCTCGACCTTCGATCCGCCGGACCTGGGCTGGTACCTGGTCGGTGCGGGCTGTGCCGTCCTGCTCCACCGGGTGGTGCGGACCGTTCGTCCCGCACCACCCGGCCGAGCAGCCTGACCGTCCCGATCGCGTCCCGACCGTCCGGTATCGCCCCGGGGCCGGCTGACGGAGCGTCAGAGCGGAAGCAGTTCCGGGCGCTTGGGCTCGAGGTGGTCGCCCGAGGACTCGCCGCGCAGTCGCCGCCCGACCCAGGGCAGCAGGTGCTCGCGGGCCCACTGGATGTTCTCGCGCCGCTGGTCGGCGGGCGTGAGCACGCGGGCGTCCGGCCAGGGGGCCTCCGGGTCCTGGCCGGTGGCCAGGCCCAGCGAGCGGGCGGCCAGCAGGGCGACCCGCTGGTGGCCCTCGGGGGACAGGTGCAGGCGGTCCTCGCTCCATGCGCGCCGGTCCTGCACCGCGCGCAGCGACCACAGGTCGGCCACCTTGCAGCCGTTGCGGTCGGCGACGGCCCGCATGTGCCCGTTGTAGGTGGCGATCTTGCCGCGCAGGTGCTTGAGCAGCGGCACGTCACGGGTGTCGAAGCCGGTGCAGATCAGCACCGTCCCGGCGGACTCGGTGAGCCGGACCACGGCGGCCTCGAAGCGCTCGGCGACCTCGTCCGGGTCGCTGCCCGGCCGCAGGATGTCGTTGCCGCCGGCGCAGAAGGTGACCAGATCGGGCTGGAGGCGGTGCACCTGCGGCACCTGCTCGGCCGCGACCTGGTCCAGCAGTCGGCCGCGCACCGCCAGGTTGGCGTAGCGGAAGGTGCCCGGCGGGCGCCCGTCGGCGAGCATCCCGGCCAGGCGGTCGGCCCACCCGGCGAACCTGCCGCCGGCACCGGGGTCGTTGAGACCCTCGGTGAAGCTGTCCCCTAGGGCGGCGTAGGAACTGAGGTCAAGGGTCTCCTGGAGGTTCGGCATGAAAGAGATAGTTCACCCAATCAAGTGACCTACGCCACCGTAGGTGAGCCTGGTGGCACGTGAGATGGACCACGTACCCTCGTCCGCCCGCCCGGCCGCTCAGAGCGCCGGGGTCCGGAAAGCACAAGTGCCGCACCCCCTACCGCTTTCGGGCCCGCCCGGCCGATGCTCGAAGGGCGCGGCCGCCCGGCCGCCGTCCTCCCGGGGGGAGACATCCATGGCCGTGACCACACGCACCGACGCGTCCGAGAACTGGTCCATCGACGACCGCTGCACCAACTGCGACGTAGCCCGCCAGCTCGCACCCGGCTTGGTGCGCGAGCACGCCGGACGCTCCGAGCTGGTCCGCCAGCCGCGCGACGACGCCGAGCGCCGCCGGCTGCTGGCCGCCGCCCACGCCTGCCCCACCCGCTCGATCCGGCCCGGCACCGGCCGGCTCGACCCGGCCACCGACCCCTTCCCGCTCGCCCTCACCGACGAGGTGCTGGTGCTCGGGCACAACTCCCGGCTCACCGCCGGAGCCAACTCCTACCTCTGTCGCCGCCCCACCGGCTGGGTCATGATCGACACCCCCCGGTACAGCGACGCCCTGGCCACCCGCTACGCGGCGATGGGCCCGGTCACCGACGTCCTGCTCACGCACCGCGACCACGCGCGGCACGGCCGGGAGTACGCCGACCGGCTCGGCGCCCGGCTGTGGATCCACGAGGGCGACCTCGCTGCCGCTCCCGACGCCGACCGGGTGCTGCGCGGCACCGAGCCCGTGGAGATCGCCCCCGGCCTGGTCGCGCACCCCTTCCCCGGCCACACCGTGGGCAGCGTGCTGTACGTGGCCGACGAGCGGTACTGCTTCAGCGGCGACAGCCTGTACTGGTCCCGCACCACCGGGGACGTCGAGGTGCAGGAGGCCGTCACCTGGTACTCGATCGAGGAGCAGGCCGCCTCGCTGGAGCGCAGCCTGGGCGTCCTCCGCTTCGAGTGGCTGCTGCCCGGCCACGGGGACCGGCGGCGGATGCCCGCCGAGGAGGCCGACCGCCGGCTGCGAGCCCTCGCCGGCCGCTGCGCGGCGTTGCGGCCCGCGCCGGTGGACTTCACGGCGGTCCGCTGGTAGCCGCAGTTCCGGGGCCGCGTCGCACGGGCTGACCGGCACGGTCCAAGAGCCGCAGCCGGAACCGGAGCCGGAACCGCAGCCGGAACCGGAGCCGGAGCCGGGCCCGGCGGTCGATGCGGAGGGCTCGTGCGCCGGGGCTCGCGCCGGGTGCGCGGGGGGCGTGCGTCTGTTGGGGGCGCCCGCGCGGGTGTGCGAACGGCGGCGCCGGGGCAGCCGCCTCTCCGACAGAGGGGTGTTCCGTACCGGCGGGACCCCGGCCCCGCGACCCAAGGACGGTCGAGCCATGCCCACGCAGACTCCGGAGCGCACCGCCCGGCCACGGACCTACCTGATGTGCCCGCCGACGCACTTCACGGTCGACTACGCGATCAACCCGTGGATGGACCCGGCCCAGCCCACCGACACGGCGCTCGCGCTCCGCCAGTGGGAACGCCTCCACCGGACCTACCTCCGCCTCGGCCACACCGTCGAGCTGATCGAGCCGGTGCCCGGCCTGCCCGACATGGTCTACGCCGCGAACGGCGCGACCGTGCTGGACGGCCGGGCCCTGGTGGCGAGCTTCCGCTACCCGGAGCGGGCCGCCGAGTCGGACGCCTACCACGCCTGGTTCCGGGCGCGCGGCTACCGGGAGGTGCGCCGCGCCGGCCACGTCAACGAGGGCGAGGGCGACCACCTGGTGGTGGGCCGCCGGGTGCTCGCCGGCACCGGCTTCCGCACCTCGCGGGCCGCGCACGCCGAGGCGGGCGAGCTGTTCGGTGTCCCGGTGGTCAGCCTGAACCTGGTCGACCCGCGCTTCTACCACCTGGACACCGCGTTAGCCGTCCTCTCCGACGACCACGTCATGTACTACCCGGAGGCGTTCGACGCCGACAGCCGGGCCCTGCTGCGCCGGCTCTACCCGGACGCGATCCTCGCGGACCGTGCCGACGCCGAGGTGTTCGGGCTCAACGCGGTCTCGGACGGACGCCGGGTGCTGCTGCCGGAGACGGCCAAGAACCTGGCGGGCCGCCTCGTCGAGCACGGGTACGAGCCGATCCCGGTGGACGTCTCCGAGCTGCTGAAGGGCGGCGGCGGGGCCAAGTGCTGCACCCTGGAGCTCAGGGCCGCGTGACGCCGGCCTGCGCCGCGGCCCCGCCGGAGCCGGGGCCCCGGCGGGGCCGCGCCGATGGCCCGGGGCCGGGCGCCGAAGGCCTTTGGTCAGGCGCCGAGCCAGAGGTCCGGGCCGAACACCTCGTAGTGGATGTCCGCCGCCGGGACGCCCGCCGCCAGCAGCTGTCCGCGGACGGCGCGCAGGAAGGGCAGCGGGCCGCAGAGGTAGGCGGTGGTGCCGGCCGGGACGTCGACGGTGGCGAGGTCCACCAGCCCGGTGCGCTCGGCAGGCCACTCGCCGAGCGGCTGCTCGTAGAAGACGTGCGCGGTGGCGTTCGGCAGCTTGGCGGTCAGCTGCTCCAGGTCGGCGCGGAAGGCGTGGCCGAGCTGGTCGCGGTCGCCGTGCACGGAGACGATCCGGCGGGTGGAGCCGGTGGCGGCCAGGTGGTCGAGCATCGCGGTCATCGGGGTGTTGCCGATGCCGGCGGAGGCGAGCAGGAGCGGGCCGTCGCCGTCGGCCAGGACGAGGTCGCCCAGCGGAGGCGACAGTTCGACGGTGTCGCCGGTCCGCAGGTGGTCGTGCAGGTGGCCGGAGACCTCGCCGCCGGCCTCGCGCTTGACGGTGAAGCGCAGCGCGCCGTCGGCGCCGCCGGAGAGGCTGTACTGGCGGATCTGGCGGGCGCCGTCGGGCAGTTCGGTGCGCACGGAGACGTACTGGCCCGGGCGGGAGGCGGGGACGGGGCGGCCGTCGGCGGGCCGGACGAGGTAGCTGGTGACGGTCTCGGTCTCCTGGTAGCGGGTGACCACGGTGTACGGGCGCCAGAGGTCGGCCGGGTCGCCGCCGGCGGCGACCTCGGCGCGGAGCCGGTCCTCGACGGCGATCAGTCCGTTGGCCATCAGCCAGTAGACCTCGTCCCAGGCGGCGGCGACCTCGGGGGTGACGGCCTCGCCGAGCACGTCCACGATGGCGGCGAACAGGTGCTCGTGGACGATCTTGTACTGCGCGTTGTCGATGCCGACCGAGACGTGCTTGTGGGCGATCCGCGCGAGCATCGCGTCCGGGCGCTGGTCCGGGTGGGCGATCAGCGCGGTGGCGAAGTGGGCTATCGAGCCGGCCAGCGCCTCCCGCTGGGTGCCGTTGGCCTGGTTGCCCCGGTTGAAGAGGTCGCGCAGCAGCTCCGGGTGGGCGGCGAACAGCCGGTCGTAGAAGAGCGGGGTGATGTCGCCGATGGCGGCGCCCACGGCGGGCAGGGTGGCCTCGATGACCTCGGCGGACTTCGCGGACAGCATCAGTCGGACTCCTGACTCGAAACTTGTGACTTATAACTGGTATCTCAGATGCCTATTAAAGGCCGTGGAAGTGCCCGGCCCCGGGCGGGGGCGGCGGGCGGGCGATCAGTCGGTGGGCCTGGCGCCGAGGCCGAGCAGGACGGGTCCGGTGGGGGCGGCCACCAGATCGTCGATGGAGAGCCGGTCGAGCGCGGCGAAGAACGCCTCCTGGGCGGTGCGCAGCGCCCCGCGCAGCCGGCACGCGGCCCGCAGCGGGCACGGCGGGTCGTCCTCGCAGCCGACCACGTCGCCGACTCCTTCGAGCTCGCGCAGCAGCAGGCCCAGCGAGCCCGTGCGCCCGGCGAAGGTGAGCGCCAGCCCGCCGCCACGACCGCGACGGGCCTCCACCACCCCGAGGTGCTGCAGTCGGCTGACCACCTTCGCCGCGTGCGTGTACGGCACGTCGACCGACGCGGCCACCTCGCGGGTGGTCGGGTTGTCGCCCTCGTCCAGGACCGCCAGCCGCATGGCGATGCGGAGGGCGATGTCGGTGCTCTTGGTCAGCCTCACAGTCGAAACGCTAGCGAATGCGAGTATGAAACTCCAATTTCCTGCACGACTCTGATCGGGTCGGCGCGAAAACCGTTGCGGGGAACCGGTCGAATCTGAACAGTTGGCGATATTAGTGGTCACTCACTGACGGCCAGTCAGGGTGCCTTCTACGCTTCGTGCGGCCCCCGGGCCGCCCCGCACGACACCTGCCGAACAGCTCGCGCCTCCCGCACCGCCCGCACCGTCAGCGCCACCCGCACCGTCAGCGCCACCCGCACCCCACCTACCGCCGACCCCCTTGGAGAGAGCCGTGAGAACACGCCGAGCGCCCCATCGCGCCCTGACGGCCGTGGCCGCGATAACCGCGGCCACGGCCGCACTGCTGTCCCAGCCGGGCACCGCCGCGGCCGCCGCACCGCCGCCGGCCGTCACGGCCCAGGTGCCGGTGGCGCCCTACCCGGCGGGCGTCGCCCTGGCGCCGGACGGCGGCCACGCCTACGTGACCAGCCAGAGCAGCGGCACCGTCAGCGTGCTGGACACCGCGAGCAACACGGTGACCCGCAGCTTCACCGCCGGCACCGGCTCGTACGCGGTCGCCCTGTCGCCCGACGGGCACCGCGCCTATCTGACGCACCACCTGGACAACACGGTCAGTGTCGTGGACACCGCGAGCGGCACGGTGGCCGCGACCGTCCCGGTCGGCTCCCAGCCCTGGAGCCTGGTCCTCTCGCCCGACGGCTCGCGCGCCTACGTGAGCAACGCCGCGTCGAACACCGTGAGCGTGCTGGACACCGCGAGCGGCACGGTGACCGCGACCGTCCCGGTCGGCGCCGAGCCGCACGGGCTCGCCGTCTCGGCGGACGGCAAGCGGCTCTACGTCGCAGCCTCCGGCGACAAGGCGGTGAACGTCGTCGACACCGCGGGCAGCGCGGTGAGCGCCACCGTTCCCGTCGGCCACAGCGCCTTCGGCCTCGCGCTCAGCCCGGACGGCGGCAACCTCTGGGTGGCCGACGGCGACGACAGCACCGCCGTCGTCATCGACACCGCGGCGAACACGCTCCTCGGCACCGTCCCGGTCGGCTCCGGCCCGTACGCCGTCACCGTCGCCCCGGACGGCTCGGCCGCGTACGTGTCCGACTACGCGGACAACACGCTGAGCGTGGTGGACACCGCGAGCCGGAAGGTCACCGCGACCGTCCCGGTGGGCGCGAGCCCGTACACGCTGGCGCTGACCGCCGACGGGCGGCACGGCTACCTCGCCGACTTCACCGGCGGCGCCGTCCAACTGCTGAGCTTCCCGCTGCCGGTGCCCGCCGTGACCGGGATCAGCCCGAACAGCGGCTCCGGAACGGGCGGCACCACGGTGACCGTCACCGGCACGGACCTCAACGGCGCCACCGCCGTGACCTTCGGCGCGGCCGGCCCGGCCACCTCGTTCCGCTGCACCAGGACCAGCTGCACCGCGACCGCCCCGGCCACCAGCGTGACCGGCCCGGTGGACGTGCAGGTCACCACGGGCGGCGGCACCAGCGCAGCCGTCCCCGCCGACCGCTTCACCTACGCGGCGCCCGCCGCCCACCTGGCCGTCGCACTCACCGCGACCCCGGTGACCCAGCTGCTCGCGAGCCGGGTGGACTACACGGTCACCCTCACCGACCAGGGGCCCGACCCGCTGGCCTCGGCCACCGTCGCCGCCGACCTGCCCGCCGGGCTGACCGCGACCTCCACCGACTGCTCGATCGCGGGCGGGAAGCTCACCTGCGCCCTGGCCGCGCCGCTCGCCAAGGGCGCGAGCACCACCCGGCACTTCTCGGTCACCGTCGGCCTGTTCTCCCTGGTCCGCAGCTGGGACGTCACCGTGGCCCGCACCGCCGGGGTGCCCGCCGACCCGTCGCCCGCCACCAGCCGCGACACCCGCAGCTGCTCCGCCCTCCTCGGACTGCTGATCACCTGCAAGTAGGACGGCTCCTCGCGGCCGGGCCCCGCCGGACTCCTCCGGCGGGGCCCGGCCGCCCGCCGCGCAGCCCCCGCCGGACCCGCCACCGCCACCGCCACCGCGCCGCGGATCTCCCGCCCCACCGCCCCACCGCCCCATCGCGCCCATCGAGTTCGAGCACCCCGCCGGCCCCGCGATCCCGGCGGGCCCCAGAAAGGAACGGCCCCCATGCCCCAGCTCCCCGAATTCCGGCTGGAAACCCACCTCGCCCGCTGGGAGTTCACCGCCCGCCACCACCTCGGAGCCTCCGACGCGCAGACCATGACGACGGGCGAACTGCTCGCCCTGGCCGGCCCCGAGGACCGCGAGGCCTGGGACACCCTCGCCCTCGGCTACACCGAGATCCTCGGCGACCCGGGGCTGCGCCGAGCGGTCGCCGGCATGTACGAGCGGGCCGACCCCGATGACGTGATCTGCTTCGGCGGCGCCCAGGAAGGGCTCAACCTCGCCATGCGGGCGCTCCTCGAACCGGACGACCACGCCGTCGTGGTGGCCCCCAACTACCAGTCCGCGGAGACCATCCCGCTCTCCCTGTGCGAGGTCACCGGCGTCGCGCTGGACGAACGGCAGGACTGGGCCCTGGACCTCGACGCGGTCGAGGCGGCGCTGCGCCCGAACACCAGGGTGGTGTCGGTCAACTTCCCGAACAACCCGACCGGCGCGGTGATCGACGCCGCCGACTTCGCCGGGCTCGCCGGACTCTGCGACGAGCGCGGCATCCGGCTCTTCTCGGACGAGGTCTACCGCGGTCTGGAGCTCGACCCGGCCCGCACCCTGCCGCAGGCCACCGACCTCTCCGAGCGCGCACTCTCCCTCAACGCCACCACCAAGTCACTCGGCCTGCCCGGCCTGCGGATCGGCTGGATCGTCTGCCGGGACCGGGAGTTGGTCTCCCGCCTGGAGCGGGCCAAGCACTACACCACGATCTGCAGCTCGGCGCCGAGCGAGGTGCTGGCCCGGATCGCGATCACCGCCCGCGAGCGGATCCTGGAACGCAACCGCGGCATCATCGCGGAGAACCTGCCGCAGTTCGACGCCTTCTTCGCCGAGTTCGAGGACCTCTTCGAGTGGCGCGCCCCCGCCGGCGGCTGCGTCGCGTACCCGCGCTACCTCGGCCCGGACGGGGTGGAGGACTTCTGTACGGCCCTGGTCGAGCAGGCGGGCGTCCTGCTGATGCCCGCGAGCACCTTCCGTTCGGCGCTCACGCCCACCCCGACCGACCGCTTCCGCATCGGTGTCGGCCGCCGCGATCCAGGCCCGGCGCTGGAGTCCTTCGCGGACTGGCTCCGCAAGCGCTGACGCCGGGCCCGGGCGCGGGGGCGCCGCCACCGGGGGATCGGTGGCCGGCGCCCCGGCCGTCACAGCGCCCCAGGCCACCGGGGCGGCGGGGCTTGCCCGGGCTCGCTCAGAGCTTCTGCCAGGCCGGCTTGGCCGCGTAGGTGTCGCGGAAGTAGTCGGCGAGCTTGAGGCGGGAGGCGGCGGCCTCGTCGACCACCACGGTGGCGTGCGGGTGCAGCTGCAGCGCCGAGGCGGGGACCATCGCGGACAACGGGCCCTCCACGGCGAGGGCGACGGCCTCGGCCTTGGCCTCGCCGGTGGCCAGCAGCACCAGGTGACGGGCTTCCAGGATGGTGCCGATGCCCTGGGTGATGACGTGGTGCGGGACCTCGTCGATGCTGTCGAAGAACCGGGCGTTGTCCTCCCTGGTCTGCCGGGTCAGGGTCTTGATCCGGGTCCGGGAGGCGAGCGAGGAGCAGGGCTCGTTGAAGCCGATGTGGCCGTCCGTGCCGATGCCGAGCAGCTGGAGGTCGACGCCACCGGCCTCGGCCAGCGCGCGGTCGTAGGCGGTGGCCGCGGCGGCGATGTCCGTCGCGTTGCCGTCCGGGCCCAGGAAGGAGTCCTCGGTCAGGCCGAGCGGCTCCACGACCTCGCGCAGCACCACCGAGCGGTAGGACTCCGGGTGGCCGGCGGGCAGGCCGACGTACTCGTCGAGCTGGCAGACCCGGGCCCGGGAGGCATCCAGGCGGCCGTCGCCGACCCGCGCGGCGAGGGCCTGGTAGATCGGCAGCGGGGTCGAGCCGGTCGCGACGCCGAGCAGGGCGTCGGGCTTGTCGGTCAGCAGATCGGTGATCGCCGCGGCGATGAGTTCGCCGGCCGCTGGGGCGTCTGGGACGATCACGATTTCCATACTGGGTCCACCGTTCTGAGGCGCGGCTGAGGTCTAGACCTCCGAGGTCTAGACCAGTTTGCCGTGAACGGGTGCCCCAGGTCCACCCGGGTGCGGGTGCGAAGCGCTCCCCACCTCTCCGGTCTCCGTACGGGGCCGGTGGGCGCGGTGTTCCGGGCGCCCTTCCGCATGGGGGCGGACGCCGGTGGGCCGGCCGCCGGGAGGTGGATCCCGGCGACCGGCCCGGACCGGGGCCGCGGCCCCGGCTCGTCCTGCTGCTGCCACTGCACGTCCCGGCCGGGCGGAGGCGCTATCGCCCGGCCGCGCGGACGGCGTGCGCTGCGGCCCGTCGAGGGCCCCGCGATCAGAACGGGCTGGTACAGGTGGTGATCTGCTTGGCCGCGTCCAGCGCCGGTCCGGCGGTGGCGCAGACGATGCGCAGGTCGGTGGTGACGACGCGCGGGGTGACGGCCTTGGCCGAGCCGAGCCGCACGGTGGTGGCCGAGGCGACGGTCTCCCACGGGCTGCCCCAGGCGGCCTGGGTGCGGACCTCGACCTTCACGATCGTCAACTGGGCCGCGTCGGCGGTGACCTGGGCGACGCCGACGATGCCCTCGCCGTCGGCCTGCTGCGAGATGCAGGGCCGGTTGAGCACCGAGGCGCAGGCCACGGTGCCGGTCTCGGACGAGGCCGTGGCGGCCATGGCCGGGCCGGCCGCCAGGCCTGCGATCCCTGCCACCGTCATCATCACAGCTGCGATCCGAGCGCGCATGATATGAACCTCCTTGGAAATTAAGGGGATCTCACTCTTTGAGATGAGTCTTGCACACATTGTGGACGACGTGTGGTGTGCGTTGCGTCACACTGCTGGTGACCGTTCAACTACATAGGGCAACGATTCGCCGACTGTTCGGCGCCCGGACACCTCATGTCCTGACGACCGCTCGGTTCGCGGGCGGCGGGCGCCGTCCGGCAGGGTTGGCGATGTCCCTTCACTCGTCCGAGTGGCGGATGGACACCGGGACGAACGGGGCGGATAGCATCGACCCGATCCCACGGAGGTGGCTGCGTGGACACGGTCATCGTGCAACTTCCCGGTGCGGGGCCCGAGATGGCGCCCGGCGCGGCGCCCGGCCTGCTGCGGATGGGCCCGGGCGAGGTCGCGGTGTTCGGGCGCGGCGAGCCCGGGCGGCCGGTCGCCGTCCCGCTGCCCGACCAGGGCGTCTCCCGCCGCGCGGGCGAGGTGGTCGCGGCCGAGGACTACTGGCGGCTGTCCAACTTCAGCACCTCCGCCACCTACGTCGTGGAGAACCTGGAGGGGGCGGGCGAGCACATCAAGGTGGCGCCCGGCCGGCTCGGCGCGCCGGTGCCGTTCGAGCTCTCCCGGGTGCTGCTGCCCGCCCTCGGCGAACCCGCCTCCTTCAAGGTCTTCGCCCCGCAGCACGCCTATCTGGACGGCCGACCGGGCGGCGCCGACGGCGAGCACACCGTCAGCCCCTTCGCGCTCGACCCGACCGCCAAGTACTTCCTGGTGCTGCTGGCGCTCTGCGAGCCCCGACTGCGTTCGCCCTCCGCCGCGGCCGTCCCCGGCGTCACCGAAGTGCTGGCCCGGCTGCGCGCCCTGCCGGCCTGCCGCGGCCTGACCCGCTCGGCGGTGAACTACCACATCGACTACCTGGTGGAGACGAAACTACGGCTACGCGAGCCGTACGAGGACGGCCCGGGCGGCGGCAAGCGCGAGGAACTCGCCGCGCTGGCACTGAAGTTCGACCTCGTGCGGGAAGAGCACCTGGCCCTGCTCCCGCCCCGGCGCCCGGCCGCCCGGCCATGAGACCCGCCCGGCCCGGCGACCCGCACCCCGGCCTGCCCGACGACCTGCCGTTCGACCTCCCCGACGGCTACCCGATCGCCGGGTACCGCACCGGCGCCTTCCTCGGCGCGGGTGCCTGGGGTCGCGTCCACGCCGCCGAGGGCCCGGACGGCGCCCCCGCCGCCGTCAAGTTCCTCGGCTCCGCCCGGTTCAGCCCGGGCCAGCGCCGGACCGTCGCCCGGATGGCCCGCAGCGAGGAGCGGTTCGGCCGCCGCGCCGACCACCCCCACCTGATCCGCACCCTCGCCGTGGTCACCGTCGACGACCCGGACCGCCCCGGACTGGACGGCGCCGTCGCCCTGGTGATGGAGCGTGCCGCCCGCAGCCTCCAGGACGTCCTGGCCGACGCCCGGCCCGGCACGGCGGTGCCCGACGCCGAGCGGATCCTCACCGGGGTCTGCGCCGGGCTGACCCACATGCACCGGGCCGGCTGGGTGCACGGGGACCTGAAACCGGCCAATGTCCTCCTGACGGCCGACGGCACCGCCAAGATCGCCGACTTCGGCCTCACCGCCGAGCTGGAGGGCACCCACGCCTACGCCCCGCCGCTCGGCTCGCCCGACCACGTCCCGCCCGAGTGGTGGTCCCAGCGCACCGGCCCGCGCGGCATCGCCGTGCGCCCCAGCGCCGACGTCTGGGCCTTCGGCGTGATCGCCCACCAGCTCCTCACCGGCGGGCTGCACCCCTTCCTGGGCGCCACCGCCCGCGCCCGCTCGCTGGCCGCCCAGGCGTACGCGCGCGGCGCGGCACCCCTGCGGCTGGACGAGGCGCTGCCGGCGCGCTGGCGGCCCGTGGTCACCGCCTCCCTGGCCCGCGGGCGGGAGGAGCGGGATCGCGTCGACCTCGCCGCCCTGGTCGCCCGCGCCACCGCCCGACCGGCCCGGCGCCGCCGGGCCGCCGTCCGGGCCGGCGCGGGCCTGCTCGCCGGCGCGCTCGCCGTCCTCGCGCTGACCGGGGCGCCCGAGCCCGCCGGGCCGACGACGCACCGCGCCCCGCCCCCGCTACCGGGCGCGATCCCGGCCGGCGCGGACGTTCCGGTCGCCTACCGGGGCATGATCGAGGACGCCGCCCGGCGCTGCCCCGAGCCGGAGGTCACGCCGGTGCTCCTGGCCGCCATGCTCAAGGCGGAGAGCGGCTTCGACCCCGATGCCGCCAGCCCGGAGACCGGCGAGTACGGGATCGCCATGTGGACGCCCGCGGTGTTCGAGGCCTGGGCCAAGGCGGCCCATCACGCCGGCCCCAAGTCCTACCTGGACCCGGGCGACGCGATCGCCGCGATGGGCAACTACGTCTGCTGGCTCGACCAGCAGCTCAAGCACGCCGGCTACACCCGCGGCCTGCCCGCCCTGGTCGCGGCCGCCTACCGGACCAGCGACAAGACCGTGGAGGCGGCCGGGGGCGTCCCTGAGCGCGTCCGTCCCCATGTCGACAAGGTGATCCGGTACCTGTCCGACTACGGCGGCAAGAGCGACGAACCAGGATGAGTTCCGGCATGTCGCCCGGTGCCCGGCGCGGGCGCCCGAGTGACGGGCCCCTCGTCTGGGATCCTCGGCGGCATGATCGCGAAGCTCCGCGCGGTGGCCGCGCAATGGACCGTCGTCGTCCCGGTGCTGTCGTTCGTCGTCCTCGTCCTGACCTGGCACAAGGACCTGCCCGGCTGGGTGGTGGGTGTGGTCGCCTGCTTCCTGGTGGCGGCGGTGCTGTCCGCCGTGCACCACGCGGAGGTCATCGCGCACTGGTCGGGGGAGCCGTTCGGATCGCTCGTGCTCGCGATCGCCGTCACCGTGATCGAGGTCGCGCTGATCGTGACGCTGATGGCCGACGGCGGGCAGAAGTCCTCCACGCTGGCCCGGGACACCGTCTTCGCCGCCGTGATGATCACCTGCAACGGCATCCTCGGCCTGTCCATCCTGGTCACCGCCGTCAGGTACCGCACCGCCGTCTTCAACGCCGAGGGCACCGGCGCCGCACTCGCCTGCATCGCCACCCTGGCCACCCTCAGCCTGGTGCTGCCGACCTTCACCACCAGCTCGCCGGGCCCGCAGTTCTCGACCACCCAGCTGACGTACGCGGCCACCGCCTCGCTCGTCGTCTACGGGCTGTTCGTGGCCACCCAGACCGTCCGGCACCGGGACTACTTCCTGGCCGTCGGCCACGAGGGCGGGGTGCCCGACGAGGAGGAGCACGCCGGCGCGCCCACGGTGGGGGCCGCCGGGATCAGCCTGCTGCTGCTCGCCGTCGCGCTGGTCTCGGTGGTCGGCCTGGCCAAGGGCGTCTCGCCGACCATCGAGAAGGCCGTGGACGACGCCGGCCTCCCGCACGCCGTCGTCGGCGTGGTGATCGCCCTGATGGTGCTGCTGCCCGAGACCATCGCGGCGCTGCGCGCGGCCGCCCGCAACCAGGTGCAGACCAGCCTCAACCTGGCCCTGGGCTCGGCGCTCGCCAGCATCGGCCTCACCATCCCGGCGGTCGCGATCGCCTCCACCTGGCTGCCCGGCCCGCTCGTCCTGGGCCTGGACCCGGCGCACATGGTGCTGCTGACCCTGACGGTCGTGCTGGGCACCCTCACGGTCATCCCGCGCCGGGCGACGCCGCTGCAGGGCGCGTTGCACCTGGCGGTGCTGGCGGGTTACGTGGTGCTGGCGGTGAACCCGTGACGGGCGGCCAGCCGTAGTCCCGGGTGGAAGCCCCTCGCCTGCTCCCCCGTCAGGCGAGGGGCTTCCGGCGTGCCCGGGCCCGGTCCCGGAACGGACGGGACCGCTGAGGCCTCTGATGCCGGTGAGTCCGGTGGTTCGGATGAGGCCCGTGGTGCTGATGTCATCCGGTGGGGCCAGCGGTGAACCGGGGACGGGGCGCCGCCCGTAGTCCGGGGTGAGGGCCGCTGGTCCACCCCCGTGGCCGGGGGCCCTCGCCGGCGACGACGCCGTCGGCCGTGGTCCTCCCTGACCCGGGCGCCGTCGTACGGCACGGAGCCCCTGGACCCGCAGCTGCTCGCGGATCCAGGGGCTCGGTCGTGCCGCGGCCCAGTCGCGGCAGGTGCCCGGGGCGCGGTCGGCGCACCGGACGGGCCCGGTGCCTCAGGAAGAGGTGCGGCGACGGCGGGTGTAGACCACCGTGCCCGCGCCGGCGGCCAGCAGGACGGTGCCGACGCCCGCGTACAGCAGGGTGCCGTCGCTACCGGTGCTGGCCAGCTTCTTGCCGTCCGAGGGGGCACCCGGGATCGGGGTGGGGACGCTGACCTTGGCGGGCAGGGTCAGCGGCTCGTCCGGGTTGACCGGGGTGTCGGTGGTCGGGGTGTGCACCGGCACGGTGGCGGTCGGCGGGTTCGACGGGCCGGGGCTCGGGACGCCGGTGGGGGCGGCGGTCGCCCCGTCGGTCGGTTCCCCGGTCGCCGGAGTCGTCGGGGCCGGGGTGGTCGGCGCCGGGGTGGTCGGGGCGGGAGTCGTCGGCGCCGGGGTGGTCGGGGTGCCGGACGGCTTCGCGGTGGGGCTCCCGGTCGGCGAGGCCGGAGTGGAGGGGCCGTGCGACGGCGTGGTCGGCACGGTGGTCGGGCCGGTGGACGGGGCCTTGGTGGGGGTCGGCGTCACGCTCGGCGAGGGCTTGCCGGTCGGGGCGGGGGTCTGGCTGCCGCAGTCGACCTTGAAGACCTTGTGCTTGGGGTTGTTGAGCTTCGTGTCCTTCGGCAGTTCGCCGTCGACCAGCTCGACGGACTGCCAGTAGAGCTTGTAGTGGCCGTCCGGCAGGTGGATGTCCTCGGTGCGGACGTGGCCGTGGCCGTCGACCGGGAGGTCGCCGTACGCGACGAGCTTCTCGGTGGGGCCGCCGCCGACGGTGGTGATCGCCCAGATCACGTCCTGGTCGGCGTCGAAGCCGAAGGAGTCCAGGTAGAAGGTGCAGACCTTGGGCTCGTTGCGGACGTCCTCCTGCCCGGTGGCGGCGTCGTGGATCTTGACGGTGCCGTTGTTGCCGGGGGCACCGCCCTTGCCGCCGACGGCGTGCGCGGCGGCGGGGGCGAGCAGCATGAGGGCGGCGGCGGTCGGGACGGCCACCAGGGAGCGCGCGGCGGTGGAGCGGATGTGCATGGCTGTTCCATCGGGTACAGCAGGCCGGGACGAACCTGCGCGGCGGGAGGGAGCCTCTGGTCGGCCGTTCGGTGCGAGCCGGTGCCGTACGACGGGAGGGGCACAAAAGCTCCCGCAGAGCTCACCGTGACGCAAGGTGGGTTTGGCCGAAATGCATCGCTGTGCACGGTTGGTCCGACTAGTTCGTTACAACGATCCGATCACCCGGTTGTCATGGTTTCGTGTTCGTTCGGGCCGGTGCGGCGATCGGTGACAGTCAACTCGCGGCCCCTGTTCGGCGGGTGAACCCGAGGGGTCGAGGTGGCCGGTATTGACCGCTCCCCGGCGGTGGCCTGCGTGTCGGGGCGGCAGCCGGGCACCAGGGTCAATATCGTCCGTCTGGGACCGCCCAGTGCGCCCTGCACGTCCAGCCGCAGATCCCGTTGCGCGCGCAGCCGATCCGACCCCGTGGGAGATTGCGATGCCCGGCCCAGAGCAGAACGCCGAGGAGAGCGCGGACGTCATCGTGGTGGGGGCCGGCCCGGCCGGCTCCACCGCCGCCGCCCACCTCGCCCGGACCGGCCTGGACGTCCTGCTGCTGGAAAAGTCGGCGTTCCCGCGCGAGAAGGTCTGCGGGGACGGCCTCACCCCGCGCGTCGTCAAGCAGCTGACCGACCTCGGCGTCGACGTCTCCGAGGAGGCCGGCTGGCTGCACAACCGGGGCCTGCGGCTGATCGCCGGGCGGCGCGCGCTGGAGTTCGACTGGCCCGAGCTCTCCGCCTTCCCCGGCTACGGACTGGTCCGCCGCCGCGCCGACTTCGACCAGCTGCTCGCGCAGAAGGCCGCCTCCCTCGGCGCCCGGCTGGTCGAACGCGCCAACGTGGCGGGCCCGTTGGTGGACGAGCGGACCGGCCGGATCACCGGGGTCACCGCCAAACTGGGCGAGGAGCGCCGGCCGGTCGCCTACCGGGCCCCGCTCGTGGTCGCCGCCGACGGCAACTCCACCCGACTGTCCGTCGCCATGAAGCGCTACCGCCGAACCGACCGCGCGATGGGCGTCGCCTACCGCACGTACTTCACCACCCCGCGCCACGAGGACCGCTACCTGGAGGCCTGGCTCGACCTGCGCCACCCCGACGACCCGGCCCGGCGCCTGCTGCCCGGCTACGCCTGGGTGTTCGGCATGGGCGACGGCACCGCCAACGTCGGCCTCGGCGTCCTGGACACCGCCAAGGCGGACGTGGACTGGCGGGACCTGCTGCGCCGCTGGTGCGAGGACCTGCCCCCCGGGTACGGCTACACCCCCGACGGCGTCACCGAACCGATCCGCGGCGCCGCCCTCCCGATGGGCCTCAACCGCCAACCCCACTACGCGGACGGCCTGTTGCTGGTCGGCGACGCCGGCGGCACGGTCAGCCCCGGCACCGGGGAGGGCATCGCCTACGCCATGGAATCCGGCCGCTACGCCGCCGAGACCATCGTCCAGGCCCTCGCCCGCCGCACCGACCGCGGCCGCGAACTCGCCCTTCGCGGCTATCCGCAGGCCCTGCGCTCCGCCTACGCCGGCTACTTCGCGCTCGGCAGGCTGGCCGCCGACCTGCTCGGCCGCCCCCGGGTGCTCGGCGCCGCCGGGGCCGCCGGACTCGGCCACCCGGCACTGCTGAAGGTGGTGTTCCGGCTGATGGTCAACCTGACCGAGCCCAACTCCAAGGACGCCCTCGACCGGCTGCTCCACCTGGTGGGGAGGGTCGCCCCGGGACGGTGACGGAACCCGGCCGGGCGGCCCGTCCGTCCCGTCCCGTCGGGTGGGCGGTCCCCCGGTCGGGTGGGCGGTCCCCCGGTCGGCTGAGCGGCCCGGCGCCCCGGCCTTGGCCGAAACCGGGGAATCCGACGCGCCCTCCGCCACGTCGTGTTGACGAACGATCAGCGGATCCGCTTGCCTGGTGCCCGTCCGGACACGGAGGGTGACCGAAGTGCCCCTCCGGATGACACCCCTACGACGGAGACACCGTGCGCCTTCGCCTTCGCCTGCTCGTCGCGCCCCTCGCCGCGGCCGCCGCCCTGCTCGCCCCGAGCATCCCCGCGGCGGCCGCCGACACGGCCACCGCCGGAGGACGGGCGGCCACCCCGTCCGACCAGTGCTCCGCGGCCTTCTTCCACGACGACGCCCGACTCGGGCCGCAGGACCTCCCGACCACCGGCCCGGTCGGCCGCCAGCTCACCGGTTACCGGCGCACCGGCGGCGCGAGCGACCAGGACTTCCTGGCCCGGCACTACGACCCGGCCGCCAACGGCGGCAAGGGCGGCTGGATCTACCCGCCCGCCGACGGCTACGTCACCCTGCCCGACGGCAGCCCGATCGAGTTCGACCTCACGCTCCAGCCCAACCAGAACATCGACCGCTACGGCAGCGAGTACGGCGCCTTCCTCGCCCCCGAGGGCCTGCCCTACGCCAGCCGCGCGATCCCGCCGCAGAGCCTGGACGGCAACCCGCCGGCCGCCTGCAACTACCACGACTACAAGGTCGTCAAGGCCTTCAAGGTGCACGCCGGCCCGATCGCACCATGGTTCGACCAGCCCGGCTGGGGCCTGCAGTACCAGCTGGACGGGGCCCTGGTGGCGGGCGGCCCCGCCAAGCTGAACGTGATGTGGCTGGTCGACAACGGTTACCTCGCCCGGATCTGACGCGGCCGTCGGCCGGGCGGCGGCCGTCGCCCGGCCCCCGACCGGGCACCGGACGCCTCCGCCGGCCGTCGCAGCCCGGCCGCGGCCCGGTCGCGCACCACGGCGGGCGGCCCCGGTGCCGGTAATCCGCTGGCGGCCCCGCGGGGCCGGGAGGTAGGAAGACCGGATGACCACCAGCGAGACCCCTGCGGCCGTCGGCGACCGGCGCGTCCTCCGCCCCGCCGTCCTCGACCTCGGCGACGCCCTGCTGCGCCCCTGGGGGCGCGCCCTCGACGTGCCCGGCGGCGTCGTCCCCGCTCTCGTCGCCGCGGCGACGGACCCGGACATCGCCCGCTGGAACCCGCTGAGCGCCACCGATCCGGCCGCCGCCGAGGCCTATCTGGACCGCTGCGACGCGCACTGGGCCGACGGCACCATGGCCGCCTTCGCCGTCACCGACGCCGCCGACGGCACCCTCCTCGGCAACGCCTTCCTGCGGTGGAGCAACCAGGCCGACGGCGTCGCCATGGTCGGCTACTGGCTGCTCGCCGCCGCCCGAGGCCGCGGCCTGGCCACCCGCGCCGCCACCGCCGTCACCCGCTGGGCCGTCGAGACCGCGGGCGCCCGCCGCATCGAACTGTTCCACGCCGTCGGCAACGACCCCTCCTGCCGGGTCGCGGAGCGCGCCGGCTTCCCGTACGAGGGCACCCTGCGGGCCTCCTGGCGCTTCGAGGGCCGCGACTACCAGGACGAGCACCTGCACGCCCGGCTGGCCTCGGACCCGTTCGCCGCCCCGGCCCGGCCCGCCTGACCCCCGGGCGGACGCTACGCGCCCCCACCCCGCCACAGCCCAGGCAGCGCGCAGGACGGGGGAGCGGCCTAACCTGGAAGGGCGCGTACGGCGTGCGGCCTGCGACGGGAAGCGGTGGCCATGACGGTGATCTCGGCGGCTCTCTTCGGTACCGACTGGCGGCCCGCGCTGCCCGGCGGCACCGAACTGCTGCGCGAGTGCGCCCTCCGGGGCTGGACGGTCGTCCTGACCGGCCCCGGGCCCGGCGGGGCACCGGCGCTGACCGTGGCCGACCCCGGGGGCGACCCGCTGCGGGCCGCCCTGGAACTGGTGGACGGCGGCACCCCGCACGCCGTGGCCGTCGCGGGCAGTGTGCGCGAGGTACGGGCGGCGCGGCGGGCCGGGGTGCCGTGCGTCGCCCTGGAGACCGGCGGGGACGCCGGCCCGGAGCTGCGGGCAGCGGGAGCGGCCGAGGTCCACCGCGACGCCGCCGCCCTGCTGCGTGTCCTGGACGACAGCCTGCTCGCCCGCCCCCGCGCCTTCGGGCCCGTGGGCGCCGCAACTGGCCGTCCCCGGAACGGTTAGCGCCGGCCCGTACCGGGAAACCGCCCGGGTGCGAGCACGTCACCGGAAGTGTCGGAGGTGACCGAGATGGACGGTCCCGCTTTGAGCGGATGGGAGCGGCGTCTCCTCGAGGAGATCGAGTCCGATCTGCGCCAGGACACACGGCTCGACCGGAAACTGAGCACGATGGGCGCCAAACGGCCCGGCCGGGTGCGCGGCGTGCTCCGCGCGGTCGGACGCCGGCTCTCGACCGGGGTGGTGGTGACCGCCCTGGTCATGACCGCGATCTGCCTCGGCGTGGGCGCACGGACCCCGACCACGGCCGTGCTGACCGCGCTCGGCGTGGTCTGGGCGGCCTCGGTGGCCGCCGCGGTCGCCACCGCCGAACTGCTGCGCCGCCGAGGCACCTCCCGCGAACGCCGGGCCCGCACGGCCCCGCCGGAGGAGCAGCGGGAGCGCCGGGACCGGCGGCCCTGGGACCGGCCGGAGGCGTGAGGCGATGAGCACCGAACTGTGGGAGTACCGCCCCGGCTCCTCCCACCCCGCCGCCGGCCCAGGCCTGGTCGGCTACGAGGTGCAGGCCACCGACGGCCCGGTCGGCCCGGTCGAGCGCGACACCGGGGACCACCTGCTGGTCGACGCCGAGTCCTGGGTGCCGGGCACCAGGGTGCTCGTCCCCGTCGGCCTGGTCGCCCGCGTCGACCACCTGGAACTGGCCGTCCACCTCGACTGCCCGCGCGCCAGGCTCAGTTCCGCCCCGGCCGCCGCGGTCGACCTGACCGCCCCCGACGAGCGCTGAGGAACCGAGTCATGGGCTGGCCCACCACCACGCTCACCGGCCGGACGATCGCCTTCCTGGTCGCCCCGTACGGTGTCGAGCAGATCGAACTGACCTCCCCCTGGCAGGCCGTCGCCGAGGCCGGCGGCACCCCGCGCCTGCTGTCCACCGCCGAGGGGCGGGTCCAGGCCGTGCGGCACCACGCCCCCGGCGACACCTTCGCCGTCGACGCCCTGGTCGCCGACGCGACCCCGGACGCCTACGACGGCCTGGTCCTGCCCGGCGGCGTCGCCAACCCCGACGACCTGCGCCTGGACCGGGCGGCGGTGGCCTACGTGCACGCCCACTGCGCCTCCGGCCGCCCGACCGCCGCGATCTGCCACGCCCCCTGGACCCTCATCGAGGCCGACGCCGTCCGGGGCCGCACCCTCACGTCCTGGCCGAGTCTGCGCACCGACCTGGTCAATGCGGGCGCCCACTGGGTCGACGAGCCGGTGCACGTCTGCCGGGACGGCCCCGGCCCCCTCGTCACCAGCCGCAAGCCGGACGACCTGCCGCTCTTCACCGACGTCCTGGTCACGGAGTTCGCCCACGCGGAGGCGAAGCGGCGGAAGTGACGGCCCCGCCGACGGTCCCGGTCGTCACGGCCACGGCCGCCGCGCGGCACCGGGCGGTCGACGAGGCGTCAGTCGCCCCGCAACCGGACGAAGGTGGCGGTGGGCGGGCGGCCGGTGAGCGTGAGTTCGGCGCGCAGCGGACCGGTGAGGGGGTGCACCGGCCCGTGGTCCGGGTCGGTGGTGGCCGGGCCGAGGAGGGGGCCGACGACCTCGGCGACCTCACGGGCCTGCACGGCGGTGAGCCGGGGGGTGGTCAGGAAGACGCGGCCGTCGTCCAGGCGCAGGATCAGCGCGTGCGGGCGGGAGGCCGGGCCGGTGACGGCGCGGACGGTGGCGTCGAGGGTGTCGCTGCGGCGGTACTTGACCCAGGCGCGCCCTGCGCCGCGCGGGCGGTAGGGGGACGCGGCGGCCTTGCAGACCAGGCCCTCCACGCCGGTGTCCGCGAGCTGCGCCATCCACTCCAGCGCCTCCGCCCGGTCGGTGGTGGCCATCACGGGCTGGATCGGCGGCGGGACGTCGGCCAGGGCGGCCAGCAGCAGGCGCCGGCGGTCGGTGAGCGGCAGTCGGCGGACGTCGCGGCTGGGCAGGGCCAGCACGTCGAAGACGATCAGGCCGAGGGCGACGTCAGGGGCGGCCGCGCGGGCCTGGCGGGTGCGCAGCAGCTCGCCGAAGGCGAACCGGCCGCCGCGCCAGGCGACCAGTTCGCCGTCCAGGACCAGCCCCTCGGGGAGCCGGGCGACGGCGGCGGCGATCGGCGGGAACTCGGGCGCGAGGTCGCGGCCGGTGCGGGACTGCAGCACCGGCGGGCGGTCGCCGCGGGCGAAGGCGACGCAGCGGAAGCCGTCCAGCTTCAGCTCGTACTGCACGCCCCCACCGCCGAGGCCGTCGGCGGGCGGCACGGCGGTGACGGCGGCGGGGCGCACCACCTCCACGGGCGGGTGCAGCACCTGGCGCGGCTGCTCCGGTTGCTGCTCCGGCCGCTGATGGGTCGGCCGCCCCGGCTGGTGTCGGGGCGCTGCCGAAGGGGCGGGCGGCAGCGGCCGGGCCTGTTCCGGGTCCAGCAGCGGGGCGAACAGGTCGCCATGGGTGTCCAGTCGCTCGGGGACCTCGGCGAGGGTGAAGGCGAGGTCCGGCTCGCCGCCGGCCCGTTCCAGCTCCGCCCAGGACAGCGGGGTGGACACCGTCGGTCGCGGCCGGGCCCGCAGGGTGTACGGCGCGGCGGTGGTCTTCTTGGCGTTGTTCTGCGACCAGTCGACCAGCACCCGGCCCTGGCGCCGGGCCTTGGCCATGGTGTGCACGACCAGCTCCGGGTGCTCGGCCTCCAGGTCGGCGGCCAGGGCCTTCGCGTAGGCGGAGACCCGGGTGCTCGGAGTGGGCTCGATCGGGACCAGCAGGTGCAGGCCCTTGGAGCCGGAGGTCTTCACCCAGGCGTCGAGGCCGTCGGCCGCGAGCCGGTCGCGCAGCAGCAGCGCCACCGCCCGGCAGGTGAGGACGTCCGCCCCCTCGCCGGGGTCGAGGTCCAGGACCAGCCGGTCGGCGACGGCCGGCGCGGCCGCGTGCCACTGCGGGACGTGCAGTTCCAGGCAGCCCAGGTTGGCGACGGTGAGCAGCGCCGCCCCGTCCTCCAGCACCACCTGGCGCAGCTCGCCGGTGTTGCTGGGCACGTCGACGGTGCGCACCCAGTCCGGGGTGCCGGGCGGCGGGTTCTTGGCGACGAACACCTCCGCCTCGACGCCGTCCGGGCACCGCAGGAACGAGACCGGGCGGTCGCGCAGGTGGGGGAGCAGGGCGGCGTGGACGGCTGCGTAGTAGCGCAGCACCTCGCCCTTGAGGGTGCCGGTGCGCGGGTAGTACACCTTGTCGAGGTGGGAGAGGGCGAGGGTGCGCCCGTCCACCGTCATCTGCGGCATGGGCCGTCTCCGTAGCCTCCGACGGGTTGCCCCCGCAGCCAGTCTGCCCCGGTTCGGCGGCCGGAGCCCGCGAACCGGCCCGGCTCCCCGGGTCTGACCCGACCGTCGGCCTCCGGCAGCGCGAGACGGAGCGCCCGGCGCGTGGTCGCCGGTGTGGCCACCGCGTCACTCCACGGCCGGCCGGGGCGCGCCCGGGTGGGGGCCGGAGCGCCTGCGATCGCCCTCCGGGGCGGCGGCGTCGCGCGAGTCGTGGTCCGTTCTCGGTGCTGCGAGGTCCGCTCGGGTGCCCGTTCCGACGTCCGCTCGGGTGTCCGCGCGGGTGCCCGCTCGACCGCGTGTGGTCGCCCTGCCAGTACCGGCGCTCCGGCGGTCGGCGCCGTGGGCAGCGGCGGCCAGGGGGTCGCGGGCGGTCTCCGGCGCGGTCGCGGGCGGGTGCGGTGTTGCTTATGGTGAGGTCGCGGTCACCCCGTGCGCGCCCGGTCGGGCGCCCGGGGCGACGCCTGGGGGGAGACCGGGGGGAATCACCGACGAAGGAGTCCCCATGACCACTGCCCGAGACATCATGCACACCGGCGCGCAGTGCATCGGCGAGCACCAGACGCTGGCCGAGGCCGCCAAGATGATGCGCGACAAGAGCGTGGGCGCGCTGCCGATCTGCGGCGACGACCAGAAGCTGAAGGGCATCATCACCGACCGCGACATCGTGCTGAGGTGTATCGCCGAGGGCAAGGACCCGGCCAAGATGACGGCCATGGAGCTGTCCGGCCACCTGCACTGCGTGCGCGCCGAGGACAGCATGGAGATGGTGCTGCGCAAGATGGAGCAGCACCAGATCCGGCGCATCCCGGTGATCGACGGGGAGCGGCTGGTGGGCATGATCAGCGAGGCGGACCTGGCGATGGGCCACCGCGACGGCCAGCGGCTGACGGACCAGCAGATCATCGACTTCATGGACAGCGTCTACCTGAAGCAGTGACCCGGCCCGGTCGGAACCCGACCTGAGCCAGGCCCCGTCCGCGCACCGTGACCGGCCGGTCCCCTCGTACCGGCCGGGCCCCTGAAAGGTGCCGGACGGGGCGGTCGCGCGTCTTGTACAAATGCGCACGGCATCGGATTCGAGCGCGGCCGGCCGGCGGGTGGCGACCGACGCGGGCGCGGCCGCCTACGGCGTGCCGGTGTCGAGGACGGCGCTGGTCACCCGGCCGGCCACCCGGTCGGTGGGCTGCTCGTGCAGGGCGGCGGCGCCGCGCCGGGAGGCCAGGAACTCGCGCGGCGAGCAGCCGACCATGGCGCGGAAGCTGCGGTCGAGGTGGGACTGGTCGTAGTAGCCGCACAGCGTGGCGAGGTCGGCCCCCGTGGGGTGGTCCCGGTGGTGCTCCCGAGCGGCCAGGACGCCGAGGGTGTGCTGGAGCCGGAGAATGCCGGCGGCCTGTTTCGGGGCGAGCCCGAGGTGCTCGCGGAAGCGCAGCTCCAGTCGGCGGCGGCTCCACCCGGTGCCGTCGACCAGGGTGTGGATCGGCACCAGCCCGTGGGAGCGGCGCAGTTGGTGCCAGGCCCAGCGGACGGAGGGTTCCCAGTCCGGGCCGTACGCGAACAGCGCGGCGAAGTACCCGTCCAGCATGGTGAACCGGGCCGGCCAGCCCGGGGCGTGGGCCAGCCGTTCGGTCAGCGCCCGCAGCCGCGGGCCGAGGACGTCCCCGGCCTCGGCCCACTGCCCGCCGAGGTCGCCGGCCAGCGGACCGAACGCCCGGAACGCGCCCTGCGGGGTGAGCGACACGGCCAACCCGTGCAGGACGCCCGTGTGTTCGGCGATCGTCGCGGTGCGGCGCAGACCCGCCGCGACCGATCCGAACGAGGCGGCGGGTGCGGGCATCACGGCGTCGGTGAGGCGCATCGCGCCCTCGAAGGCGAGCGCGACCGTGACCACGTCCGTCGGCACCTCCAGCCGCCGCCGGGTCTCCCGCAGGGCGAGGTGGTAGCCGCGGTAGCCGAGGACGTACCGGCGCAGTGGGGCGGCGGGCGTGCCGAGGACCATCCCGGGCGCGGTCGTCGGGAGGGTGCTCCGGACCATCTCAACTCCCGTGCTACGCCCGGTGGGTGCGCTGTGCGCCGTGCACGGATCATCGTAGGCCCCGCGGCCGCGGCCGGCTTGCCAGGGCGTCTCATTGGCCGGATCCCGGTTCCCCGCCGGCGGGCGTGCGGGCAGAATCGCGACCATGGGAAAGCAGTACGAATGCATCGACGGCCGGCTGCGCCGGTTCATCGAGCGCCAGCCGGTCTACTTCGTCGCGACCGCCCCGCTGACCGCGGACGGGCACGTCAACCTCTCGCCCAAGGGCCGCTCCGGCAC
The DNA here is from genome assembly GCF_000719705.1 of Streptomyces sp. NRRL S-350. Lineage (GTDB taxonomy): Bacteria > Actinomycetota > Actinomycetes > Streptomycetales > Streptomycetaceae > Kitasatospora. The sequence continues at coordinate 102,549 of NZ_JOHO01000007.1, read as the reverse complement.
CCTCGCGGTGATCGACGAACTCACCCTCGCCTACCTGGACTTCGGCGGCTCGCAGGCCGAGACGGTGGCCCACCTGCGGGAGAACGGACGGATCACCCTGATGTGGTGCGCCTTCGAGGGGCCGCCGACCGTGGTGCGGGTGCACGGCCGGGGCGAGGCGGTCTTCCGCGACGACCCGCGGTTCGCCGACCTGCTCGGCCACTTCGACCCGGGTGCCGACGGTTCGGGGCTGCGGGCGATCGTGCTCGTCACGGCGGAACGGGTCAGCGACTCCTGCGGGTACGCGGTGCCGTTCATGGACTACCGCGCCGACCGGGACCTGCACGCCCAGTACTTCGACCGCAAGGGCGAGGAGGAGTTCAGCGCATACTGCGAGCGCAAGCCGCTCGTCGGCACCAGCCTCGACGGCCTGCCCGCCGTCCCGCTGCCGCTCCCGCCCCGGCCCGCCGCCTGACGGATCGCTCCCCGACGGAGGCTGCCGAGGAGGGACGGTCGGGCCCGGTCGGCGGGGGCGCCGACACGGCGAAGCCGCCGCGCCCGGCAGGGGGGGCGCGGCGGCAGTGCGGGGTCCTACTTGGTCAGACCGGCCTTGACGGAGCAGACCGGCCAGGCACCCGGGCCCTGGGCCGCGAGGACCTTCTCGCCGATGGAGATCTGCTGGTCCTTGGTGGCCAGGTCGGCGCGCGGGGCGAAGGAGGTGCCGCCGAAGGCCGCCCAGGTGCTGGAGGTGAACTGCAGGCCGCCGTAGAAGCCGTTGCCGGAGTTGACGGCCCAGTTGCCGGTCGCCTCGCAGGCGGCGACCTTGTCCCAGACCGTGGCCGGCGCCGCGGAGGCGCTGGTGGCCGTGACGAGGCCGGCCACCGGCAGGGCGGTGAGCGCCCCGGCCATCAGCGCCATCCGGACGCGGTTGCCGCGCTTCGGGGTGGCGGTGGTGGTGGCAGCGGCAGTCTCGTTACGGAAGGTCATGGATTTCCTTTCGGAGGGGGTTGCGAGCGCGCGGAACCAGGCCCTCGGAAGGCCGTCGGTTTCGGGGACACGTCACTCGCGTGGTCGGGCACCGTTCCTGCTCGGGGGCGGTGGAGCCCGTCCGGAGCGGATCGCTCGGTGCAACGGGTTCGAAGTTACGGGGGCGGTGGTGGACGGTTCAAGGATTTCGACGTTCAGGCACGTCAGAGGCCTGTTACCGGGCGTAATGATCAAGGAAATGGGGAAATTTGGACGTATTTGCCCCTATTTTCAAGATCGATTCGCTTCGGATGGTGCCCCGCGTCACGCCAACGGCCGTGTGAGGCCGCGCACATCGTCGACAACGCGTAGCGGTCCGCCAGCCGCCGGTGCCGGATCCGCGGCGCCCGTCGCCGCCGCGGGTGGCCCGCACCACAGGCCTCACCCGGGGTGGTCCCTGCGCTCACTCCCCGTGGCGGAATAGCCTCAGGCCATGAGCAACGACAGCGATGCAGCGGACACGGCGGACGCAGGAGAGGCGGACGCGGGTGCCGGAAGGGTGCCCGGAGGCAAAGGCCCGGCCGGAGTGCCGGCCGGCGCGCCGACCGGGGGAGAGGACCACGAGCCCGCGGCCGCGCCCGCGGGCTTCGAACTGGGCACCGACGGCCCCTCGGTGATCCTGGCCGGCCTCGACGGCTCCGACTCCTCCTGGCGCGCCACCGCCTACGCCGCCGGACTGGCCCGCCGCCAGGGCGCCGTCCTCGCGGTGGCGTACATCCAGCCCATCCTCGGCGCCGCGACGGCCCTGGCCGGGGCCGCGGTGGAGGAGACCACCCAGGAGATCGCCGACGAACTGCTGGCCGCCCTGCGGGAGGCCGAGGAGCGGGTGCGCGAGGTGTGGAAGGTGGAGTGGCGCTTCCTGACCATGCGCGGCGACCCGTACGGCGGGCTGGCCAAGCTCGCGGACGAACTGCGCGCCGACGCCGTCGTGGTCGGCGTCTCCGAGCAGGCCGGGCACAAGGTGATCGGTTCGGTGGCCGTCCGACTGGTCAAGGCGGGCCGCTGGCCGGTGACCGTCGTCCCGTAGGGGCTGGGGCCGTAGCGGCAGGGGTGGTCGGGCGGCGCGCTGGGTCAAGTCGGGCCGGGGCAAATCGGGTTCGGGACGAGTCGGTTCGGGCTTGAGGGCCTGGGCCCGGGTCTGAGTCTGGGCCCGGGTCTGGGCCAGGGCCGGCCGCCGGCCTGCCTGCCCTCCGGGCGGGCGGCGGCGGGGCGGCGGGTAGGGTGCGTGAACATGACGGACACGCGGGGCACGCACCCCTCCGAGCCCGCCCACCCGACCGGAAGCGACCTGCACCTCGACCTCCCCGTGCACGGCGGCCGCAGGGCCGCGCTGATGGCAGCCCTGCGCGAGGCCATCCGCAGTGGGCGCCTGGCGCCCGGCACCCGGCTCCCGCCGTACCGCTCGCTCGCCGCCGACCTCGGCCTGGCCCGGAACACCGCCGCCGAGGCCTACGCCGAACTCGTCGCCGAGGGCTGGCTGACCGCCCGTCAGGGCTCCGGAACCGCCGTCGCCGAGCGCGCCGAGCCCGCCCCGCCGACCCGGGCCCGACGCCCCTCGCCCCGCCCCGGGCCCCGGCACGACCTGCGGCAGGGGCGGCCCGACGCCGCCTCCTTCCCCCGCGCCGCCTGGCTCGCCGCAGCCCGCCGCGCCCTCACCGCCGCGCCCAACGAGGCCTTCGGGCCCGGCGATCCACAGGGCCGGCGCGAACTGCGCACCGTCCTCGCCGACTACCTGGCCCGCGCCCGCGGGGTACGCACCGACCCGGAGCGGATCGTGATCTGCTCCGGATTCGCCCACGCGCTGCGGCTGCTCTTCGACGGCGCGCGGCCCGTCCTGCCGCCCGGCGAGAGCGGGCCGCTGGCCGTCGAGGCGTACGGGCTGGGCTTCCACCGCGGGCTGCTGGCCGCCGCCGAGGTCACCACCGTTCCGCTGCCGATCGACGAAGAGGGCGCCCGGGTCGACGAGTTGGCGCACCACAGGGACGTCCGTACGGCCCTGCTCACCCCCGCGCACCAGTTCCCGACCGGCGGCCCCCTGCACCCGGGCCGTCGGGCCGCGGTGGTCGACTGGGCGCGTGGCCGGGGCGGGCTGGTCCTGGAGGACGACTACGACGGGGAGTTCCGCTACGACCGGCAGCCGGTCGGCGCCGTCCAGGGCCTCGACCCCGAGCGGGTGGTCTACCTCGGCAGCACCAGCAAGAGCCTCACGCCCGCGCTGCGCCTGGGCTGGATGGTGCTTCCCGACCACCTGGTCGACCGGGTGCTCGCCGCCAAGGGCGAACGCGAGGGCTGGGCCAGCGCGTTGGACCAGCTGACCCTGGCCGAGTTCATCGACTCCGGCGGCTACGACCGGCACGTGCGCCGGATGCGCCGCCGCTACCGCGACCGCCGCGACCAGTTGGTGGCAGCCCTCGCGGCGAGTGCCCCGCACGTCTCGGTCTCGGGCATCGCGGCCGGTCTGCACGCGGTGCTGCGCCTGGAGCCGGGCACCGAGCGGTCCGTGCTCCAGGCCGCCGCCCGCCGCGGCCTGGCCGTGGACGGACTCGCGGACTACCGGCACCCGGGGATCACCGCGGAGGCCATGCCCGCGGTGGACGGCCTGGTGGTCGGCTACGCCACCCCGCCCGACCACGCCTACCCGGCCGCCCTCGCGGCGCTGTGCGACGTCCTGCCGCCGCCGGTCTGAGCGCGGAGCGACGGCGAGCGGGAAGGGGGGCGGAGCATAGGCCTTCCGGCGCCCCGGTGGGGCCGGAACGCGGCCGACCGGTGCGCGGTGTCCGCTCACCACTCATGCGCCGGTACGGGATCGGGCCGAGGCGGGCAACCCCGGGGGTTCCCCGCCCTACGCTCCTTGGTCATGCGCAGAACACATCCGATCCGCGCCGGGCTCCTCGCGTGCCCGGCCCTCGTCGTCGGTCTGCTCCTCTCCGCCGCACCCGCCCGGGCCGACTCCCCACTGCCCCTCACGGCCGTCTCCGACAGGCAGACGACCGTCAGGGGCGGCGAGTTCACGCTCACCCTGACGCTCACCAACCCGTACGACACCCCGATCCAGTTCGTGTACCAGAGCGTCCAGGAGACCTACCCGACCACCCTGGAGACCGGCCTCAAGTTCACCGAGACGGCCTGCGGCACCCAGACCAACGGCTGCAGCGACAACGTCCACGGCGGCATCGCCCGGTACAACGTGCCGCTCGCCCCCGGCGCCGCCAGCACCTTCACGGTGACCTACGCCATCGCGCCCGACTCGGCCTGCGGCGACGCGACCCGGATCGACTTCTACTCCTACCTGTACTACGAGTACAACGGAGGGCTGAGCAGCAACTCGGGCATCGTCGGAGTCCCCGGCACCCAGGTCGCCTGCGCCTGATCCGTTGCCGACCCGGGGCCGTCCCGTCGCCGACCAGAGGCCGTCCCGTCGCCGACCCGGAGCCTGCCCGTCGCGGGCCCGTCGCCGACCCGGAGCCGGCCCGCGTGCCTCGGTGTTGCCAGCCCCTCGTTCCCCCTTCCTCCCCGTTCCACGCGCCCCCAGTGCCCCCGTCAGGCGCCGGCCGCCCCCGTGCCGGCGCCTGACGGGCCGTCCGCGCGCAGTCCCCTTTCGGTGTGCCGGGTTGACGCGGGCTCTGACGCCGGGCGAGGGCCCGCGGGGCCGCCCGACGGAGCGGTGTCGGGGTGGGAAGTCGTTGGTGGCACAGGGGTCGCGCTCGCGAACGGATGTTCCTCCGGTCGGCGGGGCGATGGGGGCGGACCGCGCGAGATTCACCCTATCGGGGGGTAGTGGCCGTCCGTACGAGCCTGGCCGGGTCCTGGTGATCTAGGGTTCCGGGTGGGTCGCCGGGAGACGGCGGCCGCATTCGCGATTCCTCGCCAACTCCCCCACCAGTATACGGATCTGATGATTCGTCACGGCATGCGCAAGGGCGGACCGGATGGCCCTGGCCGCGTGAGCCGAACCACAGGAATGGAGACCCTGCCGATGCCCGTGGACACGACCCCGGAGACAGAGCAGGTCAAGCAGCAGAGCCTTGCGACGGCCGCTGCCCGGAACCTCGCAACCACGACCAAGTCCGCACCGCAGATGCAGGAGATCACCTCCCGCTGGCTGCTCAAGGTGCTTCCCTGGGTGCAGGCCGCCGGTGGCGCCTACCGGGTCAACCGACGGCTCACCTACGCCGTGGGCAACGGCGTGGTGGAGTTCATCAAGACCGGCTCGCAGGTCCGGGTGATCCCGGCGGAACTGGGCGAGCTGGCGCTGCTGCGCGGCTTCGAGGACGAGGAGGTGCTGACCGCCCTGGCCGACCGCTGCCAGCAGCGGGACTTCGGCCCCGGCGAGGTGCTCGCCACGCAGGGTGAGGCCGCCGACCGGATCTTCCTGATCGCGCACGGCAAGATCAACCAGATCGGCACCGGCAAGTACGGCGACGAGACCGTGGTCGGCGTGGCCGGCGACGGCGACCGCTTCGGCGACGACGCCCTGCTGAACCCGGACGCCTGCTGGGAGTTCACCGCCAAGACCGCCACCGCCGGTGTCGCGCTGACCCTGAGCCGGGCGGACTTCGCCGCCATCCGGGACAACGCGCCGAGCCTGCAGGAGCACCTGCAGGCCTTCCTGGCCCTGCCGCTCCAGGCCCAGAACGAGCGCGGCGAGGCCGAGATCGCGATGTCGGCCGGTCACCACGGCGAGTACGAGCTGCCCGGCGCCTTCGTGGACTACGAGCTCAAGCCCCGCGAGTACGAGCTGAGCGTCGCGCAGACCATCCTCAAGGTCCACACCCGCGTCGCGGACCTGTACAACCAGCCGATGAACCAGATCGAGCACCAGCTCCGGCTGACCATCGAGGCCCTGCGCGAGCGCCAGGAGCACGAGCTCGTCAACAACCCGGAGTTCGGCCTGCTCAACAACGCCGACTTCGACCAGCGGATCCAGACCCACTCCGGGCCGCCCACCCCGGACGACCTGGACGAGCTGCTCAGCCGCCGCCGTGACCCGGACTACCTGCTGGCCCACCCGCGGACCATCGCCGCGATCGGCCGGGAGTTCAACGCCCGGGGCCTGTACCCCACCCACGTCGACCTCGGCGGGCAGCAGGTGCCGGCGTGGCGCGGGGTGCCGATCCTGCCGTGCAGCAAGATCCCGATCACCAAGGAGAACACGAGCTCGATCCTCGTGATCCGTACCGGTGAGGACAACCAGGGTGTGATCGGCCTGCACCAGACCGGCATCCCGGACGAGTACCAGCCGTCGCTCTCGGTCCGCTTCATGGGGATCGACGACAAGGCGATCATCTCGTACCTGGTCAGCGCCTACTACTCGGCCGCCATCCTGGTGCCGGACGCGGTGGGCGTGCTGGAGAACGTGGAGATCGCGCACCGCCGGCACTGAACCCGCGGAGGAACCCGCGGAACATCGGGTTCGGACCGTAACCGGCCGACTAGAAGATCGTTTGACCTGATGACGGACGGCCCGCCCTCGGAGGCGGGCCGTCCGCCTGATCATTTCTGATCACTTTTGGTCGTGGCCGATCGACTTTCAGGCGGGGACTTGACCGCTTCCGGTCTGCCTGCCGGTCCAGTGGCGGCGCATCGACCTCAGCCCCAGCCCCAGCCCCAGCCCCAGTCCCAGTCCCAGTCCCAGTCCCAGTCCCAGCCCCAGCCCCAGCCCCAGCTCAGTCCCGGTCCGCGTTCGTTCCGACCCCCCAACGACCCGAGAGGTGTGTGGAGTCATGCCCCAGCGTCGGCAACTCCGACGGATACCGCTGCACGCCGGTGGGAGTGCGACCTCCGGGCGACGGGTACGGCTGGTCGGCGCGGCGGTCGGCGTGGTCGCGATGTGCGCGCTGGTCACCGGTGCGACCGCGTCCGGGGCCGAGCACGCCGGGGGGCATCCGCGCGGCGGCCCGGCCGTGGACGTCTGCGTGTGCACGGAGACGGACGTCTCGGTCTCGGTGGGGCCGGGCGGGAGCGTGGGCGTCGGGGTCGGCGTCGACGTGCAGGTCGGGGTCGGCGTCGCCCCGAGCGTCGGCACCGGCGAACACGGCCACGAGCCTCCGCACCGACACCACCCGTGCCACACGCCCAGGGCCGCCACGGCACCCGTCGCGCCGCCCGCCTCGCCCTCGATGGGGCTCCGGCAGGAGCGGGGGCGGCCGGCCGGCGAGCAGGACGGCCACGGCGGCCCCGGTGAGCACGGCGGGTCGGACGGGAACGACGGGCGGGATGAGCCCGACGGGTGGGGGCACCACGGGCACCACCATCACCCGTACCCCTGCCCGAGCCCCACGCCCACGCCCTCGCCTACCCGCATGCCCAGCCCGACTCCCACGCCCAGTCCGACGCCCACCCCGACCCGGACTCCTCCGCCGAGCCCGACGCCGACGCCGACGCGCGCTGCCACGCCATCGCCGACAGCCACGCCGTCACCGGCGCCGCCCGGCCCGTCGCCCACCCGCATGCCGCCGGCACCCGCGCCCTCGCTGCCCCCACCGCCCGCGCCTGTCGCCCCGCCGGACCCCGCGCCCGCAGCGCCGCCTCCGCCTGCCGCTCCCGCCGCCCCGAGCCCGGTGAGCCCCGGTCCCGCCCCGACGAGCCCGCTCTGGCCGACACCGTCGGCGCGGCCGGTGTTCCACGTCGTGGCGTCGAAGCCGGTGGCGGTCTCGAAGCACCACCACGGCGCCACCATGACCACCACGATGCTGCTGATCATGGTCCCCGGCGTGCTCGCGGCGGCGGCCCTGCGCCCGGGTCGCGGCGGCGGTCGAGGTCGCTCGGGCAGGTCCTGAGCGGCAGGGCCCCGGTGCCCGCCGGCTCGTCCCGGGGTCGACCGTGGGACCGCCCTCCCGGGATCGCCGCTGAGATCGCCCCGCGATCGGCCGACCGGCGGACGCCGGGGCGGCCACCGAATCTTTCGTTCCGTCACAAGCCAAGCCAGAGAAGGGAGTTCCCATGTCCGAATGGGTGGCGTTGACCATCGCCATGGCGTCGGCCTGTGCCGTCGTGGTGGCGGTGGTGCTGCTGAGGCACCGCCGGGTGAGCAGGGTGGAGGAGAACGCGGACGAGACCCCGGACGTCATCGAGTACATCACGATGATGATCGGCGTCGTGTACGCGATCGTCCTCGGCCTCGCCATCGCGGGTGTCTGGGAGGCGCGCGGCGCCGCCCAGGACGACCTGTTCCGCGAGGCGCAGTCGCTGCGCGAGGTGAGCGACCGCGCGGTGGTCTACCCGGTCGAGTTCCGCGACCAGGTCCGGGCCGACGTGGACGCCTACGTCAGCTACGTGGTGAACGTCGAGTGGGACTACATGCGCGACAACGGCGAGATCAGCCCGAAGGGCGACCAGCTCCTGCAGAAGCTGCAGACGGACGTCGCCACCCGGCCCCCCGCCTCCGACCTGGAGGCGCAGGCCTACCAGCCGATCCTGGACCGGATCGGCCAGGCCTCCGACGCCCGTGACTCGCGCGGACAGAACGTCGGCCCGACGATGCCCGGGATCGTCTGGTTCGGACTGATCGGCGGCGCGGTGGTGACCGTCGGCATGCTGTTCGCGCTCCAGATCCGGCGCACGCCGCGGGAGTTGGTCCTGGCGCTCTGCTTCAGCGCGCTGATCGCCTTCCTGCTGTTCATGATCTGGGACTTCGACGACCCGTTCTCCCGCAGCGTCTCGGTGACCACGCAACCGTTCCAGGACCTCTTCCCCTCGCTCGACCTCAAGGGCTGAGCCGGCCGGCTGCAAGGCGCTCGGCTGGGAACCCCAGCCGAGCGCCGGCCCGGGCGGGCCGAGGGGAGCCGGCCCGGGCGCGGTGGGGGCACGCGGGCGGGTGACGCGTGCTGACGGGCGGTGCGCGGACGCGCCGGGCGGCCGGCCCGGTCGGGTCACGACTGGAACGGGTCGGACCGGACCGATCTCCGCCGTCCTCGCGGTCCGTCCACCGGACCGTTCCGCCATCCGGCCGCGGCGGCCCGGTAGGTTGGCCGGGACGAGCGGGCCCGCCGAACGGAAGTGGCCCGCCCATGGGAGGAGGCGCGATGGACAGCCAGGACTGGGACGACCGCTACGCCGCGAGCGAACTGGTGTGGGGCACCGCGCCCAACCGCTGGGTGGTGCGCGAACTGACCGGCCACGCCCCCGGCCACGCCCTCGACCTGGCCGCCGGTGAGGGCCGCAACGCCATCTGGCTGGCGGCCCAGGGCTGGGAGGTCACCGGACTGGACTTCTCCGCCGTCGCACTGGAGCGCGCCGAACGCCTCGCCGCCGACCTGCCGGCCGAACTCGCGGACCGCCTCACCTGGCGCCACGGCGACGCCCGCACCTTCGAGGCCCCGGCCGCCGGGTACGACCTCGTCCTGGTCGCCTACCTGCAGCTCCCCGCCGCCGACCGCCGGACCGCCCTGCGCCGCGCCGCCGAGGCGCTCGCCCCCGGCGGCACCCTGCTGGTCGTCGGGCACGACCTCAGCAACCTCACCGAAGGCATCGGCGGCCCGCAGGACCCGGCGGTGCTCTTCACCCCCGAGGAGGTCCTGGCGGACCTCGCCGACCTCGGCCTGCGCACCGTCCGCGCCGAGCGGGTGCTCCGTCCGGTGGGCGGCGGCGAGTCCGGGCACCGGGGCGCTGCCGGCGGGGGCGAAGCCGGCGTCGCGGTGGACGCGCTGGTGCGGCTCGAACGGGCCGCCGCGTGACTGGCCGCCGCGTCGGGGGCCCCCGCGTGACGGACCCCCGCGTGACGGACCCCCGCGTGACGGACCCCCGCGTGACGGGCTCCCGGGTGGCAGGACGCGCCGTAGCAGGCCGGGGCCTCCCCCGCCGCGCTCTGCTGACCGGACTGGCGGGCGTCGCGCCGCTGGTGGTGGCGGGATGCTCCTCAGGCGCGTCCGGCAGCTCCGGCAAGCCCGCGAAGGCCGCGAAGGGCGCGGCATCGGCCCCCACGAGCGATCCGGGTGGCGAGGCCTTCGTGATGGTCATCCGGCACGGCGAGAAGCCCGACGGTGACCACCCGGGCCTGGACGAGAACGGCAAGCGGGACGGCAAGTCCCTGACCGAGCGCGGCTGGGCCCGCGCCAAGGCGCTGCCCGCGCTGTTCACGCCGCCCGCGCCCGGCCTGCGCACCCCCGCCAGGATCTTCGCCGCCGCCGACCAGGGCCCGCTGGCAGGTGCGCACCGGATGCGCCAGACCGTCACGCCGCTGGCCTCGAGGCTCGGGCTGGCGGTCGACACGCAGTACGCCGAGTCGCAGGAGTCCGCGCTGGCCGGTGCCGCGCTCGCCGGGGCGCAGCCGGTGTTGATCTGCTGGGAGCACTCGCGGATCCCGCGCATCGTCGAGGCGCTCGGCGCCACCGCCGCCGGTGCGCCCGCCGCCTGGCCGGACCGGTTCGACCTGGTCTGGGTGTTCTCCCGGCAGGCCGGCGGGGCGTGGACCTTCCAGGAGGTGCGGCAGCACCTGCTGGACGGCGACGCCTGACCCTCCGGGCGGCGCTGCGGCCGCCGGTGGGCGGTCAGTTGGCAGTCGTGCCGGGAAAGGGTGCGGGTGGCCTGCGAATCCGCCCGCCCGGTCGGCGCGGCCGGCCTGGGCCGTGGGCCACCCCGGTCGTTCGGCCTCGACCCACCGCTCCGCAGGGTGTCTGACCGCCGGCCCCCTCGGCATGCGGTCCGTGGCCGGGGTGAGGCGGAGACGCGCTGGGTAAGGGTGCTCCCGGGACGCCGGCGGATGATCATAAATTTTCTACAGTGCTGTAGATTCGCGGCACGCGGCGGTGGCAGAACGAGGAGGGCGCGATGAGTGTTTCGCTGGCCAAGGGACAGAAGATCAGCCTGGAGAAGCCGGGCGGCGGTCAGCTGAGCCTGGTCCGGATGGGCCTCGGCTGGAAGGCGGCGGAGCGCAAGGGCTTCCTGGCCAAGCTGCTCGGCGCCGGGCGGGAGATCGACCTGGACGCCTCCGCCGTGCTGTTCGCCCAGGGGCGGCCGGTGGACGTGGTCTTCTTCCAGCACCTCACCAGCAACGACGGCTCCGTCCGGCACAGCGGGGACAACCTGGTCGGCGGCTCCGGCGACGCGACCGACGACGAGTCGATCACGGTCAACCTGGCCACCGTGGCGGCCGAGGTCGACCAGATCCTCTTCACCGTCAACTCCTTCACCGGGCAGAGCTTCCAGGAGGTCGAGGCGGCCTTCTGCCGGCTCGTGGACGAGACCACCGGCGCCGAGCTGGCCCGCTACACCCTCACCGGCGGCGGCCCGTACACGGCGCAGATCATGGCCAAGGTGCAGCGCACGGAGACCGGTTGGCAGATGACCGCGATCGGTCAGCCGGCCAGCGGACGCACCTTCCAGGACCTGATGCCGGAGCTGGTCAAGCACCTCTGAGCCCGGCTGAGCCCGGTTGAGCCCGGCTGAGCCCGGCCGGGGCACACAGGCCCCCGCGCGGCCCCTCGTCCGCACCCCGGTCCGGCAGCGGCACGACCTCGGCGGCGATCCACTCCATGGCCTTCTCAGGTGCTCGCCCGCGATCGGCAGCCAGAGCGTGCAGGCGCGCAGCCCGGCGGCGGCGAGCCGTCCCAGCTCCCCGGCCCGGCGGGCGGCGCGGAGCGGCGCGAGGCCGTCACCCGGCGGGCGGCGCGGGGTGGAGCGAGACACCGAGGCGGAGCTGCGGCATGGCGCGGCCTTCGACGGAGTCCGGTGGTGCGGGAACAGGACGGCGCTCGGCCGTCCTTCCCCGTCCTCAACCGCCGTGTCGGCGTGGTCCGTTCCGCCGACGAGGTGAAGCCTTGAGCCGCGCGGCGTCGGCACCGACTCCGTTGCTTCCGGAGAGGCGGACCGGAGGACGCGGGACGCCCCGGGACGGGCAGTGGCCGCGCGAGGGGCGCGGCTCCTGGGACGGAACCGCGCCGCCTCGGGCGCAGGGCTGCCGGGCGAGTGCCCGGGTTCGGTGCCCCGGATCAGGGGCCCGTACCAGGCCCTGGGTCAGCCCTTCGGAGTGGCCGAGGGCGAGAACGAGGGGCTGGGCGTGCCGCTCGGCGCCGCGCTCGGGGTGCCCGTCGCGGTCGGCGCGGGGGTCGGGCAGTTGGGGCTGCCGGTGGGTGTCGCCGTCGGGGTGCCGGTGGGCGTGGCCGTGGGGGAGGGGCTGCCCGTCGGGGTGGGCGTGCCGGTGGGAGCGGTCGTGGGCGTGGCGGTGGCCGTCGGATCCGGGCAGGCCGTCGGGGTAGCCGTCGGCGTGCCGGTGGGCGTCGTGGTCGGGGTCGCCGTCGGGGTGCCGGACGGCGTGCCGGTCGGGGTGGTGGTCGGCTGCGCGGTCGGCGACGGCGAACCGCTCGGCGTGGGCGTCGCGGTGGGGCTCGGAGCGGTCGTCGGCTGCGCGGTCGGCGACGGGTCCGGGGTGGGGGTGACCGGTGCGGACGGGTCCTGGGTCGGGGTCGGGTTCGGCGTCGTGCCGCTGCCCGTCGAGCCGTTGCCCGTCGTGTTTCCGGCGACCGGGAGGTAGGGCGAGAGCGGCGGGACGGAGGAGCCCGGGCTGTTCGGGACGGTGGTCACCGTGCCGCTGCCGTAGTGGGCCATCCAGTTGCGGACGGTCCGCAGGTACTCGCCGGAGTTGTTGTAGCTGAGCACCGCCCGGTCGAGCTGCGCCGGATCGGCGAGGTCGCGGCCGCCCGCGCACAGGTAGCGCCCGGCGGTCTCGGCGGCGTCGAAGACGTTGCTCGGGTCGGCCTTGCCGTCCCCGTTGGCGTCCACGCCCCAGGACTCCCAGGTGGACGGGATGAACTGCATCGGGCCGACGGCGCGGTCCCAACGGGCGTCGCCGTCGTAACGGCCGCCGTCGGTGTCGGGTATCGCGGCGAAGCCGTTGCCGTCCAGCGCCGGGCCGAGGATCGGGCGCAGCAGCGTGCCCGAGGCGTCCACCTGGCCGCCGTTGGCCTGGCCGGACTCGACCTGGCCGATCGCGGCCAGCAGCTGCCAGGGCAGGTGGCAGCCGGGGGAGCGCTGGGCCAGGGAGGTCTCGGCCTGGCGGTAGGCGGCGAGCACCGTGGCGGGCAGGGCGGGCCCGGTGGCCGCGAACGGGCCTGCGTCGGGCACACCGGGCAGGGCGCCGGGCGGCTGCGGGAACTGGACGGTGCCGCCGCCGTCGGCGGGGACACCGGTGCCGAAGGTGCCGGGGCTGCCGGGCGAGGGGCTGCCGAGCGGGGAGCCGGCGGTCTGGCGGTCGGCGCCCTGGGAGGCGCCACCGTTGCCCGGCCCGGAGTCGGCGGCGGCGACCGGAGCGAGTCCGAGGTCCGTCACCTGGGAGCCCGTCAGCGCGGCCAGCGCGGCGAAGGCCGCCGCCGTGCCCGTGACCCGCTTGCCGACCCGGAGCTTTCGCCCGCCCTGCTTTCGCTCGCCCTGGCTGCTGCCGAACCTCGCCGTCATCCGTGTCCCCTCCCGCCGTCGCCGCCCGGACCGCCCCGGAACGGTCGACTTGTCGTCATCGTGCCAGTCCGCCTGATGACGGCACCCGCCGCCGGGACGATTAGTATCACGACGATCTGACAGGGACAGGGTGACCACCAGAAGGCCCGACGCCCGCGCGGAGTCGGCTCCGCACGTCGGCAAGGGTGCGCCCCGGCCCCCCACGGTGCCGGTCGGGGCCGGGGCCGACGGCCTGCGCGGGCCGGGCACCGGCCCGGCGGTACCTGGCCTGCCGGTTCCGGGAGTTGACCACCGGCCCGACGGCGGTGGGGTGAGTGCTCCACGGCTCGGTAGGGCGGTTCGGGGCACGGCGGTGGTACGTGCGCGGCGCTTCCCGCTCCCCGGCGGCGCCCGTGGCCGGGCCGTCTGACCTGCCGGAACGTCCGGAGTGGCGGCCGGGCACCCCTAGCAGGGCGGGCTTGCGGACGCAGGGTGTGTCCCCAACTCGGCCCTGGACGGGTGATGTTCTGATGAAAGTGGGCATGCCAGGAATCGCCGCCCGGCATGCTGTGCCGCGTGATGATGCGGATGGAGGTCCAGACCGTGAGCCCGAACCTGCCGGAGACCGTCACCGAGGGGGCGGTCGTCCTGCCGGCGCCCCCCAGGGTCGTGGACGACCTGGCCCGTGACCTGACCCAGGCCGCCGCCGCCGTCCGGGCGGTGTCGCGGAACTGCCGCTCCGGCGGGGACGTCGCGATCGCCGCGTACACCGCCGTGGTGTGCACCGGGCGTTCGGCCGCCCGGGCCCTGGAGGAGGCGGCCGCCTGGTGCCACCAAGCCCCCGGCGCCGAGGTGCACTCACTGGCCTGGGCCCGGGTGCCGGGGCACCGCGAGGACGTCCACGAGTACCGCGTCACCATGGCCGTCAGCTTCCCCGACGACGAGACCGGCGAGCACCTGGGGGACACCCACCACGGCTGCCGTTGAGGTCGTATCATCACCCCATGGGTGAGGGGGGTACGAACGACATGGTGGGCGACCCGGTGGACGAGACGGTGACCGGGCCCGCGACTTCCGGGCCCGCGACGTCCGGCGCCACCGCTTCGGGGATCGACGGCGACGGCCCGCAGGAGCTTTCGCGGGCCGCCGCCGTCGCGGTCACCGTGCTGGCCGCGCTGTGCGGTTCGGCGGTGGTGCTGGCCGTGTTCCACTGGCTCGGGTGGGCCGTCCCGGGGATCGGCTGGATCGTCGCCAAGGCCGGGATCAGGATTGCCGTCGGCGGTTTCGCCGGCCTCGCCGTCGGGCTCGCCTGGCTCCGGGGCCGGCTGCGGGCCAGGCCCCGGGGCTGACCGCCGGCGCGGTCAGCCCGCCTGCGGAGACGCACAGGTGAGGTCGTGCGCCGGAGCCTCGTCGTCCAACAGGTAGCGCTCGACCGCGTCCGTCACACAGGTGTTGGGGCCCGGGTACTGACCGTGGTCGCCGTTGCCGGTGACGGTGACCAGCCGCGAGCCGCGCAGCGCGCGGTGGGCGCCGAGCGCCGCCTCGTAGTAAGTGGCCGGGTCGTGGACTGAGTTGAGCATCAGCGTGGTCGCGAGGTGGGCGCCGGTGACCTTCACCCTGGGCGCCGGGGCGACCGGCCAGGACGCGCAGACCGCGCTGAAGGCGAGCGTCCGGGCGCCGGCCAGCGGGAAGCGGGCGGTGTTCTCCGCGCCGCGCTCGACCCAGGTGTCCAGGTCCTTGGTCCAGGGGGTGTCGCTGCAGGTCACCGAGAAGTACTCGGCGAGGAAGTCCGGGCTGAGGTAGTGGCTGAAGGCGTTCACCGCCGTGGCCTTGGCCGCCGGGTCGGCGGTCTGCCAGTTGTCGACGGTGGCCAGGATCCCGGCGAGGACCGGGAAGTTGGCGGCCTCGTAGATCGCCCCGATCGCGACGTTGTCCAGCTGGTTCGGCCCGATCGTCAACGGGCCCTCCACGATGGGCCGGTCGTGCAGGGCGGCGCGCCGCTGCTCCCAGTGCGCCGTCACCTCCTCCGGCGTCGAGCCCCAGTGGTAGGTGGCGTCGCGGGCCGCGAGCCAGGGCACGAAGTCCTCGTCGAAGCGGCGCTGGAAGCTCATCGGTTGGCCGAGCTCGAACTTCTCCCAGGTGCCCTCGAAACCGACGTTGCTGTCCAGCACCATGCGTTCGACCCGGTGCGGGAAGAGCGTCCCGTAGTAGGCGCCGATCATCGAGGCGTAGGAGGGGCCGAAGTAGCTGAGCCTGCGCTCGCCGAGCAGGCCTCGGAACAGGTCGATGTCGTGGGCGGTCTGCTCGGTGTTCAGGTAGGGGATCAGATCACCGCTCCTCTCCTGGCAGTCGGCCGCCAGCTTCTTGGCGTTGGCGATGACCCGGTCGACGGCGGCGGGTGACTGGTCGCGGTAGTCGCCGGCGAGGAAGTCGTCGAACTCCTCCGGGGTCTGGCACACGGCCTTGGTGCTCTGGCCGACGCCTCGCTGGTCGAAGCCCACGATGTCGTACGCGGCGCCGACGGCCGGGGCCGTGGTGGCCAGTCCGGCGGGGCGCAGCAGGCCCGAGGCGCCGGGGCCGCCGGCCGCCATCAGCAGAGTGCCCTTGCGGTTGGCCGGATCGGTCGCGCGGTGCCGGGAGACGGCGATGGTGAGGTCGGCGCCGACACCTGGGTGGTGCCAGTCGCGCGGGGCGGTCATGGTGGCGCAGTCCAGGGCGGACTGCGCGGCGCACGGCTGCCAGTTCAGGGTCTGGTGGGTGTAGCGGGCGGGGGCCGGGTCGGCGTCGCCCGGGTCGCGGGCGGTGTCGGCGCCGGCGGTGGCAGGCAGGGCCAGGCCGGCCAGGACGGCGGCGGCGACCACCAGCGCGGCACGGCGGGCGCGGGGCGACGCGGTGCCGGTGGATGCGGTGCCGGCCGGTGCGGTGTCGGTGGGTTCGGTGTTGGTCACGGGAACGATCCTGGCCGAGAGCGCTTTGACGATCGATCATGCTCACTGCCGTCTTCGGGGTGGTGCTGGATACACCCCCGGCCGGGGGGAGGCTGCAGGCTCCGACCAGTGGCGCCGGGTGCGCCGGGTGCGCCGGGTGCGCCGGGTGCGCCGGGTGCGCCGGGTGCGGCGGGTGGCGGCCCGTGGCAGCCCTTGGCGGTCCGTGGCGTCCGGGGCGGTCCGGTTCGGACCGCCCCGGACGCCGGGTCAGTACGCGGCGGTGAACCGGGTCAGGCGGTGGGCGGGCCGCTCGACCTCGTCGAGGAGCGCGATCGCGAGGTCCTCCATGGAGATCGCCGAGTTCCCGTCGGCGTCGACCAGCAGCTCGTCCCGTCCGAGCCGGAACCGGCCGGTGCGTTCGCCGGGTTCGAGCAGCGCGGCCGGGCTGAGGTACGTCCAGTCGACGTCGGCGTCGGCGGCCCGGTAGAGGTCGAGCTGTTCGCTGCAGGCCAGTGCGATCGGGCGGATGTCGGCGGGGAAGCCGGGGTCCTCGACGAGGGTCGCCCCGCCGGCCCCGGGGACGGTGAGACTGCCCGCGCCGCCGACGGCCAGCAGTCGCACGCCCGTACCGGCGATGCCCGCCAGCAGGCCCTTGGTGGCGACGGTCAGTTCGTGCTCGCTGCCGGGTGCCGGACGGGTGGCGGTGATCACCACGTCCTGGCCGGCGGCTGTCCGGGCGACGTCCTCGGGGTTGCGCGCGTCGCCCGTCACGAGGGCGACGGTGGCCGGCAGGCCGTGCGGCTTGGCCTGGTCCCGTACGACGGCGGTGACCTGGTGGCCGCGGGCGAGTGCTTCGGTCACGACGCGGCTGCCGACATTGCCGGTGGCGCCGAACACGGTGATGCGCATGGGGAGTTCTCCTCGGGTGCGGGTGCGGGTGCGGGTGCGGGTGCGGGTGCGGGTGCGGGGGCGGGTGCGGGTGCGGGTGCGCGGCTGGGTGTGCGCGGGGTGCGGGTCGAGGGGTGCGGCGGGCGTGGTCAGGCGTTCTCGCGCACGGGCGGTGCGGAGGCCGAGGGGGCCGTGGGTGCCGACTGTGCGGCGGGGCGGGGCCGTTGGACCTGCGCGACGACGAGCGCGCCGAGCACGATCAGTGCGCCGAGCGCCTGCAGCGGGCTGAGGTCCTGCCCGAGCGCCAGCCAGCCGATCACGGTGGCGACCACCGGGCTGAGCAGCGAGAGGAAGGAGACCGAGGTCGGTGGCAGTGCCCGGAGGCCGCGGAACCACAGCGCGTAGGTGACGGCCGCACCGATCAGGCACAGGTACGCGTAGCCGAGCACGTTGGCGGCGGTGTAGTGGGACGGCGGCGCGCCCTCGGTGAGCAGCGTGACCGGCACCAGCAGCAGCCCGCCGGTGGTGAGCTGCCAGCCGGTGGTGGCCAGTAGCGGCGCGGGGGAGACCCAGCGCTTGGACAGGACGACGCCGGCGGCCATCACCACCGCGCCGCCGAGCGCGGCGGCCACTCCGAGCGTGTCCAGCTGGGCGTCGGCCCGCAGGACCAGCAGGCTCACGCCCGCCACGCCCGCGATGCCGGACAGCACGGTGCGCAGGGTGAGCCGGTCTCCGAGGACGGCGGCCGACAGCCCGGCGGTGACCAACGGCTGGACGGCCCCGACGGTGGCCGCGATGCCGCCGGGGAGGCGGTAGGCGGCGATGAAGAGGAGGGCCTGGAAGGCCCCGATGTTGAGCGCGCCGAGGACCAGCGAGCGCCACCACCAGCTGCCGTGCGGCAGTCGGCGGGTGAGGGCGATCAGCAGCAGCCCGGCCGGGAGGCAGCGGATGACGGCGGCGAGGAGTGGCCGGTGGGGTGGGAGAAGTTCCGTGGTGACGAGGTACGTCGTCCCCCAGATGGCGGGGGCGAGGGCCGTCACCAGCACGATGGCGAGGCGATGTCTTAGCACTAAGCCAATGTATCTCAGCGCTAAGGCATATTTCGCCCCGGCGAAGTGGTGACGTGGCTCACAGTTACCTCACTGCTAAGGAACCGGGGAGGCATCGCCTACCCTGGAGCCGTGGCAGATCATGTGGACCGCGTCGTCGCTCAGTGGGCCGCCGAGCGCCCCGACCTGGACGTCTCCCCGATGGAGGTGTTCGGCCGGCTCAAGCGCCTCTACCGCCTGGTGGACGCGGCGCTCAACCGCACCTTCGCGGACCACGGGCTGGACGCCGCCTCCTTCGACGTCCTCGCCACCCTCAAGCGCAGCGGCCCGCCCTACCGCCTCACCCCCACCGGGCTGATGCAGTCCGCCATGGTCACCTCCGGCGCGATCACCCAGCGCCTCGACCGGCTGGAGGCCCGCGGCCTGGTCACCCGGACCCGCAGCGACCAGGACGGCCGCAGCCGCGAGGTCGCCCTCACCCCCGAGGGCCACGCCCTGATCGAGCGCGCCCTGCCCGACCACCTCGCCACCGAGTTCGGCCTCCTCGAAGGCCTGGACGACGCCCGCACCGCCGCCCTGGTCGACGCCATGCGCGCCCTGCTGGTGGCCCTCGGGGACAGCACCGACTGAGCGTCGACGGCGCGAGGCTGCCTGCCGGCCGCCCGATGGGTGAGGGCATGAGCGGGGCGCATGGGCGAGACCATGAGCAGGGCTCATGCGGTGTGGCCATGAGCGCGACTCATGAGCCGAGGGCATGAGCCCTGCTCATGGCGCACCGGCATGAGCGTGCCTCATGGGTTGACCGCGAGTGCCTTGAAGAAGGTGTAGTGGAATGTCCCGCCCGGCTCGGCCGCGCGGCGGAGGTCCGTGATGCCCCGGTCGAAGTCCTCCGGGGTGGTGAGGCCGGCGGCGACTGCCTCCGACCGGACGGCCTCGACCATCGCGACGAAGGTCCGCAGGGTGAAGCCCTCCACCAGGGCAGGACGGGCGCCGTCGGCGTAGACGGTCCGCGGGCGGACCGTCACGTCCGCGAACCCGGCCGCCGTCAGCAGCGGATGCAGGCGCCGGCCGAGCAGGCCGTCACCGCCGGCCGCGGCCTGGAGGCGGACCAGGTGGTCGATGGTCCGCCGGGCCGCCGGGCTCTCCGGGTGGAAGAAGGCCGAGCCGTGGTCGCCCTCGATCACCGTGATGGTTCCGCCGGGCCGCAGCACCCGACGCAGCGCGGCCAGTCCGGCCGTCGGATCGGGCAGGTGCTCCAGGACGAAGCAGAGGAAGACGTGGTCGAACGCGCCGTCCGGGAACGGCAGCCCGTGCAGGTCGCCGTGGTGCCAGGTCACGTTGGCGCCGGGCGTCTGTGCCGTCACCCGAGCGCGTGCCTGTGCCAGGGACTCCGCCGAGAGGTCCGCTGCGGTCAGCAGCACGCCGGGGCTGGCGGCCAGCAGGTGCACGGTCTGGGCCCCGACCCCGCAGCCCGCCTCCAGGACCCGGCTGCCCGCCGGGTAGGCCGTGTCCGCGTGCAGCAGCTCGGCGAGGGTGTCCGCCTGGTCACCGAGGCGCAGCGCCTCGGCGTCCGAGTAGCCGTGGACGTAGGCGGTCGTGTTGTCCGGCATTGCCGTTTCCGTGGTCATGGCCCCAACCTTCGCGCCAGTATTGGTCCCATGAACAGGTCCAAACCTGACGCATCCGAGAGGTCCAATAACCTCGGCGCCGACTTCCTCCAGCTCGACACGGCCGACGCCCCGCCCGGCGGCCTGACCGACTGGCTCGCCCGACGGCTGCGCGAGGCCGTCGCCGACGGACGGCTCCCGGCGGGCAGCCGACTGCCCGCCGGCCGCGTGCTGGCGGCCGAACTCGGCGTCTCGCGCGGGGTGGTGACGGACGCCTATCGGCGCCTCGCCGAGGAGGGGCAGGTCGCGGGGCGGGGCCGGGGCGGCACGGTCGTGGTCGCGGCCCCGCCCCCGCCTCCCGTCGCGCCCGTGGTGGAGCCGCCCCGCCCGCGCCCAGACGCATCCGCCCTCTTCCGGGACCACCCCGGTCCCGAGGTGTTCGACCTCCTGCGCGGCACCGCCGCCCGGATCGACCTCACTCCGGGCGTGCCGGACCTCGCCGCCTTCCCCCGCGCGGCCTGGCTGCGGGCCGAACGCGCCGTCCTCGACGGGCTCGCCGCGCACGACCTCGGCTACGGCGACGTCCGGGGCACCCCCGCCCTGCGCCGGGCGGTCGCCCACTGGCTGGCCCGAAACCGGGGCATCCGCGCCGACCCCGACGAGGTGCTGATCGTCGCCGGCACGGCCCAGGCCCTCGCCCTGCTCGGCCGCGCCCTCGAGCGGGAAGGGATCACCGAGGTCGCGGTGGAGGACCCGGGCTCGCTCGGCGCCCGCCAGCACCTCGCCCGCTGGCTCGCCGCGACCCCGCCCGTCCCGGTCGACGCTGAGGGCATCCGGGTCGACGCCCTGCGCGCCACCGGCGCCCCGGCGGTCCTGCTCACCCCGGCGCACCAGTACCCGACCGGCGTCGTCCTGGGCGGCGACCGCCGGCGCGAGCTGCTGCGCTGGGCGGGCGAGGGCGGCCTGGTCATCGAGGACGACTACGACGCCGAACACCGCTACGACCGCCCGCCCGTCCCGGCGCTCCGGGCCGCGCTGCCGGACCGGGTCTGCTACGCGGGCAGCATCTCCAAACTGCTCGCCCCCGCCCTGCGCACCGGCTGGCTGCTGGTGCCGGCCCGGCTGCGGGGCGCCGTCCTCGACGCCAAACGCTTCGCCGACCTCGGCAACCCGGTGCTGCCCCAGCTGGTCCTCGCCCGGCTGATGGAATCCGGCGAGCTCGACCGCCACCTGCGGCTGCTGCGCCGCCGCCACCGTCGCCGCCGGGACGCCATGGTCGCCGCCATCCGCAGCCACCTCCCGGAGGCCTCGGTGCACGGGGCGGCGGCGGGCCTCCATCTGATGCTGACCTTGCCGGCAGGACTCGGCTGCGCCGACACCGAGTTGGCCGCGGCGGCGCTGGCCCGCGGGATCAAGGTCCAGCCGCTGTCCTGGCACGCCCGGCTCCCGTGCGCGCCGGGCCTGGTCCTCGGCTACGCGGCGGGCTCGCCGTCCGAGATCGCCGAGGGCATCGCCGTCCTGGGCGAGCTGGTCGCCCGTGCCGGGTGAGCCGGTCGGGCGAGCGGGTGCCACCAGGGGCCGGCCTCGACGCGGGCGAGCTCGGCGTCGTACTGCTCCGCTTCGAAGTCGAACTCCGGCGGTCGGGTCTGCAGCCGCGGGACCTCCCAGTCGGACCAGCGGATGACGGTGCCGTGGCGCTGGACGGTGGCGGAGAGGTAGCCGCAGCAGCCGCCGGTGCACTCCGGCTCGCCCAGCTCCACGCGGTGCGGCCGGTCGGTCGCGTGGAGCGGGCTCGGCCGGTCGCGGGGGAACAGCAGCCCGGCCCACGGGCCCTGACCGGCGGGGCCGGCCGATTGGGCCACCAGGTCCTCGCCGTTGACCAGGACCCGCAGCTCAGCCGCGATGCGCGGGCCCGGTGGGAGGACGCGAATCTCCAGTCGATCGAACATCGGACCACCCTGAGGCGCAGCTTCACCCAGGTTGTCGGAATATCGGATGAATCTGGTGCTGGGCGGACTGGCCGGTCGGGAGCCCGGGTACGCTGACGGGCCGAAGCCCGCTGTCGACCCAGGAGGCGTGATGGCCGCGTTCCGGCAGGTCGCCCGGTTCGGGGTGGCGCTGGCGGTCCTGGGGGCGGGGCTCGCGCCGGTCCCGCTCGGAGCGGCGTCCGAGCGGCGCACCGCCCAGGCCGAGAGGACCGTCGCCATGGCCGCCCTGGAGCACGAGGACTCGCGCGAACTCGCCGGCCGGCGGATCGTGCTCTCGTACGCCGGCCCCACTCCCCCGCCCGGGGTGCTGCAGACGATCCGGGAGGGCCGCGCGGCCGGGGTGATCCTGTTCGGCGAGAACGTCACCAGCCCCGCACAACTCGCCGAGGCCGTCGACGAATTGAAGCAGGCGGCGGCCCAGGCACCACACCCGTACGCCCTGCTGCTGATGACCGACCAGGAGGGCGGCAAGGTGCGCCGACTGCCCGGCGCCCCGGAACTCTCCGCCCGCCGCACCGGATTGGCCGCCAACCCGGCGGCCGCAGCGGCCGACGCCGGCACCGGCGCCGCCCGCACCCTCGCCGACGCCGGGCTCAACGTCAACCTCGCGCCGGTCGTCGACGTCTACGACACCCCGGACAACTTCATCGACCACTTCGAGCGCTCCTACGGCCACGACCCCGCCGCCGTGGGGGAGTTGGGCAGCACGTTCGTCGCCGCCCAGCAAGGCCAGGGCGTGGCCGCGACCGCCAAGCACTTCCCGGGCCTCGGCGCCGCCGCCCGCGACGAGAACACCGACGAACGCCCGGTCACCGTCACCGTCCCGCTGGAGCAGATCCGGGCCCGCGGGGAGGCACCCTACCGGGCCGCCATCACGGCGGGCGTACGGCTGGTGATGGCCTCCTGGGCGGTGTACCCGGCGTTGGACCCACAGCTCCCCGCCGGACTGTCGCCCACGGTCATCCAGGGCGAGCTGCGCGGTCGGCTCGGCTTCGAGGGGGTGACCGTCACCGACGCCATGGAGGCCGGCGCGCTCGCCCCGTACGGCGACACCGGCGACCGCGCGGTGGCCGCCGCCGAGGCCGGCATGGACCTCCTGCTCTGCTCCGCGCGCGACCCGCAGCAGGCCGAGGACGCCACCCAGGCCCTGGCCGCCGCCCTAGACTCCGGCCGCCTCGACCGCCACGCCTTCACCACCGCCGTCGCCCGCGTCGACGCCCTGAGGGCCTCCATCGGCTGACCGGGCGGCAGTCGGCGGTAGCCGGCGGTAGGCGGCGGTAGGCGGCGGTAGGCGGCGGCGACCGGGTCGGCATCGAAGCCGCCCGCACTGCCGTCCGTCCGCACCGCCGTCCGCCCGCGCTGCTGTCCGCCCGCGCTGCCGTCCGCCCGCGCTGCCGCCCTCCCGTCCTGCCATCGGCCCGGACCGCCTCGCACCCGGGCTCGCGACCGCGCGCCGGGAGCCGGTGCGGCGAGGGTTCACCTGCGGGAAACGTGAACGTCGCTCGCGGGAGGGCGCGAGTTCGGGCGCACCAAGCGGTTTTGGCCATCGAAGGCTCGAATTCGGTCGGAGCCTAAGTTTCAAGGGCGAATTGCGATCCTGGCATAGGAATCACATGGCAGAGTTCTCTGTCGTCGGCCTATGAAATGTCATATGTGCCACGCCACCTGTCTCTGACCGTCCCTCGTACCCTCCCAGGAGGAACCCGTGAACCGCCTCGCCAGGATCGCCGCCAGTGCCGCCGGTGCCGCCGCCCTGCTCGCCGCGCCCGTGCCGGCACTCGCCGCCACCCAGGCCGTCACCGCCACCACCGTCACCACCTGCGGGTGGTCCGGTCTGCAGGCCGGGCTGTCCACCAAGGTCTGCGCCGACGTCACCGGCGACAGCGTCGTGCTGTACGGGCAGATCGGGCTGGCCGGGCCGCCGTCCCCGGGTACCCCGTGGCCGCCGGCGCCGCAGGACCTGCTCACCCGACTGTCGGCCGACGTGGCCGGTGGTGGCTCGCTCGGTGCGGTGAGCGGCCGCACCGTCTTCCAGGTCAGCACCGTGCGGGTCGACGGGATCGCCACGACGGCACCGTGCGGGTCGACCGTGCACGCGTCCTTCTCGGTCGAGTCGGCGTGGCGCGGACCGTCCCCGGTGACGGTCGATGTGCCCGTAGTCTGCTGACGCACCGTCATCGTCACGGCCGGGCCCGGGAGTCGGAAGTGTCCCGGGCCCGGCCTCGGTGCGCCCTGCCGCATTCGCGCGTGTGAAATGAGTCACCTACGGGGAGTTGTCGCAGGTCGCGGCGCTGTGATGACTTGAAGAAATCTTCATCTGTCGGGATGATGCCTACCGGCCGCGGCACGGACCCCGCGCGGCCTGATGACCACCGAGCCGCACCCGAGGGAGGGCCCGACGATGCCGGTCCCGCTGTACCAGGCCAAGGCGGAGTTCTTCCGCACTCTCGGTCACCCCGTGCGGATCCGTGTCCTGGAACTGCTCCAGGACGGGCCCAGGCCGGTGCGCGAGCTGCTGGCGGAGATCGAGGTCGAGCCGTCCAGCCTCTCCCAGCAGCTCGCGGTGCTGCGCCGCACCCAACTGGTCACGGCCAGCCGTGAGGGCAACACGGTGGTGTACGCGCTCAGCACCCCGGACGTCGCCGAACTCCTGCGCGCGGCGCGCCGGATCCTGACCGACCTGATCACCGACCAGGGCGCGCTGCTCACCGAGTTGCGCGCCCCCGGCGTACGGCAGGCCCGATGAGCCGGCTGCGCGCCGCGCCCGGCCCGTCCGCCCGATCCGAGGAGACCCCCATGAGTGACAGCGCCACCGACCGGGCCGACGACGGCGCGCGTGGCGGCAGCTTCGGCGGTGCGAACGACGGCACGAGCGAGGAGAAGAGGCGCCGCAAGGCGATGCTGATCCGAGCGGGCATCTACGTCTTCGCCACGCACCTGTTCGCCGGCTTCGTGCTGCTGCTGTTCGCGCTCGGGGGCCGGAAGTAGCGCGACAGGGGTGGACGGCTCGTCGGGGTCCGACCGGTGGCATCCTCCGTTCAGCGGCGGCGGGCGCCGCCCGGCACCAGGTACCGGTTGCTGGTGCTGGTCCAGGCCTGCACGCCCGCGACGAGCTCCCGGGTGCCGTCCAGGTACCAGCGGCCCGCCGGGTGGCGGTGCTGGAGCTCGGCCCGCAGTTCCTCGCTCTCCTGGCGCAGCCGTACGATCCGGTCCCGCACCGCGCGGACGGCCCGGCTGCGGGTGCAGCCGCGGACCCGCTGCAGGGTGAGCACGGTGTTGAAGGCGGCGGCGGTCTGCCGTTCCTCCCGCTCCAGTGAGTAGAGGTCGTTGATCAACGTGGCGGCGTCGGCCGTGTTGGCGCGCAGGCGGTGCAGGGCGGGCTCCGCGTGCAGGGCGGCGGGGGCGTCGGCACCGTGGACCCGTTCCAGTATGTTCATGAACGGGTAGAGGCAGCTGCCGTGGCGACGCAGTCGCATGGTGTCCGTCAGGCCGAGGCCGTGTGCGGGTACGGTGCCGCGGGCCCGGTGGTCGGCCTCGGCGGGGAAGGTGGCCAGACAGGAGCGCCACTCGCGGGCCGCCCGGGCGCGCCAGGCAGCGGACATCGACTCGGTCTGGCGGCCCCACAGTTCCCGCCAGGCGGAAAGGAGTTGGCCCTGTGGCGGGGTTCCGCCGCCGTCGAGGACCGCGATCAGCGGGTCGACCAGGGCGCGGGCCTCGGCCGGGCGGCGCCCGGGCGTGCCGTCGAAGCGGTCGTCCAGGATGGTGAACCAGCCCAACAGGTCGATCAGCAGGTCGAGTTCGGCGCCGCGGGCGCTGGGGAAGGCCCGGCCGATCAGTTCGTGCAGGGCATAGGCGCGGTAGCCGGGCAGCTCGGACGGGGTGAGCAGGCCGTGGTGGACCGTCCAGTCGGCATGCCGGTCCGCGGCGGCGCGCAGCTCGCGGGCGGGGCGCGGTGCCCGGGGCCGGTCGGGGGACGGCGCGGGGGCCGTGGAGTCGCCGGCGGAGAAGGCTGTGGCGCTGACCGGGCACCGGCCCGGGGCCGCCGCCTCGCGGGGTGTCGAACGGGTGCCGCTCCCGAGGGTCGTCCGCTCCGGAAGCGGCGCCTGCTCGGTCCGGGTCGCCCGCTCGGTCCCGGTGGCTCGCTCGGCTCCGGTCGCCTGCTCGGTTCCGGTGGCCTGCTCGGCTCCGGTCGCCGGCTCCTCGCGCGGGGCCAGTCGGACACGCAGCCCCTGCGCCTGGACCGTCGTCCAGACCACCTCCCGGGCCCGCACCCCCGGCAGGGCGACCGGCTGCCAACGGCGCAGGATCGCGGCTGCCGCGACCGTCAGCTCCGCCCAGGCGAAAGCCTCCCCGATGCACTTGTGCTTGCCCGCCCCGAACGGCAGGAAGGAGGGCCGCCCGGCGCTGCCGCCGTCCTGCCAGCGCTCGGGCCGGAAGGCGAGCGGTTCGGGGTAGCGCACCGGGTCGCGGTGCAGCGCGGTGAGGCTGTACAGCAGTTCGGTGCCGGCCGGGATCAGGTACGGGCCGAGCTCCACCGGCACCTGGGCGGTGCGCATCAGGAAGGCGTTGGGTGCGTGCAGCCGCACCACTTCCTGGGTGACGCTGCGGGTGTAGGTGAGCCGGGCCAGCGCCTCCGGGGTGGGCGCGGTGCCGGCGGGCAGGTGCCGGTCGAGCTCGGCGAGCATGCGGGCCTCCACCTCGGGGTGGCGCAGCAGTTCGTCGAGCAGCCAGGTCAGCGTGGTGGAGACCGTTTCGGTGCCGGCGCCGAACATCGTGATCGCCTCGGACCGGACGTCGGCCTCGGTGAGCGGGCGGCCGGTGGCCGGGTCGGTCGCGGCGCGCAGCAGAGCGGGCAGGGTGCCTCGGCGGTCGTCGGGGCGAGTGTCCGCCGCAGGGCGGTTGACGGCCTGGTCGACGACCCGGTTGAGCACCCGGACAGCGGCGTCGAAGCGGCGGTTGACGGCCAGCGGCAGCCGGGCGAGCGCCGGGTGCGGGTAGAGGGACTGGACGATCTGGCCCTTGACCATGTCCGGCAGCGCGCGGTGGAAGGCGAGGGTGGCGTCCTCACTGAGCCGGGCGTCGAACAGTGAGCGGGTGACGATCTCCAGCGCGAGATGGTTCATCTCCTTGGCCACGTCGAGGACTTGGCCCGGGCGCCAGCGGCCGGCCCGCTCCTCGGTGACCTGGTGCATCACGGCCAGGTACTCGCCCATCCGGTCCGGCCCGAAGGCGGGTTGGATGATCCGGCGGCGGTCGCGGTGGGCCTGTCCCTCGGACATCAGCAGGCCGTCGCCGAAGGCCGTCTTGAGGGTGTCCTGGACGGCGCCGCGCGGGCAGTCGTAGGCGAGTGCGACGAGCAGGGTGTGGACCAGCCGGGCGTCCGTCACCACGCAGACGGTGCGCGGCCCGAGCCGGATTCTGACCACGCCGCCGTGGGTGGCGAGGGAGCCGAGGAATCCGAGGGGATCGCGCAGCAGGGCGGTGGCGTGCCCTAGGCCGGGGAGCGCACCGGGCGCGAGCGGGGGGACGGCCGCGCGGGTCAGCGGGGACGGCCCTGGCGCGGTTCTCGGGGGGACGATTCGCTTTCGTGTCTCGGTCAGCAGGGTCATGACAGTACCTCTCACCAGAGCGGCCGGTGCGGGTGGTGCCGGGAGGCACCGGCGAGCCGGCCGGGAGTCGGGGGACCGGCGAGTGCGGCCCCCGCGCGCACCCCTGCTGGAGGGCGCACGCCATGGCAAACGCGCCGGTCCGACGGGCGTTGCGCCGAACGCGTGTGGATCACTCCAACGGCCGATCGGCGCGTCCCCGCCGTGCCCGTGCGGGACGGACCGGCCGACCTACCTGAACGCCCGGGCCGGAAGGTCCGCGCCCGACCCGGGGTGCAGGGCCTTTGGACCCTCGCCGAACGGCCGTGCGACGGACAGCATGGTGCGCCGAAGGAGGAGTCCGATGACCCGCTCTGCGCCACCGGCCCGCGCTCGACCCCGGCAACGCCGACCGCCGCTGCGAACGCCGAACGCCGCCGCGAACGCCGCGAACGCCGCGAACGCCGCGAACGCCGCGAACCCTAGGGACTCCACGAACTCCAGGAACTTCACGACAGGGGCCGGGACATGGA
Organism: Streptomyces sp. NRRL S-350; assembly: GCF_000719705.1. Taxonomy (GTDB): domain Bacteria; phylum Actinomycetota; class Actinomycetes; order Streptomycetales; family Streptomycetaceae; genus Kitasatospora. Next base: position 74,598 of record NZ_JOHO01000007.1, on the reverse strand, counting down.
CTGCGACGAGGTCATGCTGACCGTCCGGATCACCGCCGCCGAGCGGGCGCTGCTGCGCGAACTCGCGCGCGGTCACGGCGGTCACAGCGGCCACGGCGGTGACGTCTCGGACGTGGCGGTGGACGGCCTGCTGGAGGTCATCCCGGCCCTGTGCGACGACGCGTCCGTCCTGCCGCTGCTGCGTGTCCTGGGCCGCCCCGCGCCCTGCGCGCTCACCCTGTGGCTGCCCGCTCCGGTCGCGGACCTGCTGCCGCTGCTCGGTGAGCGGCTCGCGCGGACCGGCGGGACTTCGGCGGGTCAGGCCAGTGCCGCGCTCTCCGCCGCCCTGCGGCTCTGGCTGGCCGGGGACGGTGCCGACCTCGCGGCCGCCCTGGCCCGGCTGCACCGCGGTTGCGCTGCCGGGAGCGGCGGGAGTGCCGGGAGTGGCGGGAGCGCCAGGCGTCTCGGTGGTACCGCGGGTGTGGCGGCCTTCGGTGCCGACGCGGTGAGGGCGGCCGCCTGACCGAAGCTCATGACAGCTGGTCAGCCGGGGTGTCGCCCGGTCGCGGCCGACCCGCCCGGACCGCCGTCCGACCGCCCGAGGTCCGGCCCTCCCGCCGACTCGGTCGAACAGGGCGAAGAATTTCGCAAAGGTTTTTTGTTATCCGCAGTGGTCCCGTCCGCTCTCCGGAGTGTCGGAAGGCCCGAGCCCTTCACCACAGGGGCGCGGGCCGTCGCACGAGGAAAGGAACGCGATGGGACACCGGAGCAGCGAGCTTCGCCGGCGCAGGCGCCGCAGGCTCACCCGCAGGAGCGCCCTGGTCGCCGCGGCGGTGGCGGTCGGACTGGTGGCGGGGACGCTCGGCATCCGCAGCGCGCTGGAGCCGACGGCCGTGCACGGTGCCGTCACGGCCGCGGAGGGCGCGGCCGACCACTCGGGGTCGCAGGCCGGGCTGATCACCGACGACGGCGGGCCGGGGGAGACCGGCACCGCCGAGGGGGGCGCCCAGGCGCCCGCCCCGAAGCGGGACGAGAAGGCCGCGCCGCTCAAGTCCATACCCAAGGACCAGCCCGAACGCGGCCTGGTCTACGCGGGGTTGAGCCTGCCGACCAGTGACCGCTGCGGCGGCACGCTGGAGGTCACCGGCAGCGCCCAGTGCAGCCACGGTCCGGACGTGCCGCCCAAGGGCGTGGACATCCGCCAGGACGTCCCGCCCGTCGCGGCCCCGGCCGCCCAGGCGCCCGCGCTCACCCCCGCGGCCGGTGCGCAGCCGCCCGCCGCCGCCGACCTGCTGAAGGGTGCCGCGCCCGTCCTGGACGCCACGCAGAAGGCCCTGCTCGGCGGCTCCGGCAGCGCCGCCGCGGACACCGCTCCGGTCGCCCCGAGTGCTTCGGCCGCGCCCGCCGGGTCGAAGCTGGTCTGCGAGGGTGACGGCAGCAGCGGCAACCGGGTCCAGGCGGTGTACGTGCACACCCCGGGCAACGACCGGTTCGCCCAGTACCTGGCCTCGTTCAAGAAGTGGGCAGCCGACGTCGATGTCATCTACAACGCCAGCGCCGCGGAGACCGGAGGCGAGCGGCACGTCCGCTTCGTCACCGAATCCGACTGCACCGCCTCGGTGTTGAACGTGCAGATCTCGGACGCCGAGATCCAGGACTTCAACGCGAGCAACCGCGCGCTCGCCGCGCAGGGGTTCAACCGCAAGGACCGCAAGTACATGATGTTCACCGATGCCAAGGTGTACTGCGGGATCGGCACCTTCGCCGGCGACGAGCGCCCCGGCCAGGACAACCTCAGCAACTTCGGTCCCTCGTACGGCCGGACCGACTCGGGCTGCTGGAGCGGCAGCACCGCCGCGCACGAACTCGGCCACAACCTGGGCGCGGTGAACAACAGCGCGCCCAACTCCAGCAAGGCCGGCCACTGCACGGACGAGTGGGACATCATGTGCTACTCGGACGCCCCGAACTACCCGCAGATGCGGACCGTCTGCCCGGATCGCGCCCAGGACGACCGGCTCGACTGCAACCACGACGACTACTACAACACGGCTCCGAAGCCCGGTAGTTACCTGACCACGCACTGGAACGTCGCCAACAACCGCTTCCTGATCGCCGGCGGTGGAAACGGCGGCGGCACCGGTCCGAGCCCGACACCCACCCCGACCCCGACGGCCACGCCCACCCGTACGCCCTCGCCGTCCCCGACGCCCACCGGCGGTCCCACCGCCACCCCGACCGGCTCCCCGACGCCGACCCCGACCGCCACGCCGACCCCGACCGCCACGCCGACCCCGACCGCGACGCCGACCCCGGGCAACACCGGCCCGGACATGACGGTCAGCCAGGTCACCCAGACCTCCGCCATGCTGAGCTGGAACGCGGCGCCCGCGGCCGCCGGGTACGACGTCCTGCTGAACGGCCAGCCGATCGGCACCGTCCGCTCGACCGTGGTCGGCCTGGTCCGCCTCGCTCCCGGCACCTCGTACACCGTGGCCGTCGCCGTCCGGGACGCCGCCGGGGCGGTCGGCAAGCCCGGCCGCTCCGTGACCTTCCGTACCGTCGCCGACGCCGGACGTCCGCAGCCGGGCGCGGCCTACACCCTGGTCAACGGCCTCACCGGCCAGGCCGCCGACCTGTGGGGCAGCTCGATGAACGACGGCACCGTCGCCATCGCCTACCAGCGCACCGGCTACGCCAACCAGAAGTGGCAGTTCGAGGACGCCGGAAGCGGTGCGGTGCGGATCAAGTCCGCCCGCTCCGGCAAGTGCCTCCAGCTCGGCGGCGCGCCGGTCGCCGGCCAGTACGTCGCCCAGCAGCCGTGCTCCGACGCGGCCGCGCAGAAGTGGCAACTCACCTCGACCGACGGCGGCTTCACCGTCACGGCGGGCGGCGGCGGGCTGGTGCTCGGTCTCAGCGACCGGTGGTACTACGGTGGTTGGCTGCTGGAGCTGCAGCAGCCGAACGGCCGGCCGTACCAGAGCTGGTCGCTGCTGAAGACCTCGTAAGGCCGCGAAACCGCGAGTCCGCGAAACCGCGAAACCGCGAAGCCGCGAAACCGCGAAACCGCGCGACCGCAGATCTGCGAGCCGGCGCGCAGGCAGGCCTGCGAACCGCTACGCCAGTCGGCCGCACATCCGTAAGCCGCTGCGCCTGCAAGCTGTTTGGGTCCGTGCGCCGGGCGCGGCCGTCCTCCACCCGAGGCGGCCGCGCCCGGCACCACCGCTCCCGCACCCCGTCCCGATACCGCCATGAGGAACCGCCCGTCATGCGAACCCGCCCGCTCCTCGCCGCCCTCGCCCTCGCCTCGGCGGCCGTCCTGCCCGCAGCCGCACCCGCCGCCGCCCACGGGGACAGCGTCCACCTGGACGTCACCGGCCAGCAGAACGGTCATGTCAGCACCGTCGCCACCTGGGAGAACGACCACGACCCGGTCACCGAGGACTTCGCCGGCACGCTCTCCGCCGTCGCGGCGGACGGCCGCTCCGTCGGTCCCTGGCGCCTGATCACCGTTCCGGGCCACGCGGGGACGTACACCACCCGGGAGATCCTCCCCGCGGGGCACTGGCGGGTGACCGTGGACTGCGCGTTCCCCTCGCTGGGCCACACCGAGCGCGAACTCGACGTCGAGGCCGCCGTCATCGACGACCCGGTGCCGGCGGGCACGGCAGCGGTTCCGCCGTCGGCCGGGGCCACCGCCGCCCCGACTCCGGAGGCGACCTCCGGACCCGGACCGGCGCCCGCGACCTCCGGGCCGACGCCCGCGACTTCCTCGCCCGCGGCCACCGCAGCGCAGACGGCCACCGCGGGGCCCGCCCACGAGACCGCGGCCGCCTCCACCCGCGGGGCCGGCTCCGACTCCACCACCTGGGCGGTCGTCGGCACCGCCGCCGCAGCCGTCCTGCTGGTCGGCGCCGGCGTCTGGCTCCGTCGCCGCCGGGCCTGAGCACGCCGAAGCGTGGCCCCGTCGCCGCCGGGCCTGAGGGCGCCGAAGCGTGGCTCCGTCGCCGCCGGGCCTGAGGGCGCCGAAGCGTGACCCCGCAGGAGCGCCTGGGCCACCATGCCTGGGCTGCGGGGGCGGCCTGCCGGGGAACCAGCGGGTACGAACCCACGTCCTTGTGACCACCGGACGCCACCGGGCGCCCGGCCGACCGCAAGGGAGCGTCCGCGCATGAAGAAGGTCCTGATCACCGGCGGAGCGGGTTTCATCGGCAGCACGGTGGCGTCGGCACTGCTCGACCGGGGGATCACCCCGGTCGTCCTCGACGACCTCTCCAAGGGCCGGGCCGAGTTCGTCGAGGGCCGGGTCTTCTACCAGGGCGACATCGCCGACTCCGCCCTGCTCGACCGGATCTTCGCCGAGCACCCGGACATCGACGCCACCGTGCACTGTGCGGCGAAGATCGTGGTGCCCGAGTCGGTGGCCAAGCCGCTGTACTACTACCGGGAGAACGTCGCCAAGACCGTGGACCTCCTGGACTCCCTCCAGCGCCTCGGCTGCACCCGCGTCGTCTTCAGCAGCTCCGCCTCCATCTACGCGCCCACCCCCGACGCCCGGGTCGACGAGAGCTGCCCGGTCGACGCCGGCAGCCCGTACGCGCGCACCAAGCAGATGATGGAGCAGGTCCTCCAGGACTGGACCCGGGGCGAGGGCGCCGAGGGCCAGCGCGTCATCGCCCTGCGGTACTTCAACCCGATCGGCGCGGACCCGCAGCTGCGCACCGGCCTGCAGGACCTCAACCCGACCCACGCCCTCGGCAAGCTGATCGAGGCGCACACCACCGGCTCCCCGTTCACCGTGACCGGTGTCGACTGGGCGACCCGTGACGGCTCCGGCATCCGCGACTACGTCCACGTCCAGGACCTGGCCGAGGCGCACGTCGCGGCACTGCTCCGCTTCGACGAGGTGATCGCCCCGGGCGCGGCGGACCGCTACCGGGTGATCAACGTCGGGACCGGCGACGGCACCACGGTCCGCGAGCTGATCACCGCCTTCGAACAGGTCGTCGGCGTCCGGCTCGACGTCCGGGAGGCGGGCGCGCGCCCCGGCGACGTGATCGGCTGCTACGCCGCCGTCGACACGGCCCGGGAGCTGCTCGGCTGGGAGCCGAGGCGCGGCATCGGCGAGGGGGTCGCCGACGCCCTCGCCTGGCGCGCCAAGTGGGCCGCCCGCGTCGGCGTCTGACGACCGGTGGGCCCGCGCCCGTCGTCTGACCACCGCAGCCGATCCCCGCAGCCGACTCCGCGGCCACGGTGGCGGGACGCCCGGCGACGGGCCCTACCTTCACTGCCCCTACTTCACTGCCCCTACTTCACGGCCTCGCCGGACTTCGCCCAGTTGTCGTGCAGGCGGTCGAGGTAGGACTGCGCCTGGGAGCCGACCTTGACGCCCCGGGCGAAGGCCAGCATGTTGCCGGCGCCCGCGTTGTAGCCGAGGGCCGTGAGCTCGTCGCTGCTCAGCGGCGCGCTGGGGTGGGCGGGCAGTTGGGCGGCGAGGTCGTGCAGGTGCCAGGCGGCGGCCTGGACGGCGAGGTTGCGGTCGTCCGGGAGCTCCTCCCACTGGCGGGAGGCGAACGGGCGGCCCGGCTTGGTGTCGTCGAAGGCGGCCCGGTGCATGTTGGCGATGCCGAAGGAGGCGTCCGGCTTGCCGCGCTGCCAGGCCCGTTCGAGTTCGGGGTCGTGCGGCTTGTACGCCTCGTTGTAGAGGATCGCCATCAGCAGCTGCGGGTTGACCCCGGCCTCGGCGGCGTACTGGCGCACCGGGGCCGCGTAGTCGGCGGGGTCGTAACGCCCGGAGGGTTTCGACGGCTTGGCCGGGGAGCCCGTCGAGGAGCCGTTGGAAGAGCCCGCCGACGCTCCGGCGCCGGACGAGGGGGCGGCTGACGCGGTGGTGCCCCGGGACGGGTCGGCGGTGGCCGGGCCGTCGTGGCCGCCACCGCGGATGAGGCCGAGTACGGCCACGACCACACCGCCGATCACCAGCCAGCCCCCCCAGCCGGACCCCTTCTGCTTCTCGCTCACCGCTGTCGGCTCCTCCCCCCGCCCGTTCGCCGGTGCGCCCGCGCGCTCGTTCGACCGCCGTGCGGGCGGTCGCGTCCGTGCGGCAGCTACTCGGCGGGCTTCCGGCCGCCGTCGAGGCCGCGGAGGAAGTCCTTCGCCTTCTCGACGCCGGTGCCGATCTGCCCGCCGTACTTGCCGTCCGTACGGTCGTCGATCGCGTCGCCGGCCTTCTCCAGCCCCCGCCCGATCACGTCGCCGTGCTCGCGGGCGAGGCCGGTGGCCTTGTCCGCGAGGTTCTTCGAACTCTCAAACATGGTGACGCTCTGCTCCTCTGAGGCGTTCCTGATGGTGTGCCGACGTGACGGGGATCGCGACCATCCTAACGACGGCCCGCCAGACGGTCCGCCGCTGCCGGAGGGTGACGGATGACTTTGCTGAAATGGATTTGTATGCTCCAGCCCATCTTCTACAGCGGTGTAGAGGAAGGGGGTGCCGCCAGGACCGAAGGCGTCCCGGCACCCACGGCGGTGCGAACGCGCCGCCCCGACGGCAACGATCGAGGGAAGTGCGCATGGCCGGCCAGCGGGCGAGAACGCCGTACCAGGACGCGGGACCGCGCACCGAGGACCGCCCCCTCCCCGCCCAGCGCACCCGCACGGCCGGTCGCCCCGGAGCCGGAGCGGAGGCCCCGGACCCCGGCGTGGCGGGGCCGACCCGGCTTCAGCGGGCGGGAACGGCGCGCCGCAGGCAGCAGGCGCGCCGGCGCGGCGGCCTGGTGGCGGCACTCTCGGCGGTCGGCCTGCCAGTCCTCGGGGGCGTCGTCGACGAGTTCGGCGGGCCCGGCGTCGGCGTCCTGTTCGCGGCGGGCTCGGTGCTCGGAACGGCGGCCGCGGCGGTGCTGTGCAGCCGGCCGGGCCGCTGGTGGGTGGTCACCGGCGCGCCGGTCGTGGTGCTGCTCGTCGCGTCCGGCGTCGAGTACGCGGCGCACCCCGACAAGTACCAGGGTGGGAACCTCGGCACCGGCGCGCTGCGCTGGGTGGTCGGGGCGTTCCCGGTGATGGCCACCGCGGTGGGGGTGGCCCTGGCGGTGGTCGTCGGTCGGACGGTGGCCGACCGGCGGCGGGCCGTGCCGGCGGGGCGGCGGAGCGGCAGTGCGGACGCACCGGGCGGAAGGAGTCGCCGTGGCTGAGCCCGGCCGGAGGCGCAACACGGTTCGGGACGGCGTTCGCGGCGGCGCGCGCAGCGGCAGCCGTACCGGCGGCCGGGCCGGCGGTTCCACCGGCGGCCGCGCCGGAGGCCTGCGCGGCCGGAGCCCGCAGCGCGGCGCCGCCCCGCTCACCGTGGCCGGGCGCACCCTGGCCTGCACCGTCTCGGTCGCGGTGCTCGGTGCCAGCGGCTTCACTTGGTACGAGTACCGCAGCCTGGACGACGGCATGATCAAGTCGACCGCGCTGACCGAAGCCAGGAAGAACGCCCCGCCGCACCCCGACAAGTCCGTCAACCTGCTGCTGATCGGCCTCGACAGCCGCAAGGACATGGACGGCAACGACCTGCCCAAGCAGTTCGTCGAGGAAGAACTGCACGCCGGGTCCAGCGAGATCGGCGGCTACAACACCAACGCCCTGATCGTGCTGCACATCCCGGCCAACGGCGGCAAGGTCACCGCGCTGTCCGTCCCGCGCGACGACTACGTGCAGACCGCCGGCGCCGACGGCAGGATGCACAAGATCAAGGAGGCGTACGGCATCGCCAAGGGGGCCGCCGAACAGAAGCTCGCCGGCAAGGGGCTCTCCAAGGCGGAGCTGGAGCGGCAGAGCCGGGAGGCCGGCCGCTCGGCCACCATCCAGACCGTGCAGAGCTTCCTGGACGTGCCGATCGACCACTTCGCCGAGGTCAACCTGATCGGCTTCTACGACATCGCCAAGGCGGTCGAGCCGATCCAGGTCTGCCTCAACCACCCGGTGGACGATCCGATCACCGCCCGCACCGCCACCCACGAGGGCGGCGGCACCGGCCTCAAGCTCCCGGCCGGGATCAGCTCCCTCGACGCCGCCCAGGCACTCTCTTTCGTCCGCCAGCGCCACCACCTCACCAACGGCGACCTCGACCGCACCCACCGGCAGCAGGCGTTCATCTCGTCCGTCGAGTACCGGCTCAAGCAGCAGGGGATCCTGAACGACTTCGGGCAGATGCAGAAGCTGTTCGCGGTGGTCAAGAAGGACATCGTGATCGACAACGAGTGGGACGTCCTGGACTTCGCCCAGCAGGCGCCCAACCTGACGGGCGGCAACGTCGAGTTCAACACCCTGCCGATCGCCGGGTTCAAGACGGTCGGCGGGCAGGAGGTCAACACCGTCAACCCGGACCTGATCAAGAAGATCGTCCGACAGCTGTTCAACCACGAACCGGCGCAGGCCGCACCGGCCTCGGCCCCCGGCGACACCGCCGCCGACCCGGCCGCCTCCGCCTCCGCCTCCGCCTCCGCGACCGCCGCAGCCTCCGGCAACGCAGCGGCCGCCGCGTCCGGGTCCGCCCCGGCGTCGCCGAACGGGCCGGCGAAGGCGATGGTCGACGTCAACGCGGCCGCCGGCGCGGGAGCGGCCGCCACCGAGTCCAAGGCCCTCGCCGAACTCGGCTACCAGCCGGGCAGGATCGGTGACGCGCCCGCCAGGACCAGAGCCACCACCGTGGCCTACGGCACGGGTGCCAGGACGGACGCCCAGCAGCTCGCCACCCGCTACGGCGTCACCGCGACGGCCTCCGCAGGCGTCCCCGCGGGCCACATCGTCCTCACCCTCGCCGTGACCCGCACACCGCCGCCCACCGCCGCCACGCCCCCGGGCGCCGCCGCCTCGGGCGATCCGACCGCCGATCCGGCGGCGGGCCTGCCGATGCAGGGGCCCTCGGTGAAGGCGGGTGGGATCCCCTGCGTGGACTGAGCGGGCGCCCCGGCGGGCTGCCCGGTCGGAGCCCCGGGCCGGGCGGTCAGGTCACCTCCCCGTACTGCTTCGTCCTCATCCGTTCGTCCGGGGTTCCGCCCCTCGGGGCCGCGGGGCCTTGACGCCGTGGACGGCGGTGTACTCCGCGGTGAGCCAGGGGCCCGAGTCGTCGACGAGCGTGCCGAGGACGGTCCGATCCGCCGCGGGGGTACGGGCGGTGGCGGCGGCCGGCCGCAACTGGTCGGCGCGCTCGGGGTAGTGGGCGGCGAAGGCCTCGGCGGAGGCGGTGAGGTCGCTGGTCCAGCCGCCCCGGCGGGGCATGACCAGGGGTAGAGCCGGTGCGTACGAGGCGGCGGGTCACCTCGCGGGTGAGGGCACGGAGTTCGGCGTCCGTGCACCTGTCGTGCCGTCGGCCTGTCGACCAGCGAATCTCCGGACCGGCAGTGAATTGTCAGTGGCGTGTGCAAGCATCCGTCGCACACGAACACCAAGGCGCGTGAGGGGATCGGCATGGGCACATGGGACATCGGGCCCTTCGACAACGACACGGCGGCGGACTTCGCCGGCGGCCTGGACGAGGCGGCGCCGGGCGAGCGCGAGGCGGTCGTCCGGGCGGCACTGCTGGGCGCCGCCCAGGCGGGGGAGTACCTGGACGGCGACGAGGGCGTCGAGGCGGTGGCCGCCGCCGCACTGGTGGCGGCGCAGTGCCCGGGCGGCACCGCGGTGGTGAGCAGCTACGGCCCCAAGGAGGCGGTTCCGCTGCAGGCCGTCGAGCTGCGGGCCCTTGCCGCGGCGGCGCTGGACCGCGTGGTGGCGGCGGGGTCCGAGGTGGCGGAGCTGTGGGACGAGGCGGGGGAGGGGCCGACGTGGCGGCGGGGCATACGCGCCCTGCGTGACGTCCTCGAACCGGACTAGCGCGAGCCCCCGGGCGGGCCTGCGGGAGCGGGCGCCGGGCGCACCGATCGCGCCGGTGCGGGTGCGCGCGGTGGACGGCCGGGGGGTCGGCCCGGGCGACGCCGGCTTCCTGCTGCCCCGAGGCGGCTGCCGCCCCCGGATCCCGGCCGGTGGCGGCGGTGCGCCGGGTCAGCTCGGCGTGGCGCTTCCCGTGGTCGGACAGGGCGGCAGCGTCGACGGCGCCGTGGTCGCGCAGGTCGCGGTCGGCGACGGCGGGGTGGCGGGGCCCGCCGACGTACTGGTGGCGGTCGGCTTGCCGGCGCTCGTGGTGGTGCCCGTCGTCGGGCCGGAGCTCGTGGCCGCGCTGCTGGGCGGCTGACCGGACGTCGAGGCTCCGGTGGAGGCGGCTGACGTGCCCGTCGACGCGGTCGACCCGGACGGCGTCCCCGAGGAGGGCGAAGGCCCACCCGACGAGGTCGTCGAGCCTGACGTGGTCGAACCCGAGGTCGTCGAGCCGGACGTCGTGGCCCCGGACGTCGTCGCTGACGTGGATCCCGAGGTCGGGGCTGAAGCCGTGCCCGACGGGGTGGTCGGCGTCCACGTCCCCGGCGGGGGGATGCCGGGCGCCAGCGGGCCCTTCGGCGGCTCGACGTGCTTGTCCACGATCTCGATCCGGCCGGTCAGCCGGGAGAACCAGCCGCCGGTCCGGAAGTCCACCAGGACGATCTCGGCCACCGGCTGCGGCGCCGGCACCACGACGACCAGCGTGCTCGGCTGGAAGCCAGCCCAGGCCTTCCCGGTGTACTTGGCGTTGCTCACCAGCACCGGCGGCTTCAGCGGGTTCCCGCAGGAGCAGCGGACCCGGGGCACGCCCTGGGCGTCCACCAGTACGGCGGTGCCCGACTGCAGCGCGGCCTGGTACTCGACCACCGCGCCGCTCTTGTAGTTGTGGTTGGTCACCCGGGTGTCCGTCCGCAGGTACGCCGGGGTCAGTGACCGCAGGTAGGCGGGCACGTCGGCCTGCGCGACACCGGCCGCGGAGGCCCAGGCGCGCCCGGTGTCCCCGGTCGAGACCATGCCGATCAGCCGCTCGGTGTCGCAGCTGGACTTGCCCATCGTCCCGGCGTACAGCCCGGCGGAGCTGCCCTGCACGCTGTGGAGCGCCGCCGCCGAGCTGCTCTTGGGGGTTGCGCCGCCCGGGTGGGAGGCTGCGCCGCCCGGCTGCGCGGGCGAGGAGACGGGGGCCGGTGCGCTCACCCCCTGGGTTTCGACCGACGGGGTGAACGGATCCGGTCCGGGGTCCGCCGGGGCCTGCAGGGCGACCTCGTTCGCGGCCGGTACGGCCTCGTTGTGGCCGCCCTGGTTGTTGACGATCAGCACGGTCGCCACCACGGCCACCGCCACCGTGCCCGCCGCCAGCGCCAGACCCTTGCCGGAGCGCCACCACGGCCTGCGCGGCCTGCCGCCGGCCATCCCGGAAGCCCCGGAGCCGCCAGGGATCCGAGGGCCGCCGGGACCGCCGGGACCTTCGGGGCCGCCGGACGACGGTCCGGACGGACCGGATCCCCAGGGCGGCCCCGAGGGCGGCGGGGGCACGGACGGCGGTCCGCCCGTACCGCCGCCGGACGGCGGGCCGGCCAGCGGGCCGGACGGGGGACCGGAAGGAGGGCCGTACGGTGGCTCGCCGGGCGGGCCGGACGGCGGCGGTTGGGGGGTCATCGAGGCTCCGTTTCGCAGGCGGCCGGCGCTCGCGGCCGGCACGGGAAGCTCCTGCCGCTGGATTCCATTTCTGCCCCCGCTCCCCGCGCGCCGCAACAGCAGGTGCCCGCGCCGTCGCCGAGCGTGCCCGCCGCTCGTCGGCCACGCTGGAATCCGACCGGGCCGAAGAAGGGCCGGTCGGCCGGCAAGCCCAGCCCGAGCGGCGCCCGAGGCGGCGCCGGTGCGGAACGGGGCGCGGAACGGGGCAGGACGCCGGGCGCGAGACAGGGAGCGCGACCGGGGACGCGGCCCCAGCGCGCGACCCGGCACACGACCCGGTGCGCGACCCGGCACACACCCCGGTGCGCGATCGCCGACGCGTGACCCGGTGACCGGCCGGCGCGCCCAACGAACGACCAGGAGACGGCATGCAGCAGCGCACGACCCCGGTCGCCGGACCACCCGGCGCCGTCCGTGGCTGGTTGGACGCGCTCGCCGTCGTGCTGGCCGGACTGGCCGCGATGGCGGCGGTCGCCGCGCTCGGCCTCTGGCTGGCCGGCGCCGACGACCTCCCGGACGGCGGCTTCCCCGCCGTTCTGGCGGCGACGCTCGCGCTCGCCGTCGGTGGAGCGGTCCGAATCGACGGCGGTGCGGGCGGTCTCGCCGCCCTGGACGCCGGGATCAGCGCGATGCCGCTGACCGTCTCGGTGGTCGGCGCGGTCGCGATGGCCGAGGTGTTCCTGCGTCAGCTGCGCTTCCGCGCGGTGGCGGGCGGGGGCGAACTGCTGGGCCGGATCGCCCGGACGGCCGTCGTCTGGCTGCTCGCCCTCGTCCTGCTCGCCCTCGGCGCCCGGCACAGCTTCGTCGTCCCGCTCGGCGGCGACCTCGCACAGGCGCTCGGCGGCGCGCTCGGTCTCACCCCGCAGGTCGGCTTCCACGCGGACGTCCCCAGCACGGTCGGCATCGGGCTCGCCTGGTTCCTGCTGGTGCTCGCGGCCACCTTCGCGGTGTCCCGGCGTGCGCCGCTGCCGCGCGCCCTGGTGGGCTACCAACTCGCTGTCCGACCAGCTGCGTTCGCGCTCTGGCTGGTGCTGCTCGCGTACCTGGTGATCGGCGCGGTGGCAGGGGTGCTGACCGCGATCGTGCACGGCAACGCCCGGCAGACCCTGGCCGTGCTGGTCCTCGCGCTGCCCGACCTGGTCTGGCTCGCCTTCGGGGTCGGGCTCGGCGCGCAGTGGCACGGACGGCTTTCGGGCGGGCTGGGCCTGCCCGTTCCCGAACCCCTCGCCGACGTCCTTCGCGTACCGGAGGGCCGGCAGGCGACGGTCGACCTCGGCACCCTGGCCGAACAGGACCCGCGCTGCTGGTGGCTGCTGCCGCTGGCCGCCGTCCTGCTGCTCGCGGCCGCCTTCCTCGCGGCCCGCCGCACGCCCCGCACCGTCCGGCTCTGGCAGCACGCCGTGCGGTTCGCGCTGGCCACCGCCGTCACCGTGTTGCTGGTGGGCCTGTGGACCCGGATGGACGCCGACTACGGGCTCTCGGTGCTGGGGGTCGGCCTCGGACAGGGCGGCCTCGGCGGCCTGCTCGGCGCCGTCCTCGGCGGCTCGAACCCGCTGGCCGGGCTCGGCAGCGGCAGCCTCACGCTGCGGCCGTCGCTGTGGACGGCCGTCCCGCTCGCGGCGGGTTGGGGCCTGCTCACCGGGGCGCTGGGCGCACTGCTCGCCACCCGGGTGCGGCACCGGGGGGAGGTGCCCGCCGAGGGGAGGCGGACGGCAGCCCGGCGAGTGCGTGGGGAAGGCGCGTGACGGCGCAACGGGGGCGTCAAAGAGCTTCGACTGCGAGGATCACCGCCGCCGGGACGGCCTGGCCGAGCGCGCCGCGCCACAGTTTGGGCTCCGAGGCGAACAGGGTGATCCCGCCCGCGACCATGAACGCGGCGATGTAGAGGATGACCGACCGGCCCGGTCCGCTGTGCCCGCTGTGCAGCAGCACCAGACCCGTGACCAGGCCGAGGGCCAGGAACAGGTTGTAGAAGCCCACGTTGAAGCGCCACAGCCGGACCTCCGGAGCGTCCGCCGTGTTGCCGGTGAGCAGATAGCGCACCCGGGGGTGCCCGTAGAGGAAGCTCTCCAGCGGCCACACGACGAGGTGGATCGCGGCGGCGATCATGGCGAAGACCTGGCTCACGGCGGCCATGGCGGGCGGCTCCCTCCTGACGCGGACGGCGGACGGGGACCGGAGCGCGGGTACGGCCCGGTCGGCGAGTACGGCCTCGACGGCGGGTACGCACCGGACGGCGGGTGGACGACCGGTGCGGCCCAGCGGGGTGGCTCCGGCACCGCCCGCGGCCCGCCCGGGGACACCACCGGGACGACCTGGGTGGGCGGCCCGTCCCCGCTCCACCGGCCCGGCGCGGGGCGGGCGGCGGCCGAGGCGGTCGCCGCCCGCAGCTCGGCGACGAACTGCAGGCAGCTCGCGTACCGCTCCCCGGGCGTCTTGGCGAGCGCCCGGGTGATCACGCCCTCCACGGCGGCCGGCAGGTCGGGCCGGCGCTCGTGCAGCGTGGGCGGCGTGTCGTTGAGGTGGGCCCAGAGCAGTGCGAGGTCGCTCTCCCGGCGGAACGGCGGGGCGCCCGCGAGCATCTCGAAGACCACGCAGCCGAGGCTGTACTGGTCGCAGCGCCCGTCCAGCGGCTTGCCGGAGATCTGTTCGGGTGCCGCGTAGTCGAGCGTTCCGACGATCTGGCCGACGCTGGTCAGCCCGCTGAGCGACAGCGACTTCTTGGTCAGCCCGAAGTCCGCCAGGTACAGGTGCTCGGGGTGCTCGCTGTCCGTACCGGCGGCGACCAGCACGTTGCCCGGCTTGACGTCCCGGTGCACCAGGTCGTGGTCGTGCGCGGCGTCCAGGGCGGAGGCGATCTGCAGGGCCAGCCGGGCCGTCCGCTCGACGGGGAAGGGACCGCCCCGGTTCATCAGGGCGCGCAGGTCGCCGCCCTCGACGAAGCGCATCGCGATGAACAGGATGCCGTCGTGCTCGCCCGCTTCGAACACCGGGATGATGTGCGGATGGTCGATCGCGGCGGCCGCCTCGGACTCGTGCATGAAGCGCTGCCGGAACACCTCGTTGCGGGCCAGCTCGGGGGCCAGCAGCTTGACCGCGACCGTCCGGCCGAGCCGCAGGTCCTTGGCCCGGTAGACCACGGCCATCCCGCCGCGCCCGATCTCGCTCTCCAGGCGGTAGCCCGCCACCTTCCGTCCGACCAGGCCGGCGGGCAGGCTCGGGGCGGACGGTTGCTCGGCGGCGGTCACGGCTCGCCCACCCGGGTGGGGGCGTAGGGGCTGTGTGCCGGGGGCGGCGAGGTCCCGGGCGCCGTCGTCGGCGCGGTGTCGGGCTTCGGCGCGGGCCCTGCCGCGCGCCCGGGCCCGGGCGAGGGCGAGGGCGAGGGCGAGGGCGAGACTGATGGTGACGGCGAGGGCGAGGCTGACGGCGAGGGCGGTCGCCGGTCGGTGGCCGCGTAGGTCTGGAGCTGCAGGCCGTCGCAGTAGCACCAGCGGTCGTGTAGCGGGTCGAAGACCCAGAGCGCCTCGCCGTCCACCACCAGCCCGACCCGCAGGCCACGCGAGCGGTCCCGGAAGGCCTCCAGGTCGAGGGTGCCCGCCGCTAGGTCCTCCAGCAGCGCGCGGTAGCGGGCCAGCACGTGCTCGGCCTCGGCGAGCGCCGGGCGCGGGTCGGCCGTCCGGGCGGGAGGGCCCCCGGCGGCGGGCGGAGGCTGCGGGAGGGCGACCAGCAGGCGGCCGTCCACCCAGGTGCTCCAGCCGTTGGAGCACAGCACCTGCGCCCAGTCGCCCTGGCGCCCGAGCAACTGCAACGGGAGCAGCGCGTCGAGCCCGGCGGAGGGGCGTGCCGGATCCGGGGCCGCCCAGGAGGCCAGGCCGCCCGGCGGGGCGACGTGGGTGGGGCGGAACACGAACTCGTCCATGGGCGGCTACATTTCCTCCGCCGCGCGACCCCCGCCGCGCGCGGCACGACTCGCACCGCAGGTCGTTTCCCACTCTACCGGCGGCGGCCCGGCCCGACCCGGCGTCGCTGCGGGCGCCCGACCGTCGGGACGCCTTGCCCCCGGGACTACTTGCGCATGATCGCGGGCTCGTGCCGCCGCAGCAGGGCGAGCACCACCAGGCCGTACGCGGCCGACAGCGCCGGCAGCATCACCATGCTGAACTCCCACCCGGTCCGCTGGTGGCGGAACATCGGGTCCGCGGTGATGTCGTTCGGGAAGAGCGTGTGCAGCTCCACCGTGCGGGCCATCGCCGACATGCCCCAGCGGGACGGGATCAGCCAGGCGAACTGCTCCAGCCCCGGGACGCCGTAGAGCTTGAGCATCAGGCCGCTGAAGACGATCTGGACGACGGAGAGGAGCACCAGCAGCGGCATGGTGGCCTCCTCCTTGTCGACGAGCGCGGAGACCACCAGGCCCAGCATCATCGCCGAGAACGCGAGCAGGGCGACGGCCACGATCAGTTCGGGGAGTTGGGGCATCACGACGCCGGTCGGCACCGCGGCGGACAGGTCCACGCCCGCCAGACCGACCACGGTGAGCACACTGGCCTGACCCACCGTGACGACGCCGAGGACCACCACCTTGGAGACCAGGTACGCCGATCTGGACAGCCCGACCACCCGCTCCCGCCGGTAGATGGCGCGTTCCTTGACCAGCTCCCGCACCGAGTTGGCGGCGCCGGTCAGCAGCCCGCCGATGCAGAGGGTGAGCAGGCAGTTGACGGCGTTGACCGGCGTGAGGCGGGAGCCGGCCATCGCCCGGCACATCAGGCCGATGACGAACGGCAGGACCACCATGATGGTGAGGAACAGCCGGTCGGCGGCCAGCACCGCCGCGTACCGGCGCACCAGGGTGCTCAGCTGGGGGAACCAGCCCTGCGGCTTCTCCCGGCCGATCGCCGGCCCCCGGTCCGCCGGGTGCGACGGCACCGGTGCGGGCAGCAGGGGGACGGCCTCGGCCGCCACGTACCGCCGGTACTGCGGAGAGGCGCGGAAGCGGCTCTGCCAGGCGCCGCGGTCCCCGTTCCCGGCGGCGCCCGGAGTCCCGGCACCCCCGGCCGCCCCGACGACCCCTGCTGCCCCGGCGGTCCCAACGGCCCCAACGGTCCCGGGCGGCACGGGAGTCCCGGGGCCTGCGGAGGACTCGGAGGCTTCGAAGGCCTCGAAGGCCTCGGGCCACTCCTGGTAGCCGAAGTAGTCGAGCGCCTCGCCGGGCGGCCCGTAGTACGCCGTCCGCCCGCCCGGGGCCAGCACCAGCAGCCGGTCGCAGACGCTCAGGCTGAGCACGCTGTGCGTCACCACGACCACCGTGCGGCCGTCGTCGGCCAGCCCGCGCAGCATGTGCATCACCGAGCGTTCCATGCCCGGGTCCAGGCCGGAGGTCGGTTCGTCGAGGAAGAGCAGGGACGGCTTGGTGAGCAGCTCCAGGGCGACGCTGACCCGCTTGCGCTGGCCGCCGGAGAGGCTGGCGATCACCTGGTCGGCCCGGTTGTCCAGGCCCAGTTCGTGGATCACCTCCCCGACCCTGGCCTCCCGCTCGTGCGGGGCGGTGTCGCCGGGGAAGCGCAGCTCGGCGGCGTACGACAGGGCGCGGCGGACGGTGAGCTGGGTGTGCAGGATGTCGTCCTGCGGCACCAGGCCGATCCGGCGGCGCAGTTCGGCGTAGTCGCGGTAGAGGTCGCGCCCGTCGTACAGCACCGTGCCCTCGTCGGCGGGGCGGAGCCCGGTGAGCGCGTTGAGCAGGGTGGACTTGCCCGCGCCGCTCGGGCCCGCCACCGCGAGGAGCGACTTCTCGGCGAGCGGGAAGCCGACGTCGTCCAGCAGGACCCGGTGGTCGGCGCCGACCCGCACCACCAGGTGCTGGACGTCGAGGGAGATCTCGCCGGTGTCGGTGTACTCGACCAGGCGGCCGTCGGAGAGGCAGAGCGCGGAGTGGCCGATGCCGACGATGTCGGCCGGGCCGACGGGGGCCCGCTGGACCGGGCCGCCGTTGAGGTACGTGCCGTTGTGGCTGGCCAGGTCGACGATCTCGTGGCCGCCGTCGGGCAGTTCGCGCAGTTCGGCGTGGTGCCGGGAGACCAGCAGGTCGTCCAGGACGAGGTCGTTGTCGGGGGAGCGGCCGATCCGCACGGTGCGGCCGGGCAGGTGGAGGACGGCGCTCGGGCTGCGGAAGGTCCCGGAGCTCTGCGGGGCGACCAGCGACGTGCGTTCGTCGGGGGCGGGGGCGGGCAGGCCCGCGAAGGTCGCGGACGGGCCGTCGGCCGGATCGCCGAAGCGCAGCCGGGTGCCGGGGCCGACGTCCTCACGGCTCACCCGGTGGCCCTGGTCGTACGTGCCGTTGGTGCTGCCGACGTCCTCGAGCAGCCAGTGGCCGTCGGTGGCGCGCAGGATCGCGTGGTGCCAGGAGACCCGGGGGTCGTCCAGCACGACCTCACTGGTCGGGTCACGGCCGAGGTGGTAGGCCCGGGCCGGGTCGATCAGCTGGGAGTCGGTGTCGGTGACCAGGACGAGGGGTGGCGCGGTGAGTGCGCCGGGGCGCTCTCCCATGCTGGGAATTCTATCGCCGACGGGCGTGCACGGCCTTTCCGGACCGCTTCTCCGACTGGAGCCGCTTCGGCGCCTACCGTGTCGGCTTCCCGGCACACCGCCCGGTGTTCGTGAGGCCGGCCGTCAACTGTCACCGACTGTAGGCACATTGGACATCGACGGCTTGGGGGGCGCCGACTGCCCGACCACCCTGGTGCTCCCGGCCCGGCTCGCCCGCCCGGATGCGCGGGGCGCGGGGCCGGGCGGCACTGCACCGGTACCGGACGGCGGCCTGGTGCGGCGCCGTCCGGCAGCGGGGGGCGGGCGGTGCGTCAGCGCACCGTCACGGTGAACACCGGGGAGGCGGTGTTTCCGCTGACGATGCGCAGCTCGTTCACGCCCTTGAGGCCGAGCTTCACGCCGAGCGAGTAGGAGCCGTTGCGGTTCGTCGGGGTGGCGGCCGGCAGGGTGACCCACGTGCCGTGCTGCTTCTGCTGCAAGGTCACCGTGCTACCCGCCGGGAGGCCGGTGGTCGCGCCGGTGACGCGGAACAGCTGCCAGGCCTGGACGGAGGAGACCGACGGCTGGGCGGTGATGCCGGCGACGGCCTGCTGGGTGGCGGACGTGGGGTGGGTGGTCGGGGCGGCCGCCATGGCGGTGCCCGCCAGTCCGAGGGAGAGCGCGCTGAGGGCGGTCACGGCGGCCAGGCGCAGGGAGTTCCGCTTGGAGACGATCACGGTTGCACCCCTTTCAAGGGGAGGTGGTTGTTCGCCCCGAAGGCACGGGATGGTGCTGTTCGGGCCCTGTCACCTCTAGGGACGCATTGCTCCGTGCACGGGTTGACAGCGGATCGTCACCGTCGTGTAACAGTCGGTGCTGATCGCGGCTCGGGCGGGGAGTTCGCCGCCCCCGCAGGGCTTCTGACGCCGGGTCAGTCGAGCCGTCGGCGAGGGCTTGCGGGCTCGTTGTCGGGCGCGAGTGCTTCACGAGTGCTTCCCGCGCGCTTCGAGAGTGCTTCCCGCGTGCTTCCCGCGTGCTTCGTGAGGGCGCGCGGGCGCACCGGTCGCGTGACCCCGGACGGTGCGCGGGGCGAAGTCGGAAGCTAGCGCGCCCCGGGATCACCGTCCGGCTGTCCGCACTCACCTGAACGAATGATCACAGGTGATCGCGGTGGCCTCACCCCAACGGGTCGTCGTCCGCGGCGAGCCCGTGGGCGAGGTCCCACGAACACGCGGAGGTCGCTCCCGAGGTGAGCCCCCACGGGCTCGGCACCTCCTCCACGTCGTCGTCGCCCTGCAGCGGCAGCCGGTCGATCACCGCGACCAGCGCGGGCGGCAGTTGCGGGGCCATCCCCCGGTGCACCCGGGAGAGGATGTCGCGGCGCACGTCCTCCGGCAGCAGCGGCCTGCTCATCCGCAACGGCCTCGGCCCGGGCGTGCGTTCGTTCGCGGTCAGCTGGTCCGACCAGGCCCGCCAGTAGTCGGCGTCGTCGGTCTCGCCGAGCATCAGGTGGTGCAGGTGCAGGCAGTACGCGGCCGTCCCGCTGCCCGAGCCGGCCGCGAAGCGCCACCAGAACTCGGCGCCCTCCTCCTTGCCGGTGGCGTACAGCAGGGCGCCGAACACCTCGGCCCCTTCCGGCTGGATCCGGCGGGCGTTCACCAGCAGGTCGAGCCCCTCGGAGGCGTCCGGCGCGCCCAGCACCAGGGCGACCACCAGGCCGAGTTCGAAGGCGGCCTGCTCGTGCTCCGAGGACAGGTGGGTCGGTGCGGCGGTCAGCCGGGCCCGGCGCACGGCTGCGATCCGTTCGGCGTGGGCGCGTTCGGGTCGGGGCACGTGGATCACCGCGCGCCCCCCGGCCGCCGTGGACGCCCCGGCTGCCACCGTGCACTGCTTGCCCGCGGCACGCGCCCCGCTCGCCGTGCACGCCGCGCCGGACGGCTCGGTCGACGGCTCGACCGGCGCCCTGGCCACTGCCCCGTCCGGGGGTCGGCCCGTCACAGTTCGCCACCGCGGTCCGGTAGTTCGCCCACCCCGAGCCGGCGCGCCAGCCGCTCGCGGGCGTGCCGAAGATTGGAGTGCACCGTCGCCACCGGCCGTCCCAGGTACGCCGCGATCACCTTGACGTGCAGGCCCAGCAGGTACCGCAGGATCACCACGTCCCGCTGCCGGTCCGGCAGTTCGAGGATCGCGGCGTACAGCCGCACCTCGTCCGCCTCGCTGTGCAGCAGCCCGTTCGCGACCTGCTTGAACGCGCCGATCACCGCCGCGAAGGTGACGGCCTCCACCTCCACCGGCTCCTCGGCGGACACCCAGTCCGCGACGTACCGGTTGGCCAGCCGCCAGGCGTAGGCGGCCGGTTCCTCGAACCGCAGCACCTGCGGCCAGCAGCGGGCCAGGTCGGCCTTGACCGCCTCGACCACCAGGGCGGCGTCGGCCTGGCTGCCTATCCGGGTCAACGCGAGGGCGTGCCAGGCCGGTTCGTGCGTCTCGCAGAACGCGGTGTAGGTGAGGTCCAGGCGCAGGCCGAGGTCCGGACCGGTGGTCCGCTCCGGCGCCGTCCCGCCGACGCACTCCACCGCCGTCCCACCCCGGTACCCGCGCACGAGGGCACCCCTGTCGATCGTCATCGAGCCTGCTTTCCGTGGCCGTGGGCTGCTCGCCGGGCCACCCGAGGGTCGGGCTGTCCGTGCCCATCCTCATTCCAGCAGGCCTGTCACTCCAGGCTGCAAAGCGAATACAGATTGTCATCTCATTTGAGCCGATGGGTGGTTGAACCGGACCGGCCACGATTGACCGCCGCGCACCGTGGGCAGCAATCGACCGGTTGCGAGCGATCTACCGAGGGGAACGCGATGGGTCTCTACGACGGGGTGGACCTGCGGCTGAACGTGCCGCACTCCGCCCGGATGTACGACTACTACCTCGGCGGTTTCACCAACTTCGCCGCCGACCGCGAAGCCGCCGGACACGCCCTCGCCGTCGCCCCCTGGCTGCGCACCGGCGCCCGGGCCAACCGCTCCTTCATGCGCCGCTCCACCCGCCACCTCGCCGAGGCGGGTTTCGACCAGTTCCTCGACATCGGCACCGGCATCCCCACCTCGCCCAACCTCCACGAGATCGCCCAGAGTGTCCGGCCAGGCGCCCGCGTCGTCTACGCCGACAACGATCCGATCGTGCTCTCCCACGCGCAGGCCCTCCTCACGGGCACCCCCGAGGGCCGCACCGCCTACGTCGAGGCCGACGTCACCGACCCCGTCGGCCTGCTCGCCGCCCCCGGGCTGCGCGACACCATCGACCTCTCCCGCCCCGTCGCGCTCTCCCTCAACGCCCTGCTCCACTTCGTCCCCGACGGGCACGGCGCGTACGAACTCGTGGACCACCTCAAGTCCGTCCTCGCCCCCGGCAGCGCCCTGGTGATGAGCCATGTCACCCCCGACTTCGCACCCGACGACATCGCCCGCCTGGTGCGCATCTACGAGTCCGCGGGCACCGCCGCCCAGGCCCGCACCCTGGCCGAGTTCGTCCGCTTCTTCGACGGCTGGACGCTGCTCGCCCCGGGCGCCGTCCCCACCCCCCAGTGGCGCCCGGCGGCCGACGAGCCGCCCATCGACGCCCCGGACGCCTCGGCGTACGCGGCGGTGGCCGTCAAACCGTGACGGGCGGCACGCCGACCGGGCGACTCCGGACGACCCCGGGCGGCCCGGGCCGGTTCCGGGTAACCCCGGGTGCCTCCGCGTGGCTCCGGGCCGGTTCCGGGCGCTGACGAACCATCGGCACGTCGGCCGCGTCCTGTGATCGAGAAGGCGGCCCGCGCCGCGACGCTCGATCAGAGAGGCCCCATGTACCCGCAGCCTTCGGAACCCCACCACGTCCGTGACGGCCGCGACAGCCGCAGCCCCGGGCACAGCCGCCGCGCCCTCCTCGGGCTCGGCCTCGGAGCGGCAGTCGCCGTGACGACCGCGACCGGCGGAACCGCGCATGCCGCGAGCGCGACGGGAGCCACCGGCGGCGCCGACCCCCACCGGCTCCTCGCCGCTCTCGAACAGGAACACGCCGCCCGGCTCGGCGTCTACGCCCGGAACCTGACCACCGGCCGGACCGTCCGGTACCGCGCCGACGAGCCGTTCCCGATCTGCTCGGTCTTCAAGACCGTCGCCGTCGCCGCCGTCCTGCGCGATCTCGACCGCGACGGCGAGTTCCTCGCCCGGCGGATCCGCTACACCCAGGCCGACATCGACCGGGCCGGCGGCGCGCCGGTCACGGGTGAGCCCGGGAACCTGGCGAACGGCATGACGGTCGCCCAGCTCTGCGCCGCCGCCATCGACCACAGCGACAACACCGCCGCCAACCTGCTGCTCCACGAACTCGGCGGCCCGACGGCCGTCACCCGCTTCTGCCGCTCGATCGGCGACGGCGTCACCCGGCTGGACCGCTGGGAGCCCGAACTGAACTCGGCCGAGCCGGACCGCCGCACCGACACCACCAGCCCGCGCGCCATCGCCCGCACCTACGAACGCCTCGCCCTCGGCCGCGCGCTCCCGCCCGCCAAGCGCGACCAGCTCCTCGCCTGGCTGCGCGCCAACACCACCAGCACGCACCGCTTCCGCGAGGGGCTCCCGCAGGACTGGGCCCTCGCCGACAAGACCGGCACCGGCTCGTACGGCACCACCAACGACGTCGGCATCGCCTGGACCCCGGCCGGGGCCCCCGTCCTCCTCGCCGTCCTCGCCACCAAGCCGACGGACCCCGCCGCCCCCAAGGACGAACCCCTCGTCGCGAGGACCGCCGCGCTCCTCGCCGCCGCGCTCGCCTGACGGCCGGACGCCGACGAGCCGCCCCCGGGTGCCGTGACGCCGCACGGCGCCCGGGAGCTCCTCCCCGCGCCCCGGCCCGCCGTCCCCGCCCACCCGTGCGCCCCCGCTGCCCCGGGGACAGACTGGTGAGGGACCGATGCTGCCCCGCGACGCTGGGAGACGCATGCTGCTGGGACTCACCACCGCCCTGGTCGCGACCGGTTGCTTCGGCTTCGGGGCGGTCTTCCAGGCGCGCGGGGCGCGTTCGGCCCCGCGCGCCGACCGGGTGCGGGCCGGGCTGCTGGCCGCGCTGGTGCGGTCCTGGCAGTTCCTGGCCGGGACGCTGCTGGACATCGTCGGCTTCGTGCTGAGCATCGTCGCCCTGCGCAGCCTTCCGCTCTTCCTCGTCCAGGCCGTCACCAACGGCAGCCTGGCGGTCACCGCCCTGGCCGCCGTCTGGCTGCTGGGCGCCCACCTCCACCGCGGGGACGTCGCGGGCATCCTCGCGGTCGTCGTCGGCCTGACCCTGCTCGCGCTCGGCTCCGGCCAGGAGGGCCGGAACCACGCCCCGGCCGCGTTCCACTGGTCGCTGCTCGCCACCACCGCCGTGATGCTGCTCGCCACCCTCGTCCTGGCGCGCCGGGACGGCACCGCGGCCGCGGCCGGGCTGGGCCTGCTCGCCGGGGTGGGCTTCGGGGTGACCAGCCTCGCCGTGCGCGTCCTGGACGTGTCCGGCCCGTCCGCGATCCTCACCGACCCGGCCGCCTACTCCCTGGCCGTCGGCGGCCTCGGCGGCTACCTCGCGTACGCGCTCGCCCTGCAGCGTGGCACGGTGACGGCCGCGACCGCCGCCGGGACGGTGGTGGAGACCTTCGGCCCGGCCCTGGTGGGGGTGGCGGCGCTCGGGGACGCCGCGCGCCCCGGTTTCGAGTGGTGCGCGCTGACGGGCTTCGCGGTGGCGGTGGGCGGCACCTTCCTGCTCTCCCGTTTCGGCGAACCGGAGAGCGAGTCGGCCGGGCCGTCGGCTCCGCACGCGGACACCGCGGCGGAGGCTGCCGCGCCGCCCCGGTAGCCCGGGCGGCGTCGCCATGCGAAGGTGACTTGCCGGACAAATCGGACGGCTGGACGGCCACAGAGCGGCAGGTGCGCGATGGCGGAGGAACCCCGATCGGAACCCCACTCCCGGTCCCGGCGGCCGGGCCCGACCGAGCGTCCCGTCGCGCTGGTCACCGGCGCCTCCTCCGGCATCGGCCTGGCCACCGCGCTCCGCCTGGCCGAGGCCGGCTGGCACACGCTGCTCTCCGGCACCGACCGCGCCCGCCTCGACGAGGCCGCCGACCGCACCGGGGGCCTCGCCCTCCCCGAGGACCTGAGCAAACCGGACGGCGCGCGCCGCCTCGCCGACGCCGCGCTGGCCGAGACCGGCCGGGTGGACGCCCTGGTCGCGAGCGCCGGCCTCGGCTGGCGCGGCCCGTTCGCACAGACCCCGTCGGACACCCTGGACCGGATGGTCGAGGTCAACTTCGCCGCTCCGCTGCGCCTGGTCCGCCACCTCCTGCCCGGCATGCTGGAGCGCCGCCGCGGCCGCATCGTGCTGCTCGGCTCGATGGCCGGCCAGGTCGGCGTACGGGACGAGTCGGGCTACGCGGCCACCAAGGGCGGCCTGACGATGTTCGCGGAGAGCCTCTGGTACGAGCTGCGCGGCACCGGGGTGGGAGTGCGCCTGGTGCTCCCCGGGGCCGTGGACACCCCGTTCTTCGACCGCCGCGGCACCCCCTACCAGCGCGAACGGCCGCGCCCCGTCTCGGCGGAGCGGGTCGCGGACACGGTGGTCGCGACCATCACCACCGAACGCGACCGCCTGTACGTGCCGCAGTGGCTCGGCTTCCCGGCCCGCGTCCACGGCGTCGCACCGGGCGTGTTCCGCCGGATGGCCGCGCGCTTCGGGTGAGCACCGGATGGGCCCCGCCACGACCACCCTCGCCACCACGGCCGCCGCCGCGGTCGCCGTGGAGTTCCTGCACCTAGCCCCGGCCGCCGTCCGACTCCCGCCGCTGCGCCGCACGGTGGCCCGCCGCACCGCCGGCCACGGCACCGCGCCCGGCCACATCGCCCTGACGTTCGACGACGGCCCGGACCCGCGCAGCACCCCGTACGTCCTCGACGCCCTGGACGACCTCGGCGCCCGCGCCACTTTCTTCCTGCTCGGCTCGATGCTGGAGCGCGCTCCAGCGCTCGGCCGGGAGCTGGTCCGGCGCGGCCACGAGGTCGCCGTCCACGGCTGGCACCACCGGCAGCAGTGGTATCCGGCCCCCGCCCGCGACCTGCGCGAACTGCGCCGCGCCACCGAGGCCGTGACCGACCTGTGCGGCGCCGGACCGCTCTGGTACCGCCCGCCGTACGGCGTCCTGACCGCCGGCCCGGCCCTGGCCGCCCGGCGCCTCGGCCTGCGCAGCGTGCTGTGGACGGCCTGGGGCCGCGACTGGACGGCACAGGCCACCGGCGCCTCCGTCTACGCGACCGCCCGGCCCGGCCTCACCGCCGGCGCCACCCTCCTCCTCCACGACTCCGACTGCACCTCCGCCCCCGACTCCTGGCGCGCCACCCTCGCCGCCCTTCCCCTGATCGCCGAGCACTGCCGCACCCGCGACCTCACTCTCGGCCCCCTCCGTGACCACGCGGTGCGGTCCTGCGGCGGGCCCTGAGCCCCTGCGGGCCCTTCGGGGCTCAGGGCCCTTCGGGCTCGGGGCCGCCGCGGCAAGGGGCGCCGGAGCGGCAAGGGTCGGCCCCGCCGGAGCCTGCGCCTACCCCAGCCCCACCCGCCGCAACGCCTCCCCGAACCCCGTCCGCCACCTCTCCGGCGTCGCGCCGGGGGACGGTCCGGGCGAGGGGCGCTTCAGGGCCGCGAGGGCGTTGCGGACGACCTCCTCGGGGCGGGCGGTGGCGACGTCGGCGTGGCCGAGTTCCAGCTCGTGCTGGAGGTTGTCGCGCCCGTGGCCCTGCACCACGTCGAGGAGCAGCAGGCGCCGGCCGAGGGCGCGGGCCTCACTGCAGGTGTCGCCTGAGCTGGTGACGACCAGGTCGGCGGCGGCCATGAGCGCGGGGATCCGGTCGGTGTAGCCGAAGGGGTGCAGCCGGGGCTCCCGGCGCGCGGCGGCACGCAGGCGGCGCTCCAGTTCGCGGTTGCGCCCGGCCACGGCGAGCACGTGCGGCCCGGCGGCGGCGAGCGAGGCGGCCGTACGGGCGAGCGGTCCCAGCCCCCAGGAGCCCGACATCAGCAGGACGCACGCGGCGTCCGCCGGCACGCCCAGCTCCCGGCGCGCCTCGGCCCGCTCCGGCGGCCGGTAGAACGGCTGCCGCAGGGGCGCGGGCACGACGGCGATGTCGGCGTCCGGCCGGTAGCGCCGCACCGCGCAGGCGGCGACCTCCGAGGTGACCAGGAACAGGTCCGTTCCCTCCTGCACCCAGAGCCGGTGCGGCGTCACGTCCGTGCAGAACACGAAGTGCCGGAACCCCCGGCCCCGCCCCCACTCCTGGAGCCGGTTCACCGCCGAGGTCGCGGTGGCGAACACCGAGACCACCAGCTGCGGCCGCTGCGCCGCGACCAGCTCCCGCAGCGCCGGGACGAGCCGGGTGCGGGCCGCCGCGTCGGCGAGCCGCGCGATCCGCGCGCCCGGCCGCAGCGCCGAGAAGTGGAAGGCGTCGTACACACCGGGCAGGTCCAGCAAGCGGCGGAACACCGCCTCCCCGGCCGCGCCCGAGCGCTCCCCGAGCAGGGCCATGGCGTCGACGGTGGCGGTGGTCCAGCCGCGCTCCCGCAGGGTGTCCGCGCAGGCCTGCGCCATCACGTCGTGGCCCTGGCCGAGCGAGCCGGAGACCAGCAGGGCGTGCGGCATGGGCGCGCTCCGGTCAGCCGGCGGACGCGGCGGTGGCGGCCCGGTACCAGTCCGCGTAACGCCGCACGCCGTCCGCGAAGTTGGTCCGCGGCGACCAGCCCAGCAGCCGCTTGGCCTGGGCCGAGGAGATCCGCCGCCCGGCGTAGTCGGCCTTCCGGCCGTCGATGTGCTCGATGGTGACGGGCCCGAGCAGTCCGTCGACGGTGTCGGCGATGTCGCGCACCGAGACCGCCGTCGAACCTTCCAGGGCGAAGGTCTGGTCCTCGGCGGCGGGGGAGAGGGCCCGGACGTGGGCGTCGGCGAGGTCCTCGACGTAGACGAAGTTGCGGCTCTGCCGGCCGTCGCCGGCGATGGTGATCGGCCGTCCGGCCAGCGCGGCCTGGACGAACCGGGCGACGACGAGCTCGTCGCGCATCCGGGGGCCGTACGGGATGCCGTAGCGCAGGATCGTGAAGTGCTGCCCGTACAGCTCGCGGTAGCTGTGCACCAGCATCTCGGCGGCCAGCTTGGTGGCCACGTACAGATGCCCGCTGTGCTCCAGCTCGATCGGTACGTGTTCGTCCAACTCCTGCTCTTCGCCGCCGAGTTGCTCACCGGCGAGGGCTGCGCCGTAGACCCAGACGGTGCTTGCGAGGACGGTCCGGCTGAGGCCGCTGCGCCGGGCCGCCTCCAGGACGGCCTCGGTGCCGTCGATGTTGGTCCGCACGGCGCGGACCGGGTCGGCGGAGACCTGCTCGACGTCGGCCATCGCGGCGAGGTGGTAGACCACTTCGCTGCCCGCCAGGGCCGAGGTCAGCGCCTCCAGGTCGAGGACGTCGATCCGCGCGTGCTCGGCGTCGGGGTTGAGGTACTGGTCGGTGGTGTCCACCGCGAGGACCTCGTGGCCGGCCGCGATCAGATGGTCCACGACGTGTGAGCCGATGAATCCGCACCCCCCGGTGACGGCTATCCGCACGTTCCTGCTCCTTCGCTCTCTTCCGCGCTCTCTTACGGCTGCCCGGCCGGCCGGCTGCCCGGTTGCCCGGCCAGCCGCCGGTGCACCGTCGAAACGGCCTCGACGACCTGCTCCGCCTCGTCCTGCGTCATGTCGGAGTGCACCGGCAGGCAGACCTGCCGCGCGCAGACGTCCTCGGCCACCGGCAGCGGACCGCGCCGGTACGCGGCGAACACGGGCTGCAGGTGCAGCGGCAGGTCGTACACCTCGCCGGACAGCCGCACGCCGTGCTCCTCGGCGACCGCGCGCTTGAACGCCGCGCGGTCCGTCCCGGGCGGCAGCAGCGCCACGTACTTGTAGTAGTTGCCGCGGCAGCCGGGCGGTTCGAGGACCGGCTCCAGGCCGTCGAGCCCGGCCAGCGCCTCGTCGTACCGGCGGGCGACGGCCCGGCGGGCCTCGATGAACTCCTTCAGCCGGCGCAGGTGCACCGCGCCGACCGCCGCATGGAGCTCGCTCATCCGCCAGGAGTAGCCGGGCAGGACGTGGTGGTTGGTGGTGAAGGACCCCTTGCCCTGGTCGCGGTAGATCCGGGCCTCGTCGCGCAGCTCCGGGGACTCGGTGAGGATCATGCCGCCCTCGCCGCTGGTGGTGACCTTGGTGGGGTAGAAGGAGAACGCCCCGGCCAAGCCGAACGTCCCGGCGGCCCGGCCGCCGAGGCTGCTGCCGTGGGCGTGCGCCGCGTCCTCGACCAACGGGATGCCGCGCTGGTCGCACAGCGCCCGCAGGGCATCGACCTGCGGGGTGATCAGCCCGCCGATGTGCACCAGGACGACGGCGGCGGTGTCCGGGGTGAGGGCCGCGGCCAGGGTCTCGGGCGACAGCGCGAGCGTGGTCGGGTCGACGTCGGCGAACACCGGGCGCCCGCCGGCGTGGACGACCGCGCCTGCGGTCGCGTAGAAGGTGACGGCGGGCACCACCACGTCGCGGCCCCGGACGTCGACGGTGCGCAGGATCAC
Source organism: Streptomyces sp. NRRL S-350 (assembly GCF_000719705.1). Taxonomy (GTDB): domain Bacteria; phylum Actinomycetota; class Actinomycetes; order Streptomycetales; family Streptomycetaceae; genus Kitasatospora. The sequence continues at coordinate 45,864 of NZ_JOHO01000007.1, read as the reverse complement.
CTCCAGCGCCGCCGTGCCGCTGCTCACCGCGACGGCGTGGGAGGCGCCGTGCTCGGCGGCGAAGGCCTGCTCGAAGCGCTCGGTCCACGGGCCGAGCGTCAGGGCGCCGGTGGTGAGCATCTCGGTCACCGCCTCGGCCACGGCCGCGCGGTCGCTCTCGTCGAACACGATGCGGGCGGCTGGAACGCCCATGGGCACCTCCGGCGGCGGGCTGCGCGAGCAGCACCGATCGGGTCGGATCCTCCCGAACCGCAGGAGAAGCGGTCGGGTCAGGCACATCACGCTACTTCGCCCGGTGGGGGCGCGGCCCGTCGTCGCCGCCCGCACGGGTGACCCGGCTGCTTCCGCCGCAGGTGGGAGGCCTACTCCCGACGCAGGGCGTGCGCTCCTTCCCCCGGGGGAGGCGCGTACTGCGTCCGCAGTACGCAAACGGCCTGTGCAGGGAGGACGACGGAGCAGGGGCCGGCGACCAAGGATTGGCCACCCTGTGGCGGACCCCGCCCGCTCGGCGTGCCCTCAGCGCCCGCTCAGCGCCCCCTCGGCGCCCGGGCTCGCCGAGCGCGTCGGGCCGTCCCGGCGCAGGATGGAAGATCCGGGCGGTGAAGCGCCGGGGTGGTGGAGCACCCCGGCGGTGGAGCCCGGGAAGTGAACATCCGGCGACGGGAGGTCCGGGCCGTGGGAATCGCAATGGCAGACATCCGCGAGTGGCGCGGCCATGCCGTGGTCGACGAGAAGAGCCACCGCATCGGCACGCTGGAGTCGGTGTACGTCGAGACGGCCAGTGACGCGCCGTTCTTCGCCACCGTGGCGGTCGGCTTCGCCGGCCGGCGCCGCCTGGTGTTCGTCCCGCTGGACGGTGCGGTGGCGGGGCCCGACTACGTGCGGGTGGCGTACTCCAAGAACCAGGTCAAGGACGCTCCGGCGATCGGCACCGACGACGTCCTGCCCGCCGAGGACGAGCCCGCCGTGTTCGCGCACTACGCGTTCCCGTACGAGACCGGCGCGGGCGGGGAGCGCCGCCTGGCCCGCCGCTGAGGCCGCCCGGGAGGGGCGGTCGAATCCCCGCCGGGTACGGCTGCCCGTCGACGGTCGATGCGGAGGACGCCGCGACGGTCGATGCGAAGGGCGGCCCGGACGCGCGGGTGGACGAGGAGACGGTCGGCGCGGGCCTGAACCGGCTGCGTCGGGCCCAGGGCCAGCCGGCCGGGGTGATCGCGATGATCGAGGCGGGCCGCGACTGCAGGGATGTGGTCCCCCGGCTCGCCGCAGTCCCGCGCGCCCTCGACCGGGCCGGGTTCAAGATCGTCGCCCGTGGCATGCGCCAGTGCAGGGCCGCCTCCGACGAGGGCGCCCCGCCGATGAGCGAGGCGGAGCCGGAGAAGCTGTTCCTCGCCCTGGCCTGACCGGCGGCGCGGGCCGGGGAGCCGGCCCGCGGTAGGCGGGAGCACTGCGGAGGGCCGTGACGGACGATCCGTCGCGGCCCTCCTCGCGTGCGTGCCGGGTGTGCGTGCCGGGTGTGCGTGCCGGATGTGTGCGCCGGATGCCGCCCCGCCCGCAACGGCTGCCCGCCCCTCCCGCCCGCGGAAGTTCCCGAACCGCCCGACGTTCCGTCATGCGCCGTTCATGCCCAGGTCGCCGGTCTTCGGATGAATGAGGCCGCGCCCAGTTGTACAGCCAACTGTGGCTTCCCTCCCTTCTCCAGCCTCCGTGACCAGCCGTACCCGGCTCCGGCGAACCGTCCCCCGGCGGCCCGGGCCCCGGGCGGCGGACAGGAAAACCGTGGCCGCAGTCAGCGCCCTGACCCTCACCTCCTCCACCGACCCCACCGAAGGCGACCGGCTCACCTTCCACTGGACCACCGACGCCCCCGACGCCAAGAACTGGGTCGGCGTCTACGACGGCGGTCGGACACCCGGCACCGGCTCCTCGCTCCTGTGGAAGTACGTCCCGGACGCCTCCGGGGACGTCCGGCTCGACACCTCCGCGCTGACCGGCGGTCCGTACACCGCCTACCTGCTCGCCAAGGACGGCTACGGCGTGCTCGCCCGGACGGCGCCGTTCAGCTTCCGCGCCAAGCCCGCCGTCGTGCGCCCGCACGCCGCGGTGGACGCCTTCACCGCCACGCCCGTCGCCCCGGGCGCCGCCGTGCGGGTCAAGCTCGGCGGCCTGTGGTCCCGACCGGCCGGCAACCCGCCGGGCTCCGCCACCTTCCGCAAGGTCAGCGGCCCGGCCTGGGCCGCGGTCGACGCCGACGGCACGCTCACCGGTACGGCCCCCGCCACCCCGGGGAAGAACCCCGAGCCGGTCGTCGTCGGCGTCAGGGACAGCGCGGGCGCGACCGACACCGTGACCGTCCTGGTGCCCGTCGTCGACCCGGCCGCCGCGCCCCGCCTCAAAGTCGCCGGCTGGAACCTGCACGACGCGGGCGCGGCCTCCACCGACGCCCTGGAGAAGCAACTACGCGTGGTCCTCGCCCAGGGCCTGGACGTGCTGGCCCTGCAGGAGACGGCAGGGGAGCGGGCGAAGACCCTGGCGGACGCCCTCGGCTGGTACGCGTACCAGAGCCCGGGCAGCGTGGGCATCCTCAGCCGCCACCCGCTCACCGACGTCACCCCGCCGACCGCCGACCTGCCCGCCGCCGCGGCGACGCTCAGCCTGCCCGGGGGTCGCAGCGTCCGGTTCTGGGCCGTTCACCTGGACGAGGCGGGCTACGGGCCGTACGCCGTCCAGGACGGCCGCTCCGCCGCGCAGACGGAGGCCGCCGAGAACGGCTCGCTCCGGCTGAAGCAGGCCAGGGCGCTGGCCGCCGCCGTGCGCGCGGACGCCGTCCGGCGCGTCCCGGTCGTGCTGGCCGGTGCGCTCTCCTCGCCCTCCCACCTGGACTGGACGGCCGCAACCGCCGCCGCCCACGGCGGGGTGGGCCCGCTCGCCTGGCCGGTCACGGTGGAACTGCAGGCCGCCGGACTGACCGACGCCTTCCGCGAGGAGAACCCCGACCCGGCCAAGGCCCCGGGGGTCACCTGGTCGCCCACCCGCAAGCAGCGCGGCGACCGGCCGGAGCCGCAGGACCGCATCGACCACGTGCAGTACGCCGGACCGCTGAAGCTGGTCGAGGCGCACACCCTGGTCACCGGCCGGCCGCGGCCCGAGCCCGACGCGGCCGCCAACGAGTGGCCCTCCGACACCGCAGCCGCCGTCGCCACCTTCCAGCTCTGAGACCCACGGCTCCGAGACCCACAGCTCCGAGAGGCCAGTCCGTCATGCCCGAGCTCTCCCGCCGCACCTTCGTCGGCGCCTCCGCGGCCGTCGGCGCCACCGCCCTGACCGGCCTGGCGGCCGCCCCGGCCGAGGCCGCGCCCGTCGCCGACCCCACCGGTTCCGACCGGCTCTCCGGGACCGTCAAGGACGTCAAGCATGTCGTCGTCCTGATGCAGGAGAACCGTTCCTTCGACCACTACTTCGGCACCCTCGCCGGCGTCCGCGGCTTCGGCGACAAGCAGGCGCTGCAGTTCCCGGACGGCACCGACGTGTTCCGCCAGCCCGACAGCCGCCGCAGCGACGGCGGCGTGATGCTGCCGTACCGGATGGACACCGCCAAGTACAACGCGCAGAACGCCGGCGGCCTCGCCCACGACTGGGCGACCGGCCACCAGGCCATCAACAACGGCGCGATGAACAAGTGGATCGCCGCCAAGGGCGAGCGCACCATGGGCTACTTCTCCCGGGACGACATCCCCTACCAGTACGCCCTGGCCGACGCGTTCACCATCTGCGACGCCTACTTCACCTCCCTCGCCGGCCCCACCGACCCCAACCGCCTCTACCTGTGGACCGGCACCGCCGGACCCGGCCGCGACGGCACGACCGGCCCCTGGATCGACAACACCCCGGTCACCGACAACCCCGTCGCCGACTGGACCACCTACGCCGAGCGCCTGGAGGCGGCCGGCGTCAGCTGGCGCGTCTACCACAACCCCAGCAAGGACGACCGCACCGGCGACTACGACGACAACGCGCTCTCCTACTTCAAGCAGTTCCACGCCTTCCCGCACGACGACCCGCGCTACGTCAACGCGATGACCAGGTTCGACCCGGCCGACTTCGACCGGCACTGCAAGGACGGCACCCTGCCGACCGTCTCCTGGCTGGTCGCGCCCTACCTGTTCTCCGAGCACCCGGAGGCCGGCCCGGCCTACGGCGCGCACTGGGTCGACCAGGCGCTGCAGTCGCTGATGTCCAACCCGGACGTCTGGCGGCACACCGTCTTCCTGGTCATGTACGACGAGAACGACGGCTACTTCGACCACATGGTCCCGCCCACCCCCGAGCCCGGCACTCCCGAGGAGTTCGCCCAGGGGCGGGCCATCGGCCTCGGCAACCGCGTCCCGCTCTGGGTCATCTCGCCCTGGTCGCGCGGCGGTTGGGTCAACTCGCAGGTCTTCGACCACACCTCGGTGCTGCGCTTCATGGAACTGGTCACCGGCGTCGCCGAACCCAACATCTCCGCCTGGCGCCGGTCCGTCTGCGGCGACCTCACCAGCTGCTTCGACTTCGCCGCCCCGGATCACTCCCTCCCGGTGCTGCCCGACACCAAGGCCCTGATGGCCAGGGCCGACGCGGGGGCCAAGCTGCCGGGCGTCGCCCTGCCCGCGGCCGGCGCCCAGTCGATGCCCGTCCAGGAGCGCGGCGACCGCCCGCACCGCCCGCTGCCCTACCAGCCGTGGGCCGACGCCGAGGTGGACCGGAACACCGGCAGGGTCACCTGCACGATGAGCAACGACGGCGCGGTCGCGTTCCCGTACACCGTCTACCCGAACATCCTGCTCCCCTTCGCGGGCACCCCGTACACCGTCGCCCCCGGCGCCACCGCCCGGTACGTGTGGGACGCGGCCGCCACCGACGGCCGGTACGACTTCACCGTCCACGGCCCGGACGGGTTCGTGCGCCGCTTCTCCGGCACCGTCGTCCGCGACGGGCCGGACGGCCAGAACGACATCGGCGTGCCGATCGTCACCGCCGACCTGCGCGGCAACGGCAAGTTCACGCTCCAGCTGGCCAACGACGGGATGACCGACGTGGCCTTCACCGCCGCGCCCAACGACTTCGCGGGCACCGCGCGGACCGTCTGGGTCAAGCCCGGCAAGCAGGCCAACCTGCCCTGGCCGCTGGACAAGCAGGGCCGGTACGACGTGGTCGTGGCCGCGCACACCGGTCAGCGGTTCGTCCGGCGCTACGCGGGCTGGGTGCACTGACCGACGGCCCGGCCGCGGCCGGGGGCGCCGAACCGGTGACCCCCGGCCGTGGCTCGGCCGACCTGTCGGACCCCGCCGCTACCGTCGGGCGCATGCAGAAAATCGCCACCTTCCTCTGGTTCGACGGTCAGGCCGAAGAGGCCGCCACCTTCTACACGTCCCTGTTCCCCGACTCCCGCATCACGCGCGTCGCCCGCTACGGCGAGGCCGGCCCCGGCGCGGCCGGCTCGGTCATGACCGTCGACTTCGAACTCGCCGGACGCGAGTACACCGCCCTCAACGGCGGCCCGGAGTTCACGTTCACCGAGGCGATCTCGCTCCAGGTGGAGTGCGACGACCAGGACGAGATCGACGAGCTCTGGGCCAAGCTCACCGCCGACGGCGGGCAGGAGGGCCCGTGCGGCTGGCTCAAGGACCGCTTCGGTCTCTCCTGGCAGATCACTCCGCGCGTCCTGCTCGACCTGGTCGCAGGCGAGGACCGGGCCAAGGCCGACCGCGTGATGGCGGCCATGCTGCGGATGCACAAGCTCGACATCCAGCCGCTGCTCGACGCGGCCCGGGGCTGACGCAGTGGCCGCCTTCACCCACCGCACGATCCTCTACCTGCGGGCCACCCCCGAGCGGGTCTGGCACGCCCTCACCAACGCCGACGAGTCCGGCCTCTACTGGGGCCACCGCAACGTCTCGACCTGGCTGCCCGGCGCGCCCTGGGAACACCAGCGCACCGACGCCTCCGGGACGGCCGACGTCATCGGCACCGTCGAGGCCGCCGACCGCCCGCACCGGCTGGTCACCACCTGGGCCGGGCCGCAGGAGCAGCGCCCGGGCGGGCCCTCCCGGGTCACCTTCGAGATCCGGAGCTGGCAGGACCTCACCCGGCTCACCGTCACCCACGAGAACCTCGCCGACGAGGCCGAGCGGGCTGATGCCGAGCAGGGCTGGGCGGCGGTGCTCTCCAACCTCAAGACCTACCTGGAGACCGGCCACCCGCTCCCGCAGCAACCCTGGCTGATGCCCTGATGCCCTGATGCCCTGATCCACTGAGCGTGCTGATGCACTGATGCACTGACGCGCTGAGCGCCCGACCGCCCGCTGCCGTGGGCCCCTGAGCCCCTGAAGTCCCCGACGGCCCGATGTCCACCGGATCAGCGCCCGGCCTCCGCCGCCGGGCGCCCCGTCGTTCCCCGCCCGCGCCCGCGCCTGCGTCCGCGCGCCCGCCCCCGCTCGCCCCGCAGGAAGCGGCGCAGCCCGGCGAAGCGCGCGAACCGTTCCTGGTTCGCCACCGAGGCCCGGTCCAGCTCCTCCATCAGCCGCCGGCTGCGGTGCTCCAGGTCCAGCTCGTCCAGGATCCGGTCCACCTCGGCCAGGATCGAACCGTGCAGCTGCCAGGCCTCCGGGTGCTCCTGCACGGTGCGCAGCAGCTCCCGGGCGACGTTCTCCCGGCAGGTCCAGGCCGCGGTCAGTTCGGAGGTCAGCCGGGTCTCGGCCTCCTCGGCGCTGCGGCTCACCTGGGTGGACACCAGGACCGCGAAGCTCACCATCGCCCCGCCGACGTGGTCCAGCAGCTCCTCCAGGGCCACCGCGACGTCCGGCGGGAGGAGTCGCTCGCCGGGCGCCCGCCGCTTGGCCAGGTCGGTCAGCGAGCGGGCCAGCACCCGGATCACGACGACGCAGATCTCCAGGGTGTCGAGCCCGGTGCGCAGCACCAGCCGGGACAGCAGCCCCTCGCTGATGCGCGGGTTGAACCGCAGGCTGTCCTCGGCCTGCCGCAGTGCCGCGTCCACCTCGGCGATCGCGTGGTCGAGCCGGCGCGCCTCGTGCAGCCGCTCGGCGGCCCGGGCGACCGGTGTGGGCCGGCCCAGTTCCTCGGAGATGTCGAGCAGCAGTTGTCGGGCCCGCCGGGCCAGGTCCTCGATCGACTCCCCGGCGGTGTCCACCCACACCGGCGGTGCGAACAGCAGGTTGAACAGCAGGCCGACGGCGGCGCCGATGAGGGTCTCCAGGACCCGGTCCCAGGCCTGCGAGGTCAGCTTGGAGACGCCCAGGATCAGCATCGCGCTGATCGCGACCTCCTGGACGAACTCCTCGACGCGGACGAACCGGCCGACGACCAGGGAGGCCAGGATGATCAGGCCGAGGCTCCACCAGGAGAGCCCCACCACGGCGCTGAAGCCGATCGCGATCAGCACCCCGACCACCACCGAGTTGACCCGGCGGATACTGGTCTTGAGCGTCGAGTAGACGGTCACCTGGACGACCAGCAGCGCGGTCAGCGGTGCCGTCAGCGGCGCGGGCTCGCTGCTGAGCTGGGTCGCCACCGCGAAGGCGATGGTGGCGGCGACGGTGGCCCGGACGGTCTGGACGACGAAGGGTTCTCGGGCGTTGCGGCGGATCAGCGTCGTGAGTGTCTCCGGGAGAAGGGCCATGACGCCCTTCTTTCCCCGCCACTGCCGTTCACACCGGTCTCCGGGCCGTCCGGCACCCGTATGACCCCGTAGAACCCCGAGGTGGCGGCCGGTTTCCGGTGCCGGCCGCCCCGGTCGCCGCCCCCGGTCGTCCTCGCCCGGGGGCGGGCCGGGAGGCCGTCAGTTGTCGCGGTTGAAACGCAGCTTCCAGGGCGCCAACGCGGACTCGAGCTGCACCCCGACGCTCATCTTCGAGGCACCCTCGATCCGCTCCTCGAAGCGGATCGGCACCTCGCGGATCGTCATGCCCCGCTTGACCACCCGGTAGTTCATCTCGACCTGGAACGAGTAGCCGTTGCTCTGCACGGTCGGCAGGTCGATGGCGCGCAGGGTACTCGCGCGCCAGGCCTTGAACCCGGCGGTGGCGTCCTTGACGCCCAGGCCGAGGATGGTGTTGACGTAGAGGTTGGCCCAGGCGGACAGGGCCTTGCGGTGCCAGGGCCACTCGGCGGCGGTCGAGCCGCCGGTGACGTAACGGGACCCGAGCACCACGGCGGTGTCGTCGGCGAGCAGGGTCCGCACCATCTCGGGTATCGCCGAGGCCGGGTGCGAGAGGTCGGCGTCCATCTGCACCACGACGTCGGCGCCCTCGTCCAGGGCCCGTTCCATGCCGGCCAGGTAGGCGCGGCCGAGGCCGTTCTTCTCGGTGCGGTGGAGCACGCCGACGGTGCCGCCGGAGTCCGCGGCGAGCTTGTCGGCGATCTCGCCGGTGCCGTCGGGGGAGTTGTCGTCGACCACGAGCAGGTGCAGGTCGGGCACCGCGAGTTCCGCGAGCAGGCCCGCGAGGACCGGGAGGTTCTCCCGCTCGTTGTACGTGGGGACGACCACAACGACCTTGGGGGAGGCCTCGACCATGTTCTGTTTCCCTCGTGTCCTCGCCGGTCGGCAGCCATGCCGCACCGGTCGGTTCGCCTGGACGACCTTCGCTGGTTGAACCGACTGAGTATATCGGGGGCGTCGGCGCGCTCCCCTCCCGGGGCCGGGCGACCCGGGACGGGAGCGCGCCGCCGACGCGGACGCGGAGGCGAGGCGGGTCGCCGCGGGCCTGCCACGCCGCAGCTCCGGTACGCCGCAGCTCCGGTACGTCGAGGCCCGGCTACGCCGTGCCGTAGACCGCGGCCAGGTTGTCCTGGGCGGGGTGGGTGCGGGCGGCGGGGCCGGCGGCGAAGGTGCGCAGGACGTTCTCGGTGACCTTGCGGACCACGTCGCCCGCCTGCGAGTCGATGCCGTGGTCGGCCTTGCCGCCGCCGGGGCCGTGGGCGTCCAGGGCCTCCACCCAGCGCATCGTGCCGCTGGCGAAGACCCCGGCGCCGCTCGGCACGGTGTAGTAGGCGGTGTCGGAGTGGGAGCGGCGGCCCTCGCAGACCACGGGTGAGTGGGCGATCACCTCGATCGGGCGCGGGGTGGGGAAGGCGGTGTCCACCCGGTCGTACTCGACGCCGACGAGGTGCGGGAAGGACGCGCCCGCCGCGACGCCCGTGCCCTCGAAGGCCCAGTGCCCGGGCGAGGAGACCACGTACGGGGCGTCCACCGGGTAGCCGTCGTAGATCACGCCGAGCATCGAGCTCTCCGGGTCGGCGCCCGGGTCGGCCCGGAAGTCGGTGGTCGCCGGGGCTCCCGCCCGGTAGCCCGGGTCCTGCGCCCACGCGGCCTTGTAGCAGACCACCGTGCGGTCCGGGCCGAGGGCGGTCGGCTCGAAGCGGACCCGGCGGAAGCAGCAGTTGGCGCCCAGGATCGCCAGGTTGGTCCCGGTGTCGCGGGCCGCGACCACGTGGGCGCGCTGCTCGGGGGACCAGTACTCGTCGTGGCCCAGCGACACGACGGTGGTCGCGCCGGTCAGCAGCCCGGGCTCCCGGGCCACGTCGATGCCGGTGGTGTAGGCGAGCGGCAGGCCGAGCCGCTCGGCGAGGGCGATCAGCGGGGCCTCGTAGACCAGGAACAGCCCGGCGCCGTGGTCGTAGTCGTACGGCCGGTCGAAGACGACCTGCAGCGAGCGGGTGGCCAGGCCGCCGGTCGGGCCGTTGTAGAGGCTGTGGCCGCCCCACTCGTTGTAGGCCTGCCAGGTCGCCGGAGCGCTCATGACCACGGTCTTCCCGGCGGTGACGGCCGAGCGGACGGTGAGCGGGACGTACCGGCGGCCGGAGCCGTCCTCGGCGTCCAGGCGCAGCAGGTAGGCGCCCTCGGGCCAGCCGGCGGTGTCCACGGCGAGGGTGCGCTGCCAGCCGGTCTGTACGGTGCGGGTCGCGGGGTCCACGTGCGGGGCGGCCTGCTTGCTGCCGGGGACGTGCTCGCGGCGCCAGACCAGGCGGGCGCGAGCGCCGTCGTACCAGCCCATCCGGTAGGCGGAGACCGTGAAGGCGGCGGCCGGGGTCGATACGTGCAGGCCGAAGGCCTCGCCGGGCAGGACGCTGACCCGGTCGGCGAAGCCTTCGATGGCGGCATCCGGGCCGGGGTCGGTGATCTCCCAGCCGGGAGTGCCGGGGAGGGACTGCTCGCCCGTCGGGCCGTCCTTCCCGGCGGCGTGGTGGGCGGGGGCGGGGCCGCGTGCACCGGGACCGTCCGTACCGGGGCTGCCGGTGCCGGCAGCGGCGGGGCCACCGTCGGACCGGTGCGGGACGGGGGCCGCATCCGGGTGACGGGCTCCGCAGGAGGTGACGGCGGCCGCCATCAGACCCAGGCCCAGAATCCCCCGCCGGCTCGGTTCCGCCACCGCGGCCTCCCTCGTGTGTGTCCGTGCTGCTGTGTCCAGGTCGTGCCGGTGCCGGTGCCGGTGCCGGTGCCGGTGCCCGTGCCCCTGCTGCGGCCTGCTGCCGTGCCCGTGCTGCTGTGTCCGGGCGGCCGTGCCCGTGCGGCGCCCGCCTCCGCGCTTCGGGGGTGCGGTGACCGGCTCGAACGATCCGGCGCGTCCAGGTGGCGCGGCGTCAACCCGCTGCGTCAACATGCGCGGACATCGTCGCCCCTTTCGGAGGTGGCGCGCAGCCCAACGCGCCGGGCCGCCGGGCGCGACCGGAGGCCGCCCGCCACCGGGGAGAGCCGTCCGGGCACACCCCGGCGTGTTCACCTGCGGGTTTGCGGGGCGGCGGTGGCGCGGGCACCTAACCTGACCGGGGCCGCCGTCCGGCGGCCCGAAGGGGGTCCGGAACCGCATGCGGCCGGCCGAGTCGTGGACAGGGGTGTTCGTGGTCTCGTCGGGTTCGGTCGAACCGGGGGCAGCGCCTCGGACCAGGGGCGAGCGGTTCCGGGAGTGGATGCTGGAAGGCCTGGCGGACAGGGCCAAGCAGCACCCCGGACCGCACGCGGAGGCACCGGCCGAGAAGGGCGGTCGCTGGTGGCGCGTCATGTGCCTGACGGGCCTCGACTACTTCTCCACCCTCGGCTACCAGCCGGGCATCGCCGCCCTCGCCGCCGGCCTCGTGTCACCGCTGGCGACCATCGTGCTGGTGGTCGTTACCCTGGGCGGCGCGCTCCCCGTCTACCGTCGGGTGGCCCAGGAGAGCCCGCACGGCGAGGGCTCGATCGCGATGCTGGAGCGGCTGCTGTCGTTCTGGCAGGGCAAGCTCTTCGTGCTGACCCTGCTGGGCTTCGCGGCCACCGACTTCATGATCACCATCACCCTCTCCGCCGCCGACGCGAGCGCCCACCTCGTCGAGAACCCGCACGTGCACAGCGCGCTGACCGGCAAGGAGGTCATGCTGACCCTGATCATGATCGCCCTGCTCGGAGCCGTCTTCCTCAAGGGGTTCAGCGAGGCGATCGGCATTTCCGTGGTGCTGGTCGCGGTGTACCTCGCGCTCAACGTCGTGGTGGTCGTCAACGGGTTCTGGCACGTGCTCAGGGCCCCGCACGTGGTCGGCGACTGGACGGACGCGCTGACCGCCGAGCACGGCAACGCGATCGCGATGATCGGCGTCGCACTGATCGTCTTCCCGAAGCTCGCGCTCGGCCTGTCCGGCTTCGAGACCGGAGTCGCCGTCATGCCGCACATCGAGGGCGATCCGGACGACACCGAGGACAAGCCCACCGGCCGGATCCGCGGCGCCCGCAAGCTGCTCACCACCGCCGCCGTGATCATGAGCTGCTTCCTGATCGCCACCAGCTTCATCACCACCCTGCTCATCCCGGCCGCCGCCTTCGAGAAGGGCGGCGAGGCCAACGGGCGAGCACTCGCCTACCTCGCCCACCAGAACCTCGGCAGCGCCTTCGGCAGCGTCTACGACCTGTCCACGATCGCCATCCTCTGGTTCGCCGGCGCCTCCGCGATGGCCGGGCTGCTCAACCTGATGCCGCGCTACCTGCCCCGCTACGGCATGGCCCCGCACTGGGCCCGCGCCGTACGGCCGACCGTCATCGTGCTGACCCTGATCGCCTTCCTGGTCACCTGGCTCTTCGACGCCAACGTCGACGCCCAGGGCGGCGCGTACGCCACCGGCGTGCTGGTGCTGATCAGCTCCGCCGCGATCGCCGTCACCATCGCCGCCCACAAGGCCGGACAGCGCCGCCGGCGGGTCGGCTTCGCGGTGATCGCCGCGGTGTTCCTCTACACCACGGCGGTGAACATCGCCGAGCGGCCGGACGGAGTCAAGATCGGCGCCTGCTTCATCGCGGGCATCATGCTGGTCTCCTTCCTCTCCCGGCTCAAGCGCGCCTTCGAGCTGCGCGTCACGGACGTCGTGCTGGACGACGTCGCGGAGCGGTTCGTCCGGGACTACACCCACCGCCCGCTGCGGTTGATCGCCAACGAGCCGAACAGCCGGGACCTCGCCGAGTACCGCGACAAGATCCACCAGATCCGCCGGGACAACGACATCCCCCTCGAGGACGACCTGGTCTTCGTCGAGGTCACCGTGCGCGACCCGTCCGACTTCGAGGCCGTGCTGACCGTGCGCGGCGAGGTGCTGCACGAGCGGTACCGGGTGCTGTCCCTGGAGAGCTCCAGCGTGCCCAATGCGCTGGCAGCCCTGCTGCTGCAGGTGCGCGACCTCACCGGGCAGCAGCCGCACATCTACTTCGAGTGGACCGAGGGCAGCCCGTTCGCCCAGTTCCTGCGGTTCTTCCTGTTCGGGCAGGGGGAGATCGCGCCCGTCACCCGGGAGGTGCTGCGCGAGGCCGAGCCGGACCGCAGCCGCCGCCCGGCCGTCCACGTGGGGTGAGCGGCGCGCGTGCGCTGGGCGGCCCGGCCGCAGCCGGGCCGCCGTCAGCGGCATCGGGGCGCCTCGTCACCGCGGCCCTGCGGCCGGGCGCCGTCGCGCCGGAAGTCCTACCCGGCTGCCCGCCACTGACGATCCGGTCCGGCGCCGGGGCAGTGGTTCCCGCCGGGGCAGCGGTTCCGGTGGGGCAGCGGTTCCGGTGGGGCAGTTGTTCCCGCCGGGTCAGCGGTTCCGGTGTGACCGGCTCCACGCGGGGGCGACGAAGGCCACCAGGGCGACGGCGAAGGCGAGTTGCAGGATGTGGCGGATCCAGTCGATGCCCGAGGTGTGCCGGACTCCGAGCCAGCCGGAGACGGCGTTGCCGAGCCAGGCCCCGGCGGCGCCGAGCAGCATGGTCAGCCACCAGGGGATCGACTGCGGCCCGCGCAGGATCAGCTTGGCGAGCACGCCGAGCACGAAGCCGATGAGCAGAATCCACAGGATCTGGAACATCGCGGTCCATCCTTCCGGGCGCCACCGGAGCGGGCCGGTGCGTCGAATCTCCGAAGTCGCAGTTCGTCCCATGATCACCCGGATCGGCGGCGGCGGCATTTCGAGGACGACTCGGCAGGCCAGGGACGTGTACGGAGGACACGCCCGGCGGGGAAGGGCTGAATCGTGCCGACGGACGGGGCCGCCCGGACGCTGCCCGGGCCTCAGCCGTCCCGGACCGCCTCGACGGCCTCGCGGACGTCGGGGTGCGGATCGTCCGCCAGACCGGCCAGCAGTTCGGCCACACCCGGCGTGGACCAGCGGCCGACGGTCCAGACCAGCTCCTCCCGGACGGCCGGGTCGGGGTGGGAGGCCAGGCGGGCCAGCCGGTCCACCGGGCCGCGTCGGCGCATCCCGAACCAGTGCAGGACGGCCCGCAGTTCGGCCGGGTCACCGGGGTCGCCCGCCGCTTCGAGGCGGCCCAGCAGGACGGGAACGGGTGGCGGCGGGCCGTCGGACGGATGCGGATGGCGCTCGCGCAGCCGGCGGTTGCCGTACTCGCCGCGGATCCGACAGCCCGAGCAGGTGCAGGGCCGGACGCCGTGGGCGTCGGGCAGGTAGCGCCAGCCGGCGACCTGCGGCACCGTGCGGATCCGGTGCACCTCGCGAGCGCCCACGGCGCGCGGCAGGAAGACCTCCCAGCCGCGCGGGTCGGCCAGTGCGCCGATCAGCCGGACCGCCTCGGCCGCGGGCACGGACCGCTGGGCGCCCTTGGCGCGGTCGCGGTAGTGCCCGGTGAGCACCTCCTGTGCGTCGTCCAGCCGGACGTGCACCGCGACCAGGGAGCCCCGGGGGCCGAAGCGGGCCAGCTCGCGCAGCCACTGGTGGGTCAAGACGTACGAGGGCAGCACGGGGAAGCAGTACAGGCCGCGCGCCCCGCCCTGGCCGGTGCTGTCGGCCCGGATCCCGGCCCGGCGGATGCGCGGCGCGTTCGCCGCGGCGGTCAGGTGCACGAACATCGCCATGGGGCGCGATGGTAGCGGGCTGGTGGGCGGCGGTCCGGAGGGAGTTCGTTCCGGGTACGCCGCGCCCTCGGTGCCCGGGGTTTCCGATGCTTGGGGGCTCCGATGCCCGGGGTTTCCGGTACACCGGGGGTTTCCGGGTGGGCGGCTTGGCGCGCGCCGATGGTCGGTCGGGCTCCGCGGGACGGTCAGGCGGACTCCGCGCGGCGGTCGATCAGGGCGGCCAGGCCGTCCAGGATCCGTGCCAGGCCGAAGTCGAGGGCCCGGTCGCGTCCGTTCGGGTCGGCCATGGCAGCTGCGACGGCGGGGTAGCGGTCGGCATGCTGCTGCACCACCGTGCCGAGGGCGGCGAGGAGTTCGGCCTCGGGGGAGCCGGCCGGGCCGGCCGCACGGGACTGCGAGGCGATCTCGCGCACGTGTCCGGCGAGCAGGACGGCGGCGTCCATCCGCTCGGGGCCGGTCAGTCCGTGGCCGTCGAGCGCGGCCACCACCCCTTCCAGCCAGGCGAGTTCCTTCGGCCCGACCACCCGGGGGCCGACGGTGGCGTCGAGCAGCCACGGGTGCCGGCGGAAGGATTCGGTCAAGTGCCGAGCCCAGGCGGTGAGTTGATCCCTCCAGTCGGTGTCGTCCGCGGCCGCCGGGGGCGTGTCGATGGCCGACTCGACCATCAGCGCGACCAGTTCGGCCTTGCCCGGGACATAGCGGTAGAGGGACATCTTGGTGAAGTCGAGCAGCCCGGCCACCTTCTGCATCGACACGGCGCCCAGTCCCTCCGCGTCCGCGACCTCGACACCAGCGGCGGCGATGCGCTCCAGGCTGAGGGCCGGCTTCGGCCCGCGGGTGGGCTTGGCCGGCGGGCCCCAGAGCAGTCGCACCGTGTCGTTTGCCGCGCCGGTCATGGTCCGCTCCCGTTCTCGTTCCGTGCTGCTCGGTCTGCCCGTGGGTTCCCGCCCGCGCGTTCCGCCTCGGGGCTTCGTCCTTGGGGCCCGCTTCCGAGTCCTGCTCTCGGGGGTCCTGCTCGTGGGTCCTGCTCTTGGTTCTGGTCTCGGTTCTGGTCTCGGTTCTGCTCTCGGGGTTGTCCGCCCGCTTCAACTGTGTCTATCGTACACAGCAGTGAACAGTGTCTATGGGACACAGTTTCTCGATCCTCAGACGGAGTGGTTTCCCATGAGCACCAAGGTCCTGATCTCGGGCGCGAGCATTGCCGGCCCCGCGCTGGCCCACTGGCTGAGCCGGTACGGCTTCGAGGTCACCGTGGTCGAGCTGGCCCCCGCGCTGCGCGACGGCGGCCAGGCCGTCGACTTCCGCGGCCGCACCCACCTGACCGTGCTGGAACGGATGGGCGTACTGGACGAGCTGCGCGCGCTCTCCACCGGCGGCAGCCCGATGACCTTCGTGGCCGCCGACGGCCGCCAACTGCTGCATCTGCCGGCCGAGTTCGCGGGTGGCGACCTGGAGGTCCCGCGCGGCGAGCTCGCCCAGCTGCTCCACCGGCACAGCAGCGCCCACGCCGAGTACGTCTTCGGCGACTCGATCACGGCCCTGGAGGAGACGCCGAACGGCGTCCGGGCCGCCTTCCGGCACGGCGCGCCGCGCGAGTTCGACCTGGTGATCGGCGCCGACGGGCTGCACTCCAACGTCCGCCGGCTCGCCTTCGGGCCCGAGGAGCGCTACGTCCGCCACCTCGGCTACTACGCGGCCACCTGGCAGCTGCCGAACGAACTCGGGCTGCCGGTCGGCTCGGTCGGGCTCAACGTGCCCGGCCGGCTGATGTCGGTCGGCGCCGACCACCGGGACCCCGGCCGGGCAGGCGCCTTCTGTCTGTTCGCCTCGCCCGAACTGCGGTACGACCGTCACGATCCGGCGCAGCAGAAGGCGCTGATCCGGGCCGCGTTCACAGGCCTCGACGGGCGGGTGCCGCAGCTGCTGGAGAGCCTGGACGTGGCTCCCGACCTCTACTTCGACTCGATCAGCCGCGCCGACGTGCCCTCCTGGTCGACCGGCCGGATGGCCCTGGTCGGCGACGCCGCCTGCGGCGCGACCATCGGCGGCATGGGCACCGGGACGGCTGTGGTCGCCGCGTACGTCCTGGCGGGCGAGCTGGCCCGGGCGCGCGGCGAGCACCGCGGCGCCTTCGAGCGGTACGAGCAGCGGCTGCGCGCCTACGCGCAGGGCTGCCAGAAGGGCGGCGACCGCACCGGACCGTTCCTGGCGCCGCGCACCCCGACGGGGCTGCGGTTCCGCAACGCGGTGCTGAACCGGCGTTGGGCGCTGGACCGGATGCTGGCGCTGGGCAAGCAGGTCAGCAGTGTCGATCTGCCGGACTACGAGGCGGAGTTGTCCGGGTGGAGCGGGGCGGTGCGGTGCGGTGCCTCAGGCTGAGCGGGGCGGCCCGAGGCCGGCGGGAGCCGAGCGGTCAATTGAGTGGTCGATGCGAGTGGTCGATCTCGGGTGGTCGCTTGAGCGGTCGATCGAGGGGGCCGGACCGGACCGGACGGGACCGGACCGGACGGGACCGGACGGGACGGGACGGAAGGGGTCTCAGTGGGGCGGGCCGATGCGGGTGCCGTTGTCGAGCACGGCCTCCACCTGGACGGCCGCCCGGGCCGGGCGCTCGACGGCGACGGCGTGGTCCTGGGCAGGCCGGTCGGCGGACCAGTCCGGCCCCTTGACGGTGAGCCGGGTGACCCGGCGGCTGCCCGCCGCCAGCAGGAACTCCGCGCCCTGCGGGGAGCGCCACCACGTCCAGGCCACCGTGTCCTGATCGAACCGGCTGCAGGCCCGGCCCGATCCGCCACCGGTCCGCTGCGGGCCCCGGGCGGTCGGCAGGACGACAGCGGTGGCTGCGCTGCCGTCGCCGTTCCAGCGGTCGGCGCGCAGGCAGACCCAGGCGGCCGAGCCGGCGTTCTGCGGCAGCGGCTGGACGGCGAAGGCCCACAGGTCGAGCTGCTTGACGCCCGGCTTGCCGTCCGGGACGGCGCATCCTGCCCGGGCCCAGGCCTGCAGCGCGTCCTGCGCCGTCGCCTCGCGCGGTGCGTGGGAGGTCTGGGCGGTCTGAGCGGTCTGGACCGTCTGACCACGGTCGGCCTGGGGCCGGTCGGACGGGGAACGGTCGGCCTGGCCGCGGTCCGCAGGCGGGGAGTAGGTGAGGTGCGCGGGGACGAGGCCGCCCAGGTCGGCCAGCAGGAACGAGTGCTTCTCGGCGATGACGGGAGCGGAACGCAACTGCAGCAGGGTGGCGCCATGGCAGTCGTTGAGTCCGCCGCCCGGGATCGCACCGGTGACGCCGTCGGAATGGTCCAACGGGCGGGCTGGGGTGTCGGGTTGGTCGATCCTACGGGTCTCGGCGGAGTCGACCCAGGGCGCCAGCAGGTACCGGACGGCGGCGCCCTGACGGCGCAGCGCCACCGCGCCCGCGGTGGTCACGTCCGAGTCGTCCGCCCTGGCGAGGTCCAGACCGCCGCCGCGGCCGTCGGTGTAGCGGGCGATCCGCCGACCGTCGTACAACAGCACCACGCCGGTGCCGTCCACCGTCCCGGCGAAGAGCAGGTGCGGTGCTTCGACGGGTGGGGCGGCGTCCGTGCCGGGTTCGGCGCGGCTCTGCGGGCCCGGCCGGACCCACGCGGTGAGGGCACGGCCGAGCAGCGCCCCGTCCTCGCGGCGGTCGCCGCGGGCGGGCCAGACGGAGAAGTCGATCCGGGCGGTGTGCTGCCACGCGTCGGACCCGACCCGGACGAGACGAGCCGGGTCGGCGTCCACGGCCGGGAGCGGCGCGGACGCCGGACGGTCGGAGCCGGCCGAGCCGGCCGAGCCGGAGCCGCCCAGCACGGCCGCCGTGGTGGTGAGCCCCAGGACGCCCACCGCCAGCGCGGCCGTGACCGTCCGGCGGCGGCGCAACAGGTCGGTGGGCTGCACCCGGACCGCGCACGGGTCGAACGCGGGCGGCTCCGGCTCCGGTGAGGACAACACCCAGGCGGCGGCGACCGCCCGCTCCGGCTGCGCCACCCCGGCCTGCCGCAGCACCTCGGCGCACCGCCGCTCGTCCAGTCCCTCGACCGCCCGCAGGCCGAAGGCCGCCCGGGCGGGCGCGTCGAGCGCCGACAGTGCGTGGTCGAGTTCCGCGTCCTCCTCACCGCCCTGCGGGGTGAACAGCCGCAAGCCGAGGACCCGGGGCGCCAGCAGACGGGCCGCCGGATGCGGTCGGAGCGCGGCGCGCAGCACTCGCAGCCTGAGGGCCGCGTACGCCGGGTCCGTCTCGGCGGCGGTCGGCTCGTCACGGCGGGTCCAGCGGAAGGGCAGGGCGCGCTGCACGGCGGCGTGGGCGGCGAGCACCCGGCTGTGGCGGTCCCGGTCGGCGGGCAGGGCGAGGTAGGCGAGTCGGACCAGCCTGCGGTAGTGGCGTACCAGCGCGGCCTCGGCCTGCGCCACCGGACGCGTCGCGCCGCCGCCCTGGGCCGGCGGTGCCGCGCCCACCGTCCGTCCTGCCAAGGGAACCCTCCCGGGAGCCGTGGTGTTGTTGTGGTGCTGGGTGCTGGGTGCTGGGTGCTGGGTGCTGGGTGCTGGGTGCTGGGTGCTGGGTGCTGGTGTGCGGTGGTGGTGAGTCGTGGTGGACGGTTCAACGAGTCGATCATGTGATGGTTGCGCCGTCCGGGGTGACCGGCGGGCCTGCGGCCGGTGACGGGCACACCACCGGGGGCATGCTTCGGACCTTTCCACGCGGGGCGGTCACCCTGGACACGGTGGGCGTCGGTGCTCGTCCCCTCGGCGCCCCGAGCCCCCGGAGCGGTCCCGTCCACGACGCGGATGGGGGGCGGGCTTCCGAACCCGTGTCGGGGCCGTGTTCGTCGGTCGGGGCCGAAAGTCCCACCCGTTCGGCCCCTTGGCCCCTGGCGGGCCGCGCTGCGGCACGCCATGCTGCGGGTACCGGCCGGGACGATCCGCGCCCGGTCGAACAGCACCGTTGGACGAGGTGAACCGGCGTGCGGCATACCACCGTCGAATCCGTGATGACCAGCCCCGCGGTCCTGGTCTCGCCCCTGACCGGATTCCGGGACATCGTGACACTGCTGAGCGAGTACGACATCACCGGGGTGCCGGTGACGGACCCGGAGGGCCGACCGCTCGGTGTGGTCTCGGAGGCCGACCTGCTGCGCACCCTTGCCGCGCAGGACGACCCGGGGAGCCTGCTCCCGGCGCCCGAGTCGGTGAAGGCCGGACCGAACGGCGAGGTCACCGCCGCCGATCTGATGACGACCCAGCCGGTGTGCACGACGCCCGGCACCAGTGTGGTCGCGGCGGCCCGGATGATGAGCCGGCACGGGCTGAAGCGGCTGCCCGTGATCGACGAGGAGGGCCGGGTCATCGGGATGGTGAGCCGGGGAGACCTGCTGCGCGTGTTCCTGCGCGAGGACATGGTGATCCGTCGGGAGATCGTCGAGGAGGTGCTCGGCCGGGTCGAGGGGGTCAGCCCGGCGGAGGTGGGGGTCGAGGTCAACCAGGGACGGGTCGTGCTCAGCGGCACCGTGCCCGAGGCGCACCTCGTGCCGATCGTGCTCAACCTGTGCCGATCGGTCGACGGTGTGGTCTCGGTGACCGACCGGCTCGACGCCGGGGGCGCGGCGGCGGCCCTCGGCTGATCCGGTCCGTCGGCTCGCCGGCCCGTTCGATTGCCGACCGCCGGTCCGGCTTCGGACCAGGTGGGTCCGCTTCGCATACAGCGGAACGTACCGGGTAAGTCACTCTGTGTGCCCGGTCGATCGGACCGCCGGGACATCGGAGCACCGGGGAGGCGGCCGTGGCAGTCGTGTTCGACGCGGACTTCACTTCGACCAGGCAGTGGACCGCCGGGCGCAGTAGCGCCTATCCCCGGATGGGGCCGACCAACCGGAGCGACCACAAACTCGACTACCTCAGTCACGGGTACTGCCCCGGCGGGGTGTTCACCGCGACCCGCAGGCCCAGCGGCGGGCTGTGGAACTGCAACCTGCTGACCACCGAAGGCAGTCCGGAGGGCTTCCAGGTCCGCACCGGTGACGTGCTGTCGGCGCGGGTGACGCTACCCGTCGGGCTGGGCGCCTGGCCGGCGATCTGGACCTGGCGGGACGGCGGCAACGAAGTCGACGTCTTCGAGTACCACCCGGACAACCCCGACCTGCTGGAGATCTCCAACCACGTCCGGGGAGGCTTCCGGTACTGGCACGGCGGCGGCGCCGGGATCGCCCCCGGGGCGACCTTCGGCATGCGGGTCGTGCTCGGGTCGCACTCGGTCGACTGGTACGTCGAGAACGAGCTGGTCTACGCGGACCTGCACGGGGTGGGGGCCGGCTGGCACGCCTACCTGATCGTCAACCTGTCGGTGGCGGACGGGACGTACCACGACCGGCCGCCGACCGACGGGCCGGACCGGCTCAGCTGGGTCTGCCACAGCCTGCAGGTCGAGCGCTGAGGGGAAGTCTTTTACGGCTGGCGGCTGGCGGCTGGCGGCTGGCGGCTGGCGGCTGGCGGCTTCCGGCTCCCGGCGGGCAGCTTCCGCCTGGCGGTCGTCGGTCTGCGTTCGTCGGTCTGCGTTCATCGGCCGCATGGGGGCTGCTCATGGCGCGAGTGCGGCGGTGATCGGGCCGTGCGGGCCCGAGCGCTGGAACCAGACCGCCCGGCGGTGCGGGCCGATGTGGGCCGGGTCGGTCACGTACAGGTCGTCGCGCGGGGCGCGCTCGTTGCCCGGGGCGAGGGCCGCGTCCACGGCCTGGTCGGCGAGCGCGTGCAGCAGTGCGGTGGCAGTGGCCTCGGCGGCGGACGGCGCGATGGCGAGAGCGGTGAGCTCGGTCCAGAGCCCGGTGGCGACGTAGGCGATCGGGGAGTGGCCGAGCGCCGGGTGGGGGCTGGGGTCCGCGTGGCGCCGCAGCACTCCGGCGGCGACGAGCTGCTCGGGGGAGCGGCCGTCGTCCGGGAGGTGGTGGGTCGTCTGCGGGTGGTGGCTCACGGGCGGCACGCTACCTCTCGGGTGTGGTCCCGGGCGCCGGAACGTTTTCTCAGGCTTCCTTCACAGCACTTTCACCCTGGTCGGGCGCACGATGGTGGTAAGGCGCTGATCACCTCGGCGGGCCCGGTCG
This sequence comes from Streptomyces sp. NRRL S-350, assembly GCF_000719705.1. Lineage (GTDB taxonomy): Bacteria > Actinomycetota > Actinomycetes > Streptomycetales > Streptomycetaceae > Kitasatospora. The sequence continues at coordinate 24,398 of NZ_JOHO01000007.1, read as the reverse complement.
GGCCGGAGGAGGAGGTCCTGATGAGGCACTGGCACGGGTACGGGCACGGCCACGGCATGGGGGGCTGGGGCATCGGCCTGATGGCGATCGGGACGCTGCTGGTCCTGGCGCTAATCGTGCTCCTCGCCGTTGTCCTGTTCCGGTACGTCTCCCGTTCGCGGCAGCCGGTTCCGCACGGCCCGTCGACTCCGGGTGCGGCCGCACCCGGGCCGGGCGGTGCGCGCGGCTGGGCGGCCGGGGCGACACCGGAGCAGTTGCTCGCGGAGCGGTTCGCGAGGGGCGAGATCGATGCGGAGGAGTACCGGCACAGACTGGAGACGCTGCGCTCGGCGAACGGGCCGGGCGGCGGTTGACCCCGCCGCCGGGTGGTGTGTGCGGTCCTGTCCGTCCGGTCCTTCTGGGCGTCTCCGGCGGCCCTCTGGATGGTTCGGGTGCACCCGGGGGGTCGTCCGGAGCCGGATCGGGCCCGCCGCAGGGTTCTGCGGCGGGCCCGATCCGGCGTTCGAGCCGTCGTTCCCGGCGTCGCGTCGGGCGGTCGCCCGCCCGGAGCGCGGGTGCCTACTCGACGACGAGCTCGACCGGGATGTTGCCCCGGGTGGCGCGGGAGTAGGGGCAGACCTCGTGGGCCTGCTTGACCAGCAGCTCGCCGGTCTCGCCCGCGAGGGCCTCGGGCAGTTCGACGCGCAGCACGACGGCGAGACCGAAGCCGGCGCCGTCCTTGCCGATGGACACCTCGGCGGTGACGGAGACCTCGCTGGTGTCCACCCGGGCCTGGCGGCCGACCAGGCCGAGGGCGCTCGCGAAGCAGGCGGCGTAGCCGGCCGCGAACAGCTGCTCGGGGTTGGTGCCCTGGCCGTTGCCGCCGAGCGCCGCCGGCATCGCCAGCGCGAGGTCCAGCTGTCCGTCGGAGCTGACGGCGCGGCCCTCCCTGCCGTTGGCGGTGGCGGCGGCGGTGTAGAGCGCGTCCATGGTCGGTTCCCTTCGTGGTGCTGCGGTTGCTCGGATGGGGCCTGGCCCGGGTCGCGCCCCCGTCTTCGTCGGTGGCTCGACCGGCGCCCTGCCGTGCCATAAGTAGAGCACGCAATTCAATTGCGCACAACTCAATGGCGCGATGGCAATCGGTACCATGGATCCATGACCACGCTCCCCGGCATGGCGGACGAGGAACTGCTCCGCCTCGACCAGCAGATCTGCTTCTCCCTCAACGCGGCCTCCCGCGCCTTCGGCGGGGTCTACCGGGTGCTGCTCAAGGACCTCGGCCTGACCTACCCGCAGTACCTGGTCCTGCTGGTGCTCTGGGAGGACGGCGAGCTGCCCGTCAAGCGGATCGGCGAGCGCCTGCGCCTCGACTCCGGCACGCTCTCCCCGCTCCTCAAGCGGCTCGAGACGGCCGGGCTGGTGCGCCGCGAGCGCAGCCCCGAGGACGAGCGATCGGTCACCGTCCGGCTCACACCCGAGGGGTCGGCGCTGCGCGAGCGGGCAGGGCAGGTCCCGCGTCGACTACTCGTCGCGACCGGGCTGCCGATCGAGGACCTGGCCGCACTGCGGGGACTGCTGGAGCGGGTGACCGCCGCCCTGGACTCGGCGCCGGTGGAGCCGGCGCCGTAGGGCTTGTCAAGCCGACCCCTCGACCGATGTGATCTGGGTCACGTCCGATGGAACCCGGTGGGGTCCGAGGGCCTGAACCGGCAGGTCAGCGGGGCTGTGCGAAAGTGAACGGAATCGTTCGCCAATTGTCCGCCCGATCCGGTCAACATCCCACGCCCCCCGGACGGTTACACCACGAGCCCCCAAAGGGCCGTCGGCGTGCCATCCGGTGGGTCGGCCAGCTGACCCAGGAAAGGGACGTGCGTGAACACTCCCGGGCCGGGCGAGGAGCGGAGCCTGCGGACGGACCCGCTCGCCGACCTGCCGACCGACTTCGAGGCCTTCTTCACCCGCGAGAACTCCGGCTACCTCCGCTACGCCCAGCAGCGCCTCGGGCATCGCGAGGACGCGCAGGACGCGGTCCAGAACGCCGGCGCCACCCTCTACAAGAACTGGCCCCGTGCCCTGGCCAGCGCCGACCCCCAGGCCTTCGCCTTCAAGATCGTGAAGGACGCCGTGGTGGACGTCCTGCGCGAACGCCGTCGCACCGAACGCAAGCGGCTACGGGTGATCGCCCAGCGCCGCCCCGACACCAGCCAGGACGAGCTGGACGAACTCGCCGAACTGGATGCCCTGGACTGGGCGATGGACGAACTCGCGCGGGCCGCACCCGTGCAGGCCGACGTCGTCCGGCTGCGCCAGTCCGGCCTGTCGTACCACGACATCGGCCGGTCGCTCGGCATCGCGCACACCACCGCCCGCACCTACTACAGCCTCGGGCGGCGGCACCTCGAGTACCTCCTGGAGCACCCCGACGACGGCGGAGCGGAGACATGAAGGTCGCGGACCTGCTGCTGGCGCACTCCGCCGAACTGGAGCGGGAGTTCGACGACCACGACCCGGTGGCCTTCACCCGGCGGCTGGCAGAGCGGCTCGCCGCCGCTCGTCGGACCGCCCCGAAGCTGCGCGAGCGCCCGGCCCGCCCGCCCGCAGGCGCCCGGCCGTCACACGCTCCCGCTGCCCGCCCCGGCGCCGGGGCGGCGGCCGGCGGCGGCGCGGGCTCCGGTCGGGGGGTCGGATCGGGGGCGGTACCGGGCCCGGGCTCGGGTCCAAGCTCAGGCCCGGGCGCGGGTGGGGGCCCGGGAGCCGGTTCGGGTCCAGGGGCCGGTTCGGGCCTGGCGGCTGGTTCGGGCCCGGGGGCTGGTTCGGGCCCGGGGGCTGGTTGGGGCCCGGGCTTCCGAACCGGTCCGGTCGCGGGGCCGGGCACCGGCTCGGGGACGACTTCTGCCTCGGGGCAGTCCCCTTGGGCCGGCGGCCGGGCGGAACTCCGGCGGGACCTCCGGCACCTGTGCGCGGGCGTGGCGGGAGCGGCGGAGCCGGGAGAACTGGCCCTGGACCTCGAACTCGCCGAGAAGACCGCCTTCCGCACCCTCGGCTGCCTGCTGTACGGCATGGGCCGCGCGGCGGACGGTGTCTTCTGGTGGCGCATCGCCGCCCAGTACGGCGACCAACTGGCCGTCCACTGCCTGGCCGTCCACTACACCGCCGAGGGCGAACGGCGCGACGCGGCCCGCTGGGCCGCCCAGGCCCAGGACCTCAGCGCCCCCGGTCGACTGCCGGAACTCGCCCCCGACGTACGGCCGGGCAGCGCCGCCGAACTGGCCCGGGTGCTGGCGGAGCGCTACGACGGGGAGATCCTGCTGACGCTGCGCGAGACGCTGGCGGCGCGGCCACGGGCGACCCCCGCACGGTTGGGTGTCCGCGCGGTGCGGGGGAGGGGCGTGGTGCGGATACGGTGACAGTGCTGGTGCTGGTGCTGGTGCTGGTGCTGGTGCTGGTGCTGGTGCTGGTGCGGGGCCGGGGCCGGGGTGGTGCTGGCGTCGGCGCTGGGGGCCGGGGTGGTAGCGGTGTGGGGCTGTCCCTGCGGGGTCGTCGATCAGGTGAGCCCGGAAAGGGCGTCGCCCACGTACGCAGCTCCGAGCACGGCCGGCACCGTGGTCAGGATCGCGGCTTGGTGGGCGGCCGTCCAGGCTCTCCACTCGCCGAGCGGCCGCACGGAGCCTTCCCCGCCGCGGAGGCGGGCCGCGAGCGGCAGGAACGTGCCGAGCGAGCCGATCACCACCATCAGCGCCGCCGCCACCGCCTCGGCTCCGGCGCCGGTCCCGGCGGCGGAGACCGCGGCGGCGCCGCCGACGGTCGGCAGCAGGGTCCTCGGGGCGCCTGCGGCGAGTGCGCAACCGAGGCCGGCGGACCTGGCGGCCCGGTAGCGGTCGACCGCCTGCAACCACGAGGGTGGCGGGGTGACGTGCCCCGCTCGGGGTCGGTCGTGCCACTGCTGGGCGGCGGCCATGAGGAGCAGCGCTCCCAAGCCGAGCTTGAGCCAGGACGACCAGGTGGGGGCGGACTGCGCCCGGGTCAACACGGTGCCCACCGTCACGACGGCCGTCACCAACGCGGCGAGGCCGAGCACCCAACCGGCTGCGAAGGCGAGCCCGTTGACCAGGCCGCGCGGGGTGGCCAGGATCAGGGTCATCGCGATCAGCGGCAGTGGGCTGAAGGCGACAGCCACCGCCGAGGCCAGCATCGCACCGACCGCTTCACCCACGGACCGCTTCACCCACCGACCGCGTCCCCATTCCGGTTCGTGCCTTCCCGGCGCCGGGTGCACGTCCGCCATTCAGCTACGGCAGGGTCAGGAGCGCGCGGTCGGCTCCGCCGTCCGGGTGAGGGGCGCGGGCTCGTGGGATCGCGGCTGGGGCTCGTTGGGGGCCGGTGCGAACGACGGAGGCCGCCGCACCGGTGCGGTGCGGCGGCCTCCATCGAGGAGAGGCCTGGCGGGGCCCCGCGGACGCGTCAGTCGGTGCCGGACTCGATCGCCGCGTGGTCGAGCGCCGTGGACGACTCCTCGTCGCCGGTGCCCGCAGCGATCGGCGCCGCGCCGCCCGGGGCGAGCTCGCCGATCAGGCCGCTCCACGGCGCCAACTGGCCGTGCACCGCGTACTGCTCCAGCTTGCTGCGCGAGTCCGCGATGTCGAGGTTGCGCATGGTGAGCTGGCCGATGCGGTCGTCCGGCACGAACGCGGCGTCGACGCTGCGCTCCATGGACAGCTTCTCTGGGTGGTAGCTGAAGTTGGGGCCCTGGGTGTCGATGACCGAGTAGTCCTGGCCGCGCCGCAGCCGCAGGGTGACGCTGCCGGTGACCGGGTGGCCGATCCAGCGCTGGATGCTGTCCCGCAGCATCAGCGACTGCGGATCGAACCAGCGGCCCTCATAGAGCAGTCGGCCGAGGCGGCGGCCCTGGGTGTGGTAGGTGGCGAGGGTGTCCTCGTTGTGGATGGCGTTGAGCAGCCGCTCGTAGGCGGTGTGCAGCAGCGCCATGCCGGGGGCCTCGTAGATGCCGCGGCTCTTGGCCTCGATGATCCGGTTCTCGATCTGGTCCGACATGCCGAGGCCGTGGCGCCCGCCGATGCGGTTGGCCTCGTGGACCAGGTCGACGGCGCTGGCGAACTCCTGGCCGTTGATCCGGACCGGGCGGCCGAACTCGAACTCGACAGTGATGTCCTCGGTCTGGATCTCGACCGCCGGATCCCAGAAGGCCACGCCCATGATCGGGCTGACGATCTCCATCGAGGCGTCGAGGTACTCCAGCCGCTTCGCCTCATGGGTGGCGCCCCAGATGTTGGCGTCGGTGGAGTAGGCCTTCTCGGCGGAGTCCCGATAGGGCAGGTCGCGCTCGGCGAGCCACTCGGACATCTCCTTGCGGCCGCCGAGCTGGTCGACGAACGCCTGGTCCAGCCACGGCTTGTAGATCCGCAGGTTGGGGTTGGCGAGCAGGCCGTAGCGGTAGAACCGCTCGATGTCGTTGCCCTTGTAGGTGGAGCCGTCGCCCCAGATGGAGACCCCGTCCTCCTGCATCGCCCGGACCAGCAGGGTGCCGGTCACGGCGCGGCCGAGCGGGGTGGTGTTGAAGTACGTCTGCCCGGCGGAGCGGATGTGGAAGGCGCCGCAGGCGAGGGCGGCCAGGCCCTCCTCGACCAGCGCCTCCCGGCAGTCGACCAGGCGGGCCTGCTCGGCGCCGTACGCGCGGCCCCGGGCCGGGACGTCGGAGAGGTTGGGCTCGTCGTACTGGCCGATGTCGGCTGTGTAGGCGTACGGGACGGCACCGTGCTCGCGCATCCACGCGACGGCGACGGAGGTGTCCAACCCACCGGAGAATGCGATGCCGATCCGTTCACCGACCGGCAGCTTGCTCAAGACCTTCGACATGGATGCACCCTTGACCGACCCGCGCGAGCGGGCCCCTGATTTAGCGATGTGTGACGGGATTCGGCGTACTCGATCCGATGCCCGAACTCTGGCATAGATTTGCAGAGCAACGCAAGAGCATGCGATCGAGTCCGTGGGTGGGAAGGCTCGCGGAGCTCTCCTCAGTCGGCCGTCGATCTGCTCAACTCTGCTGATCCGATAGGTGGTTGGGGGGAGTGGTGAGCCGATCATGGCATGCACTGCCGGAACGCGCTTCGTCGGAGGCTCCCGATCGCTTCGGCCTGCGGTTCTCTTGGGACGGATCGGCGAAGCTTCCGGCGCCCCGGCGTGCCGCCCCGGTTCCTTACGGGTGCGCCGTGGGGTGTCACCGGTGACTCGCTGCCCTGGCGGAACGCGGGTTACCTGGACGTGTGGGCACTTCCGGATGCGGTGGGGCCGCTCGCTCCCCACCTCCCTACCCCCTCTCTGTTCCTGCCTCCCCTTCCTCCCCTCTTCGGTGCACGGAGGCCTCTGATGCGAGGAGCAGTGATCCACGGCCCTGGCGATGTGCGATTAGAGACCCTGGAGGACCCGAGTCGGTCTGCGCGGTTGCCCGGCCTCTATGCCGCTACGTGCCTCACCCCACCCCCTCGTCCCGACCGGGCGGATCCAGCCAGGGAAGGCCTTCGACCTCACCCTGCCCCTTGCGGAGATCACCGAGGGCTGCCAGGCCAGGGACGAACGCCGAGCCATCAAGGCGCTCCTCAACCCCTGATCCGTACCGCATCCGTTCCAGGCTGGCCGAGCCGGCTTGCCCTCGTTGCCCGCCGGCCCACCGTCCCACTGGCGCACCGCTCACTGCCCATCGCCCCACCTGCCCCCCCGCTTGGGAGGAACCACATGCAGATCACCCGAAGCTCGATCGACACCGTCAAGGGCCCCGCCGACTGGTTCACCGGCGACGTGTACATCGACTCCGTCGCCGCCGCACCCGCACCGTCCCGGGTCACCGCCAACCTGGTGCACTTCATGCCCGGCGCGCGCACCCACTGGCACCGCCACCCGCTCGGCCAGACCGTCTACGTCACCGAGGGCGTCGGCCTGTGCCAGCGCCGAGGCGGACCGATCGAGATCATCCGACCCGGCGACCGCGTCCTGTTCGAGGCCGACGAGGAGCACTGGCACGGGGCCGCGCCGAACCGGCTGATGGTCCACCTGGCCATCAACGAGGGCGACGCCGAGCACGACGTGGTGCACTGGCTCACTCCCGTCACCGATCAGGAGTACGCTGCCGCGCCACCCGCCAACTGACCCCGCCGTACCGGTCGTCGGGCTGGCTCAGGGGGTGGCGTCCGGCCCGATGACCGTGGCACGGGTGTCAGTTCGGCACGGGCGCGCGGGCGCGCAGCCAGGCCGTGCGGGAGGCGAGCACGCCGAGGCCGAGTGCGACCAGGTGTCCGGCGTCCGCCAGTTGCTGGTCGAGCGCCCAGGCGGTGGCCAGAGCGAGGGCGAGGGCCGGCAGGCCGTAGCGGCGCAGCGGGGCCGGTCCCAGGGCGAGCAGGCAGGCGCCGGTGGCGACCAGGCCGTAGCTGATGCCCACGTCCCGGGCCCGGGAGAGCGCACCCGGGATGTGGGAGGTCAGCATCACCCACATGGCGCCCTCGGTGAGCAGGGTGGCCCCCAGGTGCCCGAAGGCGAAGACGGCTGCGGCCCGGGCCGGTCCCCAACGCCACTCCGCCAGGCCCAGCACGACGGCGACCGCCGCGATGCCCGCCCACGCCGGTACCCCGTCGACCACCAGACCGCTGGTGAACATCGTCCACCACTTGCCCACTTCCATGTGGTGGACGTTGCTGCTGTTGTGCCGGACGAACCTGGCGCGCCCGGCGTGGCCCTGGCCGGCGAGCCAAGAGGCTGTCACGGTCAGCAGGAGGACGTACGCCGTGGTGAGGGACAGGCGGCCCGCTACTCTCAGCACCGGGTGCCGGGAGGCAGTGGGGCCGGTCGGTGTCCGCGTCGCGAGGCGGTCGCTCATCGTGCCTGGTGCCCTTGCTCTGTGGTACCCGGCAGCGGCACGCCCGGTGCGTGGCCGGCGGGCCGTGACCGGGTGGGTCAGTGGCCGGGTGGGTCAGCGGCCGGGTGGTCAGGTCGCCAGCGTACGTCAGCCGACGGCCATCGTCGGGGCCCGCCGTCAAAGGGACCGGAAGGCCAGATCACCCGTACGGGTCGCCGCGGCGGCGGGCCGCCCCGGGGTCGGGTCAGGGTGAGGGGAGGAGCATCGTGGGGGCGTCGAGGAGGCGTCGATGGCCGGTAGCACCACCCGGGGCTCGCAGGCGCACCCTCGGCCCTGGTGGTCGCGCACCGCCCGTGCGGTGTGGGCCTACGTCCGGCGCGCCCCCGGCACCTACACCTGGCTGGCGATCCTGTTCGTGACCACCCAGGTGATCCGGCACGTCGACCAGGCGACCGCCGATCGCATCCTGGAACGGCGTTCGACCAACCTCCACCACCTGCAGGTCTCGCCGGTCCGCGTACTGGTGACCAGCGCGCTGTGGATCGCCGGCGGGGGCTGGCCGACCTACTTCCTGCTCTACAACCTCTTCCACGTGCCCGCCGAGCGCTGGCTGGGCACCCTGCGCTGGATCTCGGTGGCGATGCTCGCGCACGTCGGTGCGACCTACCTCAGCGAAGGCGTGCTCGGCTGGGCCATCCACCGCGGACTGGTCTCGCCGAGGGCCGTCTACACCCTCGACTACGGCGTCAGCTACGCGCTCGCCGGAGTGGCCGCGGTGCTCACCTACCTGACCGTGCGGCCCTGGCGGTACTTCTACGCGGCCGGGGTGCTGGTCGTCTACGGCCTGGGTGTCCAGCAGAGCCGCGACTACACGAGCATCGGCCACTTCAGCGCGGCACTGATCGGGTTCGCCTGCTACCCGATCGCCCGGGACCGCCCGGGCTCCTTCGACCCGGCCGCCATCGTGCGGACGAGCTGGCGCCGGGTGCGCGGGCGGTGACCGGTACGGACCGACCGACCAGGCGGATCGGCCGGTGTGCTGCCCTGCCGGTGGGTGGTGGAGGTGGGCGGTCCGCGGTGGGCACTGGGTCAGCACCGAAGCGACCGGGCGAAGGGCCGGGCAGGTTCAACGAGCAGCCGGTGCTGCCGAACCCGGCCTGGAGAGGGGTTGGGGGTAGGGGCCAGGAGCGAGAGGACGCCGAGTGGGCCAACGATACGCGGCAGCCGCGGCAGCTGCGGTCACTGCTGTTCGCCATGGCAGCCCGCGACCCTGCCGCCGGGTCGAGGGGGTGAGGGGCACCTGGGCCCAGCAGCAGCCGGACCTGCCGGATCGCGGCGGATTACAGGAGAGCGGTCCACTCCTCACAGCACAGCCAGGTCCGAGTGCGGAAGATCGGGTCGCAAGGGCGCCAGCGTGACCAGCACCCGAGCGACGAACGCCAGACGATGCTTCGGGCCGGCACCGGCCTCGCGGCGGCGATCGCCGCCGCGCCGCTCCCGCAGCGCACACTCCTGCTCCGCCTCCCACACCGGGGCGAACTCAGCGACGAGTTCGGCAAGATGCTGTCGAGATATGCCCGATAGGGCTTGATGAGACAAGGCCGCGTGGGCTGATGACTTCACATCCACGGGCGCCGCGCCTCGCGCCACCTACGCCTGCCGCCGCTCCCACTGCTCCTTCGTGATCTCGTACCGCACACCCCCGTGTTCGGAACCCTCAACCGCCATCATGTCGTCCGGTACGGGGATGCTCTTCGCGAGCATCATCCCGAGCTTCTCCATGACGTTGCGCGAAGGGCGGTTCACGGTCATCGTCTCGGCCCAGACCATGCGGATCCCAAGCTCGGCGAACCCCTTCGCCAGCAGCGCCTGTGAGACCTCCGTGGCGTAGCCCCGACCCCAGGCCGCCTGGCGCAGGCGGTAGCCGAGTTCGGCCTCCTCACGAGGGCCGCTGCGGAGCGGACGCAGGCAGAACCAGCCGATGAACGCGCCGCCGTCCTTCTCGTGCGCGGCGAACAGGCCGAGGTCGTGATTCCAGCGCTCGTAGCCGGCGAGGATGCTGGGGATGGCGCGGTCGCGGATGTCCTCCGGCGGGGTCGGAGCGCCGCCGGTCAGGTAGCGCATCACCGCCGGGTCGCTGTCCAGCTCGATCAGCAGGTCCGCGTCAGTGGCGGCGAAGGGGCGCAGGGTCAGGCGCTCGGACTCGAGGTAGGTGGTCACGTGAGGATCATGGCCGAGGCGGGTCTGACGGTCCAGGCGTTTTCGGACCGCATCTGTACCCGGGTGGGGTAGTGGAGGAGGTAGTGGAGGAGCAGCACGGCACGGCCGCCTTCACGCCATGGCCGAGGACCCGCCTCTATTGCTCCCCAAAGTCGTAACCCCGGCGCCGGCGTGCACGTGCTGGCCGATCCCCAAGCACGGTGAGTTCCCGCCGGGCAATCCTCCACGCGCTGCGCTTCGATGGCGGCAAGGCGTGGGCGCCGACCAGCCGTGGTGTGTGAAGCCACTCGGAGACGGACCTCTCGGGCCCGTGGATGCTCGCATTCGGCTTGGGTCCGGCTGGCGCCCGGCTGACACCGGTCGCCAGCCGGTCGTCTCGCCGGTGCCCGGGCCGGTCACCGCGAGCGGGCCGAGCACCGGCGTCGGGGTCGAGCGGTTTGCTAGGTGGTGGGCCGCTCGGCCACGCAGAGGATGTTGCCCTCACTGTCCTTGAACCAGGCCGCCCGCAGGCCGTCGCTGCCCTCGGCGACGCCGTTGACGGTCTTCAGGCCCGGGAAGTCGTACTCCTCGAACGTGACGCCGCGGCCGCGCAGTGTCGACATCTCGCCGTCGAGGTCGGCGACCTTGAAGCTGGCCAGGGTGTGTGCGGCCTGGCCTCCGCTTGCTGTCTCGTACATCCCGAGCAGGGCGCCGCCGCTCTCGAACGTGAGGTCCTCCGGGGTCTCCTCGACGAGTTTCAGGCCCAGGGTGTCAGTGTAGAAAGCCTTGGCCCGCGCCAGATCGGCGGCGGGGATCATGGCCAGCACCGGTGCGTCTCCCAGCATGGTGATTCGCCTCCTTCTGCTTCCAGGCTAGGTACCTCGGGGCAGGTGTGCCCACGGGTAGGACCGGCGGCTCCGTTGCGTGCGCACTAGGTGGCTGGGTGCTATGCGGGCGCGAGTCCCCGGAGAGTGGAGGTGGGCGCAACAGTTCGGAGCGGAGGCCCAGGGCGCCCGAGGTGATGGGCGAGGCCGGCGCGGTGGTCGTCGTCGCGGGTGCAGACGAGCGCACGCCGGTTGGTGGTGGATGCGGGCGCCGAGTGCGGGCATCTCGACACCCCGGATGCGCCGCTGGTGGGCGCCGAGGACCCCGCGGAGCTCGCGCACGGACACGATGCTGTGATCAAGGATCGGTTGTGAGGGAACAGCCCTTAGGCCGCCGGATAGGGCTCGCGGACGTCGGATGCCCCCGCCCGGCAAGTCGCGGTGACCAGCGGCGAGCGGCACCGGCAGCACACCGGGGAGATGCGCGTGGTGGGCGCACCCCCGAGTGTGCTGATGGAAAGGGCACGGAGAGCACGTCGACGAGGAGGCGAACAGCGGCTGCCCGAGTGGTGCCGCCGCCCCAAAGGGGATGCGACGTCAGGCCGGGTGAGGCTCTACGTGTCGAAGCGAGCCTGGGGCGTCACCGAGTGCGAGACCCGCTTCGGCAGCGCGTCGTATATCGCTGAGCATGTCGGGCCTCCTTCCTGAACACGCTGGTCCTGCAGGGTGGTTCGTACGCTTTCACACAGAGTGGTCGGTTCGCAACCGATTTATCACCCGCCCTGCGGCCACGCCACCGGCACGCGCTCCAGGACGCCCGCGCCGAACAGTTCGTACAGTGGCAGGCTCTCCAGGTGGACGTAACCGATGTGGCAGTCGCAGACCGGCAACGGGCAGGCCCGCGGCTGCAGTCGGGCGCGGTAGCTGCCGTCGTAGAGGTTGCCGAGGACGTCCCGGACGAAGTGGCAGCGGCGCACCGTGCCCTCGCCGTCGACCGAGAGCACGGATTCACCGGTGCGGCACGGACGACCGGCACTGGGGTGGGCGTGCCGGCTGTAGCCGAAGTGCGGATCCAGCTCGGCCCATCCGGCAGCCTCGGTATCGGTGTAGTCAAGTCCCTCGGCGGCGTTGACCCACAGGTAGACGGCCTCCGCGAGTTCGGCGCGCAGATGGCGCGCTTCGGCCAGGTGCTCGGGCTGACCGACCACGCCGACGCTGTATCGCACGCCGAGCGCGTCCAGCTCGCGGCACTTGGCGAGGAAGCGGTCGCGGGTGACCTGGCCGGGGTGGTACGTCACCCAGAGGGCGAGGGTGTTGAGGTCCGCCTCGGCGAGCCAGCCGGTGCGGCAGCTGAGGTTGGTCTGGATCGCGACCCGGCGGATGTGCGGGAGGCGGCTCAGCTCGACCAGCGCGCGGCGGTACCAGGAACGGACCAGGCCCTCACCCCAGGGGGTGAAAAGCAGCGACAGCGTGTCACCGGTGCCCGCCCGGTCGGTGGCCCAGCCGGCGAAGCGCTCCAACGCGGCCCGGTCGGCACGCAGTTGCGCGGGAGTGTCACGGCGCTTGGCGAACGGGCAGTAGGGGCAGTCGTAGTCGCAGGAGGCCAGCGGGCCGCGATAGAGCAGCGTGAGGTCCCGCGCGTGGCTTTCGTCGACTGGCGCGGGGAAAGGGAGGGTGGCGGGGGAAGCCACGGCGCCGGGTGCGGCGCCGGGCATGCCGAGGAAGGTCATTTGGCCTCGTACGCCGCCATCAGGGCCCGGACCGCCGGCGAGAACAGCATCGGCCCCACCGCGTCCGAGTGCGCCAGCCCCTCCGGGGTGAGCCGCAGTCGCTCCCGGTCGTCCGGGGCGAGCCAGCCGAGCTCGGCGAACGCTGTCAGTTCGGCGGGGAAGTCGTCGGCGGGCGAAGCGTCGAACCGGGCCCGGTAGTCGGCCAGGGGCATGCCCTCGGCCTGCAGCAGCGACTGCACGAGGTGGCGCCGGCGAGGCTCGTCGCCCTCCATCCAGTGACCCTCCTCGGCACGGTGGAAGTCCTCGGTGGCGACGTAGGCGTCGATGATGCCGCGCACCTGGGTGGCGTCCACCGCGTAGTCGAAGGAGTAGTGCAGCCGCGAGGTGTAGGAGCGGGCACCGCAGCCCAGTCCGATCATGCCGTCGGTCTGGCAGGCGTACTCGCTTGCGCCCGCCTGCGGGGAGGCTGCGCGGCGGAACATCCGCATCGACACCTGCTGGTAGCCCTGGGCGAGCAGGTGGTCGCGGCCGGCGCGGTAGAGCGCGAGCCTGCGGGCGTCCCAGGCGGAACGGCTCTCCTGCTCGCCGCGCCGGGCCAGGCCGGTCAACGGGCGGACGTACAGCGGGTAGAGGTAGAGCTCCTCGGGCTGCCAGGCGAGCGCGGCGTCCAGCGACCGGAGCCAACTCGCCTCGGTCTGACCGTCGATGCCGTAGATGAGGTCGATGTTGAGCACCGGGAACCCGGCGGCGCGGATCCGGCCGAGAGCGGCCTCCACCTCGGAGCGCCTCTGGGGGCGGACGGCCGAACGGGCCTCGGCGTCGTCGAAGGACTGCACGCCCAGGCTCAGCCGGGTGGTGCCCCGGGCGGCCAGCACCTCCAACCGGTCAGCGGTCGAGGTAGCGGGCGAAGCCTCCACCGAGAGCGGTATCGACCGCAGGTCCGCGCCCATTCGCCGCTCGGCGATGTCACACAGCCGTTCCAGCTCACCGGCTGTCAGGTAAGTGGGCGTTCCGCCGCCGAACGCGGCCAGCGCGAACCGGGCGTCGTCGGCCAGCGCCTCGCGGACGGCCGAGGCCTGGCGCTCCAGGGCGTCCAGGTAGGCCGTGGTCAGGCCCTCGGGACTGCCTATCCGGGTGAAGAGGTTGCAGAAGCCGCAGCGGACCTCGCAGAACGGGATGTGCAGGTAGAGCGAGAGCGCGTGCTGCGCCTCCCCGGCCCACAGTTCGCGCAGCGGCGGCCGTTCGGGCAGCGGACGGTAGGACGTCTTGTGCGGGTAGGCGTAGACGTACGAGAGGTACGGCGTTTCGGGGCGCGGGGGCGAGGTGGTCATGCGCGCTCCTCAGCGGTGGCCGTGGCCGTGGCCGCGGCGGTGGCGGTGGCGGTGGCGGTGGCGGTATTGGCGGGGATGGTGAAGTGGGCGTACGGGACGGTCCAGACGACCTCGTGGCCGATCCGGTGGCCGGTGTAACCGTCCTCGCCGTATGCGGTGCCGTGATCGGAGCAGATGATCGCGAAGCACGGGCGGCGGGCGCTCATCGCGGCCAACAACCTGCCGATGTGGGCGTCCACGTACTTCAGCGCTGCGGCGTGGCTGGCCCGGTTGTCGCCGTGGTCGCTGGTGGCGCCGGGCAGGTGGAACCAGTTGGGCTGGTGCAGCGCCGAGACGTTCAAGAAGAGGAACAGCGGCTGCTCGGCGGGTTGCTCGGCGGCGACCCGCTCGGCTCGGGCGACCTGCTCCTCGAAGGACGTCGGGGACGTTACGCCCATCTCGGGCGACCAGTGGCTCTCCTGGAAGAGGCCGGGCAGCACCGAGCCGAGGGGGCCCTGCTTGTTGAAGAAGCCGACGCCGCCGATGCACACCGTGCGGTACCCGGCAGCGGAGAGGCCGGTCGGCAGATCGGGGGCGTCGAAGACCCAGGTGCGCGGGGCGGTGCTCTCGGAACCGGCGAAGCGGGCTGCGAACAGGCGGGGGTGCGGGCCGTCGGGGGACGCCGGGGTCGGCAGGAAGCCGGCCAGGATCGCCTGATGGGAGGCGTAGGTGAAGCTGCCGGGGGCGTGTCGCCGCTCCCAGCGGCCGCCCGGGAGGAACGCGGCGAGGTTGGGGATCCGGCCGGCCGCGGCCAGGTCCTCGGCGACGTCGAAGCGCAGGGTGTCGAGGGTGACGAGTAGCAGGTCGTGGGTGCCCACGATCGCGTTCATGTCGGGGGCCGTGGCTGGGGCCGGGGCGGTGGGGTGGTGATTCATCGAGCGGGTTCCGTGATCTGTTGGTTCGTTGGTTCGGTGTGATCCGTCTGGCTCGCCCGGTCCAGCCGGCTTGCCGGGACCGTCCGGCCCGTAGCCGAGTGGAGCGGCCGGGACGGTGCGGTGAGCGCCGCGAGCTGGGCGCCGTAGGTGTCGAGGCCCTCGGCCGGGCCGCCCGGCAGCCCGGTGAGGTTGGGGAGCAGGTCGCCGAAGGCGTTCACCTCGCCGACCAGAGCGCGCCGCCAGCCCGTCGTGGGGAGGACGTCGACGCCGACCATCGGCGAGGCGGGGAAGCAGGCCGCGGCACGCTCGGCCGTCTCCAGGATGGACGACCAGGCGGCGCCGGCGGCCTCCCGAGCCTGGTCGAGGCTGCCCCGGGCGCCACCGAGGTGCAGATTGGTCATCGGCTGGGTGCTCGTGCGCACCACGGCGTGGGTGGCGCGGCCCGAGACCGCCACGATCCGCAGGTCCGCCGCGCGGCCGGACTGCGAGGCCTTCGGGATCCACTGCTCCACGTGCAGCCCGTCCGGGGCCAGGCGGTCGATGATCGCGGCGACCTCCCGCTCGGTGCGGTAGCGGCGTACCCGCAGCGAGTTGTGCAGGCTCCCGTCGGCCAGCTCCACCGAGGTGGTGGCCAGCAGTTGGCCGCGCGGCCCGAACTCCAGGGCCGTCACCCCAGAGGCCGAGGAACCGTGCGCGGGCTTGACGAAGACCCGGTGCAGACCTGCCTCCGCGAGGCGTTCGCGCAGGTGCGACCAGCCGGTGACCTCGCCGCCGAGCGCCCGGGGCACCGGGACTCCGGCCTCCGAGAGCAGCGCGTGCGCCCGGCGCTTGTCGAACATCACGGCGATCTCCTCCGGATCGCCCAACAGCCGGACGCCCGGCCGCGCCGCCAGCTCGCGCAGCGCAGCCATCACCCCCGTGTACCAGGCCGCGGTGCCCTCGACCCTGGTGGGCGCGTAGCCGGCGCCGAGCACCGGGCCACGCAACAGCCGATCGACTTCCGGCTCCTCGCCGGGCGACTCGATGCGCAGCAGAGCGCCTTCGGGCAGCCGGTACCGGCCGCGAAGCACGTCCAGCCACGGCAGGACGGCGGGTTCGGGCAGTCCGGCGGCCCGGGCGGCGGCGGCGAACAGCGCGACCCGCCGGTGGCCCGGATTGCCGAGAACGGTCAGCTGCGGCGGCATCGTCGAGTCACCCGCCTACTCGGCGACCGATACGTAGCGGTCGCCCTCGTCGTCCAGGTCGTCCTCGGCCTCGCTGAGGTCGATCTCGACGTCGGGCAGGGCTTGGCGCAGGCGCTGCTGCATCTCGTCGGTGAGGTAGTGGTGGTGCAGGTCGAGCGCGCGCAGGTGGTTGAGCGGCTGGCCCTCCAGCAGGGCGGCCGCGCCTTCGTCGGAGAGCACGCCCATGGAGAGGTCGAGCGACTCCAGCCGGGCCACGACGGGCGCGTGCGCGAGGGCGCCGGCGATCTCGTCCTGCAGCTCGCTGTCGGCCAGCCCGAGGTGGCGGAGCTTCGGCAGGCGCGTGCCGTCGAGGAAGGGCGCGAGATCGTCGATCGATGCGTCGCCGCCGTACTCGTCCACGCCGAGCCAGAGCGTCAGGCGTTCCAGCGCGGGCAGTTCGGAGCCGGCGACGGCCCGCACCACGGTGGCCGGCAGGCCACCGGACTCGAAGCGAAGGCTCGTCAGGCGGTCGTGTCGCACCGGCTCCAGTGCGAGGTCCATGCCGCCGCGTACGGTCAACGACCTCAGGCCGGGGAAGGCGGTCAGCAGCGGGGTGACGTCCCCCATCTCCAGCCAGGAGATCTCGCACTCGTCGAAGGTCACCTCCCCCAGGAACAGCGCCTCCAGGGCGGGCAGGCGCTCCGCCTCGGCCGTGACGGCCTCGACCACGCTGCGCACGGACGCGTAGTCCTTCTGCCACCATGCGCCGATCACCACGGCACGGACGCCGGTCGGGTCGACCTTCCGGAGGAAGGACTGCCAGAGCTGCCCGAAGTCCTGCTTGGAGCCGTACTCCAGGGACAGGCGCCAGGCGACGGCATCGGCGGCGGGCTGCGGCTGGGCGTCGTCGGGCGTGAACTCGTGGACCGGCAGCTCGTGGAAGCGTTCGAGGTGGTGGGAGACGGCCATGTCGGATCCTGGTGGCTCGGTGGGTGGGGCGGCTGACGTGGTGCTGACGGCTACTCGGCCACGGCGACGTAGCGCCACTGGTCGTCCGGCTTGCCGGGCTCGGAGAGGTCGACCTCGACGTCGGGCAGGGCTTGGCGCAGGCGCTGCTGCAACTCGTCCGTGAGGAAGTGGTGGTGCAGGTCGAGAGCGCGCAGGTGGGTGAGCGGCTGGCCCTCCAACAGCGCGGTGGCGCCCTGGTCGGTCAGCACGCCCATGGAGAGGCTGAGCGACTCCAGCCGGGCCACCACGGGCGCGTGTGCCACGGCGGCCGCGATGTCGTCCTCGAACTCGCTGTTCTGCAGGCCGAGGTGGCGCAGCGCGGGGAAGCGGGTACCGTCCAGGAAGGGCGCGAGGTCGTCCATCGTGGCGTCGCCGCCGTAGTTGCCCACGCCGAGCCAGAGCTCCAGCCGCTCCAGGGCGGGGAAGTCACAGGCCGCGACCGAACGCACGACTGAGCCCGGCAGGCCGCCGGCTTCGAACCGCAGCGCCGTGAGGGACTCGTGCCGCAGCGGCTTCAGCGCCAGACCGCCCTTGCCCTCCCAGTCCTCGGAGGATCCGCGCACCACCAGCTCGGCCAACCGCGGGAAGGCCGTCAGCAGCGGCGTGATGTCGCACTGCTGGATCCAGGAGATCTCGCACTGCTCGAAGGTGATGTCGCCGACGAAGAGGGCACGCAGGGCGGGCAGCCGGCCGCCGGCGGCGACGATCGCTTCCATCGGCTCCTGGAAGCTGTCCGGCTCCTCCGGCGACCACTGACCGATCACGAGGGCGGAGACCCGCTCGGTGTCGACGGTGTCGAGGAACTGCTGCCAGCGTTCCTGGAACGTCGCCTCGGACTCGTATTCGACACCGATCCTCCAGGCCGCGGAGGCCGCGTCCGGCAGCTGCGCGGCGCCGGATCCGCCCTCCCCCTCGGCCTCCTCCAGGGCCTGGACGAAGTCGAAGACGGGAAGGCCGTGGAACCGCTCGATGTGCTCGTTGACTGTCATGCGCTGCTCCTCTGTGATCTGGGCCGAACGACTGTCTACCAGCCGGGACTGACAATCCGGTGGCCGGGTCCTCGCCAGGACGCGTTGTCAGACCCTTGCTCTATGTTCGGGTCGTGGCTCCGGAGAGTGACCGCGGAAGGCGCGGCGGAGCCAGGGATTCCGGCGCCCGCCGGATCCGGCTCTACGACGAGGGAGAGCTGATGTACCGCCAGGGGGATGTGCTGATCGTGCCGGTCGAGGAGAGCGCGGTGCCGCCGCGGGTGGCAGAGCTGGCCGTGCAGCCCCGGGACGCGCGGGGCCGGATGGTGCTGGCGCTCGGCGAGGTCACCGGCCATGCGCATGCCGTGGTCGGCCCCGGCGAATTGCGCCGGGAGAGCGGGCCGTTCGGCGCCGGTTGGCTGCACCTGCCCGAGGGCGGCCGGGTGGTCCACGAGGAGCACGCGGCGATACCGCTGCCCAAGGCCTGGTACCGGGTGGTCCGTCAGCGAGAGTACGTCCCGGGTGCGGTGCGGATGGTCGCGGACTGACTCGCGGTTCGCCCGCCGCGTGGGGCGGAGGGCGATGGTGGCCCGGGTCGGCGGCCGGTGGCAAGGCACGGGTGGAATGGGAACGGGAACGGACGGCCGGGTGGGGAGCCCAGCCGGGAACGGAGCAGACGATGGAAACGGTGGCTCACGACAACCCTGCGGACGGACGGACGCTGGTCGGCCCTTCCGAGGCGACGGCCCGCTGGCGGGCGGCCGCGGCGGCCGTCGGTCCGGGTGACCGGGTGGCGGCCGAGCGGGCCGTCCGAGCCGCTTACCGAATGGCCGGGTTGCCCGAGCCCGGGGAGGTCCGGTGGTTCGGCTCCCCGCTCGCCGCGGCCGAGGCAGCGATGGAGCTGCGGGCCGCCGGTGCCGAGAGCGTGCGCGAGGCGGTGCGCACCCGGCCGTGGGAGGAGGCCCGGCGGCGGGCCGTCGAGCAGGTCGGAGCGTCCGGGTGGGCGGCGCACTGGGCACTGACCGGCGGCGAACTCGGCCCGGTCACCACCCCGCTCGCCGACCGGGTGCGCAACGCCGTGCTCGACCGGCTCGCCCCCGAGGCCGACCGAGAGGCCGACCTCGCTGTGGCCGCCGAGGCCCGGGCCCGCCGCACCACCGTCCGGCTCGCGCTGCTGGACGCCGTGCGCGGCCAACACGACGCGCCGTGGTTCGCCGCCTTCGAGGCGGCCGGGGCGGGTGCCGACGCCGTCGCGCCGCTCGCCGCGCTGGCCGGCGAAGCCGGCTGGTGGTGGCCGTACCGCGAGGTGGCCCTGATCAGCGAGCGGCCGACCTCGCTGCACCGCGACGAGGCCGGGCGGCTCGACCGTGCGGACGGCCCCGCACTTGAGTACTCCGACGGGTTCGCCCTGCACGCCTGGCGCGGCATGCCCGTCCCGGCGGAGTTCCTCGCCGGGCTGGCGGAGGTGACGGTCGAGCGGATCCGCACCGAGGAGAACGCCGAACTTCGCCGCGTCCTGCTGGAGCACTACGGCTACGAGCGCTACCTGGCGGACTCCGGCGCCGAGCCCATCCACCGCGACGAGACCGGTGTGCTCTGGCGGATCGTCCTTCCCGACGACGAGCCGGTGGTGATGGTCGAGGTGGTCAATTCCACCCCGGAGCCGGACGGTACCTACCGCACCTACTGGCTGCGTGTCCCTCCGAGCACCCGCACGGCTCGGGCCGGGGTCGCCTGGACCTTCGGCATACCCGAGACGGCCTACCACCCGCAGCGCGAAACCTGACGGGCCCGGTTCCGGGTGCCCGCACGGTCCGGCGAGCTGCGCGTGTTGACCCTTACCCCACGTCAGGCCGCACGGTGGGTGCAGCGAACGCACGGGTACCCGGACGCACGGATGCCCGGACGTACCGACGCACGGATGCACGGGAGGTACTCATGAACTGGTCGGTGGGACAGGTCTCCGGATTCGCCGGGGTCACGATCCGGACCCTGCACCACTACGACCGGTCCGGGCTGCTGTCGCCCAGCGAACGCAGTCCGGCCGGGTATCGGCTCTACAACGGCGCGGACCTCGCCAGACTCCAGCAGATCCTCTTCTACCGGGAACTCGGCTTCCCGCTCGAGGAGATCGCCGACATCCTCGCGGCCCCGCAGGCCGACGCGCTCGACCACCTGCTGGCCCGGCGGCAGGCCCTCACCGAGCAGATCGCCCGGCTGCAGAAGCTGGTCGACGTCGCCGAGCGGGCCATCGAGGTCCAGCGCACGGGCGTCGAGCTCAGCCCTGCGGAGCGGTTCGAGGTCTTCGGTGACGTCGTCTTCGACCTCAGTTATGCCGCCGACGCCCACCTGAAGTGGGGGGAACGGGAGAGCCATCAGGAAGCACTGGCCCGCGCCGCCGCCCACTCGAAGGAGGACTGGCGGCAGCTGATGGCCGAGGCCGCCGAGTGGCGCGGCCGGTTGCTGGCCGCCTTCGACGAAAACATCCCGGCGGACCACGGGGTGGTGCTGGACCTCGCCGAGGAACACCGGCAGCACATCGCCCGGTGGTTCACACCCTGCCCGCCCGAGATGCACTGCCGGATCGCCGACGACTACGAGGCGGACGCCCGCGCCTTTGCACTCGTCGTGCCGGCCGCGGAACAACGCCCGGGCCTGGCGGCCTACCTCCGTACGGCCATCGGCCGCAACGCCGAACAGCAGGCTGCGAACGGCCCCCGTGCGGCCCGGGGGGAGGCCCGATGAGGATCCTCGTCATGGCCGCCGGATCCCACGGCGACGTCGCCCCCTACACCGGCCTCGGCGCTCACCTCCGCGTGGAGGGGCACGACGTCGCGCTCGCCGCGCCGGAGACCTTCCGCCCCCTGGTGACCGACAGCGGCCTCGACTTCCGCCCACTCCCCGTGGACCCGCGCGGGATACCCACCAGTGCGGCGGGCGGCCGTTCCGAACTCCTCGCACGAGCCACGGCGTTCATCGAGCAGCTGGGCGACGCGCTCGCCGACGCGGCGGCGCCCGGCGCGGATCTGCTGCTGCTCAGTACCACCACGGCGCCGCTGGGGTGGCACCTCGCCGAGGCGATGAACATACGAAGCCTTGGTGTCTACCTCCAACCCACGCTTCCGACGGGTGACTTCCCGCCGGTCGTCGGTGGCGGCCGATCGTTGGGGAGGTGGGGCAACCGGGCCGCCGGGGCGCTCGGCCAACGGATCGTCGACCGTCTGCACGCCGAGTCCGCACGTCGTCTGCGGGCGCGGCTGGGCCTCCCGGCGCAGTCCCAGGGCGCACGCCGACGGTCCGTGGAACGGGCGGACTGGCCGGTGCTGCACGGCTTCAGCCCCACGTTGGTGCCGCGCCCGTCCGACTGGCGCGCAGGGGCGTCGGTGGTCGGCAACTGGTGGCCGCACGTAGCGGTGGACTACCGCCTCCCGGCCGAGGTCGAGGACTTCCTCCAGGCCGGGCCACCGCCGGTGTTCATCGGCTTCGGCAGCATGGCGACGGGACAGGGCGAGCGGCTGGGCGCCCTGGCGGCCGATGCCCTACGGCGAGCGGGTGTCCGGGGCGTACTGCAGGCGGGCTGGGCCGGGCTCGTCGGAGAGGGGGACGACGTCCTGAGCATCGGCGAGGCGCCGCACGGCCACCTCTTCCCACGCATGGCGGCCGTCGTGCACCACGCCGGCGCCGGAACGGCGGCCGCCACGCTGCGTTCAGGCGTCCCGAGCGTGCCGGTCCCGGTGATGGCGGACCAGCCGTTCTGGGCCAACCGGCTCGCCCGCACCGGCGCGGCGACCACACCGGTCGGGTTCGCGGACCTGACTGCCGCCCGCCTGGCGGAGGCCATCCGTCGGGCGGTTGAGGACCGGTCCCTGCGGGAGCACGCGGAGGCGGCCGCTCGCGCGATGGCGGAGGAGGACGGCGTGGCACGGGTCGCGGAGGCGGTGGCGGCCATGGGAGGTGATCGGTAGTGGATCCGCGCGCCGAGAACTCGACCCTCACCCGGCCATCCTCCGCAGGGAGCCGGCACTGGCAGGAACCACCTCGCCGAGGCCTCCGCCCCCACGCCATGGACGCCGACCTACCGGTCCGCTGTTGCACCCTCGAACCGCTGACCGCCGGCCATGGACGCGTCTCCGTCGACAACCCGGTCGCCGCCCGCGCGGTCGCCAAGATCGCCCGAGACACCCTGATCGTGGTTGACGACTCGGCCGCTGCCCTGCGGCCAGGCCACCGCCGAGGCGCTCCCGCGTCGTTGACGTCGCCTACGAACGCTGCTCGGTACCGCCGGGCCGGCCCCTTGCGGGTGGTCCAGTTCGGTGATGATCGCCCCGGTGTCCAGCAGGTCCGCCGAGGCAGGTCGCAGACTCCGTCTGGCCACCGCTCACCAGCGGCGATCACCACTACGGGATGCTTTGCGGTCCCGCAGGCGTGCCGGGCCAGCCATCGTCCGACAGCAGCGGCTTTTCGCTGACATCCCTCCACTACCGTCGAGTCGCCCGCCGCCGCAGCGATGGCGGATCCGTTGGGTGAGGGCGGGACGAGGCGGGGCGTGTAGGGGGCTTGCGCAGTACCGCCGGCGACCGGGACCACGGCGCGGTAGAGATGGCGGTCCGCCGTCCTGCGGCCGATGGCGGTCCGCCGTCCTACGGCCGGCACCGCAGCCTGTCCTTCGCCGGGCGAAGGAGGACGCCGCCTCGACAGCGACAATCACCGAGGTCGTGAAGGACAGCACGTCGACCACCACCAGCCAGGTAGGCAGCGCTCTGCGCCAGCTGCTGGGCACCGGCGGGGCCCCAATCGAATCGGACGCCGTGCTCTTGTCGCACGAACCGACCCCTCATGGTGGCCGATGTCTTTCACCGATCGACTACTGCGGCGGCCGAGTTTCCGGTGATGGCTGGCCGGCCGCCGTCCGGGGGCGACGTGGTCCACGAGGTCGATGAGGGCGGCCTGCGATCTGCGCCGAAGGGGGCGGCGACGAGTCCGGGGGCCGGCGTCCTCACGAGGCCGACCAGGCGGGTGCTGCGTACCAGCTTGGGCGGGAAGGCGCAGACGTGAGGGCGGCGGAGAAGCAGGGCGCTTGCGGCCCCTGGGCAGCGTCACGGGAAGGCCTCGATGTCGTACACGTCGACGAGGTACCAGGTGCCGCCGGGCGCCCATGGCTCCCCCGCCCGCCATCTGTGAGGACAGCGCCTCCACCTACGTGGGGCCGCCCCGGATTGCCGCCCCTCAGGCCGGCCACGGCCGAGTTAGGCTCGACCTCCGTTGTGGACGGCCGCCGATCACCTGGGCCGCGACGAATCCCGGGACAGCACGGAGGTCGGTGCTCGGCGAGTTCGCCTCGTGGCTGCACTGGGTCTCGAACTGGCACCCGTAGCTGCCTTGCCGGGCCCCCTGTACGTCGCAGTGACCGGGCCCGGTCAAGCAACAGGGCCCGGTCAAGCAACCGGCCCCGGCCAAGCAACAGGGCTCGGTCAAGCTGACAGGGCCGTCCATCCGCGCCCGACTGCGCAGCAGTTCGACGAGTACGCGCACAGGTGGGCTGGGTGTGGAGCACGTGCAGGGCAGCGCCTGGACGGTCGGGTCTCCGCCGAGCGCTCAGGGTGCCCGGGCGATCAGGAGGGGCTGGAAGAAGCCCGTCTCTGCTGGCTGTGCCCAGCCGGGGTCGGCGAGGCCCGCGTCGACGGCGAAGCCGCTCAACTGGTCGCGGGTCAGCGACCAGTAGGTGGAACGGTGGACCGCGACCTGCCACTGCCCGGTGGTGTCCCGCAGGAGCCGGAAGAGCTCCAGGTCGTACCGCTCGCCGTCCTCGTGCCACTGCCAGAGTTGGAAGACCACCGATCGCGCGCCGCCGTACTCCGTCGTCTGCGGCGGGGTGGAGGTCGGCCGGGCGCGACGCAGTTCGTCGTACGGGCGGGTGGACACCAGCAGCAGTCCGCCCGGACGCAGGACCCGGCGCATCTCGCCGAGTGCGGCGCGGACGTCCCCGGCCGAGAGCAGGTGGGGAAGGGCGTTGTCGGCGCAGACCACGACGTCGAACCGCCCGTCGGTGAACGGCAGCCCGCGCATGTCGGCGGCGGCCGTGGGCAGCCGGAGTCCGCGCTGGGCGGCCTCGGCGGTGGCCCGGGCGACGGAGGCCGGGCTGAGGTCGGTGCCGGTGACGTGGTGGCCGAGCGCAGCCAGGCCGATCGCCTGGGTGCCGATGCCGCAGGCGCAGTCCAGCACCTCGGCGGGGCGGTCGCCGAGGCGCGTCCGGATCAGGGCGTCGAGCGCGGCGCCCTGGCGGGCGAGCGAGGCGTCCCAGTCGGCGTAGACCAGGTGGTAGTCCGCGGCGAAGTCGTCGTAGAAGCGGCCGAGGGGGGACTGTGTCATGGCGTCGAAGCCTCCGCGGACAAGGGGGGAGGGGAAGGGGAGGGGG
>NZ_JOHO01000006.1 GCF_000719705.1 Streptomyces sp. NRRL S-350 | reverse complement strand
GGAGAGCTTCCGCCGCCCCTGAGGGCTCCGGTCCTCGCGGATCTCGAAGGTCATCGCATCCCCTGAACTGGGGTGTTGCAACAACCACTAGAACCCAAGATCGAGCGTCCCGGGCCCTGCCGCGTTCCGGAAGCCGTTCCGGAAGCCGCTCCTGAGGCCGCTCCTGAGGCCACGGAGCTCCCGGGTCAGCCCGCCTTGTTCCACGGCTGGGTGGACATCAGCGCCTTCACATTGGCGACGTACCCCGGGTTGGGGATGGACAGGCTGCCGACGACCTCGCCGGTGGTCGGGTCGGTGACGGTGTTGTAGTGCACGTTGCCCGCGCCCGCGTTGTACGCGGAGACGACCAGGTCGAGCAGCGGCGTCCTGCCGGTGGCGGGGTCGGGGGAGAGGTCGTACTTGCCGCCGAAGGAGGAGTCGCCGTAGTAGGCGACGAGCCAGTCGAGCAGTTGGGAGCCCAACTGGACGTTCCCGGCGAGCGTGTTGGCGTCCGAGGTGGTGCCGAACTTGCCGTTCATCCAGCTGACGGTGTTCGGCATGACCTGCATGGTGCCGATCCCGCCGTCGCACGCGAGGATGCCGGACTGCCAGCCGCTCTCCTGCCAGGCGATCGCCTTGACCAGGTTCACGGGCAGCGGCGGGAGCTGGTCGGTGCCGCCGCTGCTCAGCTTGAGGGCGCGGGACTGTCCGGCGGCCGACGTGAGGGCCGCGCCCACGGCCTCCTTGGGGTCGTCCGGGCGGGGCTTGCTGGGGGTGCAGCCGCTCTGCAGCGGTGGCACGTGCGGGGTCGGCGGTGCGGGCGGCGGCGGGGGCGCGACCGGGCCGGGCTTGGCGGTCGGCACCGGGGCCGCGATGACGGGCTTGGCGACCGGCGGCTGGGTGGTCACGCCGGCGGGCAGGTTGCCGCCGCCGGCGGCCTTGGGGACGCTGCTCGGCTGAGTGCCCGGCTGCGTTCCCGACCCGGCCTTCGCGGACTTGCTCGCGCCGGCGGTCGGGCTCTGCGGGGCGCCGGGGCCGGCGCTCGCCGAGGCGGTCGGGCTCGGGGTGCCGCTCGCGGACGGGCTCACGCTCGGTGGCGCGGCCGGCGTCTCGGTCGGCGCGGTGCTCGCGGCCACCGGCGTGCTGCCCGAGCCCGCGTCCTGGTGCGTCCCGGCGTGTTCGGTGCCGCAGCCGGTCAGGACTGCGGTCGACACGGCGACGGCCGACACCAGCACCAGCGCTCGCCGCGTGGTGGTCGTTCTCATCTGTGGTCCCCCCGGGTGTCACCGGTGGTCCCGGCGAGTGGCGGTCATCCTATGGGGCGTCTTTCCCGTCCCCGGCGGGCGGGTGCCGGTCGAGTGCCTGCCGCAGGACGGCCGGGGCGGTGACGAGGGACGGCCCGTACCAGGTCAGGTGCCGTCCGCTGACCAGCGCCACCGGTGTGCCCGGGAACGCCTCGGGGCCGTCCTCGGCGGTGAAGCGGTACGGCTCGTCCGGGAGTACCACCAACTCCGGTCGGCAGGCGAGCAGTTCGGGCAGGGGAATGGCGGGGTAGCGCTGCGGGTGGTCGGCGTGGACGAGCCGAAGGCCCAGGCGGTGCAGCAGGTCCCCGGCGAAGGTGTCGCGGCCGAGGACCATCCACGGGCGGCGCCAGACCGGCACGATCGTGCGCGGGCCGCCGGGCTCGCGGAGCGTTCCGCCCGGGGCGATCCGTGCCCAGGCGGCCTCCGCCTCGTCCAGCCAGGCGGGGCGCGGCAGCCGGCAGGCGGTGGTCAGCAGCCGGTCCAACGAGCGGAAGGCGTCGTCCAGGGTCCGGATGTCGGTGACCCAGACCGGGACTCCGGCCGCCCGCAGGGCCTCCAGATCGGGGCGCCGGTTCTCCTCGTCGTTCGCGAGGACGAGGTCCGGTTCGAGCGCCAGGACGCGCGGGACGTCCGGATTCTTGGTGCCGCCGATCCGGGTGACGGCCAGGTCGGCGGGGTGACTGCACCAGTCGGTGGCACCGACCAGCAGCCCGGGCGCGGTGACGGCGACCGCCTCGGTCAGCGAGGGCACCAGCGAGACCACCCGCCGGGGCGGCCGGGGCCCGAGCCGGACGGGCAGGCCGAGATCGTCACGGACATCACTGCCGTCACGGACATCACTGCCGTCGCGGACATCACTGCCGGCACGGACGTCACTGCCGTCGCGGACATCGCCGATGGTGCGGTGGCAGTTGCCGTCGCGGTCGGCGGTGTCGTGGCGCGGGGTGGTGGGGTCGGCCATTCGGCCAGCCTACGGGGGGCCGGGGCCAGGCATCGGAGCCCGACTCGGATCGATCGGTTCGTTCGAAGATCCCCGGAACCCGCCGCCCGGGCCGTCCGACTACCTGGTCCGGGTCCGCAGCACGGGCCCGAGCACGGACCACCGACCGGGAGAGTTCTCATGCGTCCACGCGTTGCCTGCGGAATCGCGGCCGCCGTCGCCCTGTTCGCCACGGCCTGCGGAAGCAGCGGCGGAAACGGAACCGGAAGCGGGGGCGGTGGCGGGGGCGCCGGACAGGGCTCCTCCGCCACCGTCCACCCCGCCCCGGCCGGCACCTACCCGGTCGAGGTCGCCGACTGCGCGGGCAAGGAGACCACGATCGCCAAGGCGCCCACGAGGATCGTCACCAGCAACGCGGCGAGCCTGGAGATGCTGCTCCGACTCGGCGTCGGCGACCGGGTGATCGGCACCGGATTCCCGCCCGGCAAGGGCACCCTGCCGGCGGCGCTCGCCGAGCAGGGCGCCAAGGTGCCGGTGCTCGGCGAGAAGGGCATCCCCAAGGAGAAGCTGCTCGGCTCCGGCGCCGACCTCTACCTCGACACCTTCGGTGCGATGCCGATGATGGGCGGCGGGGCCACCGGGCCGAGCGAGGAGGAGTACGCGGCGGCCGGGATCCAGCACGTCTACCTGCTCTCCACCGCCTGCGCCGGGACGCCGAAGGCCGCCAAGGCGCCGCGCACCGACTTCGCGGAGATCGAGAACGACCTCCGCCGGCTCGGGGCCGTCACCGGCACCGGCGCCCGCGCGGAGGAACTGGTGGCCGGGATGGAGAAGCAGGTCGGCGAGGTCCGCGCCGCGCTGGCCGCCGTGCCGCAGGAGCAGCGGCCCAGCTACTTCGTCTTCGACTTCGACGCCGGCACCAAGCAGCCGGTGGCGGTCTGCGGCCGCCAGGTCGCCAACGCCGTGATCACCCAGGCCGGTGCGCGCAATGTGTTCGCCGACTGCGACGCCGACTTCAAGCCCGGCTCCTGGGAGGACGTCGTCGCCAAGGACCCGGACTGGATCCAGCTCGCCGTCCGCAACCGGGGGAGCGAGGAGGCCACCCGCAAGGCCTACGACGACGCCGAGGCGTTCCTCAAGGGCTTCCCCGCGACACAGGGCCTGAAAGCCGTCCGGGAAGGCCGCTTCGTCCGGCTCGGCTCCGAGGTGACCACCATCGCGGGGGTGCGCAACGCGGACGCCGTCCGGCAGATCGCCGCGACCGTCCACCCCGACCTGATGCCCGGCTCCGCCAAGGACGGGCAGTAGAGCGTGACTTCGCCCGCCCCCGCAGAACCGCGCGCCAAGCGGCGCGACAAGCCGCAGGACGAGCCGCGCCCGGCCCGCACGCTGCGGGCCGGACCGCTGGCCCTCGCCCTCACCGCCGCCCTGGTGCTCGCCCTGACCGCAGCCGTGTCGCTCGGCTCGGTGGACGTCCCGCCCGGCGAGGTCTGGACGGTGGTCGCCCGCCGCCTCACCGGGCACGCCGCCGAGCCCGGCACCCGGGACCTCATCGTCTGGCAACTACGCGTCCCCCGCGCCCTGTTGGCGGCCGTGGTCGGCGCCGGGCTCGGCCTGGTGGGCACCGCCGTCCAGGCCCTGGTCCGCAACCCGCTCGCCGACCCGTACCTGCTCGGGATCTCCTCCGGTGCCTCCCTCGGGGCGGTCGCCGCCATCGTCCTCGGCACCACCCTCGGGCTCCGGCTCTCCTTCGGCGGCTCGCTCGGCCTCACCGTCTCCCTGGCGGCGTTCGTCGGCGCGCTCGCCGCGTTCTCGCTGGTCTGGCTGATGGCCCGGCGCGGCGGTGGCTTCTCCCCGCTGCGCTTGGTCCTCGCGGGCATCGGCATCGCCCAGTTCCTCGGCGGCCTCACCAGCTACCTCGTCCTGCAGACCCGCGACGAACAGCAGACCCGGGGCGTGCTGTTCTGGCTCATGGGCAGCCTCGGCGGCGCCGTCTGGGCCCAACTCGCCCTTCCCGCCCTCGTCGTGGCCGTCGGACTGGCCCTGCTGCAGGCCCGTGCCCGTGGGCTCAACGCGATGCTGATGGGCGACGAGACGGCCGCCGGGCTGGGCGTGGACGTCGCCCGGCTGCGCCGGGAGGTCTTCGTCGTCACCAGCGTGCTGACCGGGGTGCTGGTCGCCGTCTCCGGCGCGATCGGCTTCGTCGGGCTGATGGTGCCGCACGTCTGCCGACTGCTCGTGGGCGCCGACCACCGGCGCCTGCTGCCGCTGTCCGCGCTCACCGGCGCGCTGCTGCTGGTCGTCGTCGACACCGTGGCGCGCACCGCCCTCGACGGCCAGGAACTGCCGATCGGCGTGGTCACCGCCGTGCTCGGCGCCCCCACCCTGCTCTACCTGCTGGACCGACGACTGGAGCGCAGTTGAGGATCGCCGTCGAGGAATTGAGCGTCACCCTGGCCGGTCGGACCGTGGTGGCCGGTGTCCACCTGGTCGCCGAGGAGGGGGAGATCGCCGGACTGGTCGGGCCCAACGGGAGCGGCAAGTCCAGCCTGCTGCGCACCGTCTACCGGCACCTGCGGCCGAGCGCCGGCCGGGTGCTGCTGGCCGGTCAGGACCTGGCCGGGCTACGGCCCGCGCAGTCCGCCCGGCATGTCGGGGCGCTGCCGCAGGAGCGCGGCGGGGACTTCGAGTTGAGCGTCCGGGAGGTCGTCGCGATGGGGCGCACCCCGTACAAGCGGGCCTTCGCGCCCGACGACGCCGAGGACCACCGGATCACCGCCGGGGCGCTGGCCCGGGTCGGCATGGCGCAGGCCGCCGACCGGCGGTTCGCCCAACTGTCCGGCGGTGAACGGCAGCGGGTGCTGCTGGCCCGCGCGCTCGCGCAGCAGCCGGACGTCCTGGTACTGGACGAGCCGACCAACCACCTGGACGTCCGGCACCAGGTCGAACTCCTCGCCCTGCTGCGGGAACAGCGCCGCACCACCCTGGTCGCCCTGCACGACCTCAACGCCGCCGCCTCCGTGTGCGACCGGCTGCACGTGCTGCACCGCGGCACCCTGGTGGCCTCCGGGGCGCCGCGGGAGGTGCTGACCGCCGAACTGCTGGCGGAGGTCTTCGGGGTGCGGGCCGCGGTGGTCGAACACCCGCTCACCGGTGATCCGTTGATCGCCTTCGACCACCGCAGCCCGGTCGCTGCGAAGGCGGCCGCCGCCGACGCGTAGACCGGTGCTCAGCAGGCCTCGTCGGGGCCCACGTGGTGGTCCTCGTAGTGGCTCGGCCGGCCGTCTCGCAGCACCAGCCGGCCGCGCCGCGCGGCCTCCTCGTTTCGCAGGAACTCCCAGGTGCCGTCAGCCCGGTGGAGCAGCGAGGAGTGCCAGGGCGTGGTCCAGGCGTCGGCTGCGGCCAGCAGCCGGATGCCGAACTTCGCCACGCCGGCCGGCTGCGGGTGGATGGAGAGCCGGACGGCCCGCGGGTGGTGCTCGGCGATCAACTCCCCCCAGGCCCGGCTGCGCTGGATCACGCCGTAGGCGCGACGGCGGCACTCCCGCTGCAGGGCGGAGCGGGTGCCGGGGAAGCCGACGGTGTCCTCGGTGAGGAAGCGGGTGATGCCGCGGTACAGCCGCAGGGTCTCCTCCTCGGCCAGCACCTGCTCGCGCAACTCCTCGGCGCTGGGCGCGTACTGCTCGTGCACCCGGGCGCGCTTCTCGTCGTACGACAGGTCGCCGAGGACGGCCCGCAGGTCGAAGGTCGAGAGGTGGTCCAGGCCTTCGCGGTCGATCATCGCGGTCAACTCGTCGGAGTAGGCGTCGATGTGGTCGTCCGGGACGTTGATGAGGTCGCCGAAGACGTGGCCGTCGGAGCAGATCAGGATCCGTGCCCCGGGCTCGTGGAGGCGGCCGATCTCGGCGCAGAGCCGGTCCAGGAAGGTGAGTGACAGCCGCTCGCCCTCGTCGGGCAGCCGGCCGAGCACTTTCGCCGGGTTCGGCGACTTGCACGGGAAGCCCGGCAGGGTGAAGACGATCGGTTCGCCGGCGGCGATGAAGTCCGTCAGCTGGGCCAGTTGGAGCGGGAAGTGCTCGGGGCGGGCGTCGAGCCGAGGATCGGAGGCGCGTCGGTGCGGGAGCAGCAGGCCGAGGACGCGGGCGGCGAGCCGCACCGGCGAGGCGCGGTCCTCGGTGCCGGTGGTGAGGGGAGTCGGGGCGGTGGCGGTGCCGACGGGCGGCATGGCGGGTCCTCCACGGGTGGTGGTGTCGTACGGGTCGCGGGCGGGTGGAGCCGGGCTGCTTGCCGGCGGGGGGCGCGTCGGCGTCCCGGATCAGCGGCGACGGTCGTAGGAGACGGGCAGGCGGTTGACCCCGCGGGCCAGGACGGCGGGGATCCAGGTGAGGTCGTCGAGGCCGTCGCCGGGGGCATCGGCGGGGCGGAGGCCGTCCAGGCGGGCGAGCAAGGTGGCGATCGCGATCCGGAGTTCGGCCCGAGCCAGGGCGGCGCCGGGGCAGTAGTGGATGCCGTGGCCGAACGCGAGGTGGGCGTTGGGGGAGCGGTCGAGGTCGAGGCGGTCGGCCGCGGGGAACTGCTCCTCGTCGCGGTTGGCGGCGCACAGTGAGACGATCACCGAGTCGCCCGCCGGGACGGTGGTGCCGAACAGGTCGCTGTCCTCGGCGAAGAACCGCCAGGTGGTGAGCTCGAACGCGGCGTCGTGGCGCAGCAGTTCCTCCACCGCCCGGGCGAGCAGACCCGGTTCGCCGATGCCGTCGCGCAACCGGTCGAGCTGCTCGGGGTGGCGCAGGAGGGTGATCAGCATGGTGGTGATCTGGTTGGTGACCGGTTCCTGCCCGGCGACCAGCAGCTGGAACACCATCGAGTCGAGTTCCTCGCGGCTCAACTCGCCCGCGTCGTGGGCGGCGACGAGCCGTCCGAGCAGGTCCTCGGATGCCGCCCGGCCGGGGGTGAGGCAATCGGCGCGCTTGCGGGCGACGACGTCGGCGATGTACGTCTGCAGGCCGCGCAGCCGTCCTTCGTATGCCGGGCGGCCAGGGTCCTGCGGGCCGACGGGCTGGACCACCTTGCCCCAGTCGCGGTCGAAGCGGGCCGCCAACTCGGCTGGCAGTCCGATGACTTCGGCAAGGACACGGAAGGGGTAGTGGGCCGCGAAGCCGGCCACCAGGTCGGCGCCGCCGGTCTCGGGGAGTTCGTCGACCAGCGCGTCGGCCAGCTCCTGCAGCCGGGGGAGCAGGCAATCCACCCGGCGCGGGGCGAAGGCGTCCAGGACGAGCCGGCGCATCGAGGTGTGCTTGGGCGGGTCCTGGTGGAGCAGGTGGACCTGGAGCTGCGAGTGCTGCGGCTCGGGCATGATCGACGCGAGCCGGCGCCAAGTGTCGTTGCCCAGCGCGTGGTTCTTGCCGAGGCGTGGGTCGTTGAGGGTCGCGTGGGCGGCGCGGTATCCCGTCACCAGCCAGGCGTGGATGCCGCTGGGGAACTCCACCCGGTGCACCGGCCCGGCCTCGCGCATCCGCCGGTACAGCGGGTACGGGTCGCTCTTGTACGCCGGGCCGTGCAGGGGCACGGGGGAGGGGAGGCGGTCGTGTCCGTACGGGCAGTGCGGGGTGTCGGTCCCGGCCGGGCCGGGGAGCGTGTCGGTCATCTGGGGGATCCTCCGGTGCGGGGGTGGGGCGGTGTGGACTGGGGTGTGGGGCGCCCGGGGCGTCAGGTCGTTGGGCGTCAGGTCGTGGGGCGGCGGGCGGTGGGGCGTCAGGTCGTGGGGGTGCGGTGGAGGGCGAGCAGCGCGACGGCGGCCGCCGCGAGCGCGGCGGCCAGGGCGATCCCGACCCGGGCCCCGGTGGTGTCGCCCGGGCCGGCC
Organism: Streptomyces sp. NRRL S-350; assembly: GCF_000719705.1. Classification (GTDB taxonomy): domain Bacteria; phylum Actinomycetota; class Actinomycetes; order Streptomycetales; family Streptomycetaceae; genus Kitasatospora. The sequence goes on along the minus strand of NZ_JOHO01000006.1, from coordinate 212,302 downwards.
GGGGAGGCGGCGGTGGCGAGGGCCGGGCCGAGGGCGAAGCCGAGGCTGCGGGCCGACTGGACCGCGGAGCCGGCGGTGGCCAGCGTCCCGGGTGGGGCGGCGGTCATCACCAGGGCCTGGGTGGGGCCGCCGTTGAGGCCCATTCCGGCACCGGCGAGGGCGAGCCTGGCGACGAGGTCGAGGGCGGACCAGTCGGCGTCCAGCGGGACGAGCAGGGCCAGGCCGAGTGTGGTGACGGCGGCGCCGGTGAGCGCGGTCGGGCGGGCGCCCCAGCGGTCGGCCAGCCGGCCCCCGACCCGTCCGGCGAGCACCATGCCGAGCGGGAAGGCCAGCATGGTCAGCGCGGTGGCCGTCGCGCTCTCGCCCCGGGGGCCGCGCAGGTGCTGGACGAGCAGGTACTGGCAGGCCGCGAAGCCGGCGGCCAGCGCCAGCACCGAGGCGTTGGCCCCGGCCGTCCCGGCGGCCCGCACCACCTCGGCCACCGGCCGACCGCCGGGCCGGCGCAGCCACAGCAGCACCAGTGGCACGGCGGGCAGCGCCAGGAGCAGCCACTGCGGTGCGTCGGGGGCCAGGGTGAGGCCGAGCAGGACGGCGGCCACGGCACCGCCTATCAGGGCGGCGTCCCCGAGCGAACCCCGCTCGGGCGGGCGGAGCGCGCCGCGGCGCGGGGCGCACCGCAGCACGATCAGCACGGCGGCCAGGCAGACCGGAAGCTTGACCAGGAAGACCGCCCGCCAGTCGAGGTGGTCCAGCAGCAGGCCGCCGATGACCGGGCCGGTGACAGCGCCGAGCGGGCCGAGGGTGGCGGGCACGCTCATGGCCCGGCCGCGCAGCTCGGGCCGTACGGACGTCGCGGCGAGCACCGGCATCAGGACGAAGAGCACGGCCCCGAAGGCGCCCTGCAGCAGGCGGGCGGCGATCAGCCAGGCCGCCCAGGGCGCGCAGGCCGCCAGGACGCTGCAGCCGGCGAAGCAGCCGACCGCGAGCAGCAGGGCGGCGCGGGTGCCGACCTGGTCCAGCCACCGGCCGGCAGGCAAGAGGAGGGCCACGAGCGGGAGTTGGTAGCCGAGGACGGCCCACTGGGCGACCCCGGGGGAGACATGGAGGCCGGCCGCGATGTCGGTGAGCGCGAGGTTGACCACGTTCATGTCGAGCATCGCGACGAACGAGAGCAGGCCGGCTGCCACGACCAGGCTCCAGCGGTCGGCTTCCTCGGAGTGACTGACCGTCAGTGCTGGCGCTGTCTTGGGCGGTTGTGCTGCCATGGCGGGCCCTCCGTTCCCGAGCTGCTGTACCGGCCACCGCCTCGGCGGCGGGGTCCGGTACAGCAGTCGGGGGCGCGGTGGCTCCGGTTCCGAACACTTGGGGGAATTTTTCCGGTGGCAGCGTTCGGTGTCCGTCAGCTGTTCGCCGACCCGGTCATCATCAGGCGGCCGCGAGCTCCCCGGCCTCGGCCGCCCGCAGGCGCGCCACCAGTTCCTCGCGTGCCCGGGCGACCCGGGAGCGGACGGTGCCGACGGGACAGCCGACCACCTCGGCGGCCTCGGCGTAGCTCAGGCCGACCACCTGGGTCAGCACGAAGGCCTCCCGCCGCTGGGCGGGCACCCGGTCGAGCAGGTCGTCGAGGGCGATGCCGTCCTCGAACCCCGCCTCCGGCAGGCCGCCCTGCCGCTCCGCCGCCTCCTGCCAGTCCGGCAGCGCCGCGCAGCGCGGCCGGGCGGCGGCCATCCGGTACCGGTCGATCACCGTGCGCCGGGCGATCGACAGCAGCCAGGTGCGGGCCGAGGAGCGCCCCGCGAATGCGGGCAGGCTGCGGAGCGCCCGCAGGAAGGTCTCCTGCGCCAGGTCGTCGGCGGACTGCACGTCGGTCAGGTGGGCGACGAAGCGCCAGACGTCCCGCTGCGTCGCGCGGACGAAGGCCTCCACGTCGGCCGCCCGGCCGGAGCGGGCGGTCAGCGCGAGGGCGGTGAGCTGTTCGTCATCCATGCCGGCCTCCGACCCGGCCGGTCCCGGCACAGGGGCAGTGCGGGACGATGGTCCTATGAGATGCGCGCAGTTCCGGACCGCACTGTCCGCCCGGCTCGATGGCGAACCGAGCGGTCTGTCGAACGCTCGGCTCGACAAGCACATCGCGCGCTGCACCGGCTGCCGTGAGTGGCTGGCCCGGGCGAAACAGCTGAGCGGCCACGTACGGGCGGCTGCCGCCGAGGGGCCGTCGGGTGAGTGGTCCGCCCGGCTGCTGGCAGGTCTGGAAGCGGCAGCGCCGGAGCGGGCTTCGCCGGGCCGGGTCGGAGCGGAGCGGGCCGGACCGAAGGCGGCTGGAGCGAAGATCGCTGGAGCGAAGGTGGCCGAGCCGGAGGAGGCCGGTCGCAAGGAGGCGGGGCCGGTCGGTCACGCTACGGAAGGCCCGCAGGCCGCCGAGCGGTAGGACGGTGGCGCCGGCCCGAGCCGGTGCGCCGTCGTAGTCAGGCATGGAAAGGTCCCGAGGGGAAGGCGGGGGCGGCGCCGCGCAGGCGGCACCGTCGGCGTCCGTGGGCGACCGCGCGGCACGGCGCGCCTCCCGGACAGCCGGGCCGGCGCGGCGGCGGACGCGGGCCCGCACCTTGGCAGCACGGCGGCGGAAGACGCGGCCGTGCGGCAGGGCGACCTGCCCGTCGCGGGGCTCCGAAGGCCGGGGCGGCCGGGGAGCGCAGCGGCGGGCGCGTCAGCAGGCGAAGGCGAACGCCGGCGGCCCGCGCCGGACCACGGTATGGGTGAGCAGCACCGACCGGGGCGGTCGGGCCCGGTCGTCGGCCGGCCGGGGCGGCGCCGGGGCCCGGTGGCCGAAGGGGCGCGCGAAGAGCGCCAGCAGCGGGAGCAGCAGCACCCCCGCGACGACGGTGCCGAGCGCGCCGAGGAGTTCGAAGAGCCGGACCAGTGCCGCGTCACCGCGCCAGAGCAACAGTGCGCAGGCCAGCGCGGCCAGCGCGTGAGCGGAGACCATCCCCGGCGACGTGCCGTGCGTCATGCCGGCCGCCGTTCCGTCGGACAGGGCGCCAGGCATCGGGTGCATCATCCCCGGCATCCCCGGCATCCCCGGCATCCCCGGCATCCCCGGCGTTCCGGGTACCCCCGTCATCCCGGGCAGGCCCGTGTGCAGGGCGATCCCGTCGGCCGAGGTCCCCAGGCCCGCAGCTCCGTGGTGCATCGCCGTCATCGGGCGGAGGCCGCCGGTGGCCGGCGTGGCGTCGGGATCTATGCCCGCCATCCGGGCCAGTTCGACCGGAGAGAGCCCGCCGGGCATGCGGTCAGGGTTGCAGAGCAGCAGGGCCGCCCAGTCCGTGGTGGCGAGTCGACCGAGGCCACCGCCTTCTCGTGCGAGCGCCCCGGCTTGTTCGAATGCCAGGTGCAGGGCGGTCTGCGCTGCGACCATCCACGCGCTGATCGCGCCGAGCCCGCGCCGTTTCCCGGCGAGCAGCCAGGTCAGTCCCAGGACCGCCCCGAACGTGCCCGCCAGCACCGCCGGCGAGACGCCGGAACCGGCCATGGCGACGTGCGCCGTGGCAGCCATCGCCACGCACAACGCGGCGAAGACCGCGGCGCGCAGGAGGCGGATCCGGTCGGTCATCACGATGGCACTCATCGTCGCACTCGCCGTGCCCGGCGCGTACCGCACCCTCCGGTTCGGCCGGTTCCCGCCCGTGAGACCATGCCCGGCCGCTCGTTCGGCACCCCTGTGACGGCCGCCTGGCCCGGGGGCGGGCGCCGCGGCTGGGGTCGATGCCGTCCGGCCCGCGCGATCGACCCGAACAACCGCTTGCAGGGCCGTCAGGGCGACTTGACAAGCACTCACCGGTTGCTCACTAAATGTGCACGGTCCGATGCGTTCCGTGCGGGTCCTTGCGCCCGGGCGCTCCGGACGTGTCGGAACCATCCCGTCCAGAAAGAGGAGGTTCGGCCTTGGAGACCCCGGCGGAAGCGACGGAGCCCTGTGCCGACTTTGCCGACCTTGCCGAGTCCGCGGACCCGGACCGTCCCGTCGGCCCCACGGACCCGGACCGTCCCGTCGGCCCCGCCCGTCCCGCCGACCCTGCCGACCCTGCGCCTTCCGTCGACCTCACGGCCCCCGGCTTCTGGCGGCTGCCCGCCCCCGCTCGCGCCGCCGCCTTCGCCGAGCTGCGCCGCCGCCCCGGCCCGGTGTTCTTCGGTGACCGCGCCAACGGCAAGGGCTTCCACGCCCTGGTCCGCCACGCCCACGTGGCCGAGGCCAGCCGCACCCCGGCCGTGTTCCTCAGCGGCCCGGGCGTCACCACTCCGGCCCCCGCCCGCTGGGTCCGGCTGCTGTTCGGCGACTCGATGGTCAACCTGGACGATCCCCGCCACGCCCAGCTGCGCCGGATCGTCTCGCGAGCCTTCAGCCCGCGGTTGCTCACGCGGGTGGAGGAGGACGTCCACCGGATCAGCGCGGCCCTGGTCGATCGGGTCGAGCGGGACCGGCCGGAGGACTTCGTCACCGCGGTTGCCGCCGAACTCCCGTTCCAGGTGATCTGCACCATGATGGGCATCCCCGAGCAGCCGCGTCGCGCCATCCTCGACCTGGTCGACCGCACCTCCGCGGAGATCGGCGTCGCCCGCCCGCTGCGCAGCCGACTCCGGGCGCCCGGGCGTGCGCTGCGCGCGCTCGCCCGGATGCAGGGCATCGTGGCCGGGATCGGCCGGGAGCGTCGCCGACGGCCCGCGGAGGACCTGATCTCCGCACTCGTCACCGCCGACGTCGACGGCCGTCGGCTCAGCGGCCGCGAACTCGGCGCCTTCTTCACCCTGCTGCTCGTCGCCGGAGTCGAGACGACCCGCAACGCGCTCGCCCACGGCCTCCACCTGCTGACCGCCCATCCCGAGCAGCGCGCCCTGCTCCTCTCCGACCTGGACGGGCGGCTCGGCGGCGCGGTGGAGGAGATCGTCCGCCACGCGACGCCGATCATCCAGTTCCACCGGACCCTCGCCGTCGACCACGAACTCGGCGGCCCCGGCGGCCCGCTGCTGCGCACGGGAGAGAAGGTCGCGCTGTTCTACGGCTCGGCCAACCGCGACGAGGCGGTCTTCCCCGACCCGGACGCCTTCGACATCACCCGCACGCCCAACCCCCACCTCGGCTACGGCGGTGGAGGCCCGCACTACTGCCTCGGCGCCCACCTGGCCCGGCAGGAGATGGCGGCCCTGTTCCGCGAGCTGTTCACCCGCCTGCCCGACGCGCGTTCGCTTGGGGAGCCCGTGCTCGTGCCGTCCAGCTTCGACCACCGGGTCCGCTCGTTGCGCTTCACCTTCTGAGTGCTCTCCCGCCCGGACGGAAGGCCTACTCGCTCGGCTCCCACACCGCGTGGTCGTGTGCGAACAGCACCCGGCGCGGCCCGACTGCGGCCACCCGGTCGAGCCACGCCCGGTAGCCGGGCAGCGGAGCCGCCACGCCTTCGTGCGCCGCCCGCCGGGCGAGCACCGCCTGGCCGTACTCGGAGGCGAAGTCGTACGCCTGACCGGCCAGCAGTACCGGGCCGTCCGGGCGCTCGATCAGCAGCGACTGGTGGCCCGCGGTGTGGCCGGGGGTGGGCAGCACCCGGACACCGGGCCAGACCTCGGCCTCGCCGTCGAGCAGGCGGTAGTCGGCGCCGGGGAAGTCGACCAGCGCGTCGATGGTGTGACCGCCGCTCCTGGCGGTGGCCAGTTCAACTGCCTGGACCAGGACGGGGGTGCCGGCGAGCAGTGGGTTCCCGCCGCAGTGGTCGAAGTGCAGGTGGCAGTTGACCACGAGGTCGATGTCGGAGGCGGAGACCCCGGCCGCGGCGAGCGCCTCCGGGAGCGGACGGCGGACCGGCCGGTAGTGCGCCTCGGTCTCCGGCTCCCCGCCGCCGATCCCGGTGTCGAACAGCAGCAGTCCCTCCGGGCGCCGGACCAGGTACGCGAGCACGGGCTCGACGCGTGGCTCCGGGCCGCCCACCTCGGAGGCGGGCCGGACGAAGTACCCCAGGTCGAGCCGGCGGATCACGTGCATTCGTCCCCCCAGGTCCTGCCGCGTTTCACCCTGTCCCCGTACGGGCCGCCTCGGCGCCCCGGTTCGCACCCTACCCGCCGACCGGCAGCCCCCGATCGGCCTTCACCTGCTTCATCGTCAGGTGGGAGTTGACCTGGGCGATGCCCGGCAGGCCGGACAGGACGTCGGTGATGAAGCGCTCGTAGGCGGCGATGTCGGCGACCGCGATCCGCAGCAGGTAGTCCGGCTCGCCGAACAGCCGGTGTGCCTCCACCACCTCCGGCAGCTCGGCCACCCGGCGCTCGAACTCGGCGACCGTCACCTGGTCCTCGTGACGCATGGTGATCGTCACGAACGGCTGGAACCCGCGTCCGACCGCCGCGCCGTCCAGGACCGCCCGGTAGCCGCGGATCACGCCGTCCTGTTCCAGTTGGCGCACCCGGCGCAGGCAGGGCGAGGGGGTGAGGTCGACGCGGGCGGCCAGTTCGGCGTTGGTGAGGCGGCCTTCCTGCTGGAGCTCGCGGAGGATTCTGCGGTCGATTCGGTCCATGGCGCAACATTCTGCCAAAACGCCGCTCCGACGAGCAGGAAGTGGCCATCGCGTGCCGGTCGTCTCGGGCTACCTTCAGTGACCGCACCGGTCCCGCTCGCGCGTACCCGTACCCAGGCTCCCGGGTACCGGGGTACCCGCGACCCGCCGCCCGGCCGCACCCGGACCACCCCGGTACCCCACCGCGACGAGCACGACAGGCCACCCACGCCCATGGACACCCACGCCCTCCTCCTCTTCCTCGGAGTCGACCTCCTGCTGGTCTGCACCCCGGGCCCGGACTGGCTCTACATCGCCGCCCGCGGCCTCGGCCAGGGCCGGCGCGCCGCGCTCGTCGCGGTCGGCGGCGTCTGCGCCGGGTACGCCGTCCACACCCTGCTCTCCAGTGCCGGACTGGCCGCCGCGCTGCGCGCCGTCCCCGCCGCTCTGCCCGTGCTGCGCCTCACGGGAGCCGCGTACCTGCTGGTGCTCGCCGTCACCATGCTGTTCGCGCTGCGCAAGGGCGGGGGCACAGCCGCCCTGGCCGCACCCAAGCCGCAGCCCACCGCGACGGTGCTCCGCCAGAGCATGCTGACCGCGCTGCTCAACCCCAAGGGCCTGCTGCTCTACCTCTCCCTGGTGCCGCAGTTCGTCGACCCTGGCGCCGCCCTGCCCGTCGGCGGGCAGGTGCTCGCGCTCGGCTCGCTCAACGTGCTGGCCTGCGCGGTGGTGTACGGGCTGGTCGCGCACGCCAGCGGGCGCCTCGGGGGCCGGTTCGGCGGCTCCCCGCAGGCCGCCCGCCGGATGACCATGGTCTCGGCGGTACTGCTGATGCTGGTGGCGGGCGTCACGGCGAGCGCCTGAGAAGGGGAGCACAATGCCGGGCATGACCGATCGTTCGTTGCCCGAAGCGTCCTCAGGATCCGCATCGCCCGCAGGGTCCGAATCGCCCGAAGAACCTGCGACGCCCGCAGGATCCGCACCATCCACAGGATCCGCCGACCGTGGGGCCGCCGACCGGGAGCCCGCCGACGGTGCCCTCGCCGACGCCTGGGCGGCCCTCGGCGGCCCGGCCGAGCTGTTGGCGCGGGTGGGTTTCCACGGTCCGGTCGACGTCCTGCCCTCCGGCCTGCCGGTGCGGCGCCTCGCCCGGGCCACCGTGGCGGCCTGCTCGCTCGCCGCCGCCGAGCTGGCCGCCCTCCGCGGCGGCCCGGTCCCCGCAGTCCGGGTGGACCAGGGCGCGGTCGCCACGGCATTCGTCAGCGAACGGCACCTGGCGATCGACGGCCGTTCGCCGGTCAACTTCGCCCCGCACTCCGGTTTCTGGCGCACCGCCGACGGCTGGGTGCGCACTCACGCCAACTATCCGCACCACCGCACCCGGCTGCTCGCCGCCCTCGGCCTCGCCCCGGACGCCGGGCCCGAGCAGCTCGCCGAGACGCTCGGCAAGCTGCCGTCCGAGCAGGTCCAGGAGCGTGCGTACGCGGCGGGGGCGCTCGCGGTGGCCGTCGCGCCGGTGAGTGCGACCATGCACCCCCTCGTGGAGCACCTGGAGGTCACCACCTCGAACTCCGCGAACGCCGGAAGCGCCTCGAACGCCGGAAGCGCCTCGAACTCCGCGAACGCCGGAAGCGCCTCGAACGCCGCGAGCCTCCCGGCCGCGCGTCCGCTCGGCCCGGCCCCGGTGGACCGGCCCGCCGCCGGGATCCGGGTCCTCGACCTCACCCGGGTGATCGCGGGACCGGTCGCCACCCGTACCCTTGCCCTCCTCGGCGCCGACGTCCTGCGCGTCGACTCGCCCCGACTGCCCGAGTCCGACGACGCCCACGCCGACACCGGCTTCGGCAAGCGCTCCACCCGCCTCGACCTCGCCGATCCCGCCGACCGCACCGTCTTCGAGGACCTGCTGGCCACCGCCGACGTCGTCGTCACCGGCTACCGCCCCGGCGCCCTCGACGCCCTCGGCCTCGGCCCCGACGCGCTCTTCACCCGCCGCCCCGACCTGATCGTCGCCCAGGTGTGCGCCTGGGGCTGGACCGGTCCGTGGGCCGGGCGGCGCGGCTTCGACAGCCTGGTCCAGGCGGGCGTCGGGATCGCCGCCCACGAAGCCGCCCCCGACGGCCGCCCCGGCGTCCTGCCCGCCCAGGCCCTCGACCACGGCACCGGCTACCTCATCGCCGGCGGCGTCCTGCGCGCCCTCACCGACCAGCGCACCAGTCGCCCCGGCGGCCGCCACCTGCGCTTCTCCCTCGCCGGCACGGCCTCCTGGCTCCTGCACGGCATCGAACGGCGCGAGCCGGACCGGGTCGGCTCGGAGCCCTACGACCCGTCGAGGTGGCTCGTCGAGACCGACTCCGCGTACGGGCGGCTGCGCCACGCCCTGCCGCCGATCGGGTACGAGGGCGCGCCCGCCGACTGGTCGCGCCCGCCGGGGCGTTGGGGCACGGACGCGCCGGTGTGGCGCTGAGCCAGGGGCGCTGAGCCCGGCCGGGGTGGGCCCTGGGCGCCGATTCCGGGGGCGGTGGGGCCGGATGTCGGACCCGTCTGACAGCATCGGCCCATGACCGCCGCACACGCCACCGACTACACCTGGTTCGAGAAGCGCTACCCCGTCCTGGGCGAGGCCTACTGCCTCACCCAGGTCCAGGGGATCTCGGCCGGAGAACTGCTGCGCCGCTTCGACGCCCTGCCCGGTCGCGAGGTGACCGGCCTGGAGGCGGTGGTCGAGGCCTGGGAGACGTTCGACGACGGCGAGGACGAGGAGGCCGCGGCCCTGCTCGGCGAGGACGACGACCGGCTGCTCGTCGCCGTCACCGAGGCGGACGGCTGGGCCCTCGCCGTCGAGGTCTACGGCTACCTCGGCAGCCTGCACGAGGTCATACCCGGGCTCGGCGACGGCACCCGGCTGGTCTCGCACTTCCGCAACGTCAACGCGGTGGACCACTTCAACTGGTGGGAGCACGGCACCTGCCGGCTCCGCTTCGAACCGCTCTTCGCCGACCAGCGGGACGGTTCGGACGCCGACGCCCCGGGGACCGTCGAGCTGATGGCCGCCTGCGGCTTCCGGCTCGACGGGAACCGCTACGACCTGCACACCGAGGCCGCGTTCGCGCTGGCCGAGCGGCTGACCGAGGTCCGGCTCACCCCGGAACGGCTGGAGGCCGCCACCTTCCGGCTCGGCTACGCCCCGCGGCCGTAACGGCGGCGGGGCGGTCCGGCCGGAGGCGGCGGCCTCCGGGCCCTCTCCGGCTCGGGGGCCCCGTGGGTCAGGCCCCCGACGGGAGCCGCTTGGCCCGGCTGCGCACCTGGATCGCCGTCGCGAGCTCGACCACGCCCAGGATCACCAGCCAGCAGCCGGCCAGCACGGCCAGCGCGGTGATCGACCCGGCCGGCCAGACCATCAGCAGCACACCGGCCAGTGTGTTGGCCACGCCCGCGAAGGCCTGCCAGCTGCGGGCCGGCATCAGGGGGTCGGAGATCGCGGCGGCGAGCTGGGTGATGCCGCGGAAGAGCCACCCGATCCCGATCCAGAGCGCGAGCAGCAGCACGGACTGAGCCGCGCTGCGGAAGCAGAGCAGCCCCAGCAGCACGCAGATCGCGCCGCTGATGAAGGCCAGCACCCGCAGCGCGGTGGTGGCGTGCGTGCCGAACGAGGCGACCAGTTGCACGACGCCGATCACGAGCAGGTAGAGCCCGAAGAGCACGCCCACCACGAGAAGCGTCTCGCGGGGCCAGGCGAAGACGACGATGCCGAGGGCGAGCGAGGCGAGTCCGGCGACCATCAGGATCTGCCAGGCGGCCTTGGCGAGCATGCCGAGCGGGCCCTGGACCGGGGAACCGTCGGGGGTGATGATCGGAGAGACCACGGTGGTGTACTCCTCGGGCCGGCGACGGTGACGTCGGGCTTGGCGGGGCGGACAGGGAACGGGCCCAGCCTTTCCGAGAGGCCTTCGGGTCGCGCGCCGGATACCGCCGTTCGGGCGGTCCGCCGCGGTCGCCGGAACGACACCCGCCGGACACCAGCCGTGGATATCATCCGTCGGTATGACTTCTGAAGGGTGGGGGACCCCTCCGGTCGAGCCGATCAGCCAGCACTACATCGTCTGCGGGGGCAACGCGCTGGCACACCGACTGGTCCTGGAACTCGTCGAGCACTACGAGGTACCCGTCGTCGTCCTGGTCGCCGACCGGACCCGCGACCACGCCCCGCGGATCGAACAACTCACCGGCGTCGCGGCCGTCGTGGAGTACGCCAGCATCACCGACGAGGCCCTGCGGGCGGTGTCCATCGGCACCGCCCGCGGCCTCGCCCTGGTCGAGGGGAGCGACCAGGAGAACATCCACGCCGCGCTCAGCGCCCAGAACCACAACCCCGACATCCGCATCGTGTTCCGGATGTTCAACCAGCGGCTCGGCGAGAACATCGAACGGCTGCTCAAGAACGGTGCCGCGCTCTCCGGCTCCGCCACCGCCGCCCCGGCCTTCGCGGCCGCCGCACTCGGACGGCCCAACTCGGTCGAGATCGACGGGCGTTACCTGCACATCGCGTTCGACGACGCCATCACCGCCGACCGGGTCTGCGTGGTCGCCGACCAGATCGACCGGCAGGACCTCAGCAAGATCCGGCTCCTGCCCGAGCAGCAGGGCGACTCGGCCGAATTCGTCAGGCTCGCCGCGGAGTTCGGCGACGACGGACCCGTCCGGCCGGGAGGCGCGCGGCGCGAACCGGAGCCGACGGCGGACCCCGGGGCAGCCGCGGCCCGTGAACCGGCTGCGGCCCACGAACCGGGGACGGAGCCCGCGTCGGTGGGAGACCCCGATTCGGTGGGAGACCCCGAACCGGCCAGAGACCCCGAACCGGCCGCGGAAACGGGCGGTACCGCCGCGCTGCAGGTGCTGCGGATCGAGCCGCGGGAGCCGACCGGCTGGCGGCGGCGGTTGCGCTGGCGGCTGCTCGACACCATGCGTTTCTTCACCAGCGCCCGGATGCGGCTGGTGCTGCTCACCGCCTTCGCCGCCGTGCTGATGTCCTTCGGTGTGCTCTGGTACCTCAACCGGAACTTCGGCTGGACGGTCTACATCTCGCTCCTCGACCTGGCCGGAGCCGCCCAGCCCGACCAGCTCGCCGACATCGCCGCCGGGACGGGCACCGGCGGGCTGTGGCAGCGGGTCGCGCAGGTGGTGATCACCATCTGCGGGATCACCTTCGCGCCGGTCGCCACCGCGATCGCGGTCGAGGTGCTGGCCTCCGGGCGGCGCGGACAGCCGCGCACGCCCGGGGCCGGCACCCGCGACCACGTCATCGTCGTCGGCCTCGGCAACGTCGGCACCCGGGTCGCGACCCAACTGCACGACCTGGGCGTCCCGGTGGTCTGCATGGAGCGGGATCCGCAGGCGCGCGGCGTCGCCGCCGTCCGGGCGCTCGGGATCCCGGTGGTGATGGGCGACGGCCCGTTCGAGGAGCAACTGCGCCGGGCCCGGCTGAAGCACAGCCGGGCGCTGGTCGCGGTCAGCGGTGACGACGCCACCAACCTGGAAGCGGCACTGGAGGCGCGCCACGGAAATCCAGAGGTCCGCGTGGTGGTGCGGCTGTTCGACGACGACTTCGCCGGGCACTTCTACCGGACGCTGGACAACGCCGCGTCTCGGTCGGTCTCCTACCTGGCCGCGCCGGCCTTCGCGGCGGCACTGATGGGGCGCGAGGTGCGCGGGACACTGTCGGTGTTCCGGCACGCGCTGCTGATCGCCGAGTTGACGGTCGAGGACGGCAGCGGGCTGATCGGCCTGAACCGGCACGACCTGGAGGACCCGGGCGGCGTGCGGGTCATCGCCGCCCGCTTCGCCCGTACTGCGCAGCTGCAGTGGAACGTCCCCGACCGCACCCGACGGCTCACCCCGGGCGACCGGATCGTGGTCGCCGCCACCCGCAGCGGTCTGGCCCGGCTGAACACGGTCGCGGTGGACGAGGGGTGAGCGCGCAGCGGGGCCCCACTGCGGAGGGCGAACAGAGTTCAGCTGACAGATTTCATCATCTGAAGTCTGTCAGCTGAAACTCGTCAACGAGCGCCGAGCCGCCAACCGAGCGCCGTCGGCCGAAGGTCGGTCGGGCCGAGCGCCGCCGGCCGCAGGTCCGTCGACCGGGCGCCGTCAGCCGAGCGCGGTGAGCCGAGCGCGGTCACTTGAACGCGGGCAGTTGAACGCGGTCAACTGCCGACCGTCAGCGGTTGGTGAACGACGGCGGCCGCTTCTCGGCGAAGGCCGCCATGCCCTCCTTCTGGTCCGCCGTGGCGAACGCCGCGTGGAAGAGCCGCCGCTCGAAGCGGACGCCCTCGGCGAGCGTCGTCTCGAAGGCGCGGTTGACGCTCTCCTTCAGCATGACCGCCGCCGGGGTGGACATCGCCGCGACGGTCTCGGCGGTGGCCAGGGCCTCGGCGAGCAACTGGTCGGCGGGGACGATGCGGGAGACCAGTCCGGCCCGCTCGGCCTCCTCGGCGCCCATCATCCGGCCGGTCAGGCACAGCTCCATCGCCTTCGCCTTGCCGACCGCCCGGGTCAGTCGCTGCGAGCCGCCGATGCCGGGGATGACGCCGAGCTTGATCTCCGGCTGCCCGAACTTCGCGGTGTCCGCCGCCAGCAGGATGTCGCACATCATCGCCAGCTCGCAGCCGCCACCGAGCGCGAACCCGGCCACCGCCGCCACCACCGGCTTGCGCAGGGCGGCGAGCCGGTCCCACGGGCCCAGCCAGTCGTCCAGGTAGACGTCCGGGAACCGGTTGCCCTGCATCTCCTTGATGTCGGCGCCGGCCGCGAAGGCCTTCTCCGAACCGGTGATCACCAGACAGCCGATCTCCGGATCCCGGTCGAAGGCGGTCGCGGCGGCGACCACCTCGTTCATCAGCCGGGTGTTCAGCGCGTTGAGCGCCTTGGGCCGGTTGAGGGTGATCAGCCCCACCCGGCCCTTGCGCTCGACCAGGATCGTCTCGTAGGTCTCGGTCTCGGCCTCGGTCATCGCCGTTGACTCCCATTCCGCTGCTCGGCGCCGCGCGGGCGCGCCCTGACCACCCAACGATCTACGACCCGGCCCGCCTCGCGCCAGTCTTGACATGCGAGACACCGGTCACGAGTCGGCGGGGCGCCAGGCCGGGCGCCGCTCGGCGGTCCGGCCCGTGGGCAAGGTCGGGGCAAGGTTGGGGCAAGGTCGGGGCCAGGGCCCTCGGCGGTTCAGGCCAGGCCGAGTTCGTCGCCCTCGCGGGGGGCGAGGAAGCGGGCGACGTCCACCTCCGTCACCCCGGCGAGGGTGGCGGGTTCCCAACGGGGGTTGCGGTCCTTGTCGATCACCTGGGCGCGGATGCCCTCGACCAGGTCGTGGCCGTCCAGCGCGGCGCAGGAGACGCGGTACTCCTGGTCGAGCACGGCTTCCAGCGAGGGCAGCGTACGGGCCCGGCGCAGCGCGGCCAGGGCCGCCTTGACGGCGGTGGGGGAGTTCCCGAGGAGCAGTGCGACGGCCTCCTTCGCTTCTGGGACGCCGGAGTTCAGCAGGCGCTCGACGATCTCCTCGGCGGTGTCGGCCGCGTAGCACTCGTCGATCCAGGCGCGCTGAGCGGCCAGGGCGGCGGGCGGCGCGGGCTCGGTGTGCGCGGCGACGACGGCGTCGACGGCGGCGGTCGTGACGGAGGCGGTCGTCACGGCGGAAGGCGTGGTGGCGGAGGTCGGGTCGGCGGAGGTCGACGCGGCGCTTCGGGTGAGGGCGTCGAGCAGCTCGGGGATCCGCGCGGAGGGCACGTAGTGGTCGGCGAACCCGCACAGGAGCGCGTCGCCCGGGCCCATCGAGGCCGAGGTGAGTCCGAGGTGGATGCCCAACTCGCCCGGGGAGTGGGCGAGCAGGCGGCTGCCGCCGACGTCCGGGACGAGCCCGATCCGGGTCTCCGGCATCGCGACGGTGGAGCGCTCGGTGACGATCCGGATCGCGCCGTGGGCGGAGAGGCCGACGCCGCCGCCCATCGTGATGCCGTCCATCACCGCGACGTACGGCTTCGGGTAGCGGGCGATCAGCGCGTTCAGGCGGTACTCGTCGCGGAAGAAGGCCCGGGTGCCGGCCCCGCCCGCCTTCGCGTCGTCGTGCATCGCGCGGATGTCGGCGCCCGCGCACAGGCCGCGTTCACCGGCGCCGCTCAGTACCACGACGCGTACGCGCTCGTCGGCCGCCCAGGCGTCGAGCGTCGTGCGCAGGGCGGTGATCATGCGGTGGGTGAGCGAGTTGAGCGCCTGCGGGCGGTTCAGCACGATCCGCCCGACGCCGCCGTCCAGGTACGTCCGGACCTCCGGAACCTCTGCGCTCATCGGGCCCGCTCCCGTTCCTCGGTGATGTCGGTGTCCGTCGCCGCCTCGCGACGTCCGCCGTTCGCTTCCACTGCTTCCGCCGGTTTCCGCCGGTTCCTGCCGCCCACCGTACCGGGGGCGGTGCGGAGTTGTGATCACCGGGCCGGGGGCTCGACCGGGATGGCCGGGATGGCCGTGCGGTCCGGGGCCTGCGGCTCCGGTCACGGCCAGGCGCGCAGGGCGAGTTCGGCGGTGCGGGTCAGGTCGGCGGTGGTGGCGCCGTCCCTGGCCTGCTGCGACATGCCCTGGATGACGGTGGCGAGGAAGCCGGCCAGCGCCTTCGGATCGGCCTCGGGAGCCAGCTCGCCGTCCTCCTGGGCCCGGCGCAGCCGCGCCTCGAAGACCCGCAGGTTCCCGGTGCGAAGCTCGCGCAGGTGGGCCTGGACCCCGGCATCCTGCGGGGAGACGTTGGTGGCGGCGGAGATCACCAGGCAGCCGGCCGGATGGGACGGGTCGGTGTAGACGGCGGCGGCCTCCCGCAGGATGCGGGCGAAGGCGCCGTGCGCGGTGGGTTCCTCCTCCAGCGCCACGGCCGCGAAGGCGCCGACGGGAGAGCGGCCGTACTGGCGGACGACCTCCTCGAACAACGACCGCTTGTCTCCGAACGCCGCGTAGAGGCTGCCCGGGCGCATGCCGGTGGCCTCGGTCAGGTCGCTGACGGAGGTGGCCTCGTAGCCGCGCTCCCAGAACAGCCGGGTGGCGGCGGTCAGGGCTTCGGCGCGGTCGAAGGCCGGCGGGCGGCCTCGCCTGGGGCGGGGCGGGGCGTCGGCCGGGGCGCGCTCGGGCACCGGCACCGGCGCTTGCTCCTGCCGATGTTCCCGACGCTGCTTCCGCGCCTGCTCCTGGGCCCCTGCCTCGGTCATGGGTCGAATTTTAGAGCACTCGCTCAAAAAGTACGTGTTAGGTTATTTATTGAGCGATCGACCAACAATCATTGGACGCAGGAGGAGGGGGCTCTGCCATGGGTGTGTACGGACTCCGGGGCAAGACGGCGCTGGTCACGGGCGGCAGCCGGGGGATCGGCCGGGCGATCGCCCGTCGACTCGGACGGGACGGTGCCACCGTCGCCGTGGGCTACGCCCGCGACGAGGCGGCGGCGGAGGAAGTGGTGGCGGGCATCCGCGCCGGCGGCGGCCGGGCGTTCGCACTCCGGGCCGCACTCGGGCGGCACGGTGACGCGGCCGCGCTGTGGGAGGCCTTCGACGCCGCCGTCGGAGCGCATGCGGCGGACGGCGGGGTGGACATCATCGTCAACAACGCCGGGATCGGCCGCAGTGCGGACCTCGACTCGCTGACCGAGGAGCAGTTCGACGAGGTGTTCGCCGTCAACGTCCGGGCGCCGTTCTTCGTGGTGCAGCACGGGCTGAAGCGGCTGCGGGACGGCGGCCGGATCATCAACGTCTCCAGCGGGGCCGCCCGACTGGCGATGCCGGAGATCATCGCCTACGGCGCGACCAAGGGGGCGCTGGACACCTTCACCCTCAACCTCGCCAAGCAACTCGGGCCGCGCGGGATCACCGCGAACTCGGTCGCGCCGGGCATCGTGGACACCGACGTCAACGCGGGCTGGCTGCGCGGCAACGCGGAGGCGCAGAAGTACGCGGCCTCGGTCGCGGCGCTCGGCCGGGTCGGGCAGCCGGAGGACATCGCGGACATCGTCGCGTTCCTCGCCTCGGATGACGCCCGTTGGGTGACCGGGCGGGTCATCGACGCCACGGGAGGCGCGGGGCTGTAGGGGCGGCCGCAGGCGACGACGGCCGCCGGCTGACGGCCGGCAACCGACAACCGACAGATGACAGCTGACAGATGATGAAATCTGTCAGCTGTCATCTGTTCACCGTCTGCCGTCTGCCGTCTGCCGTCAGCCGTCTGTCCTCGTCGTGGAGGCAGCTCCCCCGGCTACCCGCGCACCCGCCCGGTGACCTCGCCGAACCCGACCGCGGCGCCGTCCGGCCCCGGCGCGGTGGCGGTGATGGTGACCTCGTCGCCGTCCTCCAGGAAGGTCCGGGTCGTCCCGTCCGCGAGCTTCAGCGGCTCCTCACCGTTCCAGGTCAGCTCGATGAGCGCGCCCCGGGTGTCCGGCTCGGGCCCGCTGACCGTGCCCGAGGCGAACAGGTCGCCGGTGCGCAGCGAGGCGCCGTTGACGGTCATGTGGGTCAGCTGCTGCTGGGCCGTCCAGTACATGGTGGCGAACGGCGGGCGCGAGACCATGTGCCCGTTCAGCCGGACCTCCATGGCCAGGTCCAGGCCCCATGGCTCGCCGTCCCGGTCGTCCAGGTACGGCAGCGGCTCGACGTCCCGCCGCGGCGGCGAGACCCGGGCGTGCTGCAGTGCGTCCAGCGGGACGATCCACGGCGAGATCGACGTGGCGAAGGACTTGCCGAGGAACGGGCCGAGCGGCACGTACTCCCAGGCCTGGATGTCGCGTGCCGACCAGTCGTTGAGCAGGCAGACGCCGAACACGTGCTCGCGGAAGTCGTCCAGTGGGACCGGCGTGCCCAGCTCGGACGGCGTGCCGACGACGAAGCCGACCTCGGCCTCGATGTCCAGTCGGCGCGACGGCCCGAAGCTCGGCGCGGCGTCGGCGGGGGCCTTGCGCTGCCCGTGCGGCCGCACCACCGGCGTGCCGGAGACCACGACCGTGCCCGCCCGCCCGTGGTAACCGATGGGAAGGTGCTTCCAGTTGGGGGTGAGCGGCTCCGAGCCCGGGCGGAAGATCCGGCCCAGGTTGGTGGCGTGGTGCTCGGAGGCGTAGAAGTCGACGTAGTCGGCGACCTCGAACGGCAGGTGCAGCTCGACGTCGCCCACCGGCAGCAGAGCAGGCGACAGCGCCTCGCGGAAGGATTCGTCCGTGAGCCAGGTGGTGAGGTCCGCCCGGACCTGCGTCCAGGCCGAACGCCCGGCGGCCATCAGCGGGTTGAGCGAGTCCGCGGCCAGCAGGACGGACGGTGCGCCCGCCGCGCGGGCGGCCGCGCCGGCGTCCAGCACGAAGTCTCCGACACGCACGCCGATCCGCCGCCGGCCTGGCGAGTCGGCGGCGGTGAAGACGCCGTACGGCAGGTTGTGCACGCCGAACGGCGAGTCCTGGGCGCTGGCGAGCCAGCTGCGGGCGGTGGTCAACGGTCCTCCTGGTGCAGTGGACTGGGAGGCGACAGCAGGCCGAGCGCGGCCAGGTCACCCAGGGGTTCGACGATGCTGCAGGTGCCGAACCCGGTGAACGAGTTGCGGATCACCGTAACCTGACGATCGGTCAGCGCGCGTACCGCCTTGGCCAGTGCCTCGCCGTCGCGCTCCGCCAGTACCGTCGCGGCGGCTGCCGGGTCGGTCTCCTGCGCGGCGAGCAGCACGTTCAGGAAGCCGTGGTGCTCGAAGCCGGTTTCCGGGTCGGTGTGCCGGACGGCGTTGTGCAGTCCGGCGGTGCACTTGTACGGCAGCCCGCGCTGTGCGCAGCCGGTGAGGAAGGCGGCCAGCTCCTCCTCGTCCGGGAACGCCTCGGCGACCAGTCCGCCGGTGCGGAACTTCGCCCGGTACGGGCTGTCCACCAGGATGTCCAGGACGGCGTCCAGCCCGTCCCCGCGCAGGAGTTCGCGCGGCAGCTCGATGGCGGCCGGGACGTCCGGCGGCAGCAGCCGGTCGAGTTCGGCGACCGCCTCGGCGGCGTCCCGGGTGGCCAGCTCGACCCCGGCCAGCTCGAACGGTGCGGCGGCGGAGAGCGCGGGGGCCAGCTCGGGGCTGCCCCCCGGCAGCACCAGGCCGACCCTGAGCGGCGCGCCGCCCGCCCCCACCGGGCCGCCCGCGGCCGAGGCCGAGGCCGACGGTGCGGTCGAGGCGGGCGGTGCGGTCGAGGCGGCCGCGGCCAGCTCGTCCAGACGGCCCGCCCCGCAGAGGAACGGGCCGACCGCCTCGGCGTACCAGGCCGTGCGGTGGGCGCGGTGCGCGGGCACCGCCCGGACGACCGGCAGGTTCCCCGGCGGGAACACCGCCGCGTCGTCGAAGAGCCCGCGGAACAGCTCCGGAATCACCCCTCCGGAAGGCACTGCCCCCGAGGGCGCCTCTCCCGAAATCCGCCCGCCCGAAGGCATCCCGCTCATTGTCCGGGCCCCCGGCCGGACCAGGTCCAGGCGTAGCGGGTGTCCTCGCCGGCCCGGCCGCCCTCGCCGAGCTCCAGCGGGCGGAAGGTGTCCACCATGACGGCGAGCTCGTCGAAGAACTCCGCGCCGATGCTGCGCTCGTACGCGCCCGGCTGCGGTCCGTGGGTGTGCCCGCCGGGGTGCAGCGAGACCGAGCCCTGGCCGATGCCCGAGCCCTTGCGGGCCGCGTAGTCGCCGCCGCAGTAGAACATGACCTCGTCGCTGTCCACGTTGGCGTGGTAGTAGGGCACCGGGATCGACAGCGGGTGGTAGTCCACCTTGCGCGGGACGAAGTTGCAGATCACGAAGTTGTTGCCCTCGAACACCTGGTGGGCCGGCGGCGGTTGGTGGATCCGGCCGGTGATGGGTTCGAAGTCCCGGATGTTGAAGGCGTACGGGTACAGGCAGCCGTCCCAGCCGACCACGTCGAAGGGGTGGTGCGGCACGGTGTAGCGGGTGCCCGAGATGCCGTTCGGGCCGCGGTGCTTGACCAGCACGTCGACGTCCCCGGCGGTGTCGGCCAGCAGCGGGCCGACCGGCCCGCGGAAGTCCCGTTCGCAGTACGGCGCGTGTTCCAGCAGCTGCCCGTACTTGGAGAGGTAGCGCTTGACCGGGGTGATGTGGCTGTTGGCCTCGATGCAGTACGCACGCAGCGGTTCGTCGCCCGCCGGCACCCAGCGGTGCGTGGTGGCGCGCGGGATGAGCACGTAGTCGCCCTGGCCGATCTCGATCGAGCCGAACACCGTCTCGACCGTGCCGGAGCCGGACTCCACGTACACGCACTCGTCGCCGAGCCCGTTGCGGTAGAGCTCGCTCGGGGCCCCGGCGGCGACGTACGAGATCCGTACGTCGCCGTTGCCGAGGACCAGCCGGCGGCTGCTCACGACGTCGGCGGACTTCCACTCCTGGCCCGCGAACAGCTCGTGCAGCTTGAGGTGGCGGGGCAGCAGGGGGTGGTTGGGCACGGTGGACTGGTCCGGCAGCTCCCAGGGCACCGCGTTGACCACCGCCGAGGGGATGCCCCGGTGGTAGAGCAGGGAGGAGTCCGAGGAGAACCCCTCCTCGCCCATCAACTCCTCGTAGTACAGCCCGCCTTCGGGGGTGCGGTGCTGGGTGTGCCGCTTGGGCGGGATGCTTCCCAGCTGCCGGTAGTACGCCATCTCCGTGGTCCTCCTCGACCGTTCGTCAGAGCTCTCCGAGGCTCACAGGTTGCCGCGCCGGTCCTGCTCGCGCTCGATCGACTCGAAGAGCGCCTTGAAGTTGCCCTTGCCGAAGCCCAGCGAACCGTGCCGCTCGATGAACTCGTAGAAGACGGTCGGGCGGTCGCCGATCGGCTTGGTGAAGATCTGCAGCAGATAGCCGTCCTCGTCGCGGTCGACCAGGATGCCGCGCTTCTTCAGCTCCTCGATCGGCACGCGCACCTTGCCGATGCGCTCGCGCAGCTCCGGGTCGTCGTAGTACGCGTCGGGGGTGTTGAGGAACTCCACGCCGCGCGAGCGCAGCACGTCGACGGTGGTGAGGATGTCGTTGGTGGCGAGCGCCATGTGCTGGCAGCCGGGGCCGGTGTAGAACTCCAGGTACTCGTCGATCTGGGACTTCTTCTTGGCGATGGCCGGCTCGTTGAGCGGGAACTTCACCCGGTGGTTGCCGCTGGCGACGACCTTGGACATCAGCGCGGAGTACTCGGTGGCGATGTCGTCGCCGACGAACTCGGCCATGTTCACGAAGCCCATGACCCGGTTGTAGAACGCCACCCACTCGTTCATCCGGCCCAGCTCGACGTTGCCGACGGCGTGGTCGAGGGCCTGGAAGAGGCGCTTGGGCGAGCCCTCCGGGTGGGTGACCTTGCTCTCCGCGACGACGTAGCCCGGCAGGTAGGGGCCGTGGTAGCGGGAGCGGTCGATCAGGGTGTGGCGGGTCTCGCCGTAGGTGGCGATGGCCGCGCGGCGCACGGTGCCGTTCTCGTCCGAGACGTCGTTCGGCTCCTCCAGGACGGTGGCGCCGGCCGCGCGGGCGTGCGCGATGCACTTGTCGACGTCCGGGACCTCCAGGGCGAGGTCCACGACGCCGTCGCCGTGGCGGCGGTGGTGGTCCAGCAGTGCGCTGTCCGGCTGGACGCCGCCCTTGATCACGAAGCGGCAGGAGCCGGAGCGGAGCACGTACGCCTTGCGGTCGCGGCGGCCGGTCTCCGGACCGGAGTAGGCGACCAGCTCCATGCCGAACACGACCTGGTAGAACTGGGCCGTCTGGGTGGCGTTGCCGACCACGAAGACGACCGCGTCCTGGGCCGTGACCGGGAACGGGTCGGCGGCCGCGTCGTGCTCGACGAGGCCGACGAGGCGGCGCAGCTGGTCGGCGTCAAGACCGGCCTCCCGCTCCTCGGGGGTCAACTCAAGGGCGTCGGACTGCGTGGTCATCGCTCGTTCCTCCACTTCGGGCCTCGGTTCCGAGGCTCCCGCTGGATCGCGACCGCACCGCGGACGGGTGGGCGGTGCGGTTGCGGAGAGCTTGCTCCTGTCGGGGTGGTTGGGCAACAGGTCGGTTTTCCACTGCTCAATGTGTACAAGCTGATCAGGAATTCCCGCGCCGAGCTGAGCAGAATGTGCTGCCGATCCGGGTGGACGCACGAAGTCTGCGCAATCACCGCTCACGGCGTCTCGGCCGAGGACCCGGGTAGGGGGAGGTGGCGCAGGAACCAGTTCCGGGCCAGGTCAGCGACCTGGTCGAGGGTGCCGGGCTCCTCGAACAGGTGGGTCGCGTGCGGCACCACCGCCAGTTCACTCTCGCAGCGCAGCCGGCTTTCGGCCCGCCGGTTGAGGTCGAGCACGGTGGTGTCCAGGGAGCCGACGACGAGCAGTGTCGGGGCGCTCACCCGCTCCAGCGCCTCGGGCCCGGCGAGGTCCGGGCGCCCACCTCGGGAGACCACGGCGCGCACGGCCGGGCCCAGCTCGGCGGCTGTGTGCAGGGCGGCGGCGGCGCCGGTGCTGGCGCCGAACAGGCCCAGCGGCAGGCCTCGGGTCTCGGGTACGGTCCCGGTCCCCGTTCCGGCGTCGGTTCCGGGGGCGGCGCCGGTCCGGGGACCCGCGGTGTCCTCGGCGCCCAGGTGCCGGGCGACGGAGGTCAGCCGGAAGCCGAGCAGCCCCACGTCGAAGACGTTGCGCCGGTCCGGCTCTTCGGCGTCGGTGAGCAGGTCGAACAGCAGCGTGGCCAGTCCGGCGCGGTTCAGGTACTCGGCGACGTACCGGTTGCGCGGGCTGTGCCGGCTGCTGCCGCTGCCGTGTGCGAAGAGCACGACGCCCCGCGCACCGGCCGGGACGGTCAGCCGCCCCGCGAGCCGGACCCCCGCCACGGGCAGGGCCAGCTCGCGGTCGACTCCGGCGGCCACCGCGGGCGGAGCGTTCCAGGCCTCGGCGAGCAGCCGCAGCACTTCGTCGTCCGTGGTCTGCGAGAAGTCGACGTAGAACGCCCCGATGGCGAAGAACGGCGACGGCGTGTCGACGCAGACCAGTTCGTCGGCGACCTCGTCGAGGCGGTCGGTCCAGTCCCCGGGCGCCACCGGCACGGCCAGCACCACCCGGGCCGCGCCCCGCTCCCGGACGATCCGGCAGGCCGCCCGGGCGGTGGAGCCGGTGGCGATGCCGTCGTCCACCACCACCACCGTGCGGCCGCGCACGTCCGCAGGCGGGCGGTCGCCCCGGTAGCGGCGGGCCCGGCGCTCCAGTTCGGCGCGCTCGCGCCGCTCCACCTCGGCCAGCTGGTCACCGGTGACCGACGCGACCCGGATGACGTGCTCGTTCAGCACCCGGACGCCACCCTCGCCGATCGCGCCCATGCCCAGCTCGGGTTGGTAGGGCACACCGAGCTTGCGGATCACGCAGATGTCCAGCGGTGCGCCGAGCGCCGCCGCCACCTCGGCGGCGACCGGCACCCCGCCCCTGGGCAGTGCCACGACCACGGTGTCGGGGCCGCTCAGCTGCCCGAGGCGGGCGGCGAGCCTCCGGCCGGCGTCGGTGCGGTCGGCGAAGGGGGTGAAGTGGGTTCCGGTGACGTGCATGACACGGCCTCCGGTTCCACCGTACGTCGTTCCGGGCGTGGCCGTTCCGCCCGCGCCCTGTCCCCGGTCCGCCTGCTCTCCGTCCGCTCCGGCCGGCCCGCGCCGGGAGCGGGATCCGGCCGGGATCCGGGTGGGATCCGGGTGGGACCGGGCCGGGATCTCGCCGGAGCCGACCGGGATCCGGGTGGGCCCGGGACGGGACGGAACCCCCGTGCGGTCGGGACAGCGGGCGCCGGACGGTGGATCACAGAGGCGGACCGGAAGGCCCGCCGACCGACCGGAAGGAGCGCCCGACATGCCGGGCACCGTCATCACCGATCTCCGCCGACGCGGCGCCGTCGACCCCGGCCGCCTGCTCGCGGGCCCGCTGCGCGGCGTCGGCCTGCAGCGACTCGAACCGGGCCGCAGCACCGAGGTGGCCGCCGCCGGCGTCGAACACGCGCTCTACGTCACCGCCGGCTCCGGACTCGCCCGACCGCCGGAGGCCGCGGCACGGTGCGATGCCGAGGCACCGGACACCGAGCCGTCGGAGGCCGAGGCGCCGGACACCGAGCCGTCGGAGGCCCCGTCGTACGGCTTCGAGCCGCCGGACCCAGGCATCCCCCTCGTCGAGGGCACCGCCGTCGTCCTCCCGCTCGGCGCCCGGACCGTCCTCACCGCCGGCACCGCCGGGATGGAGTACTTCCACGCCGTCCTGACCGTCCCCGCCGACCGCCCCGCCTCCCGTCCCGCCCCGCTGAGCGGAGATGAACCCGCATGATCGTCACCACCGACACCGGCGCCGCCATGGTCGTCCTCGGCCCGAACGGCGAACGCGTACGGATCCGTTCCCTGGCCCGGCGCCCGCTGCTCGCCAGCGCCTGCGAGGCCTTCGACCACCTGCGGCTGAGCCCGGGCGCCCAGCACGTCCTGACCGGGCGGCCCGACGCCGAGACCGTCCTGCACGTCCTGCGCGGAGCCGCCGTCGTCGGCAGGCTCTGCGACGAGCCGGACCACCTGGCCTCCGAGGGGGACCTGCTGCTGGCCGGCCGGGGCCGCACGCTGCACCTCGAAGCCGGGCCGCTCGGCGCGGAACTGCTCTGCCTCACCCTCGCCGTTCCCCGGCGCCGGGCCGGTACCCGGGCCGCCCGGGCTCGGCGCGGTGCCGCCCGCCGCGACCGGCCCTGAGCCCGCGCTCCACACCTCCCTTCCGTCCCCGGCGTGTTCGCCCCCGTCCGAGGAGGCCCCTCGTGATCGTCGTCCCCGCTGCCGTCCCCCGCACCGCGCCCGTCTTCCGGCGCCTGATCGACCCGGAGCAGCGGCCGTCCGTCCGCGCCGGCCTGACCGTCGAGACCCTGCCGCCCGGTGTCCGGGTCGATCAACTCCCGTACGGTTCGGCGGAGTCGGTGACCGTGGTGCTCTCCGGTCGGCTGTTCGCGGCCGGCCGGGTCCTCACTCCGGGAGAGGCCCTGCACCACCGGCCGGGCAGCACCTGCCGGCTCGCCGCCGTCCGGGGCGCGCCGACCGCTCTGCTCACCGTCCGCCCCGTTCCGTCCCGCTCCGACATCCCTGCCCAGCGGTCGGGCCCCGCGACGGCCCGGGCCTGGCGGCAGGTGGACGTGGATTCGGTGGAGCTCGAACCTGGCGGCCTCTGCGGACCGTACGAGGACCGGGCGGCCGACGCCTTCCTGCTGGTCCTCTCCGGGCCGGGCGCCTTCCTCGGCGATCTCGGCGAAGTGCCGGTTTTCCCCGGTGACTTGGTCTACGTCAGGGCGGGAGAGCGGTACGGCCTGCGGGCCGGGTCACGCAAGCCGGTCACCGCCGTGCTGGGCCGGATCGGCGCCCCGGGCGCCGTCCCGGGGGCGGCGCGGGACGCCGGGCCCGTGCGCTCGGAGCGGGTCCGTCCGTGGAGTTGAGAGCGAGTGCTCGGCTCCGACCGATCCTGGGCCTGGCTCCGACCGGTCCCGGTCCCGGTCCCGGGGCCGGATCGGAGCGGTCCCAGCCCGGATCCGCTCCCGCCCCGCCCGCCACGCGGACGACTCCGGGGCACGTCACGGAAAGTAGCGGGATCGCCGCTGATAGTGTCGGCCGGGTGGATGAAAAGCTGCCGCCGGCACCCTCGACCCCGGGTGACACAACACCCGTCCGTGTACTGATCGTCGATGATCACCCCCTCTTCCGGGAGGGGCTCAAAGCGGCGCTGGAGAGCGCCGCGGGCGTCCTGGTGGTCGCGGAGGCCGAGCGGGTCGCCGAGGTGCCGGAGGCGGTCGCCGGGCACCGCCCCGACGTGGTGATCATGGACCTCTCGCTGCCCGACGGCTCGGGGCTGGAGGCCGTCCGCGCGCTCGCCGCGCAGGAAGCGCCGCCGCCGGTGCTGATGCTGACCATGTCGGACGACGACGGCAACCTGCTCGCCGCACTCCAGGCCGGTGCGCGCGGCTACCTGGTCAAGGGCGCCGGCCGGGAGGAGGTGCTGCACGCGGTGCGGACGGTCGCGGCGGGCGGCGCGGTGTTCGGCGGCGAGGTGGCCGGGCGGATCGCCGCCCTGCTGGCCGGGGCCCGGATGCGGGAGGCGGGGCAGCTGTTCCCGGACCTCACCGCCCGTGAGGCCGAGGTGCTGGGCCTGGTCGCGCGCGGGCTGGACAACCGGCGGATCGCCCGGGAGCTGGTGGTCGCGGAGAAGACCGTCCGCAACCACATCACGCACATCTTCGAGAAACTGCACGTCGCCACCCGTGCCGAGGCGGTCGCCCGGGCCCGCGACATGGGCCTCGGCGACGGCTGAGGCCCGCCCGTGCCGCCCGCCCGGAGGGCCGCCCGGGCGCGGGGCCGTGCGCCCGCCCGGAGGTGAGCCCGGGGTGCCGGTCCGCCGACCGGCACCCCAGGGGGCCTTCCGTGCCGCGGCCGTCGTTACGGCTGCATCTCGTACGCGCCCGAGAGCGCCTCGACCCGGCCCCAGACCCGCTCGGCCCGCGCCGCGTCCGACACCGGCCGGCGCACGTTCGCGAGCGCCCAGGCGGCCTGCTCCTCGGTGGTGGAGGCCTTGCCGTGCAGCTCGGTGGCGTGCGCGGAGAAGTCGCGGACCAGGGCGTCGAAGATCTGGTCCAGCACGTCGCGGCCGTCTTCGGTGGCGTCCAGGCCGGTCAACTCGGCCTGCTCCAGCACCAGCTGGCCGTAGACGAGCAGCGCGAAGAGCTGGCCGATCTCCAGCAGGAAGTCCAGGTCGGCCTGCTGCTCCTTGCTCGGCGCGTGGTTGAGCAGCAACTCGCAGAAGCTGTCGGCCTGTTCGCGGAACCGGGCGACGTTGGGCAGCTGCGCCTGGCGGTCGTAGGCGGTGCGCCAGTCGTGGAAGCGGATCGCGCCGAGGCCGCGGGCCGGGCCCTGGCGGAACAGGAAGGCGTCGTCGGCGGCGTCCAGCCGGCTCGGCACCGGGGCGTAATCGGCCGGGGCGAACAGGTAGTTGCCCATGAACTTGAGGATCAGCGCCAGGTTGACGTGGACGGTGCCCTCCAGCTTCGGCAGGCCACGGATGTCCTTCGCCGCCTTGTCGAAGTAGGTGTCCGCCTCGAAGCCCTTGGCCGCGATGACGTCCCACATCAGGTCGATGACCTTCTCGCCCTCGGTGGTGACCTTCATCTTGGTCATCGGGTTGAACAGCAGATACCGGCGGTCCTCGGGGGAGGCGGTGCGGAAGTAGTCCACGGCCCGCGCGCTGAACAGCTTCATCGCGACCAGGCGGACGTAGGCGTCGGTCAGCTCGCGCTTGACGTGCGGGAAGTCGGTGACCCGCTTGCCGTACAGCACCCGGTTCTGCGCGTGCGTGACGGCCTCGTACATCGCGTGCTCGCAGATGCCGATGGAGGCGGTGCAGAGGTTGAACTTGCCGACGTTGACCGTGTTCAGGGCGGCGTCGAAGGCGGCCGGGCCGGTGTGCAGCACGTCCTCGGCGCGCACCGGGTAGTCCTCCAGGCGGAACTCGCTGACGTACATCTGGGCGTTGACCACGTTCTTGACCAGGTGGTACGCCTCGTGGCGGCTGTCGGCGGCGAAGAACACGTAGCCCTCGGGGCCCTCGACGTCCGAGCGGCGGCCGAAGACCGAGACCAGGCCGGCCACGTTGCCGTTGCCGATGTAGTACTTGGAGCCGGTCGCGGTGAAGCCGCCCTCGCCGTCCGGGGTGAGGATCATGTCGGTGGAGTAGATGTCGGCGCCGTGGGTGCGCTCGGAGAGGCCGAACGCCATGACGTGGCCCTCCGCGAGGAGCTTGGCCGCGCGGGCCCGGACGGCCTCGTTCTCGCTCTGCCAGACCGGGCCGAGGCCCAGGATGGTGACCTGCCAGGTGTACCAGTAGCCGAGGCCGTAGAAGCCGAGGATCTCGTTGAGTTCGGCGATCCGGGCGGTGTCCCAGCGCTTGTCGGGGTCCGCCGCCGAGGGGGTCAGGAACTCCGCGAACAGGCCCTCCTTCGCGGCGAATTCGAGGAAGTCGGCGTACCAGCTGCGGTCGATGTAGGTGTCGATCAGCGCCTTCTTGCCGCGGGACTCGAACCAGTCCACGGTCGCGCGCAGCAGCCGGCGGGTCGGCTCGTCGAACTGCGCGGGGTCGTAGGTGCGCGGGTTGAACAGCATCGAGGACTCCCGGGGGTCGAGGGTTCGGGAAGGAGCGGGGAATGCGGGGAACGCGGGCATGGCAGTGGGCGCGGCGGACGCCGGAAGGGCGGTCCGGAACGCGGGGCGCGCGGCCGGTCGGCGCGTCAGGTCGGCCGGTCGGCGGCGAGCCGGCGCAGGGTGGCGAGCACGTCGTCGAGCCAGGCGAGGGTCATCCGCTCGTACTCGATCCCGCCGCGCAGCACCACGTGCTGCAGCTCCTGCCGGGTGTCGAGCGCGGTGAGGTCGGGGAAGTCCCGTTGCTCGCCGTGGAGGTAGCGGGCGAGCAGCGTGGCGTGGCTCTCGCGGTGCCGCTCGACCTCGGAGACCAGTGCGGCCGGATCGTCGAAGGCGGCGGCCCGGATCTTGACCGCGAGCTCGTGCCGGACGGACTCCGGTTCGACCGGTTCCCGTAGCCAGCCCGCCAGGGCGGCCCGTCCGGCCTCGGCGGCCGAGTACACCTTCTTGTCCGGGCGTCCGTCCTGGGAGACCTCCTCCGCGGCCACCCAGCCGTCCGTCTCCATGCGCCGCAGCACCCGGTAGATCTGCTGGTGGGTGGCGGTCCAGAAGCGGCCGATGGACCGGTCGAAGCGTCGGGCCAGTTCGTAGCCGGAGCCGGGCTGCTCCAGCAGCGAGACGAGGATCGCGTGCTCCAGTGCCATGCCCGCATCCTGCTATGCAACGAGTTGCATAGGCAATGGCCCGGCGGCTGGGTGAGACACAGGTCACCGGCGTGATCGGATGGTTATCGCCTATCTCGGACAAGTAGGTGCAAAACATTGGAGAAGGGACAGAATGGGTACGGGGCGAAGCGCTTCACGCGATCGCCTTCCAGGTTCCGGACCACAGGAGGTGGTATCGGTGGCAACCCATATCCCGACGGGCATGGAGCACCATCCGGACATCGTCGAACTACGCGAACACTACGAGCGGGTCACCTCGACCCCACGCGCCCAGGGCATCGAAGCCCTGGCCGTACTGGCCGGCCTCTTCCTGGCAGCATCGCCATGGATCGTCGGCTTCACCGCGTTCAGCACCCTGACCGTGACCTGCCTGATCGTCGGTCTGGCCTACACGGTGCTGATGGCAGGCTACGGAACGGCCTACGAGCGCACCCACGCGAGGGCCTGGGCGGCCACCGCGCTGGGCGCCTGGACGATCATCTCGCCCTGGGTGGTATCGGGTTCCGTCGCGCACGGCAAGAACATCGTCACCTGCATCATCGTCGGTGCCGTGATGTTCCTGCTGGGCCTGGCAGCGATCTCGATGGCCACTATGACGTCGAACGGAGCAGCAATGCGACGCGGCCGGGCAGGCCGTGCGCGAGCCAGGGGCTGACCTTCCCCGCAGCCCGTGACCGGGGCGCGGCGGGCGTGACCGCCCACCGCGCCCCGGCGCACGCCCCACGGCGTACCGGCCCCTGGGGCGCCCCGCTCGCCTCCTGGGTGCCCGGTTCGCCCCGGGCCGGTCCAAGGCCGGTCCCGGGCCGGCCGGGGTGCCTACGGGTGCGTCATGCGCAGCACGTCCAGCGCCTCGTCCAACTGCGCCTCGGTGAGCCTGCCCTGCTCGACGTAGCCGCGCTCCAGCACCACCTGGCGGATCGTCTTGCGCTCGGCCAGCGACTGCTTGGCGACCTTCGCGGCCTCCTCGTACCCGATGTAGCGGTTCAGCGGCGTCACCACCGAGGGGGAGGACTCGGCGTACTCCCGGGCCCGTTCGACGTTGGCGGTGATGCCGTCCACCGTCCGGTCCGCCAGCAGCCGGGCGCTGTTGGCGAGCAGCCGGACCGACTCCAGCACGTTGCGGGCGATCACGGGCAGCATCACGTTCAGCTCGAAGTTGCCGCTCGCGCCGGCCAGCGTCACCGTCGCGTCGTTGCCGACCACCTGGGCGGCGACCATCAGCACCACCTCGGGCAGCACGGGGTTCACCTTGCCCGGCATGATCGACGAACCCGGCTGCAGGTCCGGCAGGTTGATCTCGCCGAGGCCGGTGCGCGGACCGGATCCCATCCACCGCAGATCGTTCGCGATCTTGGTGAACCCGACGGCCACCGTGCGCAGTTGACCGCTCAGTTCGACCAGGGCGTCCCGCGCGCCCTGCGCCTCGAAGTGGTTCCGCGCCTCGGTCAACGGCAGGCCGGTGACGCGCGCCACCTCCGCGATGACCGCCTCGGGGAAGCCGGGCGGGGTGTTGATCCCGGTGCCCACCGCCGTGCCGCCGAGCGGGAGTTCGGCGACCCGGGGGAGGGTGGCGAGCAGCCGCTCCCGCCCGTGCCGCACCTGCGCCGCGTAGCCGCCGAACTCCTGGCCGAGCGTGACGGGCGTGGCGTCCATCAGGTGCGTGCGGCCCGACTTGACCACCTGCGCGAACTCGGCGGACTTGCGCTCCAGCGCCTCCGCCAGGTGCTCCAGCGCCGGGACCAGGTCATGGGTGACGGCACCGGTGGCGGCGATGTGGATCGAGGACGGGAAGACGTCGTTGGACGACTGGCTGGCGTTGACGTGGTCGTTCGGGTGCACCGGGCGCCCCAGGCGCTCCCCGGCCAGGGTGGCGATCACCTCGTTGGTGTTCATGTTGGACGAGGTGCCCGAGCCCGTCTGGAACACGTCCACCGGGAACTGGTCGTCCCAGCGCCCCTCCGCGACCTCCTCGGCCGCCGACGCGATCGCCGCGGCCGTCTCCTCGTCCAGCACCCCGAGTCGGGCGTTCACCCGCGCCGCGGCGGCCTTGATCCGGGCCAGCGCGGCGATGTGCGCGCGCTCCAGCCGCTGACCGGACACCGGGAAGTTCTCCACCGCCCGCTGCGTCTGCGCCTGCCACTTCGCGGCAGCCGGCACCCGGACCTCGCCCATCGAGTCGTGCTCGACCCGGAACTCCCGGGGCTTGGTCTGCTCGTCACCCATCGCGCGCTGCACCTCCTGTACGGGCCGGACCGGCCCGGAACGGATCTCCGATCACCACAGCCGCGAGCGGGCCCCGGGTATTTCCGGCGGGGCCACCCGGTGCTCAGCCGCCTTGCCCCATGACGAGGATTTTCAAAGAGCAAACGACCGATACTCACTCGAAGGAGTGAGTCGCGGGGGAGATCGCTTCAAACCGGCGTACGGCCCTTCGTACGCTCCTCCCGGGCCGGGCGCACGCCGGCCGGACCCGCAGGGCCGCAGTTCGGCCCGGGGGACCAGCGCGAGGGGCGGACGGATGACCACACGACGCGGCGTGACCGGTAGCACCGGCGGGACGGACAGGCCCGGCGAGG
Source organism: Streptomyces sp. NRRL S-350 (assembly GCF_000719705.1). Classification (GTDB taxonomy): domain Bacteria; phylum Actinomycetota; class Actinomycetes; order Streptomycetales; family Streptomycetaceae; genus Kitasatospora. Next base: position 181,324 of record NZ_JOHO01000006.1, on the reverse strand, counting down.
CGGGGCCGACGGAGGCAGCGCAGGACGGCGCTCCGCGTCGGGGCGGCGGGCTCACCCGGCGGCGGCTGCTCGGCGCGTCGGCCGCGCTGGGCGGCGCGGCCTGGGTGCTGCGCGGCACCGTCGGCCCGGACAGCGCCGAGGCCGCCGCGCCCGTGCCGCCCGCCCTGCCCGCCGGGACGGAGCTCTACCAGCGGGTCTTCCAGAACTGGTCCGGCGAGATCCGCACCGACCAGCTGTGGACCTGTGCGCCCCGCACCCCCGAGGAGGTCCCGGCCCTCGCCGACTGGGCGCACGCCAACGGCTGGCGCCTGCGCGCCTCCGGCTACCGGCACACCTGGGCGCCGCTGACCGTCGCCGACCGTACCCCGGAGGACGCCCGCGTCCTGCTGGTGGACACCAGCCGCCACCTCACCGCCATCACCGCCGACTCGCCCGACACCGTCCGGGTGCAGACCGGGGCCACCATGGAGGCCCTGCTCGCCCACCTGGCCGACCGGGGCCTCGGCCTGACCGCCTGCCCGGCTCCGGGAGAGCTCACCGTCGGCGGCGTGCTCGCCATCGGCGGGCACGGCACCGCCGTCCCCGCCGCCGGGGAGGTGCGGCCCGACGGGCAGGGCTACGGCTCGGTCGGCAACCAGGTCGTCCGGCTGACCGCCGTCGTCCTCGACCCCGCCGCCGGCCGGTACGCGCTGCGCACCTTCGACCGCGCCGAGGCGGACAGCGCCGCCTTCCTGGTGCACCTGGGCCGTGCCTTCGTCACCGAGGTGGTCCTTCGGGCGGGCGCCGACCGGCCGCTGCGCTGCGTCAGCCGGCTCGACATCCCGGCGAGCGAACTCTTCGCCCGCCCCGGCGGGACGGGCGCAGGCGCAGGGACGGGGGCGGAGACGGGCGGTGGGCTGCTCGGGGGACTGCTGGGCGGTGGGGGTGGTCCGCGCACCTTCGCCGAGTTCGTGGAGCGGGACGGCCGGGCCGAGGCGATCTGGTTCGCCTACACCGACCGACCCTGGCTCAAGACCTGGGCCGTCGCCCCGACCAAGCCGGTCGGCTCCCTGACCGTCGAACACCCCTACAACTACCCGTTCTCCGACAGTGTCCCGGAGCCGGTCGCCCGGCTGGCCGGCCAAATCATCGGCGGTGCCTGGGGATCAGCCCCGCTCTTCGGGCAACTCCAGTACCTGGTGGCCAAGGTGGCGCTCACCGGCGACCTCACGGACGTCCTGCTCTCCGGCGCACTGCTCCGGGGACTGCTCAGCGGTGACGTGCTCACGCACCTGCTCGCGGGCGGCCTGCGCTCCGACCTCTGGGGCCCGTCACGCACCCTGCTCCAGTACGTCCGGCCCACCACGCTGCGGGTCACCGCCAACGGCTACGCGGTCCTCGCCCGGCGCGCCGATCTGCAGTGGGTGGTCAGCGAATTCGCCGCTTACTACCAGGAGTTGCTCGCCGCGTACCAGGCCCGGGGCGAGTACCCGGTGAACGGCGCGGTGGAGATCCGGGTCACCGGCCTGGACGACCCGGCCCACTCCGGCGTCCCCGGGGCCCGCCCCCCGCTGCTGTCCGCGCTGCGCCCGCGCGCCGACCGCCCGGAGTGGGACACGGCGGTCTGGTTCGACGTCCTCTCCTTCCCCGGCACCCCCGGACTGGAGCGATTCGCCCGGGACTTGGAGCAGTGGCTGCTGCGCACCTTCGACGGCACCCGGGCGGGGCTGCGCGTCGAGTGGTCCAAGGGCTGGGCCTACACCGCCGACGCGGCGTGGGCCGACCCGGAAGTGCTCGGCCGGGTCATTCCCGAGAGCCTGCGGGCAGGCGGCGGGCCCGGCTGGGACGAGGCGGTCGCCGTCCTGGACCGGTACGACCCGCACCGGGTGTTCGGAAACCCCTTCCTGGACGCCCTGTTGAGGTGAATCCACCTCGCCTGTCGGTGCGTCAGATGTGCTCCATCACGATCACTGCCAGGGTGTCCGGGGCAAGGGCGCGGAACACGTGCGGGGCGTCGCCCGGGTAGCTCACGTAGTCGCCGGGGCCCAGTTCGACGGGGGCGTCCGTCGGTCCGGCCAGCGCCCGCCCGGAGCCGATCATCACGTGTTCGACGGTGCCGGGCATGTGCGGGTCGGAGGCCCTCGTCTCGCCGGGCTGGGCCTCGATCCGGTAGATGTCGCGCCTGGCGTTGGGCGGGCAGGAGGAGAGCACGGTGGCGGCGTAGTCGGCGCGCTCGGAGTGGGTCACCGGGCCCTCGCCGGCCCGGATCACCTTGACCACCGGGCGGGGCGGGTCGACCAGCCGGCTGAACGGCACGTTCAGCGCCACCCCGAGCGCCCACAGCGTCTCCACGCTCGGGTTGCCGGCGCCCGACTCCAGTTGCGAGAGCGTGGACTTGGCGATGCCGGCGCGCCGGGCCAACTCGGCCATCGAGAGTCCGCTGCGCTCGCGCTCGCGTCGGATGGCGACGGCGATCTGGCCGATCAGCTCGGTGCCGGAGCCACTGGGGTTGCCGGCGCCGCCAAGGGCACCGACGTCGGCGGCGCTGCCGCCGGCGCCGATGGTGCCGCCGGCACCGGTCGGGCTGGGGGTGGCGGCCGGGGTGGTCTGGTCGCTCATGTCGCCGCTCACGCTTTCCTCTGGCTCCTTCTCCGGCCGCCGGACCTCGGTGCGGCTGGTGCCCGTTCATGCTGCCACGGCCGACCGGCTCGCAGGAGGCGCCCGGGCAGGTGAACGTTCGGTCTGCCGGTACCTTCGTTCGACTTGACGAACCACGGGTGAGCGGTTCACTCTGATGAACATGCGTTCGCTACCCCGAACACTGGAGCGCGCCACTCTCCGCGACATCGCTCTGGTCTGCCTGGCCGACGCCCTCGTCGGCGCTTCCTTCGGCGCCGTCAGCGTCTCCGGCGGTCTGCCCCTCTGGGTGCCGATCGCGCTCTCCGTCCTCGTCTTCGCCGGCGGCTCCCAGTTCGCGGCGGTCGGCGTGGTGCTGTCCGGCGGCGGGGCGCTCGCGGCCGTCGCCACCGGACTGGTGCTCAACGCCCGGCTGCTGCCCTTCGGCTTCACCGTGGCCGACGTCCTCGACGGCCCGAGGTGGCGGCGACTGGTCGGCGCTCAGCTGATCACCGACGAAACCGCCGCCTTCGCCCTCCAGCAGGGCGAGCCGCGTCGGCGCAGGGCCGCCTTCTGGCTCTGCGGAATCGCGCTGTACGTGGTCTGGAACGTCTCGGTGCTGCTCGGCGCCCTCGCGGGCGGCCTCATCGGCGACACGGACGCCCTGGGCCTGGACGCCGCCTTCCCCGCCGTGCTGCTCGCGCTCGTACTGCCCTCGCTCGCGGACCGCCACGCCCGCACGGCGGCGGTGGTGGGCGCGGTGGTGGCCGTCGCGGTCACGCCGTTCGTGCCGGCCGGGCTGCCGGTGCTGTTCGCCCTCGTGGGCCTGCTCTTCGCCGGGCGCCCGGCGGGCGGGGCGGAGGCGGTGGACGGGGCGCGTCCGTCGGAGGCGGCGGAGGCGGCGGAGGCGGCGGAGGCGGAGAAGGCGGCGAAGTCGGCGAAGTCGGCGGAACCGGCGGAGTCGGAGAGGTCGACGGAGCCCGCGAAGTCAGCGCAGAGAGAGCAGGTCCGATGATGCCGCCGTACGCCGTGCTGCTGCTGGCGGTCGGGACGTTCGCCTTCCGGGTCGCCGGGCCGCTGCTCGGCGGCCGGCTCACCCTCTCGGACCGGCTGCGGCACCTGCTCGCGGTCGCGGCGGCGGTGCTGCTGGTCGCCCTGGTGGCGACGGGCGCGCTGACCCAGGGGCACGGCTTCGCGGGCTGGGCCCGCCCGGCGGGAGTGCTGGTCGCGGGGGTGCTCGCGCTGCGCCGGGCGCCGTTCCCCCTGGTGGTCGTCGCGGGCGCCGCGACGACGGCGGTGCTCCGGTTGTGCGGGGTCGGGTGAGCTCGGTGCTCCCGTCAGCCGTCCAGCGTCTTGAAGAAGATCGTCGTCGGCTTCGGGGCTCCCGTCGGGTCCGTCGCGTAGTCCGGGACCGACCCGACCCTGGTCCAGCCCGCCGCCTCGTACATCCGCTCGGCCGGGCTGCCCGTCTCGGTGTCCAACACCAGGAGCCGCAGCCCCAGTTCGCGTGCCCGGTCCTCCAAGGCCGCCAGCATCCGCCCGGCCAGCCGGTGCCCTCGGTCCGCCGGACGCACCATGAGCTTGGCCACCTCGCCCCGGTGCCGACCGTTGGCGGGCACCGCCGGGCGCAGCTGCACCGTTCCGGCCAGCCGGCCGTCCGCCCCCGCCCGGGCCGTCCACAGCAGCAGCCGGCCGTCGGCGACGTCCGGGCCGAGCGCCCGCCACCACGCGGTGGCCTCGCCGTGGTCCAGCGGGGCGAGGAAGCCCAGTGAGGCGCCGCCGTGGACGGTCTCCACCAGCAGCCCGGCCAGTTCCTCTGCCGCGCCGGGCAGTTCCTCCGCCGTCACCAGGGCGACGGTGTAACCGTTCCCGCCGCTGCCGGTCCTGCCGGTCCTGCCGGTCCTGCCGGTCCTGCCGCCGCCGGTCCCGTCCACGCCGGTCCCGGTCCCGGCCCCGAAGCCACCCATGTCGCTTTCCTCACTCACTCGTGCCCGCCCACCGCCAGGCCGCGTGCGGGATACTCGCCGGTGCTCCGACACTCCACCGACTCCCCGACTCCCCGCTCCCCGACTCCACCGACCCCGCTGGTTCCCCCGAGTCCCCCGACTCCGCCGAGACTACAAGGAGCTTCGATGACGAAGCCGACCCGGATCGACCCGTCCGACCTGCTCGCCGTCGGCGACCTCCTCTCCGACGAGGAGCGGCTGATCCGCGACACCGTCCGCCGGTTCACCGAGGAGCGGATCCGCCCGCACATCGGTGACTGGTTCGAGCGCGGCGTCTTCCCGGCCCGCGAACTCGCCCCGGAACTCGGCGCCCTCGGCGTGCTCGGCATGCACCTCGACGGCTACGGCTGCGCGGGCGCCGACGCGGTGGCGTACGGGGTGGCCTGCATGGAGCTGGAAGCGGCGGACTCCGGACTGCGCAGCTTCGTCTCCGTCCAGGGCTCGCTCGCCATGCGTTCGATCCACGCCTTCGGTTCGGAGGAGCAGAAGCAGCGCTGGTTGCCCGGCATGGCCGCCGGTGAGCTGATCGGCTGCTTCGGCCTCACCGAACCGGACTTCGGCTCGGATCCGGCCAACATGCGCACCCGGGCGGTCCGGAAGGGCGGCGAGGCCGGTGACTGGGTGCTGTCCGGCAGCAAGATGTGGATCACCAACGGCAGCATCGCCGACGTCGCGGTCGTCTGGGCGCAGACCGAGGAGGGCGTCCGCGGTTTCCTGGTCGAGCGCGGCACCCGCGGCCTGACCGCCACCGACGTGCACGGCAAGCTCTCGCTCCGGGCCTCCGTCACCAGCGAGCTGGCCTTCGACGACGTGGTCCTGCCCGCCGACGCCGTCCTCCCCGGGGTGGTCGGCCTGCGCGGGCCGCTCTCCTCCCTCAACGAGGCCCGCTACGGAATCCTGTGGGGCACCGTCGGGGCCGCCCGCGACTGCTACACCGCGGCCCTGGACTACGCCAAGAGCCGGATCCAGTTCGACCGTCCGATCGCGGGCTTCCAGCTGACCCAGCAGAAGCTGGTCGAGATGATGCTGGAGGTCGAGAAGGCCTACCTGGTGGCGCTGCGGATCGGTCGGCTCAAGGAGGAGGGCGCGGCCCGGCCGCCCCACGTCAGCTTCGGCAAGCTCAACAACGTCCGTGCCGCGCTGGAGATCGCCCGCAGCGCGCGGACCGTCCTCGGCGCCAACGGCATCACCACGGAGTACCCGGTGCTGCGGCACGCCAACAACCTGGAGTCGGTGCTCACCTACGAGGGCACCAGCGAGATCCACACCCTGGTCCTCGGTGAGGCCATCACCGGCGAGTCGGCGTACCGCTGACGGGCCGTCCGACCCCCGGCGAGCAGCCGATATCCGGTAGCCGGGCCGGCCGCGGCCCGGCTACCGTCCTCGCTCATGAACAGCACGCCCGCCCCGACGCCCTCGACGACCACCCTCTGGCGCCCCACCGGCCCGGAGGAGCTGGCCCTGGTCGAGGCCGCCGGCTGGCGTGCCTGGCCGCCCCGCCTGCCCGATCAGCCGATCTTCTACCCCGTCCTGAACGAGGACTACGCGATCCGGATCGCCCGGGACTGGAACGTGCCCGCCTCCGGCGTCGGCTACGTCACCCGCTTCAAGGTCGAGACCGACTTCCTCGCCCGCTACCCCGTCCGGCAGGCCGGCGGCCGGACCATCCTCGAACTCTGGGTGCCCGCAGACGAGTTGGCCGAGTTCAACCGGCACATCGTCGGCCGCATCGAGGTCGTCCACGAGTTCCGGCCCCAGTCGTGACGCGTCCGGCCGCGGCGGCGCGCACGGCGCCCGGGACCGACCGCGTCCTGCTCACCTCCGCCCAGCGGACCAGCACCACCCTGCTGCTCGCCGAGGCCGCCGCCCGGCGCGGCCTCGTCACCGCCGTCCTCGACGGTCCGGGGACGGTCGGACGCCTCGCCGGGCGGCCCGTCCACTGGTACGGCGGCCCACTCGCCGCCGCCCGGATCGCCGGGCCGCTGGGTCTCGCCCTGCTCGAACCCGACGACGACTGGCTGGCCCGCCTCCCCGAGGAGTTCACCCGCCGCCGGATCGAGCTCACCACCCTCGCGGAGGCGTGGACACTGCGTCACCCGGCGTTCGTCAAGCCGCCCGCCGACAAGTCGCTGCCACCCGCCGTCTACCCGGACGGCTCCCGGCTGCCGCGCACCGGCGAGCGGATCGGCCCGGACACGCCCGTCCTGGTCAGCGAGCCGGTGACCTTCGCCGCCGAGTACCGGCTGTTCGTCCGCGACGGGGAGGTGCTCACCGGCAGCCGCTACGCCCGCTTCGGCCGGCTCGACCCCGCGCCGCCGACCGCCGCCGCCACCGCCTTCGCCCGCCGCCTGCTCGCCGCCGTCGGCGACACCCTGCCCAGCGCCGTCGCCCTGGACGTCGGCCCGATCGCCGACCCGTACGACCCGGCCGAGCACTGGGCCGTGGTCGAGGCCAATCTGCCGTGGTTCGCGCACAGCTACGCCGCCGACCCGGACCGCGTCCTGGACGTGGTGCTGCGCGCCGCCGGACCGGCCGCCGAGTTGGCGGAGGCCGACCGCCGGTTCGTTCGCACGGCGGTGTGACGCCCCGCGCGACGGCGGTGCGGACGCCTCGCGTGACGGCGGTGCGGACGCCTCGCGGACGGCGGCGTGATGCCCCGCGCGAGGCCCGGTCGACAACCGTCTCGGCACCCGGGCCGCGCCCGCCCGACACCCGGCGGACACCCGCCGTTCGACAGTGCGACGCCGACTGGTGCGGCGGCCGGTGGAGCATGGCGCGGTCGGCCGCGCCCCCGGCGGGGGCGGCCCGACCGTGCGCACAACCGAAGGGAAACCCCATGTCCGCTGCCCAGTGGCCCCGCCCCCGCGTGCTCGTCGTCGGAATCGACGGCGTCCGCCACGACTACCTGGCGCAGGTGCCGATGCCGCGCCTCCAGGACGTCGCCGAGGCGGGGTTCCTGGTGCCGGTCACCGTGGCGGACACCACGCCCACCATGTCCGGACCGTGCTGGGCCACCATCGTCACCGGGGTCGAGCCCGCCAAGCACGGCGTCTGGGGCAACCACCTGGGCGGCAACCGGCTCGACGTGTTCCCTGACTTCGCCACCCGCCTCAACCGCGGCGACCGCCGCCGCACCTTCGTCGCGGCCGGCTGGGATCCCCTGATGATCAGCGAGTCCGGCGGCCCGCTCTTCCGCGCCCCCGGCCGACTCTCCTACGTCGCCCCGGCCGAGGACACCCCCGAGGCGTGGGAGGCCGTGGACGAGGAAGTCACCCGCGAGGCCGTCCACGTCCTCGCCACCGCGGACCCGGAGGCCTCCTTCGTCTACCTCGGCGCCGTCGACGAGACCGCCCACTTCCTCGGCTGCGGCGACGAGTACCGGGCCGCCATGCGCACCGCCGACGAGCGCCTGGGCCGCCTCCTGGACGCCGTCCGCGGCCGCGCCACGTACGCCGAGGAGCAGTGGACCGTCATCGTCGTCACCGACCACGGCCACGTCGACGCCGGCGGTCACGGCGGCCGCACGGTGGAGGAGCGGACCGCCTGGGTCGCCTGCGCCGGGCACGGCATCCCGGCGGGGCCGCCCGCCGGCGAGATCCGGCACCCGGACGTCGCCGCCCAGGTGTACGCCTCCCTGCTGCGCCCGATCGACCCGCACTGGACCCTCGACGGCCGGCCCTTCCCGGTCGCCCGCGTCGACGGCGCTCCCCGCCCGGTGCCCGCGAAGGTCTGACGGGGCGGCCCGAGGGGTGGTCGGAGCGCTCGGCGGAGGGGCTCGGCGGAGGGGGCCGGCCGGACGCGGCTCGGAGGCGCTGGGCCGAGGGCTGGTCCGATCGGCGGAGCAGGGTGACCGCGACCCGGCCGCCCGATGCCCTCGGGTGCAGCACCCCGGGCTGCGGCGGAGCCGCGCCTGAGCGAGGCTCGACCGGGGCCCGGGCCGCGCTCGACCCGGATGCGCCGACCCGTGCGGGGCTCGGGGCCTGCGGAGCCTCAGGGCCTGCCGGCCTCAGGGCCTTCGGAGCCTCAGGGCATCTGCCGAAAGGCGTACGCCGGAAGGTGGAGACCGTACCCCGTGGGTCGGAGACCGGATCACGACTTGGTGGTGACGCTTCGCCGGTCCGCCGCGGGCCACGATGGTTACCCGGACGGTGGACCCCGCCGCCCGGACAGGCAGCGTCACGAGGGCCACGCTCATCGGCCCGGCCCACCGGCCGGACGAACCGGCCACGGACACGGACACGGAGAGGGCAGTCGGGCATGAAGAGCATCGTGAGCAAGGTCGCGCTGGGAGTCGCGGGCACCGGCATGGCCGTCGCCGTGGCGGTCGTGGCGATCGGCCCGCGTGCGTCCGACTGGTACGCCGAGCGCCACCAGGAGCAGACCGCGTACGAAACCGGCACCCAGGCCAAGGCCGACCGCCGCTCGGTGCCCGCCTGGCTCCCCGACAACGCCTCCGGTGTCAAGTACCTGATGTCCACCACGGGCGACGACCGCCTGCTGCGCGCCACCCTCCCGGAGGGGCGGCTGCCCGCCGGCTGCACCGCCGGTCTGCCGGGCAAGTCGGCGCACCAGGTGCCGGAGTCGCTGAAGGCCGGCTGGTTCCCGGAGAACGTCGCGACCAAGGCCAGCGGCACCTGCGGGCACTACAACGTGGCCCTGACCGGGAACCAGCTCTACGCGTGGCAGGACGGCGCGGCGGTGCAGGCGGCGCTTCGCGCCGAACGCGTCGCCAAGCACTGACCCGGGTGCCCTGCCGAGCGGTCCGGTCGGGCGGCCCGGGCGGGGCGCACTGTCCGGGCATCAGCCTTCCGATCAGGGAACGAAAACGGCCCCCGAGCGGCCCGCCGAGCACCGGAAGGTGCGGGCGGGCCGCCGTCGTGTATGTGCCGCGAGGAGCCGCAGAGCACCCCGGGGGCATCGGCACACGGCGGCACAGGGTGCAACCGTGCAGCGGCACAGCGGCACAGCGGCACAGCGGCACAGCGGCACAGCGCGCATCGGCACAGCGGCGCACCGGCGCGCGGAACACGGCGCACCCCCTGCTGTCGGAACCGGACCGGGCTGCGATAGGACGGAACGCGCACGAACCCGACGCCACCCGTCCGTAAGGAGCGCCATGCCCGGCCCGACCGTCGGCCCCGCCGACGACACGTCGACCGCTGCCGCCACCCCACCCCACACCGGCCGGACCGGCCCCGGCCGGGCCACGATCGCCGTCCTCGGCGGCCTCACCGCGCTCGGACCTCTCACCACCGACCTCTACCTTCCGGGCCTGCCCGCGATCGCCGACGACCTGGCCGCCGAACCGGCCGCCGTCCAACTCACCCTCACCTTCTCGATGTTCGGCGTGGCGGCCGGGCAACTGCTCTTCGGACCGCTCAGCGATCGCTTCGGGCGCCGCCCGCCCCTGCTCGTGGGGCTCGCCGTCTACACCCTGTCCAGCGTGCTGTGCGTCCTCGCGCCGAACCTTCCGGTGCTGATCGCCGCCCGCTTCGTCCAGGGCGCGGCCGGCTCCGCCGGGCTGGTCATCGGGCGCGCCGTCGCCCGGGACCGCTTCCAGGGCGTCGCGATGCTGCGGTTCCTCGCCTCGATCGCCCTGATATCGGGCCTGGCGCCGATCCTCGCCCCGATCATCGGCGCTCAGCTGATGCGGTTCACCTCGTGGCGCGGCACTTTCGGCGCGCTGACGGCGCTCGGACTGCTGCTCACCCTGGCTGCGTTCGGAGCGCTGCGCGAGTCGCTGCCCGCGCGGGCCCGGCGCGGCGGCGGGGTGGGGGCCACCCTGCGGACGATGGGGCGGTTGCTGCGCGACCTGCCGTTCCTCGGGCTTGCGCTGACCAGCTCGCTCGCCTTCGGGGCGCTGTTCGGTTACATCAGCGGGTCGTCGACCGTGCTCCAGCACGTGTACCAGGTCTCGCCGCAGACCTACAGCCTGCTGTTCGGGCTGAACTCGGTGGCGATCGTGGTCATGACGCAGCTGAACGGACGCGTGCTGGCACCGCGCTTCACGCCTCGGGCGCTGATGCTGGGTGGGCTCGCGGCGGCGGTCGTCGCCGGGGTGGCGCTGGTGCTGCTGACGACGGTGTGGGACTTCGGTCTGGCCGGGTTCTGCCCGCCGCTGTTCGTGATGATGGGCAGCCTGGGGGTGATCCTGCCGAACACCGCGGCGCAGGCGCTCAGCCTGGTCGAGCCGCAGGTGGCGGGCACGGCGTCGGCCCTGCTCGGGACGAGCAACTTCCTGGCCGGAGCGTTGGTCGCGCCGCTGAGCAGCCTCGGTGGGCGGCCGTCCGCGGTGCTGCTGGCGCTGGTGGTCCTGGCCTGCACGGTGTCGGCGGCGACGGCGTACCTGGTGCTGTGCCGACCGGGGCGGGTGACGCCAACCGCTGACGGCGGGCGCGCCGGTCATCAGCCGGCAGGAGACGGGCGTCGGGTGACGGGCGACAGATAGCACCTGACAGCCGACAGCCGACAGCCGGCAGGTAACGGGTAACAGGTAACAGATGACGGATGACAGCTGACAGACGATGAAATCTGTCAGCTGTCATCCGTTCGTTCGTCATATGTCAGGCGTTACCGGACGCTTCCCGGTCTGCCCTGGCTCAGGCGATCGAGAAGTCGTCCCCGTACACGTTGCCCTGGCCGTACCAGCCGTGCAGGTACACGGTGACGGTGCCCGAGGCGCCGGTGGTGAAGGGGACGGACAACTTCGTCCAGCCGGCGGAGTTGGCCCAGGAGCTGGCGGTGGCACCGCCGCTGACGCCGACGTAGGCGTAGTTGCCCTGCACCCAACCACTCAGTGTGTAGCTGGTGTTGGGCTTCAGTGTCACGGTCTGGGAGCACTCGCCGGTCTGGCTCGCGGTGGCGGCGGCCTGCAGCGCGTGCGCGCCGGAGTGCACCGGGGTGGCGACCACGGCGCCGCCGCTCTGGCAGGTCCACGGGGCCGGACTGCCGCTCTCCAGACCGCCGTTGACCAGCCCGGTCGTCCCGCCCGTCCCGGTGACGGTCAGCGCGTAGGTCGCGGTGTGGGTGCCGGAAGGTGCGGTGGCGGTCACGGTCAGCGGGTAGGTGCCGGCCGCCGCGGCGGCGGTGGTGGTGATGTTGAGCGTGGCGCCGCTGCCGGCGGTGACGCTGCCGGGGGTGACGGTCGCGGTGACCCCGGCCGGGGCGCCGCTGACGGTGAGGTTGACGCTTTGCGCCGAACCGGCCGTCACGGCCGTCGCGATACTGGCGGACGCGGCCGAACCGGCTGCGACCGTACCGGAGTTCGGGTTGACGGCCACCGAGAAGTCGTTGCTCACCGTCGAGCCGCTGGTGAACGGCGCGAAGATGTGGGTGAAGTCCCAGGTGTTCTGGGTGATTCCGGAGCAGGAGTCGCTTCCGGCCGTGCCCGGGCAGCCCCCGTTGTCGCGCTGGAGTGCCCAGAAGGAGAGGGTGTTGATGCCCTTGGAGACGGCCCAGTTGTACACGGTGGTGGCGTTGGCCACGGTGAAGGTCTCGGCCGCGCCGTAGTCGTCGATGCCGAGCATCTCGGTGATCCCGATCGAACCCCACAGCTGGGCGGGGGACTTGCTCGGGTACAGCTTGGCGAGCTGGTTGTAGAGGCCCTGCGCGGAGGTCTGGGTGTCAGCCGCCATGTCGTGGCCGGCGCCGTCGTAGTAGTCGAAGGTCATCATGTTGACGACGTCGATCCGCGCGTTGTTGCTGACCGCGTTCCGCAGCACCGCGAGGCCGTTGTCGGCCAGTCCACTGGTGGTGGTGGGCAGCGTGTAGGAGAACTGGATGCTCCGGCCCTTGGTGGCGGCCCAGTCCTGCACGAGCTTGATCGCCTTGTTGCGGCGGTCGATCCCGGCGGTGTTGGTCAGCGAGTTGTCCTCGATGTCGAGGTCGATCCGACTGATGTCGTAGGTCGTGATGACGTTCTCGAAGGCGGCCGCGATCTGGTTGACGTCGGTGCAGCTGTCGGCCAGCTCGGTGCCGGTGTTGTCGGCGGTGTAGCCGCCGAACGACGGGATCACGTCCCCGCCGTTGGCGCGGATGGTGGCGATGTCGGCGCCGAAGGTCGAGGAGGCGACCGGCATCGACGAGTCCCCGTTCCAGTACGGGGTGCACGAGCCCTTGGTGGCGGCCTGCAGGAACGCCATGGTGAGGTGCTTGGCACCGGACTGCGCGGCCAGCGCGGCCGGGCTCTGGCCGGTCCACGCCTCGAAGTAGGGGGCGAAGACCCGGTTGGGGAGCGGAGTGGCGGCCTGGGCGGAGCTCGTCCCGGTGGCTACCAGGCCGGCCGAGGCGGCCAGCGTGACGCAGGCCGTCAGCGCGGCCTGGATCGTTCTGCGAAGGCGCATGGATTCTCCAACAGACTTGGTGGGGCAGGACGTTGGGGAGATTTCGGTGGCCTGGGCCGCGGCGGTCGTGTGGGGTCGACCGGGCGGTCCTGGTCCGAGGTGTCGGGATCGGGTGGAGCGCGGTGGGGCGGGGGTGGAGATCGGGGCGGGCGGAACCCCACCGACTCGCGTGGACGCGGGCGGCGGTGCGCGTGCACGCGCCGTACGGAGCGGGGGTGGGGCGGGTCAGGGCAGGGCGGTGCCTCAGCCGCCGGTGGTCACACCCCCACAGTGCATCCCGGTCGGATCGACATGCCTATGTTTGGACTAGACCACTTGTCTGTCAAGAGACCTAACAGTTCGTCGGCATACGGGCCGCGAATGGGAAGGGAGTGGATCGGCGGTCGGGGCAAGGCAGTTGCCGGGGCCGGGGCGGCCGGGAGCCGCGTGGGCCGGGAGGTGAGTCACCCGGGAGTCGAGTCACCCGGGAGCCGCGTCGGCCGGGGCGGGACCGTCCGGAGGCCGGACGGTCCGGAAAGCAGAAAGGCCGTGGCCGCGCGCCCGACGGGGGCGGCGGCCACGGCTGCCCGGAGTCCAGGACGCCGGGCGTTCGGGGTGTCGTGGGTCAGTGCGGCGCCGGGCAGAGTGTGGCGCGCAGCGCGTCGTTGATCTTGGCGGCGGTGTCCGCCCCGAAGCCCTGTGGGTGGTCGGGCGTGGTGAAGCGCTGGTTGGCCAGCTCGACCAGCTTCCCCGCGTCCTTGGGGAACTGGTACATCGACTGGCACTGGTTGCGCGCCCGGTCCACGGCCTGGTCGGGCTTGCCGCCGACGATCGCCGGGTCGATCGCGTCCAGCGCGGCGACCAGCTTTGCGGTGACGTCGGCGGCCGGCTTGGCGGGCAGTCCGGCGTCGGCGGGCGGCGCGGGCTTGGCCGGCGCGGGGGCGCCCGAGGCGCCGCCGTCGGGCGCGGGCGGGCTCGTGGTGCCGCCGGGCGCGGGGGCGGCCGGGGTGGCCGCGCCGGGCGCGGGGGCCGACGGCGTCGAGGCCGCGTCCGGGGCCGCATCGGTGGGCGCGGCGGAGGTCGCGGTGGTCGAGGCGGCGGTGGTGGGGGAGCCGGCCGCGGAGGTCGCCTTGCCCGAGCTCGATCCGGAGCTGGAGCAGGCAGCGAGGCTCACCGCGGCGAGTGCCGTGAGGGTGGCGGCGAGGAGTCGAGTGCGCATGGCGCCCACCCTGTCATGTGCGCGGCGCGGAAGGGAAGGTCCTTCGGGAGGGCGGCCGGAGCGGTGCCCGCTCGCCCGGGCAGGGCCTCGTACAGGGCCCCCGGACGGGCGTCGGGCCGGGCCTCGGGACGGGCGGACGGCGGACACCCGTCCGCCCGTCCGCCCGTCCGTGCCGGGGATCAGCCGAGACCGTTGGACTTCAGCCAGTCCTTGGCCACCGCCGACGGGTCCTCCTTGTCGACCGCGACCCGCTTCATCAGCGCCGTCAGCCCCGCCGTGTCGAGCTTGGCCGACACCGCGTTGAGCGCCGCGGTCGCCGTGGCGTCCACGCCCGCCTTGTTGACCAGCGGGGTGACGTTCTGCGCACCGAAGACGTTCTTCGGGTCGCTCAGCGGGACGAGCTTGTACTGGACGATCTTCGGGTCGGTGGTGAACACGTTGCCGACCTGGACGCTGCCGTCCTTGATCGCGTTCGCGGTGGTGTCGGCAGTGGGCTTCCACTCCTTGAAGGTCAGCCCGTAGGCGTCCTTGAGCTGCTGCTCGCGGCGGGACTTGAACTCCGGCGGGCCGCCGATGGTGAACTCGCCGGCCTTGGCGGCCAGGTCCGAGATGCTCTTGAGGTTGTCCTTGTCCGCGACCTCCTGGCTGACGCTGAGCGAGTCCTTGTCCTCGGCGGGGGAGGAGTCGAGGATCCCGAGGGCCGCGGGCAGGGCCTTGGCGAGCGCCGCGTTCACGTCCTGCGTGGTGACGGCGGTGGACTTGGCGTCCAGGTAGGCGAGCAGCGCGCCGTTGTACTCGGGCAGGACGGTCAGGTTGCCGCTCTGCAGCTGCCCGTAGAGCACCTCGCGGCTGCCGATGTTGAACTTCTCCTCGACCTTGACGCCCTTGGCCTTGAGTGCCTGTGAGTAGATCGAGCCGAGCAGGACGTTCTCCGGGAAGTTCGCGGAGCCGACGACCACCGTCGAGCCGGCGCCTCCGCCCGAGCCGCCGGAGCCGCCCGCTGACGAGGAGGCGCTCGAACCCCCGCCGAGCGGGTCGCCGCCGGAGGAGCCGCAGGCGGTGGCGCCGAGGGCGAGCACGGCGAGCGTTCCGAGGGCGACGGCGCGTCGGCTGGGCTTCATTGTCGACATGGTGACAGATGTCCTTCCGGAGGGAATGGGAGAGGGCTTTCAGCGAGCGGTTCAGCAGGAAGTTCGGCAGGCGGCGCCGCAGAGCGTGCGGCAGCACGTTCGACAGCACATCCGGCAGGGCGTTCGGGGCCGTTCAGCGGTCCTGGCGCTGGGCACGCACCCCGGGCGGGAGCGCGAACCGGGCGAGGAGGGAGAAGAACAGCTGGGCGGCGACCGCGAGCAGCACCACCAGCAGCGCGCCGCCCACCGTCACGGCGTACCGGCGGGTCGCCAGGCCGTCGATGACGTAGCGGCCGAGGCCGCCGAGCCCGACGTAGGCGGCCACCGTCGCGGTCGCGATCACCTGGACGGTCGCGGTGCGGAAGCCCGCCAGCATGGTCGGCGCGGCCGACGGCAGGCAGACCTGCCACAGCACCTGCGGGTGGGTCAGCCCGATCCCCCGGGCGGCGTCCCGGACGTCCGGATCGGTGCCGCGCACCCCCTCGACGGCGGCCACCAGCAGCGGCGGCGCGGCGAGCGCGACCAGCGGGATCAGCACGGCCGTGTCGCCGACCCCGGCGAGCAGCACCGCCAGCGTCACCAGGCCGAGAGTGGGCAGGGCGCGGGCGGCACCGGCGAGCGCGGTCACCACGGTGACGCCGCGCCCGGTGTAGCCGATCAGCAGCCCGAGCGGGACGGCGATCAGTGCCGCGAACAGCAGGGCCTCGCCCGAGAGCAGCAGGTGCTCGGTGACCCGGTGCACGATCGCGTCGGAGCCGCTGCGGTGGTCCGGGGCGGTGAAGAAGTCGCCCAGCCAGTTCAGCCAGTTCACGAACCCGCCCCCTTCTCCCGGACGGCCCAGGGCGCCAGCAGCCGCCGGGCGCCCACCAGCACCAGGTCGACGGCCAGCGCCAGGACGGCGATCAGCACGATGCCGGCCAGGATCGGCGTCGGGAAGGTCCGCTGGAAACCGTCGATGAACAGGTAGCCGAGCCCGCCGCGGCCGACCAGCGCGCCGACGCTGGCCAGCGAGATGCTGGACACCGCGGCGACCCGGAGGCCGGCGATCAGGTACGGGACGGCAGCGGGCAGTTCGACCGACGTCAGCCGGTGCCACGGCCCGTACCCCATCGCGGTGGCGGCCTGCCGGACGGCGTCCGGGACGGCGCGCAGCCCGTCCACGGTGGTCGGCAGCAGGACGGCGAGGGCGTAGAAGGTGAGCGGGATCATCACCGTCGCCTGGGTGGCGAGCCCGGTGTAGGGGATGAGCACGACGAACACGGCCAGCGAGGGCAGCGCGTAGACGATGTTGAAGACGGCGGACAGCGGCTGGTAGAGCCGGGGGAAGCGGGTGCAGGCCAGACCGAGCGGGATGGCCAGCAGCAGTCCGATGAGCACGGGGACGAGGGCGATCACGGCGTGGTCGGCGAGCAGGTGGCCGAGGTAGCCGAGGTGGTCGCCGATCCAGTACCAGCGGACGATCGGTTCATCGTCCACCGTCGGCTCCGTCCGCCCCGACTGCTCTGCCCGCGTCGTCCGCCCCGTCCGTGTCGGCGCCGACCTGGCCGGTTCCGGCGGCGGCGCTCGCGCGACCGCCGGCCTCGGGCCGGAGCGCCGCCAGGACGGCCTCGCGGCTCGCCGTGCCGGTGGCGCGGCCGTCGGCGTCCAGCGCGACCGCGACCCCGGAGGCGGAGAGGACGGCGGCGTCCAACGCGGTGCGCAGGGTGTCGACGTCGGGCCGGAAGCCGGTGGCCGGGTGCAGCTCGGCGGAGACCGCGTCGCGGTCGATCCAGCCGATCGGGCGGCGCTCGTCGTCCAGCGCCAACTCCCACCCGCCGTACGTGAGTCCGTCGCTCACCGGGCGAAGTGCCACGGCGCGGGCGGGACGCAGGCCGAGGCCGCGCAGTCCCCGGTCGCGGCCGAGGAAGGCGGCCACGCCGTCGTCGGCGGGGGTGGTGAGCAGGGTGTGCGGGTCGGCCAGCTGGGCGACCCGGCCGTGCTCGCGCAGCACCACCACCTGGTCGCCGAGCCGGACGGCCTCCTCGATGTCATGGGTGACGAACAGCACTGTCTTGTGCAGCTCGGACTGCAGCCGCAGCAGCTCCTCCTGGAGTCCCGCGCGCACCACCGGGTCGACGGCGCTGAACGGCTCGTCCATCAGCAACACCGGTGGATCGGCGGCCAGCGCGCGCGCCACGCCGACCCGCTGCTGCTGGCCGCCGGACAGCTGGAACGGGTACCGCTTGGCGGTCTCGGGCGCGAGGCCGACCAGTTCGAGCAGTTCGGCGGCCCGGGCGCGGGCCTTCTTGCGGTCCCAGCCGAGCAGGTAGGGGACGGTGGCGATGTTGTCGATCACCTTGCGGTGCGGAAAGAGTCCGGCCTGCTGGATCACGTAGCCGATGCCGCGCCGGAGCTTGGCGGGCTCCAGCTTCGCGACGTCGGCGCCGTCCAGCAGCACCCGGCCCGAGGTGGGCTCGACCATCCGGTTGACCATGCGCAGCAGGGTGGTCTTGCCGCAGCCGGACGGTCCGACCAGGACGGTTATCCGGCCGGTCGGGACCTCAAGGTCCAGGCCCTCGACGGCGACGGTCCCGTCGGGGTGGCGCTTTCCGGCGCCCTCGAATCTGATCACGGGGTGTTTCCTCGTCAGGGCGCCCCGCGGAGGCGGCGCCTGTGTCGGTCGGTCGTTCGGTTGATGGCGGTTCGGGGCAAGCGCTGGTGCGGGTTGTGGTGGCGCCTGTCGTACCAGCCGCCCGGGCGTTCTTCCGCCCGCCTGGCTGCCCAGGTTCGGACCTGCGGAAACTCTGATCAGACTATGACCTGCATCATCTCCTGTCTCTGATTTACCGCTCGGCGCGTGCCGGGGGCCCGCCCGCCGCGGGAGTGCGCCCGGCCTGCGCCTGCTGCGCGGCCCCTGCCTCAGCCGCCCTGACGGGTCGGCAGCCCGGCGGCCGCCCAGCCGACGAAGCCGCCGTCCAGGTCGGTCGCCCGGTGCAGGCCCAGCTCCCGGAGCGAGGCGGCCGCCAGGCTGGAGGCGTAGCCCTCGGAGCAGACCACGACCACCTCGACGTCGTAGCCCGAGGCCTCGGGGATCCGGTGACTGCCCGTAGGGTCGAGCCGCCACTCCAGCACGTTGCGCTCGATGACCAGCGCGCCGGGGATCTCGCCCTCGGCGGCCCGCTGCGCCGCCGGGCGGATGTCCACCAGCAGCGCTCCGTCCAGCTGGGCCTGGTACGCCTCCCGAGCACGTGGGCGGTGGACGCCCTCGCGGGCCCGCTCCACCAGGTCGTCGATCGTGGTCACCATTGCTCCGGTCCTTCCTCCGAGGTGGGGACGAGCCCTCCGGCCCGCAGGTCGTAGTGCGCCATCGAGTCCAGCGGCGGCGAGTAGGCGTGCAGGGTGACGGCGGGGCCGGACCCGGTGTTCCGCACATCGTGCACGTACTCGGGGCCGAAGGCGCGGGCGGTGCCGGCCTGGATCCGACGGATCAGCAGGCCTTGGTCGGGACCGCCGAGGGACAGCTCCTCCAGCTCCCCGAGCGCCACGGCGAAGGCGCCGCGGGAGCCGCCGTGGTCGTGGAAGCCGGTGGACTGGCCGGGCAGCCAGCTGATCAGCCACACCTCGTGGTCGTCCTCGGCCACCAGGCGCCGGTACCAGCGCTCGTCGGTGGACAGGCGGACGAGGTGGATCCACCGTTCGGGCCGCTCGGCCAGCTCGCGGACCACGGTCCGCAGGGCGCTGGGCGTGAGCGGGGCGTGGGCTTCCCGGGTGCGGGCTTTCCCCGCGGCCTCGGCCGCCTGTTCTGCCTCGGCCGCCTGTTCTGCCTCGGCCGCCCGTTCGGCCTCGGTAGTCCCGGCCGTCTCTGCCGCCTCCGCTGCCCCGATGGTGGTCGGGGCGGCCCGGGCGACTTCCGTGGTCCGGGCGGTGGGGTCGGCGGGGCAGGTGGGGTCGGCCTGGGTGGTGTGGGCGGTCGAGTCGGGCGTCGGGGCCTCGGAGGCGAGGTCCAGGCTCGTGTTCAGACTCATCAAGGCGTCCTCGGGTGCGGCGGGAACGTCGGCAGGGTGGGCCCCGGCTCCGGTGGCGGTGAGCGGGCGCTCGGCCGACGGAACGGCCCGGCGCGCACGGATGCGCCGGTGCGGGGGCGGGAGGTCAGAACTGCGGGTGCGGGTGCGCGGCGCGGGCCCTGGCAGGATTCACAGGGCGGGAGCGGCGGGGGAGTGCAAGGTCAACAGGCACAGATGGAACTCGCCTGGCGTCGCAGATCGACGTGCAGGCGGCAGACCAGAGTGGCGCCGGATTCCATGCGCCGGATCCTTCCCGAGCGAACCGGACGAAGTCAAGCCGGGCCGGCGGCCAGTCGAGGTCCGTACCCGGTGCGGGGGCGCCCGTCGGCGACACCGCGAACGACCGGCCGGCTACCCGTCGGCCTGACGGCGCGGAGCCGGGGGAGCGGCGGCGGACGGCCCCGAGGCGGTACCGCCGGGCGGCTGCGCCGGCAGCGGCGGGGGCACCGGTGCGGCGGCGCCCGCGGCCGCGGTGCCTTCCGGGGGCGCGGTGCCTTCCGCGGCCGCGGTGCCTTCCCCGACCGAGGAGCCTTCCGCGGCCGTAGCGGCAGTGGCCAGGGCCTCCTCGATCAGTGGCCCGGCCTGCTCGCCCAGGTAGCGGCCGAGGGACTGGTAGGCGTCGAACTGCCGGTGGTCGAACCACTGGTCGCTGGTGCCGTCGTTCGGGAAGGCCCGGTTCTCCATCGCGTAGGCGTGCAGCTCGTAGGGCAGGTCGGGGGTGAGCGCCGCGCGGAGGACGATCAGCCGGCCGCGCCGGTCGGACTCGGGCCCGTCGGTCACGTCCGGGTAGCGGATGTCGCCGGTGATCACCGCTCGGGCCGAGAGCCGGGCGGACAGCTGCGCCGCGAGCCCCTGCAACGGTGGTCGGCCGCCGCAGCCGTCGTCCGCTGCGCAGGGCCCCTGCGCAGCGGCGCTGCCGCGGAGCAGCAGTTCCGGCTGGTGCAGCCCGATCTCGACGCCCAGCTCCTCGCGGGCCAGGGTGATCGCGGCGGCCAGGGCCGCGGGGTGGTCGACGTCGCTGCTGGCGTCGATGCAGACCGCCGTGCGCACCCGGTGCCGCAGCAGCTCGACCAGCCCGAGCCGCTCGTAGTGGCCGCCGTCGGTGGTGAGCAGGAACCGGTCGTCGGCCGGGAAGCGGCCGGTCAGTTCCCGCAGCTGGTACGGGAGCCGACGGACTGCGGGCTGCCCGGGGCGGCGCCAGTCGTGGGTGCCGGACCAGTCCGGGCCGAGCACCGCCGGGTTGGGCAGCCACGTGCCGAGGCGTGCGTTGGTGACCGCGAACAGCCCCTGGTAGACGCGGGATTCACGCCCCATGGCGGAGGAGAACGCGGCCCCGGAGACGGCCATCGCGGACTGGACGGTGAGGTCCCGGGCGATGTGCCGCCGGGTGCGCCGCTCCAGCACGTCGGTGCGCGCGTAGCCGACGTCCGGGCCGCCCACGTAGTCGTGCGAGAGCGAGAAGGAGACCGCCCGGCGGCCCGGTGGCGTACGGGAGTTGCCGGACAGGTTGGCCGCCGCGGAGAAGATCACCTGCGGGAAGTCGGGGTGCCGGGCGCCGTAGTGGCTCAGCCAGGTCTGCTCCTGGAAGAACCGGTACGGGCGGGCCGCCGACCGACCGCCCTCGGTGACCCGGCGGACCGCGAACGCCGAGGCCAGCCGCAGGCGGTAGAACGGGTGCAGGCTCATCCAGGTCTGGTCGAGGTTGAGCCCGACCGCGCCGAGCACCAGCGGCAGCAGCACCTGGACGGCCGTCGGCCAGGCGTACCCGGTGGCGACGGCCCAGCCGAGGGCCAGCAGCGCACCCGCCGTCAGCGCCAGCACGGCCGCCCACACCACCGCGTACCGGGGGAGGTCGGCGAGGAGGCTGCCGCCCGGCCGACCGGTGCGGCGCAGCGCACCGCCGATCGCGGCCGCGCCCCGGCCGATCGCCCGGCGGTCGCGCCACAGTATGCCGGGCAGCAGCGCCAGGTAGCTGAGCACGACGGTCAGGCTGAGCCCGGCGCCCGTCAGCCGGGGGCCGGCCGACAGCGCCTGCTGGAGCCGCACCGCCCCCCAGGCCAGCCCCGGGACGGCGAGCACCCCGACGGCCAGCAGGCCGGCCAGCCCGAGCGCGGCGAAGTAGAGGCGGCGGAGCAGTCGCGGCAGCAGGGCGTGCCAGCCGAGCGGGGGGAAGGCCAGCAGCCACAGCAGCCAGCACCCGGCGGCTGCCGCCAGCAGTGTGCCGAGCGCGGCGACCGCGGGTCGGCGGAGCGCCAACGGCCCCGGCGGGGCACCGATCCGGCGCAGGCCGACGGCCGCCAGGTGGCCCAGGTCCGTGAGCGGGACGACGTGGTAGAAGCGGCTGAGCCCGAGGCCGAGCACCAGGACGGCGGCCAGCAGCAGGGTGAGGGCCGACAGCACGCCCCGCAGCAGTGTCCCGAGGGCGACCAGCCACTCGTGGGCGCCGTCGGCGATGTACTTCCCGTGCCGGCGGAGGTGGTCCTCCTCGGGGGAGCCGGGCTCCATCACGGTGTCGGCGGTGAGGCCCGAGACGGCGCGCACCGGGCTGTCGGGTGCGGAGTCGCTGAGCGCGAGCTGCAGCGCGCCGACCGTGTAGCCGCCGCCGGAGACGGAGACCAGGTAGCGGGCCCGCTTCAGCCAGGGCCGCAGAGCCTGGAGTGCGCCGAGTGTGACGCAGGCCGAGCGGATCCCGCCGCCCGAGGCACAGAACCCGAGCCCGCCGGGCTCGCGGCCGGGAGGCACCCGGGAGGCGTCGCGCCAGTGGGCGTGCCGCTCGGGCGCGGGCGCGGCACCCGGCGGGTGCGGGCGCGGCGACCGGCCGGCTCCGGCTGTCGGCGTCCCGTGTCGCGAGGTGGTCGGCCACGGTGGGATCAGCTCCGGTGGATCGGAGGAGCCGCTGGCCGCGGGGGAGCCGGATGTGCCGGCCCGCGACGGCCGGAGCCCGCGTGCCGCCCGGGCGGCGGTGACGACCAGGACGCCCAGCGCGACCGACCCGGCGGGCAGGAGCAGCAGCCACTTGACCGTGGCGAACGCGGTGGCGGCGGCGAAGGGAGCGTCCGAGGCGCCGCCGCTGGAGCCGGCGGGACTGGTGGGGCCCGTGGAGCCGTGGGCGCCGAAGCCGTCGAGTCCGGCGCGCAGCAGTGCGTCCTCGGTGAGGTCGCAGCAGGCGGCGAGCAGTCCCGCGCCGCCGAGCACGAGCGCCAGGGGTCGGGGGCGCGACCGCCCGAGCAGGTACCCGCCGAGCAGCGCGGCGGCCACCAGCGTCAGCGCGTAGCCCCCGGTCAGCCAGACGTCCGCCCGCAGCGCGGCCAGGTAGTCCGAGGCCCGCCCGCCCACCACCGCCTCGGCGGCGGCGCGGGAGCCGGCCAGCTGGAGGGCGACGTCCCGCACGTCGGGCGCCCGACGCTGGAACAGCAGCGCGCCGACGGTGACCGGCAGCAGCGCACCGAGCGCGAGCAGCAGCCCTGCCCAGGCGGGCAGGGCGGGAGGGGCGGGCGGCCGCTCCGCCGGGCCCCCGCCTGCCGCCGGATGCGCCGTACCCGCCGCGTCCTTCGTCACCGCCGTCATCCGTCACCCCCCGTGCGGCCGCTCCGGTCCCCGTGGCCGGCCCACCGAACTCGTCTGGAAACACTGCGGGCTGAGACCGGCAGTGATCTTCGGGCGCGTCCTACCCGGCGATGACCGGCCCCGCACCCGGAACGCCTCGGTTCACTCGAATGAGTAAGGAGGGCACTCACGGGGTAGATGTGCCTTTCATCCCACCCGGGACCTCCCGCGTGTCCGCACGACAAGATCGCCCCAGACGTGTTTCCGCCGACGTATTGTCAGGCCACCGAGGCCCGGCCTACGGTCTAGAGATCGCTTTCTACGCACGTAGACCCATGCGGATCCCCGAGCGGATCCGCGGGTCAGACCCGCCCCGTCAACCCTCATACCGCGGGCCCGACCGCACGGCCGGGCCGCGGAGTTGCGGAGGTACCCATGTCGCAGATCGTCCGTGCCGCGCTCGTCCAGACCCGCTGGACCGGCGACCAGGAGAGCATGATCGCGCTCCACGAGCGGTACGCCCGGGAGGCCGCCGCCCAGGGTGCGAAGATCATCGGCTACCAGGAGGTCTTCAACTCCCCCTACTTCTGCCAGGTCCAGGAACCCGAGCACTACCGCTGGGCCGAGGCCGTCCCCGACGGTCCGACCGTGCGCCGGATGCAGGACCTCGCCCGCGAGCTCGGACTGGTCATGGTCGTCCCGGTCTACGAGGAGGAGCAGACCGGCGTCTACTACAACACCGCCGCCGTGATCGACGCCGACGGCAGCTACCTCGGCAAGTACCGCAAGCACCACATCCCGCAGGTCAGGGGCTTCTGGGAGAAGTACTACTTCAAGCCCGGCAACCTGGGCTGGCCCGTGTTCGACACCGCCGTCGGCAAGGTCGGCGTCTACATCTGCTACGACCGCCACTTCCCCGAGGGCTGGCGAGCCCTGGGCCTGGCCGGCGCGCAGATCGTCTACAACCCCTCCGCCACCAGCCGCGGTCTGTCCGCCTACCTCTGGCAGCTCGAACAGCCCGCCGCCGCCGTCGCCAACGAGTACTTCGTCGCCGCCATCAACCGGGTCGGCACCGAGGAGTACGGCGACAACGACTTCTACGGCACCTCCTACTTCGTCGACCCGCGCGGCCAGTTCGTCGGCGACGTCGCCTCCGACAAGGAGGAGGAACTCGTCGTCCGGGACCTCGACCTCGGCCTGATCGAACAGGTCCGCCAGCAGTGGGCGTTCTACCGCGACCGTCGGCCCGACGCCTACGGACCCCTCGCCGAGGCCTGAGGAGCAGCGAGATGACCACCCCCGACCCGCACCGGCGCACCATCGTCCGCGGCGGCCTCGTCATCACGGCCACCGAGGAACTCCCCGCCGACGTCCTGATCGAGGGCGAGCGCATCGCCGCCCTCGCCACCACCGGCAGCTCCGCCGCCGAGGCGTGGAGCGCCGACACCGTCCTCGACGCCACCGGCCACTACGTCATCCCGGGCGGCGTCGACGCCCACACCCACATGGAGCTGCCGTTCGGCGGCACCGCGGCCTCCGACACCTTCGAGACCGGCACCAGGGCCGCCGCCTGGGGCGGCACCACCACCATCGTCGACTTCGCCGTCCAGCCGGTCGGCGGCTCGCTGCGCGAGGGCCTGGACGCCTGGCACGCCAAGGCCGACGGCAACTGCGCCATCGACTACGCCTTCCACACCATCGTCTCCGACGTCAACGACGGCGTCCTCAAGGAGATGGACACGCTCGTCGACTCCGGCGAGTCCACCTCGTTCAAGCTCTTCATGGCCTACCCCGGCGTCTTCTACAGCGACGACGGCCGCATCCTTCGCGCCATGCAGCGCGGCGCGGCCAACGGCGGGCTGATCATGATGCACGCCGAGAACGGCATCGCCATCGACGTGCTGGTCGAACAGGCGCTCGCCGCAGGGAAGACCGCCCCCCGCCACCACGGCGAGGTCCGCCGCGAACTGCTGGAGGCCGAGGCCACCCACCGGGCGATCAAGCTCGCCCAGGTCGCCGGCAGCCCGCTCTACGTCGTCCACGTCTCCGCCGCGTCCGCGCTCGCCGAACTCGCCCAGGCCCGCGACGCCGGGCTCAACGTCTTCGGCGAGACCTGCCCCCAGTACCTCTTCCTCTCCACCGACAACCTCGCCGAGGAGGGCGCCGACGGCTTCGAGGGCGCCAAGTACGTGTGCAGCACGCCCCTTCGGCCGCGCGAGCACCAGGAGGCGCTCTGGCGCGGGCTGCGCACCAACGACCTCCAGGTCGTCTCCACCGACCACTGCCCGTTCTGCTTCGCCGGCCAGAAGGAACTCGGTCGCGGCGACTTCTCGAAGATCCCCAACGGGCTGCCGGGCGTGGAGAACCGGATGGACCTGCTGCACCAGGCCGTCGTGGACGGGCACATCAGCCGACGCCGCTGGATCGAGATCGCCTGCACCACGCCCGCCCGGATGTTCGGGCTGCACCCGCGCAAGGGCACCATCGCGCCGGGCGCCGACGCCGACCTCGTCGTCTACGACCCCACCGCGGTGCAGACCGTCTCCGCCGCGACCCACCACATGAACGTCGACTACTCCGCGTACGAGGGCCGCCGGCTCACCGGCCGGGCGCGCACGGTGCTCTCCCGGGGCACCGTCGTGCTGGACGACGGCAACTGGCTGGGCCGGGCCGGCCACGGCACGTTCCTGCGCCGCGACACCTGCCAGTACCTCGTCTGACCCTGCCGTCCCCTGCCGTCCCCGCTGTCCGCGCCGTCCCCAGGCCTCCTGCCGGCCGATCCGCTGCTGCCTGGCCCCTCGCTGTCAACCTTCCGTTCCCCGTTGTCAACCTGCCGCCGCCCGGGCCCGAGACCGGCGGTCGGGCGGCGGCCCATCCCTTCTCGGAGCCACCCATGGACATCGGCCTCGTCCTGCAGACCGACCCGCCCGCCCGCCTCCTCATCGACCGGATGATCCGCGCCGAGCAGGCCGGGTTCAGCCACGGCTGGACCTTCGACTCCTGTGTCCTGTGGCAGGAGCCCTTCGTCATCTACAGCCGGATCCTCGCCGAGACCGAACGCCTGACCGTCGGCCCGATGGTCACCAACCCCTCCACCCGGACCTGGGAGGTCACCGCCTCCCTGTTCGCCACGCTGAACGACATGTACGGCAACCGCACGGTCTGCGGGATCGGCCGCGGCGACAGCGCCATGCGGGTCGCCGGGCGCCGCCCCGCGACCCTCGCCCGGCTCTCCGAAGCGATGCACGCCATCAAGGAGTTGGCCGAGGGCCGCACCGTCGAGGTGGACGGCACCGAGATGCACCTGCCGTGGGTCGGCCCGGACGCGTCGCTGCCGATCTGGATGGGCGCGTACGGGCCCAGGGCGCTGGCGCTGACCGGACAGCAAGCCGACGGATTCATCCTGCAGTTGGCCGACCCCTACCTCACCGAGTTCATGGTGAAGGCGGTGCGGGCCGCCGCCGTCGAAGCGGGCCGCGACCCGGACTCCGTCACCATCTGCGTAGCCGCCCCGGCCTACGTCACCGCCGACGAGTCGCCGGCCGCGCTCGCCCACGCCCGAGAGCAGTGCCGATGGTTCGGCGGGATGGTCGGCAACCACGTCGCCGACCTGGTCAACCACTACGGCGAGCACTCCGACCTGGTGCCGGAGGCGCTCACCGACTACATCAAGGGCCGCCAGGGGTACGACTACAGCCATCACGGGCGGGCCGGGAACCCCGACACGACCTTCGTCCCCGACGAGATCGTGGACCGCTTCTGCCTGATCGGCCCGGCCGAGGCGCAGCGCGCCCGACTGGCCGAACTCCGCTCGCTCGGCGTCGACCAGTTCGCCGTCTACGCCATGCACGACGCGATCGAGGCCACCATCGACGCCTACGGGACGGACGTCATCCCGCACGTGTGATCCCGTGACGCCGTGACCGCCCGACGCTCCGTCCCGTGGTACCCCGATCCCCATGTGATCCCAGTTGCAGCAGACGGGAGTTACCCATGCCCGACACCGCGACCGACGGCGGCAGACAGCGGCAGTACCCCGACGGCCGGGTCGAACTCGACTCGTCCGCCGGGGATCTGCCTCCCAACGGCTTCACCAGCGACGACCTGCGTCCGGTCCCGGTGGCACGGCGCACCTGGACCACGTACAACTTCCTCGCCCTCTGGGTCGGCATGGCCCACAACATCCCGTCCTGGACCCTGGCTTCGGGCCTGGTCGCGATCGGTATGGACTGGAAACAGGCGGTGCTGACCATCGCGCTCGCCAACCTGATCGTGCTGGTACCGATGCTGCTCACCGGGCACGCCGGCACCAAGTACGGCATCCCCTTCCCGGTGTTCGCCCGCGCCTCCTTCGGGCTGCGCGGCGCCAACCTGCCCGCCCTGCTCCGGGCGGCGGTGGCCTGCGCCTGGTTCGGGATCCAGACCTGGATCGGCGGCGAGGGGATCTTCCTGCTGGCCGGCAAGTTGCTCGGCCAGTCCTGGCGCACAGCCGGGGAGTTGGGCGGCTACCCGTGGACGCAGTGGCTCTCGTTCCTGCTGTTCTGGCTGCTGGAGATGGCCATCATCGCCCGGGGGATGGAAGCGCTGCGGCGCTTCGAGAACTGGGCGGCGCCGTTCGTCATCGTCGGCGCGCTCGCACTGCTGGCCTGGATCACCGTCAAGGCGGGCGGATTCGGCCCACTGCTCGACCAGCCGTCCACGCTGGGGTGGGGCGGCGGGTTCTGGAAGGTCTTCTTCCCGTCGTTGATGGGCATGATCGGCTTCTGGTCGACTCTGTCGCTCAACATTCCGGACTTCACCCGCTTCGGTGGCAGCCAGCGGGCCCAGATCCGGGGGCAGGCGCTCGGCCTGCCGACGACGATGACGCTCTTCGCGTTCCTGTCCGTGCTGGTCACCTCCGGCTCCCAGGCCGTTTACGGCACACCGGTATGGGATCCGATCCAGCTCGCCGCCAAGATGGAGAGCCCCGTCGGCATCCTGTTCGCGTTGCTGACCGTCCTGGTCGCGACGCTGTCGGTGAACATCGCCGCCAACGTGGTCTCGCCCGCCTACGACCTGACCAACCTCCTGCCCCGGTTCGTCAACTTCCGTACCGGGGCGCTGATCACGGGCGTGGTCGGCATCGCCATCTTCCCGTGGCGGCTGATCGCCGATCCGCACGTCTACATCTTCACCTGGCTGGGCGTGGTCGGCGGGCTGCTCGGCACCGTCGCCGGTGTCCTGATCGCGGACTACTGGCTGCTGCGCGGCACCCGCCTCCGACTCGCCGAGCTCTACCGCCCGGGCGGGGCGTACTGGTACACCGGGGGGTGGAACTGGCGGGCCGTCACGGCCCTGCTGGTCGGCGGCCTGCTGGCCGTCGGCGGCTCCTACTCGGCCGTCGACGCCCACGGCGCGAAGCAGGGCCCCTTCCCGGCGGACGGCCTGATCCCCCTCCTCAAACCCCTGGCCGACTACGGCTGGGCGGTCGGTCTCGCGGGGGCGTCGGTGGTCTACGTCCTTCTCGCCGGCCTCCTGGGCGGTCAGTCCGGATCGCGGCGGCGGGCAGCAGGCGGTCGGCGGCGGGCGGCGGCGGAGTGACCGTGGGCAGGTGGTGGCCGGTGAGTGACAGGGGGTGCACGACAGCGGGTGGATGACATCCGACGGCGAACAGTTGACAGCAGACAGCTTTCGAAATCTGTCGGCTGTCATCTGTTCGCTCTCCGTTGTTCCCTGTCACCCGGCCGCCGCCGCCGCGCGTTCCACGGCGGTGAGGACCTTCGCGGTGCCGTCCTCGCTCGCGAGGGTGGCGGCGACGGACTGTGCGCGGGCGAGGTGGTGCGGGTTGTCGAGGGCGCTGCGGATCGCGGCGGCGAGCCGGGCGGGGGCGAGGGCCCGGAGCGGGACGGGGCCGGGGGAGACGCCGAGGGCAGTGAGTCGGCTCGCCCAGAAGGGCGCGTCGAGCTGGCCGGGAACGGGGATGCTGGGAGTTCCGGCGCGGAGGGTGGCGGCCGTGGTGCCCGCGCCCGCGTGGTGGACCACGGCCGCCATCCGGGGGAACAGCCAGTCGTGCGGGGCGTCCCCGATGGTCAGGACGGTGTCCGAGTCCTCGGCGGACAACCCGCTCCAACCCGACTGCAGCAGGAGCCGCACCCCGGCGGAGCGGGCGGCGGCGACCGCGGTCGCGGTGAGCCGTTCCGCATCGCCCACCACGAGGCTGCCGAAGCCGACGAAGACCGGCGGCGGCCCCGCGCCGAGGAAGTCGAGCAACCGGGCCGGGGGCTGCCAGTCCGGCTGGGCGGGCGGCCACCAGTAGCCCGCCACGTCCAGGCGGGGGTGCCAGTCGGCAGGCCGGGGGACCACCGTCGGCGAGAACCCGTGCAGGACGGGGCGGTGGCGGCGGGCCCGGGCGATGCTCTGCGGCGGTAGGCCGAGCCTGCGGCGCAGCCCGCGGACGGCGGGCGCGAACAGCTGGTCGATCCCGGTCTGCACGGCGTGCCCGGCGAGCAGGTTGCCGGGCCGGGAGAGCGATCGGGTGCCGGTGACAGCGGGCGCGAACTCCCGGGTCGGGTCGAGGGGTTGGAGGAGCAGTTCGATGATGGGGACGCCGGCGGCCTCGGCGGCGACCTGGCCCAGCGCGCTGGTGGTGCCGGTGGTCAGCAGGACGTCGGTGCCGAGGGCGACGGCCTCGACGATGCCGTCGCCCAGTGCGGGCATGAACTTCCGGCCGAGGCGCAGGAGTTGGAGGATGGCCCCGGCGCCACTGCCGGCCCGCAGCAACCGCTGCCCCTGTGCGGAGGCGAGTTCGGCGCGCGGGTCGAGCGGCAGCGCCCGGAACTCCAGTCCGGCCGCCCGGACGGACTCGGCGAACGAGGCATGGGTGGCGACGGCCACCTGGTGGCCGGCCGCCCGGAGGCGGACCCCGAGCCCGGCGAACGGCGCCACGTCCCCCCGGGACCCGGCGGTGGCGATCAGGATGCGCATGGCCGCAGTATTCCGGCGCGGAGGGCCTGCGGGGAGCGCGCCACGCGTGGCGGCGTGGCGGCGTGGCGGCGCAGCGGCGTGGCGAAGGCGGTCGGTGGCCGGTTGGTCGGTGGCCGGTACCGACACTGCGCCCTGCGGCGTCGGAACCGGGCGCCGAGCGGTGGCGTCCTCCGGAGCAGAGCGGACGGGCGGGGCCGTCGCGCCGATACGGGAGGGACGACGGATGAGCATCATCGCGTGGATCGTGCTGGGCCTGCTGGCGGGTGCGCTGGCCAAGCTGCTGCTGCCGGGCAAGGACCCGGGCGGCCTGATCGTGACCACCCTGATCGGCATCGCCGGGTCCTTCGTCGGCGGCTGGGTCGCGTCGCACTTCCTGCACCGGTCGATCACGGCGCACTTCTTCGACGGGGCGACCTGGGTGTCGGCGATCGGCGGCGCCCTGGCACTGCTGATCGTCTACCGGCTGCTGTTCGGCAACTCCCGCCGCTGAGAGGCGGGCTCGGCGCGGATCCGGGCCGGCGGGCACGGCTGCGCGGAGCTGCCGGACGCCCCGCACGTCGGAAACCAAGCGGCGGCGGCGTCCGGCGTTCTCCGGAGCTGATCCGGTGGCTCGGCGGGGTTGTCAGGCTGCGCCCGTCGACGCTTCCGGGTCCGGCCGCCGCCGAACACACCTCACGCGCGATACCTGATGCGGCATCATCTCAGCTTCAGACCGCCGAGGACGAGCTTCCAGACGGCCTCGAATCGGTCGTCGGCGCCCGGGGCGGTCCAGGTCGACGCGTAGGCCGGATCGTGGAACGGGGCGGTGGCGTCGAAAACGGCGCGGGCGGTGTTGACGATGTGGGCCGGCTTGAACTCCTTGCTGTCCATGCCGTCCTGCACGATCTGCGAGATCTGCCTGACCAGGGTGTCGATGTGTGCGTCGACGGTGTCGCTGTGCTCCTCGACCAGCGCCATGTAGGTCGCGAACAGCTCCGGGTCCTCGAGCGCCTTCTTCCGCTTGGCCGCGAACAGGGTCGTCAGCCAGCGGTGCAGCCGCTCGGAGGCGGGGCCGCCCTCGATGGAGATCGTCGAGAGCTCGTAGTGCGCCTGGTCGAGCCAGCGCTGGGTGACCGCCTCGCGCAGCGCGGCCTTGCTCGGGAAGTGCCGGTAGACGCTGCTGTGACTGACGCCGAGGATGCGGGCGACATCCACGACGGTGGCCTTGGCCGGGCCGAACCGCCGGAGGACGTCCTCCGCCGCGATCAGGATCTGCTCGGCGGTGAGTGTGGTGTCCGTGGTCACGGGGCGGGTCCGTCCTTAGGGTCGTGCGGTCGGGTGGCGCTGCGGTCCGGACCGGCCGGTGGAGCCGGTCGGCCGGACCACCTGGTGGGGCTGGTGGGGCTGGCGGGGCGGGCGGCGTCGGTCGGCCGGGCCGGTCAGCGCTCGCTGTCCAGGTGGGACATCTGCGCGGCAGCGTACCGGTCGCCTGCGGCGGAGTCGGCGGGGACGGCCGCCTCGATGGCGGTGAGGTCGGCCTCGGACAGGGCGACGTCCAGCGCGCCGAGCGCCTCGGTCAGACGCTCCCGGCGGCGGGCGCCGACCAGCGGGACGACGTCCTCACCGCGCGAGGCGACCCAGGCGATGGCCACCTGCGCGACGCTCGCCCCCTTCGCGGTGGCGATCGCGCGCAGCGCCTCGACCAGGGCGAGGTTGTGGGCCAGGTTCTCGCCCTGGAAGCGCGGGCTGCGGGTGCGGAAGTCGGTGCCGGCGAGGGCGCGGTCCTGGCTCCAGTGGCCGCTGAGCAGGCCGCGCGAGAGCACGCCGTACGCGGTGACGCCGATGCCGAGCTCGCGGGCCGTGGGAAGGATGGCGGCCTCGATCGAGCGGGTGAGCAGCGAGTACTCGATCTGCAGGTCGCCGATCGGGTGGACGGCGGCGGCGCGGCGCAGGGTGTCCGCGCCGACCTCGGAGAGGCCGATGTGGCGGACGTAACCGGCCTTCACCAGGTCGGCGATGGCGCCGATGGTCTCCTCGATCGGGACCTTCGGGTCGAGGCGGGCCGGACGGTAGACGTCGATGTGGTCGGTGCGCAGGCGGCGCAGCGTGTACGCGAGCGCGGTCTTGGTGGCGGCCGGGCTCGCATCGTAGCCGAGCCACTGGCCGTCCGGGCTGCGCTGGGCGCCGAACTTGACGCTGATCTCGACGTCCTCGCGGTTGCGGCCGCGCAGGGCCTCGTGGATCAGCAGTTCGTTGTGGCCCATGCCGTAGAAGTCGCCGGTGTCGAGCAGGGTGATGCCGGCGTCGAGGGCGGCGTGGATGGTGGCGATGCTCTCGGCCTCGTCTGCCGGGCCGTACATGTCGGACATGCCCATGCAGCCGAGGCCGAGGGCGGAGGTGACGGGCCCGGCGGTGCCGAGTCGGCGTTGGGCGGGGCGCGTGGTCGAGGACATGGGGCACTCCGAGGTTCGGGGGCGGGCGCGACGCCTGGGGATTGACGGCGGGGCGCGGGCAGGGCGGCCCGGGTGCCACTATGGCACGAACAGCGAACAGATTTCAAAATCTGTTCTCTGTCGTCTGTCATCTGAAAGTTGAAATCTGTTGACTGTCATCTGTTCGGCGCTCGCGGGCGGCGCCGAAGGCCGGCGCCGCCCGGGCCCAACGCCCCGGGGCCGTGGAAGGTCCGCAGAGCCTCGGCGAGGAACGGCGGGCGGTCTCGGTGGGTGGCAGGGGACTGTCTCGGTGCGCGGTGGAGCCGGGCCCGGGGTGAAGTTGGTCGGTGGTCGTGCCGGCGACGCCGGGCAGGGCGGAAGCGCCGCGAATCGTCGGGTCAGCGGCGCAGACCCCCGGCGGAAGTCGAGGGTGCGGTCGCCCGGAAGGCCGGGGCGCTCCGGAGCCGACCGGCCCCTAGCATCGAGTCAGTCCGACGCACCGGACCGCGCTGCACCGGACTGCACCGGTCCGGTCCGGGCCGGTCCGGTCCGGGCCGGAGAGGGCGCGGGGGCGGGGACGGCGTCGGCGGAAGGCGCAACGCGCCACGGGCAGAAGGCGCTTGGGGCGAGGGAGGGAGCTCCTGATGCGCAGGACGGACCGGGCGCCGCGGACGACGCCCGGTCCGGTTCCCGGGCCGACGCCCGTGCGCGGGCCGGGTCGTAGCGATGGGAAGCAATCGGCTCAGCAGCGAAGGAGGACGCGTGATCCGAACCATGGTGGTCGACGACGACGCACTCGTCCGCCTCGGCCTGGTCGGCCTCCTCGCCCAGGACCCGGCGCTCGCTGTGGTCGCCGAGGCCGCCGACGGGTTGCAGGCGGTCGAGCTCGCCAGGCGTCGGCGGATCGATGTCGCGCTGATGGACATCCGGATGCCCCGGCTCGACGGCATCGCCGCCACCCGTCGCCTGTGCGAACTGCCCGACGGGCCGCGGGTCATCGTGCTCGGCACCTTCGACCTGGACGAGTACGTGTACCGAGCGCTCGCCGCGGGGGCCGACGGCTTCCTGCTCAAGGACACCCCGCCCACCGAGATCGCCCGGGGCGTGCACGTCGTCGCGGAGGGCCAGGGGATGTTGCACCCGGCGGCCGCACGGCGCCTGATCGACCGCTACCACCGCGTCGGCGCACCCCGGTCGGTTGCCGCCCGCAGCCGGGTCGCCGGGCTCACCCCGCGCGAGACCGACGTGCTGCGCGAACTCGCCGAGGGGCTCTCCAATGCCGAGGTCGCGGGCGTCCTGGGGATGCGCGAGAGCACGGTCAAGGTGCACGTCAGCCGGATCCTGGCCGGCCTCGGTGTCGGCAACCGGGTCCAAGCCGCGCTGCTGGCGCGCGATGCGGGACTGGTCGGGGACGGCCGCTGAGGGCGGCGGGACCGTCAGCCTTCCAGCGGCCGCGGAGTCACCCCCCATCGTGCGGGCGGTCAGAGCGGTCAGAGCGGTCAGAGCGGTCAGAGCGGTCAGAGCGGGCCAGAGCGGGTCAGAGCGAGTCAGAGAGGTCGAAGCAGTCAAAGCGGTCAGGGGAGTCGGGGCGCGGTCAGGGGAGTGGGGGCGCGGTCGGGGCGACGCGGGGCGGTGCACGGCGGGGGCGCCGAGGCTCGTCGGGGCATCGCACCAGCCGGTGTTCATGCGGGCGTTCCCCGGACGTCCCTGCGGAGACAGGCCCGGCGGAGGATGGGCTTCCCTGAGCCGTCGCGTGCTCCCGATTCGTACCGAGTGCTGAGCTGTTGTCACCCATCCGGCGTGGAAATGCCGTGCCTTGGCGGTTTGCGATGCCGAACTCGGGCGGCGGGTCCATGGTGGAGATGGGCGCGATCCGGCGACCGTGTCCGCGCGCCGAACCAGGCCCGCGTGCCGTGCGCCCGCCGCGGTTTCTCCGGCGGGTGTCCGAGGTCGGGCCCGGAACCGGCACGCTGGGAGCAGGGCCACCTCGCAGGAAACCGAACGGTTCTTCTAGGCTCACATCTCGGCTTCCCTGCGGCGGGCCGGCCACTGTGCCCGCCGCCAGGAGGCCGCCGTCCACGGGGCTCCGGGCGGACCGGGGCCACCGGATCGAGCGAGGAGGACGCAATGCCAAGCACGCCGCCCAGCCGTTGCACCGCACTTGGGCCAGACGGGCCGCTCCGGCGGGCCGCCGGCCATCCCGGCCGATCGGGGCGGTCCGGTCGGGCCTGGTACCCCGGTGGGAGCGGCCGGCCGGTACGGCCGCTGAATACCGGCGGCGGCCGCGGAGGCGAACGTTGAGTCCCCAGATCGTCGGGTCGCCCGCCGCACCGGGAGCCGCCGCGGAACCCGACCGCGCCCAGGTTTCGCTCCCGACCGCCGCCGACGGCGAAGCCGCCGCCGCAGCTGCTGTCACCGGTGCGACTTCCGCAGCCGCTGTGACTGCCGCAACTGCTGTGGCTGCCGCAACTGGCATCACCCCGGCGACTTCCGTCACTCGCGGAACGGCTGCAACCCCCGCAACCACCGCAGCGACAGCCACGGTCTCCGCCACCACCGTGACCGTCCCCGCCGTGACGACCCCCGCCGTGACCGACCCCGCCGCGCCCGCGGCCGCGAACGCTCCGGTCACCGCGGCGCTGCCCGGCCTGCCGCAGGCACTCAGCGCCCGTGCCCGTACGCTCGCCGGTGCCGTCCGGCGCCGCTGCGTCGACCTGGCCCGGATCGAGTCGCCCAGCGGGGACGCCCCCCGACTCGACGCCCTCGCCGAGGAGTTGGCCGCGGGTTTCCAAGCCACCGGGGCCACCGCCCGCCGCGAACCCGGTCCGGCGGGGGATCACCTCGTCCTGGAGTGGGCGGGGCGGGACGAAACCCTGCCGCACCTGCTGATCGTGGGCCACCACGACACCGTCTGGCCGGCCGGGACCTTGGCGGACTGGCCGGTCACCGAGCGGGACGGTCGACTCACCGGCCCCGGTGTG
Organism: Streptomyces sp. NRRL S-350; assembly: GCF_000719705.1. GTDB lineage: Bacteria > Actinomycetota > Actinomycetes > Streptomycetales > Streptomycetaceae > Kitasatospora. The sequence continues at coordinate 146,109 of NZ_JOHO01000006.1, read as the reverse complement.
GTCGACATGAAGGGCGGACTCGCGATCCTGGAAGGTGCGTTGGCGTTGCTCGCCGACCTGGGCGAACGGCCGCACCGGACGGTGCGCCTGGTCGTGGTCTCCGACGAGGAGGTCGGCAGCCCGGACGGACGACGGCTGGTCGAGCGCCAACTACGCGGCGCAGCAGCAGTGTTGGGTCTCGAACCGCCGCATCCGGACGGCCGGTTGAAGACCGCGAGGAGGGGCAGCACCCGGGTCCGGCTCACGGTGACCGGCCGCGAGGCGCACGCGGGCAACGACGCCCACGACGGCGTGTCGGCGGTCGACGAGCTGGTCGACCAACTGGTGGTCGTCCGCGGTATCGCCGGCCAGCCCGGTACCGAGCTCAACGCCGGTCGGATCAGCGGCGGTTCGCGGGCCAACGTGGTCGCGGGACGGGCCGAGGCCGAGCTCGGCCTGCGGTTCGCCACCGGTGAGGCGCAGCGCCGCACGCTGGACAACCTCGCCCGGCTCACCGCACTGCGCCCGGGTGCCCGGGTGCGGACGGAGGTGCTGTCCAGCCGCCCGGCCTGGCCGGAGCGGACCGGCAACCCGCTGCTGCGGCACGTGCGTTCGCTCGCCGCCGTGCTCGGGCAGCAGCTGGACGGCGCCCCGGCCGGCGGGGCGGGGGACACCAACCTGCCGGGCTCGCGCGGGCTCCCGACCCTGGACGGTTTCGGTGCGGTGGGTGCCGGGGCCCATGCCCGGCACGAGTACATCCGGCTGGACCAGCTCGCCCCCCGGATCGCCCTGCTGGCGGCGTTGCTCGCCGTCCCCTTGCCGCGACTGCGCGACCGCACGGAGGGGTGAGCGGGTGGTGGGCTGACGGCGAGGTGGCGGTAGCGGCGGCGGTCACGGCAACGGCATCGGTGACGGCATCGGCGACGACATCGGCGACGCACCGAACCGGCAACAGCTGACGGCAAACGGATAACTGGTAACAGGTAACAGATGACAGATTTCGTAATCTGTCATCTGTTACCTGTTACTCGTTTCCGTGCCTTGCCATCCCTCCACCCCGCCGCGCAGAATGGTACCGACCGAACGGTCAGTCGGTTGGGCTTCGGGCTCGGCACGGCAGGACTCAGCAGGACACGAGAGGGGACCGTGGTGACAGCAGAGGTGGCCGAGGCGCTCCCCGCCCAGACACCGGAGGACCGGTTCGAGGCGGTCGTCGCCGCCGAACAGCGGATCGAACCCAGGGACTGGATGCCGGACGCCTACCGGGCCACCCTGATCCGCCAGATCGCCCAGCACGCCCACTCCGAGATCATCGGCATGCAGCCCGAGGGCAACTGGCTCACCCGGGCCCCGTCTCTCCGCCGCAAGGCCATCCTGCTCGCCAAGGCCCAGGACGAGGCCGGCCACGGCCTCTACCTCTACGCCGCGGCCGAGACCCTCGGCGTCGACCGCGCGGAGCTCACGGAGAAACTGATCTCCGGCCGCCAGAAGTACTCCTCGATCTTCAACTACCCGACCCTCACCTTCGCCGACGTCGGTGTGATCGGCTGGCTGGTGGACGGTGCGGCGATCTGCAACCAGGTCCCGCTCTGCCGCTGCAGTTACGGCCCGTACGCCCGCGCGATGGTGCGGATCTGCAAGGAGGAGTCCTTCCACCAGCGCCAGGGCTACGAGCTCCTGATGACGCTGATGCGCGGCACCGAGGCCCAGCGCCGGATGGTCCAGGACGCCGTCGACCGCTGGTGGTGGCCGTCGCTGATGATGTTCGGGCCCTCGGACGCCGACTCGCCGAACTCCGCCCGCTCGATGGCCTGGCGGATCAAACGGCACAGCAACGACGAGCTGCGGCAGCGGTTCGTCGACATGTCCGTCCCGCAGGCCCAGCACCTGGGCGTCACGCTTCCCGATCCCGAGCTGCGCTGGAACGAGGAGCGCGGCGGCTGGGACTTCGGCGAGCCGGACTGGTCCGAGCTGAACCGGGTCATCCGGGGCCAGGGCCCCTGCAACGCCCAGCGGATCGAACGCCGTCGCGCCGCCCACGAGGACGGTGCGTGGGTGCGCGAGGCGGCCGTCGCCTACGCGGCCAAGCACGCCGCCGAGCAGGCCGCCTCGCATGTTGCCGAGCAGGCCGCCTCGCGTGCCGCCGAGCCCGTCCAGCACGCCACCGAACAGGAGAACGGAAAGTGACCGAGTCCAAGGCCGGCTGGCCGCTGTACGAGGTGTTCGTGCGCCCCCGGCGCGGGCTGAACCACGTCCACGTCGGCTCGCTGCACGCCTCCGACGACCGGATGGCCCTGCTCGCCGCCCGAGACCTGTACACCCGCCGCAACGAGGGCGTCAGCCTCTGGGTGGTCCGCTCGGACGCGATCACTGCCTCCACCCCGGACGAGCGCGACCCGTTCTTCGAGCCGAGCGGCGACAAGGTCTACCGCCACCCGACCTTCTACGACATCCCCGAGGATGTCCCGCACATCTGACGGGGGAACCGCCATGCAGGACCGCACCGCCACCACCGCCGCCGCGGACCAGGACGACCACGTCTACCTGAGCCTCACCGAGGCCGCCCCCGGCCCCGAGGGCGAGGGCCGCTGGGCGTACGGGACGGGCTTCGCTGACCCGCTGCTCGGCGTGGACACCGCCCTGCCCGCCGGTCTCGACGGCGCCGACCTCGCCGCCTACTGCCTGATGCTGGGCGACGACGCGCTGGTCCTCTCCCAGCGGCTGATCGAGTGGTGCACCCGGGCGCCCGAGCTGGAGGAGGAGGTCGCGCTCGCGAACCTCGGCCTCGACCTGCTCGGCCAGTCCCGACTGCTGCTCACCCGGGCCGGCCAGGCGGACGGCTCCGGCCGCACCGAGGACGACCTGGCGTACTGGCGCGAGGACTACGAGTTCCGCAACGTCCGGCTGGTCGAGGCACCGAACGGCGACTTCGCCCACACCGTCGCCCGGCTGCTGCTGTTCGCCACCGCGCGCGGCGCCCTCTACGAGGCGCTGAGCGCCCACCCCGATCCGGTGCTGGCGGCGGTCGCCGCCCGGGGCGTCAAGGAACTGGCGTACCACCGCGAGTACGCCACCGCCTGGACGCTGCGCCTCGGGGACGGCACGCCGTACTCCGCCGAGCGGATGCAGGCCGGGCTGGACGCCGTCTGGCCGCTGCTGGAGGAGCTGTTCACGGCGCACCCGGTGGAACTGCGGGTGGGCGTCGACCCGGAGACCCTGCGCGAGCCGGTGCTGCGCGCACTCGCCGCCGTCCTCGCCGAGGCCGGGCTGGCCGTGCCGGACGTGCCGCCGCTGGCCACCGTCCTCGGCCGGGCCGGCCGGGACGGCGTGCACACCGAGGCCCTGGGCCTGCTGCTCGCCGAACTGCAGGTGGTGGCCCGCGCCCACCCGGGGGCGACGTGGTGACGAGCGGCGCGGCGACGAACCCTGCGGGCGCGGCGACGAACCCTGCGGGCACGGCGGCGGAAACCGCTATGGCGGCGGACCGCGACCTGGCCTGGGCGGTCGCCGCAGCCGTCCCGGACCCGGAGCTGCCCATGCTGACCCTGGCCGACCTGGGCGTCCTCGCCGGGGTCGAGGTGGACGGCGGCAGCGGCGCGGTCACCGCCTGGCTGACCCCGACCTACTCGGGCTGCCCCGCCGTCGCCGAGATGGCCGCCGACGTGGACCGTCGCCTGCGCGCGGCCGGGTACCCGGACGTCCGGGTGCGCCTGCGGCTGGACCCGCCGTGGTCCACCGACCTGATCACCGCGGAAGGCCGCCGCAAGCTCGCCGAGGCGGGCATCGCGCCGCCGCGGCCGACCGAGGCCGCCGGGCCGACCGGACCGGTCGCGCTGACCCTGGGCCCGACCCGTGCCGGAGCCGTGACCCGTGCCGGAGCCGTGACCGGTGCCGCCGCGGCCGCCCCCGTGCCCTGTCCGCTCTGCGGTGGCGCGGAGACGGAGGAGCTGTCCCGCTTCGGTTCCACCGCCTGCAAGGCGCTCTGGCGCTGCCTCGCCTGCCGGGAGCCGTTCGAACGCGTCAAGGAGATCTGAATGCTCGCCGCTTCCCCCGCCGGCACCCCGGCGACCGGTATCCGCCCGGCCCGCCGCCCCGCCTTCCGTCGGCTGCGGATCGACCGGGTGGAGCGGCTCTGCGAGGACGCCGTGGCGGTCACCTTCGCGGTGCCGGACGAGCTCGCGGACGAGTACGCCTTCCGCCCCGGGCAGACCCTGACCCTGCGCAAGGTCGTGGACGACGTCGACGAGCGCCGCTCGTACTCGATCTGCGCCCCCGTCGGAGGCCCGCTGCAGATCGCCGTCCGGGAGGTGCCGGGCGGGCTGTTCTCGCGCTGGCTGGTGCGCGAGGCGCAGCCGGGCGAGGAGGTGGAGGTCCTGACGCCCTCGGGCCTCTTCACCCCCGAACTCGGTGTCCCGGCCGACCACGTGCTGCTCGCGGCCGGTTCCGGCATCACCCCCATGCTGTCGATAGCCGGCTCGGTACTGGCCGCCGACCGCTGCTCCACCGTCACCCTGCTCTACGGCAACCGGCGCAGCGACACCGTGATGTTCGCCGATGAGCTGGCGGACCTGAAGGACCGCTACCTCGGCCGCTTCCAGCTGGTCCATGTGCTCTCCCGGGAGACCAGGGACGCCGAACTGCTCAGCGGCCGCCTCGACCCGGAGCGGGTGCGGGCGCTGCTGGCGGCGCTGGTGGACGTCGGGAGCGTCGGGCACTGGTGGCTGTGCGGCCCGTTCGGCATGGTCGCCGGGGCCAAGGAGCTGCTCGGCGAGCTGGGCGTCCCGGGCGAGCGCGTGCATCAGGAACTGTTCCACGCCGAGGACGAGCCGTTCGCGGAGCGCGACGACGACCGGGACGGGGCGGACACCTCATCCGACGGCGCGGGCGCTGTGCACAGCGAGGTCACCGTCGTCCTCGACGGCCGGGGCAGCACCCTCTCCCTCCCGCGCGACCGCTCGATCCTGGACGGCGCCCAGCGCTCCCGCCCCGACCTGCCGTTCGCCTGCAAGGGCGGTGTCTGCGGCACCTGCCGCGCGCTGGTCACCGAGGGCGAGGTGGAGATGCGCCGCAACTTCGCCCTGGAGGAGAAGGAGCTGGCCGCCGGCTACGTGCTCACCTGCCAGGCCCGACCGCTCACCGACCGGGTGACCGTCGACTACGACCGCTGAGGCGCGACCCCGGGGTGCGACCCCCGGGGTGCGACCGCCGAGCCGTGACTGCTGCGGAGCCCGGTACCCGGCCACCGGTGGCCGGGCGTCCGGCGGTCAGGCGGTGGCCGGCACGGGCAGCTTCGCCGGATCCCCGAGGAGCTCGACCAGGTCGTTGACGGCCGCGCGCCCGGCCCGGTTGGCGCCGACCGTGCTGGCGGACGGGCCGTAGCCGACCAGGTGGACGCGCGGATCGGCGGTGGCCCGGGTGCCGGTGAGCGCGATGCCGCCGCCGGGAGAGCGCAGTCCGAGTGGGGCGAGGTGGCCGACCTCGGGCCGGAAGCCGGTGGCCCAGACGATCGCGTCCACCGCCAGCTCCTCGTCGCCCCAGGCGACCCCGTGCTCGGTGAGGCGGTCGAACATCGGCCGCCGGTGCAGCGCACCCAACTCCTCGGCACGCCGGTAGGCGACGGACGGCCCGAGCCCGGTCACGCTCACCACGCTGCGCACCGGCAGGCCCTGCCGCACCCGCTCCTCGACCCGGGCGACCACCGCCCGCCCGTACTCGGGGGTGAACGGCCCGTCGTGGAAGACGGGTTCGGAGCGGGTGACCCAGACCGTCTCGCCGACCGCCGCCACCTCCGACAGCACCTGGATCGCCGAGGCTCCGCCGCCCACCACCAGGACGCGTTTGCCGGCGAACTCCTCGGGGCCGCGGTAGTCGGCGTAGTGGAGCCGGCGGCCGGCGTAGTGGCCGGGATAGTGCGGCACGAACGGGCGGGTCCAGGTGCCGGTGGCGTTGATCAGCGCGCGGGTGGACCAGGTGCCGCGGTCGGTCTCGACCAGTAGCCGGGAGTCCGGGCGCTCGGACTCCGCGCGTACGGCGTGCACCGCGACGGGGCGTACGACGGGGAGCGCGTGCCGGGCCTCGTACGCCGCGAAGTACCCCGGCACCACCTCGCGGGCGGGGGCCTGGGGATCGGGCGGCGGCAGCACGGCGTCCGGGAGGTCGTGGAAGCCGTGCACGGTGGCCATCCGCAGGGACGGCGAACGGTGGGCCCAGGCGCCGCCGGGTGCGGGGTTGGCGTCGAGGACGACGAAGCCGCCGTCGGCGTCGGCCCGGTGGGGGGCGAAGCCGCGGCGGCGCAGGTGGTAGGCGGCGGACAGGCCCGCCTGTCCGGCGCCCACCACCACGACGTCCACACGCTGGGGAGCGCTGTTCGTTGCACCGTAAACAGTCACGCCGGTGAAACATCGGGGGCCGGACGACTGTTCCCGCGGCTCCCGCCGTTCCCGCAGTTCCCGCAGTTCCCGTCGTCTGTGCCGCTTGGGCCGCTCGCGTCGCCTGTGCCGTCTTCCCCGAGCGGGCGACTCAGGCGATGGGCGAGATCACCGCGGCGGTGCCGTAGGCACAGACCTCGGTGCCGACGTCGGCGGCCTCCGTCACGTCGAAGCGCATCATCAGGACGGCGTTGCCGCCGCGCGCTTTGGTCTGCTCGACCAGCCGCTCCATCGCCTCGTTGCGGCTCTCGACCAGGGTCTTCGTCAGACCGCGCAGCTCTCCGCCGATCAGCGACTTCAGCCCGGCGCCGATCTGGCTGCCGAGGTGGCGGCTGCGGACGGTCAGCCCGAAGACCTCGCCGATCACGTGGTCGACCCGGAAACCGGGGATGTCGTTGGTGGTCACGACCAGGACGTCGGCGTTCGGGCCCTGCCCACCGCCGTACTCATTGATGTCAGCCATGGCACTCATCCTGCCGATGCCACGCGTCCGAGTGACAGAGGCGGGGCCGGTCGGTGGCCGAGAAGGCTTCCGGAACCAGGCTCGGACCGGTGATCGGGCGACCGAAAGGCCGTACCGTAGCCCCATGGGCGAGCGAAGCGATCATCCACAGGGGCCGGGCGCGGCGGAGGACTCCGGTGCGCAGGAGATCGAGGCGACGGTGGTGCTGGGCCTTCGGATCACCGACTGGCCGGCTCTGCGCGCGGCCGCGATCAGGGCCGTCGAGGAACTGGACTTCGAGGGCATCGACCCGGCCGGCCAGCGCCGCGAGCTGCTGCGCGAGGTCACCGAGGACGCCAACGCGGCGCTCGGTGCCCTGCTGCACCCGGACCGGCTGGTGGCCGCCATTCCCGGGGTCGAGGCCGTCGGCGGGACGCTGGAGATCAGCGTCACCGAGGACTTCACGCCCGACTTCGCCGAACTCTTCCCGCTGGAGGGCGAGGACGAGGACGGCGGCGCGGGCGGGGACTGGACGCTCACCCCGCGCACCGCCTGCCTCCTGCACGCCCAGCTCCTCGGCCTCGCCGACGCGGCCTACGACGACCTCGACGAGCACGGGGACGAGGCGGTCGTCGACGGCGAGGACGTGGACTGGACGGTCTTCGCCCGGCTGCCCCAGCGCACCTGGCGGATGCACCAGGGCTGGCGCCGCGCGATGGCCCGGGCCTTCGACGACCTCGCCGACGACCTCGCGCTCGGCGAGTGGCCGCTGCCGCGCTGCCTGGCCGAGGAGATCGCGCTGCGGATGGCGCTGCTGGACGCCCGGACGCTGCTCGGCGCACAGCCCGAGTCGGTGGCGGACATGATGGGCGACCTTCCGGCCGACCTCTACGACTACGACTGGGACGGCTGCCACGACGAACTGTTCGGGGTCTTCGGGCCGGACGACGGAGATCCGGAGCTGACCGCGGAGCAGCGGACGGAGGTGCTGCTCGCCGCCACCCACCCGGAGGGCTGGTTCCTGATGTACGAGGACGCGGAGGAACGGGACCCCCAGCGCGGCTACCGGCGCTGACCGGACGTTGTGCTGACCGGCGCTGACCGGACGCCGCGCCGCCCGGTCCGGGGGCGTCGGAGCGCCCGGTGCCGGGCGGGGCCCCGGCGGACGGGGCGACTCCGCAGGCGGCCCGTTAGGCTGCGGACATGTCCCATGTGTCTGGTATGTGCGATCCGTCCACGGGTGGTCCGGGTGACGAGGACGGCCTGGTGGCCGCCGGCGAGGAGCCCGAGACCGAGCCGGAACTGGCTCGGATCGCGCTCGGGCTGGACGGCGTACGGGCGGCGCAGCGCGGACGGACCGCCGAGGCGCGGGCCGGCTTCGAGGCGCTCTGGGAGGCCCTGGGTGAGCAGGACGTCTTCCACCGGTGTGTGCTGGCGCACTACCTGGCCGACCTGCAGGACGACCCGCAGGCCGAGCTGGAGTGGGACCGGCGGGCCCTGGCGGCCGCCGACTCGCTGACCGTCGAACGCGCCCGCACGTACGGGTCGACCGTCCAGGTGCGCGCCTTCTACCCCTCGCTGCACCTGAACCTGGCGTCGGACCACCTCAAACTCGGCGAGCCCGACCTCGCGCGCGAGCAACTGGAGCGGGCGGTGCGCAGCCTCGACGCGTTGCCGGAGGGCGCCTACGGGGCGAGGATCCGGGCGGCCGTGGACGAGCTTCGGCAGCGACTGCGCTGAACGGGGCGGGCCGAACCGGGCGTGGAGGGGCTGGCATGCTGGACGGGTGACTTCTCCGTTCGATGCCCCGGCTTCCGCTGCCCCGGCTTCCACTGGCCCGGCTTCCACTGCCCTGCCTTCCGGCCCCACCCCCGACCCTGAGTCCCGCCCCGGCGCCGGCTCCGGCGACTCCCCGGCCGGCGAGGACCGCGACGCGCGGCCGCAGTACGTGCTGCCGCTGCTCGTCCGGCTGGAGCGGGCCACCCCGCCGGGGCGGACGGACGCGCTGGAGACCTCGGCCCGGGCGGTGCTCACCCTGCTGGCCGACCCCCGGGTGACCGACGCCGACGGCGAGTGGGCGGAGCGGGTCGAGGCGTGGGAGGACGCCAGGATCCGCAAGGTGGTCCGCCGGGCCCGGGGCGGGGAGTGGCGCCGGGCGGGCGAACTGCCGGGGATCACGGTGCGGGGCCGGGAAGCGGAGGTGCGGGTCTTCCCGCCGGTCCTGCTGGACGGCTGGCCGAAGGAGCTCGCCAAGCTGCAGGTCTCCGGGACGGACCTGGAGGAAACCGTCGAGGTCGGCGCACCCGAGCCGGGAGTGCCGGTGCTGTGGCTCAACCCGGAACTGGAGATGAGCGCGGGAAAGACGATGGCGCAGACCGGACACGCCGCCCAGCTCGCGTGGTGGCGGCTGGACGGCACGCAGCGCAAGGAGTGGGCCGAGGCCGGTTTCGCGCTGGCGGTGCGGACGGCCTCGCCGGAGACGTGGGAGGAACTCCTCCGCAGTGAGCTGCCGGTGGTCCACGACGCGGGCTTCACCGAGATCGCCCCCGGGCCGACCGTCGCATTCGAAGGGGGCGAGCGCTACTGCCGTCTCCCGCGCCTTCGACGTTCGTGACGCACCGTCCGGCCCCAACCCGGCGACGCGACAGGTCAGGTACGCGCTTCCCGGGCGGGCCGGGCGTCCCCAGCAGGTCTTCTTGGCGGAGCAAGGGATGGCGCTCCCGCCGACGGGCACGGACCGTGCGGCCGGAACACGCCTTGTCGGCCGCAGCCCGGTCAGGCCGTGCCCTGGGCCGCCCGGGAACCATCCCGGAACCGTTCGGGGAGCGCAAGCCCGCGAATGCCACAGAGCGGTGATCGGATATCCGTGCGGGCGGTCCGGGGCGGCTGCGACAATGAGGAACGAGCAGCGGATGCGGCCGGGGGAGCAGCAGACGCACCCGGTCCGCGTGACCGGAACATGCGATCCGGGGGACCATGCCGAAGAAGCGCAACGCCGCCCAGCGCATCGGGGCGATCGGAGAGGCCCGGTTCCGGCTCTCCTGCGAGCAGAACCTCATCATCCCCAACAAGGTCGAACACGACTTCGGGTTCGATTTCCTGTGCCAGCCGGACCTGGCCGCGGGCTTCGGCCGGACCGGGCCGGTATCCGGAGTCTTCGTCGGCTTCAGCGTCCGGGCGACGGACCGGGACGACGGGCGGATCAGGCTGAACCGGGCGGACGCCGAGTGCCTGCTGGCAGCCCAGTTCCCGACCGGTCTGGCCTTGGTGAAGCTGACCGGGCCGGAGTCCGCGGCCGTCCATTTCCGGATGATGGACGCCGCCTTCATCGTGGAGCTGTCCCATTTCCTGGCGTCCGCCAAGAAGTCCAAGCACTTCACCCCCAAGGACATGCGGCCCGTGGCGGAGATCCGGGACGCGATCAGGGAGGTCAGCGCCCCCGGCTACCTCGAGCAGGCGCGTGCCGACGCTGCCCGGAAGATCGCCGAACCGATCACCGGACCGGTCCGGATCCAGATCCACCGCGATGCCGACAGCCAGGCGAGCCTCATCACATCCCTGGACCTGTACGCGTGGTTCGAGCAAGGAACACCCGCCGAGCGGGAGGCGCTCTACCTGGCCACCTTCGGAGAACCGGCGCGACGCGACCGAAGGATGCGCGAACTCGCGCTGAGCGGCAAGGTCATGGGAGGCCTCGCGCACCTGCCCCAGCCCTATGTGCTGGCAGGTTTCGTCATGGACCACCCCACCGGGGTGTGCGTCGAGACCACTCCCGCGTCCGCGGAACTGCCGGTGCTGCGTACCGCCAACGAGCACCACTTCGGTTACGTCCACCCGGCGGGCTTCGCCCTGACCGTTTCCGCCCGGGTCGAGAAGGACGGTCAGCACGTGCACCTGATGCGGGCGCTCGCCGACCCGGACAGCGACGCTCTCCTTGGCGACCATCCGCTCCTGCTCGACTTCCTCACCACCTGTGCCCCCGAGTCGGTCCTCTGTTTCGACGACGGCGACGGACTGACCCTCGACGCGACGTACTTCGACGGCTTGGGCGACCTGGCCCGGTGCGCGGCGGCCTACCGCGCTGCGCAGAGCCTGGACGGCTGGGACGCGGTGCCTGTCATGGTCAAAGACATGGCCGGCCCGGAATCCCGGAACTCCCTGATGTTCCTCGGCTCGGCAGCCGACCCGCAGGCCCAACTGATCCCCCGGGCACTCCTCCTGGCGGCGCCGGAGGTGCAGGAGAAGGACTGCGACACCGCGTCCGGGACCATTGACGTCCCGGTTGTCTGCAACCTGGCCGACTCCAGCGTCGTCGCCTGGTTCTCCGGCCACGGATCCGTGCTGTTCCATGAGGGCGATCCGTGCGGATTCAAGGTGCCCGCCTTCCGCGTGGACACCATCGAGGTGCTTCCCCGGGTGCCGAGCCGGTCCCCGTTCCCACGAGTTCTGCTCGGGCCGCGGACGCTGATCCATGACAACGGACGGTGGCAGGAGGGCGACGCCGAAACAGGGCAGTGGGCAGAGGACGTCCGCCTGCGCTTCCGGCTGGACTAACCAGGCAGCGCCCTCGCCACAGCCGGCCGGAACGGTCGGGAGGACCCTCTGTGCGCTCGGTGCGTACCGGCGCTGGTGGAGCAGGTCGGTGAAGCGGTGGTGGCGGGCGCCGCGGGGGTGGGCAGTACCTGGTAGGGGTTGCTGCCTCAGCGGGTGCTGTGACGGTCGACCGCTCAGGCGTGGAACACGGCGTTGCGGCGTAGCTGTCCTGCACACCACCGGAAGTGCCAGTCACGGTCGTCGAGGCCGAAGAGGTCGTAGGTCGTGAGGGCGTATGCGGCCTGGTAGGCGGTGAGGGTGGCTGGCGGGTAGCCGAGCTCGTGGGCGAAGAGCCGGGTGAGTTCCTCAGTGTGCTCCTCGGCGTGCGGCCCGTACATGTCGTAGACGGAAGCGGTGACGGCGGCCTCGAAGGCAGGGTCGCCCGCGGTCGTGTAGAAGCCGAAGTCGAGCACCGCGACGGGCCGACCCGCTGCGTCGATGTGGATGTTGGGTGGGACCAGGTCGCCGTGGATCGCGGTCACCGGCGCGTCGGGGAGGACGCGCAGTGCCTGTTGCGTGCGTTCGACCCCCGCCTCGAAGTCCGGCACGCAGGCAGCCAAAGCCGCTCCGTGCCGGGCCGCGGCCCTGGCGACCAGGGCCGCGAGCGCGTCGCGGAAGTGGTCGTGATCCCGCCACAGCGGACGGTCGTCACCCTGAACGGTCAACCGGCGCATCGCGTCGGTGCCCGGTACGGAGGCCAAGCCGCGCAGAACGGCAAGTAGCGCGTCGCGGTGCCGGGTGGGCAGCTCGCGCTCGTAGGCGGCGTGTGCGGAGTCGACTCGCATCGCGTCTCCGGGCAGCTCGCGCTCGTACGTCACCACGACGCCGTCGTGGTCCTCGATGTCGAAGATCTCCGGAGTGGAGAACGGCAGCGGGTGCCGCGCAATGTCCGCGTACACCTGGCGGGTGAGATCGAAATCGGTTGGCGGCCGACCACTCCACACCTTGGCGGCCCGGCCATCGCCCAGCCTGTAGACGACACCCTCGACACCGGCGCCGACACGGCGGACAGCCGGGTGCCCGCGGTCGGCGAAGTACGCGAGCCAGGGGTCGGAGAGGGGGGCTTCCGCGTTCGGGAGGTTCTCCATTCGTGTATTAGACCAGCAACCGCAGCCGACGATCTCGCGCTGGGCTGGGGCGACGGTGAGTTGACGATACGTCAGGTCTCTTGTCCGGTGCGCTCCGCTGTGCCCGGCTCTTCGTCGTACCGGCCGGGCGGCGAGCAAGTGGCGGTGGACGTCGAACGGCTGACAGCTGGCGGATGGCGGATGGCGGCTTCCGAAATTCGCCATCTGCCAGCTGTGATCTGTCGGCCGGCGGCCCGGGAGCGGCTATCCGCCGGAAGGCTCGTACCGGCGCATGGCCCGCAGCCCGCCGTAGACCGCGAGAGCCGTCCAGGCCGCCATGACCAGCAGTCCGGTCCAGTGGCCGTAGTGGACGTCCGGTTCGGGCTGGGTGCGCATCGCGTGCAGTCCGGCCCGGTCGGGCAGGAACTGGCCGACCTCGCGCACGCCCGGGATGGCGGCCAGCCAGGTGGTGCCGAGGAAGACCATCGGAGTCAGCAGGCCCAGCGCGGCGCTGAAGTTGCCCAGCATCGCGGTCAGTCCGAGGCAGATCAGCACCATCATCGGGTGGTAGAGCACGCCGGCCAGGAAGCTGCGGGACAGCCCCGGGGTGGACAGGTCCAGGCCGGCGGTGGCGCGGACGGCCAGGAACGATCCCGCCGTGGAGGCCAGCCCGAGCAGCAGGCCCACTCCGGCGCCGAACGCGAGCTTGGCGCCGTACAGTCGGCTGCGGCGCGGGACGGCGGTCAGCGAGCTGCCGATCATGCGGGTGTTGAACTCCTGCCCGATCAGCAGGATTCCGAAGCAGGCGACGGCGACGTGGCCGAAGAGCAGCCCGTAGTAGATCCCGCCGGCCGGGTCCTCGCCGGCGGTGTGGTCCTTCGTCCCGTAGGCGCCGTTGACCGCTGCGGTGATGCCGACGGTCAGCGCCAGCGCGACCAGTGGGGCCGCCCACTGCGAGGGCAGGGTGGTGAACTTGACCCGTTCGGCGCGCAGGGCGTTGGCGAGGGTGGTCATGGGATCTCCCATCTCCCGTTCGGTCACGTTCACTTGGCGGAGTTCAGGCCGCGCAGGGCGCGTAGGCCGCCGTACGCCGCCAGGGCCGCCCAGGCCGCCGTGATCAGCAGTCCGGTCCAGTGGCCGTAGGAGACCTGCGGGTCGTCGACGTACCGCATCGCGTACTGGCCGGACCGGTCGGGCAGGAACTGGACCACCCGGCGGACCCCGGGGACACCGCTGAGCAGCGGCGACAGCAGGAAGACGGTCGGGACCAGCAGCCCCATCGCGGCGGTGAGGTTGCCGAGCAGGGCGGTCACCCCGAGGCAGAACACCACCAGTAGCACCTGGTAGAGCACCCCGGCGACGGCGCTGCGGACGAGGGCGGGTCCGTCCCAGGAGCCGGGAACGGTGGCCGCGTACCCGGCGAAGGCGCCCGCCGTGCCGACGGCCCCGACGACGAGGCCGACCAGGGCGCCCAGCGCCAGCTTGGCGCCGTACAGTCGGCCGCGCCGGGGGACGGCGGTGAGCGACACGTCGATCATGCGGGTGTTGAACTCCGGGCCGATCAGCAGGATGCCGAAGCAGGTCAGGGCCGCCTGGCCGAAGTTGAGCCCGTAGAAGACGCCGACGCTCGGGTCGTCGATGATGCTGTGGTCCTTCCCGCCGAGGATGGCGCCGACGGCGGTGGTGACCCCGGCGGTCAGCAGGAGGGCGAGCAGCGGGGTGACCCAGAGCGAGCGGAGGGTGGTGAGCTTGATCCGTTCGGCTCGGAGGGCGTGGAGGGCGTGGAGGGCGTGGAGGGCGTCGGTGGTGCGGGTGGTGCGGGCGGTGTGGGCGGCGCTCATGCGGCGGCCTCCGACCGGTACTCGACGCTGTCGGCGGTCATCCGCATGAACGCCTCCTCCAACGAGTCCTGCTGGACCGCGATCTCGTACAGCACAACGCCGTTGGCGGCCGCGAGCGCGGCGATCCGCTCGGGTTCGGCGCCGCTCACCTCCCAGGCGCCGCCGCCGATGTCGGTGGCGTCGAGGCCGGTGACGTCGGAGTCGCGGCCGGTGCCGCCGAGCAGGGCGGCCAGCTTGGCCGGGTCGACGGCGCGCACCCGGATCCGGGTGCGGCCGTGGCGGTCGATGAACTCGGAAGTGGCGTCGTCGGCGAGCAGTCGGCCGCGCCCGATCACCACCAAGTGGTCAGCGGTGAGCGCCATTTCGGTCATCAGGTGGGAGGACACCAGCACCGCCCGCCCCTCGGCGGCCAGATCGCGCAGCAGGGTGCGGATCCAGCGGATGCCCTCCGGGTCGAGGCCGTTGACCGGCTCGTCGAGCATCAGGACCGGCGGGTCTCCCAGGAGTGCGGCGGCCACCCCGAGGCGCTGGCGCATGCCGAGCGAGAAGCCCCGGATCCGGCGCCCGGCCGCCTCTGTCAGGCCGACCTGGGCGAGCACCTCGTCGACCCGGCGCCCCGGCAGCCCGTTGCTCGCGGCGAGCCAGCGCAGATGGCCGTGGGCCGTCCGGCCGCCGTGCAGGGCCTGGGCGTCCAGCAGTGCGCCGACGTGGCGCAGTGGGTCGGCGAGTTCGGGGTACGGGCGGCCGCGGACGAGGGCGCGTCCGGCGGTGGCGCGGTCGAGGCCGAGGACCAGGCGCATGGTGGTGCTCTTGCCGGCGCCGTTGGGGCCGAGGAAGCCGGTCACCACGCCGGGGCGGACCTCGAAGGTCAGGTCGTCGACGACGCGCTTGCCGTCGTACTCCTTGGTCAGGCCCTGGATCTCGATCACGGCGGGGCTCCCCTCATTGTCGGTGGTCTGCGCCGGTGCGGCGTGCGCGTCGGCGTGCTTGTTCGGCTCGCTTGGCCGGCTCGCCTTGCCGACGGGGTTCGTCGGCTCTCGCGGTGCCTGCTCCGGGCGGTGGTTCCATTGGACCGGCGGAGGCCGGTCCGGCGGATCCCGCCAGGGCGGGGAGTCGCCTCCCTCCCGGGAGGGAGCCACCGGGCTACCCGCGCGGGAGCCGGGGGCCTGCGCTGACCTGGCAGGATGGCCCAATGCCCAGGAACCGAGCGGCCAGGAGCCGAGTGCCGGGGACCGTTGCGTCGGGGACCGTTGCGTCGGGGACCGTTGCGTCGGGGACCGTTGCGTCGGGGACCGTTGCGTCGGGGACCGTTGTGCCCGGCGCCGTTGTGCCCGAGCCTGCCGTGACCGCCACGGCACGTCCCGCCACGGCGCGTCCCAGTACTGCGTTCGGTGCGGCCGTGGCCAGGGCGCTCGCCCCGCTGCTGGCCGGCGCCACGTACGCACGGCTGTTGCACCTGCTGGTCGGGTGGATCTTCGCGGGCGTGGTGCTGATGATCTATCCGGGGACCTACCGGAAGAGCCTCGGCGAGATCCTGACGGTCAGCGTCACGCTGGACGCCGTGCTCCTCGGGTTGGTCGCCCTCGTCCCGGCGGCGCGGCGGGCCGAGGGGGTGCAGGCGCGGCTGCTGCTGGTGCCCGACCGGGAGGAGGACATCGGCACCGAGCCCTCCCGTACCTGGGCCGACCGGCGGCGGACGGCCGGTTGGCTGATCGGGCGGGTCGCTCTCGGTTCGGCGGTCGGCTTCGCGACGGCTTTCGGTCTCGCGCCGTGCTTCGAGCTGCTGACCGGTCCGCACGCGCTCCGGTACCTCCCGCTCGTGCCGCTGATGGCGCTCGGCTTCGGCTGGTTCCTGGTGCTCGCGGGGAGGGCCCAACTCTCGATGGCTGTCAGGTGGTTGGGGCCGTCCCCGGCGGATCGGCTGGCGGAGGCGGAGCTGCGGGCCGAACGCCTGCTGGAACGCAACCGGTTGGCCCGCGAGCTGCATGATTCGATCGGTCACGCCCTGACGGTGACGGTCCTCCAGGCTGGCGCGGCGCGCGAGGTCGGGGATCAGGCGTTCGTCGCGAAGGCGCTCGAGGTCATCGAGGAGACAGGGCGACAGGCCATGGAGGACCTCGAACGCACCCTCGTCCTGCTGCGCGAGAGCCCGGCCGGGGCGAACGGCGGGGCCACCGAACAGCCCGGCATCGCCCAGCTGCCCGCGCTGTTCGACACCGTCCGCGCGGCGGGCAGCCCGGTCGAGGCGCGGATCCGGGTGCAGGCCGGCACGCTGCCCGGGGTGCTCTCCCGCGAGTCCTACCGGATCGTGCAGGAGGGCGTCACCAACGCGCTCAAGTACGCGCCCGGCGAGCCCGTCGACGTCCGGATCGCCGTCATCGAGGGGCAGTTGGAGCTGCGCTGCGCCAACCGGCTGCCCAGCGGCGGCGGTCGGCCCCCGGCGGGCGGGGTCCGCAAGGGCGGCAAGGGCCTGCGCGGCATCCGCGAGCGCGCCACGCTGCTCGGCGGTGCGGCTGCGGCGGGAGCGGGCACGGCGGAGGACGGGAGCGGGGAGTGGGTGCTGAGCGTCCGGCTGCCCCTACGCTTGGGCTCGTGACGAACGATCTTGTGGCTGACGGCCCGACCGGGGACGGCGGCGGGGTGGCCGGGGGTGGCAGCGGCCCGACCGGGGACGGCGGCGGGATGACCGGGGGCGCTACCGGAATGACGGACATCCTGCTCGCCGACGACGAGGAACTGGTCCGGGCCGGCCTGCGGGCCGTCCTGGAGGCCCAGGGGGATCTGCGGGTGGTCGGCGAGGCGTCCGACGGCGCCGAGGCGGTCGCCCTGGCGCGTGAACTGCGTCCGCACGTCGTGCTGATGGACGTCCGGATGCCCGTCATGGACGGACTCGCGGCCACCCGTGAGCTGCTGCGCCCGGGAGCCCCGGGGGAGCGGCCGCCGCGGATCCTGGTCGTGACCACCTTCGAGAACGACGACTACGTCTACCAGGCGCTGCACGCCGGCGCCGACGGCTTCCTGCTCAAACGCTCCCGCCCCGCCGAGATCGCCCACGCGGTCCGGCTCGCGGCGTCGGGCGAGTCACTGCTGTTCCCGGCCGCGATCCGCCGCCTGGCGGCCGGCCACGGCAACCCGACCGCCCGTACGGCCATGGAACGGGCGGCGCTGACCGAACGCGAGGCGGAGGTGCTGCGGCTGGTCGCGCGCGGCCTCAGCAACGGGGAGATCGCCGAGCGGCTGTTCCTCGGCGTGCAGACGGTGAAGACGCATGTCAGCAGCGTGCTGGCGAAGCTGGGCGCGCGGGACCGCACGCAGGCGGTGATCGCCGCGTACGAGTCGGGGTTCGTCGCGCCGTCGGAGTAGGCGGCGGGGTCAGGCCGGGTAGGCGTGGGTCTGGGTGGCCTTGACCGCGGCCCAGACCGCGACGCCCGGCGCCAGCTCCAGCTCCGCGACGGCGGCCGGGGTGAGGTCGGCGGCCATCGGCAGGTCGCCGGCCAGGTCGGCGCGGACCCGGTCGCCGTGCAGGTCCAGGCCGGTGACCTCGACCTTCCAGACGTTGCGCGCACTGGACTGCGGCCGCTCCCGGTGGAGGGTCACGGCGGAGGGCGGGAAAGCGACGAACGCGGGGCCGTCCAGGTCGTCGGTGGTGGCCAGGACGGTGCCGTCCGGGAGCGTGACCCGGTGGCCGTCGGCCCGGCCCTGGTAGAGGTTCAGCCCGACCAGGCGGGCGATGTAGTCGGTGCGCGGCCGCCGGGCGACCTCGGCCGGGCTGCCGGACTGCACCTCGTGCCCGTCCTCGATGACCACCAGCCGGTCGGCCAGCACCATGGCGTCCAGCGGGTCGTGCGTCACCAGGACGGCCACCGCCTCGAACTCGGCCAGGTGGCGGCGGAGTCGGGACCGGACGTCGAGCCGGGTGCGGGCGTCCAGGGCTGCCAGCGGTTCGTCCAGCAGGAGCAGCCGGGGGCGGACCGCGAGCGCCCGGGCCAGTGCCACCCGCTGCGCCTGGCCGCCGGAGAGTCGGCCGGGGCGGGCCGCAGCGTGGTCGGCCAGCCCCATCCGCTCCAGCCAGACGGCCGCCTCGGCCCGGGCGGTGCGCTTGGGCAGGCCCTGGCAGCGCGGGCCGAAGGCGATGTTGTCGAGCGCGCTGAGGTGCGGGAACAGGAGGTAGTCCTGGAACACCACGCCGACCGGCCGCCCCTCGGCGGGGGTGTGCACGCGCCGCGCCGGGTCCTCCAGGAGCCGGCCGTCCAGGCGCAGATGGCCGCCGGTGAGCGGGAGCAGCCCGGCGAGGGCGCGCAGCGCGGTGGACTTGCCGGCGCCGTTGGGGCCGAGCAGTGCGACCACCTCGCCGGGGGCGGCGGTGAGGGCGAGGTCGAGGGTGAACGCGGCGCGCTCGACCCGCAGTCGGGCGTCGAGGGCGCCGCCGGTGGTGTTCTCGGTGCTCATCGGGTCGGCGTCCTGGTGTCCGAGGGGGCGGCGCCGGGGGTGTCCCGGGCGACGCCCGAGGCGATGTCCGGGGTGGTGCCGGAGGTGGTGCCCGGGGTGGGGTGCGCGGTGGCGGCCGGGGGTGCGGGCGGCGTCACGGGGCGGACAGCCAGCGGTCGCGCAGGCCGACCAGCACGGCGACGGAGACCGCCAGCAGCACCAGCGACAGCGCGATCGCGGCCTGTGGGTCGGACTCCATGGCCAGGTAGACGGCCAGTGGCATGGTCTGGGTGCGGCCGGGGAAGTTGCCCGCGAAGGTGATCGTCGCACCGAACTCGCCGAGCGCCCGGGCCCAGGCCAGGACGGCCCCGGCGGCGATCCCGGGGGCGATCATCGGCAGGGTGACCCGCCGGAACGCGGTCAGCCGGGAGGCGCCCAGGGTCGCGGCCGCCTCCTCGTACCGCGGGTCGGCGGCCCGCAGCGCACCCTCGACGCTGATCACCAGGAACGGCATCGCCACGAAGGCCTCGGCGATCACGACCCCGGTGGTGGTGAAGGGCAGCGTGACGCCGAAGGCCGAGTCCAGCCAGGAGCCGACGATGCCGCGCCGCCCGAGCACCAGCAGCAGTGCCACACCGCCGACCACCGGCGGCAGCACCAGCGGCAGCGTGACCAACGCCCGGACCACCCGTCGGCCCGGCAGGTCGGTACGGGCGAGCAGCCAGGCCAGCGGCACGCCCAGGACCAGCGACACGGCGGTGGCCGCCGTCGCACTGACCAGCGACAGGCGCAGCGCGCTCCAGACGGCGGCACTGGTGAGCTGTTCGGACAGGTCGCTCCAGGGCGCCCGGACCAGCAGGCCGACCAGCGGCAGGATCAGGAACGCCAGCCCGAGCAGCGCCGGGAGCAGCAGGGTGACCGGGACGCGGTGCGTGCGGGGTCGGGGCCGGTGGCGCGGCAGGGCCTGCGTCGGCCCCGTCGTCCCGGAGGCCGGTCCGTCCCAGCCGGAGCCGGTGGTGCGGCCGTTCACGGCGCCTGGAAGCCCGCCGCGGTCAACACCTGCTTGGCCTCGGGCGACTGGACGTACGCGACGAAGGCGGCGGCGCCGTCCTTGTTCGGGGCCTTGGCGAGCGCGGCGATCGGGTAGTCGTTCACGGCCTTGCCGGCCTCGGGGAAGTCCACACCGTCGATCTTCGCAGCATCGGCCTGCACGTCGGTCCTGTACACGAGCGAGGCGTCGACCTCGCCGAGCTCGACCTTGGTGAGCGCGCCCTTGACGTCCTGCTCCAGGGTGACCGGGGTGAGGTCGACGCCGGCGGCCTTGAGTGCGGTCAGGGCGGCGGCGCCGCACGGCACCTCCTTTGCGCACAGCGCGACCTTCACGCCGGAGCCGGTGAGGTCCTTGAGGCCCGCGATGTGCTTGGGATTGCCCTTGGGGACGGCGATGGTGAGCGTGTTCTTGACGAAGGTCGCCGGCCGGCCGCTCGCCCCGCCCGCGTCGGTCACGGTCTTCATGGTGGCCGGGCTGGCGGCGGCGAACACGTCCGCCGGGGCGCCGGAGTTGATGCTGGTCGCGAGGCTGGAGCTGCCGCCGAAGTTGAAGGTGACCTTGGCGCCAGGGTTGGCGGCCTCGAACTTCTTGCCGAGCTCGGTGAATGTCTCCTTGAGCGAGGCCGCGGCGAACACGGTGATGCTGCCGCCGGCCTTCGGCACGCCGCTGGCGGCTGTGCCGGCGGCCCCGGGGGCGCCGGTGGAGGGGGAGGAGCCGGAGGACGTGCCGCCGTCGCTGCCGCACGCGGTGACCCCGAGGCTGAGGGCGAGGGCCGCGGCGGCGGCGACGGCGAGTCTGCGGCGGGTGGTGGTCGTACGGATGCTCATCGGTGCTTCCCCTCCGGGGTGCGCGCCGGAAGGGGCGCGGAGGCCTGGCTGCAGGTGCGGCCGTTACGACGATCATAGTGCCGCAAATGCGAGCGATAAATCCTCTGTTGCTTCGCACAGGCGGGTGGCGGGACAGCCCTCGGGGCGGCTGTGGGATGGCTCAAGCGGAGTGCGGAGGGCGCGGTCGGCGCGGGCGGCCGGCCCTGCGGTCTGGGCTGCGGTCGGGGTGGTGGAGGCGAACGCGAGGCGCGCGGAAAATGCATCGCGCCGTTGGGGTCGAGCGGCCAGAGTGATCCCCGTCCGTATCCGGCGGGGCCGCTGAGGAGCACCGCCGCGGTCGGGCCGAGGGGAGGAGTCCGTCCATGTCCACGCTGCGCGTCACCGCCGAGAAGCTGACCATCCTGGCGCACCCGAACGCCGACGCCCTGGAGCTCGCCCAGGTCGGCCTCTACCGGGCGGTGGTCGCGAGGGGCGTCTACCGGACCGGGGACCACGCCGTCTACATCCCGGAACAGTCCGTCCTCCCGGAGGAGTTGGTCGAGGAGCTGGGCCTGACCGGCAAGCTGGCCGGGGCCCGGGCGAACCGGGTGAAGGCGGTGCGGCTGCGCGGGGAGATCTCCCAGGGCATCGTCTGCCGGCCCGCCGCGCTCTCCGGCGTCGACCTGGCCGCCGCGGCCGAGCACGGCGAGGACTTCGCCGAGCTGCTCGGGGTGGTCAAGTGGCGGCCGCCGGTGCCGACGTCGATGAACGGCGAGGTGGTCAGCGCTCCGGACCTGCTGCCCTGGGTCGACATCGAGAACCTCAAGCGCTACCCGGACATCTTCGAGCCCGGCGAGCCGGTGGTACTGACCGAGAAGCTGCACGGCAGCTGCTGCCTGGTCACGTACACCGCCGCCACCGGCGAGGTGCAGGTGTCGTCCAAGGGGATCGGCGCCCAGGGGCTGGCGCTGGTCGAGGACGAGCGCAACCTCTACTGGCGGGCCGTGCGCGGGTACGACATCCCGGCGGTGGCGGCCCGGCTGGCGGAGCGCCTCGGTGCCGAGCGGGTCGGCATCTTCGGCGAGGTCTTCGGCGAGGGCGTGCAGGACCTGAGCTACGGGGCCTCCGCACGGGCCGACCGGCCCGGCTACGCGGCGTTCGACGTCGCGGCCGTGGTCGACGGGAAGCCCGGCTGGCTGTCCGCCGCCGAACTGCTGGACGGCGAACTGCCGTTGGCGCCCGAAGTGTGGCGCGGTCCGTTCGACCCGGAGACCGTGCTGGCCCACGCGCAAGGCAAGGAGACCTGTTCCGGGCGTGAACTCCACGTCCGCGAGGGCGTGGTGGTACGCCCCGTGACCGAGCGCTGGAGCCTGCGGCTCGGCGGGCGGGCGATCGCCAAGGTGGTCAGCGATGCCTACCTCACGCGCAAGGGCGGCACCGAGTACGAGTAGTACGAGTAGGCCCCTCACCAGCCGATGACAGGTGACCGGGACCAGATGGCGGACAGCGGCTGACAGCCGACGGGTGATGAACTCCGTCGGCTGTCGGCTGTCGTCCCTGGTCCCTGCTCCCTGGTCGTGCCGCCCGTCAGCCGTTCCCCGCATTCGGGGCGGCGGTCCGGCGGGTGTTCAGCTGTGCCACTGGAACACGATCTTCGTCCAGCTGGACCCCGGGCAGTTGCCCCAGACGTCCCACGCCTGCGGCCGCGCGCCGATCCACAGGCCGGTGGTGTGCGAGCCGTTGGCGCAGTACGTGATGGTGCGCAGCTGCCCCGAGTAGACGTTGCAGTAACCCTCCCAGCGCCAGCCGTAGTTCGCGGTGATGACGCAGTGGTAGGGCGAGGCGGCGACGGTGTTCGAGGCCGCGACGGCTCCGGGGGTGACGGTCTGGTCGGGGGCGGGTGCCGCCGCGGCCGGCAGCGTGGTGGCCCCGAGCGCCCCGAGGGCGGCGACGGCCGCCAGCCCGAACGTGGCGGTCTTCCTGGCGATGCGACCTCGCATGGCGGTTTCTCCTTGCTGGGTGGTTCCCATCGGGCGGAGTCCGCCGATCGTCCGGGATCCGCGGCGGAGTGAATTCCCGCCTCCCGCACGATCGGTGACCTATTGCACACGAATGACCGCGCACGGTGAGAGGACGAACTATGATGTGACCTGTGTCACAACGCGTCCGCCGGGCCGTGACCAGGCTCGATCGGACGTGCGGAGTGCCGATTCCCGGGGAGAGCGGCATGGCGGACTGCAGGGGACGATGTGTCGGCGACGGGTCGGGAAAGGACTTCGGCCCATGCGCGGCCGGGGGGCAACCAGCCGAGTTCAACCGGATGTTCACCGAACTGCTGCCCAGGCTCCAGCAGGCGGCCGCCTCGCTCACCGGGAGTCCGATCGCGGCCGGGGACATCGTCCACGACGCGTACCTGCGGATCGCCCGCCGACCCGAGCGCTTCCTCGGCCATCCGCAGCCGTACGCCTACGCGTTCACCACGATGGTGAACATCCTGCGTGACCAGTGGCGCCGGGAGCGCCGCAGGATCCCGATGCCCGAGGTGCCGGAAGTGGGCGAGGGGCCCGAGCGCAGCCAGGCGGCGCGCGATCCGCGGGCAGGCGGGGTGGCCGAGCTGCAGGCGCGCTGGGAGGCGGTCCGGCTGCTGGGCTTCCTGACCGCCAAGCAGGCCCGCGCGGTGGCCCTGGTGGACCTGGACGGCTCCAGCGTCGACGAGGCCGCCGAACTGCTCGGCCTGCACCGCAGCACCCTGGCCGTCACCCGGCGCCGCGCCCACGGTCGACTGCGCGCCGTCCTCGAACGGGAGCGCGAACGGGAGCGCGAAGGGGAACACGAACGGGAACGCCACCGGGAACGCCACCGGGAACGCGAGCGGGGCCGGGGTTAGCGATCGCCTCGCCGGGGGCCTGCCGGGCCGACGCACCGAGCTGACGGCAAGTCGGCTGATGCGCGGCCCCCGGCCCGTACGCTGAAAATCGTGATCACGGACGAAGACGACCGCCTGCGTGCCCTGGCCGAGGACGGCCGCTGGCACGAGCTGCTCGCCGCCTACCGGCAGGGCCGGGCGGCCGCCGTGGCCGAGGCCGGGGACGAGGCCGCGGCTGCCCTGACCGCGCCGCTCGGGCACCTGATCGCCTACGCGGCGCCGCCCGAGCTGGCCGTCCGACTGTTCGACCGGGACGGCGGTGAGGGGACGGTCGCCGGGGTGGCCGACCACGATGCCGGTCCGCTCTGGGAAGTCCTGGCGACCAGGCACTCCTGGCTGAGGCTGGCCCCGCTGCTCGGCCCCGCGCCGGTGCGCCGACTGGTCGCGCACACCCGGGTGCTGCTCGGCGAGGACCTCTCCTACGGGGCCGAGCCCGATCCGGAGGGCGTGCCGCTGCGGCTGGAGCCGTGGGAGGCGGCGGGGTGGGAGGAGGCGGCGCGGGTGCGCGAGTACCTGCCCGGCGGGGGCGCGCGCAGCGCGCTGCTGACCCTGCCGGCCAGCCGTGAGGGCCTGGGTGAGGTGGAACTGCCGACGCCGGTGGAGCGGACGGACGTACGGCCCGACGGGCAGCGGGTCGCCCGGGCGCTGGACGAGCTGGGCGCGCTGGCGCCGTGGGCGCAGGTGGTCTGCGTCCGCGGCCAGGCCCCGCTGGCGGCCGCTCTGCTGGCCAGGGACCGGCGGGTGGTCGGCGGGTACCTGCCGTTCGCCCTCGCCTACCCGGCGCTGGTGCGCGCCGCCGCGGTCGGCCGGACGCAGGGCTGTGCGCACGGGCGGCTGGGGCTGTGGCGCGCGCTGGCCGCGATGGCGGGGGTGGACGGACCGGACCGGGGCGAGGTGAACGCCCTGGTGGCGCGGATGCGCTGCTTCACCTGGCAGGAGCCGTCCGCCGGGCTGCACCACCTGCACCTCGCGCTGGAGGACCCGGCCAGCGGGGTGGCGTGGGCGGTCAGCGGCTCGCAGGAGCTGTGACGCCGAGCGTCGTAGTGGGCGGCGGGCCGGGAATTGCCGAGGGCCGGGGAAAAGGGAGGCCCCCGGCCCGGCGCCGTTTCCGGGGGATGGGGGAGGCGCCGGACCGGGGGAGTGAGGGGGAGGGGTGCGCCGCGGCTCAGACGGCGGCGGGCGTGGCGCCCTGGGTGGGGACGCCCTCGGGCGAGGCTTCGGGGGAGGCTTCCGGTGCGGCCTCGGCTCCCGGCCGCTCCGCTGCCGGGTTCCCGGCTCCGTGGCCGTCGACCAGCGTCAGTTCGTCGAACGGCAGCTCGCCGGCCAGTACCCGCTGGGCGCGTTCGGCGTCGAGTTCGCCGGTCCACCGCCCGATCAGCACGGTCGCGACGGCGTTGCCCGCGAAGTTGGTGAGGGCCCGGGCCTCGGACATGAAGCGGTCGATGCCGACGATCAGGCCGACGCCGTCCACCAGTGCGGGCTTGTGCGACTGCAGCCCGCCGGCGAGGGTGGCCAGGCCGGCGCCGGTGACTCCGGCCGCGCCCTTGCTCGCGATCACCATGAACACCAGCAGGGAGAGCTGCTCGCCGATCGACATCGGCTTGTCCATCGCCTCGGAGATGAAGATCGACGCCATGGTGAGGTAGATCGCGGTGCCGTCGAGGTTGAAGCTGTAGCCGGTCGGCACGGTGATGCCGACGACCGGGCGGCTGACGCCCAGGTGCTCCATCTTGGCGATGAGGCGGGGCAGGGCGCTCTCCGAGGAGGAGGTGGAGAGGATGAGCAGGAACTCGCGGCCGAGGTACTTCAGCAGCGCGAACACGTTGATCCCGGCGACCAGGCGCAGCAGCGCGCCCAGCACGACGACGACGAACAGCGCGCAGGTCAGGTAGAACCCGATCATGATGACCGCGAGGCTCTTCAGGGCGGCCGTGCCGGTGGCCCCGACCACGGCCGCCATCGCCCCGAAGGCGCCGATCGGCGCGACCCACATGATCATCGCCATGACCCGGAAGACCAGTCGCTGCACGTGCTCGATCCCGCGCAGCACCGGGGCGCCGACCGGGCCCATCGCCTGCAGGGCGAAGCCGGCGAGCAGGGCGACCAGCAGGGTCTGCAGCACCTTGCCCTGGGTGAGGGCGGAGAGCATGGTGTCGGGGATCATCCCGAGCAGGAAGTCGGTGGTCGACTGGGCGCCGCCGGCCGCTGCCTGGGCGTGGCCGGACTTGGCGAGGGCGGCGGTCAGGTGGAGGCCGCTGCCGGGCTCCAGCAGGTTGCCGACGACCAGGCCGATGGCCAGGGCGACGGTCGACATGGCGAGGAAGTAGCCGAGGGCGAGGCCGCCGACCTTGCCGACCTTCGCGGCCTTGGTCACCGAGCCGATGCCCAGCACGATGGTGCAGAAGATGACCGGGCTGATCATCATCTTGATCAGGTTGACGAAGCCGGTGCCGACCGGCTTGAGCTCCACGGCGAAGCCGGGGGCGGCCAGCCCGACCACCACACCCGCGACCACCGCGGCGATCACGGCGAGGTAGAGGTAGTGGGTCCGGTCCTTGCGTCTGGGTCCCCCCGCCGTTGCGGCTCCAGCGATCGACATCTGCGGCTCCTTCGCCCTGCAGTCCTGGCGGCCCCGGGTGGTGGGCCGCTCCGACTATGGGCCTGCGGCGTGACGGAGGTCACGTTTGCGTTCATAGAGTTCACCATCGGTGCACCCGGGTCGCCCGGGCGGACCGTGGTGCACACTGGCTGACATGTCCGAGCGCACCGCCCCCGCCCGCTCGCGCCGCCGGTGGCCCCTCCTGCCGAGTCGGCTGGTCCGCAGCCTGGCCGGGCAGCTGTTCGTCGTCCAGGTGGTGATCGTCGCCGCGGTGGTCGCGGGCGGCGCCGTGCTCGCCTACCTCTTCACCGCCGAGCGCGCCGAGGACGCGGCCCGCCGCGAGGTCACCGCCGTCGCCCACGCCGTCGCGGAGTCGCCGTCCGTCCGGTCCGCCGTCACCGGCCCGGACCCGACCGCCGTGCTCCAGCCGTACGTCGAACAGGTGCGCATGGACACCGGGGTCTCCTTCATCACCGTCATGGACACCGACGGGGTGCGCTGGACCCACCCGCTGCCCGAGCAGATCGGCAAGCGCTACCTCGGGCACATCGACTGGGCGCTCGCCGGACAGACCCGCAGCGAGACGTACACCGGCACGCTCGGCCCGTCCGTCCGGGTGGTCACACCGGTGTGGGACGACCGGCACCGGGTCGTCGCCCTGGTCAGCGCGGGCCTCACGGTCGAGTCGATCTCCGCGCAGCTGAGCGGCCCGCTGCTGGCCCTGGTCGGGGTGGCGGTCGCCGCCCTCGCGCTCGGCGGCGCCGGCACCTACCTCGCCAACTCCCGGCTGCGGCGCCACACCCACGGCATGGGGCCGGCCGAACTCAGCCACCTCTACGAGTACCACCAGGCCACGCTGCACTCCGTCCGTGAGGGGCTGGTCCTGCTCGACCGCTCGCACCGGGTCGTGCTGTGCAACGATGCCGCCCGTGAACTGCTCGGCCTGGCGGGCGACGTGGACGGTCGGCCGGTGGCGGACCTCGGCCTGCCGGAGGCGCTGGTGGCGGCCGTGCTGGGCGACGAGCCGGTCCGGGACGAGGTCCACCTGACCGCCGAACGGGTGGTGGTGCTCAACACCTCCACCATCGGCACCGGTCTCGGCCGGGTGGTCACCCTTCGGGACCACACCGAACTGCAGGCGCTCAGCGGCGAGTTGGACTCCGTGCGAGGTTTCACCGAAGCGCTCGGCGCGCAGGCGCACGAGGCCGCCAACCGACTGCACGCGGTCGTCTCGCTGATCGAACTCGGCCGCCACGAACAGGCGGTGGAGTTCGCCACCGCCGAACTCGAACTCGCCCAGCAGCTCACCGACCGGGTGGTCGCGGCGGTGAGCGAGCCGGTCCTGGCCGCACTGCTGCTCGGCAAGGCGGCCCAAGCCGCCGAACGCGGCGTCGAGTTGACCCTTGCCGAGGACAGCAGGATCGATGACGGGGTGCTGCCGACCGGGCTCTCCGCGCGGGACCTGATCACCGTGCTCGGCAACCTGATCGACAACGCCGTGGACGCCGCCATCGCCGGGTCCGCGCAGAGCCCCGTCCCGCCGGAGGTC
This sequence comes from Streptomyces sp. NRRL S-350, assembly GCF_000719705.1. Classification (GTDB taxonomy): domain Bacteria; phylum Actinomycetota; class Actinomycetes; order Streptomycetales; family Streptomycetaceae; genus Kitasatospora. The sequence goes on along the minus strand of NZ_JOHO01000006.1, from coordinate 118,400 downwards.
ACCGTCACGGCGCGGATCGACGGGGACGGCACGCCCGGCGCGTGCCTGCTGCTGCGGGTCGCCGACACCGGTGCGGGCATCGACCCGTCCGCCGTCGAGGACGTGTTCCGACGGGGCTGGAGCACCAAGCAGGACGGTCGCGGGCACGGCCTCGGGCTGGCCCTGGTCGCCCAGGCCGCCCGGCGCAACGGCGGGACTGTCGAGGTCGGCCGGGAGCGCGGCGCGATCCTCACGGTCCGGCTGCCGCTGGCCGGGCGACCGGGGGAGCCGGGCGGGCGCGGGCACGCGGTGAGCGGGCGCGCCGGGGACGAGCAGGCGGGGGGCGACTGGGCGGAGGCCGAGCGGGGCCTTTCCGAACCGGTCGAGCCCCAGGGGGAAGGGCGCGAGCGGGCTGGACACGACGAAGGGCGCGAGCCGGCCGGACACGACGAAGGGCGCGAGTGGGCTGGGCGCGAGCGGGAAGGGGCGCCGTCATGACCGCGAGCGCCGCCGCCGCACCGGCGGGGATCTCCGTCCTGGTCGTCGAGGACGACCCGGTGGCAGCCGCCGCCCACGCCCTGTACGTCGAGCGCGAGCCCGGCTTCCACGCCGCCGGGACGGTCCACAGCTGCGCCGACGCGCTGCGCTTCCTGGACCGGGCCCGCGCCGCCGGGACGCCCGTCGACCTCACCCTGCTCGACCTCTACCTGCCGGACGGCCACGGCCTGCAGCTCTGCCGGACGCTGCGCGCCGTCGGCCACAGCACCGACGTCATCGCGGTGACCTCGGCCCGCGACCTCGCCATGGTCCGGCAGGCCGTCTCGGCGGGCGTCGTGCAGTACCTGCTGAAACCGTTCAGCGCCGCGGCCCTGCACGACCGGCTGGAACGCTACGCCCGCTACCGCGACAGCCTCGGACGCACCGGCGAGGCGACCGGCCAGGACGAGGTCGACCAGGCGTTCGCCCTGCTCCGGACGCCCGAGCGCACCACCCTGCCCAAGGGGCTGAGCGCTCCCACCCTGGACACCGTCGCCTCGGTGCTGCGGGACGCCGCGACCGGGCTGTCGGCGGCTGCCGCGGGCGCCGCCGCCGGGGTCTCGCGGATCACCGCGCGGCGCTACCTGGAGCACCTGGTGGACACCGGACGGGCGGTGCGGGAGCCGCAGTACGGGAACGTCGGCCGGCCGGAGCTCTGCTACCGGTGGCGCGCGAAGCCCTGACGGCTCGGCAGCCGGGGCGGCCGGGGTGGGCGGCGGTCGGGGTGGTTGGGGCGGTCGGGGCGGTCGGGGCGGCCGGGGCGGCCGGGGTGGCCGGGGTGGCCGGGCGTTGGCCCGGGCGTGACCTTTCGGCGCGCTGGTCGTTGGAGGGCACGGGGGACGTTCACTCGCTCGGGTGGTTCTGGGTGCCCCGACCGCATTCCGCCAGGTCATGAGAGATAAAGTTAGGCTAACCTAACTTCTCCTGGGGGTTTGTCGTGTCGCTCGCTGCCGTACCTGCCCAGGCCGCCTCCGGCGCTCCCACCGCGTCCGGCGGCCCGACCGCGTCCGGCGCCGCGGCGCCGACCCCCGCCGGCGGTGAGGCCATCCTGCGCCGTCAGCGCGTCCGCGAATCCGCCGCCAGAACGTACGCCCGCTCCTTCCCGATCGTCCCGGTCCGCGCCAACGGCATGACCGTCGAGGGTGCCGACGGGCGGCGCTACCTCGACTGCCTCTCCGGCGCCGGCACGCTCGCCCTCGGCCACAACCACCCCGTGGTGCTGGAGGCCATCCGCCGCACCCTCGACAGCGGCGCACCGCTGCACCTGCTCGACCTCGCCACCGCCGAGAAGGACGACTTCACCAGCGCACTGTTCGAAAGCCTGCCCGCCGAGTTCGCCGCCCGCGCCCGGGTGCACTTCTGCGGCCCGGCCGGCACGGACGCCGTCGAGGCCGCGCTCAAGCTGATGCAGACCGCCACCGGCCGCTCCGGCGCGCTCGCCTTCACCGGCGGGTACCACGGCATGACCGCCGGCGCCCTCGCGCTCACCGGCAACGTCGCCGTCAAGGAACCGCTGCCCAGCGGCGGCGAGGTCGCCCGGCTGCCCTACCCGTACGGCTACCGGTGCCCCTTCGGCGTCGGCGGCGAGGCGGGCACCGGACTCGCCGCGACGTACGTCGAGCGGCTGCTGGACGACCCGTCGGGCGGCGTGGTGCCGCCCGCGGCGATGGTGCTGGAAGCCGTCCAGGGCGAGGGCGGCGTCGTGCCCGCGCCCGACGGCTGGCTGCGCGACATGCGCCGGATCACCGCCGACCGCGGCATCCCGCTGATCGTCGACGAGGTCCAGACCGGCGTCGGCCGCACCGGCGCGATGTGGGCGGTCGAGCACAGCGGCATCGTCCCGGACGCCATGGTCCTCTCCAAGGCCATCGGCGGCAGCCTGCCGCTCGCCGTCGTCGTCTACCGCGAGGACTACGACGGCTGGCAGCCCGGCGCCCACACCGGCACCTTCCGCGGCAACACCCTCGCCATGGCCGCCGGCGCCGCGACCCTGCGGTACGTCGCCGCGCACGGGCTGGCCGAGCGCGCGGGCGCCGTCGGCGATCGGATGGCGGCCCGACTGCGCGAACTCGCGGCCGAACTGCCGGTGATCGGCGACGTGCGCGGCCGGGGGCTGATGCTCGGCATCGAACTGGTCGACCCGTCGGCTCCGGCCGACACCTGCGGCGCCCACCCGGCCGACCCGGCGCTCGCCGTACGGGTGCGGGAGGCGTGCCTGGAACGAGGCCTGATCGTCGAACTCGGCGGCCGCCACGACGCGGTGCTGCGGCTGCTCCCGCCGCTCACCATCACGGACGAGCAGGTCACGGCGGTGCTCGACCGGTTGGCGGAGGCGATCGCGGCCGCCTCCGCTCCCGGCGCGGGAAGGGGCACCGCTGCTCCCGGGGCAGGGAGGGGCACCGCTGCTCCCGGGGCACAGGCGGTCGCCGCCGCTACTGCCGGCGGCGCGGGAAGGAAGGAGCGGTGAGTCGGCCCGCGTCCGGTCCGGTCGGGCTGCCCGAGGGTGACGTCCCGCCGGACGCCCTGGCGGGCGGTGCGGGCGGCCCCGGTGCGCTCGGACCCCTCCTGGCCACCGTCCTGGACTCCCTCGACGCGGGCATCGCCATGCGCTCCGGACCACTGCCCGCGGGCAGCCCGGCCGAGATCGCCGCGCTGGTCCGCGACGCCCTCGCCGACGCCGGCGGACGCGGCGCGCTCGCCCGGCTCACCGAACTCCTCGCCTACGGCGCCGCCGACCCCGCCGACCCGGCGTGCGCCGCGCACCTGCACTGCCCGCCGCTGGCCGTCGCCGCCGCGGCGGACCTCGCCGTGAGCGCCCTCAACCCCTCCCAGGACTCCTGGGACCAGGCCCCCGCGGCCACCGCCCTGGAAACCTCCCTGCTCGCCGAACTCGCCGAACTGGTCGGCTACGACCCGCAGCGCTCCGCCGGAGTCCTCACCTCCGGCGGCACCGAGTCCAACCTGATGGGACTCATGCTGGCGCGCGACCAGAAGCTCGACGGCATCGTCGAGTTGGACGGACTCCCGCCCGGCGTCCGCCCCTGCATCATCGCCTCCGAGGCGGCACACTTCTCCGTCCAGCGCGCCGCCGCACTGCTCGGGCTCGGCGAACGGGCCGTCGTCCCCGTCCCGGTCGACCGGCAACTCCGGATGCGGGAGAGCGAGTTGGAACGGGCGCTGGCCGAGGCCGGTTGGGCGGGCCGGACCCCGATCGCCCTGGTCGCCACCGCCGGCACCACCGACACCGGAGCGATCGACCCGCTCGCCGCAGCCGCCGACCTCGCCGCCCGGTACGGCGCCTGGCTCCACGTGGACGCCGCGTACGGCGGCGGGGCACTCCTCTCCGACCGGCTCGCCCCGCTGCTCGACGGCATCGCCCGCGCCGACTCCGTCTCCCTCGACTGGCACAAACTCGGCTGGCAGCCGGCCGCCGCCGGGGTCTTCCTGGTCCGCCGCGCCGAAACCTACGTCTCGCTCGCCCGCCGTGCCGAATACCTCAACCCGGTCGACGACGAACAGGCCGGCTACCCCAGCCTGCTCGGCCGCTCGCTGCGCACCACCCGCCGCGCCGACGCCTTCAAACTCGCCGTCACCCTGCGCACCCTCGGCCGGGACGGCCTCGGCCGCCTCGTCGACGCCTGCCACGACCTGGCCCACGCGGCCGCGGACGCCGTCCGCGCCGACCCCTCGCTCGAACTCCACGCCGAGCCCGTCCTCACCGCCGTCCTCTTCCGCTACCGCCCGCCCGGCGTGACGGACGAGGCGACGCTGGACGAGATGAACGGCCGGCTGCGGCGCCTGCTGCTACGCACCGGCCGGGCGGTGGTGGGCCGTACGGAGTTGCCGGGGGCCGGGCCGGGTCGGGTGCGGCTGAAGCTCACGCTGCTCAACCCGCACACGACGGCGGGCGAGGTCGGCGCGCTGCTGCGGGAGGTGGTCGGCGCGGGCCGCAAGGTGGCGGGGGAGCGCGCGGGGTAGGAGCGGTGGGGCGGCCGGCCGACCGGCGCCGGGCAGGCGGGGCGGTCGGGACGGTCGGGCAGGCGGGACGGTCGGGCGGGCGGGGCGGCAGGCCGCCGGGACCGGTCGGCCCCGGGCGGGTCAGTCGCCCAGGAGGACCCTGCGGCTGAGCTCCCAGGTGTCGGGGTCCGAGGCGACCAGGAGGCCGTCCTCGCAGCCGGGCGCCTCGGGACGGTACGGGCTGCCGTCCAGGCGGGCCGAGACGCCGCCCGCCTCGGTGACGAGCAGGGAGCCGGGGGCGTGGTCCCAGGGGAGGGTGCGCCAGTAGAGCAGGAAGTCGAAACGGCCCTCGATGAGGTCCGGGTACTCGATCCCGGCGGCATGCCGACCCGGGGAGATGTCGCCGAAGGCCGCGACGTTGGCCTGCAGGCGGGTGCGGTGCTCGGGGTTGAGGTAGCGGCTCTTCACCGAGCCGCGCAGCTTCGCGGCGTCCCGGGGTGCGGGCGGGCGGGTGAGGCGCTCGCCGTCGCGCCAGGCGCCCGAGCCCAGCTCGGCCCGGTAGGCGGTGGCGGTGGCGGGCTGCCAGATCCAGGAGGCGACCGTCCGGCCGTCGCGGACGAGCGAGCACATCACGGCGTACTCGGGGCGGCCGGCCACGAAGTTCGAGGTGCCGTCGACCGGGTCGACCAGCCAGGCGGCAGGCTCGTCGTGGAGGGCCTGGGCGAGCGAGGGATCCGCGGAGACCGCCTCCTCGCCGACCACGGGGACCGGCAGCAGCTCGTACAGGCGGCGGGCGATGATGGCCTCGGCCTCCCGGTCGGCGATCGTCACGACCTCGCCGGGCGCCTTCTCCATCACCTCGCCGGCGGCCAGCGCCCGGAAGCGCGGCTCCACCGCCTCGGCCGATGCCTCGGCGAGTATCTCCGCCACCTTGTCCATCAGCACGTTTGCGCTCCCTTCGCTGCCTACCACTCTCCCATGAGTGGCGGAAGAGGGCGGTCGGGGGACGGGGGCGCGGGGCGGCCGGCAACGGAGAGCGAGCGGGAGACCGCGGACAGGTGGGAGCGAACGGATTCCAGCTGACGGAATTCGACCTCTGTCCGCTGGAATCCGTCCGCTGGAATCCGTCGGCGGAAAGCCGTTCGCCGACATCCGTCCCGCTGCGGGTGGTCCCCCTCGACCCCGTCAGCCGCCCAGGTAGTGGAAGCCGGGGCGGGGGTGCATCAGGAACTCGTGGTGGGAGATGTTCCACGCGTACGCGCCGGCCATGGCGAACAGCACGCGGTCCGCCGCCCGCAGCCCGCCCGCGCCGTCCGCGGCGCGGGCGAGGACGTCCTTGGGCGTGCACAACTGCCCGGCCAGGGTGGCGCGCCCGGTGGTGACGGCGGGGCGCGGCCACCGGTGCGGCCAGGCGGACACCGGCAGCACGTCGAAGGGCTGGGAGTGCCCCCGGGTCGCGGGGGTGCGCAGGTGGTGGGTGCCGCCGCGGACCACGGCGAAGTCCTCGCCGTGGCTCTGCTTCACGTCCAGCACCTCGGTCGCGTACCAGCCGCAGTAGGCGGTCAGTGCCCGGCCCGGCTCGATCCGCAGGGTGAGTCCGGGGTGCGCGTCGAGGAGCTTGGCCAGGCCTTCACCGAAGGCCGTCCAGTCGAAGCGCGCGGCCGGGTCCTCGTAGTCCACGGCCATTCCGCCACCGATGTTGACCTCCTCCAGCGGGAAGCCGAGCCGCCCGGCGAGCGCCGCCGACCAGGCGACGATCTGCGAGGCCACCGACAGCTGCTCCGTCGCGGCGAGCCCGCTCGCCAGGTGGGCGTGCACACCGCGCAGGCGCAGTCGCCGCCCCAGCGGGCCGTCGCCGGTGAGCAGCCGGACGCACTCCTCGGCCTGCTCGGGGTCGAGGCCGAACGGCGTCGGGCGTCCACCCATCGCGAGCGGCACCGCGTCGAGCGCGTCCGTGGCGACCGCCAGGTTGACCCGCAGCAGCACGTCCACGGTCGTGTCCGGCCGGTCCGCGAGGACGGCGGCGAGCCGGTGCAGCTCCTGCTCGCTCTCCACGTGCCAGCGGTGCACCCCGGCCGCGACCGCGGCCTCGATCTCCGCCGGGGTCTTGCCCGGCCCGCCGAAGGCCAGCGGAGCGTCCGGCACGGCGGCCCGCACGTGCGCCAACTCGCCTCCGCTGGACACCTCGTAGCCGTCGACCGCGTCGCGCAGCGCGGTCAGCAGCGGCGCCTCCGGGTTGGCCTTGGCGGCGTAGTACAGCTCGACCCGCTCGGGCAGTGCGGCCCGGACGGCGGCGGCGTGCTCGCGCAGCGCGGCCAGGTCGTAGAGGTAGGCGGGCAGTTCCTCGGGCGCGAGGGCGGCGGCGCGGCTGCGGACGGTCTCGGTCATCGGGCGGTGCTCCCGGCGGGAAGGCGGACGGCCGCGCCGGCGGGACGGCTGGTCGCGAGGTCGGCGGGAAGGTCGGTGGGCAGGCCCGCACGGACGTGGGCGGGCATGCGGGAGGCCTCGGCGAGGACGGAGCCGGCCAGCGGGGACGGCAGTCGGACGTAGCCGGCCTCGCGGTCGGCCTTGCGCTCCCAGCGGGTCAGCAGGTTGGCCTTGGCGGGCAGCGGGACGCCGGCGAGCAGGGCGCTCAGCCGGGGCGGGCAGCCGTGGGCGGCGGCGTACTCCTCCAGGGTGTCCCGGACGGCCTGCCAGAGCGCGCACTCCAGCTCGGGGTGGCGGTCGGCGAGCGCGGCGAGCAGTTCGGAGACGTGGTTGACCAGCAGGCAGTAGACCACCCGGTCCCAGCCGCGTTCGGCGTCGTAGGTCATCGGGCCGGCGACCTCGGGCGGGAGCTCGGCGAGGATGTCGGCGTTGTGTTCGGGGACGAGCTTGGTGCCCTCGAGGTCGCGCAGGAGCACCTGGACGGGGTGCCCGGTGGCGTCCACGCCGATGAGCACGTTCTGCAGGTGCGGCTCCAGCACCACGCCGTGGTCGAAGTAGGCGGCGAGGACGGGCGGGAGGAGCAGGCGCAGGTAGGCGCGCCACCAGCGCAGTGCCGCCGGGCCGTCCGCGGTCCCGGCTGCGGCTCCGTCCGTGGACCGGTCCCGACTCCCGTCCAGCAGGCGGGAGATGTGTGCGGAGCTGGTCGGGTGTTCGTCGGCGACGGCGGCCGCGAGCAGCGGGGTGACGCCGGGGCGCAGCACGCCGTCGAAGCCTTCGCGGACGATCAGGCCGAAGCCCTCGTACAGCGCCAGGTCAGGGCAGCCGTCGGCGCCGGGCAGGGCGAGGGTGCGGAAGGCCGGCTCGCGCAGCATCGCGGCGTCGGGGAAGCGCCGGGCGAGGTCGGTGAGCGCGGGGGTGAGCAGCCGGGTGAGCGCGACGGCACCGCTGAGCTCGTAAGCGGCGTTCTTGCGGAGGCAGTTGGTGATGCGCACGTTGAGGCTGAACTTGAGGAAGGCGTCGGTGCCGTGCAGGGTGCGCACCGAGGCGGTGGCGGTGAACCGCTCACCGCGCGGGCCGAGGTCGAGGATTTCTCCACGGGCCATGGCGTCGCGCAACAGCGGGTGGTCGCCGATGAGTTGGTACTGCCAGGGATGGACGGGCAGCAGCCGGTAGCCGTCCGGGACTTCGCCGAGCCCGTCCAGCAGGGCGGTGGCGCCCTCGTCCAGCGACTCCTCGGCGAGCAGTCCGGGGCGGACGGCGAGGTGGCGCAGCGGGAAGGCGGCACGGGACTCGGGGGCGTACCCGCACCAGTCGCCGCGGGCGGCGGAGCGGGACTTCGGCGCGGGGTGGAAGCGGTGGCCGAACAGCAGGGCCTGCTCGGACTCCAGGTAGCGGTCGCCCCCGGCGGCCGGACGGCCGTCCAGGCCCTGGCGGACGCCGTGGTGGCTGGACGCCACCTGGTCGAGGAACTCCTCGTTCACCGTGCCGGTGCGCAGCTCCAGTTCGCCCTGGACGTGTTCGGCCAGCTCGCGCCAGCCCAACTCGCGCCACCCGCCGTCCTGTTCGACCTCGACCGGCCCGGAGAAGCGGTGCGCGCCGAGCAGCGACGTGCGGCGCAGGGCGACGCGCAGCAGGGCGCCGCGGCGGGGCAGGCGCAGCAGCAGGCGTCCGTCGTCGACGGCGGTCTGGTGCTCGGGCGCGGAGACCTCGCGGAGCAGGCAGTTCAGCAGGGTGTGGGCCACCGCGTCGTCGGCGGTGGGGAGTTCGTGGTTCATCGGCTCACGGGTGCTCTGCGGGCAGGTGTCCTGCGTACGGGTGTCCTGCGGGCGAGTGCTCCGCGTACGGGTGTCCTGCATGCGGGCGTTCGGCTCACGGGTGTGCGGCTCGCGGGTCATCGGCGACTCCAGCGCTGGCGGACGGACGGGAGGGTGAGTGCGGTGGCCGCGAGGGCGGCCAGCAGGGCGGCGGCGGTGCCGGCCACCACGGGGGCGGCGGCGCCGAAACGCCCGTTGGCCAGCGCGGCGACAGCGCCGGCGGCGACGGCGCCACCCTTGGAGACGAGTTCGAGGGTGCCGAACATCCGGCCGGGCGGGCGGCCCTTGGCGGCCCCGGCGGCAAGGACGGCGAGGCAGACGAGGCCCAGCGTGAGCCCGATCCCGAGCAGCAGCCGCACCGCGATGAAGACGGGCAGCGAGTACGCGACGGCGTGCCCGGCCAGGCCGAGCGCGACGAAGCCGAAACCGAGCGCGATGCCGGTGTGCGGGCGGGAGTGGAACACCGTGTGGGTGCGGGCGGCGAACACCAGGTACCACAGGTGCGGCAGCGCGAAGAGCACGCCGGTGGTGGTGCCGTCCACGCCGGGCAGACGCTGCTGGGCAAGGGCGATGAGGTAGGGGAAGGAGATGACCGTGGCGAAGACGAACGCGAACTCGAAGGCGTAGAGCGGCAGGAGCGGCGTCGTGGCGGGCTTCTCGGCGTCCCGGCCCGGGGCGGCCTCGGGGGCCTCCGGGTGCTCCGGCTCGGGCAGCAGCGACAGGAACACCGCGGCCGCGAGGGGGAGGACGGCCATCACCAGGTACTGGCGGTGCGGGCCGACCCACGGTGAGAGCGCCCCGACCAGGATCGGCGCGGCCACCAGGGCCGCCCGGGCGCTGCCCTGCATCAGGGTGAGGGCGCGGGAGAGCCGGGGCCCGTCGAGCGCGGCCGCCAGGTAGCCGTTGGTGGCGGCGAAGGTGCCGCCGAGGAAGCCCTGGAGGACCAGCGCGAGGGTGAAGGCGGGCAGGCTGTCGGCGGCTCCGGCCAGCAGGAAGGAGACGGTGAGCCCGAGTTGGGCGCGCAGCAGTAGGCGTTTGCGGCCGAAGCGGTCGGCCAGGCGGCCCCACAGGGGTGCGCCGAGCGCGCTGAACACCGTCGGGACGATGTAGAGCACCCCCGCCCACCGGGCCTGCGAGTCGCCGAGCCCGGGCAGGATCGCGGTCAGGTAGGGCGGGAGGCCGAGCGCGGCGAAGGAGGCGACGAAGTAGCAGGCCGCGACGGCGTGCACCTGGCGCCGGCCGAGCCCGCCGGGGGGCGCGGCCGCGGTCCGGGGCTGCTGCGGCAGGGTGTCCACGGTCATCGGGCGGTCCCGTCCGTGCGGACCCGGCAGGCCGGGCGGTCGCCGGGCCGGTCGCCCCGGTGGTCGACCGGGTGTCCGCCCAGGGGGCCCCGCGGGTGGTGGCCCGGGTGGTCGCGCAGGGGGCCCCGCGGGTGGTGGCCCGGGTGGTCGACCGGGTGGTCGCGCAGGTAGTTCGGGCCGCTGGTGTAGTGCTTGTTGATGTCGGCGGCGCCCGAGCGCTGCTTGCTGAGCAGCGTGCCGGCGGTGACCATGGCCTTGACCGGCAGCCGCTCGGCGTCCAGCAGGGCCGCGCGCAGGGGTTCGCCCGTCGGTCCGATCCGTTCGACGGCCTCCGCCGTGCGCTTGCGCAACAGGGCGAGGAGGTCCGGGAGTTCTCCCCGGCCGTGGTCGGCGAGGCCGAAGGCGAGGGAGGCGGTGCACAGGTGGCCGGTGATGGTGGCGAAGAGGTCGGTCAGCGCCCGGTCGTCCTCGCCGAAGATCCGGGGGTCGTCGAACTCGCCCGGGCCTGGCGCCAGTTCACCGAGGGCTGCGGTCATCCGGGTGGTGTGCACGCGCGGGCCGTCGTCGTCCTTGTAGAGCAGCCGCAGGCCGTGCCGGTCGAGCACCAGCGAGGTGTTCTGCTGGTGCGACTCAAGGGCGATGCCGTAGCCGAACAGTGTGCTCTGCCAGCCGAGCAGCAGCTCCAACAGGGCGTCGTAGCAGGCCGGCACGTCGCCGTGGTAGTAGCGGTCGGCGAGGTGGTCGATGACCAGCCGGCCGTCGGGCGCGGGGGCCTGCAGGGCGGCGAGCGGGACGGTCGACGCCTGTTCCAGCCCGGCCGGGTAGCGGCGCAGCAGGACGGCGAGCAGTTCGTGGCCGGCGTGGGCCCAGCACTGCTCGTCGACGTGCAGGATCCGGCCGGCGAAGCGCGGCTCGCGGTCCAGGACGGCTTCGATGAGTCGCTGGCCGGCGGCTCCGTCGATCAGCGTGCCGGGCTTGATGGTGCGCCGGTTGCGGGCGCCGAGGGTGGCGGTGGCGAGCGGGAGCTTGAGGTGGCAGGTGGGGTCGTCGGAGACGGCGACGGTGCGCATGGACAGGGTCGGGACGACGGTCAGGTACGGCCGCTCGGCGAGCACCGCGCGGCCGGTCAGGCCGGTGGCCGCCAGCGCCTCGTCCAGCGACGCGCCGACGGTGAGCGGGTGGACGGGCAGGGTGGCCCAGTCGTCGCCGGGGCACTGGTCCGCGAGGCCGAGCCGGGCCGGGGTGGGCCACCAGCTCGGCAGCGGCTGCTCGCCGTGGACGGTCAGCGCACCGGCCGGGACGGCAAGCCAGCGCAGTTCGAAAGAAGGGTGGAACTCCGGTGCGTAGGCGCGCAGTTCGCGCTCGGTGAGACCGGATCGGCCGCGCGCCGTGGGGTAGACCGGGTGGTCGAGGTAGGCGGCCAGGGCGTCGTGGCCGAGGGCGGCGGTGAGCCCGGTCCAGTCGGCGGGATCGGCGCCGTAAAGGTCGCTCAGCCGCTCGTGCACCTCCGGGCGGGAGCGCTCGTGCAGCTCCATGGTGGCGAGGGTCTGGCGGCACTCCTCGGTGAAGGCCGTCCAGCCGGCCCGGTCCTCGGGCTCGGCCAGCTCGGCGAGGGCCGCCACGACGGCGTCCGGGCCGGTGATCCGGCGCCCGCCGAGTTCCAGCAGCGGCAGCCGGGCGGCGTACTCGCACTGGAAGCCCTCCGGCTCCACCGGCAGGGCGAGTTGCGCCTCGGGCTGCGGTTCGGGTCGCGGCTCGGGTCGCGGCTCGGGCACGGTCAGCCAGAGGCCGTCCGGGCGCTCCTCGACGGCGCCGCGCGTACGCAGCCCGAGGACGTCCTCGCGCAGCAGGGCGGAGAGCACGCGCAGGGTGAGCTGCTCGGCGGGGCTCAGGGGGTGGGCCCCGCCGGATGCGGGACGGTCTCCGACGGTCACGGCGTGATCTCCCAGCGGTTGGTGGCGAGGAAGCGGGCGACCGCGGCGTCCACCGCGCCCTGGTCCGTGCCGACGGCCCAGACGACGCCCAGGTAGTCGCGGTTGGTGCGGTAGTGCTCGTGGCGTTCGCCGATCGGGCGCAGCGGGCGGTAGGCGAGCCGGACGCCGTCGCGCTCCTCGTCGTACGGGCCGGGGGCGGCGGTGAGGACGCCGGCGCGGTCGGCGCAGACGACCTCGTTGCGGGCCCGGCGGGGGGTGGCGGCGCACCGCTCGGCCAGGTCGGCGGGCAACTCGCGGCCCAGGTGCGCACCGAGGACGAGCTCGAACAGGGGTATGTCGAGGATCTCGGCGAGCATCAGGTCGCACTGGTCGCCGATGGCGCGATAGTTGACCTCGATGATGCGGGCACGGCCGTCCGGTTGGACGACGAACTCGGTGTGGCAGGCGCCGAGTCCGACGCCGAGAGCGTCGAGCTGGGCGAGCACCTGGTCGACCACCGGCCGGGGGTGTGCCGGGACGAAGGTGAGCACCTCCTCGATGAAGTCCGGGGGCGGGGAGAGCCTGGTCCGGAAACCACCGAGGACGTGTCGGCGGCGGCCGTCGCCGAGGGTCTCCAGGGTGCACAGCTGTCCGTCCAGGAACTCCTCGACCACCAGGGTGGCGCCGTCCCTGCGGTGCTGGATCTCCTTGCAGCGCTGGGCGAGTTCGGCGGTGTCGGAGACCAGGGTGACGTCCTCGCTGGCGACCCCCTCGCGCGGTTTGACCACGCAGGGGAACGGCGGGTCGAGTTCGGCCGGGTCCTGCCCGGGGGCGACCTCGGCGGACCAGACGGTGTCGCGGCCGCTCACGGCGAGGTGCCGGCGCAGCTGGCCCTTGTCCTTGGCGCGCAGTGCGGCCTTCCAGTCCTTGGCCGGGAGGCCGAAGTACTCGGCGGCCAGGGCGGTCTGGGTCTGCAGGTGGTCGCTGTTGCTGAACACCGCGTCGGGGGCGTGGGCGGGGGAGGCCTCGCCGCGGCGCGAGATCAGGCTGACGACGGCGCGGAAGTCGCGGACGTCGCACTCCAGGACCTCGGGGGCGGGGCCGGGAAGCGAGGCGTACGCCTGGCGGTGGGGTTCGGGGCAGTCGGTGAGGACGGTGACGTCGAGGTCGAGGCGGGCCGCGGCGGGCAGGAAGCCGGCGGTGACCGAGTCGGTGGGGTTCAGGGCGAGCAGGTAGAGCCGCATGGAGGGGGTCCTCGGGGTCCTCGAAAGGAGTGCGTAGAAAGTGCGGGGGAGAGTTGTGGATATGGTGAAGACTGGTGGGCGAACGAATGACAGCAGACAACTTTCGAACTCTGTTATCTGTCGCCTGTCATCTGTTTTCTGTTGTCCGTGATCCGTGATCCGTCGTCCGTCAGCTGTCGGCTGACATCCGTTCGCCGCCGCCGGCGGGACGGCTACTTGGGCGCGTCCACGCCCGCAGCCTTGGCGATGTCGACGAGCATCGCGTCGGCGGCCTGCACGCCGATGCCGGACATCCAGGTCTCGTCCGGGACGTTGAAGACCTTGCCGTTCTTGACGGCGTTCAGGCCCTGCCAGACCGGGGTCTGCTGGACCTCGCTCTCCTTGGTCTTGGTCGGGTCGTCGGCGGTGGTCACGAACACGAGGTCGGCGTCGGCCTGGTTGATCTGCTCGGCACTGACCTCGACGATGTTCTGGTCGACGTCCTGCGGGGCCGGGCGGCCCAGGCCGACGTCCTTGAGGACCACGCCGCTGTAGGAGGACTTGGCGTAGAGGCGGGTCGGGCCGGCCACGAAGCGGACCACCGACGCGGTCGGCATCGTCCCGTTGTACTTGGCCTTGATCTCCTCGCCGAGCTTCTTCGCCCGCGCCTCGTAGTCCGCGACCGCCTTCTTCGCCTCGTCCTCCTTGCCGAGCGCCTGGGCGTACAGGGCCAGGTTCTCCTTCCACGGGAAGCCGGTGGTCTCGGCCAGCACGGTCGGGGCGATGGCGTTCAGCTGGGAGTACACCTTGGCGTGCCGGACCTTGGAGGAGAGGATCAGGTCGGGCTTGAGGGAGGCGATCAGCTCCAGGTTCGGCTCGTTCATCGGGCCGACGTCCTTGGTGTCCTTGATCTTGTCCTTGAGGTAGTTCGGGAACCCGCCCTCGGTCTTCATGTGCGGGGACACCGCGCCGACCGGGGTGATGCCGAGCAGGGTGACGTCGTCCAGTTCGCCGCTGTCCAGGACCACGACGCGCTTGGGCGCGCTCTTGATCTCGGCGGTGCCGGCGGCGTGCTTGACGCTGCGCGGGAACCCGGCGGCGGTGCCGGCCGAGGCGGAGGAGGACGCGGAGTCGCCGCCCGACTTGGCGCCGTCCCCGTTGCTGCCGCACGCGGCGAGCAGGGTGGTCGAGAGGGCGACGGCCAGGGCGGTGACGGGGAGTCGGCGGTTCATCGGGGTTCCTTGGATCGAGTCGAACAATGGGACGGGTAAAAGGGGGGAGGGGAGGGGCGCGGTGAAACTCAGTCGGCGGACGAGGCGCCCCCGGCGCCGGACGGCCGGACCCGCGCCCGTGGCACGACCAGTGGCGTGCCGGTCTCCGGATCGGGCACGACCCGGCACGGCACCTGGAAGACGGCCTCCACCAGCTCGGCCGTCAGCACCTCGGCCGGCGGGCCGGCGGCCGCGAGCCGTCCGTCCTTCAGCACCACGAGGTGGTCGGCGTACCGGGCGGCCTGCCCGAGGTCGTGCAGCACCATGACGACGGTGCGCCCGGCCTCGGCGTGCAGGTCGGCGACCAGGTCGAGCACGTCGAGCTGGTGACGGAGGTCCAGGAAGGTGGTGGGCTCGTCGAGCAGCAGCAGGTCGGTCTCCTGGGCGAGCGCGAGCGCGATCCAGACCCGCTGGCGCTGCCCGCCGGAGAGGTGGTCGACCTGCCGGTCGCGCAGTTCGGCGGTGCCGGTGCGCTGGAGCGCCTCCTCGACGGCGGCCTGGTCGGCCTTGGACCACGGGCTGAGCATCCGCTGGTGCGGGTAGCGCCCGAGCCGCACCAGCGCCTCGACGGTGACCGCCTCGGGGGTGACCGGCTGTTGCGGCAGCAGGCCCATCCGCTTGGCGAGCGCCCGGGCCGGCATCCGGTGGATGTCCGCGCCGTCCAGGGTGACCGTCCCGGTGGCCGGGTCGAGCAGGCGGACGAGCCCGCGCAGCAGGGTCGACTTGCCGCAGGCGTTGGGGCCGACGATCGCGGTGACGGCGTCGCCGGGCAGTTCGAGGTCGAGCCCGTCGACGATGGTCCGGTCGCCGTAGCGCAGGCCGAGGCCCCGGGCGGCGAGCCGGTTGGCGGTCGCGGCGGCGGGGCCGCCGGGAGCGGCGCCGGGGGTCGCGGCGCGCGTGGCGCCGGGG
The DNA here is from genome assembly GCF_000719705.1 of Streptomyces sp. NRRL S-350. Classification (GTDB taxonomy): domain Bacteria; phylum Actinomycetota; class Actinomycetes; order Streptomycetales; family Streptomycetaceae; genus Kitasatospora. The sequence goes on along the minus strand of NZ_JOHO01000006.1, from coordinate 103,069 downwards.
GACGTGCCATGGGAGCCGGGGGTCGCCGCGGGCGTCTCGACGGAGGTCATCAGCTGCTCCTCTGGGGAAGCCGGCCCTGGCGGATCATCAGCACCAGGAGCCAGGGCGCGCCGAGGGTGGCGGTGACGGCACCGACCGGCAGGCCGTGGACGGGGATCACGTGGAGGACCAGGAGGTCGGCGGAGAGCAGCAGCACGGCGCCGGTGAGCGCGGTGAGGCCGAGCGTGCCGAGGGTGGGCGGTCCGGCGAGGAGCCGGACCAGGTGGGGGACGGCGAGCGCGACGAAGGCGACCGGCCCGGTGAGGGCGGCGGCCAGCGAGGCGAGGGTGATGGTGAGCAGGAGCAGCCGGAGCCGGTCCCGGGCCGGGTCGAGGCCGAGACCGCCGGCCGAGTCGTCGCCGAGGTCGAGCACGGCGACGCGCCGCTGGCAGAGCAGCGCGGCGACGGAGGCCAGGGCGATGGCGGTGCCGCCGATCCACACCTCGGTCCAGTTGCGGCCGTAGAGCGAGCCGGTGGTCCACTGCAGTGCCGAGGAGGCCAGCTCGGCCGGGAACCGCACGATCATCAGGTTCACGGCGGCGGCCAGGCCCTGCTGCACCGCCAGACCGACCAGCACCAGTCGGGTGACGGCCATCTTCGAGCGCCAGGCGAAGCCGCCGAGCAGCAGCGCCGCGAGCAGCCCGCCGCCGACCGCGGCCAGCGGGATCAACTGCTGGGAGGCGCCGGCCGCGAGCATCAGCACCGCGCCGAAGGAGGCGCCGCCGGTGATGCCGATGGTGTCGGGGGCGGCCAGTGGGTTGCGGAACAGCCGCTGCAGCATCGACCCGGCCATCGCCAGCCCGGCGCCCGCGACCAGCGCCGAGACGACGCGGGGCGCCCGGAACTGCTGCACCACCAGGACGTTGCCGGGGTCGCCCTGTCCGGCGAGGGCGCGCAGGGCGTCCCACACGGAGATGTCGACCTGGCCGGTGCCGAGCGCGATGCCGGTCAGCAGCACGAGCAGTGCGGCGGCCACCAGCGACCACAGGGCGGTACGGGCCCGGCGGCGGGAGAGTGCCCGGGCGGGCAGCGCGAGCGCGGTCACCGGGCCACCTTCCGGGCCAGCACCGCGAGCAGCGGCGCGCCGAGGAACGCTGTCACGATGCCGACCTCGATCTCGGACGGGCGGACCACCAGGCGGCCGAGCACATCGGCGGCGAGCAGCAGGAGCGGACCGGCGATCAGGCAGCCCGGCAGCAGCCAGCGGTGGTCGTTGCCGAGCAGCGGGCGGACGAGGTGCGGGGCTGCCAGTCCGATGAACGCCACCGGTCCGGCGACTGCCACCGCGCCGCCCGCGAGCAGCACCACGGCCAGCCCGCCGACGATCCGGATCCGCGCCACCGGCACGCCCAGGGACTGCGCGGTCTCGTCGCCGAGCGCCAGCGCGTTGAGTGCGGGCGAGACGGCGAGGGCGCCGACCAGGCCGAGCGCGAGGAAGGGCAGGACGGGGGTGAGGGTGTCCAGGTGCCGCCCGGCGATCGAGCCGGCCAGCCAGAACCGGGCCTCGTCCAGCGTGCGGTGACTGGCCAGCATCAGCGCGGAGGTCCAGGAGGTGAGCACGACGGTGAGGACGGTGCCGCCGAGGGCGAGCCGGACCGGGTCGAGGCCCCCGCCGCGCTGGGACATCGCGTAAGCGGAGACGGCGGCGACGGCCGCTCCGGCGAAGGCGAACCAGACGTACTCGACCGGGCGGGAGAGGCCCAGCGTGTAGATCGCGGCGACCACGGCGAGGCTCGCGCCGGCGTTGATGCCGAGGGTGATGGGGGAGGCCAGCGGGTTGCGGGTGACGCCCTGGGCGACCGCCCCGGCGACGCCGAGCGCGGCCCCGACGGCCAGTCCGATGAGCGTGCGCGGCACCCGAAGGCCCGTCACCACGTCGGCGTCGCCGCCGTGGGCGGCGCCGGTGAGGGCGTCCACGACGGTCGACAGCGGGACGGATCGGGAGCCCAGCGCGAGGCTCAGGGCGGTGCACAGCACGAGCGCGCCCGCGCCGGCGGCCAGCAGCAGGGGTCGCCGGACCGCCGAGGAACGGGGCGTCGCCGGGGCTGTGGAAGTCGGCGGATCGGTTCTCAACACGAGACAAGATCTTAGGTTAGGTTTACCTAACTTCGTCAAGCTCGGGTCGGGCGGTCCGATGTGTGGATCGTGTGCGCACCGAGGCTTGGTCGGGGCGCGGATCGAAGCGGGGCGCAACGCCGATCGAGGTCCTGCGGGGGGTCGCCGGGCGGCATGAGGCATTGTAAGGTGAGCCTCACCTTAATCGATCATACGGAATCGATCTCGGGAGTGTCGATGGTTCCCGGAACACCCCTGCCCGCCGGGCCTTGCGGCGCCCCGCCCGGCGCGCCCCACGGCGCCCCGCCCGTCGCACCCGTGGGCGTGCTGCCCGTCGTGGCCTCGTCGGCGCTGACCGGCGACTACCGGCGGCTGCTGGAGCTGTGCCCCGTGTTGGAGCTGCGTCTGCTCGACGGCGGCGAGGCCGCCCCGTCCGCCGCCGACGGCTGGTACTCCGGAGCCGAAATCGCCGCCGACGAACGGGCACTGGCGGCCGTCCTGGCCGGCGAGGAAGCCCGCATCGCCGCCGAGCACGGCCGCTCCCCCCGGCCCCACGTCACCGCCTCCCGGCTGCTCCACCACTACGTCTGGTCGGCCTGCCTGATCGTCGCGGGCCCCTGGCACCTCGCCCGACGGGTCCCCGTCGTCGACCCCGGTGACCTCTGGCTGCACGCTCCCACCGGCGCGCTCGCGCTGCGACCGCGCGAACACGTCGCCCTCCCCGGCGACGACGAACTCCGCGCCGAACTGCGCGCCGCCGTGGTCGCGCACGTCGGCCCGGTGCTCACCGCGTTCGCCCGCCCCACCCGGCGCCACGACCGCGCGCTCTGGGGCATGGTGACGGACGACCTCGCCTCCGCCCTCTGGTACCTCGGCCGGATGCTCGGCGAGGAGGACGCCGCCGTCGCCGCCGCCGGGGCCGTCCTTCCCGGCGGCACCCAGCCGCTCCCGGGCGCCGCCGACTTCCGCCGCCTGCACACCCCCGACGGGCGCGGCCACCACACCCGCACCCGGCTCGGCTGCTGCCTCTACTACGCGGTCGAGCCGGCGGCCGCCGCCTGCCTGACCTGCCCGCGCACCTCCGACGACGAGCGGCTGCGCCGACTCTGACGGCCCGTCCGCCGCCGGGTCGGGCAGCCCGTCCACCGCCGGGTCGCGCGGCACGGTGGCTGCCGTCGGCTGTCAGAGGCATCGACTATGGTCGCCGACATGATCGATGCCACCATGCGGATCCGGATCGCCCGTCCCTCTCGCGACCTCGCGGCAGCCGAGCGCTTCTACGTCGGCGGCCTCGGCCTCGACGTGCTGTGGCGCACCACCGAGCGGGTCTCCGGCGAGCACGACCTGCTGATGGTCGGACCGCCCGACGGCCCCTGGCACTTCGAACTCACCCACGACCCGGAGCGGCCGCTGGAGCCCACCCCGACGGTGGACGACCTGTTCGTCGTCTACCTCGGCGCGCCGGTGGACGAGGCCCTGACCGCGCGGCTGGAGGCAGCCGGCGGCACCCGGGTCAAGGCGCACAACCCGTACTGGGACGAGTTCGGCGTGACGGTGGCCGACCCGGACGGCTACCGGCTGGTGCTCTGCTCCCGCACCTGGGGCGACTGACCGGGTGCCCGCCGCCCCGGGGGCGACCGGGCAGCCGTACCCCGGGGCCGGTCCGGTACGCCCGGTCGGCTCCCGTGGGTGCGGTCCGAGCCGGATCTGTTGGCCCCTGGTTCATCCACCGGACGAGCGGAGTTCGGACGCCGGAGCGGCTGGGAGGACACCGTCGGGTCTCCGACGGGACGAGGAGTCGGGCGGCAGCACAGGTGGCATCGGGGGGCCGGGCCACGCCGCGGAACCAGGGGGGTTGGACATGCACACCATGCACACCATGCGGGGCAGGCGGAGGACCCAGGCCGGGGTGGACCTCCGGGGCCTCCGGGGCGTCCAGGAGGCCATTGCGGGGGCCTTCGCCGAGAGCACGCCGGGCGGGGTCCGGCCGGGTGAACTCGACCTCGGCGGACGGGCGTTGCGCTGGGTCGAGGCCGGCCAGGACGGCGAGGCGCCGGTGGTCCTGATCGCCGGCTGCGGCACCTCGTCGCTCACCTGGGCGCCCGTCCTGGCCGAACTCGCCCGGCACGGCAGGGTCGTGGCCTACGACCGGGCCGGGCTCGGTGCCAGCGAGCCCCAGCGGGCGGCGGGCGGCGAGGCGGGCCACCTGGGCGGTCCCGGCCTGGACCGACAGGTCGACGACCTGGCCGCCCTCGTGCGGCACCTGGACGCCGGCCCGGCCGTCCTGGTCGGGCACAGCTGGGGCGGCCAGCTGGCCCAACTCCTGGCCTGGCGGCGGCCGGAGCTGGTGGCCGGGCTGGTACTGGTCGACCCGGCGCACGAGGAGTTCCAGCCGTCGGCCATCCGCGCCGCCGAAGCCGCGCTCAACCGGCTGTGGCTGCTCCGGGCGGCGCTGGCGACCGTGGCACCCGAGCCGGCCGACCCATCCGCCCGCGCCGAGGCGGCGGTGGCCTCGTACCCGCACCAGCGGCGGACGGTCCTCGCCGAGAACCGGCTGACGAGCGTCGCCGCCCCGGAGATCCGGCGGCGGCGCTCCGCCGCGCGGCTGCCCGACGTGCCGGTGGCGGTGCTGAGCGCGACCGAGGGCCTGCCCGAGGCGATGCGTTCCCGCTGGACCGCCCTGCAGTCGCAGATCGCGTCCGCGGCGACCAGGGGCACGCACATCGTCGTGCGCGGGGCCGGCCACGCCGTCCACACCGACCGGCCGCAGGCCGTCACCGCGGCCGTCCTGGAGGTGTCCGACCACGCCCGATACTTCCGGAACGTCTGAGGAGCCCGGCGATCGCTCCCAATTCCGTTCCCCGTAGCGTCTGCTGAGGCCACGGCACCCTCTGGCACACTGTGTGCCGACGACCCGTCGGGGCGGGTCATGACAGACGGGGGACTGGGGCATGAGCGGGGCGGGAACCGTGCTCGGCGGGCGGTACAGGCTGGTCGAGAAGATCGGCGGCGGCGCGATGGGATCGGTCTGGCGGGCCGACGACACCGTGCTCGCCCGGCAGGTCGCGGTCAAGATCCTGCGCTCGGAGCTGTTCGAGGACGACACCGCCACCCAGCGCTTCCGCCGGGAGGCCCAACTGGTCGCCGCGGTCGACCACCCCGGCGTCGTCGACGTCCACGACTACGGCGAGAGCGGCGCGGACGGCGACGAACGCTGCGCCTACATCGTCATGGAGCTGATCGACGGCCTCCCGCTGGACCGGGTGCTCGCGGACACCGGCCCGATGACCGTCGAACGCACCCTCGACCTGGTCGCCGGCGCCCTGGACGCGCTGCACGCCGCGCACCGGCGGGACATCGTGCACCGGGACATCAAGCCGTCCAACCTGATGGTGCGCACCGACGGCCGGGTGGCCATCACCGACTTCGGGATCGCCCGGGCGATCGCCAGCACCAAGCTCACCGCGCCGTTCGCGATCATCGGTACCGCGCTCTACATGTCCCCGGAGCAGGCCGAGGGCGCGAGCCTCGGGCCGGCCACCGACCTCTACTCGATCGGCGTGGTCTGCTACGAACTGCTGGTCGGGGAGCCGCCGTACTCCGGCGAGGGGCCGCTGCAGATCGCGCTGAAGCACGTCAACCAGCCGGTGCCGGAGCTCCCGGAGACCTTCCCGGCGGCGGTCCGGGCGCTGGTTTCCAGGGCGCTTGCCAAGAAGCCCGAGGAGCGGTTCGCGGACGCGGCCGAGATGGCGGCGGCGGCCCGTGCGGCGATCGGGATCGCCGCGGGCGCCGAGCCCGCCGGGGGCGTCGGGGGTGTCGGGGGTGACGGGGATTCCGCTGGGGATGTCCGGGGCGAGCCCGGTGCGGAGGGCGGCGCGGACGCGGGTGCGGGTGGTGAGAAGCCCGTCGCGGCCGACAGCCGGACGATCGTCCTTCGTCCCGGCGCGGTGCCGGGCGGGGAAGGAAAGGGCAGCGAAGGCGAGTCCGAGGAGGGCGCCGGCGAGCCGGCCAAGGCCGGGGGTGCCAAGGCCGGGGCGGTGGACGTGCCCGCCCCCGGGGACACCCCGCCGTCGGTCGAGGTCGTGAAGGTGCAACCGCAGGCGCAGACCGAGCCGGGCAAGCCGAGGTCGCGTCGCACCCTGCTGGTGCCCGTGATCATCCCCGTCATCATCTCGATGGGCACGGCCACCGTCCTGCTGGTCGACCGCGGTCCGGGCGGCTCCGACGCGGCCGCGCCGCCCGCTGCCCAGCCGACCGTCGTGGTCACCGTCCCCGTGAACCCCGACACCGGCTCCCCGGTGGCCGTGGCCACGACCGCGGCGGCCACCCCGCCGCCGACCGATACCCCCGCGGCGACCCCGGCTGCCAACCAGCCGCCGCCGGCGGGCACCCCGAACCAGCAGCAGGCGCCCGTCCCGGCGCCGGGCCAGGCGGGGAACGGCGGCGCCGCGGGCGGCAACCGGACCGGCGGCGCGGGTACGGGCTCCGGCGGCGCGGCGTCCGGTGGCGGAGCATCCGGTGGCGGATCCACCGGCAGCCAGGCGAACCAGCCGGGCGGCGCCGGCGGCAACCCGCCCAACCCGGCCAACCCGCCCGTGAACCAGAACCCGCAGCCGCCCGCCCAGACCAGCGGCGGAGGCGCCACCCAGGCCCCGCAGAGCCCGGGCCGACCCGCGTCCTGCGGAGGCAGCAGCTGGAGCACCATCGTCAGCGTGAAGGAGAACCGCGCGATCGGGATGCGCAACGACAACCTGAACGGCGACAACCCGATCGTGCTCGGCGGCGCCTCGCAGTACGGCTGGGTGCGCTCGACCAACCCCGGTTCGTGGATCCTCTTCAACGCCTGCAACAACGGCGGCCCGCAGCTCGTCCAGACCACGGACGGGAAGGTCGTGCTGAGCAACGGGTTCAGCTTCCTCACCAACTGGACCGTCCGCAACGGCAGTACGGCGGGCTCGGTCACCCTGGCCGACTACATGAACCAGTTGTGCATGACCAACAACGGCCCGGGCAACGCGGTCACCATGGTCAGCTGCACGCCGGGCAACCTCGACCAGGAATGGCGGTTCCAGTAGCGGCGCGGAGCCGCGCTCACCGGGCCGGCAAAGCCGCCCGGGCTGACCGGGCCCGCCGGGCCGACGAGGCCGACCGGGCCGACCGAGGTGATCGGCCTGCGAGCACGGCACCGGCCGCAGCGGCGCGGCTAGCAGTCGCCGCGCCCGTGGGCAAGGGGGTCGGGTGGCGGAACCTCGCCACCAGGGTGTCAAGGGACCGTGTGGAAACTTCTACACAGATGTAAAAGTCGGTCGGTGACCGGTCGGCCGGGCTCGTCGACAGGGTCTTCGGCGTGCGAACGGCACCGGTGCGCGGGACCGGAGGCGGTTCGGGTGGAAACTGTTTTCGAAATCGGGGGAAGTGCCCTGGTTCGGCAGTTATTTGACGGTCCTTTACCTGCTGGCGGGACCTGGCCAATCGCTGATGCAGACCTGTCATTTCACCTGCTGGATTGTCATGCTTCTGGCTAGCCCCCCGCGGTAGCCCCCACCCCCACCCCTTGGTGGCGAGCCGCTCGACTGCACGGGGTCTCAGCACGTCAGCGCCCGTTCCGCCCCACAGGTGCCGACCCGGCCCCCGGGACGCGGCGCGACCGCGCCCACACGCGGTTTCCCGGAAGGACTCGTACGTGAAGCGAAAGCTCGCGGCTGTCGCCGTACTCTCGGCCACGGCCCTGCTGACCGGTGTGATCCAGGTGAGCACCGCCGCCCAGGCCGCCCCCGCCTCCTCGCCGCAGGCCCAGGACGCCCAGCAGCACGCGGCCGTGCTCGCGCTGGCCGGCGGCCAGGCCGGCCCGCTCGCCAAGACCCTCGGCCTCGGCGGCCAGGAGCAACTGGTCGCCAAGGACGCCGTGGTGGACAAGGACGGCACCCGTCACCTGCGCTTCGAGCGCACCTACGCCGGCCTGCCGGTGATCGGCGGCGACCTGGTCGTCCACCAGAAGGCCGACGGCGCGGTGAAGTCCGTCTCCCGGGCCGTCTCCGCGCGGATCGACCTGCCGAGCGTCACCCCGAAGGTCCCGGCCGACCAGGCCGCCGCGCAGGCCGCCGGAGAGGTCAAGGCCACCGTGGGCGTGACCGTCGACGCCGACGAGTCGCCCCTGGCCGACGTCCACCAGACCGGCACCGCCCAACTGGTGGTCTGGGCCACCGACGGCAACCCGCGCCTGGCCTACCGCACCACCGTCGAGGGCGTGCGCGCCGACGGCACGCCGAGCAGCCAGGTCCTGGTCACCGACGCCGCAACCGGCCAGGTGCTCTCCACCCACGAGAAGGTGCAGACCGCCGCCGGCACGGGCAACGGCGTCTTCGTCGGCCAGGTCCCGCTGACCACCACGCAGAGCGGCTCGAAGTACCAGCTCAAGGACGCCGGCCGCGGTGGCCAGTCCACCACGGACATGAACCACGGCACCTCGGGCAGCGGCTCCCTGTTCGCCAACACCACGAACAACTTCGGCGACGGGACGGCGGCCAACCGCGAATCCGCCGCCGTGGACGCCCAGTTCGGCGCCGCGACCACCTGGGACTTCTACAAGAACACCTTCAGCCGCAACGGCATCCGCAACGACGGCGTCGGCGCCCTCAGCCGGGTCCACTACGGCTCCAACTACGTCAACGCCTTCTGGAGCGACGACTGCTTCTGCATGTCGTACGGCGACGGCAACGGCGACGCCGCCCCGCTCACCGAGATCGACGTGGCCGGCCACGAGATGACCCACGGGGTCACCGCCGCGACCGCCAACCTGAACTACGCGGGCGAGTCCGGCGGCCTCAACGAGGCCACCTCGGACATCATGGGCACGATGGTCGAGTGGTACGCCAACCTGCCCTCCAACCCGCCGAACTACTGGATCGGCGAGCTGGTCAACCTGCGCGGCGACGGCAGCCCGCTGCGCTACATGGACCAGCCGAGCAAGGACGGCCAGTCCGCCGACTACTGGGACGCGAACGTCGGCAACCTGGACGTCCACTACTCGTCCGGTGTGGCGAACCACTTCTTCTACCTGCTGTCCGAGGGCAGCGGCGCGAAGAGCATCAACGGGTTCGACTACAACAGCCCGACGAGCGACAACTCGACGCTCGCGGGCATCGGTCGGGACACGGCCGCGCAGATCTGGTACCGCGCGCTGACGACCTACTTCACCTCCACCACCGACTACGCGGGCGCCCGTGCGGCCACCCTCAGCGCGGCGGCGGACCTGTACGGCTCGGGCGGCACGGAGTACAACGCGGTCGCCGCCGCCTGGACGGCTGTCAACGTCAACTGAGTCGGTCGATCGGACCCCGCCGGACCGTGGGTGCCGGCCGGCGGGGGTGATGGGGCGGGGGCGACGGGGTGCGGACCACCGTCGCCTCCGCCCCCTCTTGTTTCTGACCGCGAGTTTCTGATCGGACGTCAGTTGCCTTTCCGGTGACGGTCTTGGGCGGCGAGAACGGCATCGCCGTGGACGGCCGACCAGGCGCCGAGGGCCCGGATCGGACCGAGCAGGGCCGTGCCCGCTTCGGTGAGGAGGTAGTCGACCCGAGGCGGCGCCTCGGCGTAACGGCGGTGCTCCACCAGGCCGTTGTACTCCAGCCGCCGCAGCGCCTCGTTGAGCACCTTGGGACTGATCCCGCCGATCCGGTCGAGCAGTGCCCGGGGGCGCATCGGCCCCCGCTCGCCGAGGGCGTAGACGACCACGCTGTCCCAGCGGTTGGCGATCACCTCGAAGGCCAGCCGGGCGCGGCAGTCGGCGGCGAAGGCGTCCCCGGCCGCATCCCCGACCAAGTCCCCGACCAAGTCCCCGTCCACGTGGTCGACTTGCTCGTCGGTCTCCCTGTCGGCCCTGTCGGCCCTGTCGGCCCTGTCGGCCCTGTCGGCCCTGCCGGTCCGGCCCGTGGTGTCCATGAGGCCATCCTGCCCGAGCCGATGCGTACCGGGCGGTGTGCATCGACCCGCCTAGCGTTCCCGGCACGGCGGTTCGCCTGAGCGGCTGCCGGTGTCGGGCACCGGCTGCGGCCGGGCAGATCGATGGCGAGGAGTGGACATGCGGATCGGCATTCTCGGGACGGGCGCCATGGCGTCGGCTCTCGGCGGGGCCTGGGTGCGGGCCGGGCACGAGGTCCTGGTGGGCGGGCGCGACCCGGGGGCGGCGAGGCAGTTGGCCGCCGCGATCGGTGCATCGGAGGGCGGTGGTGAGCCGGCCGAGGCGGCGAGGTTCGGAGAGGCCGTGCTGGTCGCGGTGCCGGCCGACGCGGCGGTGCCCGTAATTGCGCCGCTGGCGGCCGAACTGGCCGGACGCACTCTCCTGGACTGCACCGTGCCGATGGTGCCGGGAGAGCGCGGACCGTGCCTGACGACGGTGGTCACCGCCGACTCCGTCGCCGCGCGGCTCGCCGCCACCGCTCCGGCGGCGCGGGTGGCCAAGGTGTTCGGGATCTGCCACGAGAGCATCTGGACGCTTCCTCGGCCCGCCTTCGAGGGCGTGCCGCTCGGGGTGCCGTACTGTGCGGACGACCCCGCCGCCGCAGCTCTGGTCGCCGAGTTGGTGGCGTCCATGGGCTGCCTGCCGGTGCCCTGTGGCGGTCTCGACCGGGCCGGACTGCTGGAGGCGGCGGCCGTCTTCGCGATCGGCGTCTGGTGGTCCGGCGGAGAGGCGCGCGGGGTCTTCCCCTCCCCGGCCCTGGCGCCGGGCGCGGCGGACGACTCCGACGCGCCGGGCGCGACGGGCGACTCCGCCGAGGCCCAGCGCGCCTGACCGGGCGCCGGAACGGCGGTGGGCTTGCCGCGGCCTGCCGGCCTACCCGGTGGGGGCCGCGGGGGAGGCGCCTGAACCCGCCTTGGTGAGGCCCGCGCGGATGTCGTCCAGGATCAGTCCGGCACCGGTGTATCCGATGCCGAGCATCCACAGGTCGTCGCGGACCTCGAACACGCGGCCGTTCCGGACGGCGTCCAGGTTCTTCCAGAGCGCCCCCTCGGTGATCCGGCCGACGGCGGACTTGGCCGCGTCCCCGTACACCGAGTAGAAGATGACGTCGGCGTCCGCCTGGTCCACCTGCTCCGGGCTGATCTCGATCGAGAAGCCGGGCTTCCCCTGGTTGGCGGGCCGCCCGAGCCCGAGGTCCTTGAACAGCGAGCCGACGAACGTGTCGTCGAGGTAGAGCCTGGTCGGTGCGCCCGCCAGGAAGCGGGCCATCTCGACCCGGGTGGCCGCGGCCGCGGCCGGTCCGCCGAGCGCGGTGACCAGGTCCCGCAGCTTCGCCCGGTACGTCGCGTCCGCCGCCTGTGCCTCGGTCTGGCGACCAAGGGCCTCGGCGTGCAGCCGGACGTTCTCCTTCCAGGTCGGCCCGGTGGTCTTGGAGAACACGGTCGGCGCGATCTTGGACAGCTCGTCGTACCGGCGGTCGTCGCGGACCTGGTTGCTCAGGATGAGGTCCGGCCGCAGCGCCGCGATCGCCTCCAGGCTGGGTTGGCCGATGACACCGACGGCCTTCGTCCCGGCCAGTCGCGCCGCGGGCAGGTAGCTCGGGAACGGCGCGCCTGCGCTGACGGTCGTGGCGCCGACCGGGGCGAGGCCGAGGGTGACCACCGAGTCCAGCGCGTCGGTGTCCAGCGCCACCACCCGGGCCGCTCTCGCCGGTACGGTGCTCTCGCCGCGCGCGTGCCGGACCGTCCGGGAGCCGGTGCCGCTGCCGTCTCCGCCCGGTGAACCGGCCTTCGGCGCAGGGGAGCCGGGCCCGCAGGCGGCGAGTGCGAGGCCCGGGGCGAGCCCGGCGGCGAGGCCGAGGACGGCGCGGCGACTGACGGGTCTGGGCATTCGGCGGCACCTCCGGCGTACGGGCAAGGGCGCGGGGATCCCTGCCCGCGCAGCCGCCCGCCTACGCCTCGCCCGTGTAGCCGCTCGGCTACGCGTTGCACCCGCAGCGGCCGGTCTGCGCCTCGCGCCCCCAGCCGCCCGCCTACGCCTCGGAGCCGTTCTCCCGCCGCTGGCGCAGGAGTTCGTCGTACTCGGCGTGTACCCGGCGGTCCATCGCGAGGGTGAACTGGGCGTCGGCGACGGTCCGGGCCAGGGGCCGCACCCGCTGGATGCGTTCGGTGAGCCGGGCCGCTTCGCCGGGCGGCAGCGGCGCGTCGGCGGCGAGTGCGCTGAGCAGGTGCTCGCTGACCACCTCGATGAAGATCTCGGCGATGGCGTCCACGTGCTCCCGGGTGCGCCGGCTGGCGTCCAGTACGGCCGAGAGCGGCACGCCCTCCGCCACCAGCTCGGTGGTGGCCTCCATCAGCCGGCGGCTGACGTGGGTGATCCCGTGCTCCTCGACGGTGATGTAGCCCTGGGCGATCGACTCGGCGGTGTTCTCCTCGGTGAGTTGGTCCCCGAAGGCGGCCTTCAGCTCGTCCCAGTCCAGGCGCACCGGGGCCTCGTCCGACCAGGGCGCGACGATCGCCGCTTCCAGTCCGATGAGGTCGGCGACGTCCCGCCCGCTCTCGCCGGCGCCGATCAGCTCGGCGATGCCGCCGAGGGTGTGGCCGCGTTCCAGCAGTTCGGCGATCATCCGCAGGCGGGCCAGGTGTTCGTCGCCGTACCAGGCGATCCGGCCCTCCTTGCGGGGCGGCTGGAGCAGTTTGCGCTCGCGGTAGAAGCGCAGGGTGCGGGTGGTGATGCCGGCCGCTTCGGCCAGTTCCTCCACCCGGTACTCGCGTTTTCTGTCGCCCGCAGCAGCTCTGACCTTGTCCACGGCGATCAGCATAGGTCCCCGGGCGCGGTGCGTACCCGGGGTCGGTGCGCCCTGGGGCTGGTGCCTCCTCGGGCTCGGCGCGTCCCCGGACCGGAGCCGTCGTGCTTCTTCCATCCGGTGTCGGCAAGGGCTACCCTGCCAATCGCGCCAGTGATTACTGGCGCGATTGGCAGGGTCCGGGGCGAGGCCCCCGGAGAGCGCGACGAGTACCGTCCCACCCTCAGGAGGAGGCCGCATGGCATCCAGCAGCAAGCGCCCCCGCTCCGGCGCGTCCGACACGCCCGCAGTGCCGGACGAGAAGCCGGCCGCGACCGGCGTCCGCGAGGCGGGAGAGGCCGTACCACACGTCAGGGTCGCGGTGATCGGCTCCGGCTTCGGCGGCCTCGGCGCCGCCGTCCGGCTGCGCCGAGCCGGGATCGCCGACTTCGTGGTCCTGGAGCGCGCGGACTCCGTCGGCGGCACCTGGCGCGACAACAGCTACCCCGGCTGCGCCTGCGACGTGCCCTCGCACCTCTACTCCTTCTCCTTCGCACCCAACGCCGACTGGCCGCGCAGCTTCTCCGGCCAGCCGGACATCCGGGCCTACCTGGAGAAGGTCGCCACCGTCTTCGGCCTCCGCCCCCACCTGCGCTTCGGCACCGAGGTGCTGGAGGCCCGTTGGGAGAACGAGGAGACCCGCTGGCGGATCACCACCTCGGCCGGCCAGTGGACCGCCGACGCCGTCGTCTCCGCCGCCGGACCGCTCGCCGACCCGCAGATCCCCGACCTGCCGGGGCTGAGCGGCTTCCCCGGCAAGGTGTTCCACTCCTCCCGCTGGGACCACGAGTTCGACCTGGCCGGCAAACACGTCGCGATAATCGGCACCGGAGCCTCCGCCGCGCAGATCATCCCCTCGATCCAGCCCCGGGTCGCCAAGCTGACCGTCTTCCAGCGCACCCCGGCGTGGGTCCTGCCGCGCCGGGACCGCGAGATCACCCAGCTGGAGAAGTGGCTGCACGGCCGCCTGCCGCTCACCGCGAAGGTCCGCCGCGGCACGCTGTTCGCCCTCCGCGAGCTCCAGGTGGACGCCTTCGTCCGACGCCCCGGACTGCTGCGCCTGGTCCAGCAACTCGCCGAACGCCACATCGCCCAGGGCATCCCGGACCCGTCGCTGCGCGCCAAGCTCACCCCGGACTACCGGATCGGCTGCAAGCGCATCCTGCTCAGCAACACCTACTACCCGGCGCTCGCCGCCGCCAACACCGAGGTCGTCGCCTCCGGCCTGCGCGAAGTGCGCGGCTCGACACTGGTCGCGGCCGACGGCACCGAGCACCAGGCGGACGCCATCGTCTTCGGCACCGGCTTCCACGTCACCGACATGCCCATCGGTGCCCGGGTGTTCGGCGTCAACGGCACCAGCCTGGCCGAGGAGTGGAAGGACGGCATGGAGGCGCTGCGCGGTTCGACCGTGCGGGGCTTCCCCAACCTCTTCTTCGTCATCGGCCCCAACACCGGCCTCGGCAACAGCTCGATGATCCTGATGATCGAGTCCCAACTGAACTACATGATCGACGCGTTGACCACGCTCGGCTCGATCGGCGCCGCCGCGATGCAGCCGACCGCGCGAGCCCAGCGGCAGTGGAACCTCGAACTACAGCACCGGATGGACCGCACCGTCTGGACCACCGGCGGCTGCCGCAGCTGGTACCTCGACCCGAACGGCAGGAACACCGTGCTCTGGCCCGGCTCCACCACCTCGTTCCGCCGCGCCACCCGCCGGGTGGACCTCGGCGAGTACGAGCTGATCATGCGCGCCGCCCCGGCCGCCGCCCGCACCGTCCAGGAGGTCTCCGCGTGAGCCCGATCCGCATTCCGGAGAACTACGAACCACCGACGCCGGCCGAGGAGTTGACCGTCCGCTCGGCGGACGGCAGCCGACTGCACGTCGAGGTGCACGGCCGGCCCGGCGCGCCCACCGTGGTACTGGCGCACGGCTGGACCTGCTCCACCGCATTCTGGGCCCCGGTGATCCGCGAACTCTCCGACCGCTACCGGGTGGTGGCCTACGACCAGCGCGGCCACGGACACAGCGAGATCCCGCCGAGCCGGGTCCGCTACTCCACGCGGGCGCTCGCCGAGGACCTCTCCGCTGTGCTCGCCCGGACCGTACCGGCGGGGGAACGGGCCGTACTGGCCGGGCACAGCATGGGCGGGATGACGATCATGGCCGCCGGCGGCCGCCCGGAGGTCGCCGAGCGCACCGCCGCCGCCGTCCTGATCTCCACCGGGTCGAGCGAGTTGGTGGCCGAACTCACCGTCGTGCCCCCGGGCGTACGCCCCGCCGGGCTGCGCCGCTTCCTGCACCGGCAGCTGCTGCGCTCCCGGCTGCCGCTCGGCCCGGTCACGCCCCTCAGCCGGGCGGCGCTCAAGTACGCGACCCTCGGGCCGACTTCGCCCGCCGGGCAGGTGGAGGCGACGGCCCGGATCGTGCACGCCTGCCCGACCGCCGTCCGCGCCAACTGGGCTGCGGTGCTCGACCGGCTGGACGTCCGCGCCGGGCTCGCCCGGCTGGCCGCACCCACGGCCGTGGTGGTCGGCACCGACGACCGGCTGACCCCGCCGGTGCTCGCGCGCCGGATCGTTGCCGAACTCACCGACCCGCAGGGGATGTTGCTGTTGCCGGGGGTGGGGCACATGTCGCCGCTGGAGCGGCCGGCGGAGGTCGCCGCCGAAATCCACCGGATGGCGACCGAGTACCTGGTCGGCCCACATCCGGGTGGCGGGTCGGTCGGCGCTGTTCCCGCACCGGCCGCTGCCGCTGACCCGACCGCTGCCGGTGCTGCCGCTGCCGGTGCCGGTGCCGGTGCTTCCGCCGCCGGCTCTGCTGCCGGTGCCGGTGCCGGTGCCGCTGGCGGTGCCGATGCCGCTGCCGATCCGACCGACGAGAGGACCGCCGTCGCATGAACGCCATCCCGCCGTTGTCCGCGCAGGTGATCGTCGTCACCGGGGCCGCCCGAGGGGTCGGCGCGTCGCTGGCCCGCAAACTCGCCCGCCGCGGCGCCAAGGTCGCCCTGCTGGGCCTGGAGCCGGAGGAGCTGAAGACCGTTGCCACCCAGTGCGGTCCGGCCGCGACCAGTTGGGAGGTGGATGTCACCGACCTCGACGCGCTCAACGACACCGCCCGCCGGATCAAGGAGCACTACGGGCGGATCGACACCGTCGTCGCCAACGCCGGCATCGCCATCGGCGGACCGCTGACGGACAGCGACCACCGGGCGTTCAGCCGGGTCATCGAGGTCAACCTGCTCGGCAGCGTCGCCACCGCGCGGGCCTTCCTGCCGGCGCTCACCGAGAGCCGGGGCTACCTGCTGCAGATCGCCTCGCTCGCCGCGCTGACGCCCGCCCCGCTGATGAGCGCGTACTGCGCGAGCAAGTCCGGGGTGGAGGCCTTCGCCCACTCGCTCCGCGCCGAGGTCGCTCACCAGGGGGTCAAGGTCGGTGTCGGGTACCTGAGTTGGACCGACACCGACATGGTGCGCGGCGCCGACGAGGACGCCGTGCTGAAGCAGATGCGGACCCGGTTGCCGTGGCCGGCGAACAAGACGTATCCGCTGGAGCCCGCGGTGGACCGGATCGTCGCCGGGCTCGCCCGCCGGTCCGCCCACGTGTACGCCCAGGCCTGGCTGCGCGGCATGCAGCCGGTCCGCTGGCTGCTGCCGAGCCTCATCGCGGTGGTCGGCTCCCGTGACGTCGCCCGGATCGCTCCCCAACTCGCCGCCACCGCCGCGAGCCGGCTGCGCGCCGTCGGTGCCGGTGGCGCCGCGGACACGGCGACCCGGGAAAGCCGGAGCGGCTCGGACGGCTGAGAACCGGCGGCAGACAGGCGGCAGCGAAGGCCGAGAGCGCGGCCGACCGCCGACGGATGCCGGCAGACGGATGGCGGCAGACGGATGACAGCGAACGGATGACAGCTGACAGATGACAACTTTCGAAATCTGTCAGCTGTCATCTGTCTGCTGTCGGTCCGCCGCAATCCGCGATTCGGGCCAGCGTCTCCAACGCCCGAGCCAGCACCGGCAGCGGCGGAGAGGCGAGCCCGACCCGGACGGCGGGCGGCGAGAGCCGCGGGTCCACGGTGAACGCCGTCGCGGGGGTGACCGAGATTCCGGCGCGCGCCGCCGCCGCGACGAAGGTCTCGGCCCGCCAGCCACCCGGAAGCTCCCACCACAGGTAGTACGAGCACGGGTCGGCCTGCACTCGCCGCCCCGCCAGCACCTCCCGCGCCAGCAGCTGCCTGGCCGCCGCGTCGGCCCGTTTCGCCGCCTCGACCACAGAGGGCGCGCCCTCCGCGATCCAGCGCACCGCCGCCTCCAGCGCGAAGGCGCTCGGTGTCCACCCGCCCGAGCGCAGCGCGCCGGCCACCTGCTCGCGCAGCATGCCCGGGACGACCGCGAACCCGGTGGTCAGGCCGGGGGCGAGCCGCTTGGAGAGGCTGTCCACGAGTACGGTGCGCTCCGGCACCAGCGCGGCCAGCGGCGCGAGTTCGGGCCGGAGGAAGGACCAGACGGCGTCCTCGACCACCGGCAGGTCGAGCCGCCGGAACTCCTCGGCGAGCGCCGCCGCCCGCTCGGGCCGCAGGCTCACGCCGAGCGGGTTCTGCAGCCGTGGCTGCACGTACACGGCCCGGAGGGGCGCCGCCCGGTGGGCGGCCGTGACGGCCTCCGGCAGCAGCCCGTGCTCGTCCATCGCCAGTGGTACCAGGACGATGCCCAGCCGTTCGGCGGTCGCTTTGACCACCGGGTAGGTCAGCGCCTCCACTCCCAGCCGCTGCCCGGGCGGGACCAGGGCGGAGAGCGCCCCGGCGATGGCCTGCCGTCCGTTGCCCGCGAACAGGAGGTCTTCGGGGTCGACGCCCCAACAGCCGCCCGCTGACCCGGCGCCCGCCGACGCCGTACCCGCCGACGCCGTACCCGCTGTCCCCGTACCCGCAAGCGCGGCGAACGCCCGCCGGGCTGCGCCCGTCCCGGCCGCCCCGACCGGCCGCAGCGCGTCCCCGAGCGCATCCGCGCGCAGAAGGGGCGCGAGCGCGCCGGAGAGCAGTTCGGCCTGCCCGGGAACGGCCGGGTAGTTGAGCTCCAGGTCCACGCGGGCGGCGGCCGGTTCGGCGAGCGCGACCTGTCCGCCGTCCGCCGCGCGTCCGGCCCGGACGAAGGTGCCGCGCCCGACTTCGCCGACGGTCAGTCCGCGCCGGGTCAGCTCCCGGTAGACGCGGCCCGCCGTGGAGGGGGCGATGCGGTGGCTGCGTGCGAACGCGCGCTGGGTGGGCAGTTGTTGGCTGGGCCGCAGTCGTCCGTCCGCGATGTCGGCGGCGATCCGGTCGGCGAGCAGGCGGTAGTCGTCCATCGTGGGCGCGGCCCTCCGGGGTCGTCGGTCGCGAGGCACATTGCACCGAGCGCAAAGTCATCATTGCACCGAGGTGATCGCTCGCCCTAGCCTCCTCCCATGGACGCCTTGACATCCGCCGTGAGCGGCCACGCCGTGCTCGGGATCGCCGCCGTGGCGCTGGGCATGGTGCTGTCGCCCGGGCCCAACATGATCTACCTGGTCTCGCGTTCGATCGCGCAGGGCCGCCGCGCCGGACTGGTCTCGCTGACCGGGGTCGCGGCCGGCTTCCTGGTCTACCTGGTCGCGGTGACGGCGGGGGTGGCCGCAGTGTTCTCGGTGGTGCCCGCCCTCTACACCGCGATCAAGCTGGCCGGCGCCGGCTACCTGCTCTGGCTGGCGTGGAAGGCGGTCAAGCCGGGTGGCACGGCGGTGTTCGCCCCGCAGCAGCTGCCACCCGACCCGCCTCGCCGGCTGTTCGCGATGGGGTTCCTGACCTGCCTGCTCAACCCCAAGATCGCCATCATGTACATCTCGCTGCTGCCTCAGTTCGTGGCGCCGGAGCGCGGCCACGTCGCCCTGCAGAGCCTGCTCCTGGGCCTGACCCAGATCGCGATCGCGATCACCGTCAACGGCCTGATCGCGATGAGCGCGGGCAGCATCGCCGCCTTCCTCAACCACCGCCCGGCCTGGCTGCGGATCCAGCGCTACGTCATGGGTACGGTCCTCGCCGGCCTGGCCGTGCACATCGCGGCGGACCGGGCCAAGGCGGTCGCGGCCTAGGACGGCACCGTTGCAGGACTAGACCGGACGACCGGCGGTCCGCAGCACCTCGTACCCGGCCTGGACGAACCGCCCGTCGAACGTCGGCCCGGTGTTGGCGAGCACGGCGACGGCGGTCGCCGCCTCCGGGGCGAATCCCACGAAGGCCGTGAACCCCCTGGTCCCCCCAGTGTGGAAGTACAGGTCACGCCCGCCCGAGTGGCGGCGGTTCCAGACCAGGCACATTTCGTCGGCCGAACGCGGCAGTCGCAGCCGCGCCCGCTGGACCTCGCTCAGAGCTTCCTTCAACGTGGCGCTTCCCTCGGCGGGTTGCGGTCCGTCGAGGTGCGCGCCTCCGTCGAGCGCGCCTCCGTCGAGGTGCGCGCCTCCGTCGAGGTGCGCGCTTCCGTCGAGGTGAGCGCGGAGGAAGCGCAGGAGGTCGGCTCCGCTCGAGCGGATCGCGCCCGCCCCCGGCAGGCCGGGGATGCGCCACGGCGGGAGCGCACGCCCGCGCCGGTAGCCGGTCGCCAGGACCGGCGGTTCGGGCGAGTCCGGCCGGACGGGCGAGTCCGGGGAACAACCGGTGGCGGCGAGGCCCAGTGGTCGGCAGACACGTTCGGCGAGCAGGTGCCCGTACGGCAGGCCGCCCGTCTCGGCGAGCAGCCGGCCGAGTAGTCCGACGCCGTAGTTGGAGTACCGGTACCGGCTGCCGGGCGGGTGGCGGACGGTGGTTCGGGCCAGTGCGGTGCGCAACTGCTCCTCGCCGAAGGCGGCGTACGGGTTGCCGGACCAGTTCCGGGCGGCCCCGAGGAGCAGTCCGGGCGGCAGCCGTGGCAGGCCCGAGGTGTGGGTGGCCAGGTGCAGCAGCCGGATCGGCTCCGGCTCCGGCTGCCGGGAAGGCGAACGCGAACGGGAACGCGAGCGCGGCCACACGCCCGCCGACGACCCCCGCCACGGGTCCGCTGACGGGCCCGAACGCACTGTCACCGGCTGCCAATCGGTCGGCAGGTGCTTCTCCACCGGGTCGTTCAGGGCGAGTTCACCGCCCGCGGCCATCTCGGCGAGCAGCAGCGCGGTGAACGTCTTGCTGACCGAACCCAGTTCGAAGACGGTGTCCGGCGTGCAGCGGCTCATCGGGCCACGCCCGGGACGCTCCAGGTTCCCGTGGCACCGGAACTCCTCCCGGCCCTCGCGGACCACGCCCACGATGACGGCGGTCGCGTACGGCTCGGCAGCCCGCACCGCCGCCGCGATCGCGGATTCCAGTTCGCTCACGCCACCACCGGTGTGCCGCCGAGCGCCCGCGAGAGTGCGACGTTGGCGGCGACCACCCCGACCACCGCGGTGTGGCAGTGCCGGCGGAAGGCCTCCTCCGGGTCGTCGTGATCGGGCGCCGGGCCCTCGCACGGGATCAGCCCGTCCGGCTGCTGGATCGCCGCCAGCGCCTCCCAGCCGACCCGGCCGGTGACCGGTTCCCCGATGCACGAGTCGACGACGAGCAGTTCGGCCGCGAGGTCCCACTGCTCGATCTCCAGCCAGATGTCGAGCCAGACCGGCAGCCAGTCGCGCAGGTAGTCGCGCATCGGCTCGGGCAGGCATTCGGGCCGGGCACCCCAGTCGGTGACGTGGAAGACGGTGTGGGTGACCTGGTAGGCGATCACCCAGGCGATGGTCCACGGTTCGGGAAGGGCGGAGAGCCAGGTGCTCCGGATCAGTGAGTCCCAGTCCGGCTGGTGTTCGAGGCCCGCGATCCGCCGGGCGTTGGCGAGGGCGAGCCGGCGGCTGCCCTGGATCTCGACGGCGTGCACGGCTCGGAGCCGGCCGAGGGAGTCGAGCAGTTCCTCCATGGCGGCGTGGCGGTAGCCGGCCCGGGCGAAGTGGCCGTACGTCTCCAGCGGGTCGATGAGGGTGACGTGCCGCAGCTGCCGTTCGTAGAGCAGGGTGCCGTCGTTCAGCTGGGACCAGGCGGTGTCGAGGAGTTCCCGTGCGAGCCGGGCGTCGTGCGGCCCGGCGACGCCGTCGCGCAGCACCAGGGAGGAGGCCATGGCCGCCTCGCAGAGGGGCTTGTAGACGTCGTCCGGATCGGCGAGGTCGACGATGGTGCTCTCCTCCAGCCGGCCGTAGCCGCGCTGGTAGCGGTCGTGCAGCCAGGCGAGGGACCGGGAGCCGAGCTGCTGGGCGGTGGCGAGCACCGTGGTGTCGGTCATCTCGGCGCTCCGTTCAGCAGGCGTCGGGCGATGGTGAGTTCGAGTACGGAGCGGGCGGTTCCGTCGCCGGCCAGGCGGATCCGGTCCAGCACGGGTTCGAGCTCGAGCCGGAGCGGCCGACCGTCGGCGCGCGCCCAGGCGAGCCACCGGGCGAGCCGGACGGCGGTGGCGAGGTCGCGCCGGAGCATGCAGCGGACGGTTCCGCGGGCGAGGTCCAGGGTGTTCGCGCGGGCGGTGTCGTGCACCGGGCCGTCGAGGGTGGGCAACGCCAGGACGGACAGCTGCGCCATGCGCTTCGACCAGTCCAGCCAGCCGAGGGCGTCGGGCCCGGGCAGTGGCGCGGGCACGGGCACGGCGCCCGCGTACGCCGTGCGGGCGAGCAGCTGGCCGGCCGCCCAGTCCTGCCATCCGATCACCGCCGCGGCCTGCTCGGACGAGGGGGCGGGAGCGGGCAGCGCCCGTCGCGCCTCGGCCAGCAGCGCGGCGTCCGTTTCGTCGGGGTCGGCCCCGGTGAACAGCTGCGGCGCGAAGAGGTCCGCGCCGGTCACCCGGACTGCGGCCAGCAGCGGGCGGGGCACGACCGTGCCGGGAGCCGCGAGCGCGGTCACGGCCTCGCCGTCCCGGAGGACGGCGAGGACGCGGCCTGCCACCTGCTCGACCGCCGCGGCGTACTCGTCG
The DNA here is from genome assembly GCF_000719705.1 of Streptomyces sp. NRRL S-350. Classification (GTDB taxonomy): domain Bacteria; phylum Actinomycetota; class Actinomycetes; order Streptomycetales; family Streptomycetaceae; genus Kitasatospora. The sequence goes on along the minus strand of NZ_JOHO01000006.1, from coordinate 81,198 downwards.
CGGAGGGGAGTTTCGGCGGTTGCCATGGTGGTTGGGTCCCCCTTCGGGAGGATTGGTCACGGGCCCGGGGCCCGGTGAGGGGAGGAGCCGGGTCTACCGGGTCGGCTTCTCCTTGGGGCCCTTCGGCGAGAGCAGCAGCAGCGCGGCGAGCAACGCCGCGCCGGCGGCCTCGGGCAGGTACGTGGGCGCGTCGGACACGACGGCCTCGTCCTCCACCATCAGGCTCGCGAGTGTCTCGGCCTCGGTGGACGTCGCGCTGGGTGACGTCGAGGCCGTTTCGGTCCGGAACTGAGTAAGCATCAGATGTGCCTCCTCGACTGGATTTCGCCGCCCGGTCGGGCGGTGCCCCTGTCCGACACTACGAGCACGATCGAACGCCTGCATCCGCAACCCCGTGAGCAGGGATGTTGCACTCGGTGTGGGCCCGGTTGCGGCGAGTCGGTACGGTCGGGGCATGACCACAGCCTTGATCACCGGCGCGACCGCCGGCATCGGAGCCGCGTTCGCGCGCCGGCTCGCCCGCAGCGGCTACCAGCTCGTCCTGGTGGCGCGGGACACCGAGCGCCTGGAGCGCGCCGCCGCGGACCTGCACGGAAAGTACGGCGTCGACGCCGAAGTGCTGACCGCCGACCTCGCGACCGAGGAGGGCATCGGCGCCGTCGAGGCCCGGCTCGCCGACTCCGCCCGCCCGGTGGACCTCCTGATCAACAACGCCGGCTTCGGCAACAAGGGCCAGTTCGGGACCGTCCCGCTCCAGGACGAGCTGGACATGGTGAAGGTGCACATCGAGGCGATCCTGCGACTGACCACGGCAGCGCTGCCGGGGATGCGCGAGCGCCGCCGGGGCGCGATCGTCAACGTCGCCTCGGTGGCGGCCTTCCTGCCGCGCGGCACGTACGGGGCCAGCAAGGCCTGGGTGGTCAGCTTCACCCAGGGCGTGCTGCGCGACCTCGGCGGTACGGGCGTGCGGATGATGGCCCTCTGCCCGGGCTTCACCCGCACCGAGTTCCACCAGCGGGCCGGCATGGGCACCGGCAACATCCCCTCGTGGTCCTGGCTCTCGGCCGAGCGGGTGGTGGACGAGGCGATGCGCGACCTGGCCCGCGGCCGGTCGTTGTCCGTGCCGGGCAAGCGGTACAAGGCCGTGGTCGCCCTCGCGCGGGTCCTGCCCTCCGGCGGGCTCGGCGGCTTCTCCTCCAAGGCGGCGCGCACCTACCGCACCGACTGACGGCAGGGCGGCCGGACGGCCCGTGCTCGGACCCACCGGTGGCCGGACGGTGGGTCGGCGCGGGCCTTGGCGGTCGGACGGCCGCCGGGGGCAGCGCTGCTCGGAGCGCGTCCACGGTCGGGCGGGAATGGATTGACTCTCACTATTAGCTTGTCTAAATATGAGCTATCCTCGCTATGTTGATCCCGCCCGACCGTCCCCGACCGTCCGACCCAGGGAGGCCCGTTCTTGAGGACCGCCACCATCGACTGGACTCCGCCCGAGCGCGCCGAGGGCGAACCCCGCCCGCCGGCCCCGTGGCGGCGCATCCTCGCGCTCTTCCGCCCGTACCGCGGCCGCCTCACCACCGTCGGGCTGCTCGTCGCCGCCTCGGCCGTCGTGTCGGTGGTCTCGCCGTTCCTGCTGAAGGCCGTGCTGGACACCGCCATCCCGCAGGGCCGCACCGGGCTGCTCACCCTGCTCGCACTCGGGATGATCCTCACCGCCGTGGTGAACAGCATCTTCAACGTGCTGCAGACGCTGATCTCCACCACCGTCGGCCAGCGCGTGATGCACGACCTGCGCACCGCCGTCTACGGCCACCTGCAGCGCCAGTCGCTGGCCTTCTTCACCCGCACCCGCACCGGCGAGGTGCAGTCCAGGATCGCCAACGACATCGGCGGCATGCAGTCCACGGTGACCTCCACCGCCACCAGCCTGGTCTCCAACCTCACCGCGGTGGTCGCCTCCGTCGTCGCCATGGTCGCCCTCGACTGGCGGCTGACCGTCGTCTCCCTCCTCCTGCTCCCGCTGTTCGTCTGGATCAGCCGCCGGGTCGGCCAGGAGCGCAAGAAGATCACCACCGAGCGGCAGAAGCAGCTGGCCGTGCTGAGCTCGGCGGTCCAGGAGTCGCTCTCCGTCAGCGGCATCCTGCTCGGCCGCACGATGGGCCGCTCCGACTCGCTCGCCCGCGAGTTCACCGAGCAGTCCGACCAGCTCGCCGACCTCGAGGTCCGGGCCAGCATGGCCGGGCGCTGGCGGATGAACACCATCCAGATCGTGATGGCCGCGATGCCCGCCCTGATCTACTGGGCGGCCGGCCTGACCTCCGCCGCCGGCGCGCCGATCGTCTCCGTCGGCACCCTGGTCGCCTTCGTCACCCTCCAGCAGGGCCTCTTCCGCCCGACCGTGAGCCTGCTGTCCACCGGCGTGGACGTGCAGACCTCGCTCGCCCTCTTCCAGCGCATCTTCGAGTACCTCGACCTGCCCGTGGAGATCGCCGAGCCGGCCGAGCCGGTCACCCTCACCGAAATCCGCGGCGAGGTCCGCTTCGAACACGTCGACTTCCGCTACGACCCCGCGCAGGAGCGCCCGACCCTCGCCGGACTCGACCTGAAGGTCCCGGCCGGCAGTTCCCTGGCCGTGGTCGGCGAGACCGGCTCCGGCAAGACCACCCTCAGCTACCTCGTCCCGCGGCTGTACGACGTCACCGGCGGCCGGGTCACCCTGGACGGTGTGGACGTGCGCGAGCTCTCCTTCGACACCCTGGCCCGCGCGGTCGGCGTGGTCTCCCAGGAGACCTACCTCTTCCACGCCTCGGTCGCCGAGAACCTGCGCTTCGCCAAACCCGGCGCCACCGACGCCGAACTGGTCGCGGCCGCCCGGGCCGCGCAGGTCCACGAGACCATCGCGGCCCTGCCGGACGGCTACGACACCCTGGTCGGCGAGCGCGGCTACCGCTTCTCCGGCGGCGAGAAGCAGCGCCTCGCACTCGCCCGGACGATCCTGCGCAACCCGCCCGTGCTCATCCTGGACGAGGCCACCAGCGCGCTCGACAACCGCACCGAACGCGCCGTCCAGCAGGCCGTCGACACCCTGGCCGCCGGACGGACCACCATCACCATCGCGCACCGGCTCTCCACCGTCCGCGCCGCCGACCAGATCGCCGTCCTGGACCACGGCGAGGTGGTCGAACTCGGCACGCACGAGGAACTGGTGGAGCTGGACGGCCGGTACGCGGCCCTGCTGCGCCGGGAGGCGCCGGAGGCGCCCGCCCTGCCGGAGGCCGCCCTCGGCCACGCCTGAGCGCGCGCACCGGGCCGGCGGCGCTTACGTCGTCGGCCGGAACCCGCAGGCCGAACCGGTCGCCAGAGCCCGTCGTCGCCCGCAGTTGCCTGCAGGTGCCCGCAGGTGCCCGCAGTTGCCCGCCGTCCGAGCCTGCCGTCCGAGCCTGCTGTCCGAGTTCGCCGTCCGAGCCCGCGCAGGCGGGGCCCACCGCTAGGCCGCCTTCGGTGCCTCGTTGTAGCTGTCCGCGACCTCCTGGCCGGAGAGCCGCTGGATCGCCGCCATCACCTCGTCGGTCACCTGCCGACGGGCCTTCAGGGAGCGGGCCTGCCCGTGCAGCTCGTCGAAGTGCAGCGGTTCGCCGAAGCGGACCGTCACCTTCTTGAGCCGGGGCACCCGCTTGCCCACCGGCAGGATCTCCTCGGGCCCCTCCAACGCCACCGGCACCACCGGCACGCCCGCGGTCAGCGCCAGCCACGCGACGCCCGTCTTGCCCCGGTAGAGCCGACCGTCCAGCGAGCGGGTGCCCTCGGGATAGATGCCGAACGCCTTGCCCGACTCCAGGATCTCCAGTGCCGACTCCAGCGAGGCCTGAGCGGAACGGTAGGTGCCGCGCTCGACCGGCACCGCGCCGATCGCCTCGAAGAAGTCCTTGGAGAGCCGGCCCTTGAGCCCGGTGCCGGTGAAGTACTCGGCCTTGGCGAGGAAGTGGACCCGGCGCGGGGCGGTCAGCGGGATCACCACGCTGTCGATGAAGGACAGGTGGTTGCTGGCGAGGATGACCCCGCCCTTGCGCGGAACGTTCTCGATCCCCTCGATGACCGGCCGCCAGATTCCGCGCGAAACCGGTTTCAGCACCAGCTTGGTGACGAGGTCGAGCATGGTTCCCTCCCTGGACGAACGACCGCCCGGGAGGTGCCCGGGCCTGCAACAGATCCGCAGACTACGACACCCACCCCCGCGCCCGTCCACTCCCGGCGACCGTGGCGAACACCACGGCCGGGTAGGGTACCGCCGTCCGAACCGAGCACGACCCCGCAGTACCCCAGGAGGGCACGATGGAGACCACCGAGGCGATCAAGGCCTTTTTCGACCGCTTCGACAAGGACGGTGACGGCCGGATCACCGCGTCCGAGTACGCACTGGCCGCGAACGAGATGGGCGACCACGACGTCACCCTCTCGATGGCCGAGGCGCTGATCCACAGCATGGACACCAACCACGACGGTGTGCTGACCTTCGAGGAGTTCCTGGCCGCCCGCCGGCGCTGACCTCGCGCCGACGGGGCCGGTCGCCGCCGTAGCGGACGCACCGGCCCCGTCCGGAGGCCCCACCGCCCGCCGGACCGCCGGGCCCCGGGCCCTGGGCCCCTACCGCTTCACGGCTTCACCGCTTCACGGCTTCACCGCTTCACCGCTTCACCGCGTCACGGCTTCACCGCTTCACGGCTTCTCGACCGGGAACACCCGGCGCACCACCCGTTCCGCCGCCCCGCCGTCGTCCCAGACGCAGAACTTCGCCCGGAACCGCGCCCGCGCCCTCGGTGCGGGATCGCCGGCCAGCAGTTCCTCCGCCAGCTCCTCCGCGGTCTCCGCGACCGCGCCCGGAGGCTCCGCGAACAGGTCGAAGTAGACGCCGCGCTCCCGTTGGTACTCCTCCCAGTCCGGTGCGAAGATCACCACCGGCCGGTCCAGCACCGCGTAGTCGAACATCATCGACGAGTAGTCCGTCACCAGCACGTCCGCAACGAGGTAGAGGTCCTCGACGGTCGGGTGCGCCGAGACGTCCACGATCCGCGCGGCATCCCCGTCGGCCGCCAGGTCCCCCGGCCCGCCGGTGTGGAAGTAGTGGGTGCGCACCAGCAGCGTGAAGCCGGGCCCCAGTTCCCGGGCCAGTCCGGCGATGTCCAGCAGCGGCACGTAGCCGCCCTTGCCGCCGCGGTGGGTCGGCGCGTACAGGACGGCCCTGGTGTCCGGCTGCAGCCCGAACCGCTCGCGCATCGCGCTCACTTCGTCCGGGGTGGCGGTGGCCAGCCGGTCGTTGCGCGGGTAGCCGGTGTCCAGCATCTCGTACCGGCCGGGGAAGGCGCGGGCGAAGTGCTCGCTGGTGTGCGGGTTCGGGGAGACCAGGAAGTCCCAGCGGTCGATGGCCTCCTGGAGCAGGTCGAAGTCCATGCCCTCCGCTGCCGCGGGGCGGTCGCGCAGGTCCATGCCCATGGCCTTGAGCGGGGTGCCGTGCTGGGTCTGGACGTGCACCGAGCCGGGTCGCTTGGCCATCGTGCGCGGGAAGTTGACGTTGTTGACGAAGTACTTGGCGGTCGCCATCACCTTGAGGTAGGCGGGGGTGTTGACGATCACGTACGGCACCCCGGGCGGCAGCGTGGCGGCCTGCCGACGGTTCTCCACCACCCACACGCCCCGGACCTGCGGCGCGAGTTCCTTCGCCTTCTCGTAGATCGCCGCCGGGCTGCACGCGTAACCCCGGTGCCAGTACGCCGCGTAGACCGCGAGGTGCTCGTCCATCGGCAGCCGGCGGAAGGCGTTGTAGGCGGTGAACCGGGCGCCGCTGCGCACCCCCTTCTTCACGGCGGGCGCCACCGCCCGCGCCCCGCGCTTGAGTTCGCGCGGCAGTCGGCCGGTGCGGCGCAGCTCGGCGTAGGCGAGCCGGGCGCCGCGCGCGGCCAGGCGGTACTGGACGCCGCGCACCCCGCCGGGGTAGCGGTAGCCCGCCGGGCGGTGGCGGTCGAAGTGCCGGGTGATCCGCTGGAAGAAGTCCTTGCGCCGGTCGGCGGGGACCAGCCCGGGGGTGTCGTAGACGTTGAGCGCCTGGCGCACCGTCCGGTCGAAGACCAGGGTGCGCAGCGAGTCCGGGACGGGCCGCCCGGGGCGGCCCGGGCGGTCCAGGAAGGCGAAGATCGCGTCGTACTGGGCGAACACGTCGGCGTGCTTCGGGGAGGCGGTGGCGGTGATCGCGCCGGCCCGGCCGCGCCGGTAGAAGTAGCAGGGACGGTCGAGGTAGCGCAGTCGCTCGGCGGCCAGCAGCGCGGGGTACGTGACCGAGATGTCCTCGTAGTAGCCGCGGCCGAAGGAGACGCCGAGACCGTCCAGGAAGTCGCGGCGGAACACCTTGTTCCAGACCGACATCACGGTCTGGAACAGCGCCGGGTGCTCGGCCAGCGTGCAGCCCTCGACCAGCGGGGATCCGGTCAGCACGTGGCGCCAGGGGTTGGGCTCCGTCCCGCCGTCGGGGTAGACGTGGGTGAAGTCGGTGATCAGCACGTCGGCCGGGGTCTCCCGGCGACGCTCCTGCGCCAGCTCGTCGAGGACCACGCTGACCGTCCGCTCGGGCAGCCAGTCGTCGCTGTCCAGGAACCAGACGTACTCGCCGCGTGCCTGCGGCAGGGCGGCGGTGCGGGCTCCCCCGAGTCCCTGGTTCTCGGTGAGGTGCAGCACCCGCAGCCGGGGGTCGCGGGCCGCGTACGCGTCCAGGATCGCGCCCGAGCCGTCCGGGGAGAGGTCGTCGACGGCGATCACCTCGAAGCGGGACTCCGGGGCGGGGGAGTCGCCGAGGATCGAGTCGAGGCAGCGCGGCAGGTACCGCTCCACGCCGTGGACCGGGAGCACGATGCTGAGGAGGAGGGACACGCTGGCCGAGTGTACCGATCCACCGGGCGCGACCTGCGGGGACGTCCGGTGCGAGGGCCGGGCGGGGGTCGGGCGGGGCTCCAGCGGGGTCCGGTGGAGGTCCCGGCAGGGGTTCGTGGGCCCTGGCGGGGCGGCTCGGGGCGGCAGGGACCGGCTCGGGGCGGGTTCGCGACGGCCCGACGGAGGGCGGCGGGATCCGGGGATGGGCCGGAACCGCCGGTGCCGGGCCCCTCGCGGGGCGGCACCGGCAGTCAGGTGGCGGCCCAGCCGACCCTCTACGGCCGACCGCCGGTCCGGGCACCGCGCGAGCCTGGCCACCGCAGCGTCGAGGCGGCCGGGCAGTGGCTCGCGGGAGCCTGGAGTTCTTCATCACTCGAACACGCGTATAGGTGCGGTGCGGGCACCGGCGTGTGCATCAGATATTGCTTGGACGTCTCGCCGGAGTCAATCCCTCGAATGTGTTCACTTCATGAACTCGGCTTCTCGATCGAGCGACAGCCCCGAAGATCACTTTGTCGATCTGGCGGCTGTCCCCTATATGGGACGCCCGTCATCCGGTGAGGTCCGCCCCCGGGGCGGGCCGGGCACTCGGCCGGGTGCCCGGCCGCACGCTCCGACAGGGTGCTCCAGCGGGGTGCTCCGGCGGTGCCGCCCCGGGGCCCCTAGCGGTGCCGTACGGGTGCCGTACCGTGTGCCTGCGCAACGCCCCCGCGCGCCGGGCGCGTTGTCGGGCGAGCGGGCGCCGGGCCCGCACTTCCGGGCCCCGCTGACGGATGTCCGGTCGTGCACCATCATTGATGCCTAGTCGTGACCGGTCGGATGGCCCCTGGTGCATCGTCAGTTGACGCCGCACGATACGGTGGCACAACACCAGGACGGTTGCGCGAAGGCCGTCAGTCACGGATAGTCTTCGCCTCACGGCCCTGGCGCCTCGTAGGGGTGGGAAAACTGATGGAACACATGCAAGTGCGGACTCGGCCCCGTGTGCCGGCGATCCAGTGCGGTGTCGGCACGACCGGCCGCCGGATCGAACGACACCTGGCCGTGCTCGGCGCGCCCGCACTTCCGGCGGTCGACACCGCCGAAGCGCTCGGGCTGATAAGGGAGCTGACGCCGCGCGGCGCCGAGGCCCCGGCGACCCGTCGTCGCCACACCAGGATCTCGCTGCTGACGCCGCTGCGTCGGCTGCGCCGGAGCCTCTTCGGTGGGCGCGGCTAGGGCTTCGCCCCGGCCGTCGTCCCGACCGGGACCAGACCCGGTGGACCACCCGGTCCACCGGGTCGTCGGTGTACCCGCCCGGCGCCTCGCCGCGTGGTCCGAGCCCTTCACCCTATGCGAGTTTGCCTCCCTGGCAAGGAGACTCGGCGAGGCGGTACGCCCGCCCCTCCGGCCTGGGCCAGGATGGCGCCATGGCGGACAACAACCACCCCACCCCGACCGGCCCCTTCCAGACCACCACCTTCGAGATCACCACGGGCAGCCGTGAGGTCGCCCTCGACATCACCGACCGCTGCGCCGCGTTCCTCGACGAGCGGGCCACCGGGCGCGACGGTCTGCTCAACGTCTTCGTCCCGCACGCCACCGCCGGGATCGCCGTCCTGGAGACCGGCTCCGGCAGCGACGACGATCTCCTCGCCACCCTGCGCGAACTGCTCCCGCCCGACGACCGCTGGCGCCACCGGCACGGCAGCCCCGGCCACGGCCGGGACCACGTGGTGCCCGGACTGGTCGCCCCGCACGCCACCCTGCCGGTGCTCGGCGGCCAACTGGCGCTCGGCGTCTGGCAGTCCGTGGTGCTCATCGACACCAACGGGGACAATCCGCGCCGAACCGTCCGACTGTCCTTCCTGGGCTGACAGTTGCCCGCTGACCGTTGCCGCCGGGCGGGGGCCGGCGGCTGTCGACTGCCGGGCGGGGGCCGGCGGTCACGGGGCGGGGCGGGCGTCGCGGCGCGTCACTCGACGCGGGAGGCCTCGGCGGCCACCGCGCTGAGGTAGCGCTCGATCGCCAGATGCTGGCAGAGCAGGGCGATCGGACGGCCAAGGCGGGCGTACCAGGCGGACAGGCGGCAGAAGGCGGTCACGTCGAACCACACCTCGCCCTCGGCGTCCATCGACACCACGAACGCCTCCTCGCCGCACTCCGGGTGTCCGGGGAGCGTCCCGTACGCGAACCCGATCCGGTCGGGCTCCTGCACCGTCCACACCACCCGGCAGGGGATCACCAGCCGGGGCCACCGGACCCCCGGCAGGCGCAGCCGCAACAACACCGTGTCGCCGGGCCTGGCCGGGGCGCCCGGGTGGACGGCGAAGCCGCTGCCGGTCTGGGTGCCCCAGCCGAGCACGAACCGGCCGGCCCGTTCCAGCACCTCCGGGCCGCGCCCCAGGTGCACCCGGCGCCGTAGATGCGCGTAGCCGTCCGGCAACCGTCCGCCCCGGGTGGCGCCCACCTCGGCGTAGGAGGGCGCGGTGGCGCGGGCGGCGAGCAGACGGCGGCGCAGGTCGGCGGTCATGCTGGTCACCGTAGCCACCGGCCGGAGCGGGCAGGGCGGCGGGCTGCCGGCTGCGGTGGCCGGCACCGGTCGGCGCGGTCCCCTGCCCCCCGATGGCGCCCGCGCTGATGGATCACGCCGAGTGGGCGCTCGTCGCGGGGACCGCCACCCGGGTCGCGCGCACGGTGGCGGCGCTCGGTGACGGCAGACACGACCTCGACCTGGACGTGCTGGTCGTGCTGGTCGTGCTGGTCGCGCTCGGGCCGGCGCGGCCGCTCGACGGCGTCGCGGGCATGATCAGGGCGGCCTGCGGTCCGGTCCGGACCGGGGCGCCTTGCGGCAGGGAGGAGGGGCGGAGTAGGAAGGCGGCATGGGTGAGACCGCGACGGACGAGCAGGCGAACGAGCAGCCGGGCGCACGGCCCGGCACCCGGCCAGGAGACCGGACAGGCGCACCGCGGGGTGAACGGCCGGGCCGGCAGGCGAACCAGCGGGTGGATGACACCACCCGGGGAGCCGCGCCGCAGGGCTCCGCGGGCGAGACCGGGTCGGTCTGCGAGCAAGCCCCCGCCGGCGACGCCGAGGCCGCGCTGCGGCGCGATCGGACGGCGACCGGCCCGCGCGCCGACTGCGTGCTGTGCGGTGAGCCGACCGAACTGCCCGCCGATCAGCCGGGCAGCACGCTGTGCCCGGTGTGCGCCTGGCAGCAGGCGCAGCGAATCGCCTGCTCGGGCTGATACCGCTTCGGGACCGACGCGCCCCCGGCTTACGCGTCCTCCCGTCCGGCCAGGGCCAGGGTCGAGCCGCGTCGGCCCTTGTGGACCAGTAGTTGGGCGGGGATGCGGGCGCGCAGGTCGGCGACATGACTGACGATGCCGACCGCCCGGTCCCGCTCGCGCAGGCCGTCGAGGACGTCCATCACCTCCTCCAGGGACTGTTCGTCGAGGGTGCCGAAGCCCTCGTCGATGAACAGGGTGTCCAGCGGCATGCCGCCCGCTTCGTCGGTGACCACGTCGGCCAGGCCGAGGGCGAGGGAGAGCGAGGCGAAGAAGCTTTCGCCGCCGGAGAGCGTCGCGGTGTCCCGCTCGGTGCCCGTCCAGGCGTCCACCACCCGCAGGGCCAGGCCCGAGCGCTTGTTGCCGGTGCCCCGGTCGTCGCTGTGCACCAGGGTGTAGCGGCCGCCGGACATCCGGACGAGCCGGTCGCTGGCCGCCGCCGCGACCTGCTCCAGCCGGGCCGCGAGGACGTACGACTCCAGGCGCATCCGCAGCCGGTTCTCGGTGGAGGTGCCGGCGGCCAGCGAGGCGAGCCGGTTGATCCGCTCGTACCGGTCCAGCGTGGGGGCCAGCTCGGCGGCGAGCCCGGCCAGTTGCCGCCCGATCGTGGCCAGGGCCGCGCACCGTTCGTCGGCGGCCGCCCGCGCCGCGTGCGCCTGCCCGAGCCGGTCGGTGGCCGCGCGGAGCGCGGCCGAGGCGCCGGACAGGTCGACCGGCGGAAGGGCCGCGGCCTCGGCCAGTTCGGGCAGTGCCAGCTCGCGCCGTACGGCGGCGGTCTCCGCGCGGTGCCGCTCCAGCCGGGCCTCCAGCCGCTCGCGCTCCTCGCGGGGCAGCAGTACGGCGAGCGCCGCCCCGGCATCCGCGAAGCCCGCGGTGGCGGCGGCCTTGCCCAGCTCCGCCTCGGCCTGGTCGAGCCTGGCGGCCGCCTCGGCGCGGGCCCGGGCGGCGGCGGCCGCGGCGGCCACCTCCTCGGTGAGCCGGGTCAGGGCCGCGGCCCGGTCGGCGACCGTGGCCGCCTCGCCGCGGGCGGCCGCCACCCTGGCGGCCAGCGCCTCCTGTTCGGCGTTGAGCGCCTGCAGCCGATCGGTGAGGACGGCGGTGCGCTCCTTGGCCTCGCGCAGCTCGTCGCCTCGGCGGGCGCGGTCCTGCGACAGCCGGGCGATCTCCTGTTCGACCCGCCCGAGCGACTCCGCCGCGTGCCGGGCAGCGCGGTGCTCGCGCTCCAGCTCGGCGAGGGCCTGCGCGAGGACGTCCGGACCGTCCGGCCCGGCCGCCCCGGCGGCGGTCGCCTCGCGCACCCGGAGGGCGGTGAGCGCCTGCTCCGCGGCCGTCCAGGCCTGCTCGGCGACGACCTGCGCCCGGCGGGCCCGCTCCTCGTCCTCGGCGCCGACCCGGCTGCCGGGCGCCGCCTCGGCGGGCGCGGGGTGGTCGGGCGAGCCGCAGACCCGGCAGGCCTGGCCCGTCCGCAGCTGTTCGGCCAGTTCGGCGGCCATGCCCGCCAACCGCCGGTCGCGCAGATCCAGGCTGTGCTCGCGGGCGTCCAGCGCGGCGGTGCGCAGCTCGGCGACCCGTGGTTCGGCCGCCGTGATCTCGGCGCGCAGGCCGTCGCGCTCCCGGGCCGCGTCCAGTCGGGCGGCCAGCTCGGCGCGCTGCCCGTCCAGTTGCTCGACCTTCGCGGTCGCCGACCGGGCGTGGGCGTGCTGCTCCTCCAGGCGGGCCAGCTCGCCCTCGAACTCGGCCAGCCAGTCCTCGGCCTCCTCGGCCAGCGTCTCGGCGGCGCTCCGGTCCGCCGCCAGGGAGCGCTGCTCCCGGAGGAGTTCGGTGCAGCGCCGCTCCTCCGCCCGGGCCGCCTCCAGCCGGACCACCTCGGCCCGCAGCCGCAGCTCGGCCTCGGCCAGCTCGGCGGCGTCGGCTCCGCGGAGCGCCCGGCCGTCCTCGCCGGGTGCGGCAGCCAGCGCCGCGCGGTGCAGGCGTTCCGCCTCCTGTGCGCGCCGGAAGGCCTCGGCCGCGCTCTCCCGCAGCCGCAGGGCGGACTCCACCCCGACCGCGTCCTGGGCCGCCGCCAGCCTTCGCCGGTCCTCCGCCGCCGCGGGCTCGAACCCGGCCAGCCGCTCGGCCCGGGCCAGGGCCTCCCGGTGCCGGCGCTGCCGCCCGGCCAGCTCCTCGGCGGCCTCGCGCTGCCGCTGGGCCGCGCGCTGCGCGGATTCGGCGCCCGCGAGCGCGGCCTCGGCGACGGCCGCCTGCTCGGCGGCGCCGCTGCGCAGCACCGCGGCCCAGCCGAGCACTCCGGCGGTCAGCCCGGCGTCGGAGTCCGTGTCCGGCACCCAGCCCTCGGGGGGCTCGGCGCCCGGCCCGGCCGCCTGCTCGGCCTTGCTGGCGAGGTCGCGCAGACGCCGCCGGCCGGCCTGGACCGCCGCCTCCTGGGCGCGCCGCTGCTCGGCCAGCCAGTCCTCGACGTGCCGGTACCGCTCGGTATCGAACAGCCGCCGCAGCAGCTTGCCGCGCTCCTCCGAGTCGGCCTTGAGGAAACGGGCGAAGTCGCCCTGCGGCAGCAGCACCACCTGGCAGAACTGCTCCCGGTTCATGCCGATCAGCCGGTGGATCTCCTCCCCGGCCTCCTGGTGCGACTTGCTGATCCCGTGCCACCCCGGCGTGCCGTCGCCCGAGTCCGCGACCCACTCGCGCAGCAGCGTCTGGGCGCGCTCGACGGTGGTGCCGGCGCCGACCTTCTTCGGGCGCCGCTGCTCCGGCAGGCGGGTGATCTGCAGCCGCCGCCCGCCGAGGGTCAACTCCAGCCGCACCTCGGTCAGCCGCTTCGGGTCGGCGTGGTCGCTGCGCAGCCGGTTCGCCCGGCGGGCGCCGGGCGTCTCGCCGTACAGGGCGAAGCAGACGGCGTCCAGCACGCTGCTCTTGCCCGCGCCGGTCGCACCGCGCAGGAGGAACAGCCCGCCGGCGGCGAGCGTGTCGAAGTCGACCGTCTGGGTGCCCGCGAACGGGCCGAAGGCGGAGACGGTGAGCCGGTGCAGCCTCATCGGGGCAGGTCCGCCTTCCGGTCGGTGGTCTCCCGGACGTGCTCGAAGCCCTCGCGCAGCCAGCCGAGCTCGTCCGGCCCCGGCTCGGCGCCCGGGCGGACGTGCCGCAGGAAGCCCTCGGCGACCTCCAGGTCGGCCCGGCCGCTCACCCGCGCCGCGTACGAGCGGGACGGCTCGGCCTCGCTCTCCTCCGGGTCGAACAGCAGTTGGAGCGTGTGCGGGAAGCGGCGGCGCAGCTTCTCCATCGGCTCGCTCGGGCGGGCCGTGTCGGTGAGCGTGGCCTGCACCCAGGACTGCTCGTGCTCGGCGTACGCCTCGTCGGTGAGGAGCGCGTCGAGGGTGTCGCGCAGGGTGGCGAGGCGGCGCGGTTCGGGGCAGGGGATGCGCTCGGCGGCCACCGAGCCGTCGGCCGCGAGGTCGACCAGCCACATGCTCTTGCGCTGCTTCGCCTCGGAGAAGGAGTAGGCGAGCGGCGAGCCGCTGTAGCGCAGGTGCGGGGCGAGCGTCTGGCAGCCGTGCAGGTGGCCGAGCGCGACGTAGTGCACCCCGTCGAACACCGAGGCGGGCACCGACGCGACGCCGCCGACGGCGATGTCCCGTTCGCTGTCACTCGGTGCCCCGCCGGTGACGAAGGCGTGCGCCAGCACCACCGCCCGGGTGCCGGCCGGACGCGTCGCGAGATCGGCGCGCACCTCGGCCATCGCCGCCGCGAGCACCGCCGCATGGCCGCCCTTGGCCAGCCCGAACCGCTCGCGCACCAGCGTCGGCTCCAGGTAGGGCAGCCCGTAGACCGCCACCGGCCCGTGCTCGTCCGCCAGCACCACGGGCACGGCGCACTCGCCCGGATCCGTGCGCAGGTGGATCCCGGCCCGGCCGATCAGCCGGGCCCCGACGCCCAGCCGGCGGGCCGAGTCGTGGTTGCCGCTGATGAAGACCGTCGGCACCCCGAGGTCCGCCAGCCGGTGCAGCACGTCGTCGAACATCGCGACGGCTTCCAGCCCCGGCAGGGCCCTGTCGTACACGTCCCCCGCGACCAGCACGGCGTCCACGCGCTCGGCCCGGACCACGTCCACCAGGTGGTCCAGGAAGGCGCGCTGGGCGTCGTGCAGGCTCTCCCGGTGGAACGAACGCCCGAGATGCCAGTCGGAGGTATGCAGCAGTCGCATGGTCCCCGACCTTAACTTGCACCACTGACAGTCCGGCCCGGATCGGTGGAGGTGTGCGTCTCACGGGTCCGGGCCCGCCTCGGTCGCTGCCGCCGTCGCCACCGCTGCTGCGGCCCGCTCCGGGAAGCGCCGACGAGTCGAGTCGCCGGTCGGCCCGACGGCGGCCCGACGGCGCCCGGGGCCCTTCCCGGGCCGGGCGTTCGATTACCGGGGGTGAATTGTCAGTGGCTCTGTGTATGTTCCTCGACGTCGGCGGCTCCGTCGTACGGGGCGGTCGGCTCCGTCGGGGTCGGGCGAGTGAGGAACAGGAGGAGCCATGGCTGCTGTGCGGGAGTTGGTGCGCGAGGCGGTGGGCGCCGCGGGGCGGCGTCGGCGGGTGCTGGCGCTGGCCGGGCGGAGGCCGGGGGCGGGTGTCGGCGGGGCGCCGGCCGGCGGCCCCGGCGGCGCGGCACCGCCCGGGGGAGGGCGGCCGCCGGGCGGGCGTGCGGGCGGGGGCGGTGCGCGGGCGCGGCGCGGCGGTCGGGCCCGGGGCGCGCCGCCGCCGGAGCCGGTCGCGGTGGCGCTGGCCGTCCGGGCCGGAGACTTCGCCTGCCTGGCGCGGTACGGCCTGTTCGGCGAGCTCGGCCACCGGGACTACCTGCGGAGGGTGGAGGAGCAGCTGACGGCCCTGCACCGGCAGGGGCTGGAGGTGCACCTGCGCGTCCTGGAGGCGAACGACTTCGAGGACTACTGCGAGGCGCTCGGCCTCGATCCCCGGACGTCCGCCGCCCGGGTCGCCTATGCGGGCGATCCCGAGCTGGCCGGCGAGCCGTTCGTCTACGCGGGGGAGCGGTTGGCCGACCTGCTGCCGGTGCTGCTGGACGACCACCGGGCGCGCGTCCGGATCTCCGTGGCCTGCGCGGCCCTGCTGGACGCCGTCGGCGACGACCCGGCCGGGCAGCGCCGGATGGCGGCGGTGATGCGGTACGTGACGTCGGTGTACCTGGCGCTGGCCGAGGGCGCGGGGGAGGGCTGCCACCTGTTGACGCTGCGCTGCCACGGCCCCGAGGACGGCGAGGAGCTGACCTCGGCGGTGGACGTCTGTGTGGAGGGCGGCCGGCTGCACCCCGCCGGCCGGGACACCGAGGCGTTCTGCGTCACGCTGGCGGCGGGCGTCGCCTCCGGCGGTGTGGGGGCGCTGCTGCTGCACGGCGACCCGTCGGCGAGTGGCCAGGCCGGGCCGCCTGCCGGGGCCGGGGGGAGTGGGGGCGCGACGGCCGGAGGTGCGGCGGTCCGAGGCGATGCGGCCCGCGGCGCACCGGCCGCGGGCGCGGCGGATCCGCCGGTGGGCGATGCCGGGGCGCGGCCGCCGGTGCGCGGCTGGGCGCTGGCCGACGGGCGGCTGCGGCCGATGACCGCGCACGAGGTGTTCGACGAGCTGGCCGACGACGCGGCACGCGGCCTGCCGTTCCCGCCCGGGGTCGACCCGCGCCCCGGGTTCCCGCTGCCCGGGTTCCCGGGCTCCCGGGGCGGTGGTGTCCCGGCCCCCAGGGACGGGGGTGAGCCGCTGGGATGATCAGGGCGTTCACCGCCTCCGCATCCGCCATGCGGCGCTGGGGACTGTTCATCGACCGCCTGTTCGGGGAAGATTCGGAGAAGATCAACAGCAGGAGCGTGCGGTACCCCACGCCGCCGCTCCGGCCGCTCCGCTCCGTACCGCGCCCTGCAGGTCCCTCCGCGCACCGCCGGTCCGGCGAGCCCGACAGCGAGAGGGGGGACGCATGAGCGCGCGGAGCGAGCTCGGCGCCGGGAGGCGCGTGCAGGCGGACGCCCCTGGCGAGGTCTCCGCCGAGGGCCGCGAGGCGGGAGCATGAGCCCGATCGAGTACAGCGCGGAGATCGCCGAACTCCTCGGCAAGGTGCGGCGGCGCCCCACGGCGGGCTGGCCGTGGCGGCCGGGCGAGCAGGTGCCGGACGGCCTGCCCGTGAAGCAGTCCTGGGGGTGGCTGTTCGCACCGGACGGGCGGGTGCTGACCCTGGTCAACCCCAGGGACGGGATCTGTTCCCTGCCCGGCGGCTCGCTGGAGCCGGAGGACGCGGGGGATCCGGCGGCCGCTCTGGCCCGGGAGGCCGCCGAGGAGGCGCAGGCGGTGATCGGCCGGCCGTACTACCTCGGCTACCTCTACGACCGGGTCGGCTCGGCGAACGGCGGGAACGAGTGCGCGCGCGTCCGGATGGCGGCGGGGTTGCGGTCGGTCGGTCCCAGTGCGCCTGACCCGGCCTCGGGTCGGCACTACCGGCGGCTGCTGGTCGCGCCGGGGCTCGCCGTCGAGCTGCTGGGGTGGGGCGCGCTCGGGCTGCGCCAGGCCCGGGCGGCGGTCGCCACCGCCGTACGCCGGCTCGGCGTTCCCGCCGCCGCGAACGAGACGATCGAGGAGCTGCCGGTCGAGGGCTGCGCGGTCTCGACGGGCCCCGTGTACCCGGGCCCGGCCGGCGGCCACCTGGGGGAGGGCCATCGGGGTGGCGGGCACCCGGGTGGCGGTCACCCGGGCGGGTGGGGCTGACGAGGCGCGGGCGGCCGGCGCTCCGCCGTCCGGGCGGTGGCCCGATGGCGCCCGCCCCGGCGCCGATGCCCCCACTGCCGAACGGGTGCGCCCTGTCCTGAGCGGTGCCCGGCGCCCCGACGGCCGGTCCTGAAGGCGGCTCACGGCGACAGCGGCCCGCGCCTGCTCGCGCCTGCCCTGGTACCTGCGCCTGCCTTGGTCCCCCACTCCTGCCTTGGTCCCCCGGCGCCCGGCTTGGCTCCCCGCGCCTGCCTTGGCCCCCCGCCCCGCTTGTTCCTTGCCCGTCGCCGCGCTCTGACTCCGTGGCCGGTCGGCGTCGAAACTGACTCAACGATGGTCGGACGTCGACTCCAGGCTTAATCGGCCCTGAATTCACGGAAGTTGCCGGTCCGCCTGCGCAGGACTACGCGCGTCAAATCGCACTCAGTTTGACCAGCGGCGAATCACTGACTGTCGGTGGCAGTTCACCGCTCTGCTATCAGACGGTCCGTCAATAATCTTGGCATGACCGCTTCCGGGTTGCTCTACCGGCTGGTATCACTTCTGTGACCCGCGCCACGCCCTACCTGGAGGTGTGATGATCCGCCCCGCCCGTGCCCTCCCCATCGCCGTCATCGCGGCAGGCCTGACGATGACGACGCTCTTCACCGCATCATCCGCCAACGCAGCCGGTGTCAACTACGTGGCCCTCGGGGACTCGTACTCCTCCGGTGTCGGTGCCGGCAGCTACCTGAGCGACAGTGGCAGCTGCAAGCGCAGCACAAACGCGTACCCGTACCTCTGGAAGAGCGCCCACTCGCCGTCCTCCTTCAAGTTCGTCGCGTGTTCGGGCGCGAGAACCGGTGACATCCTCAACAGCCAGATCTCCGCCCTGGACTCCGGCACCACGCTGGTCAGCATCTCGGTCGGCGGCAACGACGCCGGCTTCGCCTCCACCATGCAGACCTGCGTCCTGGGCTCGGACAGCGACTGCATCAACGCCATCGACACCGCCAAGAGCTACGCGCTCAACACCCTGCCCGGCCAACTCGACAACGTGTACTCGGCCATCAAGGCCAAGTCCCCGAACGCCCACGTCGTCGTGATGGGCTACCCGCACATCTACAAGGTCGGCGGCGCCTGCCTCTTCGGCATCGGCGACACCAAGCGGGCCGCCATCAACGGTGCCGCCGACACCCTGGACGGCGTCCTCGCCAAGCGGGCCGCCAACGCCGGCTTCTCCTTCGGCGACGTCCGCGGCATCTTCACCGACCACGAGGTCTGCGGCAACCTGACCACGTGGCTCAACAGCACCACCCTGCCGATCGACGAGAGTTACCACCCGAAGGCGGCCGGTCAGGCCGGCGGCTACCTGCCGGTCTTCTCCCAGTCGTAGCGGTCCCGTCGGAACCCGCCACCGCTGTCATGGTGCGGGTGCCGCCGCCCCCTCCGGAGACCGGGAGGGGCGGCGGCACCACCGTTTCAGCGCCCGGCCGGAGACGCTCCCGACGGAGACGCTCCCGACGGAGACGGGCCGGCCGGAGCGGCCCCGGCCGGAGCGGGCCCGGACGGTGGGAACGGGATGGCGGCGAGCGCCGGCAGCAGCTCCGACTCCTCGTAGTCGAGGTGGGCTTCCAGCTCGGCGGACATCCGGTCCAGCTCGGCGCGGAGCCGCTCCGGTTCGGTGACCGTGATCCCGGCCAGCAGCGCCACCAGGTCCTCCTTGATCCGCCTGATGGCCCGGTGCTGCTCGTCGAGCCGCGCCAGTACCTCCGCCAGCTCCGGGTGGCTACGCGCGAGGGCGGGGAAGATCGCTGCGTCCTCGCCGGAGTGATGGTGCGTCAGCCCGTCGCAGAACGCCAGGCAGTGCTGTCGCAACTGCAGTCCGAGTCCGGCCGGTCGGCCGAGGGCGTGGGCGTGCGCCTCCTCCCGTACGTGGCGCAACTGGTCGCGCAGCCAGGTGTGCGTCTCCAGCAGCTTGTCGGCGAGGCTGCGTGCCACCGGCGTCCGGCCGTCCGGCGGGGTCTCGGGCCGTTCGAGGACGACGACCGGCAACTCCCGCTCGGTGTGGGCCTGGTAGTCGCCGTACCCCGGCGCCTTCCGGACGACGGCGGCGAACAGCCGCTCGCGCCGGGCGCCTTCGGCGGGGACGGCGATCGCGTCGAATGTCTCGGTCCCGAGTTCGACCCGGACCACCGGGTGGGCGAGCAGATTCCGGTACCACTGGGGGTGTTCCGGCGCCCCGGCGGCCGAGGCGACGACCAGGAGCAGTCCCTCCGCCCGGACGTACCCGAGCGGCACGGTGTGCGGCCGCCCGGACCGGGGCCCGGTGGTGGTCAGCAACAGCAGGTCGCCGCCCTCGAACGGGCCGCCGACCCGACCGCCGTTGGCGCGGAACTCTTCGATGACATTCAGGTTGAAGGGCATGGGCATGTGTGTGGTGGAGTCTCCAGAGGGCAAGGGGGCGCGGTCGCACTCGGTGACGGCAGGGGGCGGCGCATCGCGCACGCATGCGGGCACCACGGCGACCGCCGGGCGTCAGATCAGGGCAGCGGAGAGGATGCTCATCGCGCATGGTCCCTTCGGAAAGGTGCTCGCTCGACTGTCGGCCGGCCCACTGCTCTGTGGCCGACGCCGCGCTGCACGCCCCCATTAGAGCCGCGTCGCCGAAGTGCTGTCAACGAGCGTGGTCGTTCGCCATCGGAGGGGAGGGAGATCGGCCGTGGACCGTGCGGTCGGCCTCGACGGCGCGGTCGAGCGGATCGCCGCCCGTGCCCCGCGCCGGCGCGGCGGGTCGGTGACGGCCGGCCTCGGGGCGTGTCGGGTCAGTGCAGGTAGTCGACCAGGCCGGCCGGCTTGAGGCCGGCGGAGTCGGCGGCCGCCAGGGCGCGTTGCAGATCGGCGGCCAGGGTGTCGGTCCAGTGCAGCAGGACGACGTCGCCCGGCTGCAGCGGGCCCGGGTGCCAGATGGTGGACGCCCCCTGGCTGAAGTCGGCGTCGGCGGTGAGCACGGTGCGGATGCCGCAGTCGGCGGCGGCCTGCAGGGTGTCGGCGTTCCAGGTGAAGTACGGCGGGCGGAAGACGGTCGGCGGGGTGCCGAAGATGCGGGTGATGGCGTCGTGGGCGTCGCAGATCTCGACCTGCTGCCGGTCCGGCGGGAGCGTGCTGAGGTCCGAGTGGGAGACGCTGTGGTCCTGGATCGAGGAGCCGGGCACGGCGGTGACGCGCTGGAAGTAGGCCGGGTCGGTGCCGGCCGGCATCGGCAGCGGGAAGGCGGTGATCGGCAGCCGGTGGTCGGCGATGAACCGCTCCGCCTCGGGGGTGCGCTGCCAGCCGTCGTCGACGGTGAAGAAGACGACCTTGTCACTGGTCGGGACGGAGCCCGACGCGACCGCCGGGGCCGGCGCGGGGCCGTCCACCCGGACGTCGTCCACCGAGAACGGGCCCTGCTGGTACCAGCCGTGCACGTACAGGCGGATGCTGTGCGCGTTCGGGCCGGTGGTGAAGCGGGTGGTCAGCAGCTCCCAGCCGCCGCCGGTGTTCTCCGTCCAGGCGGGCGGGACGTCGTTGCCGGTGCCGGTGGCGCTCAGGTGGACGTAGGCCCCGCGCACCCATGCGGAGGCGGTGTAGGCGGTGGCGGGCTGGACGGAGACGGTCTGCGCGCACTCGCCGGTGGAGTCGGCGTCCGCCGGGGTGACGGTCAGTGCGGAGGTGCCGGAGTGCGGGGCGGTGGTGGTGACGGCGGCCTCGGCCGGGCCGCCGGAGCAGCTCCAGCCGGGGATGCTGCCCCGGTCGGCGAGGCTCGGCGACGGCACCTCGAAGCCTGGATTGGTGGCCAGGTTGACGGTCGGGGCGCCGGGTGCGGTCGGGACGCTCGGGGCGGCCGCAGCGGCGGCGGTGGAGGCGGAGGCGGCCGGGGTGGCGGTGGCCGGGGCGACGAGGGCGGTGAGCAGCGCGACGGCGGCGGCCGACGCAGACAGGCGCATGGGCATCGGCACGTGAGGACTCCAGCGTGTGGGGGCGGCGCCCGTGGGGAGGGCGTGGGCGGGATCGGGGCCGTGGCACCGGGGCGCTCCCGGAGGGGGTGGGAGCGGAGAGGTGGTGGTGCGCCGCACTCGGACCGAAGAGCAACAATGGACTGGACCAATCGGCCCGTCAAGGGAGTGGCAGGTGAAGCGGCGAGCCGTCGCGCCGGATTGGCGGCTGACAAGACGGACCGTCAAAACCACTACACCGAAGGCCGATCACAAGCGGAGCAGGAGGAAATCGAGGGGGATCAGGAGAGGGGCGGGGAGGAGCGGGAGAGGGGCGGGGAGGAGCGGGAGAGTTCAGGAGAGGTAGAGCTCCTCGATGTCCGCCGCGTAGTACTCCGCGACGGCCGCTCGCCGCAGCTTGAGCGAGGGCGTCAGCAGGCCCTGCTCCTGGCTGAACTCCCGTGGCAGCAGCCGGAAAGCGCGAATGGATTCGGCCCGCGACACCGCCGTGTTCGCCGCCGCGACCGCCCGCTGGATCTCGACGTGCAACTCCTCGTCCGCGAGCACGGCCCACGGGTCCAGCTGCTCCCGCCCGCGGGTCTTCAGCCAGTGCGACAGCGCCGCCGGGTCGAGCGTGATCAGTGCACCGACGTACGGTCGGTCGTCGCCCACCACCAGGCACTGGGAGACCAGCGGATGCGCCTCGATCCGCTCCTCCAGTGCCGCCGGGGCGAGGTTCTTGCCGCTGCTGGTGACGATCAGGTCCTTCTTGCGGCCGGTGATGGTCAGGTAGCCGTCCTCGTCCAGCCGGCCCAGGTCCCCCGTCGCGAACCAGCCGTCGACCAGCGAGTCGGCGGTGCACTGCGGGTGGTTGAGGTAGCCGGCGAAGACCGTGCCGCCGCGCACCCACACCTCGCCGTCGTCGGCGATCGCCACCGAGGCGCCCGGCACCGGCTGCCCGACCGTGCCGAGCTTCTGCCGCCCGGCCGGGTTGGCGGTGATCGCGGCGGAGGTCTCGGTCAGCCCGTACCCCTCGTACAGCTGCAGGCCGGCGCCGGTGAAGAACAGGCCCAACTCGCGTCGCAGCGAGGAGCCTCCGCACATGACGCTGCGCACCCGGCCGCCGAGCACCGCGCGCAGCCTCGGGTAGACGGTCCGCTCGTACGCGAGGTGGCGCAGCCGGAGCCCGGCGCTCGGGCCGGGGCCGCGGCCGAAGGCCTTCTGCTCCCGTGCGGCGGCCCACTCGACGGCCACCTGCCTTGCCTGCTCGAAGAGTTCGCCGCGTCCGGTGTCCTCGGCGGCCCGCCGGGCCTGCTGGTGGATCTTCTCGAAGACGTACGGGACGGCGTGCAGGAAGGTCGGCCGGAAGCTCTCCAGCGCGGGCAGCAGCGCGTCGGTGGAGACGTCGGGCACGTGGCCGATCCGGAAGCCGCCGCGGATGGCGGCGATCTGCACGGCCCGCCCGTAGACGTGGGCGAGCGGCAGGAACAGCAGGGTGCCGGGCTGGGTGCCGCCCGTGTCGCGCAGGACGTCGCCCCAGCCGGCGAGCAGTGCGTCGCCCTCGGCGGCGAGGTTGGCGTGGGTGATCAGGCAGCCCTTGGGGCGGCCGGTGGTGCCCGAGGTGTAGACGACGGTGGCGACGTTGCCGGCGGTGACGCCGAGGCGCTGGCGGTGGACCAGGGAGTCCGGCACCCCGCGGCCGTCCTCGGTGATCACGGTGACGCAATCGCGGTCCAGCTGCCAGATGCCGGTCAGGTCGGGCAGGGCGTCGCAGACCGCGCCGACGGTCATCGCGGCGTCCTCGTCCTCGACCAGGCAGGCCACCGCCTGGGTTTCGGCGAGGATCCAGCGCACCTGCTCGGGGGCGGCCGTCGGGTAGACGGGGACGGTGATGGCACCGATCGACCAGAGCGCGTAGTCGAACAGCGTCCACTCGTAGCGGGTGCGGGACATCAGGGCGACCCGGTCGCCGTAGCGCACGCCGTGGGTGAGCAGGCCCTTGGCCAGAGCGAGCACCTGGTCCCGGAACTCCCGGGCGGTGACGTCCTGCCACCGTCCGTCGGCCGTCCGCCGGGACAGCTGGACCAGGCCGGGGGTGCGGTCGGCGGTGTCGTACAGGGAGTCGGCGAGTCCCCCGGTGGCCTCGGGCGCAGCCGGGGCGGGGTTGGTGAACTCGCGCACAGCCCTCCCCCGTTCGCGTTTCCCGGCGCGGTCTGCCGGCCCGCCCTCCGGCCGCCGGGGCGACGGCGCCCGGGCTGCGCGGGTGGAGCGAAACTATCGGATCGGCCTGCCACTTCCCAGCGTTGTGACGGTGACGCGACGAGATCGGCACGGGTCCGGTCGGATGGTGTCGCTGTCGGGGAGGCACCGGGGAGGACTCGCGGAGACCGGGAGAAGGGGGAGGGAAGGAGGGGGGAAGGCGGCGCGGGGGAGCAGGGGACGGCGCGGGAAGTCCAGGAACGTCCCAGGAACACCCAGGAAGGACTCAGGGAGCGTGCAGGGAGGAAACGGGAGGAATCGGAAGGGCGCGAAGCGGGGCGCGAGGGGCGGCGGAAGGCCGACGGAAGGGCGGCGGAAGGGGCGGACGGAAGGGCGCCAGACGGCCGCGGAAGCGGGTCTGCGAGCGCCGCACGGCCGGCCATTCCGGGCATCAGGGGATGATCCGGGCGCGGAACGGGGCTGATCACACCCGGTTCCTGACGTGTGCGGGGCAAGGCCGGTGCGCGGACTGGTTCGACCCTCGAACGAGTGGTCAGGGCGTAGTAGAGTCGCGCAGACCTGTGGCCGGGAACCCCCTCCGAATCCCTCATCACGTCCCCATCGCGTCCGACCGTTCCCGCCGCCCCCACCCTCCCCGTCCGCGCCTGGCACTTCCCGACCGAGGACTCCATGCGTCTGCGCAGCAGCTCGATCCGCGCGAAGATCATCGCGCTGCTCCTGGTGCCCATCGTCGCCCTCATCGCCCTGTGGGTGTACGCGTCGATCGCCACCACCGGGGACGTCTGGAACCAGCTGAGGATCAGCCGTACGTACAAGGAGTTCGCGGGCCCGGTCGACCAGTACGCCACCGACCTGCAGAACGAGCGGCGAGCCGCCGTCCAGCGCCTGGCCGACCCGCGCTCGCCCGTCGCCCGGGACGCCTACGAGCACGCCAAGGCCCTCACGGACCGCAGCCTCGACGTGCTGCGGCAGAAGAAGGACAGCGACGGCGGCAAGCTCTCCACCCCCCAGCGCGGCCGCTTCGTGCAGATCACCGCCGCCGCCGACCAACTCGGCCCGCTGCGCGCCCAGGTCGGCCGTGCCGCGCTGAACTGGGAGTTCGCGCTGGACCAGTACAGCGACCTGGTCAAGCCGGTGTTCGGCTTCCGCTCCGCCTACGTCGCCCGGCAGACCGGTCAACTCCCGCGCCAGGGGACGATCCTGATCGAGCTGGTGCGCGCCCGCGAGTACCTGTCGCAGGAGGACGCGGCGATGGAGGGCCTGCGCTCCGGCGCCGGCAGGCCCACCCCCGAGCAGTACCAGGTCGCGCTGGACGCCCTGCACAACCAGCAGGCGCTGTTCACCGTCTACATCGCCGAACTCGAACCCGCCGACCAGTCCGACTACATCGCGCTGCGCGGCGGCGAGGCCTGGGGCGCACTGGCCCGCGCCGAGGCCGACTTCGTCGGCGCCGGCGGCCCCGACCGGGTGGTCCAGGCGCTGAACAGCGACTCCTGGCGGCAGACCGCCGACCGGGCACTCGGCGACCTCGCCTCGATCAACAGCCGGATCTCCGCCGGCCTGGACCAGCGGGCCCGGTCCGCCTCGATCGGGATGCTCTGGCGCGGCGGCATCGCCGGTGCGATCGGCCTGGTGGCGGTCGTCCTGTCGGTGGCGATCTCGTTCCGGATCGGCCGGGGCCTGGCCCGCGAACTGATCGGCCTGCGCAACGCGGCCAACGAGCTGGCCGGCACCCGGCTGCCGTCCGTCATGCTGAGGCTGCGCCGGGGCGAGCCCGTGGACGTGGCCGCAGAGGCGCCCGAACTGCACTTCGGGGACGCCGAGATCGGCCAGGTCGGGCAGGCTTTCAACGCGGTGCAGCGAGCCGCCGTCGAGGCCGCCGTCGAACAGGCCGAACTGCGCCGCGGCGTCTCGGCGGTCTTCGTCAACCTGGCCCGGCGCAGCCAGGTGCTGCTGCACCGGCAGCTCACCCTGCTCGACACCATGGAGCGCCGCACCGAGAACCCGGCGGAGCTGGAGGACCTCTTCAAGGTCGACCACCTCACCACCCGCATGCGCCGGCACGCCGAGGGCCTGATCATCCTGGCCGGCGGCTCGCCCGGGCGCGCCTGGCGCAAGCCGGTGCGGATGGTGGACGTCGTCCGGGCGGCCGTCGGTGAGGTCGAGGACTACGCCCGGGTGATCGTCCGGCCGCTCCCCGGCACCGGCCTGCTCGGCAGCGCCGTCGCGGACGTCACCCACCTGGTCGCCGAACTGGTCGAGAACGCCGCGGTGTTCTCCCCGCCGACCACCCAGGTCACCGTCCAGGGCGAGGTGGTGGCGCACGGCTTCGCGCTGGAGATCGACGACCGCGGGCTCGGCCTGAGCGACCAACTGCTCGCCGAGATCAACGAACGCCTCGCCGTGGAGCAGGAGTTCGACCTCGCCGACACCGACCGGCTGGGCCTGTTCGTGGTCAGCCGACTGGCCCGGCGGCACGGCATCCGGGTGCACCTGCGGCCGTCCCCGTACGGCGGGACGACGGCGGTCGTGCTGATCCCGCGCGAACTGCTCGCGGAGGCGTCGGACGGACTGTCGGAGCCGCCCGCAGGTCGGCGGGCGGCGGTCGCCGGCGGTCGGCCCGGGCAGCGGGACCTGGCCGCGGTGCCGGGGGCTCCGGCCGGGCCGTCGGCCGCTTCCCCGTCCGGCTCTGCCGCGTCCTCCGCCGGGACCTCGCCCGGGCCGGCGTCCGGGCTCGCGGCTGCTGCGGGGTCCGGCGACCATGCGGCAGGTCGGCATCGGGTGACGGGCGGGCCGCGGCCCTCCGCGCCGGATGCGGGGCGGACGGCGGGCGGTCTGCCGCGCCGGGCCTCCCGGGTCAGGAGCGGGCCGGCTCTGGTTCCTGTGCCCGGGGCGGACGCCGCGGAGCCGCCGGGTGCGGGGCGGCACCGGCGGGAGGACGTCGTGGTGGCTGCCGCGGCGGAGGCTGTCGCGGCAGCTGCCGCCGCGGAGAGCGCCGCTGCCGAGACGGCCGCTGTCGGTGAGGCGCCGCCGGTGGAGGCCGAGGCCCGGACGCCGGGCGGTCTGCCCCGGCGGGTCCGGCAGGCGAACCTGGCGCCGCAGCTCAGGGAGCAGCTCACCGAGCAGCTGAAGGAACGATTCCGCAGTGCGGGCGGGTCAGAGGCCGACGCCCGGGCCGACACGGCCGGGGCCGCGCGCGGCGCTCACCAGAGCCGGGAGGCCCGGGAGACCCGGGAGGTCCGGGAGCGCTCGCCCGAGGAGGCCCGCGCCACCTTCGCCTCGTTCCAACGCGGCTTCACCCGGGGGCGGGGCGCCACGGCCCCGGCCGAGAAGAGCCGCGAGGGCTCGACCGGCGACCGTGCCACGGCCCCGACGGACCGCACAGACCGCACGGACCGCACGGACCGCACAGCCCGGGGGAACGCCCGGTTCACCGCCGTACCGGTCTGGCAGCCGCCGGACCAGTCCCGCCGGGCGATCAGCCCGGCACCCGCCCCGGCGGCGCTGCCCGCTCCCTCGGACACCGGCCGGGCGCCGCTCGTCCGCCGGCCGTCGCCCGGGCAACCGGTGCACCGGAATCCGGCCACCGGATCGACCGGATCAAGCGGATCGACCGGATCGCCGGTTCCGCCGGCCTCACCCGCATCACCTGCACCATCCGCATCACCTGCACCACCCGCTCCAGCGGAA
Source organism: Streptomyces sp. NRRL S-350 (assembly GCF_000719705.1). GTDB lineage: Bacteria > Actinomycetota > Actinomycetes > Streptomycetales > Streptomycetaceae > Kitasatospora. The sequence continues at coordinate 54,414 of NZ_JOHO01000006.1, read as the reverse complement.
GGAACTGATTCATGACCACTTCGACGCAGCCGTCCGGGGACCTCAACTGGCTCCTGGACGACCTGGTGGGGCGCGTGGCGGCCCTGCGGCACGCGGTGATCCTCTCCAGCGACGGCCTGGCCACCGGTGCCTCCGGCGACCTCGACCGCGAGGACGCCGAGCACCTGGCCGCCGTCGCGGCCGGATTCCACAGCCTCGCCAAGGGCGCCGGCAGCCACTTCAAGGTCGGCGGCGTGCGCCAGACCATGGTCGAGCTGGACGAGGCGTTCCTGTTCATCACGGCCGCCGGTGACGGCAGTTGCCTGGCCGTGCTGAGCGACGCCGAGGCCGACATCGGCCAGATCGCCTACGAGATGGCCCTGCTGGTCAAGCGGGTCGGCGAGCACCTGGCCGCCGAACCACGTACCGAAACCGCCCCGCCGGGGAGGTGAACGGGCCGATGGCGGATCCGAAGGCGGATGTGCCGGACGGTCCGGAAGTGCCGGTGGGCACGGCCGGGCCGTCCGGCGCGGAGGCGTCGCCAGACGCGGGCGCGGACGCGGGCGCCGACGCGTCGCCGGGCGGTGACCCCACGACGGGCGCCGGCGCGGACGCGGGAACGGACGTGGGCGCGCCCACGGGCCAGGACGCGCCCGCTCCGGCAATCGCGGAGCAGCAGGCCCCGGACGGGCCGGATGTCGACCTGTTCCTGCCCCGCGCCCCGGTCGAAGACCGCTGGTTCGACGACGAGGCCGGCCCCGTGGTGCGGCTCTACTCGATGACCCGAGGCCGCACCCGGCCGGTCGAGGAGGGGCTGTTCGACCTGATCTCGCTGATCACCGCCGCCGAGCCCGGCCCGGGCGCCGGGGCCGTGCCCGCGCACGTCCTCTCCCCGGAGCACCAGACGCTGCTGGTCCTGTGCCGCCGCGAACCGCTCTCCGTCGCCGAACTCGGTTCCTTCACCGACCTGCCGGTCAGCGTCGTGCGGGTGCTGCTCGGCGACCTCTACGACGCCGACCTGATCAGTGTCACCCGACCCGTTCCGCTCGCCGAGCTGCCGGACGAGCGCCTGCTGCGAGACGTGATCAATGGACTCCGTGCGCTCTGACCACCACGCCCGCCCGGACGGTCTCGCGTCCCGGACCGCGGACACCGACGACCCGCCGTGGCGCGGCGGTCCGGCCGCCGCGGTCAAGATCCTGGTCGCGGGCGGCTTCGGCGCGGGCAAGACCACCCTGGTGGGCGCGGTGAGCGAGATCCGGCCACTGCGGACCGAGGAGGAGCTCAGCGAGCTGGGGCGGCCGGTGGACGACACCTCGGGCGTGGAGGCGAAGCGCACCACCACCGTGGCGATGGACTTCGGCCGGATCGACCTGCGGCCCGGCCTCGCGCTCTACCTGTTCGGCACCCCCGGGCAGGACCGGTTCTGGTTCGTCTGGGACGAGTTGGCCCGCGGCGCACTCGGCGCCCTGGTCCTCGCCGACACCCGGCGGCTGGCCGACTGCTTCCCGTCGGTCGACTTCTTCGAGCAGCGCGGCATTCCGTTCGTGGTCGCGGTGAACTGCTTCGACGGCAGCGAGTGCTTCTCGCCGGAGGAGGTCCGCGACGCGCTCGACCTCGACCCGGACATCCCGGTGCTGCTCTGCGACGCCCGGCTGCGGGAGGACGGGAAGGACCTGCTCGTCGCGCTGGTCGAGCACGCCGCCGACCGCCGCCACCGCGCGGCGCCCCGGGCCTGATCAGGCCGAAAGCCCAGGTGCGGTACCCCGGTTCCGGACCGGCGCTCCGGCCGACGTCTCATTCGGCAGTCCGCATCCCGGACGGCCGGTGCCCGGAAGGTTGCCTGGACAGGCCCGGCCGTGGAAGGCTCTGTGGACGAAGGCCGCCCGGCCATGCCGTCGGAACCGTCGGAACCGTCCGAACCGTCCGAACTGTCCGAACCATCGGAACCGTCGGAAAAACCGGGACCGTCGGAAACGCCCCGTTCGCAAGGGCGTTGACCATCGGCGGACGGCCTTCGACGACGATCCGGCGAATCACCGTCGGCGCGCACCGGAAACGCTGCGTCGTCGCACGCGGAACCAGGGGGAGGGCAGCAGGATGACCGTCGGCAGACGACGCATCACCACCGCCGTGTCCGCGTCCCCCGCGCGCCGTTCCGCCACCGCGGCTCCCGTCACCGCGGTGCTCACCGTCCGCCGCTACATCGACCACGCGCTGACCTGCAGCGCGTGTTGTCGCTGACCGGCCTGCCCCACCCCCGGTACGTCCCCGGCGCTCCCGGCCCACCAGGCCGCCGCCCGACGCACCGCCACCCCGTCGACCAGGCCGAAGCGGACACCGCCGTCCGGCGTGCCCGCGGCCGACCAACCGGACCCGCCCAGCGGAGAGACCACCAGTGAACATCGTCTGCCTCAGACCGTCCCCCGGCGTCGCCGGCCGAGCCCGAACGACCGGTCCGGCCCCCACGACGTGCGTGGAAGGCGGACGGACCAGGCGGTGGAACGGGCGCGCGATTCGTGCCGCGGACAGCCGCCGGGGTCGCCCCGACCTCGAACCGTTCTGGCCGTCCCGGCAGCCGCACCTGTTCGACCAGACGTGTCCGGGCTCGCCCAGCGCGTCCCGGCCCTCCGCCCGCTGACCCGGTTCGATCCGGTCCAGCCCCGGCAGTGCGCCCGGTCGACGCGCAGACGACTCCACCCCGTCCGTCACGCGCGAAATGAGCGACACACCATGTCTTCTTCTTCCACGGCCACCCTGCCCCTGCCCGCCGCGACCCCGCACCTGCGCGCGGTCCGCTCGGTCCCGTCCGGCCCGTCCGGCCCGTCCGTCCCCTCCGTCAGCCCGGGCGTGCCCGGAACCGCCGGCGGCTCCGGACCGTCCGTCCCCCCGGCATCGGCATCGGCATCGGCATCGGCATCGGCATCGGCATCGGTATCGGCGTCGGTTGCCGAACGATGGCCCGGAGCGGCCCGCCCGTCGGCCACGCCGACGACCACCCCTGCGCCGCACCCGGGCGCGGTCCTTCCGCCGGCACCACCGGCGCTGCTCGCCGCGCTGCCCGAGGGGGCGGCCGTGGTCGCCACCCTGCCGCAGGGTGCGCTGCCGCAGGCGCTGCTCGCCCAGTACGGCACCCAGTTCGGCGGTGCGAACGGCAGCCCGATGGTCGGGTACCTGGTGCTGGTGCCGGCCGAGGCGGCGCCGGAGACCCAGGTGCTGCCCGGCGTGCCCGGCGTGCCCGGCGTGCCCGGTGCACCCGGCGTGCCCGGTACCCAGGCTCCCGGGGGCAGCCGCCCGGCGCGTACGGCCGGGCGCGGCATCAGTGTCGACAGCGAGCGACGCAACGCCTACGTCGACGGTCGGCTGCTCGACCTCACCTACCTGGAGTTCGAGCTGCTGGCGCACCTCACCGAGCACCCGCAGCGGGTGCACACCCGGGACCACCTGGTCTCCGCGGTCTGGGGCTACGGCCACGTCGGGGACGGACGGACGGTCGACGTGCACGTCGCCCGACTGCGCCGGAAGCTCGGACCGGCCTACCGCGACACGATCGTGACGGTCCGCCGGGTCGGCTACAAGTACACCCCGGCCGCCATCTGACGGCGCGGGCTCCTCATCGCCTCTTCCGCGCTCCTGCTTTCCTGCTCGACGCAGCGGCGGACTCGCCGGCCCTTCGCAATGGCCGGCGAGTCCGCGCTCGCGGATGACAGCTGACAGGCGACAGCGTTCGAAACCGGTCACCTGTCACCTGTCAGCTGTCACCTCATCTACCATCTGTTAGCGCTCACCCACTCGCCGCGAACTCCCGGCCCAACAACCCAACAGCCCAGCAGGCCGAACAGTGCATCAGGCTGAACAGCTCAACTGCTCAGCCGGTCGATCTCCGCCAGTTCCTCCGCCGTCAGCGGACCGCCGGCCAGCGCGTCGAGGTTCTGGTCCAGCTGGTTCACGCTGCTCGCGCCGATGATCACCGAGACCACCCGCGGATCCCGCAGCACCCAGCACAGCGCCAGCTGCGCCAGTGTCTGCCCGCGCCTCTCCGCGACCTTGTTCAGTGCCCGCAGCTGCTCCAGCTTCGGCCCGGTCAGTGCTTCCTCCTTGAGGAACTTCCCCACCGACATCCGCGAGCCGGCCGGCACCTCGCCCGACAGGTAACGATCGGTCAACAGGCCTTGGGCGAGCGGCGAGTAGGCGATGAGGCTGGTCTGGGTGTCACCCACCGCGTCCAGCACGCCGCCCTCCTCCACGCGCCGGTTGAGGATCGAGTACACCGACTGGTTCATCAGCACCGGAGTCCCCAGCTCCCGCAGGATCGCCACCGCCTCCCGGTGCTGCTCCGCCGGGTAGTTGGAGATGGCGGCGTACAGCGCCTTGCCCGAGCGCACCGCGCTGTCCAGCGCCCCCATCGTCTCCTCGATCGGGGTTTCCGGGTCGTAGCGGTGCGAGTAGAAGACGTCGACGTAGTCCAGCCCCATCCGGTCCAGCGACTGGTCGAGGCTGGCCAGCAGGTACTTGCGGCTGCCGCCGATGCCGTACGGGCCGGGCCACATGTCCCAGCCGGCCTTGGTCGCGATGAACAGCTCGTCCCGGTACGGCCGGAAGTCCTGGGCGAACAGGTAGCCGAAGTTGCGCTCGGCGCTGCCGTACGGCGGGCCGTAGTTGTTCGCCAGGTCGAAGTGCGTGACGCCCCGGTCGAAGGCCCGGCGCAGCACCGCCCGCTGCACCTCCAGCGGCTGGGTGTCGCCGAAGTTGTGCCAGAGCCCGAGCGAGACGGCGGGCAGCAGGACGCCGCTGCGGCCGGCCTTCCGGTAGGTCATCGATGCATAGCGGTCATCCGCGGCGAGGTAGTTCATGGCGGACATCCTGCCAGTCGGCGCCGGTCGATCAACCCCTTGCCCAGCATCCGGCCGGTGCTGGTGTCCGCGCAGGATCGGGTGCGAACCGGGGGTGGGGGCGGGGCGCGCGCCGGGGGCGGGGCGGGGGTGCGATGACGGTCCGGGCCGGAGGTGGCCGCCGGGTGGGGGAGCATCACCGGGAGCCGGCGCTCCTCCGTCAACTCCTGCCGCCCGCCGGGGGAGCCTCGGTCCCGGGCTGCCCGGTGAGCAGCAGCTTTCCTTCGGTCGGCTGGCGGTGCGCCCGGCGGTCCGACGCGAACTCCCGTAGCTGTCGGGTCGGCGCCCGCCCGCGCAACGCGCCGTGCACCCCCCAACGGGTGTGACGCCGACGACCGCCTGTGACGTGACGCGCGCCACCAGGGGTGCCGGAATGCCGTTGCGCCGCACGGGGGATGACGAACCGTCGAGGGGCCGTGGCCGCCGGGGGGCGGCGCACGGCCCTCTGTCGCCGGACGCCCTTCCCGGCGGGCCGCCCCGCCTCTGCGGTTCCGCCCGGTTTGCCACTAGCGCTCTGTACCTATTGGTATGTACAGTCGAGGCATGAGCACCCAGGACCGCCTCATCGAGAGCACCCAGGCACTCCTCTGGGAGCGCGGCTACGTCGGCACCAGCCCGAAGGCCATCCAGCAGCGCTCCGGAGCGGGCCAGGGCAGCATGTACCACCACTTCAGCGGCAAGCCCGATCTCGCCGCCGCCGCCCTGCGCCGCACCGCCGAGCAACTGCGGGGCGCCGCCGCGGCCGACCTCGACGCCCCCGGCACCGCGTACGACCGCATCGCCGCGTACCTGCGCCGCGACCGCGACGTACTGCGCGGCTGCCCGATCGGCCGGATGGCCCAGGACCCGGACGTCGTCGCAGACCCGCAGCTGCGCGCCCCCGTCGAGGAGACCCTCGACTGGCTGCGCGGCCGGATCGCCGAACTGGTCGCCGAAGGCCAGGCGACCGGCGAGTTCGCCCCCGCCCCCGACCCGGCCGACACCGCCGCCGCCCTGGTCGCCGTCGTCCAGGGCGGCTACGTGCTGGCCCGCGCCGCGAACAGCGCCGAGCCCTTCGACCGCGCCGTCCGCGGAGCGCTCGGGCTGCTCGCAGCGCACCGCGCGGCCTGACCCGCTGTCAGGAACCGTACGTCCAGGACCCGAGGAGCCCCGCCGTGCACGCCATGCAGTACGAGATCACCCTCCCGGCCGACTACGACATGGACATCATTCGCAAACGCGTCGCCGACAAGGGCCATCTGCTCGACACCCACCCCGGCCTCGGCCTCAAGGCCTACCTGGTCCGCGAGCGCGGGCAGCAGGGCTCGCCGGTCAACCAGTACGCGCCGTTCTACCTCTGGCGCACTGCCGAGGGCATGAACGGCTTCCTCTGGGGCCCGGGCTTCCGGGGCCTGAGCGCCGACTTCGGGCGCCCCGCGGTCCGTCACTGGCTCGGCACGGGCCTCGCGCACGGCACGGGCCTCGCGCACGGCACGGCGGGCCAGGCCCCCGCCGGGACCCACGGGGTGGAGAAGGTCTGGACCGCCGCTCTGACCACCGCCACCCGCGAGACCGTACGGCTGCCGGAAGGCGCCGACCCGGGGGAGGCCGTCGAGCAGGCGCTCGCCGGGCTCCCCGCGCACCCGGACCTGCACACCGCGGCCGTCGCCGTGGACCCGAGCCGCTGGGAACTGCTCCGCTTCGCGCTGTGGCACGGCCCCGCTCCCGAGGAGGTGCCCGGCACCCGCTACCAGGTGCTGCACCTCTCCCGCCCCGAACTCGACCGGCTGCCGTCCGGCCGACACTGGTGAAAGGTTTCCTCGTCCCGATGACCACCGCACCGATGACCCCTGTCACTGCGACCCCCGACCCCGAGACCCCCGACCTCGCGGCCCCCGACCCCGCGGCCCCCGCCTCGGCGCTGCAGCCGCCACCGGCGTCCACCGGCCTCACCCAGGCCCCGCTCGACCGCGAAGCCGGCTACGCCCTGCTCGCCGAACTCGCCGGCCCGGCCGCCGCCGCCACCCTCCGCGGACTGGACTCCGTCGCCCCCGGCTTCCCGGACTGGATCGTCACCAGCCTGTTCGGCGGCACCTACCAGCGCCCCGGCCTCGCGCTGCGCGACCGTCAGATCGCCAACCTGGCCGCGCTCACCGCCCTCGGCGGCGTGGAGCCCCAGCTGGCCGACCACGTCCGCAACAGCCTGGGGGTCGGCATGACGAAGGAGGAGATCACCGAGGTGATCGTCCACCTCGCGCCCTACGTCGGCGTTCCCAAGGCCCTGGCCGGCCTGCGCGTCGCGACCGCGACCTTCGCCGAAGCCGCCGGGAGCCAGGCATGAGCCCCGCCGTCCCAGCCGTTCCGACCACCGGCACCGTCCCGGCCACCGGCACCGTCCCGGTCACGGACCCCGTCCCGACCGTCCGCACTGTCCGCACTGTCCGCACTGTCCGCACCGTTCTCGGAGACGTCGACCCCGCCGCACTCGGCGCCACCGACTCCCACGACCACCTCTTCATCCGCAGCCCGCTGCTCCCGGGCCAGGAACTGGACGACCCGGCCGCCGCCGAGGACGTCCTGCGGGCCTTCGCCGCCGCCGGCGGCCGCTCCTTCGTCCAGTGGACCCCGCAGGGCATGGGACGCGGCGCGCACTCCCTCGCCGCGCTCTCCCGCGCGACCGGCGTCCACATCGTCGCCGCCACCGGTGCGCACCAGGCCGTCCACTACCCGCAGGGCTCCGCTGCCGTTCGCGGCGACGACCTCGCCGAACGCTTCGTCGCCGACCTCACCACCGGGCTGCCCGGCACCCCAGGCGGTGTCCGGGCCGGGTTGATCAAGGTCGCGGGCGACCCGGGGCCCGCCACCCAGCACACCCGTCGGACGATGGCCGCCGCCGCCGAGGCCCACCACGCCACCGGCGCCCCGATCGCCGTGCACCTCGAACCCGCAGGCGATCCGCACTGGGTCCTCCACCGGCTGCACGTCCGGCACGGTGTCCGTCCCGACCGGATCGTCCTCGGCCACCTCACCCGGTTCCCCGACCGGTCCGTGCACCGCAGCCTCGCCTCCGAGGGCGTCTACCTCGCGCTGGACAGCCCCTCCCGGATCGGCCACCCCGACGACCTCCAGGCCTTCGACGTGATCTCCGACCTGGTCGAGGAGGGCCACGCCGCCCGACTGCTCCTCGGCGCCGACACCACCACCCGCACCGCCCGGCAGGCCGACGGCCCGACCCGTCTGCTCACCGACCTCGCCCCGCGTCTCGCCCGCACCTACGGGCCCGAGCTGCCCGGGCTGCTCCTCACCGCCAACCCGGCCGCCGCCTTCGCCGCCGACTGGCGCACCCCATGAGCCCCGCGGATCCGGCCCCCACGTCGTCCCCGCTCCGGCGGCCGGGCTCCTCCGCCGGGACTTGAACCCGAGCAACCCTCCGGCCCCTGCGTCGCCGAGCCCGGTCGGTTCCGGTCCCGGTCCTGGGTCCTGGGTCCTGGGTCCGGCGTCGGTTCCGGTTCCGCCGTCGGTTCCGGCGGCGGCGCCGCGCTTGCGGTCGGCGGGTTCCAGGGCGGCCGGCAACCGTGTGCGGGACGGTCGCGCGGCTCGCCTCCACCGCCGCCACGGGTTCATCCTCGTCACCCCGCCCGGTGAAGCCGTCGGCCAACTCGTCCGCGAACTCGTCGGCGGACTCGTCATGACGCAGCCCCTCCTCGGGGCCGCAGGCGGATACCGCCGTCGGGGGCCGTCGGGCGGGCGGTCACATGTGGGTGCCGCCGTCGATGCGGAGCTCGGTGCCGGTGACGAAGGCGCCGTCGTCGGAGGCGAGCATGGCGATCACGCCGGCCACGGTCTCCGGGCCGGCGAAGCCCTGGCCGAGGGCGGGGCAGAGCTTGCCGAGCAGGCTGAAGTCGGCGTCGGCGGGCAGGCCGGGGTTGTTGGTCATGCCGCTGTCGATGCTGCCCGGCGCGACGCAGACCGCGCGCAGGCCCTGCTTCGAGTACTCCGACGCGATGGCGTGGGTGAAGGACTGGATGCCGCCCTTGGTCGCGGCGTACGCGGCCATGTAGGGGTGGGCGAAGCTCGCGGAGGTGGAGCTGAAGTTGACGACCACGCCCTTGCCGCCGGCCAGCAGTGCGGGGAGCGCCTCCCGGGTCATCAGGAAGGTGCCGGTGAGGTTGACCGCGAGGAGCTTGTTCCAGAACTCCAACGTGGTCTCGTGGGTGTGCGAGGAGCGGAGGATGCCGGCTGCGTTGACCAGGACGTCGAGGCCGCCCAGTCCGGCTGTCGCCTCGGCCACGCCCGCGACGACGGCGGCCTCGTCGGAGATGTCCAGGACCCGGATGGTGAGGCGGTCCGTAGTGCCGTCGGCGGTCGCGCGGTCCAGGGTCCTCTTCAGGCCGTCCTCGTCGACGTCGACGGCGACGACCGTCCCGCCCTCGGCGAGGATCCGGTGCACGGTCGCCTGACCGATGCCCGAGCCGCCGCCGGTGATCAGGACGTTGCGTCCGCTGAAGCGCTCCATGGTGGTACTCCGTTCGGTTCGTTCGCGGTCTCTCGACCTCGCGGGACACGGTACGCCCAAGTGGCACGTCGTGCCAAAAAGACGCGACGCGCCATAATGTCTTGGTGTGCCACTGTGGCACCGTGCGCTTAGGCTGGCCCCGTGACCGGACGTCCCACCCTCAACCAGCGCCGCCGTGACACCACCCGGCTGGAGATCGCCCGCACCGCCGCCGCGCTCTTCGCCGAACGAGGCGCGGACGCCACCACCGCCGAGGAGATCGCCCTCGCCGCAGGCATCTCGCTGCGCACCTTCTACCGGTACTTCTCCGTCAAGGAGGACGCCGTCGCCCCGCTGCTCGCGGCCGGCGGGCGGCAGTGGGTCGACCGGCTCGCCGACGGCTCGGCGGACCTGCCGCTGCGCGAGGCGCTGGAGAGCGCGGCGGCCGCGTCCCTGACGCCTGCCGACGAGGCGGGCGCCGAAATGATGCAGTGGACCCGCAGCCTGCTGCGCGACCCGCGACTCGAAGGCACCTGGCAGCGCGTCCACGCCGAGTCGGAGGTGCGACTGCGCGCGGTCCTCGCGGAGCGCTGCCCGGCGGACACCGACCCGCTGGAGATCCGGCTGGCCGCGGCAGCGGCGACCGCGGCGATCCGGGTGGCCCTGGAGCAGTGGGCCTCGTCCGACGCCCCCGCCACCGGCCCGGGTTCCCCCCGGGACCTCGGTGCGCGGTGCATGCGCGAACTCACGGAGGGGCTGCGGCTCTGGAAGCGGGTGGCCTGATCCGGCGCCCTTGTCGGTCGCGCCGCCCATGCCCGGGCGGGCGGTCGCCGGCAACTACCGTCGGCAGTCGGCAGTCGGCAGTCGGCAGTCGGCAGTCGGCAGTCCGCAGTCCGCCGGCGTCCGGCAGCCTCCCTGTCCCCTCCCAGCCGTCATCAGCTTTCTCCCAGCTACCGCTAGGGTTGGTCCTCGCGCCCCGGCCGGGGAACCGGGGTGACCTCCTCGGATGTCCCCAGCGGTGGGGACTGGAGTTCGAGGCGTGGGAGCAAGCAGGACATGGGTCTGACGAGCCACAAGGTGTTGGCGCTGACCGTATTGATCGCCGTCGTGATGATGGCCGGCACGGTCTGGCTGTGGCCCAGACTGGCCAGGAAGTCCTGGCAGGCGGTGCTCGGCCGGATCGGCGCGCTGCTCGCCACCCAGCTCACGGTGCTTGCCGCGCTGGGCCTGGTGGCGAACAACTACTTCGCGTTCTACAGCAGTTGGGACGACCTGCTGGGCACCGGCGACACCGGCCCGGTGGTCATCCACAACAAGGCGGACGCCTCGGGCCGCCTGCTGGTGGAGACGATCGGCCGCGCCTCGGTCAAGGGCGGCGGCGCCCTGGGCCGTGAGCCCGCCCAGTCCGGCGAGATCCGCAAGGTCCGCATCGACGGCGCGGTCAGCCGCCTGTCCACCGAGGGCTACGTCTACCTGCCCCCGCAGTACTTCCAGCCGGAGTACGCCCACCGGCAGTTCCCGGCCGTGATCGTCAGCACCGGCTTCCCCGGAATCGCGGAGAACCTGATCACCCGGTTCAACTACCCGGGTGCGGCGCTCAAGCTGTTGCAGGAGGGCCGGATGCAGCCGACCGTCATGGTCCTGATGCGGCCTTCGCCCGCCCTGCCGCAGGACACCGAGTGCGAGGACGTCCCGAACGGTCCGCAGTCCGACACGTACTTCACCAAGGACGTGCCCTCGGCGATCCAGGCCAGCTTCCGGGTGTCGTCGGACCCGCAGGCCTGGGCCTTCATGGGTAACTCGACCGGCGGCTACTGCGCGCTCAAGCTGGCCATGCGCCACCCGGACGTCTTCCCGACCGCCGTCGCCCTCTCCGCCTACTACGAGGCCGCCGACGACCCGACCACGGGCGACCTCTTCGGCGGCAGCAGGCAGCGCCGCGACGAGGCGAACCTGATGTGGCGGCTGAAGAACCTGCCGCAGCCGAAGGCGTCCGTCCTGCTGGCCGGCACCAAGAAGGGCGACGGCAACTACCGCCAGGAGACCGAGGCCTTCGTCAACGCGGTGCGCAGCCCGATGACGGTCTCGTACAGCATGCTGGAGAAGGGCGGCCACAACTTCGAGACGTGGAGCGCGCTGCTGCCGTCCTCGCTGGAGTGGCTGTCCCAGCACCTCAAGGTGCCGAACCAGACCGCCTGACCGCCTGACCGCCCGACCGCCCGACCGTCTGGCCGCCCGACCGCCCGACCGCCTGACCGCCCGGCCGGCCCCGAGGGCGGGGCGACTGAGGAACAGGCTGCCGAACGACCCGCACCCCCGGCGCCCGAGGCCCCGGGGGTGCGGTGGTCACGCGGCTCAGGCGACCTGCTCCAGCGTCCCGGTGTGCAGCTCGCCGACCCGGCCGCCCTCGCCCTCGAAGGTCCAGAAGGCCCGCACCGTCAGCTTGCCGAGGTCCATCACATGGCTGACGGTGATCCCGCTCTGCTCCGTCCAGCTGACGAAGTACACCTCCGGCGCGACCTCGGCGACGTGCAGCCGCACGTCCTCCCACTGGCCCGCGGACTCGCCGAGGCCCTCCCAGCGCAGCCGAGTGCCGTCGGCCGAGTAGGTGTTGCGGAAGGCCGCGCCGTTGTCGGCCCGGAAGAGATAGGTGCGGCCGGCGAAGGCGGGCAAGGGCACGATCATGGTGGGGCGGCTCCTCGTGTCCGTGTTCGGTGCTCTCGTGCACTGCTCTTGTGCACTGCGGAAGATGTCAGGCCTCCAATTTATCCGACCGGGTGCACTCGGTCGGTGCTTTGCCGAGGTCCGGTCCGTGAGACGCACGGCCCGGGGGGCGTCATGGTGGCGCGGGCGGTCGCGACCGCGTGGAGCCGGCCCGGACCCCGGAGGGTGGGAGCCGGTCGACGCCTGGCTCGCCTGACCGTCGGCATTGATCCAACTCGGCCGCGACGCAGCGTCGTTGATCGACACCACTGTGAGCTGCACGACAACCGGGCCGACGGAGTTGTCCGTTCACGGACGGTCTGCCTAGCCTGCAACGGTCGTCCGCCCTCGCGGACCCCGCCGCCGGGACGCCGAGTCCCGTCCACCCGTCGGCGGGTCACCGAGCACCACAGCGGACGGGAGCGGGGGAACCAAGGTCGGCGCCCGGTCCGTGTGCTCATCCGTACGGACCGCGGCTAGGGGTGAAGCCGTTCCACAGGCGGCCGGGCAACTGCAGCCCGAACCCGACAGCTCACCTCGCAGGCGTCGCAGAGGTCATCTCATGCCCAAGCCTGCCCAGCGCCACGCGCCGCGCCACGCCCGCCCCTCCCGCCGCGGTCGCAACGCCGCACTCGCCGCCACCGGGGCCCTCGCCGTCACCGGTGCCGGCCTGCTCGGACTGCCGTCCGTCGCCGGTGCCCAGGCGGCCACCGCGCCGACCGTCACCCAGGACCGCCTCGGCCCCGCCACGATGGTCGCGGGCCAGGCCGCCACCGCCTCGCTCGGCCTGCACTCCTCGGCCTGCTTCACCGCGAAGACCGTGGGTGTGGGTGTGCGCGACGCCCGCGGCACCAACCTGGACTTCCCCGGCAACGCCGCCAACGTGCAGATCTGCCCGAGCGGGGTGAACTTCACCAGCGGTGCGCGCACCCTGCCCGCCGGGACGTACAGCGAGTTCGGCTTCTGGCAGGACCTCGGCGGAGCCTGGCACAACCTGCCCGCGCAGCAGCTGGTGGTCTCCGCCACCGGCACCTCCACGCCGGCCCCGTCCCCGACGGCCACCCCGACCGCCACGGCCACGCCTACGGCCACCCCCACGCCTACGGCCACCCCCACGGCGACCCCGAGCGCCACGGCGAACCCGACCACCCCGGCGCCGTCCTCCCCGGTCGCCGGCAAGTCGCTGACCTGGTCCGACGAGTTCAACGGCCCGATCGGCTGGGGCCAGCGCTGGATCGGCGACAAGAGCACGGCCTACAAGTACGGCAACCACAACCCGGACGACAACAAGCTGGACTGGCTGAACAAGAACAACGTCAGCGTCGCCAACGGGGTCGCCACCTTCACCGCCACGCCCGGCGGGCCGGCACTGGAGAACGGCACGCAGTCCTGGAACACCGGTTTCCTGACCACCGAGGGCTCCAGCGAGGGCTTCCAGGTGAAGACCGGGGACTACGCCGAGACCCGGGTCAAGCTGCCCTCCGGAACCGGCGCCTGGCCGGCCCTGTGGACGTGGAAGAACGGCAACGGGGAGATCGACTCCTTCGAGTACCACCCCGACAATCCGAACCTGCTGGAGCTGACCAACCACGTCAACCCGGGCAACCCCGACTACTACACCGACGCGAAGGCCATCGCGAAGGACCAGTGGGTGACCGTCGGCACCTACTACGGCGCCAACTCGGTGGACTGGTACGTCAACGGCGTCAAGGTCTTCTCGGACGGCAAGGGTGTCGGCGCCAACTGGTCGGCTTACCTGATCCTCAACCTGTCGGTGTGCGCGGGGAAGTACCACCCCGCGCCGCAGGGGACCGCCCCGATCACCATGGCCGCCGACTACGTCCGCGTCTACCGGTAGTCCCGGGTCCGCGTAGCCCGGGTCCGCGTAGCCCGGGCCCGCTTGGCCCGGGCCCGCTTGGCCCGGGCTCGCGTGGTGCCGGACGGCCGTAGACCCGGGCCCGCCGCGTAGTCCGGGGACCAGCCGCTCTCAGGAACCGGCAGCCGTTGCGACGACCGTGATGTCGAACGGCTGCCGGTTGCCGTCCTCGCGCTGGTCGTCCGCGCCGTGCACCGCGACCGAGCCGCCGTGGAGCGTGCCGACCGGCAGCTCGGGGGAGAGCCGGACCGGGACGAGCGCGGTCGCACTGCGCAGGGGCGGCAGGCCGGGCCCGAAGACGCAGCGCACCTGTCGACCGTGCTCCAGGACCCTGCACTCCTGGGGGAAGAACGGGCCCTCGGCGGTGACGCCCTTCGGCAGGGTGACCACGACGGTGAACGGTGAGGCGGTGGTGTCCGGGCCGCGGTTGGCGACGAAGGCGTGGACGGTCGTGGTGAGGCCGGGCGCCGCCGGATCCGGGTCGATCCGGACCACCACCAGGTCGGAGTCGGACGGCACGGCTGCCAGGGCGGGCAGGGTGGACGGCCCGGCGAGGGCGGGCGCCGGAAGCGTCGAGGCCCCGACCGGCGCCGGAAGCGTCGAAGCCCCGACCGGAGCGGGAAGCGTGGAGGCCCCGACCGGCGCCGGCAGCGTGGACGCGTCGGCCACCGCTGGCAGCACGGACGCCGCGGGCGCGCCCGGCGCGACGACCTCCACCGCCGGCCGCGGCTCGGGCCGCCGCAGTGCCCAGGACGGGCTGGTGACCAGGACCGCCACCGCGCAGCCCGCCGCAACCGCCGCGGCCCACCCGGCGCCGCCCGACGCCCTGCCCCGTCCGGCGCCGCCCGACGCGCTGCCGCTCGCGCCGTCCCGTACGGTGCCGCGCACTCCCCGGTGCTCCATGCCGCTCACCCTGCCCTCGTGTCCCGGCCGCCCGCGCCGTTGCGGGCCGCGTCCGCACCAGGGTGGCCGAGCCGACGACGGGACCGGTCACAACCCGCCCGCCGTCCGCTCGAAAGGAGGACGGTGGGTGTTCGCCGGTCCTCGGCCGGACTCCCCCTGCCGCGTCCGGCCCCTTCCGACGGCACGGGTGGGTTGACGAATCGTCAGGGGGCGAGGACCTGGCCCAGGCGGGTGGCGATCTGCTGCATCACCGGCACCAGTGAGGCGGCCCCGGCCTGCTCCTCCAGGGCCCGGATGCGGGCCTCCGGCCCGGAGACCGAGAGCGCGGTGGGCGTCGGCGCGCCCGGGACGGCGAGCGCGATGCAGCGGACCCCGATCTCCTGCTCCTGGTCGTCGACCACGTAGCCGCGCTCGCGGGCCTCGGCGAGCTGGCGGATCAGCTCCTGCGGGTCGGTGACCGTGTACTCGGTGTGCGCGGGCAGGGGGTTGGGGCCGAGGACGGCGCGGGCCTCCTCCTCGGGGAGCTGGGCGAGCAGGGCCTTGCCGACGCCGGTGCAGTGCGGTTGGACCCGCCGCCCCACCTCGGTGAACATCCGCATCGAGCGCCGTGACTGCACCTGCCCGACGTAGACCACCTCGCCGCCCTCCAGGACGGCCAGGTTGGCGGTCTCGCCGGTGGCCTCCATGAGTTCGGCCAGGTAGGGGCGGGCCCAGCTGCCGAGCAGGCGGCCGGAGGTCTCGCCCAGTCGGATCAGCCGGGGGCCGAGGGTGTAGCGGCGGGCGGTGTCCTGGCGGACATAGCCCTGCTGGACGAGGGTACGAACCAGTCGGTGGATGGTCGGCATCGGGAGGCCGGAACTGGTGGAGAGCTCGCTGAGGGTGGCGACGCCGCCGGAGTCGGCCAGTGCCTCCAGGAGTTGGAAGGCGCGCTCGACGGACTGCACGCCGCCGCTCGCGCGGTCGGAGCCTGTCGTCGATGCTGTGTCGGGGGTCGCGACCACCGGCGTTCCCTTCGCTGTCGGGGAGGAGTAGAGTCCCGGCGACTCTTTCAACAAACCGTTGAAATTCTGTATCGCGGAAACTAGTCTCCACCTTACAGAATCGAACTCGCCGACAGGTGGGTTCCGATCGAGGAAGTTCCCGAGGAAGTTCCCACCGGAACTCCCTTCGCCAGGCTCAACCGCTTAGGAGTGTCCTGCTCATGGCTGCAGATCAAGGACCCGCCGGCGCCTCCCCCGCCGCCCCGGTCGTCACTGTCGCCGGTCCTCGCGTCCACCGGGCGGAGGAGGTGCTCACTCCGGAGGCGATCGCCTTCGTCGTCGGCCTCCATCGCGCCTTCGAGGGCCGCCGGCAGGAACTCCTGGCCAGGCGGAAGGCCCGCCGCGCCGAGATCGCGGCAGCCGGCACGCTGGACTTCCTGCCCGGGACCGCGCAGGTCCGGGCCGCCGACTGGAAGGTCGCCGAGGCACCCCGCGCCCTCCAGGACCGCCGGGTCGAGATCACCGGCCCGACCGACCGCAAGATGGTCGTCAACGCCCTCAACTCCGGGGCGAGGATCTGGCTCGCCGACTTCGAGGACGCCACCTCCCCGACCTGGGAGAACGTGGTGAGCGGCCAGATCAACCTGATCGACGCCTTCGAAGGCCGGATCGACTTCACCACCCCCGCCGGCAAGGCGTACGCCCTCAAGCCCGCCGCCGAACTCGCCACCGTCGTGGTGCGCCCGCGCGGCTGGCACCTCGACGAGAACCACCTGCTGGTCGACGGCACCCCCGTGGCCGGCGCGTTCCTCGACTTCGGGCTGTACTTCTTCCACAACGCCGCCCGGCTGCTCGCCAAGCGCGCCGAGGACCCCGAGGACCCCAACTCCGGGCCGTACTTCTACCTGCCCAAGACCGAGAGCCACCTCGAAGCCCGGCTCTGGAACGACGTGTTCACCCACGCCCAGGCCGAACTCGGCATCCCGCACGGCACCGTCCGCGCCACCGTCCTGATCGAGACCATCACCGCCGCCTTCGAGATGGACGAGATCCTCTACGAACTGCGCGACCACGCGGCCGGCCTCAACGCCGGGCGCTGGGACTACCTGTTCTCCATCGTCAAGAACTTCCGCGACGCCGGCGAGCACTACATCCTGCCGGACCGCAACAGCGTCACCATGGCCTCGCCGTTCATGGCCGCCTACACCCGCCTGCTCGTGCGGACCTGCCACAGGCGCGGCGCCCACGCGATCGGCGGCATGGCCGCGTTCATCCCCAGCCGCAAGGACCCGGAGGTCAACGCCGCCGCGCTGGAGAAGGTCAAGGCCGACAAGGACCGCGAGGCCGGCAACGGCTTCGACGGCTCCTGGGTCGCCCACCCGGACCTCGTGCCGGTCGCCCGGGCGTCCTTCGACGCGGTGCTCGGCGAGCGGCCCCACCAGAAGGACAATCCCGGCCCCTCCGAACCGGTCACCCCCGCCCAGCTGCTCGACATCGCCGGCGCCGGCGGCACCTGCACCCACGCGGGGCTGCACAACGCCGTCCAGGTCGGCATCCGGTACATCGAGGCCTGGCTGCGCGGGATGGGCGCGGTCGGCATCTTCAACATGATGGAGGACGCCGCCACCGCCGAGATCTCCCGCTCGCAGATCTGGCAGTGGATCCACAACGGGGTCGTGCTGTCCGACACCGGCGAGAAGGCGACGGCCGAACTCGTCCGCACCATGGTCGCGGCGGAGCTGGCCGAACTCCGCGCCGAGCTGGGCGAGGAGAGCTACAGCGCCGGCCGCTGGCGCGAGGCCGCCCAGCTCTTCGAACAGGTCGCCCTGGCCGAGGAGTTCGCGGACTTCCTGACCCTCCCCGCGCTGCCCCTGCTGGGCTGAGCCCAACCTATCCGCCGGTGCCACCGCTGCCGCCTGCCAGGCTGTAGCACTCCGGCGGCCCGTTACTCCGTTCCGTACGGCGACGAATCCACCTGTCCTCTTGGCGCCGTACGGAACGGCCTTTTTCCACCTGAGGAGTCACACCGATGCCGCGCATCTTCTTCAACGGCCAGGCGATGGTCGGCGGTCCCTTCCACGCCAAGGTCGCCGACGCCCTGATCGGCCCGGCCAGGACCGCTCCCGGCTACCGCTTCTTCTCCATCGACCACAGTGGCGGGACGGACGTCTGCCCGGGGCTGCTGCCCGACCCGGCCGTCGACACCGCCATCGAGGGCGAGCTGTACGAGGTCGGCCTGGAACGGCTGAGGGACGTCATCCTGCCCGGCGAGCCGCGCGAGCTGGAGCTCGGCGTGATCAAGCTGGAGGACGGCTCCGCGTGCTTCTCCATGCTGCTCGCCCGGGGCGAGGTCGAGCGGGGCGTGCACCGCGAGATCACCCACCACGGCGGCTGGCGGGCCTACCTGGCGACGATCGGGCGCGACGCGTAACGGCCGGGCGGCCAGGCCGCTGCGAACGAACGGCAGCGAACGGCAGCGAACGGCTGACAGATGACAACGGTCATCATCTGTCAGCCGTTCGCTGTTTGTCGTGCCCGTTTGACGTTCGCCGTTCGCCGTTCGCCGTTCGCGGTTCGCCGTTGGCCGTCGGGCGTGCGTTCACGCCGCGGCCCCGGACCCTCGCCGTGGGTCCGGGGCCGCGTTCCGCGTACCCGCCGGGGTGCGCGGAGTCCGGGAGCGCACCGTCCCTGGGTGCTCCCGGAGTCCGGTGGAGGTGTCAGACCGGTCGGGCCGCCAGCTCGCGGGCGGCGCGGGCGCAGTCGCGCGCGATCCGGTCCTCGTTGACGGTGGTGAGCTGCCCCTTCTCGACCACCGCGTTGCCGTTGACGAACAGCACCGAGAGCGGGGGCAGCGCACCGAAGGTGAGGGCGGCGACCGGGTCGGCGATGGAGGAGTGCATGACCCCGTCGATCTTCCAGAGCGCCAGGTCGGCCAGCTTGCCGGCCTCGATGGAGCCGATCTCGTCCTGCCGGCCGAGCACCCGGGCGCCGCCCATGGTGCCGAGGCGCAGCGCCTGCCGTCCGGTCAGGGCGGTGGGGGAGCCGTGCAGGCGGTTGATCAGCAGGGCGTTGCGCAGCTCGGTGCCGAGTTCGCCGGACTCGTTGGAGGCGGTGCCGTCCACGCCGAGGCCGACCGGGACGCCGGCCCGGAGCATGTCCGGCACCCGGGCGATGCCGGCGGCCAGACGGGCGTTGGAGGACGGGCAGTGGGCCACGCCGGTGCCGGTCTCGGCGAACTTGGCGATGTCGGAGTCGTTCATGTGGACGCAGTGCGCCATCCAGACGTCCTCGCCGAGCCAGCCGACCGACTCGAAGTAGTCGGTGGGGCCCATGCCGAACAGTTCCTTGCAGAACTGCTCCTCCTCGGCGGTCTCCGAGCCGTGGGTGTGCAGCCGGACGCCCTTGCGGCGGGCGAGTTCGGCGGACTGGCGGAGCAGGTCGGTGGAGACCGAGAAGGGCGAGCAGGGCGCGATGGCGACGTGCAGCATCGAGCCGAAGGAGGAGTCGTGGTACGTGTCCACGGCGGCCTCGGAGGCGGCCAGGATGTCGTCCAGCTCCTCGACGGCGTGGTCCGGCGGCAGGCCGCCGTCCTTCTTGCTGCGGTCCATGGAGCCGCGCAGTGCGGTGAAGCGCAGGCCGAGCTCCTGGACGGCCTCGATGGACGCGCCGAGGACGTCGCCGCCGTTCTCGGGGAAGACGTAGTGGTGGTCCGAGGCGGTGGTGCAGCCGGACTTGAGCAGTGCGGCGGCGGAGCCCTGGCTGGCGGCGTGGACGAGCTTCTCGTCGATCCGCGCCCAGGTCGGGTAGAGGGCGACCAGCCAGTCGAACAGGATGTCGTCCTGGGCGAGGCCGCGGGTGATCCACTGGTAGAAGTGGTGGTGGGTGTTGACCAGGCCGGGGGTGACCAGGTGTCCCTCGCCGTTGATCCGGCGCACCACGTTGTCCAGCCACGCCGGGGCGGGGCCGTCGCCGACCGATTCGATCGTGTTGCCGAGGATGACGACGTGGCCGCGGGCGTACTCGGTGTCGTTGGCGTCGACGGTGGCGATCGCGACGTTCTCGATCACGATCCGCTGGTCGGCGGGCGGGGGCTGGACTGCCATGGTGTCACTCCTATGGGGGAGGGCCGGGAGGAGCGCACGTCGGGCGAGGCGCGCTCCTCCGGGACCGGTCAGGACGGTGTCGCCGTCGGCACCGTCGCGCCGGAGCCCTGGCCGGTTCTGGTCCGGCGGGCGGCTCCGACGTGGTGGAAGAGCAGGTTGAGCAGGACGGCCATCACGCAGCCCGCCGAGATCCCCGAGTGCATCAGGGTCCGGACGGCCTCCGGGAAGGAGTCGTAGAACGTCGGCACGGCTATCGGGATGATGCCTACCCCGAGCGAGACCGACACCAGGATGGTGTGGGAGCTCGATTCCATGCCGGCTTCGGCGAGGGTGCGGATGCCGCTCGCCGCGACCGTGCCGAAGAGCACGATCCCGGCGCCGCCGAGGACGGGCTGCGGCACCAGGGAGACGACCGAGCCCAGCACGGGGAACAGCCCCAGCAGGACCAGGATGCCTCCGCCGGCCGCGACCACGAACCGACTGCGGATCTTCGTCAGCGCCACCAGTCCGATGTTCTGGGCGAAGGCGCTGGCGGCGAAGCCGTTGAAGACGGGGCTGAGCGCGGTGGCCAGTCCGTCGGCCCGCAGGCCGGCGGCGAGGGTGGGTTCGTCGGCTTCGCGGTCGACGATCTTGCCGAGTGCGAGCATGTCGGCGGTGGACTCGGTCATCGAGACCACCATGACGATGCAGAGCGAGACGATCGCGGCCGCGTCGAACTCGGGCGCGCCGAAGTGGAACGGGGAGGGGAGCGCGAAGATCTTCGCGTCGTGGACCGCGCCGAAGTCGGCGAGGCCCAGCGGGAGGGCGATCAGGGTGCCGAACGCCAGTCCGACGAGCAGGGAGAGCTGCTGCCAGAAGCCGCGCAGCAGCCGGTTGCAGAGCACCACCGCGACGAGGGTGATCGCGGCGAGGCCGATGGCCCGCATGGAGCCGTACCCGGGGGCGCCCGGCGAGCCGCCGCGCGCCCAGTTGACCGCCACCGGGAGCAGGGACACCCCGATGAGGGTGATCACGGTGCCCTGGACGACCGGGGGGAAGAACCGGATGAGCTTGCAGAAGTAGGGCGCCGCGAGGAAGCACAGGGCTCCCGCGACGATCACCGCTCCGAAGATCACCGGGAGGGCGTCCTTCGGACTCCCCGTCCTTTCGATGGAGCCCTTCGCTATGGCGATCATGGGCGCGACTCCCGCGAAGGAGACGCCGTTGACGAACGGCAGCCGCGCGCCGATCTTCCAGACGCCGAGGGTCTGGAGGAGGGTGGCCAGTCCGGCGGTGAACAGGCTGGCCGATATGAGCAGGGCGAGTTCGGCGGGGGAGAGCCCGACGCCGGCGCCGACGATGAGCGGGGGTGCGACGACCCCCGCGTACATCGCGGCGACGTGCTGGAGTCCGGTGGAGAACAGCTTCACCGGGGGCAGCATCTCGTCCACGGGGTGGATCCCCGGCCCGGACGCCTTGCCGGGGAGGCCGGCGGACTGGTCCGGGCCAGGGGGTCTTGCCGGGGTGGAACCGCCGTCTGTACTGCTGGTGCTGCTGGGTGCCATGTCGAGCCCCTCTTGTGCCCGTGGCTCCCGGCGCGCCCGTGGCGCTGGAGTGCGGCTGGTGGTGTCGTGGCCGAGGACGGGACGGCGGTGCAAGGATCCCTCGGCCGGCCTCTCCAGTGCCCCGGGCCGGCCGCCGCGAGGCAGACACGAACTCCGGTGGGTGGGGGTGGAGAAACTGCTGGTACGGGTGGTGCGGGTCCTGCTGGGGGTGGTGCGGGCGGTGCGGGTCCTGCTCGGGGTGGTACGGGTGGTGCGGGCGGACCGGCCCGCCCGGACTCGACCGGCTCGTGCGGGCCGGTGGGTGCGGCGATTCCGGGCGGAGTCCACGGAGAGGGGGGAGGTCAGGCGACCGGGATGACCGGGACGACGCCCTCGCGGTGCACGGTGCCCTCGATCAGGCCGTACATGCGGTCCGCGGCGTAGTAGACCTCGTTGTCGTTCTTGAGGCCGAAGGGCTCCAGGTCGACGAGGAAGTGGTGCTTGTTCGGCAGTTCGAGGCGTACCTCGTCCACCTCGGCGCGGTTGTTGAGGACCCGGCTGCCCATCGCGTGCAGGGTCTGCTGCAGCGAGTAGGAGTAGGTCTCGGCGAACGCCTCCAGCATGTGCCGCTTGACGTGCGCGTAGGAGCGGTTCCAGTTGGGCTGGGCCTCGCCCGCCTTGCCGCTGTAGCCGTACTTCCAGCGGGCGGTCACCTGGGTGGCGAGGATGCGGTCGTACGCCTCCTGCAGGGTGGTGTACCTGTCCTTGATGTAGCCCCAGAACTCCGAGTTGGTGGAGTTCATGACGACGAGGTCCTTGAGGCCGGAGATGACCTGGACGGATTCGCCGTCGTAGACCACCTCGGTGGTGCGGACCTCCTGGCCGTTGCGGACGAAGGAGTGGCCGACCTCCTCGGAGCCGATGAAGCGGGCCGAGTTGTCCGGCGTCTTGATCCGGTCCCAGGTGTACTCCTCGATCCGGATCCGGGCGCTGTGCACGACGCCGCGCTCGGTGTCGTCGACGAAGTGGCGGGCCAGCACGATCCCGAAGGCCTCGGCCGACTCGATGCCGTGCTCCTTGGCGAAGGCGTAGACGGTGTTCTTGGTGGTGTCGGTGGGGAGGCAGTTGGCGTTGGACCCGGTGAGGTGGACGTCCTCGAACTCACCCTGGAGGGAGACCGAGACGTTCAGGTCCTTGATCTCGTGCCGGGTGGAGTCGCGGTAGATCCGGACGATGCGGTTCTCCGCCTTGCCGTACTGGTTCTGACCGAGCACGTGGGCCATGACGTGGCTCCTAGAGCTTCCAGGTCGGTCTACTAGCTTCCGCGGTAGACCGAGTATCCGAACGGGTTGAGCAGCAACGGCACGTGGTAGTGGTGCTGTTCGGGCGCGACCGTGAAGACGATCGAGACCTCGGGGAAGAACGGCGGCTCGGCGGACCCGGGCGTGAAGTACGCGCCGGTGTCGAAGAGCAGCCGGACGACCGAGCCCGCCTCCACGGCCGGCAGGTCCTTGACCCGGCCGTCGGAGTCCGTGGCGGAGGTGCCGAGCACCTGCCAGCCACCCTCGGTGTGCAGTGCGAGCTCGACCGGGACGCCTTCGGCCGGGCGGCCGAGGCTGGTGTCGAGCACGTGGGTGGAGATGCCAGTCATGGGTGAAGTGACCTTACTGATGGCAGTGGTGATGGTGTGTCAACTCGCTGCCCCAACTATCCGGCACCATGCCGCAACGGCTGCCGGGTGAGCTGCCTGACGGCGTGTCAGGCCGCGTCGAGCAGGCGGTTGAGGCGGATGTCGTTGATCTTGCGCAGTTCCTCGCGGACGATCTCCGCCTCGGTGGCGGCGTCGTTGGGGTGGCGTTCGCGCAGTGCGGCGAGCATGCCGACCGCGGTGCGGCCGGTCGCGCAGATCAGGAAGACGTGGCCGAACTTCGCCTCGTAGGCGGCGTTGGCCTCGCGCAGTTCGTCGAGGACGGCCTGGTCCACGCCCTGGATTCCGGCCTGCTCGCGCTCGGAGGTGGCGTCGCCCGTCTTGGGGTTGCCGATCCGGGCGTGGCCGGCCATCGCGTCGCGCAGGTCCGCGGCCGTGAGCGAGGCCATGGCCGCCGCGTTGGCGGCGAGCAGGGCCGCGCGGTCGGACCAGGGCTTGGCCTCCGCGACCGCGGCGGCCCAGCGGGGGCTGGAGCATACCTCCAGCAGGATCTCTTCCAGCTCCGCGGCGTCGGCCGCGGCCAGGGCGTCAAGGGCGTGGGGGTGGTTGGTCACGGGTGGACCTCCTGAAGAGTGGTGCCACCCCGAAAAGCTAGATCGACCCCACCCGGTCGTCAACACTTTGTTGAACGGTTGGTGGTTACGTTTTGAACCGACCCGCGATGGCGGGCCCTTTCGTGTGCGATCCGCCAAGTGTGCCCCGCCGTCGGCCGATCCAGACTTGCCGTACCGACGGGGTCACCCGTTCGGAAGCCCCCGTGGCGGGGCGGTCCCGCGCCCCGGGCGGGATCCGTTCGGGCCCGCCCGGAAGCCGTTCAGGAGGGCTTCGAGCCTTCCTGGCGGTTCAGGTAGTTGTACACCGTGAAGCGGCTGACGCCCAGCGCCGAGGCGACCGTCTCGACGCCGTGGCGGACGGTGAAGGCGCCGCGCTCCTCCAGCAGGGCGACGACCCGCTGCTTCTCCAGCCGGTCGAGCTCGGAGAGCGGGCGGCCGTCGAACTGGCGGGCCATCTCGGCCAGCAGCCGGTCCAGTGCGCTGCTCAGGTGCGGCAGCCGGACGGCCAGGGCCGGCGTGCCCTCCCACTCCAGGACGACGTCCTCGGCCTTCGCCTCGCCCAGGGGGACGGGTGTCGCGCCGACCGCGTCCAGTAGCGGCTTCACCGCCGCGGCGAGCGGGTGTTCCACGTGCTCGGTCACGGCGTACCGCCCTCCTCGTCCAGCACGCTGACCTGGACGGAGATGCGGGTCGCACCGGCGTCCAGGGTCTCCCGGAGCAGCTTGGTCACCGCGGCGAGGACCTCCTCGGCCCCGCCCTCGGCGCCGGTCCCGAAGGGGCCGACCGCCACGGCCAGGCCGGCCTCGTCGACGACCTTGCGGGCCGCCGCGGCGTGCTCCGGGAACGTGTCCAGTTCGAACGGTTCTGTCGTGAACTCCACCATCAATCGCACGGGATCACTGTAGCGAGCGGGGGTGGGGGCGGGCAGGGGCTGGGTGATCCCACAGGCGGAGGCCGGGGGCCGGCGAGCGGTGGAGGCGGCTTCAACAAAATGTTGCGGCTCCCTTGACACCCGCTTCGCCGTCCGGAGATGCTTCCACCACACAGAATCCCTCTTCCGGATCGTGGAAGTTGCGGATGACGGAAGAGAGCTGAGAGGTGAGTGACGTGACGGCGGCTGCCAAGCACCACTACACGGTCAACCTGTCGATCCTGTTCGGCGAACTGCCGCTCCTGGAGCGCCCCGCCGCGGCCGCCGAGGCCGGCTTCACCGCCGCCGAACTCTGGTGGCCCTTCGGGGAGGAGCACGACCCCTCCCGGGCCGAGCTGGACGCGCTGCGCAAGGCGTTCACCGACGCCGGAGTCCGCCTCACCGGCCTCAACTTCCTGGACGACCTCGGCAAGGGCGCCCGCGGTACCGTCTCGGTGCCCTCCGAGCGGGACCGCTTCCGGGCCAACGTCCCGGTCGCCGCCGCGCTCGCCGGCTCCCTCGGCGCCAAGGCGCTCAACGCGCTGTACGGCAACCGGGTCGATGGCGTGGCGGCGGCCGAACAGGACGCCCTCGCGCTGGAGAACCTGGTGCTCGCCGCGAAGGCCGCGCACGACATCGGCGCGATCCTGCTGATCGAGGCCCTGAACGCGGCGGAGTCCCCGGACTACCCGCTGGTCTCGGCCGCCGCCGCGGTCGAGGTGGTCGACAAGGTCAACGCCGCCACCGGCCTGGACAACGCCCGGTTCCTGTGCGACCTGTACCACCTGGCCAAGAACGGCGAGGACCTGGCGGCGGTCATCGACACCCACGCCGACCGCATCGGCCACGTGCAGATCGCCGACAACCCGGGCCGCAACGAACCCGGCACCGGCGAGCTGGACTTCGAGGACCTGTTCGCCCGGCTCACCGCCGCCGGCTACAGCGGCCCGATCGGCCTGGAGTACCGCCCCTCCACCGGCGTCAGCGCCGACAGCTTCGGGTGGCTGCCGCGCGAGCTGCGCGCCGCCGAGTAGGCGCCGCCGGCGCCCGCGAGCGGCCGCCGACGGCCGTGAACGCCACACACGACCGCGCGTGCCCGCAAGTGCCCGCAACCTCCCCACCCCACGAACGACGTAAGGAACGACGCGATGAGCCGCAAGATCGCCTTCATCGGCCTCGGCATCATGGGCAGCCCGATGGCCGCCAACCTGGTCAAGGCCGGCCACCACGTCACCGGCTACAACCTCACCCAGCCGCCGATCGACGCCCTGGTCGCGGCCGGCGGCCACGGCGCCACCAGCATCGCCGACGCGGTGAGGGACGCCGAGGTCGTCATCACCATGGTCCCGGCCGACCCGCACGTCGAGCAGGCGATCCTGGGCGACGGTGGCGTGCTGGAGAACGTCAAGCCGGGCACCCTGGTGATCGACATGTCCTCGATCACCCCGCAGACCTCGATCAGGGTCGAGGCGGCCGCCAAGGAGAAGGGCGTCCGCACCCTGGACGCCCCGGTCTCCGGCGGCGAGGCCGGCGCCGTCGAGGCGGTCCTGTCGATCATGGTCGGTGGCGCCGCCGAGGACTTCGCCGAAGCCAAGCCGCTCTTCGACGCGCTGGGCACCACGGTCGTCCACGTCGGCCCGGCCGGCGCCGGCCAGACCGTCAAGGCCGCCAACCAGCTGATCGTCGCGGTCAACATCCAGGTGCTCGCCGAGGCCGTGGTGTTCCTGGAGAACGCCGGGGTCGACCTGGGGGCCGCCCTGGACGTGCTCGGCGGCGGCCTGGCCGGCTCGACCGTGCTCAACCGCAAGAAGGCGAACATGCTGAACCGCGAGTTCGCCCCCGGCTTCCGGATCGACCTCCACCACAAGGACATGGGCATCGTCACCGACGCCGCCCGCGCCGTCGGCGCCGCGCTGCCGGTCGGCGCCGTGGTGGCCCAGCTGGTCGCCTCCGCCCGGGCCAACGGCGACGGCTCGCTCGACCACTCGGCGCTGCTGCGCGGCGTCGAGCGGCTCTCCGGCCGCGAGGTCGCGTAACCCCCCGGGGGCTCCCGCACGGAGCCCCCGCCCAAGCTCCCCTGGCGGCGTGTACCCATCCGGTCGTGCCCGCGCCGCCAGGGGCTCTACCCGACCGGCGGGCGGGCCGGGGCTCATCCGCCCGCCCGCCGGTCGATCCAGCCGGTGATGCGCACACCCTCCACGGGGGGCACTTCGGTCGTGCCCGACGCGTCGCCCGGCCCCCTCCCCGCCGAGGGGAGCCCCTCGTACGTCGGAAGCGGGACGAGGGGAACGGCGGGGAGGGGGCGCACCCCGGACGGGGGGAGGGGGCGCGCCCCTGGAACCACCCGGGGCGCGCCCTCCGGACCGCTCCGGACCGCTCCGGAAGGCCCGGGCAAGACCTCGTGGCCGTACCGGCCGGGGGGGATCGCACCCCCGAGCCCCCGGGCCCATGCTTGACGCACGTCGCAGTACCACCGCCACACCCGTTCGGAAGCGAGGACCGCACCATGCTCCCCACCCCCCGCCAGGGCCATGTGGTCGTCGCCCCCGACAAGTTCAAGGGCACCCTGGAGGGCGCCGAGGTGGCAGCCCGGATCGCCGCCGGCATCCGGCGCGCCGCGCCCGGCACCGAGGTGCGCGAACTGCCCGTCGCCGACGGCGGCGAGGGCACCCTGGCCGCCGCGCTCGCGGCCGGCTTCGACCGCGTTCCGGCCAAGGTGGCCGGCCCGACCGGCCTGCCGGTGGCCGCCGCGCTCGCCGTCCGGGGTGACACCGCCGTGGTCGAGCTGGCGCAGGCCTCCGGGCTCGCCCGACTGCCCGGCGGCCGGGCCGCCCCGCTCGCGGCCGGGTCCTACGGCGTCGGCCAGCTGATCGCCCGGGCCGTCTCGCTCGGCGCCAAGCGGATCGTGCTCGGCCTCGGCGGCAGCGCCTGCACGGACGGCGGCGCCGGCATGGTGCAGGCCCTCGGGGTGCGGCTGCGAGACGCCGACGGCACCGAACTGCCGCCCGGCGGAGCCGCGTTGCGCAGGCTCGCGGAGATCGACCCCGGTCCGCTGGCCGACGTGCTGGGCGGCGTCGAGATCGTGGTGGCCTGCGACGTGGACAATCCGCTGCTCGGGCCGCGCGGCGCCACCGCCGTCTACGGCCCGCAGAAGGGCGCCGACGGCGCCGACCTGCTGGTCCTGGAGGAAGGGCTGACCCGCTTCGCCGACCTGGTCGCCGAGGCCACCGGCCGGGACCTCCGACAGGCCCCCGGCGCCGGGGCCGCGGGCGGGGTGGGCTTCGCCGCCCTGGCCCTGCTCGGCGCCACCATGCGACCCGGCATCGAGCTGCTGCTCGACCTGCTGGGCTTCGACGAGGCCGTGCGTGGGGCACGCCTCGTCGTGACCGGCGAGGGCTGCCTGGACGCACAGACGCTCCATGGCAAGGCCCCCGCCGGAGTTGCCGCGGCGGCCGCCCGGGCGGGGGTTCGGGTGGCCGCCGTGGCGGGCCGGCTGGAACTCGGCGAGCCCGAGTGGCGGGCCGCGGGCTTCGCCGCCGCGATCGCGCTGACCGACCTGGCCGAACGGCCGGGGGACAGCATGACCAAGGCCGCGGAGCTGGCCGAACTCGCGGGGGAGCGGTTGGCCGCCCGGCTGTTGGTGCGCTGAACGCTCGTACGTTCATCCATTGACGTTTTGTTGAAGGCGGGCCTAGGCTCCCCGCAATCCCCCGCCTCCGCCCTCGCACCACCGCCCTCGAACCGCCCTCGAGCCACCCACGAACCACCCCCGACTCCAAGGTTCCGGAGGTCCCCATGCCTTTCAGCCAGCCCACGGTGATCCGCTCCCGGCGGGTCGTCCTGCCCGACGGCGAGCGCCCCGCGGACGTGCTGATCCGGGACGGGAAGATCGAGCAGGTCGTCGCACACGGCTCGCCCGCCGTCGGCGACCGGCACCTCGTCGACCTCGGCGACACCGCCCTGCTGCCCGGCCTGGTCGACACCCACGTCCACGTCAACGAGCCCGGCCGCACCGAGTGGGAGGGCTTCGCCACCGCCACCCGGGCCGCCGCGGCCGGCGGCGTCACCACGATCATCGACATGCCGCTCAACTCGATCCCGCCCACCACCACGGTCGAGGGACTGCTGACCAAGCGGAAGACCGCCGAGGGCCAGGCCTGGGTCGACCTCGGCTTCTGGGGCGGCGCCGTCCCCGGAAACGTCGCGGACCTCGAACCCCTGCACCGCGAGGGCGTGTTCGGCTTCAAGAGCTTCCTCGCCCCCTCCGGCGTCGACGAGTTCCCGCACGTCGAGGGCCCCGACCTGGAGGCCGCACTGGCCGAGCAGGCCCGGATCGGGGCGCTGGCGATCATCCACGCCGAGGACCCGACCGTCCTCGCCGCCGCCCCGCAGCAACCCGGCGTCCACTACCGGGACTTCCTCGCCTCCCGCCCCGCCGACGCGGAGACCGCGGCCGTCGCCCACCTGCTGGACGCCGCCCGCCGCACCGGGGCCCGGGTCCACATCCTGCACGTCTCCTCCGCCGCCGTCCTGCCGCTGCTGCGCCGGGCGCGCGAGGACGGCGTCCAGGTGACCGCCGAGACCTGCCCGCACTACCTGACCCTCGCGGCCGACCAGGTGCCCGACGGTGACACCGCCTTCAAGTGCTGCCCGCCGATCCGCGACGAGTCCAACCGGGACGCGCTCTGGGAGGCCCTGGGCCGCGGCGAGTTCATCGCCGTCGTCTCCGACCACTCGCCCTCCACCCCCGACCTCAAGCTGCTGCCCGAGTACGGCGGCAGCGGGGACTTCGCGGCCGCCTGGGGCGGCATCGCCTCGCTGCAGCTCGGCCTGCCGGCCGTCTGGACCGAGGCCCGCCGCCGCGGCCACACCCTGGCCGACGTCGTGCGCTGGATGTCCGCCGGACCGGCCGAACTGGTCGGGCTCACCGGCACCAAGGGCGCCATCGCGCCCGGACACGACGCCGACCTGGTCGCCTTCGACCCCGACGGTGAATTCGCCGTCCGCGCAAGCGGGTTGCACCACCGCAACCCCGTCACCCCGTACGCCGGGCGGACCCTCACCGGCTCGGTGCGCAGCACCTGGCTGCGCGGCCGCGAGGTGGACACCGGCGCCCGGCCCTTCGGCCGCCAGCTCACCCGGCCGACCACTCCCGCTGCCGCCACCTCCGCCGCCCCGGCCGGCACCGCCGCTCCGGCCACCTCCGCCGCCACCGCCCCGTCCGATCGCGTCTGAATCCGAACGCGCCTACAGAGGAGAGTCAGTGACCACTGCCGACACCCCCCGTGCTCCCTTCACCGAGCTGGTCGACCTGGCCTCCCGACTGCTCGGCGCGGGCGTCGTCGCCACCAACGAGGACACCTTCGCGGACGCCGAGAACCTGCTGGTCGCCAAGGCGGCCGAGTTCCGTCCGCACACCTTCGGCCACAAGGGCCAGATCATGGACGGCTGGGAGTCCAAGCGCCGCCGCGGCGTCTCCGCCGAGCACCCGCACCCCACCGACGAGGACCACGACTGGGTGATCGTCCGGCTCGGCGCCGCCGGTGTGATCCGCGGCGTCATCGTGGACACCGCCCACTTCACCGGCAACTACCCGGAGTCCGGCTCGGTCGAGGCTGCGTCCGTCCCCGGCCACCCCTCGCCGGAGGAACTGCGGACCGCCGACTGGACCACGCTCGTGCCGCGCACCCCGCTCCGGGGCGACACCGTCCACGAGTTCGCCGTCGAGGACGGCACCCGCTACACCCACGTGCGGCTGAACATCTTCCCGGACGGCGGCGTCGCCCGGCTGCGCGTGCACGGCGAAGTGCTGCCCGACCCGCGGGAGCTGGACGGCCTGACCTTCGACCTGGCCGCGCAGGAGTACGGCGGCGTGGCCGAGGCGGCGTCCGACCGCTACTTCTCCTCCCCGCACAACCTGAACGCTCCCGGCCGTGCCTCCGTCATGGGCGACGGTTGGGAGACCCGGCGTCGGCGCGACAAGGCCAACGACTGGGTGCAGATCGCCCTGGCCGGGGGCGGTGAGGTCCTGGCCGCCGAGGTGGACACGTCCCACTTCGTCGCCAATGCCCCCGGCTGGGCCGACCTGATCGGCTTCGACGCCTCGACCGGGACCGACCCCGCCGACGGCGAGTGGTTCGAACTCCTGCCCCGCACCCGCCTGCAGCCCGACACCCGGCACCGCTTCCGGCTCGACGCCGGCCGCCCGGTGACCCACGTGCGCATCAACGTCTACCCGGACGGCGGACTCGCCCGCCTCCGGCTCACCGGCCGCCTCACCGAGGCCGGCCGCGCGGCCCTCGCGCTGCGCTGGTTCAACGCCCTCCCGGCCGCCGAGGCCGCCGCGGCCCTCACCGGGGCCGGGCTGACCGCCGACGACGCCGCCGCACTGACCGCCGCCCGCCCGCTGGCGGACCCGGCCGCGACCGGCGCCGCCCTCGCGGCGCTGCGGCCGGCTCCCTCCGGTGAGGAGACCGCCCGCCGCCACGAGGCCGTCCGGCGCCTGCTCGGCGCCTGAGACACCCGAGGCACCCGCCCGGCACGCCCTGACCGGACGTCAGCCGACCCTCCACGCACCGCCCTTATCGACACCTGAAGGACCCTCCATGTCCAAGATCCTGACCACGGAGTCCGGCGCGCCGATCGCCGACAACCAGAACTCGGCCTCGGCCGGCGAGTACGGCCCGCTGCTGATCCAGGACCAGCAGCTGCTGGAGAAGCTGGCCCGGTTCAACCGCGAGCGCATCCCGGAGCGCGTCGTGCACGCCCGCGGCTCCGGCGCGTACGGCTACTTCGAGGTCACCGACGAGGTGTCGCAGTACACCCGGGCGGCGTTCCTCGCCGAGGTCGGCAAGCGCACCGAGGTCTTCCTGCGCTTCTCCACCGTGGCGGGCAACCTGGGCGCCGGCGACGCGGTGCGCGACCCGCGCGGCTTCGCGCTGAAGTTCTACACCGAGCAGGGCAACTACGACCTCGTCGGCAACAACACCCCGGTGTTCTTCATCAAGGACCCGATCAAGTTCCCCGACTTCATCCACTCGCAGAAGCGCGACCCGTACACCGGCGTGCAGGAGCCGGACAACGTCTGGGACTTCTGGGCCCACTCGCCCGCCTCGACCCACCAGATCACCTGGCTGTTCGGCGACCGCGGCATCCCGGCCTCCTACCGGCACATGAACGGCTACGGCTCGCACACCTACCAGTGGGTCAACGCCGACGGCGACGCCTACTGGGTGAAGTACCACTTCAAGACCAACCAGGGCATCCGCTGCCTGGACGCCGGCCAGGCCGCCGAGGTCGTCGGCGCCGACGCCGACTCGCACCAGCGCGACCTCCACCAGGCCATCGAGCGCGGGGTGTTCCCGTCCTGGACCCTCTACGTCCAGCTGATGCCGGTCGCCGAGGCCGCCGACTACCGCTTCAACCCGTTCGACCTCACCAAGGTGTGGCCGCACGCCGACTACCCGCTGGTCAAGGTCGGCCGCCTGGTGCTCAACCGGAACCCGGACAACGTCTTCGCCGAGGTCGAGCAGTCCGCGTTCTCGCCGAACAACTTCGTGCCCGGCATCGGCCCGTCCCCGGACAAGATGCTCCAGGGCCGGCTGTTCGCCTACGCGGACGCCCAGCGCTACCGCCTCGGCGTCAACCACACCCAGCTGCCGGTGAACGCCCCGCGCGCCACCGAGGCCGCCAACTACGGCCGGGACGGCCTGATGGCCCTCAACACGGCCGGCCGCGGCAGGAACTACGAGCCCAACTCGTACGGCGGCCCGGCGCAGACCGACGACGTGCTCGCCGCGCCGGTCAAGGTCGACGGCCACACCGGCACCTACACCACGCCCGCGCACACCAAGGACGACGACTTCTTCCAGGCCGGCGAGCTGTACCGGCTGATGTCGGCCGACGAGAAGACCCGCCTGATCGACAACCTCGCGGGCTTCCTGTCGCAGGTGACGCGCGACGACATCGTCGAGAAGAACCTCGCCCACTTCCACGCCGCGGACGAGGAGTACGGCGCCCGTCTGGAGGCGGCCGTCGCCGAGCTCCGCGCGGGCGACGAGGGCTGACCGGGCCTCCCCGCGCGTCCTCCCCGCCCGTCCCTCCCCTTCCGCACCACCACCCTCACGGCCGCCGGCCCGCACCCGGTGACCGTCCGACCGGCCCCTCCCCCTGGGCAGTGGGGGCGGGGCCGGTCGTGTCCGCCCAGGTGGACCGGAGGTTGCTCCACGGAATGTTCACGGATATTCACGGACAGCAGTCGCCCGAGGCGCCGGGTCGATAGTCTGGCGGTGCCCGCGGTCGCTCCGTGGGGGGACATCGGAAGGGGACGACATGTCGACACCAGCCCCGGGTCGTCACGCCGCGCTGGACCAGGGCCCGACGGGCCCGTTCACCTCCCTGCAGCACGCCCTCAGACTGCTGGAGGCAGTCGACCGCCACCCCGACGGGGCCACCCTGGTGGGCCTCGCGCGGGAGACCTCGCTCGGGCTGCCGACCGTTCGGCGGCTCGCGGAGATCCTGGAGATCGAGGGCTACCTCCAGTGCCAGGACGGCGGTTGGGTGCTCGGCGGCACCTTCGCCCTGCTCGGGCAGTACAACCGGGAGCAGCTGGTGAAGGCCCGACTCAACCGCAAACTCGCCGAACTGCGCGACGAGTTGGGCGCCGCGGTGTACTTCACCCGGTACCACGACGGCGAGTTGTCGGTGGAGGCGGTCTCGGCCGCCGACTACGCTCCTGCGGTGCAGGAGTGGGTCGACTTCCGGGCCACCGCGCACGCCAGCGCGATCGGAAAGTGCCTGCTCGGCCAGCTGGACGCCGATGCCCGGCGCGACCACCTCTCCCGGCACCCGGTCGCCCGGCTCACCTCCCGCACGGTCACCGACGCCGACCAGCTGATGCACCGGCTGGAGCGGCAGCCGGCCACGGTGCCGGTGCTGGACATCCAGGAGTACGCGCTGGGCACGGTGTGCGCGGCGGTGCCGATCACGGCGGGCAGCACGGTCGGCTGCCTGGCCACCTCGATGCCGGTGGGCAACGTCCACAAGCTGAAGGCCGCGGCCGAACTGCTTGCGGCCCGGGCGGCGCCGCTGATGCTGGCGATGGCGGTCTGACGGCGGGTCGGCCGTCGCGCGCGGGAGTCGGAGGAAGCCCTGCCGGGGAACCGGTGGGGCTTCCGGCGTTTCCGGGGGCGGCTGGGCTTTCCCGGGCGCCCGCCTGCCCGTGGCGCCCGCCTGCCCGTGGCGCCCGCCTGCCCGTGGCGCCCGCCTGCCCGTGGCGCCGCTTCCCCGTGGCGCTGCTTTCCCGTGGCGCCCGCGTTTCCTCAAGGGCGCCCGGCGGTCCGCATCACTTATTAGACTCGATGTCGATAAGGGGCGCCGAACCCCTTGTCCCGGCCGCTACCCGCGAGTACGTTTCCCTGGACCGCGCCGCCGCCCCCAGGTCAGGAGGGTCCGCCATGCCCCGCCCCACCCCAGTCCCCGCCGTCGCCGCCCCCGCCGTGCGGGTGCACGACAGCCTCGTCCTGGAGCCCCGCGACGTCCGCTTCGACTGGTCCGGACTGCCACTGCACTGGATCCCCGACGAGCCGATGGCCACCCACGTCATCAACGTGCTCCACCTCCTGCTGCCCGAGGGCGAGCGCTGGTTCGTCCAGGTGTTCAAGGAGGCCCTGCCGCTCATCCGGGACGAGCGGCTCCGGGAGGAAGTCCTCGGGTTCATCGGGCAGGAGGCCATCCACGCCGAGGCGCACCAGGAAGTCCTGGACCACCTGCTCGGCCAGGGGCTCGACCCGCGGCCGTACGTCCGGCAGATCTCCTGGCTGTTCCGGCGGATCCTGGGCGACAAGCCGGGCCTGACACCGGCCCGGCGGCGCGAGAACATCATCGAACGGGTCGCCTTCATCGCGGCCATCGAGCACTTCACCGCCTTCCTCGGCAACTGGGCACTCAACTCCCCGGGCCTGGACCGGGCCAAGGCCGACCCGACGATGCTCGACCTGCTGCGCTGGCACGGCGCCGAGGAGGTCGAGCACCGCAGCGTCGCCTTCGACCTGATGGTGCACCTGGACCCGGGCTACCTGCGCCGGATCCGGGGGATGGCGGTGTCCGGGCCGCTGCTGGTCCACCTCTGGGTGCGCGGCGCCCGCTTCCTGCTCGCCGCCGACCCGACCCTGGAGGGGAGGCTCCGGCCGACCTGGCGCGAGGCCGGCCGGATCGCCAAGCGCGGCCTACTGCCGGACCCGATCGGATCGCTCCGATCCGGGCTGCGGTACCTGCGGCCGGGCTACCACCCCACCCAGGAGGGCTCCTCCAGCCAGGCGCTGGGCTACCTCGCCTCCTCCCCGGCCGCCCGCGCGGCGGCAGCGCGCTGAAGGCGGTCGGCGGACAGCATTCAGTCGACTGGTCCCGGACGACAGCTCTCACGACTGCTTCAGCCGACCGCTTTCAGCCGACAGATACCAGCGAACGGTTTTCAGCGAACAGACGACGTCGTCCGTCAGCTGAAAGACGTCGTCTGTCACGGCCCCGCCCGTTCCCGACGCCAAGGACCCCGCCGGATGGACCTGCTCAACCCGCCCCCCGACCTCTACGGCCGCCCCCGCGCCGACGCCTTCATCCGCC
Source organism: Streptomyces sp. NRRL S-350 (assembly GCF_000719705.1). Taxonomy (GTDB): domain Bacteria; phylum Actinomycetota; class Actinomycetes; order Streptomycetales; family Streptomycetaceae; genus Kitasatospora. Next base: position 19,189 of record NZ_JOHO01000006.1, on the reverse strand, counting down.
GGCTCACCGCCTTCGGCGACCGCTACTCCCCGGCCCTCGGCGGCCCCCTGCTTCGCCGCAACCCCCGCCGCCCGCACAGCCGCCCCCTCCCGCCGCTGCAACTGGTCGTCACCTCCCGCCGCCGACCCGCCGCCGACGTCGTGGAACTGCAGCTCGCCGACCCCTCCGGCGGCCCGCTGCCCGGCTGGCAGCCCGGCGCCCACCTGCGCCTCACCCTGCCCTCCGGCCGCGAGCGCCACTACTCCCTCTGCGGCGACCCGGCCGAGCGCCGCAGCTACCGCATCGCCGTCCGACGGCTGCCCGAGGGCGGCGGCGGGTCCGTCGAGGTCCACGACACCCTGCATCCCGGCACCCGGCTCACCGCCCGTCGCCCCCGCAACGGCTTCGCCTTCTGCGCCGAGCCCGCCGTCCTCCTGCTGGCCGGCGGCATCGGCATCACCCCGCTGCTCCCGATGGCCCGCGAGGCGCAGCGGCACGGCCTGGACTGGCGCCTGGTCCACGTCGGACGCAGCGCCGGCACCCTCCCGTACACGGCCGAGCTGCGGGCCCTCGACCCGCACCGCGTGGTGCTGCGCACCGACGACGAGCACGACGGAGTGGCCACCGGCGCCGAGCTGCTCGCCCACGCCCCGCTCGGCGCCGCCGTGTACTGCTGCGGGCCCGCCCCGATGCTCACCGCCGTGCAGCGGGCCCTGGACGCGTCCCCGGCCGCCTCCCTGCACTTCGAGCGCTTCGGCGCGGCCCCGATCACCGACGGCAGGCCCTTCGCCGTCCGTCTCGGCGCCGACGGCCCCACCCTCGAAGTCCCCGCCGACCGCTCCGCCCTGGACGTGTTGCGCGAGGCCCGCCCGGACCTTCCGTACTCCTGCCACCAGGGCTTCTGCGGCACCTGCGAGGTCCGGGTGGCGGCCGGCTCGCCCGACCACCGGGACCGCCGCCTCACCGCCGAGCAGCGCGCCGCCGGCGCCCTGCTGCCCTGCGTCTCCCGGGCCGCCGAGGGCGAGACCCTCGTCCTCGACCTCTAGAAGGAGCCCCGATGCCCCCGTCGGCGAAAGCGACCCCCGCCTTCCGCTACACCGAGCGCGACCTCGCCCGTTTCCGCGAGACCCAGCAACTCGCCTACCACTGCGCCGAGGAGGTCGCCGCCTGGATCGAACCCGGCGTCACCGAGCGGCAGACCACCGCCGAGCTGCGCCGCCGCCTGGTCTCCGCCGGGGTGCAGGACTTCTTCCACGTCCCCTTCGCCTGGTTCGGCGACCGTACGGCCTTCCGGCACTTCCACACCCCGCTGCAGTTCTTCGCCGGCAACCGCCGCCTGGAGGAGGGCATGCCGTACGTGCTGGACTGTGCGCCCGTCGTGGACGGCTACACCGCCGACATCGGCTACGGCGGCAAGGTCGGCGAGAACAGGCTCTGGGACCGCCTCGCCGACGACCTCCGGGTCTACCGCGAGCTGATCCTCGCCGAGGTCCGTGCCCGCAAGCCGCTCGCCGAGGTGTACGCGGCCGTGGACGCGCAGCTCGCCGCGCACGGCTACGACAACCGCCACCGGGTCTACCCGGGCCGGGTGATCGGCCACCAGGTCACCCGCACCGTCACCCGCGGACCGGCCGGGGTCAACGTCCTGGGGTTCGGCGTGCGCACCCTGCAGACCCTCGGCCGGGAGCTCGTCTCCGAGCGTCTGCAAGGCCGTTCACCGCTCTGGGCGGACGGGCGGTCGTCCCGGCACGCGCCGACCCCGGGCCTGTGGGCGGTGGAGCCGCACATCGGTTTCCGCGGCGTGGGTATCAAGTTCGAGGAACTGCTCGTGGTCACCGAGGACGACGCCCACTGGCTGGACGACGACCTGCCGCACGTCCGCCGCTGGAACGGCGGGGCTGCCACCGCAGATCCGGCCGCGCCCGCCACCGCCGACCGGCCCGACCCCGCCGACCCGACCGCCCTGGAGGCCACCCGATGACGACCCCCGTCCGCCGCCGCACGGTCCACTCCGGCGGCCTCCCGCTGGCCGTCTTCGAGCAGGGCGACCCGGACGCCCCCACCGTGCTGCTCGTCCACGGCTACCCGGACACCCACACCGTCTGGGACGACATCGCCGCCGACCTCGCCCGCGACCACCACGTGGTGCGCTACGACGTGCGCGGCGCCGGCGAGTCCGGTGTCCCCGCGGACCGCGACGGCTACCGGCTGGAGCGGCTGGCGGAGGACCTGTTCGCCGTCGCCGACGCGGTCAGCCCGGAGCGGCCGGTCCACCTGGTCGCGCACGACTGGGGCTCGATCCAGTCCTGGGAGGCCGTCACCGCTCCCGGCGCCGAGCGCCGGATCGCCTCGTACACCACGATGTCCGGGCCCAGCCTGGACCACATGGGGTACTGGCTGCGCCACCGGCTGCGCCGCCCCACCCCCCGGCACCTGAAGCAGCTGCTCCACCAGGGGCTGCACTCCTGGTACATCACCGCCTTCCACCTGCCGTACCTCGCGCCCGGCGTCTGGCGGCTCGGTCTCGCCCGGGCCTGGCCGCGGGTGCTGCGCGACCTGGAGCACGTCACCCCGCGCGCCGACCACCCGCAGCGCAGCCTGCGCCGCGACGCGGTCCGCGGCATCGAGCTGTACCGGGCCAACTTCCGCCCCACCATGGGCAGTCCGCGTGAGCGGCCGACCGAGGTCCCGGTCCAGCTGGTCACCCTCACCCGGGACCGCTACGTGGGCACCTACCTCTCCGAGGGCCTGGAGCGCTGGGTGCCCAGGCTGACCCGCCGGACGCTGCACGCCGGCCACTGGTCGGCGCTGCTGGAGAAGGGAGTCACCGTGGCCGGCCTGGTCCGCGGGTTCACCGCCCGCGTCGAGGCCGAACGGGCCGGGCAAGCCGGCCGGGCCACGGGCGAGGCGGCCGCCCTGGACGACGGCCGGCTGGTCGTGGTGACCGGCGCCGGCAGCGGCATCGGCCGGGCCACCGCGCTCGCCTTCGCCGAGGAGGGCGCCCGTGTGGTGGTCTGCGACCTCGACCTCGCGTCGGCCCGGCGCACCGCCGAACTGGCCTCGCTGATCGGCCCGACGGCGCACGCCTACCGGGTCGACGTCTCCGACGGCGCCGCGGTGGACGCGTTCGCACAGACCGTCGCCGCCGAGCACGGGGTGCCCGACGTGGTCGTCAACAACGCGGGCATCGGCCACTCCGGAACGTTCCTGCAGACCACCGAGAAGGAGTGGCAGCGCGTCCTGGACGTCAACCTCTGGGGCGTGATCCACGGCTGCCGGGCCTTCGGCACCCTGATGGCCGACCGCGGCCAGGGCGGCCACATCGTCAACGTCTCCTCGGCGGCCGCCTACCTGCCCTCCAAGGCACTCACCGCGTACGCCACCAGCAAGGCCGCGGTGTTCATGCTCTCCGACTGCCTGCGCGCCGAGTTCGTCGGCCACGGCATCGGCGTCTCCACCATCTGCCCCGGCATCGTCAACACCAACATCACCCGCGCCTCCACCTTCTCCGCCACCACCGCCGCCGAGCAGGCGGCCAAGCAGGCCCGCGCCGCCAAGCTCTACGCCCGCCGCGGCTTCCCCCCGGAGAAGGTCGCCACCGCCATCCTCGCCGCCGTCCGCACCGGCAAGCCCGTCGTCCCGGTCACCCCCGAGGCCAAGGCCGCCCGCCTCCTCGCCCGCCTCAGCCCCGGTCTGCTGCGCCTCGCCGCCCGCCTCGACGTCACCTGACCGGAGGAATCCCACCGGAGGGGTCCGAGCAACTCCGACCGGCGGTCCCCACCCGGCGAGGTGTGGACCGCGCCATCGAGGTGCGGGCCCTCCTCACCGCCGAGGGCGACGCGCGGGCGCTGGCAGTACCGGACCTCGTCATCGCGGCCACCGCTGAGCGGCACGGCGCCACCGTCCTGCCGGGCTGTGAGAGCATCCAGGCCCATGGAGATGACAACCGCCCTGTGGTCGTTCGCCCTCGTCGTGGGGCTGCTCACGCTGACGCCTGGCCTCGACACCGCGCTCGTCCTGCGGACGTCCGCGCTCGGGCGGCGGCGGCAGGCCTGGGGTGTCGTGCTCGGCATCCAGACCGGGACGCTGATCTGGGGGACGCTGACCTCGGCGGGCGTGACGGCGCTGCTGACCGCCTCACAGGTGGGATACGAGGTGCTGCGCTGGGCCGGCGCCGCGTACCTGGTGTGGATGGGCCTCGGGATGCTCCGCGACCGGGGCGCCCGGGCGGCGGCGGAGGAGGAGCCCGAGGAGGGCGGCTTCGGCGACGGCTGGCGGCGGGGCACGCTGACCAACCTGCTGAACCCCAAGGTCGGGGTCTTCTACGTGGCCGTGCTTCCGCAGTTCATCCCCGCCGGCGCCCCGCACTTCGCCGCGGGCGTGGCGCTGACCTGCGTCCACGTCGTGGAGGGGCTGCTCTGGTCGACGGTCCTGGTGGGCTTCGCCCAGGTGCTGCGCGGCTGGCTTCGCCGGCCGGCCGCGCGCAGGCTGATGGACCGGGTGACCGGTGTGGTGGTGCTGGGCTTCGGCGTGAAGCTGGCGCTGGGCGACTGACCGGGAGGCTCAGGACTCCAGCCGCCGCAGGCCTTCCTTCAGCTCGTCGGCGTTCATGCACGGGTGGATGTCGACGCTGGCGTTCAGCTGGAGCCAGAACGGTTCGGCGATGGACGGGATCGAGGCTTCGTCGGCGACGTCGATGACGGCGATCATGGCGCGGCGTCCGTTGCGGGAGAAGTAGTACGAGGCTTCCGGCTTGAGCTGGGCCAGGGCTTGCTGGATGCCCTCCGCCATCTTGCCTTCGGCGATGGCCTTGTTGCCGGCCTCGGTGTCGAGTTCGATTTCCAGCAGGGCGCGCATGGTGCCCGCTCCTTCCCCGGGCTCGGGTGAGTCCGCAACTCCAGCGTCCCGCCGCTCCGGTGGCGACGCAACGTGACGCTCAGGCGGCGTGGGTCCGCCGCGGCCGGGCCTGCTGTGCGGGCGCCGCCGGGTCACGCTCCGCGGCCGGCGTCGACGCGTCGTGGTGGATCGGTCCGTCTCCGGCGCTCAGCGGCAGGCAGCTGCCGGCGCGCCGGTGGGCGATGATCTCGGCGGCGACGGAGACCGCCGTCTCCTCGGGGGTGCGCGCGCCGAGGTCGAGGCCGATGGGGGAGCGCAGCCGGGCCAGCTCGGCCTCGGTGAGTCCGGTCTCGCGCAGTTTCGCCTCGCGGTCCCGGTGGGTGCGGCGCGAGCCCATCGCGCCGACGTAGCCGACGGGCAGCCGCAGGGCGCGCTCCAGCAGCGGGACGTCGAACTTGGCGTCGTGGGTGAGCACGCAGAGCACGGTGCGTCCGTCGATCCGGCCGAGCTGGGAGTCCAGGTAGCGGTGCGGCCAGTCGACCACGACCTCGTCGGCCTCGGGGAACCGGCGGGTGGTGGCGAAGACGGGCCGGGCGTCGCAGACGGTGACGTGGTAGCCGAGGAACTTGCCGATCCGCACCACGGCGGCCGCGAAGTCGATCGCCCCGAACACCAGCATCCGCGGCGCGGGCACGTAGGACTCGACGAAGCAGGTGACGGTGCCCCGCTCGTGCTCGTCGCAGGGGCGCCCGTCCAGGCCGAGGACGAGCCGGCCGGTGCGTCCGGCCTCCAGCATGGCCCGGGTCTCGGCGACGATCGCCCGCTCCAGCGTGCCGACCGTGGTCGGGCCGACGGAGAGCGCCCCGGTGACGCCGTCGGCGGTGACGGCGAGGGTGGCGCCGAGCAGTGCGGCCGGTCCGGAGATCACCCGGGCCAGTGCCACCGGCGTCCCGTCGGCGATCCGCGCGATTCCGGCGTCCAGGCCGGGGTCGGTTCCCGGCACGACCGGCTGGACGAACACGTCGAGGATCCCGCCGCAGGTCAGCCCGACCGCGAAGGCGTCCTCGTCGCTGAAGCCGAAGCGTTCCAGCACCGGCTCGCCGCTCTGGATCGCGGCCTGGCACAGCTCGTACACCGCGCCCTCGACGCATCCGCCGGAGACGCTGCCGATCGCCTCGCCGTCCGCGTCCACGGCCAGTGCCGCCCCGGGGTCGCGCGGAGCGCTGCCGGAGACGCCGACCACGGTGGCCACGGCGAAGGCGCGCCCGGCCGCGTGCCAGGCCTGCAGCTGCTCGGCGATGTCCTGCATGGCGGAGGCTCCTTACACGGTTCGACAGTAGCGGGGGCGCCGCCGTACGGGAAACGATCCCGTACGGCGGCGGTGGCGCGTCCGGGCGGAGCGCGGTGGTGCGGGGCGCTGCCGCCCGGCGGCCCGGCTAGTGCACGCCCAGCCAGGACTTGATCGGCGTGAGCGCGAAGTAGAGCACGAACACCGCGGTGAGGACCCACATCAGCACCCCGGGTTCGCGCCAGCGCCCCGTGCCGGCCTTGATGACGGTGTACGAGATGACGCCGGCCGCGACGCCCGCGGTGATGCTGTACGTGAACGGCATCAGGACGCAGGTGAGGAAGGCCGGGATGGCCACCTCGCGGTCAGACCAGTCGATGTGGCGGGCCTGGCTCATCATCATCGAGCCGATCACGACCAGGGCGGCGGAGGCCACTTCGACGGGCACGATGCCGGCGATCGGCGAGAAGAACAGCATCAGCGCGAACAGTCCGCCGGTGACGGCGGAGGCGAGCCCCGTCCGGGCGCCGTCGCCGACGCCGGTGGCGGACTCGACGAAGACGGTCTGGCCGGAGGCGCCCGCGAGGCCGCCGACCGCGCCGCCGGCGCCGTCGATGAAGAGGGCCTTGGACAGTCCGGGCATCCGGCCCTGCTTGTCGGCCAGTCCGGCCTCGGTGCCGACGCCGATGATGGTGGCCATCGCGTCGAAGAAGCCGGCCAGGACCAGGGTGAACACCGCGACCGAGGCGCTGATCGCGCCCATGCCCCGGCCGCCGAAGGCGCCGAACAGGTCGACGTGGCCGAACAGGCTGAAGTCCGGCGCGGAGACCGGGCTGCCGGGCCACACCGGCACGGAGTTCTTCCAGGCGGCGGCGGGGACGTGCGCGACCTGGTTGACGACCATCGCGAGGACGGTGCCGCCCGCGATGCCGATCAGGATCGCGCCGCGGACGCCGCGCGCCATCAGCACGAAGATCGTCAGCAGCGTGACGCAGAAGACCAGCACCGGCCAGCCGGCGAGTTCACCGGTCGGGCCGAGCGACAGCGGGGTGGGGCCGCCGGTGTGCATGAAGCCGGCCTTGTAGAGGCCGATCACCGTGACGAACAGGCCGATGCCGATGGTGATGGCGTACTTGAGCGGCAGCGGGATGCCGTTCATGATCTTCTCGCGCAGTCCGGAGACCACCAGCAGCACGATCAGCAGGCCGTAGATCACGCACAGGCCCATGGCCTGGGGCCAGGTGGTGTGCGGGACGACGAGCGCGGAGACCGCGCCGGAGACCGAGAGCCCGGCGGCGAGGGCGAGCGGCACGTTGCCGACCACGCCCATCAGGATGGTGGTGACGGCGGCCGCCAGGGCGGTCGCGGTGGTCAGGGCGGCGTGGTCCAGCTTGACGCCGGTGACGTCCGCGCCGCTCAGGATGAGCGGGTTGAGCAGGATGATGTACGCCATCGCCATGAAGGTGGTGAGACCACCGCGCAGTTCGTTGGCGAGTGTCGAGCCCCGGGCCGAGATCTTGAAGTAGGCGTCGAGTGCGCTCGTCGGGCGTGGGGCCGGGGACGCCGGGTGGGTGACGTCCTCGGTGGGTCTGTCTTCGGTGGTGCCGGGTTCCGTGGGGATCCTGGGCATGTCCACTCCCAAGTGTCAAAGGGGGTTGGGGTGGGCGAGCCGACCTGACTGCCGGTCAACGAGGCGGCGCAGGGGGACGTATCGACTCACTGTGGGGGGGCACTCGTGAAGGGGGAGTGCCAGCGGTGCATTGAGGGTGGGGCGCACCGCTGCGGAACCTCGGCGCGGGTAGGGCAGCGGGTGTGGGGGTGGTGCCCCCGGGGCGGCGGGGAAGACGGTCGCCGCCCCGAGGAGGCGTGAACTCCGGTCGTCAGCCGGGCTGTTCGGTGGTCAGGTGCTCCGGCCGGACGGGGATCCGGTTGAGCGCGAGACCCGTGGCGTTGCGGATGGCGGCCACGATGGACGGCGTCGCCGACACGGTCGGCGCCTCGCCGACCCCGCGCAGCCCGTACGGCGCGTTGGGGTCGGGCAGTTCGAGGATCTCCACCGGGATCGGGGGGGTGTCCAGGATGGTGGGGATCAGGTAGTCGGTGAAGGAGGCGTTGCGGACCTTGCCGTCCCGGACGATGATCTCCTCCATCACCGCCAGGCCGAGCGCCTGGGTGCAGCCGCCCTGGATCTGGCCGACGACGGAGAGCGGGTTGAGCGCCTTGCCGACGTCCTGGACGGCGGTGAGCTCGACCACCTTGACCAGGCCCAGCTCGACGTCGACGTCCACCACCGCGCGGTTGGCGCAGAAGGTGTACTGGACGTGGCCGAAGCCCTGGCCGGTCTCCTTGTCGAAGGGCTGGGTGGGCCGGTGGTGGTGCTCGCGGGTGAGGTCGATGGCCTCGTCGCCGAGCAGGTCCACCATCGGGACCAGGACGCCGGCGCTCTCCGAGACGACCTTGCCGCCGGCCAGCGTGATGTCCTTGTGGGTCCAGCCGTAGCGCCGGCGGCCCTTCTCGATCAGCTCGCGCCGGACGGCCTCGGCGGCCAGCTTGACGGCGCCGCCGGTCATGTACGTCTGGCGCGAGGCCGAGGTCGAACCGGCCGATCCCACTTCGGTGTTGGCCGGGTGGATGGTGACCTGTTCGACGCCCAGCTCGGTGCGGGCGATCTGGGCGTGCACGGTGACGCCGCCCTGGCCGACCTCGGCCATCGCGGTGTGCACCATGGCGACCGGCTCGCCGCCGATCACCTCCAGCCGCACCCGGGCGGTGGAGTAGTCGTCGAAGCCCTCGGAGAAGCCGACGTTCTTGATGCCGACCGAGTAGCCGACGCCGCGCACGATCCCCTCGCCGTGCGAGGTGTTGGACAGTGCCCCCGGCAGCTGGCGCACGTCCAGGTGCTCGGTGTCCAGCGGCGGCGGCAGCGGCATGTCCTTGGCCCGGCGCAGGAGTTCGGCCACCGGCGCGGGCGAGTCGATCTGCTGGCCGGTGGGCATGCGGTCGCCCTCCGACATCGCGTTGAGCTGCCGCAACTCCACCGGGTCCATGCCCAGTTCGGCGGCCAGCTTGTCCATCTGCGACTCGTAGCCGAACGCGGCCTGCACCGCTCCGAAGCCGCGCATCGCCCCGCAGGACGGGTTGTTGCTGTAGAGCGCGATGGCGTGCATCCGGACGTTCGGGATCACGTACGGGCCGTGTCCGAGCGAGGCGGCGTTGCCGACGACGGCCGGCGAGGCGGAGGCGTACGCGCCGCCGTCCAGGACGATCCGGCAGTCGGCGAAGACCAGCTTGCCGTCGCGGGTGGCGCCGTGCTCGTAGTGCATCTTCGCCGGGTGGCGGTGCACGTGGCCGTAGAAGGACTCGTCCCGGGCGTAGACGATCTTGACCGGCTTGCCGGTGTGCTGGGCCAGCAGGCAGGCGTGGATCTGCATCGAGATGTCCTCGCGGCCGCCGAAGGCGCCGCCGACGCCGGCCAGCGTGAGCCGGACCTTCTCCTCGGGCAGGTCGAGCACCGGCGCCATCTGCTCGCGGTCCACGTGCAGCCACTGGGTGGCGATGTAGAGGTCGATGCCGCCGTCCTCGGCGGGCACGGCGAGGCCGGACTCGGGGCCGAGGAAGGCCTGGTCCTGCATGCCGACCTCGTAGTCGCCGCTGACGATGACGTCCGCCAGCGCCCGCACCTCGTCGGTCACGCCGAGGCCGGAGACCAGCTTCTGCTCGTGGCAGATGTTGCCGTACGCGTGCGACTTGTACTCGTGCGGCTCGTGGACGTACCCGTGGGTCTCCGGGTCCAGGCACTGCTCCTCGGTGACGATCGGGGTGAGCACCTCGTACTCGACCTTGATCTTCTTCACCGCGCGGCGGGCCGTCTCCGGGTGGTCGGCGGCGACCAGCGCGATCGCCTCGCCGTGGTACCGGATCTTGTCGATGGCCAGGGCCGGCTGGTCCTGGATCTCCAGGCCGTAGTACTTCGAGCCGGGGATGTCCTCGTGCGTCAGCACCGCGTAGACGCCGGGCACCTTGAGCGCCTCGGAGATGTCCACCGAGAGGATGTCGGCGCGGGGGTGCGGCGAGCGCAGCGCCATGCCCCACAGCATGTCCTCGTGCCACAGGTCCGAGGAGTAGGCGAACTCGCCCTTGACCTTCAGGTGTCCGTCCGGACGCAGCGGCGAGCCGCCGATGCCGTCCTTGGACGCCTGGTTGATGTTCTGCAGGTTCTTCTGGCCCTGGATGGTCCGCGTGGTCATTCCGAAGCCTTCCCGGCGCACTTGCGGGCCGAGGCGAGCCGCACGGCGTCCATGATCTTCTCGTAGCCGGTGCAGCGGCACAGGTTGCCGGACAGCGCCTCGCGGATGTCGTTGTCGCTCGGCTGGGCGTCCTGCTCCAGCAGGGCGTCGGTCTGCACCAGCAGGCCGGGGGTGCAGAAGCCGCACTGGACGGCTCCGGCGTCGACGAAGGCCTGCTGGACGAGGCCCAGTTCGCCGTCGTCCCCGCTCAGGCCCTCGACCGTGCGGACCTCGCGGTCCTGCACCTGCCCGGCCGCGACGAGGCAGGAGCACACCGGGACGCCGTCCAGGTAGACCGTGCAGGAGCCGCACTCGCCCTGCTCGCAGGCGTTCTTCGAGCCCGGCAGGCCGACCCGCTCGCGCAGCACGTAGAGCAGGCTCTCGCCCTCCCACACGTCGTCGGCCTCGACCGGCTTGCCGTTGGCGGTGAAAGTGACCCTCATGCCGCGCTCCTGATCTGCTTGCTGTAGTCGTTCCAGGTCCAGGCGAGGGTGCGGCGGGCCATCACGGCGAGCGCGTGCCGGCGGTACTCGGCGGTGCCGCGCACGTCGTCGATCGGCGAGGCCGCGGCCTTCACCAGCTCGCCGAAGCGCTGGACCACCTCGGCGCCCAGCAGCCCGCCGGACTCCCAGAGACCGCGCTCGGCGAGCACGCCCTGCAGGTACTCCTCGGCCTCGACGGCGCGGCGCGGCGTGGGGGCGGCCGAACCGATCCCGGTGCCGACGGTGCCGTTCCTCGGGTGGAGGGCGAAGCCGAACGCGCAGACCGCGATCACCATCGCGTTGCGGGTGCCGATCTTCGAGAACTGCTGCGGCCCGTCCGCCACCGGGATGTGCACGGCCCGGATCAGCTCGTCGGCCTCCAGGCAGTTGCGCTTCACCCCCAGGTAGAAGTCGTCGATCGGGATCAGCCGGGTGCCGCGCACCGAGGCCGCCTCCACGAGCACGTCCCGGCCGGCCGCCAGCAGCGCCGGGTGGGAGTCGCCGGCCGGGGAGGCCGCGCCCAGGTTGCCGCCGACGCTGCCGCGGTTGCGGATCTGCGGCGAGCCGACGGTGTGGGCCGCCAGCGCGAGCCCGGGCAGCGGAGCGGACAGCTCCGCGATGATCCGGGCGTACGGGACCGCGGCGCCGAGCCTGACGACGCTGCCGTCGTTCGACCATTCGGTGAGCTCGGTGACGCGGTTCAGGTCGAGAATCGCGGATGGCCGGTGCACGTCGAAGTTCAGCTCGACCATGACGTCCGTGCCGCCCGAGACGGGCAGCGCGGTCGGGTACTCAGCCTTCGCCGCGAGCGCCTCGTCCCAGGTGGCGGGCCGAAGGAACTCCATGCGGGTGTCTCCTCAAGTCGTCGCCCGCCGGGTGTCCGGCGGCGTGTCGCCCAGTGAACTCCTGTGACGCGGCCCACTGGCAGTCACCGATGGCATGAAGCCCCGGCTGTGGTCGCGCCCGGCATCCTGTACGTTCCTCTAAGGAGTGGAACCTCGCAGCCCAGGTGTTCGCCGGGTGCTACCTACGACCGTAATCCGGCCGTGACGGACGGGCTACGGCCCGCGATCCGGCCCCCCGCTGGTACGTAACGCCGAGCACGGATGTTCGGGCACACTGTGACCCCCGGACCGAAGGCCCGGCCCCCGCTTCCCCCTTCCGCCCTTCCCGTCCCCCTTCCTCCCCCGATCCGGTCCCCCGTTAGGAGTCTGCGGATGCGCGTCCGTGACCTGCTCGCCCCCGGCGCCCCGCGACTGCGCCTGCTCGCGGCCGAGGAGGAGCTGGACCGGCAGGTCAGCGGTGTGATGACCACGGACCTCCAGGACCCCGGCCGCTACCTGCACGGCGGCGAACTGGTGCTCACCGGCATGCTCTGGCGCACCGTCCCGGCCGACTCCGAGCGCTTCGTACGGACCCTCGCGGCCGGCGGCGCGGTCGCCCTGGCAGCCGGCGAGGCCGAGGTCGGCCCGGTGCCCGACGACCTGGTCGAGGCCTGCCGCCGGCACCGGATGCCGCTGCTGGCCGTCCCCGACGACATCGCCTTCGGCACCGTCACCGAGTTCATCGGCCGACAGGTGTCCGCGGACCGCGCGGCCGACCTCGCCGCCCTGGTCGACCGGCACCGCCTGCTGGTCTCCGCGGCCGGCGGCGGCGGGCTGGACGCGGTGCTGGACCTGCTCGGCGGCGACCTCGACCTGGACTGCTGGGTCCTCGCCCCCACCGGCGCGGTGATCGCCGGCCCCGGCGACCGGCTCTCCGCCGAGGACCGCGACCAGCTGGTCCGCGCCCACCTCGCCGCCCAGCGCCAGCGCCGCCGCCCCCCGCACCGGGCCCGCCTGGCCGCCGGCTCCTACTCGCTGCTGCCCGCCGCGGTCTCCGCCGAGCACGAGGCGCCGCTCGCCGACTGGATGCTCGCGGTGGCCGGCGACGTCACCGAGTGGACCACCAAGCGCCAGCAGCTCGCCGAGAACCTGGCCCGCCTCGTCGCCGCCGAGCGCCACCGCCGCGACGAGGGCCGCCGGCTGCGCCGCCGCCTCGCCGACGAGGTGCTGGCCCTGCTGCGCCGCGACGCCGACCCGGCCGAGATCAGCCGCACCCTGTACGCCTCCTCGGCGATGGCCGCCCGCTACGAGAGCGCCGATCCCAAGTCCCAGGCGGAGGAGGGCTCCTGGCTGGTGCTCAGCGCGGAGGGCACCGGCCTGCCGGAGGGCACCGTCCGGGCCGTGCTGGAGGAGGCGCTCGGCGCTTCCACCGACCGCGCCCTGGTCGCCGGGACGGGCAGCGGCGCCGTCGTGGTGCTGCCCGCCCCGGACAGCCCGGTGCCGGCCGACACCCTGCGCGACCTGCTCGCCCCGCTGGAGGCCGGGCTCGGCTCCGAGGGGCGGATCACCCTCGGTGTCTCCGCCCCCGCCCCCGAGGCCGGCGGTCTGCGCGGCGCCCTGGAGGAGGCCCGGCACGCCCGCCGGATCGCCGCCTCCCGGGTCGGCCGGGTCTGCGTCGCCGGCCCCGAGGAGCTCGCCTCGCACGTGCTGCTGCTGGCCGCCGTCCCGGACGAGGTCCGCCGGGCCTTCCGCAGCCGGCTGCTGGACAAGGTGATCGCGTACGACATCGAGCACCAGGCGGACCTGGTCCGCACCCTGGAGGCCTTCCTGCGCTCGGACGGCTCCTGGACGCGCTGCGCGGGGCAACTGCACGTCCACGTGAACACCCTGCGCTACCGGATCGGCCGGATCGAGGAGCTGACCGGGCGTGACCTCTCCCGGCTGGAGGACCGGGTGGACTTCTACCTGGCGCTCGAACTGGCCTGACGGCGCGTCCGGCACACGCGAGGGCCCGCCGCGAAGCATCGCGGCGGGCCCCGTCGTACCTCCGTGCGCTACTGCGGCGGGATGATCGAGCTGAGCCAGGTGAAGGCGCTCGGGACCATCTTCTTCCACTGCTCGGTGGTGTGCGGGCCGACGCCCTCCTCGACCTGGATCGTGGTCGGGGCCTTGGCCGCGGCGCGGATCGCCTCGCCGTCCTCGTAGCCGTCGCCCTTGGAGCCGCTGACCAGCAGGGCGACCTTGGGCGGCTGCTGGGAGGCCTTCAGGATGTTGACGGGGTTGTTGGCCTCGCGCAGCTTCGGGTCCTTGCCGACCAGCGAGTCCTTCTCGGACGCGGGGTCGTTGTAGCCGGACATCGCGATGCCGGCCCGGTAGCGGTTGGGGTGGGACAGCGACAGCTTGGCCGCGCAGTGCGCGCCCGCCGAGTAGCCGGCGATCGCCCAGCGGTCCGCGGACGGGTCGGCGCGGAAGTTGTCCAGCACCATCTGCGGGACGTCCCGGGTGATCCAGGCGTCGGCGTTGACCTTGCCGGGGATGTCGGTGCAGCCGGCGTCCTGGTTGTTGCCGAGCAGCAGGGTGCGCGGCGAGACCAGGATGAAGGGGGCCACCTTGCCCTGCTGCATCAGCGGCTTGAGCTGCTCGGAGACCTTGAGCGTGCCGTACCAGGTGGAGGAGGAGCCCGGGTAGCCCGGGATCAGCTCGACCACGGGGAACTTCTTGTCCTTGAACGCCGGGTCGTTGTACTGGGGCGGCAGCCAGACCAGCACCTCGCCGTCGACGCCGGAGACCTGGCCCTTGAGCTCGGTCTTCTGCACGTCGCCGGGCACCGCCGGGTCGTTCACGCCGCCGAAGCTCTGCTTGACCTTCGGGAGCTCCCGGGCCGCCTCACCGCCGGCCGCCTCCGCCGGCGGCACCGGCGGCACCGCGCGGACGTGGTTGCCGGTGCCCAGCAGGTCGTCCCAGTTGCCGTAGATCAGGTTGGCGTTGTTGACCATCACGAAGACCATCAGAACGGCTGTGACCTGGCAGAACATGATCATGACGATCCGGGTGAGGGTCCTCACCGGCTGGGGGCCGCCGACCTTCCCCCAGAACAGCAGCGCCACTGTGATGGACACCGGCACAAGAATGACGGTGAGGATGAAGAATGGCGTACCTGTCAGTTCCATCGAGTTCTCGTATCCGGGTCGCTCGCCGTTCGGGCCCCAGCGCCCGAACGCACGTCAATGGCATCAGACGGCCGATGGCGGATGATCGGTTGCCGTCCGAATCTGTGCGGAACCTGAGAGGAACATCACGTTCTCGTGATGCACCCCTTCGGATCGGCGCCTAGTCTGTCACCCGGACGGCGGTTGTCCGGACCAGATGTTCAGCGAACTTCCAGGAAAGGTCCCCCGGGGCACCTTACCTCCCGGGCCGATCGCGCCGCCGGGCGAGGCGGTGCGATCCCGTGCGGCCCGGCCAGGGAGACTATGGGGATGAGCATCACCCGCTTTCGTCCGTCCCGCCGCTTCTGGCCCGCGTGCGCCGTCCTGGCACTCGCGGTCACCGCGGCCGGTTGCAGCAGTACCGGAGGCAGACGCGCCGAGGAGGCGCGCGCCAAGGCCGCGTCCGCGGCCGGCAGCGCCGTCACCACCCCGCGCTGGAAGGTCGCCATGGTGACCCACGCCGGGGCCGGCGACGCCTTCTGGGACACTGTGCGCAAGGGCGCCGAGCAGGCCGCGGCCAAGGACAACATCGCCTTCCTGTACTCCAACGACGCGCAGACCCAGAACCAGGTCCAGCTCGTCCAGGCGGCCATCGACCAGAAGGTCGACGGCCTGCTGGTCACCCTCGCCAAGGGCGACGCCATGGCCGACGTCCTCGCCAAGGCCAAGGCCGCCGGCATCCCCGTGATCACCATCAACTCCGGCCAGGAGTACTCCCAGAGGTTCGGCGCGCTCACCCACATCGGCCAGGACGAGTCCACCGCCGGCCAGGCGGCCGGCACCGAACTGTCCTCCCGCGGACGCAAGAACGTGCTCTGCGTCATCCACGAGCAGGGCAACGTCGGCCAGGAGCAGAGGTGCTCCGGCGCCCAGTCCAAGGCCGGCGGCGCCTTCCAGGTGCTCTACGTCAACGGCGTCGACATGCCGGACGCCCGCGCCTCGATCTCCGCCAAGCTCCAGGCCGACCCGGCCATCGACACCGTGCTCACCCTCTCCGGCCCGATGGCCGCCACCGGACTGCAGGCGATCCAGGACGCCCACCGCTCCGTCGAACTGGACACCTTCGACCTGGGCCGGCAGGTGGTGGCCGGGCTCAAGTCCGGCAGCGTCGGCTTCGCCGTCGACCAGCAGCCCTACCTCCAGGGGTACGAGGGCGTCGACCTGCTCTGGCTGTACAAGTCCAACCTGGACATGCTCGGCGGGGGCAAGCCGGTCGAGACCGGCCCGCAGATCCTCACCAAGGAGAACGCCGACGCCCTCGCCGAGTACGTCGCGAGGGGGACCAGGTGAGCACCCCGGACCTCCTCGTCCAGGACCGCCCGGCGGCCCTGCGGCGGCTCCTCGCCCGCCCGGAACTGGGCTCGCTGATCGCCGCCGTCGCGGTGTTCGTGGTCTTCGCCGCCGCGGCGGAGCCGTTCCTGCGGGCCTCCTCGCTCGGCACCGTGCTCTACGCGGCGTCCACCATCGGGATCATGGCGGTACCGGTCTCGCTGCTGATGATCGGCGGCGAGTTCGACCTCTCGGCCGGCGTGCTGGTCACCACCGCCGCGCTGACCTCCTCGATGGTCTCGTACCAGTTCACCGCGGTGACCTGGGTCGGCGTGCTGGTCTCCCTCGTGACCACGCTGGCGGTCGGCTGGTTCAACGGGTGGATGCTCGGCCGTACCAGGCTGCCCAGCTTCATCGTCACCCTCGGCACCTTCCTGATGCTGACCGGCGCCAACCTGGGCGTCACCAAGGCGGTCTCCGGGACGGTCTCCACCAAGTCGATCTCCGACATGGAGGGCTTCGCCGCCTGCCGCCGGCTGTTCGCCTCCGAGGTCACCGTCGGCGGCCTGACGATCAAGGCCACCGTCTGGTGGTGGCTGGGCCTGCTCGCGGTCGGCAGCTGGGTGCTGCTGCGCACCCGCTTCGGCAACTGGATCTTCGCCGTCGGCGGCGACGCGGACGCCGCCCGCGCGGTCGGCGTGCCGGTCGCCCGGACGAAGACGGCGCTCTACCTCGGCGTCGGCTTCGGCGCCTGGGTGCTCGGCCAGCACCTGCTGTTCTCCTTCGACACCGTGCAGTCCGGCGAGGGCGTCGGCAACGAGCTGATCTACATCGTCGCGGCCGTCATCGGCGGCTGCCTGATCACCGGCGGCTACGGCTCCGTGGTCGGCTCCGCACTCGGCGCGCTGATCTTCGGCATGGTCAGCAAGGGGATCATCTACGCCCAGTGGAACCCGGACTGGTTCAAGTTCTTCCTCGGCGCGATGCTGCTGATGGCCGCGCTGCTGAACGCCTACGTCAAGCGCCGGGCCGAGCGGGGGCCGCGATGAGCAGTGAACTCCTCGCCCTCGAGGGCGTCGGCAAGAGCTACGGCACCGTCAGGGCGCTCCAGGACGTCTCGCTGACCCTGCGCACCGGCGAGATCAGCTGCGTGCTCGGCGACAACGGGGCCGGCAAGTCCACCCTGATCAAGATCATCTCGGGGCTGCACCAGCACGACGAGGGCAGCTACACGGTGGGCGGCGAGGAAGTCCGCCTCGACTCCCCGCGCCAGGCCCTGGACCGCGGCATCGCCACCGTCTACCAGGACCTCGCCGTCGTCCCGCTGATGCCGGTCTGGCGCAACTTCTTCCTCGGCTCCGAACAGGGCATGCGCCGCTGGGGCGGCCTGCGCCTGGACGCCGACGGGATGCGCGCCACCACCCGTGAGGCACTCGCGCGGATGGGCATCGACCTGCACGACGTCGACCGGCCGATCGGCACCCTCTCCGGCGGACAGCGCCAGTGCGTGGCGATCGCCCGCGCGGTCCACTTCGGCGCCAAGGCCCTGATCCTGGACGAGCCCACCGCCGCACTCGGCGTCAAGCAGTCCGGAGTGGTGCTCAAGTACGTCACCGCCGCCCGCGACGCCGGGCTCGGGGTCGTCCTGATCACCCACAACCCGCACCACGCGCACCTGGTCGGCGACCACTTCACCCTGCTCAAGCGGGGCCGGATGGCGGGCAGTCACCCCCGCGCCGAGATCAGCCTGGAACAGCTCACCACCGAGATGGCCGGCGGCTCCGACCTCGCCGAACTCTCGCACGAGCTGGCCCGACCCTCCAGCTTCGATTCCCGTGAGGAGCGTCCGCAGCCGTGACCAGCCCCCAGAGCAGCACCCGGCCGCCCGTCCTGCCCACGCTGCTCGGACTCGGCCCGCGCGCCGAGCGCCGCCGCCGCGCCCTGCCCGTGGGAATACTGCGACTGCCCACCATCGGCATCGACATCGGCGGCACCAAGGTCGTCGCCGGAGTGGTGGACGGCGAGGGCAAGGTGCTGGAGAAGCTGCGCACCGACACCCCGGACAAGAGCAAGAGCGCCAAGGTGGTCGAGGACGTCATCGTCGAACTGGTGCTGCAGCTCGCGGACCGGCACGACGTCCACGCCGTCGGCATCGGCGCGGCCGGCTGGGTCGACGCCGACCGCTCCCGGGTGCTGTTCGCCCCGCACCTCAACTGGCGCAACGAGCCGCTCCAGCAGGCGCTCAGCGAACGGCTGCGGTTCCCGGTGATCGTGGAGAACGACGCCAACGCGGCCGCCTGGGCCGAATGGCGCTTCGGCGCCGGGCGCGGCGAGGACCACATGGTGATGCTCACCCTGGGCACGGGCATCGGCGGCGCGGTGGTCCGGGACGGCTACGTCGACCGGGGGAAGTACGGCCTGGCGGGCGAGTTCGGGCACATGCAGGTGCTGCCCGGCGGGCACCGCTGCCCGTGCGGCAACCGCGGCTGCTGGGAGCAGTACTCCTCCGGCAACGCCCTGGTGCGCGACGCGCGCGAACTGGTCGCCGAGGAGTCCCCGGTGGTGCAGCCGCTGCTGGCCCGGGCGGGCGGCACGGTCGACGGCATCACCGGCCCGTTGGTCACCGAGGCCGCGCGGGAGGGCGACCCGACCGCCATCGAACTGCTCTACGAGGTCGGCACCTGGCTCGGCGTCGGCATCGCCAACCTGGCCGCCGGGCTGGACCCGGGCCGCTTCGTCATCGGCGGCGGGGTCTCCGAGGCCGGCGACCTGCTGCTCGGCCCCGCCCGGGACACCTTCCGCCGCACCCTCACGGGCCGCGGCTTCCGCCCGGAGGCGACCATCGTGCACGCCGCCCTCGGCAACGAGGCCGGCCTGGTCGGCGCCGCCGACCTCGCCCGGCAGGTGGCCCGGCGCTTCCGCACCATCAAACGTCGGCGGGTGGAGCGCAGCGCGCTGTAGGGGCCCTGTCTCTTATACACATCTGACGCTGCCGACGAAGAGGATAGTGTAGATT
>NZ_JOHO01000005.1 GCF_000719705.1 Streptomyces sp. NRRL S-350 | reverse complement strand
GCCGATGGTACTGCAGGGGGGACCCTGTGGGAGAGTAGGACGCCGCCGAACAATTCTTCAGAAGAACCCCCATCCGGGTCCCGGATGGGGGTTCTTCGCATTTCCGGGGGAATTCGCCCGACTCCGGCCCTGCCTGACCCCCGCCGACTGGCTGGTCCACCGTCAATATGCCGCTAAAACCGCCCGATCAGTGGACTGATCAGCGGAAAATCGCTGGTCACGCCGTAGTCTCGAAGGGAAGGGGAACAAGCGTCCGGAGGCGACTCCCGGGCACGGTCGGATCAAGAATGGTGCTCATGGGACGAGGCAGGCTGCGGATCTACCTCGGGGCGGCCCCCGGGGTCGGCAAGACGTACGCCATGCTCGCCGAAGCGCACCGGCGGCAGGAGCGTGGCACGGACGTCGTGGTGGCGTTCGTGGAGGACCACGGCCGTCGGCGCACCGCGGACATGGTGGCCGGGCTGGAAGTCGTGTTGCGGCAGCAGGTGCTGCACAAGGGGGCCAGGTTCTCCGAGATGGACCTGGATGCCGTCCTCGCCCGCCGCCCGCAGGTGGCGCTGGTGGACGAGCTGGCCCACACCAACGTGCCCGGCTGCCGCAACGCCAAGCGCTGGCAGGACGTCGAGGAGTTGCTGGAGGCCGGGATCGACGTGGTCTCCGCTGTCAACGTGCAGCACCTGGAATCGCTCGGTGACGCCGTCGCCGGCATCACCGGGGTGCGCCAGCGGGAGACCGTCCCGGACGAGGTGGTGCGGCGAGCCGACCAGATCGAGCTGGTGGACATGTCCCCGCAGGCGCTGCGGAGGCGGCTGGCGCACGGGAACGTGTACGCGCCGGAGAAGATCGACGCCGCTCTGGCCAACTACTTCCGTCCGGGCAATCTGACCGCGCTGCGGGAGCTGGCGTTGCTGTGGACCGCGGACCGGGTGGACGAGTACCTGCAGAAGTACCGGGCCGAGCAGGGCATCGAGGGCACCTGGCAGGCCCGGGAGCGGATCGTGGTGGGCCTCACCGGGGGGCCCGAGGGGGCGACGCTGATCCGGCGGGCGGCCCGGATCGCGGCCCGCGTCTCCGGGGGCGAGTTGCTGGCCGTGCACATCTCCCGGTCGGACGGGCTCACGGGCTCCGGTTCGCCGCAGACGCTGATCGAGCAGCGCGCACTGGTGGAGAGCCTGGGCGGGTCCTTCCACGCCGTGCTCGGCGACGACCCGGCTACCGGGCTGCTGGACTTCGCCCGGGGAGTGAACGCGACCCAGATCGTGCTCGGCACCAGCCGGCGGCCCGCTTGGCAGTACGTGTACGGGCCGGGCGTCGGCATCATGGTCACGCGGGAGGCCGGGGACATCGACGTCCACATGGTCACCCACGAGCACGCGGGGCACGGGCGCGGCCGGATCCCCGTCCGGCGGATCACCGACCTGGGCCGGACCCGGACGGTCGGGGGTTGGCTGATCGGTTTGGCCGGTCCGCCGCTGCTGGCGGTCGTGCTGTCCACGATCGGCGGTCTCGGGCTCTCCACCGACATGCTGCTGTTCCTGTCGTTGACGGTGTGCGCGGCGTTGGTCGGCGGGCTGCTGCCGGCGATCGGCTCGGCGCTGGTCGGCTCCTCGGTGCTGAACTACTACTTCACGCCTCCGCTGCACACCTTCACCATCAGTGAGCCGCAGAACATCATGGCGGTGGCGATATTCAGCATCGTCGGGATATCGGTGGCGTCCGTGGTGGACCTGGCGGCCCGGCGTACGCATCAGGCGGCCCGCAGCCAGACCGAGGCGCAGACGCTCAGCGCGCTGGCGGGCACGGTGCTGCGTGGCGCGCCCGACGGGGACGGGGTGCTGCCCGCGCTGATGGAGCAGGTCCGGGAGACCTTCGGGCAGGAGAGCGCCGCGCTGCTGGAGCGTCCGGAGCCGGTCGGCCCCTGGGTGCCGGTGGCCGCCGCCGGGCCCCGGCCGCCGGAGCGTCCGGAGGAGGCCGACGTGGACGTTCCGGTCGGGGAGAGCCTGGCGCTGGTGCTGCGCGGCCGGGTGCTTCCCGGGGCGGACCGGCGCCTGCTCGGGGCCTTCGCCGCTCAGGCCGCCGTGGTGCTGGAGCGCCGCAGGCTGGCCCGCGAGGCCGTCGCCGCCCGTCGGGAGGCCGAGGGCAACCGGATCCGGACGGCACTGCTGGCCGCCGTCTCGCACGACCTGCGCACTCCGCTGGCCGGCATCAAGGCTTCGGTGACCTCGCTGCGTTCGGCCGACGTCCAGTGGGAACCGGAGGACGAGGCAGAGCTGCTGGCCGGGATCGAGGCCGGGGCCGACCGCCTGGACCATCTGATCAACAACCTGCTCGACATGAGCCGGCTGCAGACCGGGACGGTCACCCCGCTGATCCAGGAGACCGACCTGGACGAGGTGGTGCCCTACGCGCTCGGCGGGGTGCCGGCGGACGCCGTCCGGCTGGACGTGCCGGAGACGCTGCCGATGATCCGGGCCGACGGCGGACTGCTGGAGCGCTCGCTGGCCAACCTTGTCGAGAACGCCGTCAAGTACAGCCCGGACGGCGTCAAGGTGCTGGTCAAGGCCGACGCGCTGGAGCAGCCGGGATTCCCGGGCCGGGTCGAGCTGCGGATCGTCGACCGGGGGCCGGGCGTGCCGGAGGAGGCCAAGGAGAGGATCTTCGCTCCGTTCCAGCGGTACGGCGACGCGCCGCGGGGCGCCGGGGTCGGTCTGGGCCTTGCGGTGGCACGGGGCTTCGTCGAGGCGATGGACGGTACCGTCACCGCCGAGGACACCCCTGGCGGCGGGCTCACGATGGTCGTCAGCCTGCCGGCCGTCGAACGGCCACCCGAAACGCCCGAACTGCCCGAACTGCCCGGACCGCCCTCACCGGATGAGCCCGATGAGCCGGATGAGCCGGGTGGCGACGGAAGCGGCCCGCTCGCGGAACTGATCACCTGAGCCCGGTGGGGCCCGGCGCTCCCCGGCGCTCCCCGGTGGCGCCGCGTCGTACCGAAAGCCGGTCCTCCGAGTCCCAGTCCCAAGCCTCCAGTCCCCAGTCCCCAGTCCGAAAGTCAGACAGCCCTGAAAGGCGGAGCCCGCACATGACCCGGGTCCTCGTCGTGGACGACGAACCGCAGATCGTCCGCGCGCTGGTGATCAACCTCAAGGCCCGCAAGTACGAGGTGGACGCGGCCCATGACGGCGCGAGCGCCCTGGAACTGGCCGCCGCCCGGCACCCGGACGTCGTCGTCCTCGACCTGGGCCTGCCCGACATGGACGGTGTCGAGGTGATCCGGGGCCTGCGCGGCTGGACCCGGGTGCCGATCATCGTGCTGTCGGCCCGGCACGCCTCGGACGAGAAGGTGGAGGCACTGGACGCCGGCGCCGACGACTACGTCACCAAGCCGTTCGGCATGGACGAACTGCTCGCCCGGATGCGGGCCGCCGTGCGGCGGGCCGAGCCGGTGGCCGGCGAGGCCGACTCGCTGGTGGTCACCGAGAGCTTCACGGTCGACCTCGCCGCCAAGAAGGTCAACCGGGACGGCACCGACGTCCGCCTCACTCCGACCGAGTGGCACCTGCTGGAGGTGCTGGTCCGCAACGCCGGTCGGCTGGTCAGCCAGACCCAACTGCTGCAGGAGGTGTGGGGCCCCGCCTACCGCACCGAGACCAACTACCTGCGGGTCTACCTCGCCCAGCTGCGCCGCAAGCTGGAGCACGACCCCTCGCACCCGCGCCACTTCATCACCGAGCCCGGAATGGGATACCGGTTCGAGAGCTGACCGCCGTTGCCCCTGGCGGCTGAACGGCCTGCCGCCGGGGGCCCGGAAACCGGTACCCTTCCCGCATGAGTGGTGACAACAGCAGCGGCCAGCCGCAGGGGCGGTTCCGCCGCATGCTCAGCCGGCTGACGTCCTCGGCCGAGGAACTGGACGCCGAGGAGCTGCGACAGGAGAGCGCTGCGGAGTCGGGATGCACGCCGATCGCCGGCTGTGGTGACCGCGAGCTGGTCACCGTGGCGGGCACCCTGCGCACGGTGACGCTCCGTCCGAGGGCCGGGGTGCCGGCCCTGGAGGCCGAACTCTTCGACGGCACCGAGGCGTTGGACGTGGTCTGGCTCGGACGTCGCTCGATCGCGGGAGTCGAGCCCGGTCGCCGGCTGGTCGCCAGCGGCCGGATCAGCCACGCACGCGGGCGCCGCGTGCTGTTCAACCCCCGCTACGAGCTGCGTCCGGTCGGACACGGGAGCGAATGAGCGTGAGCAACCAGCCCGGCGGAGACGCCGCCCAGCTCGACCTGGCCCAGGGCCCGGCAGCCGAGGACCCGGCAGCCGAGGAGGCCGCCCGGAAGGCCGCCTCCAAGGAGGCCGCCGACACCGTGATGAAGGCCTTCGGCGGCGTGCGCGGCATGATCGACATGACGCTGCCCGGCCTGGTCTTCATCGTCACGTACAACCTGACCCACCAGGTCAGCACCTCCGCGTGGGCGGCGCTCGCGCTGAGCGGACTCTTCGTGGTGGCCCGGCTGGCGAAGCGGGAGACCATCCAGCACGCCTTCAGCGGGGTGTTCGGCGTCGCCCTCGGCGCCTGGATCTCGATGAAGAGCGGCAAGGCCGAGGACTTCTACCTGCCCGGTCTGCTCTGGAACGTCGGCTACTGCATCGCCCTGGCGGCGTCCGCGCTGGCGCGCTGGCCGATGATCGGGGTGATGCTCGGCCCGATCACCGGCGAGATGTTCACCTGGCGCAAGGAGAACCCGGGCCGCC
This sequence comes from Streptomyces sp. NRRL S-350, assembly GCF_000719705.1. Classification (GTDB taxonomy): domain Bacteria; phylum Actinomycetota; class Actinomycetes; order Streptomycetales; family Streptomycetaceae; genus Kitasatospora. The sequence goes on along the minus strand of NZ_JOHO01000005.1, from coordinate 219,673 downwards.
TGGCCGCCTACACCAAGGCGACCTGGGCCTGGGTGGTGATCATGGGCCTCAAGCCGGTGATCCTCTTCCCGCTCTACTTCACCCACAACGTCAACCTGCTCGGGTGGCTGAAGGTCGCCCTCGGCATCCCGCCGATGCTGCTGGCGATGTACGTCACCTGGCAGATCCTGCTGAAGGCGCCGCCGCCGATCAAGGCGCCGCTGGACGAGGAGGAGGAGCCGGCCAAGTAGCCGCCTCCCACGGGCCTTCTCCCACAGCGACCGCGCAGAGGCGACGGCGCAGGGCAAGAACGCACGGCGACCGCGCAGGGCAACGACGCACGGCAACGGCGCAGGGCCCGCACCCCTCGGGATGCGGGCCCTGCGCCGTCGTCCGGGTCCTGCGGCGGTGCTACTGGGCGCCGGAGGTGGCCGACAGCAGCTCCTCCAACTCCTCCTCGCGCTCCTGCGCGGCGACGAAGAGCAGCTCGTCGCCGCCCTCCAGGGTGTCGTCCTTGCCCGGAACCAGGACCCGGCCCTCGCGGATGATGGTCACCAGCGCGGTGTCCTGCGGCCAGGCCACGTCACCGACCCGGGTGCCGACCAGCTCGGTGTCGGAAGCCAGGGTCAGCTCGACCAGGTTGGCGTTGCCCTGGCTGAAGCGCATCAGGCGGACCAGGTCGCCGACGCTGACCGCCTCCTCGACCAGGGCGGACATCAGGCGCGGGGTGGACACGGCCACGTCCACGCCCCAGGACTCGTTGAAGAGCCACTCGTTCTTGGGGTTGTTCACCCGGGCGACCACCCGCGGCACCGCGTACTCGGTCTTGGCGAGCAGCGAGACGACCAGGTTGACCTTGTCGTCACCGGTGGCGGCGATCACCACGTGGCAGCGCTGCAGAGCGGCCTCGTCCAGGGAGGTGATCTCGCAGGCGTCGGCCAGCAGCCACTCCGCCATGGGCACCCGCTCCACCGAGATGGAGTTGGGATTCTTGTCTATCAGCAGGACCTCGTGGCCGTTCTCCAGCAGCTCGCCCGCGATCGAGCGGCCCACGGCACCGGCCCCGGCAATGGCGACCCGCATCAGTGACCCTCCTCCTTCGGCCCCTGCGCGAACGCGGCCTCGACGGCCGTCAGGTCGGCCCGGCGCAGCATCACGTGCACCAGGTCGCCTTCCTGCACCACCATCTGCGGCGTGGGCAGGACGCCCTCGCCGAGTCGGGTGACGAACGCCACCCGGGTGCCGGAGGCCTCCTCCAGCGCACCGATCCGGTGGCCCACCCAGCTGGGGTCGTACGCGACCTCGGCCAGCTGCACGCCGCCGCTCGGGTCCTGCCACAGCGGCTCGGCGCCGCTCGGCAGCAGCCGGCGCAGCATCTGGTCGGCCGTCCAGCGGACCGTCGCCACGGTGGGGATGCCCAGGCGCTGGTAGACCTCGGCGCGGCGGGGGTCGTAGATCCGGGCCGCGACGTTCTCGACGCCGAAGTTCTCCCGGGCCACCCGTGCGGCGATGATGTTGGAGTTGTCGCCGCTGGAGACCGCGGCGAAGGCGCCGGCCTCCTCGATGCCCGCCTCGCGCAGGGTGTCCTGGTCGAAGCCGACGCCGGTCACCCGGCGCCCGTTGAACCCCGCGCCCAGCCGGCGGAACGCGGTCGGGTCCTGGTCGACGACGGCGACCGAGTGGCCCTGTTTCTCCAGGGCTCTCGCGAGGGCGGAGCCCACGCGGCCGCAGCCCATGATGACGATGTGCACCGGCGCTACCTCACCCGTTCCGTTGGGGCACTGACCTGCGCAAACACCGTTCATCTCCCTTTCCGGCCCGGCTGTCCGGGACGAGCGTTCTCGTGGGGCGCCGGCCCCGGCAACACCCCGCAATCCGAGTGTTGCCCGCCGACTCGTATGCGACACGCTAGCCGGTCCATAGAACGCAGTCGCGACGAAGGGGGGGACAAACGGCGGAGCCTTGTCCGGGAAGCCCCTACGATTCCTTACCGTGCCTATGCCGAAAGACCTTCCGAAACGCATCCTGATCGGGCGCGCGCTGCGCAGCGACAAGCTGGGCGAAACGCTGCTCCCGAAGCGGATCGCGCTGCCCGTGTTCGCCTCGGACGCGCTCTCCTCGGTCGCGTATGCCCCCGAGGAAATCCTGCTCACGCTCTCGGTCGCGGGTACCTCGGCGATCCACTTCTCCTGGCAGATCGGCCTCGTCGTCGCGATCGTCATGCTCGCCGTCGTCGCCTCGTACCGGCAGAACGTGCACGCCTATCCGAGCGGTGGCGGTGACTACGAGGTCGCGACCGTCAACCACGGGCCCAACTCGGGCCTGGTGGTGGCGAGCGCCCTGATGGTCGACTACGTGCTCACCGTGGCCGTGTCGACCACCTCGGGCGTCGCCAACGTCGTCTCCGCCGTCCCCTCGCTACGCGGCCACGAACTGACCCTGTCGGTGATCGTGGTCGTCCTGCTGATGGGCATGAACCTGCGCGGTGTGCGCGAGTCCGGGACCGCCTTCTCCGTCCCCACCTACGCCTTCATGGTCGGCGTGATCGGGATGGTCGGCTACGGGGTCTTCCGGCACTTCGTGCTGGGCCAGGACATGCCCGCCGAGAGCTCCGGCTTCCACCTCATGCCCACGCCCGGCAACGGTTCGCTGGCGGGCTTCGCGATGGTCTTCCTGCTGCTGAAGTCCTTCTCCTCCGGCTGTGCCGCGCTCACCGGCGTGGAGGCGATCTCCAACGGCGTGCCGGCCTTCCGCAAGCCCAAGAGCAAGAACGCCGCCACCACGCTGCTGATGATGGCGAGCATCGCCGTCGTGATGTTCATGGGCATCATCTGGCTGGCCCGCCTCACCGGCGTCCAGATGGCCGAGAACCCGGCCGAGCAGCTGGGCGGTGCCTCCTCCGGCTACCACCAGAAGACCGCGCTGGCCCAGATCAGCGAAGCAGTCTTCAACAACTTCACGCCCGGCTTCTACTTCGTCGCCGCCGTCACCGGCCTGATCCTGGTGCTCGCCGCGAACACCGCCTTCAACGGCTTCCCGGTGCTCGGCTCGATCCTGGCGCAGGACCGCTACCTGCCTCGGCAGCTGCACACCCGCGGCGACCGGCTGGCCTTCTCCAACGGCATCATCCTGCTGGCGATCGCCGCGATCCTGTTCGTCATCGCCTTCGACGCCGACCCCAACCGGCTGATCCAGCTCTACATCGTCGGCGTCTTCGTGTCCTTCAACATGAGCCAGTCCGGCATGATCCGGCACTGGACCCGGCTGCTGCGCACCGAGACCGACCCGGCCAAGCGCCGCCACATGCAGCGCAGCCGGGCGATCAACACCTTCGGCCTGGTGATGACCATGGCCGTGCTGATCGTCGTCCTGGTCACCAAGATCAGCCACGCCTGGATCGCGATCGCGGCGATGGTCGTGCTGTTCGTGATGATGAAGGGCATCCGCCGCCACTACGACCGGATCTCCGAGGAGCTCACCGCCGCCGAGGAGCCGGACGACGTGGCGCTGCCCACCCGGGTGCACGCCATCGTGCTGGTCTCCAAGCTGCACAAGCCGGCGCTGCGCGCCCTCGCGTACGCCAGGCTGGCCCGCGCCCACACCCTGGAGGCGGTCACGGTCAACGTCGACCCGGCCGACACGGCGGGGCTGCGGCAGGAGTGGGACGAACGCGGCATCGAGGTGCCGCTCAAGGTGCTGGACTCGCCTTTCCGCGAGGTCACCGGGCCGGTCCTCGACTACGTGAAGAACCTGCGCCGCAACAGCCCGCGCGACGTGGTCTCGGTCTACATCCCCGAGTACGTGGTCGGCCACTGGTACGAGCACCTGCTGCACAACCAGAGCGCCCTGCGGCTCAAGGGCCGGCTGCTGTTCAAGCCCGGGGTGATGGTCACCTCGGTGCCGTGGCAGCTGGAGTCCTCGGAGCGGCGCAAGCCGCAGAAGGCCTGGTCGGCGCCGGGTGCCGTCCGGCGTGGCGATCCGCGGGCGCCGAAGGCCGTACAGTCGAAGGATTCCGACTCCACCGGCGCGAGCGCCGGTGCCGCCTCCGACCGCAGCAAGGACGCCTCTTCGTGACCCGCAACACTCCGCCCCGCTCCTCGGGCTCCTCCTCCGGCAAGGGCTCCCGCCGGGGAGGCTCCCAGCCCGGGCAGGTGTCCCGGCCGCGCTGGGGCCGACCGTCCCGTCCGGAGGCCACCGACCGCGACGGCCTCACCGCGCGCACCGCGCCGATCGTCCCGGGGGAGCAGGAGCCGTCGGAGCGCCCCCAGCCGAACCGGGGCGCGGCCGGGAAGGACGCCAAGGGCGCGGGGAAGGGTGCCGGCAAGGGCTCGGGCAAGGGCGCGGGCGCCGGTGCCGGTGCTGGTGCCGGTGTCGGTGGTGGGAAGAACTCCGGGAAGGATTCCCAGGGTGCTACCGGTGGCGCCCGGAAGGCGCCGCGCAAGCAGGCGGTGCGGCCGCCCAAGGCGCTGCGCACCGCCGCCGTCCGCACGCCGCGGCCCGAAACGCCGTCCGGCGAGCCGCTGGCCGGACAGCGGTACGAGGTCGAGGTCGGCCCGGTCGCGCACGGCGGCGGGCACTGCGTGGCCCGCCACGAGGGGCGGGTGCTGTTCGTGCGGCACGCGCTGCCCGGCGAGAAGGTCGTCGCGCTGGTGACCGAGGGCACCTCCACCTCGAGGTTCCTGCGGGCCGACGCGGTGGAGGTGCTGGAGCCCGCCAAGGAGCGGATCGAGGCGCCCTGCCCGTTCGCCGGCCCGGGCAAGTGCGGCGGCTGCGACTGGCAGCACGTCACCCCCGGCGGGCAGCGCAAGCTCAAGGCGGCGGTGCTGACCGAGCAGCTGGCCAAGCTGGCCGGGCTCACCCCGGAGGAGGCGGGCTGGGACGGCAGCGTCGAGCCGGTCGGCGGCAAGCTCCCGGCCGGGCAGGTGCCGGCCTGGCGCACCCGGGTCCAGTACGCGGTGGACCCGGAGACCGGGAAGGTCGGCCTGCGCAAGCACCGTTCGCACGACGTGCAGCCGGTGGACCGCTGCCTGATCGCCGCGGAGGGCGTCACCGAGCTGGGCATCGAGGCCCGGGACTGGCCGGGCATCGCCTCGGTCGAGGTGTACGCCGCGGCCGGCTCCTCGGACCGCCAGGTGGTGCTGACCCCGCGGCCCGGCGCCCAGCTGCCGCTGGTCGAGCTGGACAAGCCGGTGTCGATCGCCCGGGTGGACGAGCAGGGCGACGTGCACCGGGTGCACGGGCGCAGCTTCGTGCGCGAGCGGGCGGCCGGGCGGACCTGGCGGGTCAGCAACGGCGGCTTCTGGCAGATCCACCCGGAGGCGCCGGACACCCTCGTCGACGCCGTGCTGGACGGCCTGGACCCGCAGTGGGGCGAGAACGCGCTCGACCTGTACTGCGGCGTCGGCCTGTTCGCGGGCGCGCTGGCCGACCGGGTCGGCGAGGACGGCGCGGTGCTCGGCATCGAGTCCGCCAAGCAGGCCGTGGTCGATGCCCGGCACAACCTGGCGGCGCTGGACAACGTGCGGATCGAGTGCGACCGGGTCGAGACGCTGCTGCCGCGCACCGGCATCACCGCCACCGACCTGATCGTCCTGGACCCGCCGCGCTCGGGCGCCGGGCGGGAGACCGTCGCGCACCTGGTCGGCCTGGAGGCGCGCCGGATCGCGTACGTGGCCTGCGACCCGGCGGCGCTCGCCCGGGACCTGAAGTTCTTCCGCGAGGGCGGCTACCGGCCGGTGTCGCTGCGGGCGTTCGACCTGTTCCCGATGACGCACCACTTCGAGTGTGTGGCGATCCTGGAGCCGGCCGGGGAGTGATCCCTTCGGCCGGTCCGAAGCAGGAGGCGGTACCCGCTGCGGCGGGTACCGCCTCCTGGGCGTTGCGGGCCCGCCGGATCAGGGCTCGTTGTGCTCCTCCTCGTCGACGCTGTGGGGGAGGACGATGCCGTGCTGGGAGGCGAGCCGGAGGAGTGAGGCGATCCGGCCCTCGTACGCCTGGACGCCGTCGGCGTCCCCGTCGGCCCGCGCCGCCGCGAGGTCCTGCCGGGCCTGCGTGAGCTGCTCGCGCAGCTCCTGGTCGAACATGGCTGTCATAGCCGGCCTCCACGCCGCTCGGTGCCGCTCAGGGGAGTTCAGAGTCCAGGATGGTGAAGGACTCTTCAAGTCTCGCTCGTCCCGCTGGGGGTGGGGCGGCGGTGGACGGGTATGGGGGGTGGGCGGCCCCGGGGCGGTGACGGAGGGGCGGCCGAGGGCGTCGTGGGCGGGCTTCGGGTGGAGCCGGGTGACTGGGAGGTTGCGTGGGGGCGTGCGGCAGGTGTGCGGGCGGTGTGCGTGCGCCCTTGTTGTGCTAGCACTTCGGCGCTAGCTTGAAGGGTATGGCCAAGAAGCAGCTGAACGTCCGCGTGGACGCCACGACCGCGGAGATAGCCCGGGAACGGGCGGAGCAGCAGGGGATCAGCATGAACCAGTACATCGAGCGCCTGGTCCAACAGGACATGGGCGAGTCCGGTCGGGCCTTCGTCGACGCGGCCGCGCAGTTCATGAAGGAGTACGAGTCGGCGTTCCTCGCCGAGTTCGGGGAGCCGGGCGACCTCCAGGACGTGCGCCGTTGAAACTGGAGGTCGACCTCTCGTGGCTGCTCATGACCGCCGAGCAGTACACGCCCGGTGACCCGCAGGTCACCGACTACGGCTCACTGCTCGCGGCCGTCACCCGGCACCAGGCCGAGATATTCGACATCGCCGTCTACCCCGAACCCCAGGACCGCGCCGCCGCGCTGATGCACCAGCTGATCCGGGTGCCGGCCCTGGAGAAGACCAACGAACTCTTCGCGACCGCCGTCGCCTACGCCTACCTCGTCGCCAGCGGCTGCACCGTCGCCACCACCGCCCGCGAGGTGCGCAGCCTCTCCCGGGCCATCCGCGAAGGGCGGCTCGGGGTGTCCGGGGTCGCCGAACGGCTGGCGGCGTGGGTGGTGGACGAGGCCGAGGGGGAGGGCGTCAGCGGGGCGGACGACGAGGACGAGGACGACGAGTGACCGCCGCTCCCGCCGCCCCTGCTGCCCCTGCCGTCTCCGCCGCGCCCGCTGCCCCCGCTGTCCCTGCCGTCTCCGCCGCGCCCGCCGGGGCGTGGGAGCGCGGAGCCCGCGGGCGGGCGCGCGGGGGTGCCCTGTCCGGTCGGGACCGCGGAGAGGCGGCCCGCGGTCAGGAGCGCGGAGAGGCGGGCTCCGCGATCAGTGCCGTCGCGAACGGGCGGAAGCCGGCCCGGCGGTAGATCCGGGCGACGTCCTCGTCCGAGGCGGACAGGAAGACCGTTCGTATGCCTTCGGACCGGGCGTGCGCGACCAGCGCCGCCGTGACCGCGAGGCCCAGGCCGCGGCGGCGGGCCGAGGGCAGGGTGCCCACGCCGACCACCTCGCCGACCGCGCCCACCGGGTTGTACTGGCCCGCGCACAGCACCGCGCCGCCGTCCAGTGCGGCGGCCTGCACGGTGGTGCCCTCGGCGATCCGCTCCGCGACCCGCGCCACCGCGCCCTCGGCCGTCAACCGCGCCGCGGTCCGCGCGGACTCGACGGCGCCGTCCTCGCCGACGGCGGTCCCCGGCGCGCCGAAGGCCACGTGCGGGACGGCCACCGCCGCGGCCAGCTCGGGCGCGTCCGGGGCCAGCACCCGCACCTCCACCCGCTGCGGCAGCGCGGGCGTGGGGGCCGGCTCGTCCTGCGGGCCCAGCACCAGCAGCGGGTGCTCGTGAACCGTCAGGCCCGCCGCCTCGACCGCCGCACGCAGCTCGGGATTCTGCTCGGCGACCCACTCGAAGGCCTCCGGCGCGCCCAGCTCCCGCTGGCGCTCCAGCACCCGGCGGACGTCCTCGGCGGTGGCGGCCGGGCCGTCGTGGCCGAGCGTCGGGCGGGCGTAGTAGGGCCACCCGGTCCCCTCGCGGACGAACAGGGTCAGCGGGCCGAAGTCCTCGGCGCGGGCGGCACTGCGCGGTACGGCGTCGTAGTAGCGCTCGATCTCGTCGAGGAGGGGGCGGTTCGGGGCATGATCGGCAGAAGTCACGGCGTGCATCCAAGCAGGGGCGCGGGCGGGTCGCCACCGGTTTCTCGCACCGTCCGGGCGGCGATTGTTGCCGAACGCTTACCGCCCCGCGTCGATCTTGTGCGGATACGGCGTGCATGCTGATGCCTTTACAGCTCTGCCGAGGGGGACGGCGGACGTCTGCACTCGGCGAGGCAAGGGGGAAGACAGGCCCATGAGGCTCTGCTTTCTGGTGGAGGAACACTACCGGTACGACGGCATGCCGCTCGACGTGGCACGTCAACTCACCGCGTGGGGGCACCGGGTGGACGTGCTGCGCCCCGGGGACTCGCTGCTGGCGATCTCCGAGGCGGTGCGGGCCGGCAGCCACGACGCCTGGGTGCTCAAGACCGTCTCCGGCGGGCCGGGGCTCACCCTGCTGGAGGCGGCCGCCGCGGTCGGGCTCACCACGGTCAACGACGTGCGCTCGATCCGGGGCGTCCGCGACAAGGCGCTCGCGGCGGTGATCGGCCGCACTCGGGGCCTGCCCGTCCCGGTGACGTACGCCGCCGCGCGCTGGGAGCGGCTCGCGGAGATCCCGGCCGCCGAATACCCGCTGGTGGTCAAGCCCGCCGACGGCAGCTCCGGGCGGGCCGTCCGGCTGGTGCGCAGCCCGGATGACCTGCTGGAGGTCGGGCCGCAGCTGGCCGGGGAGGGGCTGCTGATCGCGCAGCCGTACGTGCCGAACTCCGGCACCGACCTCAAGGTGTACTGCGTCGACGGCGAGCTCTTCGCGACGGAACGTTCCTCCCCGCTGCACCCCGGGCAGGGCGTGCGGGAGCGGCAGGTGCCGCTGCCGGGGAGCGTCGCACGCATCGTGGCGCAGGTCGGCGAGGTGTTCGGCCTCGACCTGTTCGGGGTCGACGTGCTGCTCGGGCCGGACGGGCCGGTGGTGGTCGACATCAACGACTTCCCGAGCTTCCGGCAGGTGCCGGACGCCGTGGCGCGGGTCGCCCGGGCGGTGCTGCGGCTCGCGCGCAGCGGGACGGCCGTGTCGGCCCCCGCCGAACCCGCCGCCGCACTGGTGCCGGCGGGCCACGCGGCCTACGGCCAACTGGGCTTCGAAGAACGGGACTTGCTGTGAAGGTCGGACTGATCAGCAGCGATCCGGGACACCCGGTGTTGGCGGCGACCGCCGCGCTGCTGGAGCAACGGGGGCACGAGGTGGAAGCCGTCTCCCCCGAAGGGACGGAGTCCGCCCGCCCGGTGGCCGAGCTCGCGGACGTCTACCTGCTCAAGGCCCGCACACCCCGGGCGCTGGCGCTGGCCGGGGAACTGGAACGGCGGGGCGCGCCCGTGGTCAACTCGGCGGCGGCGACCGAACTCTGCCAGGACCGGATGCGGATGGCCGACCTCGCCCGCGCCGCCGGGCTGCCGTTCGCGGCCACGGCCGCCGCCGGTCGGCTGAGCGAACTCGCCGATGCCGCATACCCGTTCGTGGTCAAGAGCCGGCGCAGCAGGCGCCACGACCTGGTCGCCAGGGTCGACGGCCCGGCCCGGCTGCGCGAACTCGCCGAACGCTGGCCCGAAGAGCCCGTCGTCACCCAGCCGTTCGTCCCGGGGACGGGCTGGGACCAGAAGCTGTGGGTGATCGACGGGCAGGTGTTCGCCGCCCGGCGGCGGTCCGAACTCGCCTCCGCGTCGGGGGAGTCGGGGCGGGCGCAGGACTGGGAACCGCCCGCCGGGCGGGCCGCGCTCGCGCTGCGGGTCGGCGAGGTGTTCGGGCTGGACGTGTACGGGGTCGACCTGCTCGACGGGCCGGCCGAGTCCGTCATCGTGGACGTCAACGCCTTCCCCGGGGTCCGCGGCCGGCCCGGCGCGCCCGAGGCGCTCGCCGCGCTCGCCGAGCGGGTCGCGGCGGAGCGGGGGCGGGCGCCTGCCGGGCGGGGGCTTTAGGGGGCGCCGGTCGGGCCGGGTGCTGCTCGGGCGGGGTGCTGGTGGGACCGGGTGTCGGGTCGGGCGGGTGCTGGCGGGGTGCTGGCGGGGTGCTGGCGGGGTGGGGCGGTGGTCGGGCGGGGCGTCGAGTCGGTTCGCGCGGGCCGGCGGGCGGGGTCGTTAGGCTGGCTGGCGCCCCGACCGGCCGGGGCGTACGGCGAGAGAAGACGGAACGTTGCTGCAGGACATCGAGCGCTACCTGGCCTGCCCCCTCTGCGCGCAGGCTCTCACCCGGCACGACCGCAGCCTGCGCTGCCCCACCGGGCACAGCTTCGACCTCGCCAAGCAGGGCTACGTCAGCCTCCTCGCCGGTGACGCCCACACCGGCACCGGCGACACCGCCGACATGGTCGCCGCCCGGGCGGACTTCCTCGCCGCCGGGCACTACCGGCCCATCTCTGACGCCCTCGCCGAGGCCGCCGCCGCGGCGCCCGCAGGCGAACCCGACCGGCTGGTCGCCGACCTCGGTGCCGGTACCGGCCACTACCTGGCCCACGTCCTCGACACCCTGCCCGGCAGCGTCGGCGCGGCCCTCGACATCTCCAAGTACGCACTGCGCCGCGCCGCCAAGGCGCATCCGCGGATCGGCGCCGTCGTCTGCGACGCCTGGCGCCCGCTGCCGCTGCGCGACGCCTCCGCCGACCTGGTGCTGAACGTGTTCGCCCCGCGCAACGGGCCCGAGATCCGCCGGGTGCTGCGCCCCGGAGGCGCCCTGCTGCTGGTCTCGCCCACCGCCCGCCACCTGCGCGAACTCGTCGACGCACTGGGGCTGTTGTCGGTGGACGAGGAGAAGCAGCGGCGGATCGACGAGAAGCTCGGGCCGTACCTGACGCCGGCGGGGCGGCGGGAGGTCGAGTTCGCCCTGCGGCTCAGCCCGCAGGACGTGCGCACCGTCGTCGGCATGGGGCCCAGCGCCTGGCACACCGACGCGGAGCGGCTCGCCGCCGCGCTCGCGGCGCTGCCGGAGCCCGTCGAGGTGACCGCTTCGGTGACGGTGGCCGCCTACCGGCGTTGAGGGCTCCGGGGCCGCTTGGGCAGGCGGTCAGGTTGCCTGTCTGCGCGGTCCGGCGCGGTTGGTGCGGTCGGTCGGCGCGGTCGGTCAGCGCGTCGGGGTGGGGCGCCACGTTGGGATGAATCTGTCGTGCAGGCACGTTTCCGCCCGCCGGCCTGCGGCTAACGTCCGATGGGTGAACCGCGACGCCACCAGGCCCGCTGGGCCGGCCCACCTCCGACCGGACACGCCGGGGCCAGACCGGCCGCCCGTCCCGCGCCCCACCGTCGAGGAGCTCCGGCTCACCTCGTTCAAGTCCTACCGGCGCGCGGTCCTGCCGCTCGCGCCCCTCACCGTGCTGCACGGGCCCGCCGGGGTCGGCAAGTCCAACGCCCTGGACGCGCTCGCAGTGCTCTCCAGGCTCGCCCTCGGCGAGGAGATCGCCGATTCGCTGGACGGTCTGCCCGACCGCGCCGGCCCCCTCGCCGCGCCCGTCCGGGGCGGGCTGGACGGATGCGTGCCGCACGGACGGGACGCGATCATCCTCGGCTGTACCGTCCGCTCCCCGCACGGCCGCATCCGGCTCGACGTCGTGATCCGCACCGACGGCCCGGTCCGGATCGCCCGGGAGTCGCTGACCCTCGACGGCCGGACCCTCGTCGACACCGGCGAGCAGGACGTCCGCAACCGACGGGTCAACGTCTGCTGGCACAACGACACCCGCCAGGGCGACATCCGGGCGCCCTTCCCCAGCGGCACCATGATCACCGCACAGCTGCCGCTGCGGGTCGCGGGCTCGTCGGCCGGCGAGTGCCTCGTCCTCGCCGCCACCGAGGACCTGCTCACCGCGTTGCGGGAGGTCTTCCTGCTGCACCCCGTCCCCGCCCTGATGCGGGGCTGGGCCCCGGCCGACCCGGGAGCCCGCCTGCGCAGCAACGCCGCCAACCTCTCCGCCGTCATCGCCCGACTGAGCAACGAGTGCCAGCGCCGGTACGGACAACTGCTGCGCGTCGTCCAGTCCGCCGCGCCGCACCCGCTGCTCGGCCTCACCCTCGCCGAGCGCGAGAGCGGGGGCGTGCGGCGCGTCCTCGCGGTCTTCGACGAGGGCGTGCTCGGGCGCACCGGTGCCGACCAGGCCTCCGACGGCATGCTGCGCCACCTCGCCTTCGCCGCGGTGCTGCTGACCGGGGCCGGGGTCCTCGACCTCGACGTGGCCGCCGAGGTGCCGTGGGCGCACCGGCAGCTCACCGTGCTGGCCGAGGACCTGGGGGCCGGGCTCTCCGTCGAGCAGGCCGCCTCGCTGCTGCGGCTGGCACGGGACATGGCGGAGCGCAGCCAGCTGCGGGTGGTGGCGGCACTGCAGGAGCCGGCGGCCGCGTGGGAGGCGCTGGGCGCGGGCGACGTGCGGTCGGGCGCGGCGGTGGTCGTCGAGTGCCGGCGGGATCCCGATTCGGGGTTCACGGTGCTGCGGCCGGAGGCGGCGGCGGGAGAGGCGGCCCGGGAGGCGGCTCCTGTCGAGCCGAGCCGGGAGCCGGGCCGGGGGGCGGTCCGGGTACCGGCCCAGGGCGGGCCGGGGAGCGGGCCGGATGCCGCCGGGGACGGTGCCGGTGCGGACGGTGCCGCCGCGGACGGTGCGGGCGGGGACGGTGCGGGCGCGGTGGGCGACGGTCGGGCCGCGGGCGGCGATGCGGTAGACCTGGAGGGGTGAGCGAACGAGTGACGGGAGCCGGGGATCCGGCCCTGGAGACCCTGCGGCAGCGGTTGGCGGACTTCGCGGCGGCCCGGCGGTGGGAACCCTTCCACACGCCGAAGAACCTGGCGGCCGCGCTGAGCGTGGAGGCGGGGGAACTGCTGGAGATCTTCCAGTGGCTGACGCCCGAGCAAGCGGCCGAGGTGATGGCCGAGCCGGAGCGTGCGCACCGGGTGCGTGACGAGGTCGCGGACGTGCTGGCGTACCTGCTGCAGTTCTGCACCGCGGTCGGGGTGGACCCGCTGGAGGCCCTCGCGGCCAAGATCGAGCGGAACGAGCACCGCTTCCCGGTGCCGGACGAGTCCGCCGACGTCAACTCGGACGTGGGCGACCAACCCTTGTGAGGGACGAAAGTTATCCACAACCCCGGGGTTTTCCACAGCTTCTGACAAGGTGGATGCGGGTCCGCACCGTTCCTCGCACGCTTGCGCCGTGACCACAGGGCCGCTTCTTCGGCGGCCCGGGTCGACGGCGAGCGAGAGGAGCGGTGGCCATGGAGGCGCTGCGACTGATCAAGACGGCCCGGCACGCCCTGGCCGAGGCCAGACACGTACCGGATGTACTGGCGGAGGCGCGGCAGGCCGCGCTGCTCACCGAAGCGGTGGGCGCCCGGCTGGCGGAGTCGGAGGACGAGGAGCTCACCGGCCTGGGGCAGCAGCTCTCCGAGGCGGGAGCGCACGCGGCGGTCTGCCTGGACCGCTCCGTCGTCCGAGCCGCCCTGGTGAGCGGCGGCCGGGCCGCACGGCTGACCGAACTCGGCGAGGTGGCACCGGTGTTGGGGGCGTTGGACGGCCTGCTGCAGGAGGTCGGCGAGACGTTGGTGGTGCTGGCCTGCGGAGCCGACACCGAGAGCATCTACTGGACGTGCATCGACGGCGTCGACGCGATGTCGGAGTGCAAGGACCTGACGGGGCGGCTGCGGGAGGCGGCGGGCCGGCCCGGCGGAGAGGACCGTGCGGCGCTCGGCGGGGCGGAGCCGGCCCGGGCCGGGGGTGGTTCGCCGTTACTCGTCGTCCGGCTCGGCCCGCCGGACGGTGACGGGCCGGTCGACGGCGAGCGGATCGTCAGCGGACGGCTCGACGGCGGACGGGTCGACAGCGGACGGGTCGACGGCGATCCGGCGGACGGCGAAACGGCGGCGGCCGCAGTCGGTCCGCCGGACGACGACGACGGCGGCGCGCCCGGTGCGGGTGGGCCGACGGTTCGGGAACGGGTGCCGGACTACCGGATGCCCGGCGCGGCCGAGGCCTCGGAGGTGTCCGTGCCGGTCGGGTAGGAGGCGGCGTCGGCGTCCCGGGCGCCAGAGGACTGCAACTCGGCGAGATCCGCCGTCACCGAGGCGAGCAGTTCCTGCATCTGGTCCAGCAGGCTCCTGGGGACGGTGGAGCCGGGCGAGGTGCCGTCGGCCGAGCCCGTCGGCCTGCTCGGGGGTTGCGGCGTGTCAGATGGTTCGGACATGACGGGACCTCTCCGGATCGGTGGTGCGGTGTGCCGCAGCGACCAACGACCCGCTCCGGCGGCCGGTCACCCCGCACCACCCGATGCGGTCCGACTCCGGTACGCCGTAAGTCTCCCGGGTGAGCCCGGGTTGCCGCCGCGGTACGGCCTCGGCTAGGCGCGAGTCGACGCGGATCGGCATGACCGGGGACGACCGAAGACACCGGAGAAGGAACGCGGTGGAACGACGAGGGAGGAGGCCGGCGGCCGAAAAGGGAGAAGGAAAGGGGGAGTGCCCACCCCTTGCCACTCTCAACGTATAGCGCATGGGGGGTCTTGCCGCAAGGCCCCCGTGGAGGCGCACAATCACAGGCCTCAGATCGGAGCTGATGCCATGAACCACCTGACCACCAGCGCGTTCGACCTTCCCGACCGCCTCCGCGCCAAGGCCGACCCGGCACTCATCGGCCGTGACGAGCGGCACTTCGCTGCCATCGCGGAGAGCCTGGAGCAGACGATCACCGAACTGTCCGGCCGCCTCGACGACCTGCTCCGGTCGCCGGGCGGTCTCGGCCGGCAGGGGATGGACCGGGACATCGAGGTCCACAGGCTGACCGGTCGCCTGCGCGCCCTGCGCCGCTTCGGCCTGGACCTGTGCCTCGGGCACGTCGTCGGCGCGGACGACCCCGAGCCGGTGTACATCGGGCGGCTCGGCCTCACCGACAGCGAGGGGCGCCGGCTCCTGGTCGACTGGCGCTCACCCGCGGCCGAGCCGTTCTTCGCGGCCACCCACGCCGACCCGATGGGATTGGTGAGCCGCCGCAGGTACCGGTGGAGCGGCGGCCGGATCGGCGACTACTGGGACGAGGTGTTCGCCGCCGAGGCCCTGGAGGGGCACGCCGCGCTGGACGACCAGTCCGCGTTCATCGCCAGCCTGGGCGGCAACCGGTCCGCCCGGATGCGGGACGTCCTGGCCACCATCCAGGCCGACCAGGACGCCATCATCCGGGCCGGCTCCCGGGGCGCCCTCGTGGTCGACGGCGGACCGGGCACGGGGAAGACGGTCGTCGCCCTGCACCGCTCCGCGTACCTGCTCTACTCCGATCCCCGGCTCGGCCACCGGCGGGGCGGCGTGCTGTTCGTCGGCCCGCACCAGCCGTACCTGGCCTACGTCGCCGACGTCCTGCCCAGCCTCGGCGAGGAGGGAGTGCGGACCTGCACCGTGCGGGACCTCGTCGCCGAGGGGGCGAAGGCGGAGGCCGAAGCCGATTCGGAGGTGGCCCGGCTGAAGTCGTCGGTCGACATGGTCAAGGCGATCGAGAAGGCCGTCCGGTTCTACGAGGAGCCGCCCACCGAGGGCATGGCGGTCACGACCCACTGGGGCGACCTCTGGCTGAGCGCCGACGACTGGTCCGACGCGTTCGACGCGCCGGATCCGGGCACCCCGCACAACGAGGCGCGCGAGCAGATCTGGGCGGAACTCGCCACGATCCTGCTGGACAAGCTCGACGGGGACGGGGAGGAGGTGTCACCCGAGCTGTTCCGCCGGTCGCTGCGGCAGGACCGGGAGCTGGTGGAGACCCTCAACCGGGCGTGGCCGCTGCTCGAAGCCGCCGACCTCGTCGGAGACCTCTGGTCGGTGCCCGCCTACCTGCGGATGTGCGCGCCCTGGCTCGACGCCGAGGAGGTCCGCAAGCTGCAGCGCAAGCACGCGCCCCAGGCGTGGACGGTGCCCGATCTGCCGCTCCTGGACGCGGCCCGGCAGCGGCTCGGCGATCCGGAGGCAGCCCTGCGGCAACGCCGGCACGAGGCCGCGGCCGCCGCCGAACGAGCCCGCATGGCCGACGTCATCGGGGACCTGCTGCAGGCGGACGACGACGGCGAGGGCGCGGTGACGATGCTGCGCGGGCAGGACCTCCAGGACACCCTGGTCGACCAGAGCGTCCTGCCCGTCGCCGATCCGGAGCCGCTGGCCGGGCCGTTCGCCCACATCGTCGTGGACGAGGCCCAGGAGCTGACCGACGCGGAGTGGCAGATGCTGCTGCTGCGCTGCCCGTCCCGGAGCTTCACCATCGTCGGGGACCGCGCCCAGGCCAGGCACGGCTTCACCGAGTCCTGGGAGGAGCGGCTGGCGCGGATCGGACTCGACCGGACCACGGTGGCCTCGCTGAGCATCAACTACCGGACACCGGAGGAGGTCATGGCCGCGGCCGAGCCTGCCATCCGGGCCGCGCTGCCGGACGCCAACGTGCCGACCTCCGTCCGCAGCAGCGGCATCCCGGTGGGCCACGGGTCCGCCTCCGAGCTGGACGCGATCCTGGACGACTGGCTCGCCGAGCACGCCGAGGGAGTCGCCTGCGTGATCGGCGCGCCCGGCTTCCGAGCCCGGCCCCGGGTCCGGTCGCTGACCCCGGAGCTGTCGAAGGGGCTTGAGTTCGACCTGGTCGTCCTGGTGGATCCGGAGGCGTTCGGAGGCGGCGTCGAGGGAGCCGTCGACCGCTATGTCGCGATGACCCGGGCGACCCAGCGGCTGGTGATCCTCAGGAGTGCGTGAGGGAGGAGAGGAGACGTAGGGCGGGCCCGCGACGCGAGCGGGGCCCCACGCCGGACGGGGCCCGACGCCGAGCGGGGCCCGACGCCGATCGGCGCCGGACCCCAGGAGCCTGTGCCCGTACCTCAGTTGTGGGCGTGCAGGTCGGCGTTCAGGCCGCCCCAGGAGCCGGAGCGGGCGATGACCTCGACCGCACCGCTCTGCGAGTTGCGGCGGAACAGCAGGTTGTCCTGACCGGACAGCTCGACGGCCTTGGCCACCGTGCCGTCCGGGGTGGTGACCCGGGTGCCGGCGGTGACGTAGAGGCCGGCCTCGACCACGCAGTCGCTGCCGAGCGAGATGCCGATGCCCGCGTTGGCACCGAGCAGGCAGCGCTCGCCGACCGAGACGACCTGCTTGCCGCCGCCGGACAGGGTGCCCATGATCGACGCGCCGCCGCCGATGTCGCTGTGGTCGCCGACGACGACGCCCGCGCTGATCCGGCCCTCGACCATGGAGGTGCCCAGCGTGCCGGCGTTGAAGTTGACGAAGCCCTCGTGCATCACGGTGGTGCCGGCGGCCAGGTGCGCGCCGAGCCGGACGCGGTCGGCGTGGGCGATGCGCACACCGGTCGGGGCGACGTAGTCGGTCATCCGCGGGAACTTGTCGATCCCGTAGACGGCCAGCTGCCCGCCCTGGGCGCGGACGGCGAGACGGGCCTGCTCGACCTTGTCCACCGGGACGGGGCCGATGCTGGTCCACGCGACGTTGGCCAGCAGCCCGAAGATGCCGTCCAGGTTCTGGCCGTGCGGCTTGACCAGACGGTGGCTGAGCAGGTGCAGACGCAGGTACAGGTCGTGCGTGTCGAGCGGCTTCTCGTCCAGCGAGGCGATGGTGGTGCGCACGGCGACCACCTCGACGCCACGGCGCGCGTCGGCGCGCAGCGCCTCGGCAGCGCCGGAACCGAGTTCGGCCTCGGCCTGCTCGGTGGTCAGACGGACGGTGCCGGCCGGGCCGGGCTCGGCGGCCAGCGCCGGGGCCGGGTACCAGGTGTCGAGGACGGTGCCGTCGGCGGCGATGGTGGCCAGGCCGGCGGCCACGGCGCCGTTCGCCGGGGAGGTCGATTCGAGGGAGGTGGATTCAGCAGTCACATCGTGCACGTTAACCAATGGGGCGCTCCCGTGCCGAACACGCCCACCGTGCGGACGGGTCGGACGGACACCCCTGCCCGGGGGCGCGGGGCGGGAAAACCCTGTGCTCAGGGCTCTGCGGCTGGGCAATACTTCGACGGGTGTTCATGTCGATCTCCACCACCGGCAGCGCGGCGAGCCCGGCCACCGATCTCGGGTTCCTGGTGCACCAGCACCCCGGGAAGGTCCAGCGGTTCACGACGTCGCACGGCGCGGCCCACGTCTTCTACCCGGAGGCGGGGGACGAGGTCTGCACGGCGGCGCTGCTGCTGGACGTCGACCCCATCGCGCTGGTCCGCAAGGGCCGGGGCGCGGGCAGGGGGAGCGACGGCTCGCCCGCGGTCGCGCTCGCCCAGTACGTCAACGACCGCCCCTACGCCGCGTCCTCGCTGCTCGCGGTGGCGCTGCGGACGGTGTTCCGGTCCGCGATGAAGGGTGACTGCCCGGCCCGCCCCGAACTGCCGGGCCAGGCCCGCCCGCTGAGGATCGAACTGCCCGTCGTGTCCGTCGCGCCCGCCGTGCCCGCCGTGCCCGCGAGCGGCCGGGGAGGGGGCGACGGCGGCCCGGCGTTGGTGGCCCGGCTGTTCGAGCCGCTGGGCTGGCGGGTCGAGGCGACGGCGATCCCGCTGGACGAGGCGTTCCCGGAGTGGGGTGACTCCCCGTACGTGCGGATCGTGCTGGCCTCCGAGACCGTACGGCTCGCCGACGCGCTGCAGCAGCTGTACGTGCTGCTGCCGGTGCTGGACGGCGCCGAGTACTACTGGGCCGCTCCGGACGAGGTGGACAAGCTGCTCACCGCCGACGAGGGCTGGCCGGCCGCCCACCCGGAGCGGGCCCTGATCACCCGCCGCTACCTCGCCCGGCGCCGGTCGCTGACCCGGCCCGAGACGGAGCGCCCGGAGCTGGTTCGCCTGGCGGAGGCGGACGACCGTGAGGTCGGGGAGATCGACAACGCGGTCGACGACCGGCCCGAGGAAATCCAGGAGCTGGGAGACGTCCAGGAACCAGGGGAGACCCGGGAACCGGAGGGAACCCGGGAACCGGGCCAGGACCAGGACCCGGAGCCGGAGCCGGAGCCGGAGCTGTCCGGTCCGCCGTCCCTCGCCGAGCAGCGCCGAACCGCGATCCTCGCCGCCCTGCGCGAGACGGGCGCCGCCCGGGTGGCCGACCTCGGCTGCGGCCGGGGCGAGCTGATCGGCGAACTGCTCAAGGACAACAGGTTCGCCGAACTCCTCGGCGTGGACGTGTCCGTCCGGGCGCTGCAGGCGGCGAACCGCAACCTGCGCCTGGAGCGGCTGCCGGAGCCGCAGGCGGCCCGGGTGAGGCTGACCCAGGGCGCGCTGACCTACACCGACGCCCGGTTGAAGGGTTTCGACGCGGCGGTGCTGTGCGAGGTGATCGAGCACCTGGACCTGCCTCGGCTGCCGGCCCTGGAGTACGCCGTGTTCGGTGCCGCCCGCCCGCGGGCCGTTGTGGTCACCACTCCGAACGCCGAGTACAACGTCCGCTGGGCGCACCTGCCGACGGGCGGCACCCGGCACGCCGACCACCGATTCGAGTGGTCCCGCGCCGAGTTCCGCGCCTGGGCCGAGAAGGTCGCGGCTGCCTACGGCTACACCGTGGTGCTGCGCCAGGTCGGCCCGGAGGACGAGGAGGTCGGCGCTCCCACCCAGCTCGCCCTGTTCCGGACGGCCGCCGACCCGTCGGCCCCCGAGTCGGCGACCTCCGAGCCGACGACCCCCGAGCCGACGACCCCCGAGCCGATGACCTCCAAGCCGACGACCCCCGAAGGAGGCGAATCCCGATGACCGACGCCGCCGCAGCCGACGCCGCAGCCACCGCAGCCGCAGCAGCCGTCGACGACGCCGCAGCCGCCGCCGACGCGACCGGGAGCACCGCCCCCGCCGCCTCCCCGTCACCGAGGTCTCCCTGGTCGTCCTGATCGGTACCAGCGGCGCGGGCAAGTCCACGTTCGCCCGCCGCCACTTCCTGCCCACCCAGGTGGTCTCCTCCGACTTCTGCCGGGGCCTGGTCGCCGACGACGAGAACGACCAGTCCGCCTCCGCGGAGGCCTACGACCTCCTGCACCACATCGTGGGCAAGCGCCTGGCGGCCGGCCGGCTGACCGTCGTGGACGCCACCAACGTGCAGCCCGAGGCGCGCAGCCGGCTGGTCCGGATCGCCCGGGAGCACGACGTGCCGCCGATCGCGATCGTCCTGGACGTCCCGCCGGGGGTGTGCGCCGAGCGCAACCGCTCCCGCCCGGACCGCCGGCTGCCCGCGTACGTCATCCCGCGCCAGCACCGCGAACTGCGTCGTTCGCTGGACGGTTTGGAGCGCGAGGGTTTCCGCAGGGTGCACGTCCTGCGCGGCGAGGCCGAGGTGGCGTCGGCCGGGATCGAGCTGGAGAAGCGCCGCAACGACCTGCGCCACCTCACCGGCCCGTTCGACGTCGTGGGTGACATCCACGGCTGTCGCTCCGAGCTGGAGACCCTGCTGACCCGTCTCGGCTACTCCCTCGCCCGGGACGCCGAGGGCCGCCCGGTGGACGCCGTGCACCCCGCGGGCCGGACCGCCGTCTTCGTCGGCGACCTGGTCGACCGCGGCCCCGACACCCCGGGCGTGCTGCGCCTGGTGATGGGCATGGTGGCGGCCGGCCACGCGATCTGCGTGTCGGGCAACCACGAGAACAAGCTCGGCCGGGCGATGGACGGCCGGAAGGTCACCGTCGCGTACGGCCTGCGGGAGTCGCTGGAGCAGCTGGCGGGAGAGTCCGAGGAGTTCAGGGCCGAGGTGCGCGCGTTCATGCGCGGCCTGGTCAGCCACTACCTGTTGGACGGCGGCGCCCTGGTGGTGTGCCACGCCGGTCTGCCGGAGAGGTACCACGGTCGCGACTCCGGCCGGGTCCGCTCGCACGCGCTGTACGGGGAGAGCACCGGCGAGACCGACGAGTACGGCCTGCCGGTGCGCTACCCGTGGGCCGAGGACTACCGCGGCCGGGCGCTGGTGGTCTACGGCCACACCCCGGTGCCGGCCGCGAGCTTCGTCAACAACACCGTCTGCCTGGACACCGGTTGCGTCTTCGGCGGCAGCCTGACCGCGCTGCGCTACCCGGAGCGGGAGCTGGTGGGCGTGGAGGCCGAGCGCGAGTGGTACGCCCCGGCGCGCCCGCTGATCGCGGACGCGCCGGGTGCCCGGGAGGGCCGTCCGCTGGACCTCGCCGACGTGGCCGGGCGCCGGGTGGTCGAGACGGGTCTGCACGGGCAGGTCGCCGTCGGGGAGGAGAACGCGGCGGCCGCGCTGGAGGTGATGAGCCGTTTCGCGGTGGACCCGCGGCTGCTCGTCCACCTCCCGCCGACGATGGCGCCGAGCGCGAGTTCCGGCAGGGACGGCTACCTGGAGCACCCGGAGGAGGCCTTCCTCGCCTACCGCGCGGACGGCGTGCGGCACCTGGTGTGCGAGGAGAAGCACGCGGGCTCGCGCGTGGTGCTGCTGGTCGCCCGGGACGGGGCCGCGCTGGAGCGCCGCTTCGGCGTGGCCGGCCCGGGTGCGATCTGGACCCGCACCGGCCGCGCGTTCCCCGACGACGACGGTCTGACCACCGCCGTGCTCGACCGGGTACGGGCCTCCGCCGAGCGCGCCGGGCTGTTCGAGGAGCTGGGCACGGGGTGGCTGCTGCTGGACGCCGAGCTGATGCCGTGGTCGCTGAAGGCGGCGGAGCGGCTTCGCCGCCGGTACGCGGCGGTCGGCGCGGCGGCGGGCGCCGCCCTGCCGGAGGCGCTGTCGGCGCTGGAGCGGGCGGCCGGGCGTGGCCTGGACGTGGCCGACCTGACCGGCCGCCTCCGGCAGCGGTCCGCGGACGTGCGGGCGTTCACCGAGGCGTACCGGCGCTGCTGCCTGCCGACCGAGGGCCTGTCCGGTGTCCGGCTGGCGCCGTTCCAGCTGCTGGCCGCCGAAGGGGCGAACCTCGCGGTGCGCCCGCACGACGAGCACTTGGCCCGGATCGACCGCCTGGTGGCGGCCGACGACGGGGAGGAGCCCGTGCTGCACCGCACCGACCGGGTCCTGGTGGACACCGAGGACGAGGCTTCGACGGCCGCTGCCACTGTCTGGTGGGAGGAGCTGACCGGGGCGGGCGGCGAGGGCATGGTGGTCAGGCCGCTGGCCTCGCTGGTGCGGACCGCGCGCGGCGAAGGCCGTCCGGGCGGGCTGGTGCAGCCCGCGGTGAAGGTGCGCGGGCGGGAGTACCTGCGGATCGTCTACGGCCCGGACTACACCGAGCACCTCGACCGGCTGCGTCGGCGCTCGCTGGGCCACAAGCGCTCGTTGGCGCTGCGCGAGTACGCGCTGGGTGTGGAGGCGCTGGACCGGCTGGCGGCCGGGGAGCCGCTGTGGCGGGTGCACGAGCCGGTGTTCGCGGTGCTCGCGCTGGAGTCGGAGCCGGTCGACCCCCGGCTGTAGCGGTTGTCGGCCTGCCGCCTCATCCCGCCTGCAGCGGTTCGCCCCGTCGCCCCGTCGCCCCGTCGCCCCGTCGCTCGATCCCGCCTGCAGCGCCCGCAGCGGCTGTAGCGGCGGTAGCGGTGCCGACCCACGGCGGGGCGGCCCTGCCCGAACCCCCGCTGTATAGAAATTCCAACAGTCGTATACACTTGCCAGCCTTCCCCCCGTCCCGTCACACCAGGAGCCCGGTATGGCCTTCAACCTCCGGAACAGGCACTTCCTCAAGGAGCTCGACTTCACGCCCCAGGAGTTCCGCTTCCTGGTGGATCTCGCCGCCGGGCTCAAGGCGGCGAAGTACGCGGGCACCGAGCAGCCCCGGCTGCGCGGCAAGAACATCGCCCTGATCTTCGAGAAGACCTCCACCCGCACCCGCTGCGCCTTCGAGGTCGCCGCCCACGACCAGGGCGCCACCACCACCTACCTGGACCCGTCGGCCTCCCAGATCGGCCACAAGGAGTCCATCAAGGACACCGCCCGGGTGCTCGGCCGGATGTTCGACGGCATCGAGTACCGGGGCCACGGCCAGGAGGTCGTCGAGGAACTCGCCGAGCACGCCGGTGTCCCGGTCTGGAACGGCCTCACCGACGAGTGGCACCCCACCCAGATGCTGGCCGACGTGCTCACCGTCACCGAGCACACCGTCAAGCCGCTCACCGACGTCGCCCTCGCCTACCTCGGCGACGCCCGCTCCAACATGGGAAACTCGCTGCTGGTCACCGGCGCCCTGCTCGGCATGGACATCCGGATCGTCGCCCCGCGCGCCCTCTGGCCGACCGAGGACGTGCAGAAGTCTGCCCAGGCGCTGGCCGAGTCGACGGGCGCCCGGATCACCCTGACCGAGGACGTGGCCGAGGGCGTGGCCGGTGCCGACTTCCTCTACACCGACGTCTGGGTCTCGATGGGCGAGCCCAAGGAGGTCTGGGCCGAGCGGATCGAGCTGCTCAAGCCCTACCAGGTCTCCATGGAGACCGTCCGGGCCACCGGCAACCCGGCCGTGAAGTTCCTGCACTGCCTGCCCGCCTTCCACGACCTCGGCACGGTGCTGGGACGGCAGATGTACGAGACGACCGGCATGACCGAGCTGGAGTGCACCGACGAGCTGTTCGAGTCACCGCACTCCATCGTGTTCGACCAGGCCGAGAACCGCCTGCACACCATCAAGGCGGTCCTGGTCGCCACCCTCGGCTCCTGAGCAGACTGCCCGAGCTACTGCCCGAGCTGCTTCCCGAGCTACATCCCGGGCTACTTCCCGAGCTTGACGCACGCCACCCGGTCGCCCGCCGCGTGCGGGCCGACCGGGGTGCCGGCGTGCAGCACCAGCGAGCGGGCCTCGCCCGGCCGCGGCTGCCAGTCCACCGCGGTCGTGGCGGCGCCCTCGCCCTGCCCGTCGGTGCGCAGCACCAGCCGCAGCTCGTTGTGTGGGTTGGCGTACGCCGGATCGGTGGACGGTTGCACCGGGTCGACCGCGTCCTGGTAGTGCGGGCCGGAGGCGGCCGGGTCGGCCCCGCAGGTGCCGGTGTGCAGGTGCACGGGGAACTCGTGGTCGGGGGCGAGCCCGGACACCGTCACCGTGAGCACCGTCCGGCCGGCCACCGAGCGGTCGGTGACCACCCGGGCGTGCGAGCCGTACGGAACCAGGTCGGTCGCGTAGCTGACGGCGGCCGGTGGCACGAAGGCGGTGGCCGGGTCGAAGTCCGCCTCGACGACGGAGACCGGCGAGGCGGCGGGGGCGAGCAGGGCCAGCGGCAGCAGGGCGGCGGCGAGCGGAGCGGTCATCGGTCGGGCCTTCCACGGGGCAGGGCGACGGTCCCCCTGCTAACGGCGCCGGCCGGGGAAGGACACCGATCCCCGCGAACGGCGCCAGGGCCCGCCAGAACACCGAGGCCCGCGAAGATCGGGCGCGTCGGCGTCGGCGGCCGCCCTCAGACCGGCTCGCGCCGGATCCCCCGGATCTCGCAGCGCGGCCCGCTGGCCCGCATCAGCCGCAGGTCGGCGGTGATCAGCGGCGCCCCGCGCAGTTCGGCGACCGCGACGTACGCGGCGTCGTCCGGGGTCAGGTTGTCCTTGAGCTCCCAGATCCGGCCGAGCAGTGGTGCCACCTCGACCTTGCGGATCGCCACTCCGGCCAGCTCGCCGGTGAGTTCGGCGACCCTCTCGGCGGTCAGTTCCTTGGCGAGGTACAGGCCGCGCAGCGACTGCATGACCTCGACCAGGATGTGTTCGGGCGCCAACCACTCGCGGTCGGAGGCGAGTTCGGTCCGGGCGGCGGCCCCGCGCGGGCCTTCGTCGGCCAGTGCCAGCACCAGCGCGGACGCGTCCACCACGATCACCGGCGGCTTCCCCCTGCTCGTCCCGCTCTGTTCCGTCCTGCTCCGCCTGCCCACATCACCCGCCACCGTACCGGTCGGAGCGTCGGCCGACGGGCGTGGGTGGGCGTCGGCCGACGGGCGCGGGTGGCCGCCGGGGGACGGGCGCGGGTGGGCGGTTCAGCGGCGGTGCAGGAGCCCGGCGAGGAGGAGTCCGGCGAGCACCGAGGCCGCGTTGGCGGTGGCGGAGGCGGCCCAGGGCAGTGCGGTGCGCGGCGACAGTCCGGTGAGCGGGGCGAGCAGGGCGCCCTCGACGAGGCAGACGCCGACCTCGCCGAGCCCGAAGGCGGTCCAGTACGCTGCGGCGGGCCCGGTGGAGTACGGCCGCAGGGACGACCAGAGCAGCGGGTGGGTCGCCAGGTTGACGAGGACGGCGGCGAGGGCGGCCCGGGTGGGCCGCAGGCCGCCGGCCCGGGTGAGCGCGGCGGTGTAGACGGGGACCTCGACCAGCAGGGTCAGGGTCAGGGCGAGGGCGTAGGGCACGGCGGGGATCGTGCCACGGGGAGGGGACCATGGCCACCGAGGTCGCACCCGTACCGGTGTCGGCGGCCGTGCCGGTCTGGCCCGCGCCGGGCCCGGCGGTCCGGCTGGGCGCGGCGCCGTTCGCGGGCTTCGCGCTGTCGGCCGCGTCGGCGCTGGCCCTGGCCCTGCGGGCGCCGACGGGCCTGGCGGTGTTGGGCCTGGCCGTCTTCGGCCTGCTGCACAACGTGCTGGAGCTGCGCTACGTGGCGGGCCGTTTCGCCGCCGTCCTGGCGGGCCCGCTGCTGCGGTTGCTGCTGGTGCTGGTGACCGGCATCGTGCTGTGCCGTCTGTTGCCGCCTTCGCGGGTGTCCCAGTGGGCGGAGATCCTGCTCGCGTACGGCCTGCTGGCGGCGGCCGGCCGGTACGGGTTGCGCGGGCGGCCGTGGCTGTCGGCCGGGGGAGCGGTGCTGCTGCTCGGGGCGGGTGCGTTGTCGCTGGCGTTCCCGGCGTACCACTTCGTGGTGCTGGCGCACCTGCACAACGTGGTGCCGCTGCTGTTCCTGGTCGAGTGGTCGCGTCGGCTGCGGCGCGGGCGCGCGGCGTTCCTGGCGTTGCAGGGTGCCTGGGTGGTGCTGGTTCCGGCGCTGTTGTTGAGCGGTCTGCTGGACGGTCTGCTGTCGCAGCGCCCGGGCGGTTGGACGGACCGGCTGGCCGCCGCCTACACGCCGCCGGCCTGGCTGACACCGGAGGGCGGTCTGCGCTTCCTGGCGGTGTTCGCCTTCCTGCAGACGATGCACTACGTGGTGTGGGTGTGGTTCCTGCCCCGGTACGCGCCGGAGGCGGCGGAGCGTTTCGATGCCCGGGTGCCCGCGTTGCGCGGCGTGCGGGCGTGGGCGCTGGGCGCGGGGGCGGGCGCGCTGCTGGCGCTGCTGTTCGCGGTGGACTACCTGCAGGGCCGGTCGTTGTACGCGGCGCTGGCCAGTTATCACGCGTATCTCGAGTTCCCGGTGCTGCTGATGCTGGTACTCGGTCCGGGCGCGGGTCGCCCGGGTCGCCCGGGTCGCCCGGGTCCGGGGGAGCCGGCGGGTGGCCGGTGGGGAACGCAGGGGGAGGGGAGGTGAAGAGATGAGGACGATCCTGCTGGCGGACATCGCCCCCTCGCCGACCGGCGGTTCCGGTGGTGAGCTTGTGGTGGTGCTGCTGATGGCGGCTGCGGTGGTGGCGGGAGCGGTCTGGCTGATCAGGCTGGAGCGCAAGCGGCGCGGCCCGGACGACCAGTGAGCCACGGCATGCACTATGGTTTATCTCGACATCGAGATAACTGCCCATTACGATATATCTCGACATCAAGATACTTGCCGAGAGGCGCTCCCCGGCGATGCGGGCAAGGCGAGCCTAACTAAGGCTGACCTTACCATCGCATGGCGGCCGGATATCGCACGAAGCACCCAGAAGGAGTCAGTCGTGTCCGCGAACAGCTTCGACGCCCGCAGCTCGCTGCAGGTGGGCGACGAGTCGTACGAGATCTTCAAGCTCTCCGCCGTCGAGGGTTCCGAGCGGCTGCCGTACAGCCTCAAGGTGCTGCTGGAGAACCTGCTCCGCACGGAGGACGGCGCGAACATCACCGCCGACCACATCCGCGCCCTCGGCAACTGGGACGCCGACGCCCAGCCGAGCCAGGAGATCCAGTTCACCCCGGCCCGCGTGATCATGCAGGACTTCACCGGTGTGCCGTGCGTGGTCGACCTCGCCACCATGCGCGAGGCCGTCAAGGAGCTGGGCGGCGACCCGGACAAGATCAACCCGCTGGCCCCGGCCGAGCTGGTCATCGACCACTCCGTCATCGCCGACAAGTTCGGCACCAAGGACGCGTTCACCCAGAACGTCGAGATCGAGTACGG
Source organism: Streptomyces sp. NRRL S-350 (assembly GCF_000719705.1). Lineage (GTDB taxonomy): Bacteria > Actinomycetota > Actinomycetes > Streptomycetales > Streptomycetaceae > Kitasatospora. The sequence goes on along the minus strand of NZ_JOHO01000005.1, from coordinate 192,558 downwards.
CCGCAACAAGGAGCGCTACCAGTTCCTGCGCTGGGGCCAGACCGCGTTCGACGAGTTCAAGGTCGTCCCGCCGGGCACCGGCATCGTCCACCAGGTGAACATCGAGCACCTGGCCCGCACGGTCATGGTCCGCGGCGGCCAGGCCTACCCGGACACCTGCGTCGGCACCGACTCGCACACCACCATGGTCAACGGCCTGGGCGTGCTGGGCTGGGGCGTCGGCGGCATCGAGGCCGAGGCCGCGATGCTCGGCCAGCCGGTCTCCATGCTGATCCCGCGCGTGGTCGGCTTCAAGCTGACCGGCGAGCTGCCGGCCGGCACCACCGCCACCGACCTGGTGCTCACCATCACCGAGATGCTGCGCAAGCACGGCGTGGTCGGCAAGTTCGTCGAGTTCTACGGCGACGGCATCGGCTCCATCCCGCTGGCCAACCGCGCCACCATCGGCAACATGTCGCCGGAGTTCGGCTCGACCTGCGCGATCTTCCCGATCGACGCCGAGACCATCAACTACCTGCGCCTGACCGGCCGCGACGCGCAGCAGCTCGCCCTGGTCGAGGCGTACGCCAAGGAGCAGGGCCTCTGGCACGACCCGTCGGTCGAGCCGGTCTACTCCGAGTACCTGGAGCTGGACGTCTCCACCGTCGTCCCGTCGATCTCCGGCCCGAAGCGCCCGCAGGACCGCGTGATCCTGGCCGAGGCCGCCGAGAAGTTCGCCGAGGCGCTGCCGACCTACTCCGCCGAGGCCTCGAAGCCGACCACCGTCACCGCCCCCGACGGCTCGACCTACGAGATCGACAACGGCGCGGTCGTGATCGCCTCGATCACCTCCTGCACCAACACCTCCAACCCCTCCGTCATGCTGGGCGCCGCCCTGCTGGCGAAGAAGGCCGTGGAGAAGGGCCTGCACGTCAAGCCCTGGGTCAAGACCACCCTGGCGCCCGGCTCCAAGGTCGTCATGGACTACTACGAGAAGGCCGGCCTGCTCCCCTACATGGAGAAGCTGGGCTTCAACCTGGTCGGCTACGGCTGCGTCACCTGCATCGGCAACTCGGGCCCGCTGCCCGAGGAGGTCTCGGCCGCCGTCAACGAGTCCGACCTCGCGGTCGTCTCGGTGCTCTCCGGCAACCGCAACTTCGAGGGCCGGATCAACCCCGACGTCAAGATGAACTACCTGGCCTCCCCGCCGCTGGTGGTCGCCTACGCCCTCGCCGGCAACATGAACGTCGACATCACCAAGGACGCCCTGGGCCAGGACGCCGACGGCAACGACGTCTTCCTTGCCGACATCTGGCCGTCCGAGCAGGAGGTCGCCGACACCGTCGCCGGCTCCATCGACGAGGCGATGTTCGACAAGGGCTACCAGGACGTCTTCGCCGGCGACCACCGCTGGCAGTCGCTGCCCGTCCCGACCGGCAACACCTTCGAGTGGGACACCGAGTCGACCTACGTCCGCAAGCCCCCGTACTTCGAGGGCATGGCCAAGACCCCGAGCCCGGTGACCGACATCGCCGGCGCCCGCGTCCTGGCCAAGCTGGGCGACTCGGTCACCACCGACCACATCTCCCCGGCCGGCAACATCAAGCCCGGCACCCCGGCGGCGCAGTACCTGACCGCCAACGGTGTCGAGAAGCGCGACTTCAACTCCTACGGTTCCCGTCGCGGCAACCACGAGGTGATGATCCGCGGCACCTTCGCCAACATCCGCCTGCGCAACCAGATCGCGCCGGGCACCGAGGGCGGCTACACCCGCGACTTCACCCAGGCCGACGCGCCGGTGTCGTTCATCTACGACGCCTCGCAGAACTACCAGGCCGCCGGCATCCCGCTGGTCGTCCTGGCCGGCAAGGAGTACGGCTCCGGCTCGTCCCGCGACTGGGCCGCCAAGGGCACCGCGCTGCTGGGCGTCAAGGCCGTCATCGCCGAGTCCTACGAGCGCATCCACCGCTCCAACCTGATCGGCATGGGCGTCCTGCCGCTGCAGTTCCCGGAGGGCGAGAACGCCGAGTCCCTCGGCCTGACCGGCGAGGAGACCTTCTCGATCACCGGCGTGACCGAGCTCAACGAGGGCCGCACCCCGAAGACCGTCAAGGTCAAGGCGGGCGAGAAGGAGTTCGACGCGGTCGTCCGCATCGACACCCCCGGCGAGGCGGACTACTACCGCAACGGCGGCATCCTGCAGTACGTGCTGCGCTCGCTCATCGGCTGAGCCGCGCCCAGCGCCTGAAGGGGCCGGACCGCATCGCGCGGTCCGGCCCCTTCGCGTTCTCCGCTTCCGCGTGCCGGATCGCCGCCCCGGGAAACGGATCGGTACGCCCGCTCGCGCCCCGGCCGGAAGGACGCGCGAGGGGGCCCACCGCACCGGTGGGCCCCCTCGCGCGACGGGCGTCAGGCCCGGTCGCAGGCCTGGGCCCGCAGCGCGCGGGCCAGGTCGTCCCGGCGCTCCAGCACCAGGCGGCGCAGCGCCGGCGCCGCCTGCGGGTGGCCGTCCAGCCACGCGTCGGCCTCGGCCACGGTCTGCTCGCCGGTCTGCGCGCTCGGGAAGAAGCCGCCGACGAAGCGCATCGCGATCTCGATGGTCCGCTCGGCCCAGACCTTCTCCAGCAGCTTGAAGTACGGCGCCGCGTAGAGGGCGGTCAGGTCGCGGTGCGCGGGCAGCGCGAAGCCCGCGATGTTGGCCTCGACGAGGGCGTTCGGCAGCTCGTCCGAGTCGACGACGGCCGACCACGCGGCGGCCTTGGCCTCCGGGGTGGGCCGGGCGGCCAGGCACTGGGTGTACTGCCGCTTGCCGCTCGCGGTGTTGTCGGCGGCCAGCTCCGCGGCCAGCTCCTCGTCGCCGGCCTGCCCGGCGGCGGCCAGCGCCAGCCACAGCGACCAGCGCAGCTCCTGGTCGACGTCCAGGCCGTCGATCCGGGCGCTGCCGGCCAGCAGGCCGCGGACCAGGCCGAGGTGCTCGGCGCCGCCGGCGGTCTGGGCGAGGAAGCGGGCCCAGGCCAGCTGGTGGTCGCTGCCGGGGACGGCGTCGCGCAGCTCGCGCAGGGCGCCGTCGGCGAGCAGTCGGCCGCCCTCGGCGCGCCAGGCCGGATCGGCGTACAGGTCGACGGCGGTCTTGGCCTGGGCGTGCAGCGACTGCAGCACGCCGATGTTGCCCTCCTGGCCGGCGAAGCGCAGCACCAGGGCGACGTAGTCGCGGGCCGGCATCAGGCCGTCGCGGGTGAGGTTCCAGACGGCGGACCAGGCGAGGGCGCGGGACAGCTCGCCGTCGATGTCGCCGAGGCCGGTGCGCAGGGTCTCCAGCGACTCCTCGTCGAACCGGATCTTGCAGTAGGTCAGGTCGTCGTCGTTGAGCAGCACCAACGCCGGGCGGGGCCGGCCGGCCGCCTCGGGCACCACGGTGCGGGCGCCGGTGACGTCCAGCTCGATCCGTTCGGTGCGCACCAGCGCGCCGTCGCCGTCCCGGTCGTACAGGCCGACGGCGATCCGGTGCGGGCGCAGGCCGCGCGACGGAGTCGCCGAACCGTCCGCGGTGCCGTCCTGGAGGACGGCCAGCTCGGTGATCCGGCCCTCGGCGTCGGTGGTGACCTGCGGGGTCAGCGCGTTCACCCCGGCGGTCTGCAGCCAGGCGGCGGCCCAGGACTTGAGGTCGCGGCCGCTGGTCTCCTCCAGGATCTCCAGGAGGTCGGTGAGCTCGGTGTTGCCGAAGGCGTGGCGCCGGAAGTAGCGGCGGGCGCCCTCGAAGAAGGACTCCGAACCGGCGTACGCCACCAGCTGCTTGAGGACGGAGGCGCCCTTGGCGTAGGTGATGCCGTCGAAGTTGAGCTTGGCGGCCTCCAGGTCCCGGATGTCCGCGGTGATCGGGTGCGTGGTGGGGAACTGGTCCTGCCGGTAGGCCCACGCCTTGCGCTGGTTGGCGAAGGTGACCCAGGCGGAGGAGTAGCGGGTGCGGGCGCCGACCAGGGCGTAGGCGCCCATGAAGTCGGCGAAGGACTCCTTCAGCCACAGGTCGTCCCACCACCGCATGGTCACCAGGTCGCCGAACCACATGTGCGCCATCTCGTGCAGGATGACGTTGGCCCGGCCCTCGTAGGCGGCGTCGGTGACCTTCGACCGGAAGACGAACTCCTCGCGGAAGGTGACGCAGCCGGGGTTCTCCATCGCGCCGATGTTGTACTCGGGCACGAAGGCCTGGTCGTACTTGCCGAAGGGGTACGGGTAGGCGAACTCCTCGTGGAAGAAGTCGAGTCCGAGCTTGGTGACGCCGAGGATCTCGTCCGCGTCGAAGTACGGGGCGAGGGACTTGCGGCACATCGCGGAGAGCGGGATCTCCAGGGTGGTGCCGTCGGCGAGTTCGCGGCTGTAGTGGTCGCGGGCGACGTGGTAGGGGCCGGCGACGACGGCGGTGAGGTAGGTGGAGATCGGCTTGGTCGGCGCGAACTCCCAGGTGCGGGCGCCGTCCTCCGCGGTGACCGTCTCGTGCGGGGCGTTGGACCACACGTCCCAGGCGGCCGGGGCGGTCACGGTGAAGGTGAACGGGGCCTTCAGGTCGGGCTGTTCGAAGTTCGCGAACACCCGGCGGGCGTCGGCCGGCTCGTAGTGGGTGTAGAGGTAGGTCTCGCCGTCCACCGGGTCGACGAAGCGGTGCAGGCCCTCGCCGGTGCGGCTGTAGGCGCAGTCGGCCTCGACGGTGAGGACGTTCTCGGCGGCCAGGCCGTCGACGTGCACCCGGGCGCCGTCGTAGGCGGTGGCCGGGTCGAGGGCGCGGCCGTTGAGGGTGACCGAGCGGACGGCGGGGGCGAGCAGGTCGAGGAAGGTGTCCGTGCCGGGCCGGGAGCAGCGGAAGGCGATCGTGGTGGTGGAGCGGAAGGTGGCGGAGGCCGGATCCGGGGCCGAGGTCACGTCCAGCCGGACCCGGTAGCCGTCCACGGCCAGGATGCTGGCCCGCTGCTGGGCTTCGTCGCGGCTGAGGTTCTTGCCCGGCACGGCGGTACTCCTTTGTCCGGCTCGCACGGTGGTGCGCGTCTGGGTGGTGCGGGTCTCGTGCGCGGTGTGGCCGCGCGCGGGGCCATCCTTTCACGCTCCGCACCGCCGGTACCATTGCACCGGCCGTCGCGCCCGGGGCGGAATCAGCGGCGCCTGGCGGGTGTTGGGGTCCGCGGGGCGGAATTCCCCTGCCCGGACCACCTCACTAAGGACGACACGCAGTGACGACTGCCGCTGAGCGCAAGACCGCCGACTTCTGGTTCGACCCGGCCTGCCCGTGGGCGTGGATGACCTCCCGCTGGCTGATCGAGGTTCAGCAGCTGCGCCCGGTCGACGTGCGCTGGCACGTGATGAGCCTGTCGGTGCTGAACGAGCACCGGGACCTCCCGGAGAACTACCGCGAGCTGCTGGACAACGCCTGGGGCGCGGTGCGGGTGTGCATAGCCGCCGCCGAGCAGCACGGCGAGGAGGTGCTCGGCCGGCTCTACACCGAGCTGGGCCTGCGCTTCCACAACCAGGGCCTGCCGCAGAACCGGGAGACGGTCACGGCCGCCCTGGTGGCCGCGGGCCTGCCTGCCGAGCTGGCCGACGCCGCCGACACCGACGCCTACGACGAGGCCCTGCGTGCGTCGCACAAGGAGGGCATCACGCTGGTCGGCGAGGACGTCGGCACGCCGGTCATCGCGGTCGAGGGTGCGGACGGCGACCGGGTGGCCTTCTTCGGCCCGGTGGTCACCCCCGCCCCCAAGGGCGAGGCCGCGGCCCGGCTCTGGGACGGCACCCTGCTGGTGGCCTCCACCCCGGGCTTCTACGAGATCAAGCGCACCCGGACGGCCGGCCCGTCCTTCGAGTAGCCCGGACGCACCGCCCCGGACACGCGGCAGGGCCCCGGTACCGACCGGTACCGGGGCCCTGCCGCGTACGGGGGCTCAGCGGGCGGCGGCGTCCCGGCGCTGCTTGAGCAGGCCGGCGGCGGACAGCAGCGCGACCAGCACCCCGGCCGCGTACAGCTGCTGCCGGTTGCCCTCGGTGGTGGTCATCAGCGCGAGGATGCCGGCCACGGCGGCCATCGCGAGCCAGGTCAGGTAGGGGTAGCCCCACATCTTCACGGTGAGCAGCTCGGGCGCCTCGCGCTCCAGCCGGCGGCGCATCCGCAGCTGGACCCCGCAGATGAACAGCCAGACCACCAGGATCGCGACGCCGGTGGTGTTCATCAGCCAGGTGAACACGGTGTCCGGCCAGAACTTGGCGGCCAGCACGGCGCCGAAGCCGAACAGGCAGGAGGCCAGCACGGCCCGGCGCGGCACCCCGCCGCTGACCTTGGCCAGCGCCTTGGGGCCCTGGCCGCGGCCGACCAGCGAGTACGCCATCCGGGAGGCGCCGTAGATGTTGGCGTTCATCGCGGACAGCAGCGCGACCAGCACGACGACCTGCATGATCGTCCCGGCGGCGGGCACCCCGAGGTGGCTCAGCACGGTGACGTACGGGCCGTCGGTGACGACCGCCGGGTCCTTCCAGGAGACCAGGGTGACGACCAGGGCCATCGAGCCGATGTAGAAGATCGCGATCCGCCACACCGCGGTGCGCACGGCGTTGGCGACGTTCTTCTTGGGGTCGTCGGACTCGGCGGCGGCGATGGTCACGGTCTCCAGACCGCCGTACGCGAAGACCGAGGCGAGCAGGCCGACGATCAGGCCGTTGCCGCCGTTCGGCAGGAAGCCGCCCTGGCCGGTGAGGTTGCCGGTGCCGGGGGAGCCGGGGCCGATCACCCCGGCGATGCCCAGCCCGCCGAGGACCAGGAAGGCGACGATCGCCGCGACCTTGACGGTGGCGAACCAGAACTCGAACTCGCCGAAGTTCTTCACCGCGGTGAGGTTGCTGGCGCAGAAGAAGACCATGAACAGGGCGACCCAGACCCACGAGGAGACGCCCGGTATCCAGCCGTTGACGATCTTCCCGGCGGCGGTGGCCTCGGCGGCGACGCCGCAGCAGAGCATCACCCAGTACATCCAGCCCGCGGTGATCCCGGCCCACGGGCCGATCTCCTTCTCGGCGTGCACCGAGAACGAGCCGGAGGCGGGGCGGGCCGCGGACATCTCGCCGAGCATCCGCATGATCAGCATGACCAGCAGGCCGGAGAGGACGAAGGCCAGGATGATCGCCGGGCCCGCGGCCGCGATGCCGGCGCCGGAGCCGACGAAGAGGCCCGCGCCGATCACGCCGCCGAGGGCGATCATCGACAGGTGGCGCTGCTTCAGCCCGTGGGCGAGCTGCTGGCCACCCGGGGCCGGGCCGTCGGCCGGTCGGGTGGCGGCGTCGGTGGTCCCGGGCGCCGAGGGCACGGAGGTGGGGGCCATAGGGGTGGTTCCAGACTGTGCGGTATGCGGCATGAGTTGTCCAATATCCGGGGCCGCCTCCGGCCATGCCAACAATGTCCGGCCCGGGACCACATGGCGGACCGGACCGCAACCGCCCGCGTCCGGACCGTGACGCAGCGTCGTCCCCGGCCGGTTCCGACAACGCCCGAGGGTGGGGCTTTGTCCGAAACCGCGGAGGTGGCGCAGTGGATCACCGCGTAGGTTCACAGGTGTTCACTCACCCGGACCCCCACGGAGGAGCCCCCGATGGCCACCGCCACCACCCCGATACCGCGTCGCGCCGTCCTCGCCGACCTGCTGCCCGCCGCGTCCACCCGCCTCGGCGCCCAGGCCCGCGACCTGGCCCTGGTGGCCGGCGGCGCCGCACTGACCGGTGTGGCCGCCCAGCTGTCGGTGAACGTCCCCGGCTCTCCGGTGCCGGTCACCGGCCAGACCTTCGCCGCCCTGCTGGTCGGCACCGCGCTCGGCGCCCGCCGCGGCGCCGCCTCGCTCGCCCTCTACCTGCTGGCCGGCCTGGCCGGCCTGCCCTGGTTCGCCGAGGGCACCTCCGGCTGGGCGATGCCCTCCCTCGGCTACGTGCTCGGATTCGTCCTCGCCGCCGCCCTGACCGGCGCGCTGGCCCGGCGCGGCGCCGACCGCACCCCGGTGAACACCGTCGTCACCATGGCCCTCGGCAGCCTCGCCATCTACGCCGTCGGCGTCCCGTACCTGGCCCTCTCCCTGCACGTGCCGCTCGCCCGCGCCGCCGAGCTCGGCCTCTACCCCTACCTGGTCGGCGACGCCCTGAAGGCCGCCTTCGCCGCCGGCGCGCTGCCGCTGGCCTGGAAGCTCGTCGGCCGGCGCTGACGCCCCCGTTGTCGGGCCCGGGTGCGGCCGCGTGCCACACTCATGGCATGCGCGTGTACCTGGGCTCCGACCATGCCGGATACGAACTGAAGAACCACCTCGTGGAGTGGCTGAAGGGGGCCGGCCACGAGCCGGTCGACTGCGGGCCGCACATCTACGACGCCGAGGACGACTACCCGCCGTTCTGCCTGCGCGCCGCCGAGCGCACCGCCGCGGACCCGGAGGCGCTGGGCGTCGTGATCGGCGGCTCGGGCAACGGGGAGGCGATCGCCGCCAACAAGGTCAAGGGCGTACGGGCCGCGCTGGCCTGGAGCGTGCAGACCGCCGAGCTCGGCCGCCAGCACAACGACGCCAACGTGATCTCCATCGGCGGCCGCATGCACACGACGGAGGAGGCCACGTCGTTCGTCGAGGTCTTCCTCCGCACCCCGTACAGCGGCGAGCCGCGGCACACCCGCCGGATCGAGATGCTGAGCGAGTACGAGACCACCGGCGAGCTCCCGCCGATCCCGGCCCACCACCCCCAGGGCTGATCCCAGCCACCCCACCCTCCTCCCGGCCGGTCGCACGCTCGCGTGCGGCCGGCCGCCGCCGTCCCGGGGCGCCGACAGGGAGGCGACAGAGCGCCGACGGGGCCCGGCGGCCTGTGGGATCGGCCACAGGCGCCGACCGACCGGACGGCCGCGCGCGCGGGGCGCACACGCGCCCCCCGTGTTTCGTACACCCAACCGGCGCAAGCCTCCTGACGCCGTGCCCGCGACCGCCCCGATCGGCCGAAACCCGCCGAGCACCCCGCGCCCCGGCGCCGCCGCCCCCGCCCGGGCCGTCGACGCCGGGCCGCACCCGTGGATAGGGTCGGGCTCCATGGCTGGCAGACCGCCGGGCGCACCGCCCCAGACGACTGCGACGAGGCCCGGCGCCGCCCCGGCGTCCGAGCCCGTGACGGCCCGGTTGCGCAAGAGGCTCCGCCGGGTCCGCCGAAGGCTGCGCACGGCCGGTGTGGACTACTTCCGCGGCGGCGCAGCCGACTGGCCGGTGCTGTGCGCGCTCGCCCTGCTCGTCCCGCTGCTGATCCTGTTCAACATCTGGCTCCCCGACTGGGCCCCGCCCACCTCCCTGGTCCTGCCGATCCTGGCCGGCGCGCTGCTGCTGCGCCCCGGCAGCCTGGTGGTGCTCTACGCGCTCGCCGCGCTCGGCCTCTCCGCCGAGTCCGTGATCCACACCGGCCAGCGGGTCGCCAGCGACAACCCCGCGGCCTACCTCTACGGCGTGACCCCGGGCGCGGCCCTGGTGGTCGGCGCCGCCGGGGTGGGCGGCCTGCTGCTGGCCCAGTTCCGGGCCCGGGTCGGCGTGCCCTGGTGGGGCGGCTCCACCATGCTGTTCGACCTGCGCGAGCGGCTGCGGGTGCAGAGCCGGGTGCCCGAGCTGCCGGCCGGCTGGCACGCGGACATGGCGCTGCGCCCGGCCGGCGGCCAGTCCTTCTCCGGGGACTTCGTGGTCGCCGCCCGCACCGGCCCGGGCCGGCGGCTGCTGGAGGTGGTCCTCGCGGACGTCTCCGGCAAGGGCATGGACGCCGGCTCCCGCGCGCTGCTGCTCTCCGGCGCCTTCGGCGGCCTGGTCGGCTCGCTGCCCGCGCACGACTTCCTGCCCGCCGCCAACGGCTACCTGCTGCGCCAGTCCTGGGAGGAGGGCTTCGCCACCGCCGTCCACCTGGTGCTGGACCTCGACACCGGCGACTACGAGCTGCTGTCGGCCGGGCACCTGCCGGGTATGCAGCGCCTGGAGGGCGCCGGCCGCTGGGAGGTCAAGGAGGCCGAGGGCCCGCTGCTCGGGATCTACGACGGCGCCAAGTTCGAAGGCGTGCGCGGCCGGCTGAACCGGGGCGACGTCCTGATGCTGTGCACCGACGGCATGGTCGAGGCGCCGGGCCGGGACCTCGGGGAGGGCATGGACCGGCTGATGGGGGAGGCGGACCGGTTGCTGCCCGGCGGCGGAGCGGGTGCGGGGCCGGGCGCCGCGGCCGCGCTGATCGAGACGGTGGCCCGGGACATCAACGACGACCGCGCGCTGCTGCTGCTCTGGCGCGACTGAGCCGACCAGGCCGGCTGGGCCGACCGGGTCGGCTGGGCCCGACTGGACCCGGCGGGCCCGACGGGGCGCGAGGCCGGTGCCGTGGCCGCGCTGACGGCGCGTCGGCGGGCGGCCCGCAGGGCACATGCCGGGGGCAGTGGCTGTCAAGCCGGGCAGCCGATCTTCGGCCAAATCGGACGGCCCGACGACTGACCGGACCAGCGGGTTCCGTTCCCCGCCCCCGGCGGCTTCCCGGCCGCTCAGCGCGGCCCCGCCGACGATTCGTCAGGACGGCTCGGCTATCGTCCCGGTCGGCGGAAACTCGTCTCGCATCGCGGGATATCGGGGCCGGGCCGACGGTCAGACCTTTACGCAATCGGCACGGTCGACCACACTGAGTCCGGGCGGGACTGTTCAGGATTCGGGGGATAGGGGGGCGTCACGTGCGGCACGACAGGCAGCGGTCGATCGTGGGCTCCCCGGCCGACGGTGCGTCGGACGGTCCGCGATTCCGCCTCGGGACCGTCGGACAGGCCGGGGTCCGGCTTTCGCTGGTGTCGCCGGTCGGTGGCACCCCGCTATGAAAACGAGGAAGTGAGTCCGGGTGGCACTCTCCGTCTCCGCGCTGGTCCTGTTCGCGATCCTGTGCATCATCTTCATCCGCAACAAGCAGATGAAGATCGCCCACGCGATCGTCGCCGCCCTGTTCGGCTTCATGCTCCACGAGACCACGGTCGCGACCTCGATCAACTCCCTGCTGTCGAACCTCGCGCACAGCATCTCCAGCATCACCGGCGGCTGACCCGGGCGCATCGCCCGCCCTTCGGCTCGGGGCGGGCGGGCGAACGGCGGTCACCGTCCGGCCCGTCTGGCCTCCCGCCAGCGAGCGAACAGACCCCGTGGGCGTGCTGCCGCCGGGGCGTGGAAACGCATCGGTGCGGGTGCCGTGGCACCCGCCGGTGCGGCCTGAGCCTGCGTCGGCCCGTCCGCCGTCAGCAGGACGAACAGGCGTGCCCAGCACAGCCGTTCACCCCGCGGCCAGTCCAGCGCGCGCAGCGCCGCGGACGCCGCCTCCGACACCTCGCCGCCCACCCGGACCTCGGCGACGTCGTCCCCCGCCTTCCCGCCCAGGAAGAGCTTCACCCCGACCGGCCCCGGCCCGGTCAACTCCGGCCGCAGGGCCGGGGCCAGCCTTGAGAGCAGGCGGTTCTCGGCGAGCCAGCCCGCCAGGTGCTCGTTGCCGAAGCCGAACACCGCCGCCGGCCCCTGGACGGCGTGCCAGCCCGGGAGTTCGGGCAGGTCCGCGTGGTCGGCGTGCGTCCCGTACCCCTCCGCCAGCTCGACCAGCACCGAGGCCGTGGTGGTCGCCCACATCTTGACCGCGTTGGCGAGCTTCTCCTCCTCGGTCTTGCCGAGGCCGGCCGCGCAGTCCCACACCACCGGCGCGTCCGCCCGGCCGAGTTGCAGCACGAAGCCGAGGTCCACGTGGCCGGCGCCGTCGTCCCCGGGGTGCTCGCGCACCGCCACCGCCGTGGTGCCGGGGCCGCGCACGACCTCGCCGTCCGGGCGGAACACCTGGCCCAGTCGCGCCATCTCCCGGACCACGCAGCGCTGTATGACGACCAGTCGCTCCTGCGGATGCACCGGGACTCCTCCCACCTCGGAAGCGCGGCGGATGAGGTCGCGCTCGAACCGTGCTCGAACTGCGCTCGAACGCCGCCGAGGCTATCGGCCCGGCCCCCAACCGGGAAACCGTCCGGGCGCCCGGGCCCTCCGGTCGCGGAAATGTCCTGAATGCCCCACTTTGGGCAGCGGAAGCCGCAGACCGCCCGCCCGGAGAACCCGCATGCCCCGCACCGCCGCACCGCCGCCCCCGCCCGGACCGACCCCGAGCCGCCCACGCCCCGCCCGTCCGCTCCTGATCCACCCGGACGGCTCCGGCCTGGTCGCGGAGATCGAGGCCTACCTCGCCACGCTGCCCGCCCCCGCCCGCACCCCCGCGCCGTACGCCTGCCCCTACGGCAGCACGCCGCAGCCCTGGTACGCCGGCCACCCGGCGCCCCGGGCCACCCTGCTCGACCGGGCGCTGCGCCGCCCCGCCCGCGCCGTCCCGGTCACCGCCGCCGACCACCTCAGGCTCGCCTCCCGCTACATCCGCGCCCACGGCTGGCTGCAGGGCGCCATGTGGGACGAGGCGGGCCGGGTCTGCCTGCTCGGCGCCCAGGCCGCGGTTCTGGCGCACGGCTACGGCACTCCGCCGACCGTCCGCACGGCCCGGGTGCAGCTGATGGAGGTGCTGCACGCCACCGGCCGCCCGGTGCGCTCCCCGGACGAGTTCAACGACCGCCCGGCCACCCGTGAGGGCGACATCCACCTGCTGCTCGACCGCGCCGCCGCCCGGGCCGCCCGCCTCCGGCTCTGAGCGACCGGGAGGAGCCCTGGCGGCGCCCGGTCCCGCGGCCGGCCGGCCCCGGGAACGCAGCCGGCCCCGGTGCGCGGAGAGCACACCGGGGCCGGACGAAGAGCGGGCGACGAGAATCGAACTCGCGTGACTAGTTTGGAAGACTAGGGCTCTACCATTGAGCTACGCCCGCGCGACCCACCGACCGTCACCGGCCGGAAGTTCGGGGAACAGCGTACCTGGTCCGAGGGCTCCCGTGCACACCGCATTTCCCCCGCCCCCCTTCCGCGCCCGCGCGGTGGCAAGTCGGCGAGCCGAACAGGCCCGCCGTGTACGCTTCCTCTCGGCACCACGGGGTGTGGCGCAGTTTGGTAGCGCGTCCGCTTTGGGAGCGGAAGGCCGTCGGTTCGAATCCGGCCACCCCGACAGTGCGGCAGGGTCTCGCCAACCGTGGCGGGGCCCTGTTCTGTTCGGGCGGTACGGTGGCGCCTGGCGTCCGCCTTTCGTGGTACCGGTAGGATGGGACGCTGGCGGTAGTCCCTGCGGCGTCAACCCAGGTCAACCGCACGAGGGCGAGGAGTCAAGCTCACCGTCCACCCCACGGGAGATGCAGCTCCAACCGCCCATCGCCCGTCTCGTCCGACCCACCCGTACGGCTCCGGCCGGACGGCGGGCCGGGCGGAGACAACCTGACCGCAAGCCCCTAGGAGACCTAACCGTGAAGAGCGCCGTCGAGACTCTGAACCCGACCCGGGTTCGACTCACCGTCGAGGTGCCCTTCGAGGAGCTCAAGCCCAGCCTCGACGCGGCGTACAAGAAGATCAACCAGCAGGTCACGGTTCCGGGCTTCCGCAAGGGCAAGATCCCGGCTCGCGTCATCGACCAGCGCTTCGGCCGTGGCGCCGTGCTGGAGGAGGCCGTCAACGACGCCCTGCCGCGCTTCTACACGCAGGCCGTCGACGAGGGCAAGATCGAGGTCCTCGGCCAGCCCGACATCACCAACATCGAGGGTGTCGAGACGATCGCCGACGGCGGTGACCTGAAGTTCACCGCCGAGGTGGACATCCGTCCGGAGATCACCCTTCCGGAGTTCTCCTCCATCGAGGTGACCGTCGACCCGATCGTCGTCTCCGAGGAGGACGTCGAGAAGTCGCTGGAGCAGCTGCGCGAGCGCTTCTCGTCCGTCAAGGACGTCGAGCGCGCCGCGGCCGCCGGCGACATCGTGGTCGTGGACCTCGTCGCCAAGGTCGACGGTGAGGTGCCGGAGGACGGCACCGCCACCGGCGTGAGCTACGAGATCGGCTCGGGCCGTCTGATCGACGGCATCGACGAGGCCGTCGTCGGCCTGTCCGCCGGCGAGGTGAAGACCTTCGAGACCGAGCTCAAGGGCGGCACCCAGGCGGGCAAGACCTCCGAGGTCACCGTCACCGTCACCGCCGTCCAGGAGAAGGAGCTGCCCGAGCTGGACGACGAGTTCGCCCAGCTGGCCAGCGAGTTCGACACCCTGGAGGACCTGCGCGCCGACTCCCGCAAGCGCCTCGAGCGCATGAAGGAGTACGACCAGGCCACCCAGGCCCAGGAGAAGGTGCTGGACGCGCTGCTCGCGCTGGTCGAGATCGAGTACCCGGAGAAGCTCCTCAAGGACGAGATCGAGACCCGCAAGCACAACGTGGAGCACCACCAGCTCCAGCCGATGGGCATGGACCTCGACACCTACCTGGGCACCCAGGACAAGACCCGCGAGGAGTGGGACGCGGAGATCGAGGAGCAGGCGAAGAAGGGCATCAAGACCCAGTTCGTCCTGGACCAGATCGTCGCCGACGAGGAGCTGGGTGTTAACCAGGAGGAGCTGACCGAGCACCTCATCCGCCGCGCCGCCGGCTCGGGCCTCACCCCGGACCAGTTCGCGCAGCAGGTCGTCCAGGGCGGCCAGGTGCCGCTGCTGGTCGGCGAGGTCGCCCGCGGCAAGGCGCTGGCCACCGTGGTCGAGGCCGCCAAGGTCGTCGACACCGAGGGCAACGAGATCAACTTCGACGACGACGAGGCCGACGAGTCGGCCGAGACCGTCGAGGCCGCCGCCGAGGAGAAGACCGAGGCCTGAGCCCCGGCAGCCCCCTGAGGCACGCAACGGGCCCGGACGCCGTCATGGTGTCCGGGCCCGCTGTCTTCCGCCCGCGGGCCGCCGCGACCCTGCGCTGACAGCGAACAGTTCTGCGTGAGGGATTCTGCGGCCCGGCCTGCGCGTTAGGGTCCTTGGACAGCGACAATCACACCGTGATACCCGGAAGCTGTGCGACACCGTGACGGCCGTGGAGCGACCGTCCAAATCGACTGAGCAGGTGGCTAAGTGACGTTCCCGCAGATGCAGATGCCTGGCCCGATGGCGCCGCACGCCGCCGCTGGTGACGTGCTCGGCGGCCTTGGCGACCAGGTCTACAACCGGCTGCTCAACGAGCGGATCATCTTCCTCGGCCAGCAGGTCGACGACGACATCGCGAACAAGATCACCGCTCAGCTGCTGCTGCTGGCCGCGGACCCCGACAAGGACATCTTCCTCTACATCAACTCCCCGGGCGGCTCGATCTCGGCCGGCATGGCGATCTACGACACCATGCAGTACATCAAGAACGACGTCGTGACGATCGCGATGGGCATGGCCGCCTCGATGGGTCAGTTCCTGCTGACCGCCGGCGCCCCCGGCAAGCGCTTCTCGCTGCCGAACTCGACCATCCTGATGCACCAGCCCTCCGCGGGCCTCGGCGGTTCCGCCACCGACATCCGCATCCAGGCGGAGCAGCTGCTCCGCACCAAGAAGCGGATGTCCGAGCTGATCGCCCACCACAGCGGCCAGTCCTTCGAGCAGATCACCGCGGACTCCGACCGCGACCGCTGGTTCACCCCGGAGGAGGCCCTCGAGTACGGCCTCATCGACGCGATCATGCACAGTGCCGCGGACGTCCCCGGCGGCGGCGGCACGGGCGCTGCCTGAGCCGCGGCCCGGCCCGCGAGACCCCAGCCACAACGCCCCGGAGGACAAGGACCCCCATGAACATCCCCAGCCTGTCGGCCGCCCAGGCCCGCGTCGAGGACATGCGCGCCGAGGGCCGCTACATCGTCCCGCGCTTCGTCGAGCGCACCACGCAGGGCATCCGCGAGTACGACCCCTACGCCAAGCTGTTCGAGGAGCGCATCATCTTCCTCGGCTCGCAGGTGGACGACGTCTCGGCGAACGACATCATGGCGCAGCTGCTGTGCCTGGAGTCGATGGACCCGGACCGCGAGATCCAGATGTACATCAACTCGCCCGGCGGCTCGTTCACGGCCCTGACGGCCATCTACGACACGATGCAGTACGTGAAGCCGGACATCACCACGGTCTGCATGGGCCAGGCGGCCTCCGCCGCGGCCGTGCTGCTCGCCGCCGGCACCCCCGGCAAGCGGATGGCGCTGCCGAACGCCCGGATCCTGATCCACCAGCCGTACACCGAGACCGGCCGCGGCCAGGTGTCCGACCTGGAGATCCAGGCCAGGGAGATCTTCCGGATGCGCGAGCAGCTGGAGGAGATGCTCTCCAAGCACTCCAACAAGTCGGCGGAGCAGGTGCGCGAGGACATCGAGCGCGACAAGATCCTCACCGCCGAGGAGGCCGTCGAGTACGGCCTGGTCGACCAGATCATCTCCACCCGCAAGACCTCGCTGACCTCCTGAGGCCGGCTCCCCTCCCGCCCGGAGCGGTCCGGTCCGGGAGGGTCCGTCGGGGCGGGGCAGACCCGTGCACGGCATCTGTTCGGTATCAATTCGCCCAGGGCGTACGGCAGACCCGGCGAAGAGGACGGAATCACGGGCCCGGCAGAGTACCGTCGGATAGCGAGACCGAGCGCCGTCGGCGTTGACGGTCCACAGCACCAGGCCCCGGAACCCCTGCGGGGCCCCTGGCGAAGGGGAAGCACCTCGTGGCACGCATCGGAGACGGTGGCGACCTGCTCAAGTGCTCGTTCTGCGGCAAGTCGCAGAAGCAGGTGAAGAAGCTGATCGCCGGCCCAGGCGTGTACATCTGCGACGAGTGCATCGACCTGTGCAACGAGATCATCGAGGAGGAGCTCGCCGAGACCTCCGAGGTGCGCTTCGAGGAACTCCCGAAGCCGCGTGAGATCTACGAGTTCCTCGACCAGTACGTGGTCGGCCAGGACCTCGCCAAGAAGTCGCTGTCGGTGGCCGTCTACAACCACTACAAGCGGGTCCAGGCCGGTGAGGCGGGCCGCAGCGGCGGCAACGGCCGCGAGGACGCCATCGAGCTGGCCAAGTCCAACATCCTGCTGCTGGGCCCCACCGGCTCCGGCAAGACCCTGCTGGCGCAGACCCTGGCCCGGATGCTGAACGTGCCGTTCGCGATCGCGGACGCCACGGCGCTGACCGAGGCCGGCTACGTCGGCGAGGACGTCGAGAACATCCTGCTCAAGCTGATCCAGGCGGCCGACTACGACGTCAAGAAGGCCGAGACCGGGATCATCTACATCGACGAGATCGACAAGGTCGCGCGCAAGAGCGAGAACCCGTCGATCACCCGGGACGTCTCCGGCGAGGGCGTGCAGCAGGCCCTGCTGAAGATCCTGGAGGGCACCACGGCCTCGGTGCCGCCGCAGGGCGGGCGCAAGCACCCGCACCAGGAGTTCATCCAGATCGACACCACCAACGTGCTGTTCATCGTCGGCGGAGCGTTCGCCGGCCTGGAGCGGATCATCGAGGGCCGCGCGGGTGCCAAGGGCATCGGCTTCGGCGCCAACATCCGCTCCAAGCGGGAGTCGGACGCCAGCGACCACTTCCGCCAGGTGATGCCCGAGGACCTGGTGAAGTTCGGCATGATCCCCGAGTTCATCGGCCGGCTGCCGGTGATCACCAGCGTGCACAACCTGGACCGCGAGGCGCTGCTGCAGATCCTCACCGAGCCGCGGAACGCGCTGGTCAAGCAGTACCGCAAGCTGTTCGAACTGGACGGTGTGGAGCTGGAGTTCTCCCGCGACGCGCTGGAGGCGATCGCCGACCAGGCGATCCTGCGCGGCACCGGGGCGCGCGGACTGCGGGCCATCATGGAGGAGGTGCTGATGTCCGTGATGTACGAGGTCCCCTCGCGCCAGGACGTCGCCCGCGTGGTGGTCACCGGGGACGTGGTCTCCAAGCACGCCATCCCCACCCTGGTCCCGCGCGACATGATCAAGCGCGAGCGCCGGGACAAGAGCGCCTGACCCGACGCCGGCACGCGAAGGGGCCCCCACCGGATCCGGTGGGGGCCCCTTCGCGTGCCGGCGCGACCGGTGCGGTGCTACTGGGCGACCTTCATGGCGTCGCGGATCGCCCGGGTCTTCTCCGCGGCCTGGTCCGGGGTGACGCCCTGGGTGCTGTCACCGCCGGTGCTGCCCAGGCTGAGCTTGGTGAAGGTGACCCGGCCGTAGGTGGACTTGTCCGCCCACACGCAGACCGTCGGGCCCGGCTTGCCCACGATGACGCTGGCCACGCCGCAGCTGAGCTTGCCCGAGGAGGCGTGGCTGTCCTTCGCGGGGTAGTCGGCCATCGGTGTGCTCCAGGTCAGCCCGCCGCTGTCCTTCTTCGAGTCCGCGATGATCTGGTCCGGGTCGTTGAGGGTGCCGTAGATGCCGACGACCGTGAGGGAGTCCATGTTCTTGACGTCGGTGCCCTTGCTGTAGCTGGCCACCACCGCGTGCAGGTCCTTGCCGACCTTCGCGATGTCGGGCTTGCTCATGTCGGCGGCCTCCTCCTTCGCCGACTTCTGCACGTAGCCGTCCGCCAGCGTCTGCGGGGCGGTGAGCTTGTACTGGCCGCCCGCGTCGCTGCCGCCGAGGAACTTCCACGCGGCGAAACCGCCGCCGCCCAGCACCAGCGCCCCGATCACCAGGCCGACGACCAGGCCGCCCCGGCCCTTCGGCGGCGGCGCGACCGGGTACCCCGGCTGCCCGTACGGCGCCTGCGGCGGCACGCCGTACTGGGGCTGGGGCGCGCCGTAGGGCTGCTGCGGCGGGTAGCCGTACTGCGGCTGCGGGGCGCCGTAGGGCTGCTGCGGCGGCTGGCCGTATTGCGGCTGGCCGCCGTAAGGCTGCGGCTGTCCCTGCGGATACTGCTGTCCCTGGCCGTACATCTGCGTCTGTGCTCCCCCGCCGCACCCGCGGCCTGTCATGGTGTGGAGTCGTTCCGTGCACGCCCGGCCGACCGGGCGAGTGCCCGGGCACGCTACCGCACGGGGCCCGCTCGGGGCCCGTCCGGGCGTGGCGCGTCCGCGGACCGAAAGCGGTTCGTAACCCACGCCCCCGGTTACGTAAACTGTGCGTCGTGACCGACTCGACGAACCAGCGCCCCGTGAGCACCACCGGGGACGAAGCAGCGACCCTCCCGACGACCTACACCCCCGCGGACGTAGAGGGCGAGCTGTACGAGCGCTGGGTGGAGCGCGGGTACTTCACGGCGGATGCGAAGAGCGACAAGCCCCCGTACACGATCGTCATCCCCCCGCCGAACGTCACCGGCAGCCTGCACCTGGGCCACGCCTTCGAGCACACGCTGATCGACGCCCTGGTCCGCCGCAAGCGCATGCAGGGCTACGAGGCTCTGTGGCAGCCCGGCATGGACCACGCCGGCATCGCCACCCAGAACGTGGTCGAGCGCGAGCTCGCCAAGGAGGGCAAGTCCCGCCACGACCTGGGCCGCGAGGCGTTCATCGAGCGGGTCTGGAAGTGGAAGGCGGAGTCCGGCGGCCAGATCTCCGGCCAGATGCGGCGCCTGGGCGACGGCGTGGACTGGTCCCGCGAGCGCTTCACCATGGACGAGGGCCTGTCGCAGGCCGTCCAGACCATCTTCAAGAAGCTCTTCGACGACGAGCTGATCTACCGCGCCGAGCGCATCATCAACTGGTGCCCGCGCTGCCTGACCGCCATCTCGGACATCGAGGTGGAGTACCAGGACGACGACGGCGAGCTCGTCTCCATCCGCTACGGCGAGGGCGAGAACTCCATCGTCGTCGCCACCACGCGCGCCGAGACGATGCTGGGTGACACCGCCGTCGCCGTCCACCCGGAGGACGAGCGCTACAAGCACCTGGTCGGCACCGAGATCGAGCTGCCGCTGACCGGCCGTCGGATCCCCGTCGTCGCCGACACCCACGTCGACCCGGAGTTCGGCACCGGCGCCGTCAAGGTGACGCCCGCGCACGACCCGAACGACTTCGAGATCGGCCAGCGGCACGACCTGCCGAACATCGCCGTCATGGACGAGCACGCCGTCATCACCGTGCACGGCCCCTTCCTCGGCCTGGACCGGTTGGAGGCCCGCTCGGCGATCGTCGCCGCGCTGCGCGCCGAGGGCCGGATCGTCGCCGAGAAGCGCCCGTACGTCCACTCGGTGGGCCACTGCTCGCGCTGCAAGACCACCATCGAGCCGCGGCTGTCCATGCAGTGGTGGGTCAAGGTCGGCCCGCTCGCCAAGGCCGCCGGTGACGCGGTCCGCGACGGCAAGGTCAAGATCCACCCGCAGGAGATGGAGAAGCGGTACTTCGACTGGGTCGACAACCTGCACGACTGGTGCATCTCGCGCCAGCTGTGGTGGGGCCACCGCATCCCGGTCTGGTACGGCCCGAACGGCGAGGTCGTCTGCGTCGGCCCCGACCAGCAGCCGCCCGCCGGTGAGGGCTGGCACCAGGACACCGACGTCCTGGACACCTGGTTCTCCTCCGGCCTGTGGCCGTTCTCCACGCTCGGCTGGCCGGAGCAGACCGAGAGCCTCGCGAAGTTCTACCCGAACTCCGTGCTGGTCACCGGCTACGACATCCTGTTCTTCTGGGTCGCCCGGATGATGATGTTCGGCCTCTACGCGATGGACGGCACCCCGCCGTTCCACACGATCGCGCTGCACGGCATGGTCCGTGACCAGAACGGCAAGAAGATGTCGAAGTCCTTCGGCAACGTGGTCAACCCGCTGGACTGGATGGACAAGTACGGCTCCGATGCGCTGCGCTTCACGCTGGCGCGCGGCGCCAACCCCGGCGTCGACGTGCCGATCGGCGAGGACTGGGTCCAGGCGGCCCGCAACTTCGCCAACAAGATCTGGAACGCCACCCGCTTCGCCCTGATGAACGGCGCCACCGTCGAGGGCCCGCTGCCCGCGCCGGAGGAGCTGACCGCGGCCGACCGCTGGATCCTGTCGCGGCTCAACAGCACGGTGGCCGAGGTCGACGGCCTGTACGAGGACTACCAGTTCTCGAAGCTGTCCGAGGCGCTCTTCCACTTCGCGTGGGACGAGGTCTTCGACTGGTACGTCGAGCTCTCGAAGACCACCCTGGCCAAGGGCGGCCCGCAGGCCGACGCCACGCGCCGGGTGCTCGGCGAGGTCCTGGACGTCACGCTGCGCCTGCTGCACCCGATCGTGCCGTTCGTCACCGAGACCCTGTGGACCACGCTGACCGGCGCCGAGTCGCTGGTCATCGCCGACTGGCCGCAGGACAGCGGGTACCGCGACGCCGAGGCCGAGGCGGAGATCGCCACGCTCCAGCAGGTGGTCACCGAGGTCCGCCGGTTCGCCACCGCCCAGGGCCTCAAGTCGGGCCAGCGCGTCCCGGCCCGGCTGGAGCTGGACGGCACCGTGCTGGCCGTCCACGAGGACGCGATCCGTTCGCTGCTGCGGCTGACCGTTCCCGAGGAGGGTTTCGCGGCCACGGCCTCGCTGCCGGTCGCGGGCGCCACCGTCTCGCTGGACCTCTCCGGCACCATCGACGTCGCGGCGGAGCGCAAGCGCCTCGCCAAGGACCTCGCGGCCGCCGAGAAGGAGAAGGCCCAGACCACGGCCAAGCTCGGCAACGAGGCCTTCCTGGCCAAGGCGCCGGACGAGGTGGTCGCGAAGATCAAGGTTCGCCAGGAGGCCGCCGAGGCCGACATCGCCCGGATCACCGCCCAGCTCGCGGGGCTGCCGCAGGGCTGAGCCCGGCAGTACCGGCCAGGGGCCGCACTCCGTTTCGCGGAGTGCGGCCCCTGGGCTTTTGCCGGCCCCGGCCGCTGTTGCACCGAATAGCCCAGCAACATTGCTCCCTTCCGGCGAATATTCATCCTGGACCGGGTGAGGTCTTATTCCGAGCGAATTGATTCCGGTCTTGCCCGCGCGCGTTCGCAGAAGTTTGCAGGTCTGATGTGTACGGTGTGCACGGAGTTTCCGAATGGGCGTTTCCGCCGGGCGTTTGTGCTGAGCGCTCCTGCTGGACGACGGACGGGAGGGCATGGCGTGGTGGTGACCGAGGAGTTGGCCGACGAACTGCCTGCCGAGGCGGTCGAGGACGCGAAGGCCAGGGCGGCGACGCTGCTGCTCGCCTTCCGGCACGGCAACCAGCTCGCGTTCGACCACGAGCTGGACCTGCTCTGCGCCGAGCACGCCGAACGCGAGGTGACCACCCTGCTCGCCTGGATCGCCGCCGAGGCCGTCCGCAAGGCGTACGCCCCGGAGGTCGGCGACCGGGTGCTGCGGTCGATGGCCCGGCGCGCGCCGGCCGACAGCGGCGCGGTCGCGGTGGACGAGGAGTCCGCCGACGCCGCCCGCCTGATCGAGGCGGTGGCGGCCGGCGAGGTGGC
The DNA here is from genome assembly GCF_000719705.1 of Streptomyces sp. NRRL S-350. Classification (GTDB taxonomy): domain Bacteria; phylum Actinomycetota; class Actinomycetes; order Streptomycetales; family Streptomycetaceae; genus Kitasatospora. The sequence continues at coordinate 170,263 of NZ_JOHO01000005.1, read as the reverse complement.
CGAGGTCCGGGGCCTGGTCGCCTCGACGGCCGACACCACCTTCCTGCTGGGCGGCCTGCTGCAGGGCGTCGCGATGATGCTGCCGCTGCTGCCCGAAGGCGAACTGGCCGAGATCACCGCCGAGTTGCGCCGTCGGCACGGCGGCGCCGCGCACGTGCCGGAGGCCCGGGCCGGGGTCTGAGCCCCAGGGCGCCACGCGGGCCGCAGCGAGGCGGCCGCCCCGTCGGCGCCGGCGGAATCCACGGAACCGGGCGGCTCGGCGAGTGCGGCCAAGCCCGGGCGAAGCGGCCGCTCCCACCCCGGGCCGACCCCGAGCCGACCGCGGGCCCCACGCCGGGCCTCACCCTGTGAGGACGCCAGGCCCCGGCTCCGTAGACTGGGGTCGTGAGCGACAAGGCCGACCCGAATCCGTACACCATCCGCCCCGCCGACGGCGGCACCGGCGACGCCCTTCGTGACGTCGAGCTGGAACTCTCCAAGCGCTGGCCGGAGAACAAACTGGAGCCCTCGCTCGACCGGGTCGAGGCGCTGATGGACATCCTGGGCCAGCCCCAGCGGTCCTTCCCCTCCATCCACATCACCGGCACCAACGGCAAGACCTCCACCGCCCGGATGATCGAGCAGCTGCTCAACACCTTCGAGCTGCGCACCGGCCGCTACACCAGCCCGCACGTGGAGTCCGTCACCGAGCGGATCAGCCTGGACGGCGCCCCGATCACCCCCGAGCGCTTCGTCGAGGTCTACCGGGACATCGAGCCCTACGTGCAGATGGTCGACGCGGCGCAGCCGGTGCCGATGTCCTTCTTCGAGGTGCTGACCGGCATGGCCTACGCCGCCTTCGCCGACGCCCCGGTGGACGTCGCCGTGGTCGAGGTCGGCATGGGCGGCTCCTGGGACGCCACCAACGTCATCGACGCCGCCGTCTCCGTGATCACCCCGATCGGCCTGGACCACACCGACAAGCTCGGCGGGACCACCGGTGAGATCGCCGTCGAGAAGTCCGGGATCATCAAGACCGGCGCCGTCGCCGTCGTCGCCCAGCAGCAGCTGGACGCCGCCCAGACCATCCTGCGCCGGGCCGTCGAGGTGGACGCCACGGTCGCCCGCGAGGGCATGGAGTTCGGCGTGATCCGCCGCGAACTCGCCGTCGGCGGCCAGCTGGTGACACTGCGCGGGCTCGGCGGCGAGGAGTACGAGGACGTCTTCATCCCGCTGCACGGCGAGCACCAGGCGCACAACGCGGCGCTGGCGCTGGCCGCGGTCGAGGCCTTCTTCGGCGTCGGCGGCGCCCGCGGTGGGCAGCTCGACACCGACAAGGTCCGTCAGGCCTTCTCCGGCGTCTCCTCGCCGGGCCGCCTGGAGATCGTCCGCCGCAGCCCCACGATCGTCCTGGACGCCGCGCACAACCCGCACGGCGCCCGCGCCACCGTCGCCGCCCTCACCGAGTCGTTCGGCTTCACCCGGCTCGTCGGCGTGATCGGCACGTCCGTCGACAAGGACGTGGCCGGCGTGCTGGAGGCCTTCGAGCCGATCCTGGCCGAGGTCGTCATCACCCAGAACTCCACCCACCGCGCGATGGACGCCGACGAGCTCGCCGCCCTGGCCGTCGAGGTCTTCGGCGAGGACCGCGTCCAGGTCGAGCCCCGGCTCGACGACGCCATCGCCGCCGCCGTCACCCTCGCCGAGGAAGAGGGCGACCTCGGCGGCGTCGGGGTGCTGGTCACCGGTTCGGTCATCACGGTGGGCGAGGCCCGCCTGCTGCTCGGGAGGAAGTGACATGAGGACGCTCTGCTCCTCGACGCTGATCGGCGAGGCGCTGCTGGTCATGTTCGCGGCACTGGTCGCGATGCGGCTCACGGACGTCTCCACCGGTGAGATCTGGACGGTCAGCGGCATCGCGATGGCCCTGTGCGTCGCGCTCTGCGGCATGATCGACCGGCCCGGCGCGGTGCCCGTCGGCTGGGCGCTGCAGATCGGCCTGATCGCCAGCGGTTTCATCCTGCCCACCATGTTCGGCCTCGGCGTGGTCTTCGCCGGACTGTGGTGGTGCTCGGTGCACTACGGCCGCAAGGTGGACGCCTTCAAGGCCGCCCGCGCCGCCGAGGCGGCCGCCGCGGTGCAGGTCTAGGCACGTCCAGGAGCCGGACCGGCGGACCGACACGCCGTGTACGCAAGGTAGCCTCTGGCGTGTCGGCCCACCCGTCGACCCGACTGCCTGCCGAACCGAATCCCCAGGAGAAGCACCGTGTCCCAGCGCACTCTCGTCCTGCTCAAGCCCGACGCCGTCCGCCGCGGCCTGGCCGGCGAGATCATCAGCCGCATCGAGCGCAAGGCCGGCTGGCGCTTCGCCGCCATCGAGCTGCGCACCTTCGACCGGGCGACGCTGGAGCAGCACTACGCGGAGCACGTCGGCCGCCCCTTCTACGAGCCGCTGCTGGAGTTCATGACCTCCGGCCCGTCGATCGCGCTGATCGTCGAGGGCGAGGAGGTCGTGCGCGGCATCCGCATGCTGGCCGGCGCCACCAACCCGCTGGAGGCCGGGGCCGGCACCATCCGCGGCGACTACGCGACGATCACCCGGGAGAACCTGATCCACGCCTCCGACTCCCCGGAGTCCGCCGAGCGCGAGATCAAGATCTTCTTCCCGGCGCACGCCTGAGCCGAACCGGGTGACGCACCCGAAGGACCGAGGGCCTGCCCCGGTCGGGACCATTGGCCCGGCCGGGGCATTCTTATCGGGAAATAGGGAACTGGGGTCGCCGACACGGCGTCCCAATCCTCGGAGAAGCGATCACGCTCCGGACAATGGACGGTATGCCCCACGTCGACGTCCGTACCGCGCCGCGTGACTACGATGGACGCGACTCAAGGGCCCGGTAAGGCAGCTCAGCTGGTCTCCGCCCAAGCGTGGGCGCACGCAGTCGTCCACCCCTCATGAACTCCGAGCCCGGGAAGGCACCCACACTCCATGGCGAGCAACCTGTCGTTCATCGGCCGCGACTTGGCGATCGACCTCGGAACTGCCAACACGCTGGTGTACGTCAGGGGCAAGGGCATCGTCCTGAACGAGCCGTCAGTGGTCGCGGTGAACACCAACACCGGCGGCATCCTCGCCGTCGGCGCCGAGGCCAAGAAGATGATCGGCCGCACCCCGGGCAACATCGTCGCCATCCGCCCGCTCAAGGACGGCGTGATCGCCGACTTCGAGATCACCGAGCGAATGCTGCGGTACTTCATCCTCAAGATCCACCGCCGCCGCTACCTCGCCCGCCCGCGCGTCGTCGTCTGCGTGCCCTCCGGCATCACCGGCGTCGAGCGCCGCGCCGTCATCGAGGCCTCCTCGCAGGCCGGCGCCCGCCAGGTGCACATCATCGAGGAACCGATGGCCGCCGCCATCGGCGCCGGGCTGCCCGTCCACGAGGCCACCGGCAACATGGTGGTCGACATCGGCGGCGGCACCACCGAGGTCGCGGTGATCTCCCTCGGCGGCATCGTCACCGCCCAGTCCATCCGGGTGGCCGGCGACGAACTGGACAACGCGATCGTCCAGCACATCAAGAAGGAGTACTCGCTGCTCCTCGGCGAGCGCAGCGCCGAACAGATCAAGATGAGCATCGGCAGCGCCTTCGGCCTGGAGGGCGAGAAGGACGAGCACGCCGAGATCCGCGGCCGCGACCTGGTCAGCGGCCTGCCCAAGACCGTGGTGATCTCCGCCGCCGAGGTCCGCGAGGCCATCGACGAGCCGGTCAACGCGATCATCGACGCGGTCAAGACCACCCTCGACCAGTGCCCGCCCGAGCTGGCCGGCGACGTCATGGACCGGGGCATCGTGCTCACCGGCGGCGGCGCCCTGCTGCGCGGCCTGGACGAGCGGCTGCGCCGCGAGACCGGCATGCCGATCCACATCGCCGAGAACCCGCTCGACTCCGTGGCGCTCGGCTCCGGCAAGTGCGTCGAGGAGTTCGAGGCGCTCCAGCAGGTACTCGACGCCCAGCCTCGCCGTTAGCACCACGAACGCCATCCGACACTGAACGGGCGGCCGCCCGGGCCCCACAGCCCCGAGCGGCCGCCAGGTACGAAGGGGCAGTACCAGCACCGTGAGGGACACACGAGAGAGCCGGCTGCTGCTCATCCTGCTGGTGGCCGTCGCCTTCGCGCTCATTACCGTGGACATCAAGGGCGGTGAGGACTCCCCGCTCGGCCCGGCCCGGCACGCCGCCGCAGGCGTCCTCGGCCCGGTCGAGCGCGCCGCCGCCACCGTCGTCGACCCGGTCGCCGACACCGTCCGGGCCTTCCGGGACACCGCGACCGACAGCGGCCGCACCGACCAGCTCGCCCGCGAGAACACCGAACTGCGGCAGAAGCTCGCCTCCTCCGACATGGCCGCCGGGCGCACCAAGCAACTCGACGAGCTGCTGCGCACCGCCGGCGCCGGCGGCTACACCGTCAAGGCCGCCCAGGTCATCGCGATCGGACCGGCCCAGGGCTTCTCCTGGACCATCACCATCGACGCCGGCAGCGACGACGGCCTCACCCGCGACATGACGGTGATCAACGGCCAGGGACTGGTCGGCCGGATCACCACCGTCGGGCCGACCACCGCCACCGTGCTGCTCGCCTCCGACCCCGGCTTCTCGGCCGGCACCCGACTGGAGGGCAGCGGCGAGATCGGCTTCGCCTCCGGCGGCGGCGACAGCCCGATGAAGGTCTCGCTGCTCAACGGCAAGGCCCAGGTCAAGGCCGGCGACCGGCTCGTCACCTTCGGCTCGCAGAGCGGCCGCCCCTTCGTACCCGGCGTGCCGGTCGGCAAGGTCCTCGAGGTCCAGGCCAACGCGGGCCAGCTGACCAAGACCGTCCTGGTCGAGCCCTTCGTCCAGTTCACCCGGCTGGACCTGGTCGGCGTGGTGGTCGTGCCGCCGCGCGCCGACCCGCGCGACGCCGTCCTGCCGCCGGCCCCCGCCGCGGGCCAGGGCCAGGCCCCCGCCGCCGCGTCCGCCGCCCCGCCCGCCAAGCCCACTGGGGGGAACTGAGCCATGCGCCTCGCCCGCATCCCCGTCTCCGCCTGCCTGATCCTGTTCGGCCTGATCCTCCAGGTCAGCGTCTTCGGCCGGCTCCAGCTCCCGGGAGCCACCCCGGACATACTGCTGCTCGTCGTGGTCGGCCTCGCCATGGTCTACGGGCCCACCGGCGGCTGCCTGGTCGGCTTCTCGGCCGGCCTGCTGGCCGACCTCGCGCCGCCCTCCGACCACGCGATCGGCCGCTACGCGCTGGTGCTCTGCCTGATGGGCTACACCGCCGGACTGCTGCGCTCCGACCACGGGCGCCAGCGGTCGGTCTCCGGCTCGCTGCTGGTGGTGGGCGTCGCGGCGGTCGCCTCGACCCTGCTCTACGCGATGGTCGGCGCCCTGGTCGGCGACACCGCGGCCCGGCACGTCGGCCTCGGCGGCCTGGTGATCAGCGCCCTGCTGTACGACCTGCTGCTGGCGCCCTTCGTGGTGCCGCTGGTGATGCTGCTCGGCCGCCGCTTCGGGCGCGACCCGGTGGCCGCAGCCGACGACGACGAGAGCGGCTCGGGCCTCGGCACGCTGGCCCGCTACCGCACCACCCGCGAGGCCTCCTCCGGCCCGGGCTTCAAGAAGCGGCGCGTGCCCGGCTTCGCCCGCCGGCCGTAACCCGGCCCGGCCCCGACCTCCCGACCTCCCCGCATCCTGGAGCGCACGAGACGTGAGCAACATCCCCGAGACCGGCCGCACCCGGAGGGTGACGATCCGTCTGGTGGTGCTGCAGATCCTGGTGCTGTCGCTGCTCGCCACCCTCGGCGGCCGACTGTGGTACCTGCAGATCCGCAACGCCAAGGAGTACACCGCGAAGGCGACCGGCAACCACATCCGCGAAGTGGTCGAGCCGGCCGTCCGCGGCGAGATCCTGGACGCCTCCGGCCGGGTCCTGGCCGGCAACGAGACCCGGCTGGTCGTCTCGGTCAGCCGCACCTCGCTGATGCAGCAGAAGGACGGCGGCAAGGCGGTGCTGGCCCGGCTCGCCGACGTGCTCGGGATGCCGGCCAAGGACGTCCAGGAGAAGGTCCGGCTCTGCGACGCCAAGACCCCGCAGCCCTGCTGGAACGGATCGCCCTACCAGCCGATCCCGGTCACCAAGGAGGCGACCACCCAGCAGGCGATGCAGATAATGGAACGCCGCGAGGACTTCCCCGGGGTCACCGCGCAGCCCACCGCCGTGCGCCGCTACACCGGCGCCGAGGGCGCCAACCTGGCCCAGGTGCTCGGCTACCTCTCGCCGGTCACCGACGACGAGGTCAGCAAGACCGCCACCAAGAGCGGACTGGACCGCTACCTGCCGGCCGACCAGATCGGCCGGGCCGGACTGGAGTCGGTGTACGACCGCGACCTGCGCGGCACCGCGGGCATCACCCAGCTGGAGGTGGACAACCTCGGCCGGGTGATCGGCACCGCCGGCGCCGTCGCCCCGCAGACCGGCGACAACCTGGTCACCAGCATCGACGCCCGGGTGCAGAAGGTCGTCGAGGACAACCTGGTGCAGGCGATGAACGACGCCCGGAACACCTTCGACAAGGTCACCAACCGCAACTACGAGGCCGACTCCGGCGCCGCCGTGGTGATGGACGTGCACACCGGGCGGATCATCGCGATGGCGAGCGCGCCGACCTACGACCCCAACCTGTGGGTGGGCGGCATCAGCGGCAAGGACTACCAGTCGCTGACCAGCAAGGAGTCCAACTTCCCGCTGCTCAACCGGGCCATACAGGGTCAGTCCGCCCCCGGTTCGACCTTCAAGGTCATCTCCACCACCGCCGCCGTGCAGGCCGGTTACTCGCTGGACGGCACCTACCCGTGCCCGAAGAGCATGACCATCGGCGGCCGCGAGTTCAAGAACTTCGAGAGCGAGAGCTTCGGCTCCATCACCCTGGAGAAGGCGCTCGAAGTCTCCTGCGACACCGTCTTCTACGGCCTGGCGAACGACCAGTGGCTCAAGGACGGCGGCATCAAGCCGAAGAAGGACCCGGCCGACTGGTTCTTCAAGACCGCCCACGAGTTCGGCCTCGGCGCCAAGACCGGCATCGACCTGCCGTCCGAGGTGACCGGCCGGGTGCCGGACCGGCAGTGGAAGCAGTCCTTCTACGACAACAACAAGGACGCCTGGTGCGCGCAGGCGCAGAAGGGCGGCACCAGCTTCTCCGACCAGATCGCCAAGGAGAACTGCGTCGACGGCTACCAGATGCGCGCCGGTGACGCCGTCAACTTCGCGATCGGCCAGGGCGACACGCTGGTCACCCCCGTCCAGATGGCCCGGATCTACTCGGCGCTGGCCAACGGAGGCACCTTCTACCGGCCGACCATCGCCAAGGCGGTGATAAGCCCGGGCGGGGACCTCGTCCGCGAGATCGCCCCGCACGAGGACGCCAAGTTCCCCGGCGACCAGAAGCTGCTGAGCTACATCAACCAGGCCACCGAGGGCGTCGTCAAGAGCGGTACCGCCGCCTGGAAGTTCTCGCAGGCCGGCTGGCCGCAGGACAAGATCGCGCTGCACGCCAAGACCGGCACCGCCGAGGTCGAGGGCAAGCAGACCACCTCCTGGCTGACCACGTACAGCAAGGACTACGCCGTCGTCATGACGATCAGCCAGGGCGGCACCGGCTCCGGCGGCTCCGGCGACGCCGTCCGCCGGATCTACCAGGCGATGTACGGCGTGGACGACAAGGGCAACATCGACAACGGCAAGGCGCTGCTGCCGGCCCCCCAGGGTGAACTGCCCAAGTTCAACCCGGACGGCACCGCGATCATCAAGCCGGCCTCCTACACCGCCGACCCGGCCCCGGCCGGCCCGGTGGCGGGCACCCCGGCCCCGGCCGCCGCGCAGGCGGCCGCGGCTCCGGCCCTCGTGCCGGCCCCGGCGCTGCTCGACCCGGCCGCCGCGCAGGCGGCCCCGGCGGCGGCCTTCCTCGACCAGACCCCGCCGGCCGACCGGCCGGCGTCGTACACCGCGGCCGACGCCGCGCTCGAACCCGGTCGCGGCCCGGGAAGGGGACGGGCATGACCTCCTACGGCTCCTACCGGCAGCTGAGGCTGGCCCCGCAGCGCAGCGGGGTCTCCAAGGCCCTCGCCAAGGACTCCCCCCTGTGGCGGCTGGACTGGATACTGCTGCTCGCCGCGCTGGCCCTCTCGGCAGGCAGCTCGCTGCTGGTCTGGTCGGCCACCCGCGGACGCGACTCGCTGACCCACGGCGACCCGCAGTACTTCCTCTACCGGCACCTGACCAACTTCGTGGTCGGACTGGTGCTGTGCGCCGTGGTGATAGGGATAGGGAGCCGTCGCTTCCGCACGATCGTGCCGTTCCTGTACGTCGGCGTGATCCTGATGCTGCTGGCGACGCTCAGCCCGCTGGGCTCGACCATCAACGGCGCGCACTCGTGGATCCAGCTCGGCGGCGGCTTCTCGATCCAGCCCGCCGAATTCGCCAAGCTGGGGATCGTCCTGGCGATGGCGGTCGTGCTGTCGGACCAGGTGGACGCGGGGGAGCGGGAGTTCCCGTCGCACCGGGCGGTGTTCCGCGGCCTGGTCTGGGCCGGGCTGCCGATGTGCATAGTGCTGCTGATGCCGGACGCCGGGTCGGTGATGGTGATGGCCGCGATCGTGTTGGGCATCCTGCTCGGCTCGGGCGCGGCGAACCGCTGGGTGCTCGGGCTGCTGGTGGCGGGCACCGGCGGGTGCGTGGCGATCTGGAAGTTCGGGCTGCTGAGCAAGTACCAGATCGACCGCTTCGCCGCCTTCGCCAACCCGCAGCTCGACCCGAACGGCGTCGGCTACAACACGGCGCAGGCCCGGATCGCGATCGGCTCGGGCGGCCTGACCGGCAAGGGCCTGTTCCACGGGACGCAGACCACCGGGCAGTTCGTGCCGGAGCAGCAGACCGACTTCGTGTTCACCGTCGCCGGCGAGGAACTGGGCTTCGTCGGGGCGCTGGCGATAATCCTGCTGGTCGGCGTGGTGCTGTGGCGGGCCTGCCGGATCGCCCGCCAGGCGACCGACCTGTACGGCACGATCGTGGCGGCCGGGATCATCGCCTGGCTGTCCTTCCAGGCCTTCGAGAACATAGGGATGTGCCTGGGGATCATGCCGGTCGCGGGCATCCCGCTGCCGTTCGTCTCGTACGGCGGGTCCTCGATGTTCGCGAACTGGCTGGCGGTCGGACTGCTGCAGGCGGTGCGCAGCCAGCGGCCGATAGCGGCCTAGGGGAGTGTGGCGCGGGGCCGGTCCGGGACTTCCGGGCCGGCCCTTCGCGTTCGGACTTCCTTGTGGAGTCAAGTAGTTGACTTGACGTCAGGCCAGCGGGTGCGGCAAGTGTTCAGGGCGCCTGGAGCAGGCAGTCGGCGGCGGCGAGGACGGTGCGGGTCTGGTGGGCGAGTTGCTCCTGGACGGGCACCCAGCGCGCGCCGAAGCGGTTCCGCAGCCGGTCCAGGCTGTCGGCGACGACGGCCCGGGCGCGGTCGCGGGCGGCCTCGGCGGCCGGGCCACGGGCGTCCGCGAGCAGCCGCAGCAGGATCGAGGCGGCCCGCAGCGGCAGACGGGCCGCGACCAGGCCGGCCGTGGTCACCCGGGAGGACGTGAGCGGCTGGGCGGGCCAGCGGTCCAGCCACTCCTGCGCCACCCGCGGCGCCACCGCCAGACTGAACTCGGCGGTGCGCACCAGCGGGCCGTACGCCTCGTGCCGGTGCACGGGCACCCGCGCCAGCACGGTGCGCAGTTCCTCGGCGCGGGCGGTGAGGTCGCGGGCCGCGGCGCCGAGGGCCTGCGGGCCGGCGGGGTGGGGGCGGCCGTCGCCGACCGCGTCGACGGCCCACATCGGGACCTCCACGACGGCGGTGACCGCGCCGTGGCGGGCGGCGTGGGACCAGGTGGAGAGCTCGGGCTCGTCCGGCAGCGCCCGGGAGACCCCGGTGCTGCCGGGGCCCGGCATCAGGTAGGTGCCGGGGGCGGGGCTGGTCCAGCCGATCGCGTCGTAGGAGTCCACGTCCAGCGGCAGTCCGGCCCGGTCGGCGGAGCGGGCGAAGCGCTCGGCGAGGCCGGGGACGGGGCCGGTGAGCTGGACGAAGGCGCCGCCGAAGTCCACCCCGTGCAGCGAGCACTGCAGGAACGGTCGCAGCTCGTCGATGAGGCCGGTCAGCGCCACGCTCTCCGGCATCGGCGGACGGCCGGAGCCGGGGGCGGGCAGCAGTTCGGGCTGTTCCTCGAAGGCGGGGCGGAAGAAGTGCTCGTAGTGGCGGCGCATGGTGAGCGGGCCGTCGAGCCAACCCGCGTTGAGTGCCGCGCCGTCCGGGTCGAGGCAGAGCAGCAGGTGCCAGGAGAGGCCGGGCCGGGCAGGGCGTTCCAGCAGCACCTCGGCCAGCCGGACCGCCCCGGCGGTGCCGATCGGTTCGTTGGGGTGCGGGCCGCCGACCACCAGCACGGCGCGCGGGCCCCGGTCGACGGAGAGCAGCAGCAGTGGCCGTCCGGCCCGGGACCGGCCCACCTCGCGAAGTCGGCAGCGGTCCGGGTGGCGCAGGGCGAGGCGGCGGGCGGCGCACTCGGCCTGCGCCGGTGTGGGATAGCGGGCCGGCGGCCGGGTGTCGAGGGCCCGGAGGGGGCGGATCCGTCGGCCGGTGTCGGTCATGGTTCTCCTTGCGGTTCTCCTTGCGCCGGTCGTACGGCCGCCAGGGCGCGCGGGCGTGCGGGTGCGCCACCTGGCACGGCGTGCGGGCGGGGTGCGCGGCGGGGCGCGGGCGGTGCGTGGGTGGGGGCGGAAGCGGAAGCGGGGGCGGACGGCGCCGGGGACTTCGGCGAGGGCCCGAGCGTACGACCCAACTCCCTTGTCCGGAAGGGGTGCAGAAGGGCTCGACGGTTCTTGGCGGAGCCCTGTCAGTACCGCACGGGCCGTCCGGGCGCGTCAACGGCGGACGGCACGGCCCGGCGGGCGCGCACCGCGCGTGCCGGGCGGGTGCCGGGCGGGCGCCGCGCAGGCCCGGTCGCGCCGGAGCACGGAAGGCCCGCGAACCGGGGCAGACGGCCCGTTCCCCGGATTGGGCTACCCTTGAGGGTCACCCCTCCCGTGCCGACTCGCGGCACCGAATCACGTCGTAAGGGTTCCTAGTACATGACTGTCGAATCGGTCTTCCCACGCCTGGAGGCACTCCTCCCGCACGTCCAGAAGCCGATCCAGTACGTCGGCGGCGAGCTCAACTCGACCGTCAAGGACTGGGACGCCTGCGACGTCCGTTGGGCGCTGATGTACCCCGACGCCTACGAGGTCGGGCTGCCCAACCAGGGCGTCATGATCCTCTACGAGGTGCTGAACGAGCGCGAGGGCGTCCTGGCCGAGCGCACGTACAGCGTCTGGCCGGACCTCGAGGCGCTGATGCGCGAGCACGGCGTCCCGCAGTTCACCGTGGACGCCCACCGCCCGGTGAAGGCCTTCGACGTCTTCGGCCTGTCCTTCTCCACCGAGCTCGGCTACACCAACATGCTGACCGCGCTCGACCTGGCCGGCATCCCGCTGGAGGCCAAGGACCGCACCGACGAGGACCCGATCGTCCTCGCCGGCGGCCACGCGGCCTTCAACCCGGAGCCGATCGCGGACTTCCTGGACGCCGCGGTGGTCGGCGACGGCGAGCAGGCCGTGCTCGACATCACCGAGATCGTCCGCGCCTGGAAGGCCGAGGGCCGCCCGGGCGGGCGCGACGAGGTGCTGCTGCGCCTGGCCCGCACCGGCAGCGTCTACGTGCCCAGGTTCTACGACGTGGAGTACCTGGCCGACGGCCGGATCGGCCGCGTCGTGCCGAACGCCCCCGGTGTGCCGTGGCGGGTGTCCAAGCACACCGTGATGGACCTCGACGAGTGGCCGTACCCCAAGCAGCCCCTGGTGCCGCTCGCGGAGACGGTGCACGAGCGGATGTCCGTGGAGATCTTCCGCGGCTGCACCCGCGGCTGCCGCTTCTGCCAGGCCGGCATGATCACGCGCCCCGTGCGGGAGCGAAGCATCACCGGCATCGGCGAGATGGTCGAGCGCGGACTGAAGGCGACCGGCTTCGAGGAGGTCGGCCTGCTGTCGCTGTCCAGCGCCGACCACACCGAGATCGGCGACATCGCCAAGGGCCTGGCCGACCGCTACACCGAGGACAAGATCGGCCTGTCGCTGCCGTCCACCCGCGTCGACGCCTTCAACATCGACCTCGCCAACGAGCTGTCCCGCAACGGCCGCCGCTCGGGCCTCACCTTCGCCCCCGAGGGCGGCAGCGAGCGCATGCGCAAGGTGATCAACAAGATGGTGTCGGAGGAGGACCTGATCCGCACCGTCGCCACCGCCTACGGCAACGGCTGGCGCCAGGTGAAGCTGTACTTCATGTGCGGCCTGCCGACCGAGACCGACGAGGACGTGCTCCAGATCGGCGAGATGGCGAAGAACGTCATCCAGAAGGGCCGCGAGGTCACCGGCCAGAACGACATCCGCTGCACCGTCTCCATCGGCGGGTTCGTGCCCAAGCCGCACACCCCCTTCCAGTGGGCCCCGCAGCTGTCCGCCGAAGCCACCGACGCCCGCCTGGCCAAGCTGCGCGACTCGATCCGCGGCGACCGCAAGTACGGCAAGAACATCGGCTACCGCTACCACGACGGCAAGCCGGGCATCGTCGAGGGCCTGCTCTCCCGCGGCGACCGCCGCATCGGCGCCGTCATCCGCGCGGTCTACGAGGACGGCGGCCGCTTCGACGGCTGGCGCGAGTACTTCTCCTACGACCGCTGGATGGCCTGCGCCGAGAAGGGCCTGGCCGGCACCGGCGTCGACGTCGACTGGTACACCACCCGCGAGCGCACCTACGAGGAGGTGCTGCCCTGGGACCACCTGGACAGCGGCCTCGACAAGGACTGGCTGTGGGAGGACTGGCAGGACGCCCTGGAGGAGGTCGAGGTCGACGACTGCCGCTGGACCCCGTGCTTCGACTGCGGGGTGTGCCCGCAGATGGACACGGCCATACAAATCGGCCCGACGGGCAAGAAGCTGCTCCCGCTGACGGTCGTCAACGCCGCTGAGCAGCAGAAATAGCCCGCAGGATGGGTGACACGGTCAGCGAGCTGTGTGACTTAATTCACAGGCTTCCGGAGAGTGGGCGGGAGCTCGTCCTGGGCGCGCTCGGCATGACGAGCGCCCCGGGCGGCCCCGCCCGCCCAAGGGAGGCCCGGCAGGGCGGCCAGAGGACCCCTCTGCCCGCCGCCCGGAGTGCCCCGGGCATCGAGTCCTCGATCGAGTGGGTCTGAGGCCCTGAGGCGACGCATAGAGCCCTCCGCGATTCTGTCGAAGAGGGCTCTTGTGCTTCTTGGGAGTGCTTCCCACCTTCGAGTGACGGCCGACCGCTGTCAGCTACTCACTAGGAGTGGCAGGTGCGCGCCGGCCGACTTGGACAGACTCTCGGGATGGCCATGTCCGTCTTGACTGGCCCGTTTGACGCCGCGACTGATGATCCCGTTCCGGACGCGGCCATGCCCTAGCGTGCGCAGATGCGAACGTTCCGGCTCGTGAAAGTCATCGCCCTCGACACGGTCGCGGGCGAAGTAGGGAGTGCGGAGCGCCGTCCCGTGGCCAACTGGCCTGGGCGGCGCTCTGTCTTTACCGCTGGTTCCCTGATGCGCGCTGCCCAGCTCAGGGCCGGGAGAGTGGGTCTGCCATTGGCGAGATGGCATTGGTAGATGCAATCTGAGAGGGGATGGTTCGCCTCAGTGACTTTGGTGAATTTCCGACCCCTAAACGTTCGATGGGGAATAGGGCCTGCATTGCACTGGGCTGGGCCTTGATTCTCGAGCCGTGGGAGTAAACTATGCACATAAAACCTTGGGCGCTCATCGCGGAAATGCGGGCGGATCGTATAGGGCGCGACGCCGTGACCGCCAGGCTTAGTTCTCTTAACTGGGGGGCGCTTCAGGAACTCCAGTACGCGTATGTTGCAGATAGTGTGGCCGCCGTCCACTTGGCGGTGAAAAAATCACGGAACTGGCCGCCATGGAGTATAGCCAGGCAGCGGGAGTCCGTGCAGACCCTTGTCCATGCTGCCGAAATGTCAGTTCTCCCAATCTTGACTGAAATTCAACTGCAGGCTGAGCTGCCCAGGATGCAGCGCTCAATTGATGACTATCTACCGAGAGAGGATCTTCGGCGGGCGTGGGTCGATGAGTGTCTGGGGGGCCGAATCAAGGAATGCTCGCCGCACGGAGGCCGCTTCACCGATTACGAGCGTGAGCGTCTATCCTCCGCTTTGAGCTGGGCATACTATGTCAACAGTCTCAATCGTGCACGCCTTATATCCTTCCATCGAATGTTGGTCTGGGCGGCGGTGTCACTCTTCGCTATACTCGTGGCTCTCTCGCTCGTTCAGGTTTACGTCTGGCCGCACGTACAGATTGTGTGCCCGTCTGTATGTCCCACAAGCGGCGGGGGTGAATCGCGTCGAGGTGACGTGGTTATCGTTGCGATCTTCGGGGTTATTGGTGGAGCCCTTGCCGCGGTGCGGGCGATAGCAAGCGCGCGTCGAGCGATTGATCCATATGCCATTCATGCAGCCCAGGCATTTCTCAAGGCGATGGCGGGAGGGGTTACGGCAATTGTGGGGGTCATGCTGCTCAGTGCGGCTAGTATTAAAGCGCAGAACTCTATCCAGGTCCTGTCCTTCGCTATCGTTTTCGGCTACTCGGAGGAACTGGTTACTCACATGATTTCAAAGAGGGAGGAGGCGCTTCTGAAATCTGCCGTACCTAGCGTGCCGGAAGGAGAGCGGAATTGATGATCGGCACGCGATCCCGCGACGCCCGTCGTCGAGCGCAGCGACAGTCGAGCCCTGCCCCTTACGGGAGAGGGCTCGACTGGGGGTGCTCGGTCAGGCTGACAGTAGTTCGCGTGCCCGGTCGTTGAAGTCGGCTACGAGGGCGTGGCGGCCGAACGGCACCATCTGCTGCTTGAGGTTCTGGACGGCCTCGATGGCGCAGGACGACTTGACCTGGCTGGTGAGCGTGAGGGTCCGCAGGCCGGCGGCGTGTGCGGCCTCAAGGTCCCGGCGCTGGAGATGGGAGACCGCGAGGGCGGCGTGCGACATGGCGCCGCGCCTGGCGCGCTTCTGGGCGCGGGCGTGGTCGATGGACAGGCGGGCGTGCCGCTCGGACTCGGTAGCGTCGCCAAGGCCCTGGAAGGTGTGGGTCTGGTCCTGGCGGCCGAAAGTGCTGTGCCGGACGCAATTGCGTTCTCGTGGGCGATGGGGGACCGCCACGGCCTGTCCTTTCGCGCGGACGCCATCACCCCCGTTCCCGTTTCGGCCCCGGCGGCCTCCCGCAAGGGTGGCGACGCCTGATGAGCAGCGCGACGCGTGTGAAGCTGCGTGGCCTGCTGCGCTAACTCGGGGACCTGGCCGAAGAGGTTGACCCGTTCGGGCGAGACGACGAGGGCGCCCCGCTCTTCGACCACATCGCCGTCGTCGCGACCAAGGCCGCGGGCCGGGCTCGTGATCTGGAGACCGAGGCTCACAACACGGCCATGGAGAACGGGGGACGGCGGTGATCGTTCTTCAGCTTCTCTGGGTGGTACTCCTGGCGACGGTGCTGATCCTGCTGAGCACGGCTCCGGGTCTTCGGCGCAACCACCCCTACGCGTGGTGGTGCCTGATCGGCTACCCGGTCGCAGTCGTGCGGGTCCGGGTGACGTGGCGCCGGCTGACCACGAACCTCGGGCTCGCGGTGGCCAAGCGTCCCGGTCGGGCGTTGCTCGGAGACATGGTTGTCCGTGGTGATCCGCTGCGGGCGGTCCCTCCCCGGTTGGGCATCCCGAAGCTGAGGCGGGGCGGCCTGGACGTGGCGGTGCGGCTGCACCCGGGGCAGGTGCCGGAGCACTTCGTCTCCGCGGTCGAAGCGCTCACCCACGCCTGGCGAGCCCACGCGGTTCGGGTGTTCTCGGACGAGCGTGGGTTCGTGACCCTGTCCGCGCTCGCCTGGGACCCGCTGCGGGCACCCGTCGTGCCCTACCAACTGAAGCAGCGCGTACTGCGCGCGGTGGTCGGCCTGCTGGAGGACGGCCGCGCCTGGGTGATCGACTTCCGGCGCGCCCCGCACTGGCTGATCGTCGGCGCAACCCGCTCCGGCAAGTCGACCCTCATCGCCTCACTGGTGAAGGAACTCGCGCCGCAGCGCGTCGCCCTGTTCGGCATCGACCTGAAGGGCGGCATGGAGCTGTCGCTGTTCGAGGACCGGTTGTCGGCCTTGGCGTCCACCTGGTCATCGCCGGACAGCGGGTCGGATCCGACCTCGGCCTCGGCGTCACCGCCCTGCGCGCCCAGTTGGCCGGGCGCATCTGCCGCCGGGTGAGCGACCCTGCAACGGCGGAGATGGCGCTCGGCGACCTCAACAAGGACGCCCTCGAAGCCGCCCAGCGCATCACCCTCGCCGAACAGGGCGTCGCCACCACCGCCGACACCGACGGCCGGTGGACCAGGGCCCGCTCCATCCACGTCACCCCCGAACAGGCCCGTCGGACCGCCAGGAAGCACGCCCGGCTCGCGCCGGCCTGGCCCGGCCTCCACCAGACGGACGAGCCGAGCGAAGGGGTCTACGCCTGATGGACATGACCGCGGTGCTGGTCGCCTTCCTCGCCGTCGTCACCTACCTCCTGGTCCGCTCCGGCGAACTGCGCACCTGGCACATCGTCCTGGTCGGCCTCCTCGGCATCTACCTCGACCGCATCGGCTGGACCGACCCCGTCGTCCACGCCGGCACGTGGATCCTCCAAGGCTTCACCCACACCACCTGAAAGACGTGATCACCGTGCCAACCCACCCAACCCCCACCGGCGGACCGACCCCGATCCGCCGGTGCCCCTCCACCTGCCCACACGCCACCCCCGGCCGAGCCACCACACCCCTGGCCCGGCCGGGGTCCGGCGAACCCTGGCCCTGGAGACACCCGCCATGACCGCCGGCTCCAACCCGTACACCGACCCCACCGCACGCCGCCCCCTCCTCAACCGGGAGGCGCGGCTGC
This sequence comes from Streptomyces sp. NRRL S-350, assembly GCF_000719705.1. Classification (GTDB taxonomy): domain Bacteria; phylum Actinomycetota; class Actinomycetes; order Streptomycetales; family Streptomycetaceae; genus Kitasatospora. The sequence continues at coordinate 153,185 of NZ_JOHO01000005.1, read as the reverse complement.
GCCAACTTCCCTCCATCGAAAGAGACTTCGTCCGCTTCGGCGAGATGCCGGACCTGAACCGCTGGCTCGATCAGATCCGTGCCACCGGCGGCTGCACCGAACCGATCTACCTCACCGGACACACCACCACCCTCGACGCCGCCACCGGCGAAATCCTGCGCCACTACTCGACCGCCACCGAACCCGGCGGCCGGCTCGCCGTCCGCTGCCGCAACCGCCGCGCCACCCGCTGCACGCCCTGCTCGCGCGAACACAGCGGAGACACCTTCCACCTGGTCCGCTCCGGCCTCATCGGCGGCAAGGGCATCCCCGAATCGGTCCGGACGCACCCGCGGCTCTTCGTCACCCTGACCGCGCCCTCCTTCGGCCCGGTCCACCGAACCGGCGAGTGCCACAGGGTCCGGCGCCGGCGCTGCGAGCACGGCGGCCGGCACGGCTGCGGCCGGACCCACCCGGACACGGAACCGCTGATCGGGCAGCCGCTGTGCGCCGACTGCTATAACTACCCCGGCCACGTCCTGTGGAACGCCATGGCCCCGGCGCTGTGGAAGGCCGTCCGCGACAACCTCTACCACCCCCTCGCCGCCCGGGCCGGCGTCGGCCGGTCGCAGGTGCGCACGCTGGTTCGGGTCTCCGCCGCCAAGGTCGCCGGGTACCAGAAGCGCGGCGCCGTCCACTTCCATGCCGTCGTCAGACTCGACGGACCCGACGGGCCCAGCAGCCCGCCTCCGGCGCAACGGGTGGCCTCCTCCTGGAGGCGGTTCGCTCGGCTGCCGTCGTGGCGCTGCCCGTCCCCGAATCGGCGGCTTACGGCGGAGGACGGTTCGGCTTCGGCATCCAGCTCGACGCCCACCCGCTCACGAACGGGGACGGCGGACGACTCACGGACGACGCCGTGGCCGCCTACGTTGCCAAGTACACGAGCAAGAGCGTGGAAGCCGCCGGCGCCGTCGACCGCCGCATCGATTCCCTCGCGGAGATACGGGCCCTGCGCGTCAGCCCGCACGTCCGGGCCCTCATCGCCACCGCCTGGCGCCTCGGCGCCCTGCCCGAACTACAACACCTGCGCCTCCGCGCCTGGGCTCACATGCTTGGCTACCGCGGGCACTGCCTCACGAAGACCCGGGCCTACTCCACTACATATGGGCAGCTCCGGGAGGCCCGTGCTGACCACGCCCGCGGCCTGTACGCCGACTGGGACACCGAGACCGTCACAGACAGCGCCTGGCGCTTCGCCGGAACCGGGCACACGGCGGCCGAAGCCCTCATTGCCGCAGGGGTCGCCGAAGACCTCGCCACGAACCGGGAGCTCGCCCGTGAAGACGCCGACGGTGCTGACTGGTCAAGGGGGGAGCAGGTGACGGCCCAGCGTGCCGGGGTCGGCAGGCTGTCCGATCCTCGGGCGGTGGCACCGGCTCCGACGCGACGGCAGGCACTCCGAGCCCCGATCATCGAGAGCGAGATCGTCATCGTGGACGATGAGGGCCGCGAGGAGCCGTACGACTCCGCCAAGCACTGATCACCACAGCCCCCGCCGCTGCCGACGGGGGCTGTGGTGATCAGTGCTTGCTCGCGAAGTCGTCCTCCTTGATCACCAGCCGGTCGCGGTAGTCCCTGGGGATCCTGAGCTTGAGGTGCACGGCGGGCTGCCGCTGCCCGGGGACCTTCATGCGGGTGACCTTGCAGGTGACGCCTACCCGGAGCAGATCGGCAGCCATGGCTTCCATGCCACCGGCCTCCCACTGCTCTCTGAAGGTCTTGCCGTTGGCCGCGTTGACCCACCGGTCCTGGGTGGAGTCGGGGTCGATGGCCGCCAACTCGTCGATGAGCTGGTTCAGCGTCTCCTCCGCCTGCTCGCGGGTGAAGGCGGTGCGGGCGAAGCGTCCTCCCGGCTCCAAGCCCTTCATGTAATAGGAGACGGACTCCTCCAGCTGCCTCTTCCGCTTCAAGGCCTCGGCCCCTTTGGCGTACTCCCGGACCAGGACCGGTTCGTCTCCAAGCACCTTCAGCACGTCCCGTACGAGGGCGGCGTTCACCCCGTCCGGGTCGTTGATCCCGAGGCCGCCGCCCTTGCAGCCGCTGCACCGCAGGTACTTGTACTGGACGCCCTTGGTCGTCGTGACCTGCACGGTGATGTTGGTGTCGCAGTCGTCGCACACGAAGACCCCGAGGAACTTGGTGGCGCCGCCCTCCTGTCGGGCGGGCTGGTTCTTCCCCCACCTGTCGAGGTCCCGGCCGAGCTGCGCGAACTCGTCCTCCGTGAAGATCGGCTCCGCGACCTTGATCGGCTTGCCGTCCTTGCCGAGGATCAGCTTGGACCGGCGCCCGACGCTGCCCTTGTCCTCCTCCACCCGGTACCCCATGAGCGCGGGGTTCCGGAGCCTCCGGAGATGGGTCGCCGTGGTCAGCCCCTCGGAGCCGGGCACTCCTGCGCGCTTGATGATCCGCACCTGGCGGGACGCGGAGATCTTCGACGCCCGGCGCCGACTCCAGCGCAGCACCTTGTGGGCCGTCTCATCGATGGCCAGGACGGTCCGGCCGTTCCCGTCCACGACCGTCCGGTAGCCGTACGGCGGCTTGCCGACCAGCCACTCGGTCTGGGTCTTGGCGTAGTCCCACAGGCTGGTGACCCGGGTGGAGGTATTGGCCGCCTCGATCTCGGTGATCCCGCCGATCAGCGTGATCATGACCTTGCCGACCACGGTGGTCAGGTCGATCGCGTCGTTCTTGGAGACGAGGTTCTTCCCGTACTTCAGGCACCACTCGATCATGGTGCTGAGGTCCGAGAGACGGCGTACGAAGCGGTCCAGCTTCCAGAACAGCAGGACGTCGAACTCCGGCACCCGGTTGTTCAGCCAGTCCCCGAGCTGCTTGCGCTTCCACGGCGGGACCTTCGTGGCGCTCACGTTGAGGTCGCTCGCGACCCCGACGACCCGCACGCCCATGTCGCGGGCGAGCATCCGCAGGTCCAGCTCCTGGCGCACGGGCGACGTGGTCTCGTCCGTGAGCACGCTCAGCCGGATAGAGAGGAGAGCCCGCGGAGCGTCCTCGGGCAGCTGGGCCTCCGCCCGCTTCAGTTCCTCCAGGAGTCTGAGGTCCGCCGGCGACCACTCGGCGTCCACGTCGTACTGCTGCTGTCGCTGCGCCGATGCGCCGCGCTTCGAACCTCGTCCCATGTCCACGGACGCTAGCGATGTTTTTTGATCCATGTCCATATGGGTCCAGATAGACACCCACATCCAGATCGGCCCCACCGGGAAGAAGATGCTGCCGCTGACGGTCGTCAACAAGTAGCGGTGGCCGTCGACGTGGCCGTCGGCGCGTGACGCTCCCCACACCGCGGGCCCCCGGTCGGAACGTTCCGACCGGGGGCCCGCGGCGTGGGGCTGACCAGGGGGCGGAACGAGGGGGGCGGTGGGGCGCGTACCCTTTGAGGTGACAGAGTCCGGGCAGTGGCGCGAACACGCCACGCCGGACGGGGACAACTGACTAAGGACTGAGTGACCCTGGCACGCCGTACGCCCGACGGTCCGCCGCCCGCGCCGACGGTGCAGCGGATTCGTCTCCGCTACACCAAGCGCGGCCGGCTCCGCTTCACCAGCCACCGCGACTTCCAGCGCGCCTTCGAGCGCGCCCTGCGCCGGTCCGCCGTTCCGATGGCCTACTCGGCCGGCTTCACCCCGCACCCGAAGGTCTCCTACGCCAACGCGGCCCCGACCGGGGTGGCGAGCGAGGCGGAGTACCTGGAGATCGGCCTGGCGGCCGTGCGTGACCCCGAGCAACTGCGGGCACAGCTGGACGAGTCGCTGCCCGCCGGCCTGGACGTGATCGACGCGGTCGAGGTGCGGACGCCGAACTTCGTGGAGCGCCTGGAGGCCTCCGAGTGGCTGGTCCGGCTGGACGGTGTCGAGCCGGACCAGGCGGCCCGTGCGGTGGCGCGGTTCCTCGCCGAGGATCTGGTCGAGGTCGAACGCCTGACCAAGAACGGCGTGCGGGTCTTCGACGCGCGCGGCGCGGTGGCGGCGCTCGAGATCGTCCCACCGCAGGTCGCCACCGGTGCGGACACGGAGGCCGGAACCGATCACGATGTTCGGACCGGCCGTCCCTGTGCGATACTGCGCCTGGTAGTACGACACGCCACACCCGCCGTACGACCCGACGACGTATTGTCCGGTCTCCGTGCGACGGCCGACCTGGCGCCGCCGGTCCCCGCAGAGGTGACCAGGCTGGCGCAGGGGCCGCTCGACGAGGGGACCGGCACGGTGACCGACCCGCTGGCGCTCGACCGCGCCGCGGCCCCGGCCGGCTCGGAGCCGGGCGCCGGGCCGCGCGCTACCGCGCCCGCCTAGCGGGCGGAGGCCGGGGTTCCAGTGCCTCACTGGGCCCCGATGGTCCTCCAGGGTTCCCGCAGCTCCCCAGGGGAGCGAGCGTCGTCGCCGAAAAGGCCTGCCACCCGGGGCCTGCCGACCAGGACGGTCGGTGGGCCCGGGGCCCCGTCCGGGAGCCACCCGGGGTTGGGGGACGGCTCAGCTTGGGAAAACCTTCAGAAGACTGGTCAGACCAGAAGACTTTCGACACCCCGCCGAAGCGCGGGGCGCCGAGCGAGACTACGAGCCCCTGTGCGGCCTCGCGTCCGCACGGCGGCACTCTGAACGGGTCCGGCCCGCGCATCGTCGAGATGCCGGCCGCCCACGGGTGCCGTGCCGTGCCCGGATGCGGAGCCCGGGGGCCTGACGGGAGATCCACCCGCATGCTCGATAACACCGATCCGCACCAGACTGCGGCCACGGACCAGAACGAAACCGCCGGGACCGGCGGCGAGGGCGCGTCCGCCGCGCCGCCGCGCCGCCGTCGCCGTGCGGTGTCCCGCCCGGCGGGCACCCCGCAGGGGGCGGCCGCCGAGGCGGCCGAGACCGTCCTGCCGGCCGAGACGCCGGCGGCGGAGACCGCCCCGGCTCCGGCCGACGAGCCGGCGGCCGAGAAGCCCGTCCGAGCCCGCCGCACCCGCAAGCGTGCCGAGGCCCCGGCCGGAGCGCCGGAGACGACCGCCATCGTGGTCACCGCGCCGCAGCCCGACGAGGCACCGGTCGAGGAGCAGGCCGCGGAGCGGGCCACCAGGACCGCCCGGGCCGCCAAGGCCGAGAAGCCCGCGAAGGCGGAGAAGGCCGCGAAGGCCGAGGACGGCCAGGCCGAGAAGGCGGAGAAGCCGGTCCGGGCCCGCCGCGCCCGCAAGCGTGCCGAGGCGCCCGCCGGTGCGCCCGCCGCCGAGGTCGAGGCTCCCGCCGCCGAGGCGCCCGCCGTCGAGGCTCCCGCCGCTGCCCCGGTCGCCGCCGAGCCGGCGGCCGAGGAGGCCCCCGCGGCTCCGGCCCGCCGTGCCCGCCGCCGTCGGGTGGTCGAGGCCGCTCCGGTCGTCGAGGCCCCGGTCGAGGAGCCGCAGGTCGAGGAGCCCGCCGCCGCGGAGGAGCCCGAGGAGGAGGCCGAGGAGGCCGCCGCCGCGCCGGTGGCCGAGCCCGCCGCCGCTCCCGCTCCCGCTCCCGCCGCCGAGGCCGAGCCGCACCACCGCGTGCGCCGCCGCGCCGTCCGCCCGGCGACCGCGGTCTTCCAGGCCCCGGTGTTCCAGGAACCCGCCCCCTACACCCCGCCGTCCGCGCAGCAGCAGCAGCAGCAGCAGCAGCAGCAGCAGCAGCAGCCTGCCGCCGCCCCGGCGCCGGCCGCTTCGGCACCGGTCGAGGCCCAGGCCCCGGCCGCGGCCGGGCGCTCGGAGGAGGACGAGTACGAGTACAGCGGCGTCGGCCGCCGTCGCCGGGTCCGCACCCGGGTCGAGTCGGGCCGCCGCAAGCCGGCTGCCGCGGCACCGGCCGCCAAGGCTCCCGCTCCCGCCGCCAAGGCGCCGGCCGCTCAGGCACCCGCGGCCCAGGCCCCGGCCGCTCCGGCCCGGGTCGAGACCCCTGCCGTCGAGGCGCCCGCCGTGGAGGCCCCCGCCGCCGGTCCGGAGACCGAGGCCGAGTGGGAGGACGACGGCCGTCCGTCGCGCCGTCGCCGCCGGGGCGGCCGTCGCCGTCGCCGTGGCGAGGCCGAGGACTTCGAGGTCACCGAGGTCGAGCAGCCCGCCGCCGAGGAGCCGGTCGCGGTCCTGGACGACGAGGACGAGGAGGCGGACGACGATCTGGCGGCCGGCCTGTCCTCGTCCCGCCGCCGTCGCCGCCGTCGCCGCCGCAGTGGTGAGGCCGGCGCCGTCGAGACCGCCGAGACCACCGAGGACGGCGTCCGCACGGTGGTGAAGGTGCGCGAGCCGCGCCGCCGCTCGACCGAGCCGTCCTTCGACCCGGACGAGGTGCAGTCCATCAAGGGCTCGACCCGTCTGGAGGCGAAGAAGCAGCGCCGCCGGGAGGGCCGCGAGCTGGGCCGCCGCCGGGTGCCGATCATCACCGAGGCCGAGTTCCTGGCCCGCCGCGAGTCCGTCGAGCGCGTCATGGTGGTGCGCCAGAACGGCCAGCGCACCCAGATCGGCGTGCTGGAGGACGGCGTGCTGGTCGAGCACTACGTCAACAAGGAGCAGGCCACCTCGTACGTCGGCAACGTCTACCTGGGCAAGGTCCAGAACGTGCTGCCGTCGATGGAGGCCGCCTTCGTCGACATCGGCAAGGGCCGCAACGCGGTGCTGTACGCCGGCGAGGTCAACTTCGGTGCGCTGGGCGGCCATGGCGGCCCGCGCCGGATCGAGTCGGTGCTGAAGTCCGGCCAGTCCGTGCTGGTGCAGGTCTCCAAGGACCCGATCGGCCACAAGGGCGCCCGCCTGACCAGCCAGATCTCGCTGCCCGGCCGCTACCTGGTGTACGTGCCCGAGGGCTCGATGACCGGCATCTCGCGCAAGCTGCCGGAGAACGAGCGCGCCCGCCTGAAGCAGATCCTCAAGAAGATCGTCCCGGACGACGCGGGCGTCATCGTGCGCACCGCCGCCGAGGGCGCCTCCGAGGACGAGCTGACCCGCGACGTCCAGCGGCTGCAGCAGCAGTGGGAGGACATCCAGAAGAAGGCCGCCTCCGGCAACGCCCCGGCGCTGCTGTACGGCGAGCCGGACATGACCGTCCGGGTCGTCCGCGACATCTTCAACGAGGACTTCACCAAGGTCATCGTCTCCGGCGACGAGGCGTGGAAGACCATCCACGAGTACGTCTCCAACGTGGCGCCGGACCTCGCCGAGCGGCTCCAGCGGTGGACCTCCGAGGTGGACGTGTTCGCCACCTACCGGATCGACGAGCAGCTGATGAAGGCGCTGGACCGCAAGGTCTGGCTGCCCAGCGGCGGGTCGCTGGTGATCGACCGCACCGAGGCGATGGTCGTCATCGACGTCAACACCGGGAAGTTCGTCGGCCAGGGCGGCAACCTGGAGGAGACGGTCACCCGGAACAACATCGAGGCGGCCGAGGAGATCGTGCGCCAGCTGCGGCTGCGCGACCTCGGCGGCATCATCGTGATCGACTTCATCGACATGGTGCTGGAGTCCAACCGGGACCTGGTGCTGCGCCGACTGCTGGAGTGCCTGGGCCGGGACCGGACCAAGCACCAGGTGGCGGAGGTCACCTCGCTGGGCCTGGTCCAGATGACCCGCAAGCGGGTCGGCCAGGGCCTGCTGGAGTCCTTCTCCGAGGCGTGCGTGCACTGCAACGGCCGCGGCGTGATCGTCCACATGGAGCAGCCGAGCGCCCACGTCCACACCCCGGCCGCCACGGCGGGCGAGGGTGCCTCGGGCAGCGGCAAGCGCCGTCGCCGGGGCAAGGGCGGCGCGGCCCACGAGGAGCCGCAGGGCGTCGAGGCCGCGGTGGCCGAGGCCGCCGAGGAGCTCGCGCAGGCCGCGCTGGAGGCCGTCGCCGAGCAGGTGGCCGAGCCGGTGCACGAGGAGATCGAGGGCCAGCTGGCCCTGGAGGTCCCGGGTGTCGAGGCCGCCGCCGAGGCTCCGGCCGTCGAGGCACAGGTCGTCGAGGCGCCCGTCGCCGACGTGGCGCCGGCCGCTCCGGCGGGCCGCCCGCGCCGCCGTGCGGTGCGCAAGGCGACCGCTCCGGCCGGTTCGCCGGACACCGCGGAGATCGTGGTGCTGCAGGCGAAGGCCGAGGCGGCCCTGGAGGCGGCCCTGGAGGCCGCCGCCCCGGTCGTCGCGCAGGCCGCCGTCGAGGCGGCGGCCGAGCCGGTCGTCGCCGCTCGGGCCGAGGTCGTCGAGGCCCCGGCCGCGGAGGCAGCCGAGCCCACCGAGACCCCCGCCGAGGAGGCCCCCGCCGCTGAGGCGGCGGCCACCGAGGCCGAGGCGGAGGAGGCGCCGGCGCCGAAGAAGCGGGCCGCCCGCAAGACCGCCGCGAAGAAGACCGCCGCCAAGAAGACGGCCACGGCGGCCAAGAAGACCACCGCCCGCAAGACCGCGACCAAGCGGACGAGCGCGGCGGCCAAGAAGGCCGCGGCCGCCGAGGGTGATACGGCAGCCGAGTAGTGCCCACGCCCGGGGCGGGAGCCATCCCGCCCCGGGTCGTACGGGCCGGTTTGCCCCCTGGGCGGCCGGTCCGTATTCTTGACCATCGGCGTGTCTACGCCATGCTCCCGAGCACATCACCTTCCCGGGGTCGCCGCTTTCGCGCGGCGTGACGGGGAGAGGCTCCTGTGTCCGTACCCAGGTGGCTGGCGTCGGGGGTTCCGACCGAGCAAGGAAAGCAGGTACCGCATGTACGCGATCGTTCGCGCAGGCGGCCGCCAGCACAAGGTCGCCGTTGGCGACGTGCTGGAGATCGACCGCATCGAGGCCAAGCCGGGTGACTCGGTCGAGCTCTCGACCATCCTCGTCGTCGACGGTGACGCTGTCACCTCCGACCCGTGGGTCCTGGCCGGCGTGAAGGCTCACGCCGAGGTGGTCGACCAGACCAAGGGTGACAAGATCGTCATCCTGCGTTACAAGAACAAGACCGGCTACCGCCGCCGTCAGGGCCACCGCCAGAAGCACACCGCGGTGCGCATCACCAGCATCGACTCGGTCAGCAAGTAAGGGGATAGCGAGATATGGCACACAAGAAGGGCGCAAGCTCTACCCGTAACGGCCGTGACTCGAACGCCCAGCGCCTCGGCGTGAAGCGCTTCGGCGGCCAGGTCGTCTCGGCCGGCGAGATCATCGTCCGCCAGCGCGGCACCCACTTCCACCCGGGTGCGGGCGTCGGTCGCGGTGGCGACGACACCCTGTTCGCGCTGACCGCCGGTGCCGTGCAGTTCGGCAACCGCCGCGGCCGCAAGGTCGTCAACATCGTGGCCGTCGAGGCCTGAGTCCCCGCGGACTCCCGAGTCGGCTGAAGACTCACAGTGAGGGGTGGGCCGGAATTATCCGGTCCACCCTTCACGCTTTACGCAGGTAGCAAGCAGACTCTCGCACTGGAGGCACACCCATGACCACCTTCGTGGACCGCGTCGAACTTCATGTCGCCGCGGGTAACGGGGGCCACGGCTGCGCCTCCGTGCACCGCGAGAAGTTCAAGCCCCTCGGCGGGCCTGACGGCGGCAACGGCGGTGAGGGCGGCAGCGTCATCCTCACCGTGGACTCCCAGGTCACCACCCTGCTGGAGTACCACCACTCGCCCAAGCGCAAGGCCACCAACGGCAAGCCGGGCGCGGGCGCCCACCGCACCGGCGCGGACGGCGAGGACCTCGTCCTCCTCGTGCCGGACGGCACCGTGGTGCTGGACCGCAGCGGCAACGTGCTGGCCGACCTCGTCGGCCACGGCACCAGCTTCGTCGCCGCGCAGGGCGGCCGCGGCGGCCTCGGCAACTCGGCGCTGGCCTCGGCCCGCCGCAAGGCGCCCGGCTTCGCGCTGCTCGGCGAGCCCGGCGAGGCCCGTGACATCGTCATGGAGCTCAAGTCCGTCGCCGACGTGGCCCTGGTGGGCTACCCGAGCGCCGGCAAGTCCTCGCTGATCTCGGTGCTCTCCGCCGCCAAGCCGAAGATCGCGGACTACCCGTTCACCACCCTGATCCCCAACCTCGGCGTGGTCACCGCGGGCGACACCGTCTACACCGTCGCCGACGTGCCCGGCCTGATCCCGGGCGCCAGCCAGGGCCGGGGACTGGGCCTGGAGTTCCTGCGGCACGTCGAGCGCTGTTCGGTGCTGGTGCACGTGCTGGACTGCGCCACCCTGGAGCCCGGCCGCGACCCGCTGACCGACCTGGAGACCATCGAGGCCGAGCTCGCCGAGTACGGCGGCCTGGACGACCGACCGCGTCTGGTCGCGCTCAACAAGGTGGACGTCCCGGACGGCCAGGACATCGCCGACCTGACCCGCGCCTCCCTGGAGGAGCGCGGCTACCAGGTGTTCGAGGTCTCCGCCGCCTCCCGCAAGGGCCTGCGCGAGCTGAGCTTCGCCCTGGCGAAGATCGTCGCCGACGCGCGCGCGGCCAAGCCGGTCGAGGAGTCCACCCGGATCGTGCTCCGGCCCAAGGCCGTCGACGACGCGGGCTTCACCATCACCGAGGAGGACGGCGCCTTCCGCATCCGCGGCGTCAAGCCGGAGCGCTGGGTCCGCCAGACCGACTTCAGCAACGACGAGGCCGTCGGCTACCTCGCCGACCGGCTGGCCCGCCTCGGCGTCGAGGAGAAGCTCTGGAAGGTCGGGGCGCACGAGGGCGACACCGTCATCATCGGCCCGGACGACAACGCCGTCGTCTTCGACTGGGAGCCGACCATGGCCGCCGGCGCCGAGATGCTCGGCCGCCGCGGTGAGGACCACCGCATGGAGACCCAGCGTCCGGCGGTCGACCGCCGCCGCGAGAAGCAGAAGGGCCGGGACGCGGCCGAGGCCGAGTTCCTCGCCTTCGAGGCGCTCTCCAGCAGCCGCCCGGCCGCCATCGAGGGCGACGACGAGGACTGAGCCGCCCCGAGCGGCTGACGCGGACGGCCCCCGCCACCTGTCGAGGTGGCGGGGGCCGTCCGCGTGTGCGGGGACACCCGGGGCGCCCGGGGCCTCACTTGGTCCAGGCGGCCTGGACCTTGGTGGGGTCGGTCGAGTCGCCGTAGCCGACCATCGCCGGGGAGCCGCCGGCCGGGAAGCTGACGATGTCGCAGCCCTTGAACTCGACGCCCTTGGTGGCCCCCGAGAAGTTCGGGGTCGTGCACTTGGCGACCGGGGTCGAGCCGACCGGGTTGGCGAACATCGCGGTGTTGCCGGAGGCGTCGTAGATCTTGAACTTGGAGTCGGGGGCGGTGAAGCCCAGCTTGGTGTCCCCGAGGTTCTTCATGGTCCAGCTGACGTAGAACAGCGCCCGCCCCTCCAGACCGGCGGTGTTCGCCTTGGCGTCCTGGAAGTCCTTGAGCGAGCCCGGTGCGACGCCGGTGACGGTGAACTCCAGCTTGGCGCTGGTGTTCGAGGTCTTGTCGACGAAGTCCACGGTGGCGGGCTGACCGAACTTCACGGCGGCGCCGGCCTGGGGCAGCTTGCCGCCGCCGGCCCCGCCGGCCCCGCCGGCCCCGCCGGCCCCGCCGGCCCCGCCGCCCGCGGCGCCGGCCGTCCCGGCGCCGCCGGTGGCCGCGCTTCCGCCGGCCCCGCCCGTGGCTGCGCCCGACGGGGCGGCGGTCGAACCGCCGGCCGCGCCGCCGGCGGCGGCACCACCGGCGGTGGCGCCCGGGGCCCCGGTGGTCGGCGCCGGTGCGGCGCCGGTGGCACCGCCGGCACCGGTCGACGGGTCGGAGTTGTCCGGCCCGCAGGCCGCGAGCGACAGGGCGGTGGCCGCCGCAAGGGCGGCGACGGTCAGCTTGGTGGTGTACGAACGCATGGTGCGCTTTTCTCCCGGGCGCGCGACCGCGAACCGTTGCCGGCCTGCCCAGTGCGGCGCCGCCCTCTCGTGGCAGGAAGGGTCGAAGACGAAATGGGTCCAGCGGGCAAGAAGCCGTCCCCCGATCTGGCTTTCGGTCAGGGACCATACCAGCCATCCGGATTGTCGGCCGGGCTGTGGCGAGCCCGTGACCAGGCCGGGTCCAGCCGGTGAAACGGCCTGCGGACGGCATGCGCGAATCGCGTAGATTTCGGGGGTGACGGCCGGGCCCCGCGCCCGCCGTACCCGCACCACACCGGAAGGGCGTACAGCGAGATGAGCCAGGACCATCTGCGGGAGGAGGTGCTGACCGCACGGCGGATCGTGGTCAAGGTCGGCTCCTCCTCACTCACCACGGCAGCCGGCGGCCTGGACGCCGACCGCGTCGACGCCCTGGTGGACGCCCTCGCCAAGGTGCGCAACCGCCCCGAGGCGCCGGAAGTCGTCCTCGTCTCCTCCGGCGCCATCGCTGCCGGGCTCGCCCCCCTCGGCCTGGAGAGGCGGCCCAAGGACCTGGCCCGACAGCAGGCCGCCGCCAGCGTCGGCCAGGGACTGCTGGTCGCCCGGTACACCGCCTCCTTCGCCCGGTACGGCATCCGGGTCGGCCAGGTGCTGCTCACCGCCGAGGACGCCAGCCGGCGCGCGCACTACCGCAACGCCTACCGCACCCTGGACCAGCTGCTGGCGATGGGCGCGATGCCGATCGTCAACGAGAACGACACCGTCGCCACCGCCGAAATCAAGTTCGGCGACAACGACCGGCTCGCCGCGCTGGTCGCCCACCTCGTCCGGGCCGACCTGCTGGTGCTGCTCTCCGACGTGGACGGCCTCTACGACGGCGACCCGTCCCGCCCCGGCACCAGCCGGATCGCCCGGGTGGACGGCCCGCACGACCTCGACGGCATCGAGATCGGCAGCGCCGGCAAGGCCGGAGTCGGCACCGGAGGCATGGTCACCAAGGTCGAGGCGGCCCGGATCGCCACCGGCGCGGGCATCCCGGTCGTGCTCACCGCGGCCAGCCAGGCCGCCGACGCGCTGGCCGGCCGCCCCACCGGCACGCTCTTCGCGCGCACCGGCGCCCGCACCTCCGACCGGCTGCTCTGGCTGGCCCACGCGAGCAGCCCGCGCGGCACCCTGCACCTGGACGCGGGCGCCGTCGAGGCGGTCGTCTCCGGCGGCGCCTCGCTGCTGCCGGCCGGGGTCACCAAGGTCGACGGGGACTTCGCCGCGGGTGATCCGGTGGACCTTCTTGCCGAAAACGGCCACATCGTGGCTCGCGGACTGGTCAACTTTGATGCGAGGGAGTTGCCCCGCCTGCTCGGCCGGTCCACCCGCGACCTGGCCCAGGAGTTCGGCGCCGCGTACGAGCGCGAGGTCGTCCACCGCGACGACCTGGTCGTTCTGCGCGGCTGACCGGCCCGCAGGCCGGCACCGGCCGCCGGCCGATCGGCGCAGCGCGGACGACGGGCCGCTCCGTACCGGGAGCGGCCCGGCCACGGGCGAGGAGGGACGCAGCCGTACCGGTCGGCCGAGGGCCGGCGGGGACGGTGGGGGACGACAGGACATCGCCGAACAGGAGGCCGCCGGTGGAACGCAGGCGCGAGGCAGCGCTGACCGGAAGGACGGCGGGCCGGCGGCTGACCAGCATCGACGGCGGACGCGGGGACGCCCCCGCCGAGCCGGCCGGTCCGCCGCCCCAGGGGCCCGGCGAGGCGCGCAGGGTGCGGCCGCAGCGCACGGACTCCGCGCAGCCGCCCACCGTGCCCGAGCAGGCGCGGCTGTGGCACGTGGTGCTGAGCGTGGCCGGGCAGGTCACCCCGCTGACCTCGCTGCGCGCCTCACTGGAGCGGCTGGCGCACGACCACTCGTTCTTCCTGACCGCCCGCTACGCGGCCGACCACGCGGAGATCCGGTACTGGGAACAGGCCCGGGACCTGCACGACGCGGCGGCGATCGCGCTACGGCTGTGGGGCGAGCACAAGGTCACCGCGAACCTGCCGCCGTGGGAGATCGTCGGGCTGGAGGTCGTCGACCGGGCGACCTACCACAAGCGGGTGGCCGAGGGCTTCGGCAACCCGACGCCGCACCTGGGCGGGGTGCACCCGTACTGAGCCGGTCGCCGTCCGGGCGGCTGCGGCCCCGCCGGGTCGGGTCGCAGGGTCGGGGCGCGGCCGGGTCGGGGCGCGGCCGGGTCGGGTCGCAGGGGTCGGGCCGCAGCCGGGTCGGTGCGCGGCCGCACCGGGGTCTCGCGGTGGTGTCTCACCGGCCGAAACGGCGCCCGGGCGGGGCGGGCGCAGTCGCTACCCTTGGTGGCATGACCAGCGATCTCCCCACCGCCGACAGCCCCGTCCTCGCCGTAGCGCGCCGAGCCCGGGAGGCCGCCGCCGCGCTCGCCCCGCTGCCGCGCAGGGCGAAGGACGCCGCGCTGCTGGCGATCGCGGACGCCCTGGTGGCCCGCAGCGCCGAGATCGTCGCGGCCAACGCCGAGGACGTGGCCCGGGCCCGGGAGGCCGGGACGGCCGAATCGGTGATCGACCGGCTCACCCTCACCGACGAGCGGATCGCCGCCATCGCCTCCGACGTGCGCGACGTCGTCGGCCTGCCCGACCCGGTCGGCGAGGTGGTGCGCGGCTACACCCTGCCGAACGGCCTGGACGTCCGGCAGGTCCGGGTGCCGCTCGGCGTGGTCGGCATCATCTACGAGGCCCGGCCGAACGTCACCGTGGACGCCGCCGCGCTCTGCCTCAAGTCCGGCAACGCGGTGCTGCTGCGCGGCTCGGCCTCCGCCTACCGCTCCAACACCGCGCTGGTCGCCGTCCTGCGGGACGCCGTCGCCGCGGCCGGGCTGCCCGCCGACGCGATCCAGCTGGTGCCGGGCGAGAGCCGCGACTCCGTGCAGGAACTGATGCGCGCCCGCGGCCACGTCGACGTGCTGATCCCGCGGGGCGGCGCCTCGCTGATCCGCACCGTGGTCGAGGGCTCGACCGTGCCGGTCATCGAGACCGGCACCGGCAACTGCCACGTCTACGTGGACGCCGAGACCGACCTGGCGATGGCCGTCGGCATCCTGCTGAACTCCAAGGCGCAGCGGGTCAGCGTCTGCAACGCGGCCGAGACGCTGCTCGTCCACCAGGACGTCGCGGACGCCTTCCTGCCGCTCGCGCTGGCCGCCCTGGCCGAGGCCGGGGTGACCGTGCACGGCGACGAGGCGGTGCTCAAGGCCGCCGAGGGCGGGCCGGCCACCGTGGTGCCCGCGACCGACGAGGACTGGGGCGCCGAGTACCTCTCGCTGGACCTGGCCGCGGCCGTGGTGCCCTCGCTGGAGGCCGCCGTCGAGCACATCCGCCGCTGGTCCTCCGGCCACACCGAGGCGATCGTCACCACCTCGCAGGCCGCCGCCCGGCGCTTCACCCGGCTGGTCGACTCCACCACCGTGGCCGTCAACGCCTCCACCCGTTTCACCGACGGCGGTGAGTTCGGCTTCGGCGCGGAGATCGGCATCTCCACCCAGAAGCTGCACGCCCGCGGCCCGATGGGCCTGCCCGAGCTGACCAGCACCAAGTACATCGTCACTGGTGACGGCCACGTCCGCGGCGAGGCGACGCAGACCGTCGGCGGGGCCCCGGCCGCCCGCTGAGCGCGGCGGGCGGCCGGGCCGTCACACGGGTGACGGACCAACTGCCGGGAGCCACAGACAAAACGCCCGGCCGGTAATACGCTGAATCCGTGGCTGAGGATGTGGGGGGCTTGCCGTACCCCGACGGCGCCGACCACGGTGGTGCGGACGACGAGTTCGCCACCGTGGTCTTCGATGAGGCCTTCGTCCGGTCCGCCGCCGTGCACGAGCCGACCGCCAAGGAGCGGCGACTCGCCGCCGCCGAGGCCCGGTTCGAGTCGGACGGCGCGGGACCGGGGTGGGGCCATGACGTCCAGGCCGGTGACGGGCTGCCGCTGGAGCTGCGCCCGTACCCGACCGGACTCGACGCGGACCACCTCTACCCCGACCCGTGGTCGGGCCCGGGCCGGCCGGTCGGCCGCCAGGGCCGGCGCCGGTGGCGGCGCGGCTACGACCCGGTGCGCGCCCGCGGCCGGTACGTCGCCCAGCAGCGCTGGCACCGGCCGGTGGCCTGGGTGCTCGCCGTGATCATGGGCGTGAGCCTGGTGGCGGTCGCGGTCGCGGCGATCTACCAGGGCGTGGGCGGCTCCCCGGGCGCGCCCCGCAGACCGCAGTCCGGGAGCAGCAGCGCCGGGGTCGACCCGCGGCCGGCCGAGCCGTCGCCGGCGGTCACCGCACGCGCGGGCTAGCCGCTGCCGCGATCGGTCACCGGCTCGGATGCCGCGCGGGCGTACGCCCCCGGGCGGCCTGTCACGGAGCGTCCCCGGGAATCTGCGCACGGGCCCTCGTGGAGGCGCGGGCGTCCGCCTACCCTGGTGTTATGGGTGACCCGCGAGAGCCTCCTGAGGGTACGCCCGAGGGCGGTTCCGGCAACGAGGACGAATTCCGGTCCGTCGTGTTCGACGAATCGTTCGTCCGGGCTGCCCGGATCCAGGAACTGTCCGCCCGGGAGCGGCTGGCCGGCTCCTTCGGCAAGGCCACCCGGCACCGGGTGCGGCTCGGCCGGCTGGGCACCGTGCCGCGCCAGGCGCTCGCCCTGCTGCTGCTCATCCTGCTCGCCTTCGGGGCCGCGGTGTACTTCGGGATCAGCTCGCCGAAGGGCCTGCCGGCCCGGCCCGAGGGCAGCCAACTGACCGTCAGCCTCGTGGCGTTGAGCCCGGCTTCGGCCGTGCACCCGGTGGGCGACCCGGCCGACCCGTTCGCCGCGCTGCCGACCGGGTACGGGGACGGCGCGACCGGGCTGAACACCCCGGCCGGCGCCTCCACCGAGCACTTCAGCCGGGTCGAGGTGACCAAGGCGCTCGACACCGTCCAGCGCTACCTGGTCGCCTCCTCGCTCTCCCCGGCCGCCCTGGTGCAGGGCGCGACCGCGGACGTCCGCTCCTTCATCACCCCCGGTGAGCAGGCGGAGTTCGACGCGAGCGTGACCCAGCCGGTGGACGACCGGCACCACGCGACGACGGGCTGGGTGGTGCGCTTCGACCCGGCGCAGGTCGCGCTGGCCTCCGACACCGTGAAGGTGGTCGGCGCGATGCGGATCGACGACGTGGACAGCGGGACTCTCCAGATCACCACCGACCACACCTTCGTCTACGCCCTGAAGCCCGCCGGAGCCCCGGCCGGAGCACCCGTCACCCTGGAGACCGTGCGGCGGCAGCTCACCTTCCAGTTCGACCGGGTCGACCTCGCCTCGGCGCAGCTGCGGCTGGTCGACTCGGTGCTGCAGGCCGGACCGGAGCCCTGCGGCACCTCGATGGCGGGCTTCCTGCAGCCGGTGCTGGCCACCGCGCAGGGCACGGCCGTCGCGCCGCCGGGCGCGATCGACCCCGGCAACCACGCGCGGCCGGCCTGGCAGGTGTGCGGAGTGCTGGCGGGGAGCTGACGACGCGCGGACGGCCGGCGACCCGGGGCGGGTCGCCGGCCGTCGGCAGCCTCGGCGGGCCGTTCGGCCGGCAGGGCTCAGGGGGCGGCGGTCGGGGTCAAGGGTTAGCCGTCGCCGCGGTCGTTCGAGCCCGTCGAGCCGTTCGAGCCGTTCGAGCCGTTCGCGGCGCCGCGGGCGGCGCCGGTGAAGGTGTCGCGGAGCTTGCCGCCGACCGTCGCTGCGCCGCCGGCGACGTCCCGCAGCAGGCCCATCAGCGGGTCCTTGCTCTCCTTCACCGAGGTCGTGTAGTGGTCGGCCGCAGCCTTCCACTGCTCGCCGACCGAGGCGTCCGGGTCGTCCGCGCGGCGCGGGTAGGCACCCGCCGTGATCGAGCGGTACTCGTCGCTCTCCGCCCACTTCTTCAGCTGGGCGACCCGGACCACCGCGAACGGGTGGGTCTGCGGCAGCACCTGCAGCAGCTTGAGCACGCCGTCGCGCAGGTCGCCGGCCTTCTCGTACTCCTCGGCCTGCTCGAGGAAGGCATCGACGTTCATCTCGGCCAGGTTGTGCCCGCCGGCCAGCTTCATCAGGGCCCGCATGGACGCCTGGAGGTCCTGCCCGGCGAGCAGGCCCGCCCGGTCGCTGGACAGCTCCGCCTTGCGGAACCACTCCTTGAGCGCGGTGATGACGGCGGTGATCGCCAGGTTGCCGAGCGGCACCCAGGCGATCCGGGTGGCGATGTTGGTGAGGATCATCAGCATCGTCCGGTAGACCGCGTGGCCGGACATCGCGTGGCCGACCTCGTGGCCGATGACCGAGCGCAGCTCCTCCTCGTCGAGCAGTTCGACCAGGCCGCTGGTGACCACGATGATCGGGGTGTCGATGCCGATGGTGAACGCGTTGACCGTCGGGTCCTGGGTCACGTACAGGTCCGGGACCTGCTCCAGGTCGAGGACGTAGGCGGCGTCGCGCACCATGCCGTACAGCTCGGGGAACTGGCGCTCGGAGGTCTTCACGGCGGTGGCCAGGAACATCAGCCGGATCGCGCGCTCGGAGACCAGGCCGGCGAGCTTCTTCAGGATGTCGTCGAAGCCGGACAGCTTGCGCAGGGCGACCAGCGCCGAGCGGTCCGCCGGGTGCTCCCAGGCCCGGGTGGAGATGCCGGGGAAACGCTCGCGGCGGCGGCTCGGGGTCTTCGCGGTCGTGTCGGTCATGGTCTGGGTACCTCCTGGTCGACGGCGGCCCGGGCCCGCTGGCCGGCCCCCCGCTGGTCTTCGCCTGCAACGACTGTCTGTGCAACGTCCGCGGTTGCGTACTCGTCCCCGGGCGCGGCGTACGGGCGGGCCCGGCCACGCCACAGGGGCCGGTGGAGGGTGCCGGTGTGAGGCCGGTTTACCCTGAATGCCCTGGACGACCGAGACCGGACCCGGCCGCGGTACCGAGCAGTTCGAGGAGCCCCGCAATGTCCACCGACACGCTTGTCAGCCTGGCCGCGCCCATCTCCGACGAGGCCGGCCCGGGCCTCTTCCTGCGCATCATCGTGGTCGCCTCCTTCGTGGGCATCGGCCTGCTGGTCTGGGTCATGGCCCGCGCCTTCCGCGGCAACTAGAGCGGGAAGCGGCACGCGTCCGCTCACGGCCGGTCAACGGCGGTGGGCCGCCGAGCGGTTGCCGCGCCACCCCCCGTACGATGGCGGGTGGGCCCCCGACGGCCCGGAACAACCCCCTGGTCCGTTCACCGAGCCGAGAAGGTCCCGCCGACCATGAGCACTGCCGCCGCACTTCCCGTTCTGAACCTGCTCGCCGAGGGCGAGGGGGGCAACCACGACAGCCTGAACCCGCTCCTGACGGGTGGCGCCGCCCTGGTGATCCTGCTGCTCCTGCTCTTCGTCACCACCCGCTTCAACCGGGACCGCTGAGCCCGCTCCGCGGACCGCCAGGGGAGCGTCCGGCCACCGGCCGGCCGCTCCCTCACGCATCTGCGGACAACCCCCACCCGGGCGTTCCCGCACCGTAACGGGCGTCGCGTAAGGTGTGGCGGCATGGGAGAGCAGGCCGGGAATCCCGGCGGACCGGTACCGGTGAAGAAGCGCCTCGGCGTGATGGGCGGCACCTTCGACCCGATCCACCACGGCCACCTGGTCGCCGCCAGCGAGGTGGCGAGCGCGTTCCACCTGGACGAGGTGATCTTCGTCCCGACCGGACAGCCGTGGCAGAAGAGCGACCGCCACGTCACCCCGGCCGAGGACCGCTACCTGATGACGGTCATCGCCACCGCCGAGAACCCGCAGTTCTCGGTCAGCCGGATCGACATCGACCGCGAGGGCCCGACCTACACCGTCGACACCCTGCGCGACCTGCACGCCCTGCACCCGGACGCCGACCTCTTCTTCATCACCGGCGCCGACGCGCTCGCCCAGATCCTGTCCTGGCGCGACTCCGACGAACTCTTCTCGCTGGCCCACTTCATCGGATGCACCCGCCCCGGGCACACTCTGTCGGACGCCGGGCTCCCGGTGGGCGGCGTCTCCCTGGTGGAGGTCCCGGCACTGGCCATCTCCTCCACGGACTGCCGCAACCGGGTCGCCAAGGGCGAGCCGGTCTGGTACCTCGTCCCGGACGGCGTGGTCCGTTACATCGACAAGCGGGCGCTGTACGCGCCGCGCGGGACCTGAGCCGGGAGCGGGGCAGTGAGCGAGCGAAGCGAGGTGGGCGGATGAGCGATCGCAACGGCGGACAGCAGCCGGAGGACTGGTCCACCGGGCAGTACCAGCAGCCGTACCAGGCGTACCGGCACCCGCAGCACCAGCAGCAGTACGAGTCGTACGAGCAGCCGCAGCAGTACGACCAGTACGGGCAGCCGGTGTACCAGCAGGAGCCGTACGGGAACTACCAGCAGCAGGGGCAGCAGGGGCAGCAGGGGAACGACGGGTACGAGGGGTACCAGCAGGCCGGGCAGTTCCCGCCGCAGCAGTACGACCAGTACGACCAGTACGGGCAGCCGCAGCAGTACGACCAGTACGGGCAGCCGGTGTACCAGCAGGAGCCGTACGGCGGCTACCAGCAGCAGGCGTACCAGGGGAACGACGGGTACGACGGGTACGAGGGGTACCAGCAGCCGTACCAGGCCGCTGCCCCGGTCGCTGCCGAGCCCGTCGTCGCCGAGCCCGTCGTCGCCGAGCCCGTCGTCGCCGAGCCGCGGCCGGAGCCCGCCGCGCCCGTGCCACCGCGCCCCCGGGCGCCCCGGCCCGCCGCGGAGGCGGCGCCGGCCAAGCCCGCCGCGCCGTCCGAGCAGGTCGCCGGGGCGCGCTCCGGCAAGGCCGGCAGCAAGACGCCCAGGGACAGCTACACCACGGGCGAGTTCACCTTCGTCGACGAGGAGGCGGAGGAGACCGAGGACGTCATCGACTGGCTGAAGTTCGCCGAGTCCCGCAGCGAGGTCCGCGCCGAGCGCCGGCGCAAGCTGCGCAACCGGCTGATCGGCCTCGGTGTGGTGGTGGCGCTCGCCGCGGGCGGCGTCGGCGGCTACCTGTGGTTCACCGGCGGCAAGCCGACCGCGGCCGGCGCGGCCGGCGGCCGGCAGGTCAACGTCGTCCACCTGCGCGACCTGCAGGGCAAGGTGTCCAGCGCGCTGCTCGTCGACGACGCCTCCGGCAAGAAGGGCACCGTGCTGCTGCTGCCCGACAACCTGCGGCTGCCCAACCCCGGCGACCCGCCGGTCACCACCGTCGGCCAGGCCATGGACACCATCGGCGCCTCGGCGACCCGCGACGGCCTGTCCACCGTGCTCGGCGCCCCGGTGGCCGGCACCTGGCGGCTGGACACCCCGTACCTGGAACTGCTGGTCTCCCAGCTCGGCGGCGTCCGGGTGGACACCAACGCCGAGACCCACGAGGGCGGCAAGCCGGACGGCAAACTGCTCTCGGCGGCCGGGAAGAACACCATGCTCAGCGGGAAGGCCGCGGTCGCGTACGCCACCCTGCAGAACCCCGGCGAGAACCGGGACGCCCAGCTGGCCCGGTTCGGGCAGGTCATGGACGCGGTGGTGCGCACCATGCCGACCGAGTTCAAGGACGCCAAGGACGACGTGCACCGGATGAACGCGGTGCTCGACCCGTCGCTGCCCGAGGACGCCCTCGCCGGGGTGCTCGCCCAGCTCGCCCAGCAGGCGAAGGACGGCCACTTCGGCACCACCGCGCTGACCGTCAAGCCGGACGGCAGCCTGGACGAGGCCACCGCGGGCAAGCAGGTCAAGGACGTGCTGGGCGGCGCCGTGAAGTCCGCGACCGGCGGCACCGCCCCGGCCCGGGTCGCGCTGCAGGACGCCAGCGGCAACGACGCGGCGGCGGCCGCGGCGCAGGTCCAGATCGTCAACTCCGGCCTGACCTTCATCCCGGGCGGCGCCAAGACCGCCGCGCAGACCGCCAGTGAGATCCGCTACACCGACGACGCCCGCCAGGGCGCCGCGAAGTCCCTGGCGACCAGTCTCGGCCTGCCGGACTCGGCGGTGAAGAAGGTGACCGGCGACACCCAGAACGCGGACCTGCTGGTCGTGCTCGGCAAGGACTACCAGGCACCGAAGACCCAGTAGCCGGGCACGGGGCGGTCCGCCGGGTGGCGGCCCCAGCCCGGGAGGCCCGGCCACGGCGGCCGGGCCCGGGGCGGCGCGGCGCCCGGCCGGCCCCGGAAAACGGTTCCGGGCCCGCCCGGGCGGCGTGAGATCCTGGAAGGCGACCCCGGCCACGTGCCGGGTCGCCGCCCCAAGCCGCCGAGCCGGAAGAACACCGTGACCGTCACCGACCACAGCCAGCAGCTCATCACCGTCGCCGCCCAGGCGGCGGCCGACAAGCTCGCGCACAACATCATCGCCTTCGACGTCAGCGAGGTGCTGTCGATCACCGACGCCTTCCTGATCGCCTCCGCGAACAACGACCGCCAGGTCCGCTCGATCGCCGAGGAGATCGAGGACCAGCTGCGCGAGCAGCTGGACATCAAGCCGGTGCGCCGCGAGGGCGAGCGCGAGGGCCGCTGGATCCTGCTCGACTACCTCGACATCGTCGTGCACGTCCAGCACTCCGAGGAGCGCTCCTTCTACTCGCTGGACCGGCTCTGGAAGGACTGCCCCGAGCTGCCGCTGCCCGAGGACGCCGTGGCCTCGCGCAACCGCCCCGACGCGCACACCGACCAGGCCGGCAACGCCGTCGCCCCGGCCGACGACTTCGGCAAGCCCGAGGACCTGCACTGAGCCGCGGCGCGCGAGGCCCGCGCATCGTCTTCTGGCGGCACGGCCAGACCGCCTGGAACCTCGAATCGCGCTTCCAGGGCACCACGGACATCGAGCTGACCGGCCAGGGCGTTCTGCAGGCCCAGCGGGCGGCCCGGCTGCTCTCCGGGCTCCGCCCCGACCTGCTGATCTCCTCGGACCTCAAGCGCGCCCGGCGCACCGCCGAGGAGCTGGCCAAGGTCACCGGGCTCGACGTGACCCACCACGAGGGCCTGCGGGAGACGTACGCGGGCTCCTGGCAGGGCCTGACCAACGCGGAGATCCGCGAGCGCTACCCGGAGGAGTACGCGGCCTGGGCGGTCGGCGAGCCGGTGCGGCGTGGCGGTGGCGGCGAACTGGCCACCGAGGTCGCCGACCGCTCGGTGCCCGTGGTCCTGGAGGCCGCCGCCAAGCTGCCGGAGGACGGCACCCTCGTCGTGGTCAGCCACGGCGGGACGATCCGCACCATGCTCGGACGGCTGCTCGACCTGGAGCCGGTCCGCTGGGAGTGCTTCGGCGGGCTGTCCAACTGCTGCTGGTCGGTCCTCGGCCAGGGCGCACGCGGCTGGCGCCTGCTGGAGCACAACGCGGGCACGCTGCCGCAGCCGGTCATCGGCGACGACACCTGAGCGGTTCCGGCAAGCGTGGCCGAGGTGTCGCGGTGGGGGTGGCTGGACTGTCCCGGTGGGGGCGGTCGAGCTGTCCCGGCCGGGTGGCGGCCCGGTCCGCGGATCCTGCGGGTGCTGTGGCGTGCTGTTTCGTGCTGTGGCGTGCGGAGGCGTGCTGCGAGGTCCTGCGGGGTCCTGCCGGGCGTGCTGCGGTGCGGTGCCGGGGCGGGCTGCGGGTGCGGCGCGGTGCTGCCGGCGGGCCTCGAAGGGGCGGATTTCGCAGTTCCGGGCCTGACCAGCTAGAGTCTTCCTCGTTCGCACAGAGGGAACGCGGCCCGGAAGGGAAGCGGGAAACCCGGTGAGTGCGGGGCTATAGCTCAGTTGGTAGAGCGCTTGCATGGCATGCAAGAGGTCTGGGGTTCAATTCCCCATAGCTCCACTCCGCATCGGCGGTCGTGGTCAGCCAGGGTCGTCCGTGTCGCGGGGCTATAGCTCAGTTGGTAGAGCGCTTGCATGGCATGCAAGAGGTCTGGGGTTCAATTCCCCATAGCTCCACAGCAGTTCGGGAGGCCGTCACCCATCGGGTGGCGGCCTCCCGGCGTTCCGGCCCCACGGCCCCGCTACTCGCAGATGTGCGTCCACCCGCCCGGCGGCAGCGAGTTGAGCCGCTCCACCCGCTCCCGGTCCTCCGGCCCCACCGGCACGTACACCACGATGTAGCACTCCGGCACGCCCGGCATCGTCAGATAGGTGGCGTTCAGCCGCAGCACCCCGACCTCCGGGTGCCGGAACAGCCGCAGCCACGTCTCGGGCGGCGCGACCTCCTGGCGGTCCCACAGCTCCCGGAACAGCTCGCTGCGCGTCGACAGCCGCTGCACGTGCTCCTCCCAGGCCGGCTCGCCCACGTGCTTGCCGTAGGCCGAGCGCAACACCGCCACCATCCGCGGCAGCGCCTCGTCCCGGTTCTCGCACGGGTTGCAGCAAGCCGGAGCGGTCAGCATGCACCACAGGCTGTTGAAGGCCACCCCCCGGGACGGGCGCATCCGCTCGGTGCCGAACAGCGAGCGGTACGGCCCGTTGTAGCTCAGCACGTCGAACCGGGTGTTGGAGACCGCCGCCGGCATCGGCGCCAACGAGTCAAGGATCACCTGGATCGACGGGCTCAGCTCCGGCGCAGCCGACCGCGCCTGCCGCGACGCGGACACCCCGGCCAGCCGGAACAGGTGCTCCCGCTCGGTGCCGTCCAGCCGCAGCGCCCGCGCCACCGCCAGCAGCACCTGCTCGCTCGCATTGATGGGCCGCCCCTGCTCCAGCCACGTGTACCACGTCACCCCGACCCCGGCGAGCTGCGCGACCTCCTCGCGCCGCAGCCCCGGCGTACGGCGGCGCAGCCCCGGCGGCAGCCCCACATCCTCCGGCGAGACCCGCGCCCGGCAGGCCTTCAGGAAGCGGGCCAGCTCTGTACGGCGGCGGTCGCGCCCGCCCGCGGCAGTGGGCTGTTCCTCCAGGACGGTCATGGCCACCATCGTGCCGCAGGCCCGGCAGGCGATACAGGTGCTGCCAGTACCAGGATCAGCAGGCTCTAACCACCAGTACCGGCACGGCCGCAGGCTTGCCCCCATGACGGACCTTCAGATGCGGCCCGGCGCGGCCGCAGGCACCACCGGGGCCCCGGCCGTACGCCCCGGGCTCCTCCTCGCGCTCGTCCTGTGCGGCCAGTTCATGGCCGTGCTCGACGTCTCCATCGTCAACGTCGCCGTACCCACCATCCGGACCGACCTCGGCGCCTCCGGCGCCGCCCTGCAACTCGTGATCGCCGGCTACACCATCGCCTACGCCGTCCTGCTCATCACCGGGGCCCGGCTGGGCGCCCGCTACGGCTACAGCCGGCTCTTCCAACTCGGCCTGGCCGCCTTCACCGCCGCCTCGCTGGCCTGCGGCCTCGCCCCCTCCACCGGCTGGCTGATCGCCTTCCGGCTGCTCCAGGGCGCCGGATCGGCGCTGATGGTGCCCCAGGTGATGAGCCTGCTGCAACGCACCTTCACCGGCGCCGCCCGCACCCGGGCCCTCGGCCTCTACTCGGCGGTACTGGCCGGCGGCATGGCACTCGGCCAGGTGCTCGGCGGCGTGCTCGTCAGCGCCGACCTCCTCGGCAGTGGCTGGCGGCCGGTGTTCCTCGTCAACGTGCCGATCGGAGTGCTGCTGCTGGCCGCCGGCGCCCGACTGCTGCCCCGGCTGCCCGGCGACGCCTCGCGCGGCTTCGACATCCCCGGCCTGGTGGTGCTCGGCGCGGCACTCGGCCTGCTCGTGGTGCCGCTCGTCCTCGGCCACGAACTCGGCTGGCCCGCCTGGGGCTGGGCGATGATCGCCGGCAGCGTGCTGCTCCTCGGCCTGTTCGTGGCGGTCGAACGCCGGATCGCCCGACGCGGCGGACAGCCGCTCATCCCCGGGCGGGTGCTGCGCGCCCCCGGGCTGCGCCCGGCCGCCGCCGGACTCTTCGCGATCATGGCCGCCTTCGCCGGCTTCATGTTCGCCTTCGCCCTGCACCAGCAGGCCGGGCTCGGCCACACCGCGCTCAGGGCCGGGCTCTGCTCGGCACCCGTCGCGATCGGCTTCGGCCTGTCCAGCATGCACTGGCACCGGCTGCCCGGCCGGACGCACGCGGCCCTGCCGACACTCGCCGGCGTCCTGCTCGGCGGCGGCTACCTGCTGCTCGGGACGATGCTCGGCGGCGGCGCGGAGATCGGGCCGGGGCCGCTCGTCGAGATGGCCTCGCTCGGCCTGATCGCCGGCTGCGCGTACGCACCGCTGTTCGCCCGGGCGCTCGCGGGGGTGGCGCCCGAGGACGCGGCCGACGCCAGCGGCGTCATGGTGACGGTCATCCAGCTCGGGCAGGTGATCGGAGTCGCGGTGCTCGGCTCGGTCTTCCTCGGGCAGGTCGACCTGCCGGCGCCGGCCGCCGCCTCGGGGCACGCGCTGCAGACCACCCTGCTGGTCAACGCCGTCGCGGTGGCCGCCGCCGCGGGCTTCGCCGCGCGCAGCCGGCGGGCGGTGCGGTAGGCGGGCGGTGCGTAGGCCGGCGGGGGAGCGGTGGGGAGCTGCGTTGCGGTGGGGAGGCGCGCTGCGGGGAGGAGGTGAGCGCTGCGGTGAGGAGGGGGGAGACGGCGCGCAGGGGCGCGCGGCAGGGGGCGGGAAGCGGCCCCCCGGAAACGGATTTCTGGAGCACGCCCCGAACCGTGTAAAGTAGTCGATGTCGCCGAGGGAAACCGGAAGGAAACGACCGAAACCCCCGGTGACATCGCAGGTCGAGGGGCTATAGCTCAGTTGGTAGAGCGCTTGCATGGCATGCAAGAGGTCTGGGGTTCAATTCCCCATAGCTCCACAGCAGTCGAGAGCCGCCTTCCGGAAACGGGAGGCGGCTCTTCGCCGTTTCGCCCATGCCACCGGCGGGACCACCCGCAATCCCGCTACCGTCGTGCCATGGCCGATCTGGAGCGAAGGCGGAACGAGGAACTGGCCCGGATACTCCACCAACTCGGCTGGAGCCCGGAACGGCTCGCCCGTGAGGTGAGCCTCGCCCTGCCCCCGGGCCTGTCCATCAGCTCCACCGCCCCGTACAAGTGGCGCGACCGCGGCATGGTGCCGCGCAGCCCGCACGACCAGGCGGTCTGCGAGGTCCTCAGCCGCACCCTCGGCATCGCCGTCACCTACGAACAGCTCTGGGGCCGGATGGGCGGCCACCGCGGCGCCAAGATCCTCTCGCCCCGGCTGCTCACCGACCCGTGGACCGCCGACAACGCCCAGACCGCGCTGCGCGAAGCCGCCACCGACGCCGGACCGGTCCGCCTCACCGACCTGTTCCGCAACGCCGACCTCGACCAGGCCGCCGCCCTGCTCGCCTCCCCGCCGCCGCCCGTCGCCGGCGGCGAGGGCGCACTGCGCGTCGAGGCCGCCCTGGTCGGCGAACTCGGCCTGTCCTACCGCAGCAAACAGCGGCTCGAACGCTCCTGCGGCGGCGGCCTCGTCCTCGGCCCCACCCGCGCCGAACTCGCCATGCTGGCCAAACTGCTGGAACTCGGCGCCTACGACGAACGGCTCGGACGCGAGCTGTACGGCACAGCCAGCAGGCTCGCCCGGCTGGCCGGCTGGGCCGCGTACGACCTCGGCCACGACGCCGCCGCCCAGCGCGCCTTCGTCGCCGCGCTGCGCGCCGCGCACGTCAGCGGCGACGCCCGGCTCGGAGTCGCCGTACTCGGCGCGCTCGTCGTACTCGCCACCCAGGGCCCGGGCGGGCGCGGCCTGGACGCCGTCTCCGCGCTGGAGACCGCCCTGGAGGCCCACGGCGCCACGCTCAGCCCCACCGGGCGGGCCCGCCAGCTCGGCCGGCTCGCCCGCGCCTACGGCCGCCGGGACGAGGCCCAGCGGGCCGAGGCCGCCGCCGCCCGAGCCTTCGCCGAACTGGACGGAGTGCCCGGCACCGAGGAGGCCCGCGCCTCCCTCGCCGGGATGGTGGGCGAGGGGCGGCTCGCACTGGGCCAGCACCGGCTGGCGAAAGCCCTGCTCGCCGAGGCCGTGGCCGGGCTCGGACCGGGGCGGGCGCGCTCCAAGGCGCTGCTGATGGTGCGCCTCGCCGAGACGCACCGGCGGCTCGGCGACCAGCGGGAGGCGGCCCGCACCGCGGCGCTGGCCCGCTCGCTCGCGGCGGGGATGCAGTCGGAGCGGCTGGCGAAGGCGCTGCGGGACTTCGACGCGGCGGGGCGGGCTGCGGTGAGGTGAGGTGGGGTGGGGGCTGCGGGACTGGGGGACCGCGCGGAGCGGTGGGGCTGCGCGGGGCGGTGGGGTGCGGCGGCCGGGGCTCGGTGGCGGTGGAGGGTAGAGGGCGGCGGTGGTGGGGGCGGTGAGGCCGGCGGCCGGGCCCGTCCGTGCGGCCGGCCCGGCGATACACCCCGCAGGGCGCCGGGCCGCTTGCGGTACCCTGAGCCCATGCGAACCGTGCGCCTGCTCCTTAGCCGGCCGCGCTGACCAGGACCGGCTGAGCCCTCGGGCGGTGCCGGAGTCGGCGTGGCGTCCCCTCCTGCGAGGGGATTTTTTGTTTTCCGCCCCCGACCCCGTCCCGGGCCGGGTCCACGGGCCGGCCGCCTGCCCGGTTCGCCAACCGACACCGATGGAGCTTGAAGGACCATGAGCGAGACGACCCCTGCGTCCGGCGCGGCCGAGACCGCGACCGAGCCGTTCCGGTACAGCGCCGCGCTGGCGGCCGAGATCGAGTCCCGCTGGCAGGACCTCTGGGAGAAGGAGGGTACCTTCCACGCCCCCAACCCCACCGGTGCGCTGGCCGACCCGTCGGCCGGTGACGTCGCCGCGAAGCCGCACAGCTTCATCATGGACATGTTCCCGTACCCCTCGGGCGCGGGCCTGCACGTCGGCCACCCGCTGGGCTACATCGCCACCGACGTCTACGCCCGCTACCAGCGGATGACCGGCCACAACGTGCTGCACACGCTGGGCTACGACGCCTTCGGCCTGCCCGCCGAGCAGTACGCGGTGCAGACCGGCACCCACCCGCGGGTGTCCACCGAGGCCAACATCGCCAACATGCGCCAGCAGCTGCGCCGGCTCGGCCTGGGCCACGACCCGCGCCGCTCGATCTCCACGATCGACCCGGACTACTACCGCTGGACCCAGTGGATCTTCCTGCAGATCTTCAACTCCTGGTACGACGAGACCGCCCGCAAGGCCCGCCCCATCGCCGAACTGGTCGGCCAGTTCGAGTCCGGTGAGCGGCAGACCGCCGACGGACGCCCGTGGGCCGCGCTGTCCGCCACCGAGCGCGACGAGGAACTGCGCGAGTACCGCCTGGCGTACGCCAAGGAGGTGCCGGTCAACTGGTGCCCCGGCCTGGGCACCGTCCTGGCCAACGAGGAGGTCACCGCGGACGGCCGCTCCGAGCGCGGCAACTTCCCGGTGTTCAAGTCCAACCTGCGGCAGTGGATGATGCGCATCACCGCGTACTCCGACCGCCTGATCGAGGACCTCGACCTGCTGGACTGGCCCGAGGCCATCAAGCTGCAGCAGCGCAACTGGATCGGACGCTCCGAAGGCGCCCGGGTCGACTTCGCGGTCGGCGCCGACGAGAAGATCACCGTCTTCACCACCCGCCCCGACACCCTGTTCGGCGCCACCTACATGGTGCTGGCCCCCGAGCACGACCTGGTCGACTCGATCGTCCCCGCCGCCTGGCCGCAGGACGTGCCCGCCGAGTGGACCGGCGGCGCCACCACCCCCGCCGAGGCCGTCGCCGCCTACCGGGCCGCGGCCGCCGCCAAGTCCGACGTCGAACGGCAGGTCGAGGCCAAGGTCAAGACCGGCGTCTTCACCGGCGCCTACGCCGTCAACCCCGTCAGCGGCGCACCCGTCCCGGTGTTCATCGCCGACTACGTGCTGATGGGCTACGGCACCGGCGCCATCATGGCCGTCCCCGCCCACGATCACCGCGACTTCGCCTTCGCCCGCGCCTTCGCCCTGCCGATGCGCTGCGTCGTCGAGCCGACCGACGGACGCGGCCAGGACCCGGCCACCTGGGACGACGCCTTCGACACCTACGACTCCGTCATCGTCAACTCCGCGCGCCCCGAAGGCGACCTGTCGCTCGACGGGCTGAGCGTCGTCGACGCCAAGGCGCGGGCCACCGCGTGGCTGGCCGAGCACGGCATCGGCGAAGGAACCGTCAACTACCGGCTGCGCGACTGGCTGTTCAGCCGCCAGCGGTACTGGGGCGAGCCCTTCCCGATCGTCTACGACGAGGACGGCGTGATGCACGCGCTGCCCGAGTCGATGCTGCCGGTCGAGGTCCCCGAGGTCGACGACTACTCGCCGCGCACCTACGACCCGTACGACTCCGCCTCCTCCCCCGAGACCCCGCTGTCGCGCAACGAGGCCTGGGTCAACGTCGAACTCGACCTGGGCGACGGCCCGAAGCAGTACCGCCGCGAGACCAACACCATGCCCAACTGGGCCGGCTCCTGCTGGTACGAGCTGCGCTACGTCGACCCGTCGAACTCCTCCGCCGTCGCCGACCCGGCCAACGAGAAGTACTGGCTGGGCCCGACGGCGACCAAGCCCGCCGGCGGCGCCGACCTGTACGTCGGCGGCGCCGAGCACGCCGTGCTGCACCTGCTGTACGCGCGCTTCTGGCACAAGGTGCTGCACGACCTGGGCCACGTCTCCTCCGTCGAGCCGTTCCACAAGCTGTTCAACCAGGGCATGATCACCGCCGACGTCTACCGCGACGAGCGCGGCTTCCCGGTGCCCGCCGCCGAGATCGAGGAACGCGACGGCCAGTACTTCTGGCAGGGCGAGCCGGTCAAGCGCGAAGCCGGGAAGATGGGCAAGTCCCTGAAGAACGCCGTCGCCCCGGACGACATCGCCGACGAGTACGGCGCCGACACGCTGCGCCTCTACGAGATGTCGATGGGCCCGCTGGACGTCTCCCGCCCGTGGGACACCCGGGCCGTCGTCGGCTCCTACCGCTTCCTGCAGCGGCTGTGGCGCAACATCGTCTCGGAGACCACCGGCGAACTCGTCGTCACCGAGGACGAGCCCGACGAGGCGACCCTGCGCGCCCTGCACAAGGCGATCGACGGCATCCGCGCCGACATGGCTGGCCTGCGCTTCAACACGGCCGTCGCCAAGGCCATCGAGCTGAACAACTACCTGGTCAAGCGCGGCTCCACGCCGCGGTCGGTGGCCGAGCAGCTGGTCCTGATGGTCGCGCCGCTGGCCCCGCACATCGCCGAGGAACTGTGGCGCCGGCTCGGCCACGGAGAGTCGCTGGCGCACACCGACTACCCGGTCGCCGACCCGGCGTACGTGATCGACGAGACGGTGACCTGCGTGGTGCAGGTCAAGGGCAAGGTGAAGGCCCGGCTGGAGGTCGCGCCGAGCATCTCGGACGCCGAACTGGAAGCGCTGGCGATGGCGGACCCGGCGGTGGTCGCGGCGATCGGCGGCGCGGAGGTGCGCAAGGTGATCGCCCGGGCGCCGAAGCTGGTGAACATCGTCACGGGTTGAGCGCTGGGGGTCGGGTGCTTGGTCAGTGCCTGGTGTGCTTGGTGCCTCAAGGCCGTAGTGCCTCAATGCCTAATGCCTTCAGTGCTCGATGCCGAGTGCCGAGTGCCTGGTCCGGGGCGTTGAGCTCCGGGCGCTGAGCGCAGGTCGAGCGGGCGGGCGTCCTTCGGGCGCCCGCCCGCTGCTTTTGCCGGACGGTCCGTCGGGGCGCGTGTGGGGCGTACGAAGGGCGGGCAGGCGTGGGCAGGGCGGGCGGCGCGGGGCCCTCCGGGAGATCCCCGATCTGTCCCTGATCTCCGACCGCAAGCCTGCTCGGGCCGCCCTGGGAGCGGGTCCGGGCGTTACCTTGGAACCCTTGGTGATGCGGCCCGCGTTGGGCCCGGTGGGGGCCGAAACGGCGGCGGAAGGTGGCGCGCGATGGACGTGTTCGGCGTGATGATCGGCCTGGTCCTGCTCTTCGGGATCGCGGCGGTGGTCCTGGCGGTGGTCGGCACGGTCAAGGCGGCCAAGGCCGTGGGCGCGAGGATCGAGAAGCACGAGGCCAACGCCCGGCGCGCCGTGGAGACCGCGACCCTCAAGGCGAAGAAGTACACCAAGGTCGGCCCGCCCGCGCAGATCGCCGCCGTCCGGCTGAGCCTGCGGACCTCGCTCGACGGCACCCGGCAGGTGCTGGAGGGCGGAACCGCCCAGGGCGACCACCTCTCGGAGGCACTCGGCCTGCTGACCCGGCTCGACGCCCACGCGGCGGAACTCGACGGCGAACTGCGGATGCTCGAACGCGAACCGGACACTGCACGGATCGCCGCGAAACTGCCGCAGCTGCGTGAGCGGGCGGAGCGGATCACGCACTCGGCGGAGACCATGCGCTGGGCGGCACAGGACCGGATGCACCGCTTCGCGGACGACGAGCTGAGCCGGCTCACCCAGGAGTGCGAGAACGAGGCGGGAGCGCTGCGGCACTGGGACGCCTCGGGGAGCCCTGCGGGTTCGGGCGCGGGTGTAGGTGCGGGTTCGGGTTCCGCGGGTTCTGCGGGTTCCGCCGGGGGTGCGGCCGCAGGTGGGGCCCGGGCCGGGCTGACGGACGGCAAGGGACGGCCGAGCGCGGAGGAACTGCTGGGGCTCGCCGACCCGCTGGCCAAGCTGGCGCAGCGGCTGCGGAAGCCGTCGGCGGGGCCCTCGGCGGGCTGATCCGGCCGGGCACTCGGGCCGCCGTAGGACCGCCATCGGGCCGCCGTAAGGCCGCCATGCGGGTCGGCTCTCCGGCCGCCCCGAGCCGACGGCGGGGCAGTCTGCGGGCAGCCTGCGGACGGGCCGCGGAGGGCTGCGGGGCGCCTGCCGGCGGGCGCTGTCCTCCCGGACGAACGGGGAGTAACCTCCGCCTCATGCCCTCCGACCTCGCGATCGTCACCGATTCCACGGCCTACCTGTCGCCGGCGGCCCTCGACCGGTACGGAATCACGGTGGTCCCGCTGAGCGTCGCGGTCGGTGACTCGGTCCTGAGCGAGGGCGTCGAGATCTCCCCGAAGGACGTCGCCGAGGCGCTGCGCGGCAAACAGCGGGTGACCACCTCCCGGCCGAACCCGGAGACCTTCGCCGCCACCTACCGGGCGGCCGCCGAGGCCGGTGCGAAGGGGATCGTCTCGGTGCACATCTCGGGCGAGCTGTCCGGGACGGTCGAAGCCGCCAGACTGGCGGCCGCCGAAGCTCCCGTGCCGGTGCGCGTGGTGGACAGCCGGCTCGTCGGCATGGCCCTCGGGTACGGGGTGCTGGCGGCGGCCGAGGCGATCGCTGCCGGACTGGACCTGCCGGAGGCCGCCGAGGCGGCGGACCGGCGGGCGGCCGGGACCAGCGGGTTCTTCTACGTCGACACCCTGGAACACCTGCGCCGGGGCGGGCGGATCGGGGCGGCCCGGGCGCTGCTCGGGTCCGCGTTGGCGGTCAAGCCGCTGCTGCACCTGGACGGCGGGCGGATCGAGCCGCTGGAGAAGGTGCGCACGGCGTCGCGGGCGATCGCTCGTCTGGAGG
Organism: Streptomyces sp. NRRL S-350; assembly: GCF_000719705.1. GTDB lineage: Bacteria > Actinomycetota > Actinomycetes > Streptomycetales > Streptomycetaceae > Kitasatospora. Next base: position 119,911 of record NZ_JOHO01000005.1, on the reverse strand, counting down.
AGATCGCGGTCGAGCGGTCGGGGGAGCGGGAGGTCGACATCACCGTGCACCACCTGGCGGCCGAGGACCGGGCCGAACCGCTCGCGGAGCGGCTGCGGGCCCGGGTGCCGGGGCTGCGGGAGCTGTACGTCGGCGAGGTGGGGGCGGTGATCGGTGCGCACGTCGGGCCGGGGCTGCTCGCGGTGGTCGTCGCGCCGCGTTGAGTGGGGGAGGCGCCCGGCTGGCGCTCGCCGTCGGGGCGATCCGCCTGGTCAACTTCCGTGACCACTAATCACTCGTGTGAGTGACAACTTTTGTCCACAGCCCCCGGGTTATCCACAGGGTTCCGGTAATTCCCGCACGTTCGCCGGGAGGCTCCTACCGTCCTCGGCATGACGACCATGGGCCTGGGCGCGGCGAAGCGCCAAGCGATCAACGAGACGGTGCGGCTGCGGATGGCGGCGCTGCTGCCGACGGACGTCGAGCCGGTGGGCGGTGGGGGCGGTGGGAGCGGTGAGGGCGGTAGGGGCGGCGAGGAGTCCTCGAGGACGGCTCCGGGGGTGGTGCCGCGGCCGCCGGAGGTGAGCGAGCCAGAGGATCGCACCGCGGTCGAGAGCCCCTACGGCGCAGGGGCACGTCCGCGGTTCGCGCCGTTCGCCTCGGCGATGGCGCTCGACCGGCGCGCGGTGGCCGGGCTGGCCATCCTGCTGGTGTTCGCGCTCGGCTACGCCGTCCAGCACTTCTGGCTGGCCAGGCCGGAGACGGTCGCCGTGCCCGCGTTGGCGGCCGGCTCGCCGATGCCGGGGGCGGACGCGCCGTCACCCGCCGATGCCACCTCCGGATCCGGCCCGCCGGAGGGCGCCACCGCCCTCTCCGGTGCCGGAGCCGCCGTAGTGGTCGACATCGGCGGCCGGGTCCACCTGCCCGGCCTGCACACCCTGCCCGGCGGCTCGCGCGTGGCCGACGCCCTACGGGCGGCCGGCGGTCCGCTGCCGGAGACGGACACCAGAAACCTCAACCTCGCCCGCATCCTGACGGACGGTGAGCAACTGCTGATCGGAGAGCAGGCCCCCCTGCCCGCCCCGGCCGTCGTCACCGGCGCCGGACCCCCAGGGCTCACCGCCCCCCGGCCACCCGTCAGCCTCAACCGCGCCACCCTCGAACAGCTCGACACCCTCCCCGGCGTCGGCCCGACCCTCGCCCAGCGCATCCTCGCCTACCGCACCTCGCACGGCGCCTTCCGCTCCATCGACCAGCTCCGGCAGGTCAGCGGCATCGGTGCCCGCACCTACGCGGAACTCCGTCCGATGCTCACCCTCTGACGCCTCCTCCGTTCGTCCCACCGGCCTTCGAAAGGAGGTACCGCCGTGACTGCCCCGACCGCCACGTCCGCCGTGCCCGTCCCCACCGCATCGACCACTTCGGCCCGCCCCTCGGGTGCCGACTTCCGGCTGCTTCTGCCCGCCGTCTCGGCCTGGGTGGTCACAGCGGCGCTCCTGCGCCTGGAGCCCGGCTCCGAGGCCCCCGTCCTCGCGGTGGCGGGCACCGCCGCGCTCGCAGCCGTCCTGCTGCTCCGTCGACCAGGCGCCCTGCGCCGGCGCAGGGCGGCGGCGACACTGGCAGCCGTCCTGCTCACCGGAGCGGCAGCCGCGATCGCGACACCGCTGCACACCGCGGACCTCCACCGGGGACCACTGCCGGAGCTCGCCCGTGCGGCAGAGCACGCCGAGCCGCAGTCACCGACCGCGGCGGTGGAGGTCGAGCTGACCATCACCGGTGACCCGAAGACCCACACCTCGCGGGGCGGTACCAGCGGCGGCCAGCCGTTCCTCACCGTGGACGCGGTGGCCGACCGCGTCGTCCTGCTGCAGGACGGGCGGACCACCCGGACGCACACGCCCGTGACCGTCATGGCCCGAGGAGCGGAGAGCGCGTCCTGGCAGCGGCTGCTCCCCTCGGAGCGGCTGGCGGCGGAGGCCGACGTGCGGCCGGCGGAGGAGGGGCACGACACCGAGTCCGCGGCGCTGCTGGTGGTCCACGGCCCACCCCGGCAGCTGGCACCACCGAGCCTGCCGCAACGGATCGCCGGGCGGCTGCGCGAAGGCCTGCGCACGGCCGCCGACGGACTCCCTGCGGACGCGCGCGGGCTGCTCCCCGGCCTGGTCGTCGGTGACACCTCGCGCCTGCCCGACGACCTCGAAGACGCCTTCCGGGCCACCGACCTCGTCCACCTGGTCGCCGTCAGCGGGGCCAACCTGGCGATCGTCCTCGGTGCGCTGCTCGGCGCACCCGGGCAGGCCGGCACCGCCGAACGGCGCGGGCTGGCCGCGGTGCTGGGGCTGTCGCTGCGCACCGGCGCACTCCTCGGCACGGGGCTGACACTCGCCTTCGTCACCGTCTGCCGCCCCGAGCCCAGCGTGCTGAGGGCGGCCGGGACGGGGCTGGTCGGCATGCTGGCCCTGGCCACCGGCCGCCCCCGCCAAGCGGTGCCCGCGCTCGCCGGAGCGGTCCTGGTGCTGGTCCTGCTGGACCCGTTCCTGGCGCACTCGTTCGGCTTCCTGCTCTCCGTGCTCGCCACCGCCGGGCTGCTCGTCCTCGGGCCGCACTGGGCCGAGGCACTGCGGGCCCGGCGCTGGCCCCACCACCTGGCGGGCGCCCTCGCGGCGACAGCGGCCGCGCAGGCACTGTGCGCGCCCGTGACGGTGGTGCTCTCCGGGCACATCAGCCTGGTCGGCATCCCGTGCAACCTGCTGGCCGAGCTGGCGGTGGCCCCGGCGACGCTGCTCGGCTTCGGCGTGCTCGCCCTCCAGCCGCTCCTCCCAGGCGTGGCCCGTCTGCTCGCGGAACCCGCCGGAGTGCCGGCGGGCTGGCTCGCCCTGGTGGCGCGGCGCGGGGCCGAGCTGCCGGGCGGCCAACTGACCTGGCCGGGAGGATGGTTCGGGACGGCGACGGTCGCGCTGGCCGTCCTGGCGGCCTGCTGGGCGGCACCGCTGCTGCTCCCCAGGCCCGTGGAGCCCGGCCGTCCGGCGCCCTCGCGGCGCTGGGTACGGGTGCTGGTGACGGGTGCGTTGCTGGCGGCCCTGCTGGCCGTGCTGCTGCGCCCTCCGCCACTCGCCCGGATCGCCACCGGGTGGCCGCCGCCCGGGTGGCGCCTGGCGATGTGCGACGTCGGCCAGGGGGACATGCTGGCCCTGGCGGCGGGTGAGCCGGACAGCGCGGTGGTGATCGACACCGGGCCGGACCCGAACGCCGCCGACAGGTGCCTGCGCGACCTCGGCATCACGACGGTGCCCCTCCTGCTGCTGACGCACTTCCACGCCGACCACGTGGAGGGCGTGCCAGGGGTGCTGCGGGGCCGTCGGGTCGGCGCGGTCGAGGGCACGACGCTGGACGACCCACCGGGCGAGGCCGCCAGGGTGACGCGCTGGGCCGCCGAGGCCGGAGTCCCGCTACTGCGGGCCCGTCGCGGCGAACGGCGCTCGGCCGGAGCGGAGTTGGCCTGGGACGTGGTGTGGCCGGTGCCGGGCTCGTCCGCCGAGGCGCCGGGCGCGAACAACGCGAGCGTTGCCCTGCTGGTTTCACTGACGGGAGGACTGAGGATGGCACTGCTGGGAGATCTCGAACCGCCGGCGCAGTCGGCGCTGTCGGGCCGCCTGGGCCGGGTCGACGTCCTGAAGGTGGCTCACCACGGCTCGGCACACCAGGACTGGGGCCTCACCAGTGCCCTGCGACCCCGGCTGGCCCTGATCTCGTGCGGCGAGGGGAACCCGTACGGGCACCCGTCCCCGAAGACGGTGGACCACCTGCGCGGCCTGGGCGCGACCGTCCTGCGCACGGACAGGGTGGGCGACATCGCCGTGACGGGGGACTCCCCGGCAACCCTCGGCGTGTCCGTCCACCCGCAGCCCGCTCATGCGGGGCAGAAGCCCCGCACCCACGGGGCCAAGGAGCGGGCGGCCTCCGCCCGCCCCGGCGAGAACCCCGGCACACCGCGGGCCCCGCCCGTGTGATGCCCGCTCTCCTCCTCCCGGCCACCAAGTGGGGAAAGGGGTAGGGGGTAGGGGTGGTGGTGGGAGGTGGTTGGGAGGGGTGAGCGCAGGCCCGGAAGAAACGTTTCGGCGCGCTCCGGGCCGAGCCCGGAGCGCGCCGTCGATGTCGGAGCCCTCCGTCGATGTCGGGAAGCGCGACCCTGCCCGGCCGGGGCCGGCGAGTGGGAGGTCCGCCGGTCCGGCGCGGTCGTCAGGCGGATTCGCGCCAGCCTTCGTGGGTGGCGGCGAGGGTGTCGAGGGTGTGCAGGTGCGTGGGGCTCCAGCCGGTTGCCGGGGGCTCGACGACGACGAGCCACTGGGCGTCCTCGGCGTCGTCCTCTCCCGCGAGGGCGTCGCGGACGATCTCGGGCTCGCCGAGGTCCGGGTGGGCGGCGCCGAGTTCTTCGGCGGCTTCTTCGGCGGCGTCGCGATCGGGCAGGACGAGCAGTTGCCGGGCGTGCGGGTCGTCGACGTCCGTGAGGTCGGTGGTGTGGTTCTCGGTCACCCGGCCATTCTCCAGGCTGGTACCCGCGCTCGGCCCAGCGGGAAGCGGGCAGGCAAACAGACAGGAAGACAAACGACAGCCCAGCAGGCCGACAGGCGACCAGACAAGAAGCAGCCCGGGCAGGCGGGAGGGAGTGTCCGCGGCCCGTGGGATGCTGGTAGGCGATGGCCAGGAAGAGTGCACCCGATGACCTGCTCGCCCCGCTGACCCTCGCGGTCGGTCAGGAGGAGCTGCTGCTGGACCGTGCGGTCGCCCAGGTGGTCGCGGCGGCGAAGGCGGCGGACCCGGACACGGACGTACGGGACCTCCCGCCCGGTGGCCTGCAGCCCGGCAGCCTGGCCGAGCTGACCACGCCGTCGCTGTTCGCCGAGCGCAAGGTGATCGTGGTCCGGGCCGCCCAGGACCTCTCCGCCGACTCGGTGAAGGAGGTCAAGGCGTACATCGAGGCGCCCGCCGACGAAGTGATCATGGTGCTGGTGCACGCGGGCGGTGCCAAGGGCAAGGGCCTGCTGGACGCCGGGCGCAAGGCGGGTGGGCGCGAGGTGGCGTGCGCGAAGCTGGCCAAGGCGAGCGAACGGCTGGCCTTCGTCAAGGGGGAGTTCCGTACGCTCGGCCGGTCGGCGACCCCGGAGGCCTGCCAGGCGCTGCTGGACTCGCTCGGCAGCGACCTGCGCGAGCTGGCGGCGGCCTGCCACCAGCTGACCTCGGACGTCGAGGGCACGATCGACGAGACGGTGGTGGCCCGCTACTACAGCGGCCGGGCCGAGGCGACGGGCTTCGAGGTGGCGGACCTGGCGGTCACCGGCCGGGCGGCGGAGGCACTGGAGCGGTTGCGCTGGGCGCTGGCTGTCGGCCAGCCGCCGACCGGCATCACCTACGCGCTGGCGTCGGGTGTGCGCAGCATCGGTCGGCTGGCGACCACGGGGCGGAACATGCGCCCCGCCGATCTGGCCCGTGAGTTGGGCATGCCGCCGTGGAAGGTCGACCGGGTCCGCCAGCAGATGCGCGGGTGGACGGGTGACGGGGTGGCCACCGCGCTGACGGCGATCGCCCAGGCCGACGCCGCCGTCAAGGGCGGCTCGGACGATCCGGCCTACGCCCTGGAGCGCGCGGTGGTCGCCGTGGCCCGGGCCGCCCGGGCAGGGGCCCGCCCCACGTACTGAGCGGGCGCGGGCACGGGAGCGGGCGCCGAAGCGTTGCGCGAGGTCTCGGCCCGGCCGTGCGGTCCTACTGCCGCATCGCCCGGACGGCGTCCTGGGCGTCGGACTGCAGGGCGCTGCGCAAGTCGTCCTTGGACGGCGGCTTGCCCTTCCCCTCGGTGTAGCTCGCGGAGTAGTTGATGTAGTAGGTCATCCCGCCGTCGCGGACGTCCAGTTCGGCGTAGATGCTGTGGTAGTTGTCGGAGCCGTCGTCCTTGTACAGGTAGTACGCCTCCTCGCCGATCCCGGAGATGTCGGTGACCTGGTAGCCGCGCGCCCGGTAGAGCTCCTTGTTGGCCTCCAGTTCGGGCGCGGGGTTGACCGCCTTGTGCAGGTCGGCGCGCAGGTAGACGGAGGCGTACTCGCTGTCGCTGTTGCCGCCGGTGCGCTTGAGGCTCATGGAGCAGTTCATGCTGTCCAGGGCCGGGTGCCGGTCGGTGTGGTGGCTCGGCGCCGAGGTGTCCGAGACGGTGTACGTCTGCAGCAGCTTGGTGGGCTTCGCGGTGGCGCAGAAGTCGTCCGAGAGGTGGTAGCTGCCGAGGCTGCGCGGTGAGCTGCTGCTGCTGACCATGCCGGGGACGGCCGTCACGGCGGCGGCCCAGCCGGCGGAGGCGAGTACGGCGCCGACGAAGGCCCAGACGGCGTTGCGCCGCAGGTTCCCTCCGGAGCGCGGCGGTGTCCCGCCACCCGGTGTGACCGGCATGCCGGGAGCGGTGGGCATCCCCGGCGCCGTCGACATCCCCGCTGCCGTCGACATCCCTGCTGCCGTCGACATCCCCGGCGGGGTCGGCATTCCGGGGGCCGCGGGCAGCCCCGGCGGCGGCCCGAAGCCCGGAACGCCCGGCGCCACACCCGGCGCACCCGTCCCGGGCTGAGCCCCTGGTACGGGCTGCGCGCCCGGGCCCGGCGGGGGCTGCTGAGGGAATCCGTACCCAGGCCCGTTCGGTGCCGGCGGTGGTGGCGTCGTCATGAAGTTCCCCCCTGGGCCTGGCGTCGGGGCGCTCCCCCGCACCTCGATCGCACCTGACCGACCATAGCGGCCGGACCGTGGAACGCGACAGGCGCCGCAGTGGCCTCTGGGGAGAGGCCGACTGCGGCGCCTGTCGTACTGCTTCGTTGCACCGCACCCGCGTGGCGAACGCAGGCCGCGTGCGGTGCGAGTCTCGCGCGCCTCAGGGTCCGGGTAGAGGGCCGGAGCGTTCCGAGGCGGTCGGGGGTCGCAACCCCCGGGGGCGTCAGGCCTGGACGGCCGCGTTGACGCGCTTGGTGATGGCCGACTTCTTGTTGGCGGCCTGGTTGGCGTGGATGACGCCCTTGCTCACGGCCTTGTCCAGCGCCTTGGAGGCGGCGCGGGCCAGCACGGCGGCCTTCTCGGTCTCGCCGGCGGCAGCGGCCTCGCGGGCCTTGCGCAGAGCGGTCTTCAGCGAGGACTTGACGGCCTTGTTGCGCAGGCGCGCCTTCTCGTTGGTCTTGTTGCGCTTGATCTGGGACTTGATGTTCGCCACGAAGGAGCCTCAGTCTGTCTAAAGGTTTGAACGGGGTCGCACCCGACGGCCGTCGGACCAGCTGAGAGGGCATGCCGAGAGGCCAGGTGCAGCAACCCACGCTACCAGGGGCCCGCCGCCCGCCCCAAACCGGCCTCTCGCAGCCCCCGAACCGGCCTGCCGCCGCCCCGGAACGGATCTCCCGCTGCCCTGGAACCGATCTCCCGCGGCCCCGCCACCGGAGCGGCCGCTACGCGCCGAGCAGCGGTTCGCCGTAGTGCTCGACCTCCGGGAACGGCTGGTAGTAGTGGTGCAGCAGCTCCCGCCAGCGCCGGTACTCGGGGGAGGTGCGGAACCCCTCGGTGTGGTCGGTGAGCGTCTCCCACCGCACCTGCAGCAGGAAGCGCGAGCCGCGCCCCACGTCGAGGCAGCGCCGTAGCTCCAGTGAGTGGAATCCGCGTTGGACGGCGATCAGCGGCCGGGCTTCGGAGAAGGCGGAGAGGAACTCGTCCTCCCGGCCGGGCAGGACGTCGAGCAGGGCGTTTTCGAGGATCACGGAAGGCCATCCTGCCGCCCGGGCGCCTGCGGGGGAAGGCCGACGGACGGGGCCGGAACAAGCCCGAGGCGGGGCCGGCGGACGAGACCGAGCGGGGCCGGGACGGGCCGCCGGACGGGGCTGGGGCGGGACCGGGACGGCCCTGGGAGGGACCGGACGGTGCCCGAACGGCAGCCGGGCCCGCGCTCGTGGGAGGATGGGAGGAACTATTTCGATCGGACGAGACTGTCCGGTCCCCGGGAAACCGGTCAGCGATGACCCGGACACCCCCGGCCCCGGACCAACGGAGAATCGGACCAAGGTGCCCGCGACCCCCAGCAATGTGCCAGAGCCCAGCCGTACCGACCCGGCGCTGATCCGCAACTTCTGCATCATCGCCCACATCGACCACGGCAAGTCGACGCTCGCAGACCGGATGCTGCAGATCACCGGTGTGGTCGACCCCCGGCAGATGCGTGCCCAGTACCTCGACCGCATGGACATCGAGCGTGAGCGCGGCATCACCATCAAGTCGCAGGCGGTCCGCCTTCCGTGGGCGCCGACGACCGGGCCGAACGCCGGGACGACGCACATCCTCAACATGATCGACACGCCCGGTCACGTGGACTTCACGTACGAGGTGTCCCGTTCGCTCGCCGCGTGCGAGGGCACGATCCTGGTGGTCGACGCGGCCCAGGGCATCGAGGCCCAGACCCTCGCCAACCTGTACCTGGCGCTGGAGAACGACCTCACGATCGTCCCGGTGCTGAACAAGATCGACCTGCCGGCCGCCCAGCCGGAGAAGTACGCCGCGGAGATCGCGCACATCATCGGCTGCGACCCCTCGGACGTGCTGCAGGTCAGCGCCAAGACCGGTCTCGGTGTCGAGGACCTGCTGGACCACATCGTCAACACCATCCCGGCCCCGGTCGGCGTCAAGGACGCCCCGGCCCGCGCGATGATCTTCGACTCGGTCTACGACTCCTACCGCGGCGTGGTCACCTACGTCCGGGTGGTCGACGGCCAGCTCACCAAGCGTGAGCGGATCGCGATGATGTCCACCGGCGCAACGCACGAGCTGCTGGAGATCGGCGTCATCTCGCCCGAGCCGAAGGTCGCCGACGGCCTCGGCGTCGGCGAGGTGGGCTACATCATCACCGGTGTGAAGGACGTCCGGCAGTCCAAGGTCGGTGACACCATCACCTCGATGCACAAGGGGGCGACGGAGGCGCTGGGCGGCTACAAGGACCCGCGCCCGATGGTGTTCTCGGGCCTGTACCCGCTGGACGGCTCGGACTACCCGCTGCTGCGCGACGCCCTGGACAAGCTGCGGCTCAACGACGCCGCGCTGGTCTACGAGCCGGAGACGTCGGTCGCGCTCGGCTTCGGCTACCGCTGCGGCTTCCTCGGCCTGCTGCACCTGGAGATCATCCGGGAGCGCCTTGAGCGCGAGTTCAACCTCGACCTGATCTCGACCGCGCCCAACGTGGTCTACCGGGTGATCATGGAGGACGGCACCGAGCACACCGTCACCAACCCGAGCGAGTTCCCCTCCGGCAAGATCGCCGAGGTGTTCGAGCCGGTGGTGCGCGGCACCATCCTGGCGCCGAACGAGTTCGTCGGCGCGATCATGGAGCTCTGCCAGTCCCGCCGCGGCAACCTCCAGGGCATGGACTACCTCTCCGAGGACCGTGTCGAGCTGCGCTACACCCTGCCCCTCGCCGAGATCGTCTTCGACTTCTTCGACCAGCTGAAGTCCAAGACCCGCGGTTATGCCTCGCTCGACTACGAGCCCATCGGCGAGCAGAGCGCCCAGCTGGTGAAGGTCGACATCCTGCTGCACGGCGACGCGGTGGACGCCTTCTCCGCGATCGTGCACAAGGACAAGGCCTACGGCTACGGCGTGATGATGGCCGGCAAGCTGCAGAAGCTGATCCCCCGCCAGCAGTTCGAGGTGCCGATCCAGGCCGCCATCGGCTCCCGGGTGATCGCCCGTGAGACGGTCCGCGCGATCCGCAAGGACGTCCTCGCCAAGTGCTACGGCGGTGACATCTCGCGTAAGCGCAAGCTGCTGGAGAAGCAGAAGGAGGGCAAGAAGCGGATGAAGATGGTCGGCCGGGTGGAGGTCCCGCAGGAGGCCTTCATCGCCGCGCTGTCCACCGACGCCGAAGCGCCCAAGGACGGCAAGAAGTAGCCGCGAGCGGCACCGGAAGGGCTCGGGCGGTGGCCCGGGCCCTTCCGCGTTCCCGGCGGCTACTTCAGCGCGCCGAGGACGGCGGTGACGATCCCGGCCTTGGCCAGCCGGCCCGCGGTGCCGGTGAGGACGGTGGGCTTCATCGAGTCGTCCGGGTGGACGAGTTGGAGCAGCCCGTCGCGCCGGCCGAGGCTCAGGCACTGCACGGCGTACCGGAACGAGAACGGCGCCGCGGTGCGCCCGTCGAGCAGCTTGCCGACGTACTGGCCCTGCGGCAGGGCGGTGGCGCAGCCCATCCGCAAGGTGCCGACGCCGGGGACGGTGACCGCCGCGGCGTCGCCGACCACGTGGACGTCGGGGTGGGAGACCGACCGCAGGTGGTCGTCGACGAGGGCCCGGCCGCGGTCGTCCACGGCCAGGCCGGCCTCGGCGGCCAGTGGGTGCGGTTCCATGGAGGCGGCCCAGACGGTGAGGTCGGCGTCGATCGGTCCGGCGGTGGTGCGCAGCCCGTCCGGGGTGACCTCGGTGACGGTGGCGTTCTCGTGGACGGTGACGCCCAGCCGGTCGAGGACGCGGCGGATGTGGGCGCGTCCCTTGGGCGAGTAGCTGCCGCCGACCTGGCCGGCGGCGACGATCCGCACCTGCCGGCCGGGGTGGGCCTCGGCGAGTTCGGTGGCGAGTTCGATGCCGGTGGCGCCGCCGCCGACGACGGCGAGGGTGCCGAACCGGTCGTTCTCGCGGAGCAGGCGCCGCACCTCGGCGGCGCGCTCCACGGGGTGGGCGTGTTCGGCGGCGCCGGGGACGTCGTGCCAGGCGGTGCGGCTGCCGAGGGCGTAGACCAGGGTGTCGTAGCCGAGGGTGGTGCCGTCGTCGAGGACGATCTCGTGTCCGGCCGGGTCGAGTGCGACGGCCCGGGCCCGGCGGTGCCGGATCCGCCGCCCGCGCGCCAGTTCGCCGATGGCGGGCCACTCGCGTCCGCGGCCGGCCGCCGTCTCGTGCTGGCGGATGCGGTGCAGGAGTCGTTCCTCGGGGGCGACCAGGGTGACGGTGCGGTGCCGTCCGGCGCCCTTGGCCGCGGCGAGTCCGGCATAGCCGGCGCCGAGTACGACGATCCGCTTGCCGGTGTCGGTGGTGCTGCTGCTCATCTCGTCCGCCTCCTCGTGAGGCGCTCCGGGGGAGCGCCGTCCGGCTCCTGTGGAGCGCTGGTCGGGAGGGGGACGACGCGGGAGGCCGGGGTGTGACAGTGGTCCGCGTCACACGCCCGGCGGGAGGGTGGGCAGGGGGCCTCAGGGAGCGGTGACGGGGCTGATGTGGCCGAGCTTCTCGGGGTTGACCACGACGAACGCCTCGGTGACCCGCCCGTCGGCCACGGTGAAGGCCAGCACGCCGCCGATGGTGCCGGTGGTCCGGTCGTACCAGACCAGGCCCGGTTCGCCGTTGACCACCGCGTGCCTGGTCGCCACGTCGGGGGTGAACCACTTGGCGACCAGGCCGGTCACCAGGCGGGCGACCCGGTCGGCGCCGCGGACCGGGCGGACGGCGGCGCGGACGATGCCGCCGCCGTCGGCGTGCCAGACCACGTCGGGGTCGAGGACCTCCATCAGGGCGAGGATGTCGCCCCGGGTGCTGGCGGCGGCGAAGGCCCGTACGGCCTGGCGGTGCTCGGCCGGGTCGGCGCCGCCGGGGCGCCGGCCGCCGTCCCTGACCCGGCGGCGGGCCCGGGAGGCGAGTTGGCGGGCGGCGTCGGGGGAGCGGTCCAGGGAGGCGCCGATCTCCTCGAAGTCGACGGCGAAGACGTCGTGCAGGACGAAGGCGGCCCGCTCGGCCGGGGAGAGCTGTTCCAGGACGGTGAGCAGGGCGAGGGAGACGGACTCGCCGCGTTCGGCCAGGTCGGCGGGGGAGTCGGGGGTGTCCGTGCAGGAGACGGCCGGTTCGGGCAGCCATTCGCCGTAGTAGGCCTCGCGGCGGGCGCGGGCGGAGCCCAGCTGGTCGTAGCAGAGCCGGGTGACGACGGTGGTGAGGAAGGCGCGCGGGTCGCCGACGGCGGAGCGGTCGGCGGCCTGCCAGCGCAGCCAGGCGTCCTGCAGTACGTCCTCGGCGTCGGTGAAGGAGCCGAGCAGCCGGTAGGCGACCGAGCCCAGGTAGCGGCGGTGCGCCTCGAAGGCGTCCGAGGCGTGCGGAGCGTCCGGGGGCTGCGGTGTCTCGGGTGCGTCCGGGGCCGGGTCGTCGGTCACGGTGCCCAAGGTAGCGCCGCCCGGCGGCCGTGGCGAAGACCGGGGGCCAGGGCCGGGGCCAGGGCCAGTGCCTGGGGTGGGCTCAGGGGCGGGGCCGGGGGCGGGGCGCCGGAACGCGGGGGCCGGAGCGGGACCTCCCGCTCCGGCCCCCGGCGCCCCGGCCCCCGGTGGCGCGGTGTCAGTCGACCTCGGCCACGGCCTCGGCGAACTGCGCCTGGTAGAGCCGGGCGTAGGCCCCGTCGGCGGCGATCAGTTCGTCGTGCGAGCCCTGTTCCACGATCGAGCCGTTCTCCATCACCAGGATCACGTCGGCGTCCCGGATGGTGGAGAGCCGGTGGGCGATGACGAAGCTGGTGCGGCCGGTGCGCAGTCGGGCCATGGCCCGCTGGATCAGCACCTCGGTGCGGGTGTCGACGGAGCTGGTCGCTTCGTCCAGGACCAGGATGGACGGCTGGGCGAGGAACGCCCGGGCGATGGTGATCAGCTGCTTCTCGCCGGTGCTGACGCCGGTGCCCTCGTCGTCGATGACGGTGTCGTAGCCGTCCGGCAGGGTGCGGACGAAGCGGTCGACGTGGGCGGCCTTGGCGGCTTCGACGACCTGTTCGTGGGTGGCGCCCTGGGCGCCGTAGGCGATGTTGTCGGCGATGGTGCCGCCGAACAGCCAGGTGTCCTGGAGCACCATGCCGATGCCGGAGCGCAGGTCCTCGCGGGACATCGCGGCGATGTCGACGCCGTCGAGGGTGATCCGTCCGGAGCTGACCTCGTAGAACCGCATCAGCAGGTTGACCAGGGTGGTCTTGCCGGCGCCGGTGGGGCCGACGATGGCGACCGTCTGGCCGGGTTCGACCTTGAGCGAGAGGTCTTCGATGAGCGGCTTGTCGGGGTCGTAGCGGAAGGCGACGTCCTGGAAGGCGACCCGGCCGCGGAGGGTGTCGGGCTTCTCGGGCATGGCCGGCTCGGGGCTCTGCTCGGCGGCGTCGAGCAGTTCGAAGACGCGTTCGGCGGAGGCGACGCCGGACTGCACCAGGTTGGCCATGCTGGCGACCTGGGTGAGCGGCTGGCTGAACTGCCGCGAGTACTGGATGAAGGCCTGCACGTCGCCGATGGACAGGGCGCCGCCGGCCACCCGCAGGCCGCCGACGACCGCGACCAGCACGTACTGCAGGTTGCCGATGAGCATCATCGCGGGCTGGATGATGCCGGAGATGAACTGGGCCTTGTAGCTGGCCTCGAACAGCGCCTCGTTGTGCTGGCGGAAGGTCTCGGCGGCTTCGCGTCGGCGGCCGAACACCTTGACCAGGGTGTGGCCGGTGTACATCTCCTCGACGTGGGCGTTGAGTTGGCCGGTGGACTTCCACTGCTGGACGAACTGGGGCTGCGCGCGCTTGCCGACCTTGGTGGCGACGACCACCGAGACCGGCACCGAGACCAGGGCGATCACGGCGAGCAGCGGGGAGATCCAGAACATCATGGCCAGCACGCCGACCACGGTGAGCAGCGAGTTGACGACCTGTCCCATGGTCTGCTGCATGGACTGGCCGATGTTGTCGATGTCGTTGGTGACCCGGCTGAGCACCTCGCCGCGCGGCTGCTTGTCGAAGTAGCTGAGCGGCAGCCGGGACAGCTTGGCCTCGACGTCCTGGCGGAGCCGGTAGCTGGCGAGCTGGATGGCCTTGGTGGCGAGCCGGCCCTGGAAGATGCCGAAGACGGCGGAGGCGACGTAGATGCCGAGGACCCAGAGCAGGACGGAGCCGATGGCGTCGAAGTCCATGCCCTGGCCGGGGGTGAAGTCCACGGCGGAGAGCAGGTCGGCGATGCCGCCGTCGCCGTGGGCGCGCAGCCCGTCGATGACCTGGGCCTTGGTGGTGCCGGCCGGGAAGCGGGCGCCGACGACGCCGGCGAAGATCAGGTCGGTGGCGTCGCCGAGCACCTTGGGGCCGATGACGGCGCAGCCGATGCCGAGGACGCCGAGGAGCAGGACGCCGACGAGGAGGTTGCGTTCGGGGCGCAGCAGGCCGAGGACGCGCTTGCCGGAGCCCTTGAAGTCCATGGACTTCTCGACGCCCTGGCCGCCCATGAAGCGGCCCGGTCCGGCGGGGCCGCGGCGGGCGGCGGCGGCCTGGGAGTCGCTGGGGAGTTCGGCGTCGTCCTTCTGCTTCGGGTCGCTCTTCTTCAGGTCGGCTCTCTGCTGCGGGCCTGCCTTCTGCAGGTGGTCCTTGTCCTGCGGGCCGGCCTTCGCGGCGTCGGCCGTGGGCTTTCCGGGGGTGGTCACGCCGCCTCCTGCTCGGTGAGCTGGGAGAGCACGATCTCCCGGTACGTCGGGTTGTCGGCCATGAGTTCGTGGTGGGTGCCGGTGCCGACGACGGCGCCTTCGTCGAGGACGATGATCCGGTCGGCGTCGCGGATGGTGGACACCCGTTGGGCGACGATCAGGACGGTGGCGTCGGAGGTCTCGCGGGCGAGGGCCTTGCGCAGTCGGGCGTCGGTGGCGTAGTCGAGCGCGGAGAAGGAGTCGTCGAAGAGGTAGACGGAGGGTTTGCGGACCAGGGCCCGGGCGATGGCCAGGCGTTGGCGCTGGCCGCCGGAGACGTTGCTGCCGCCCTGGGCGATGGGGGCGTCCAGGCCTTCGGGGAGCTTTGCGACGAAGTCCTTGGCCTGGGCGGTCTCCAGGGCGTGCCAGAGTTCCTCGTCGGTGGCGTCGGGCCGGCCGTAGCGGAGGTTGCTGGCGACGGTGCCGGAGAACAGGTAGGGCTTCTGCGGGACGATGCCGACGGTTTCGGCGAGTGCGTCGGCGTCGAGTTCGCGCACGTCGATGCCGTCCAGCAGGACGCGGCCGGAGGTGGCGTCGAAGAGGCGGGGGACGAGGCCGAGGAGGGTGGACTTGCCGCTGCCGGTGGAGCCGATGATGGCGGTGGTCTCGCCGGGGCCGGCGGTGAGGTCGATGCCGCGCAGGACGGAGGCTTCGGCGCCGGGGTAGCGGAAGTCGACGGCGCGCAGTTCGAGGTGGCCGCGGCGCGGCACCTCGGTGACGGGCGTGGCGGCGGGGACGACGCTGGATTCGGTGCCGAGGACTTCCTGGACGCGTTCGGCGCAGACTTCGGCGCGGGGCACCATCATGAACATGAAGGTGGCCATCATGACGCTCATCAGGATCTGCATCAGGTAGGAGAGGAAGGCGGTGAGCCCGCCGATCTCCATGTCGTGGCTGTCGATGCGGTGGGCGCCGAACCAGAGCACGGCGACGCTGGAGACGTTCACGACCAGCATGACGGCCGGGAACATGATGGACATCAGCCGGCCGACCTGGCGGGCGACCTCGGTGAGGTCCTCGTTGGCGTCGGCGAAGCGGGCCTGCTCCTGGTCGTCCTTGACGAAGGCGCGGATGACCCGAATGCCGGTGATCTGTTCCCGCAGGATCCGGTTCACGGTGTCGATCCGCTTCTGCATGCTGCGGAACTTGGGGCGCAGCGCGCGGACGAGCAGGACGACGACGACGCCGAGTGCGGGGATGACGGCGAGCAGCAGGCCGGAGAGCGGGACGTCCTGGTTGAGCGCCATGATGATGCCGCCGACGCACATGATCGGTGCGGCGACCATGAGCGTGAAGCTCATCAGGGCGAGCATCTGGACCTGTTGGACGTCGTTGGTGGTGCGGGTGATCAGGGAGGGCGCGCCGAACTGGCCGACCTCGCGGGCGGAGAAGCTCTGGACCTGGTCGAAGACGGCGGCGCGGACGTCCCGGCCGAAGGCCATGGCGACGCGGGCGCCGATGTAGACGGCGCCGATGGCGCAGAGCGCCTGGACGATGGTGACGCCGATCATCACCCCGCCGATGCGCAGGATGTAGCCGGTGTCGCCCTTGACGACGCCGTCGTCGATGATGTCGGCGTTGAGTGTCGGCAGGTAGAGGGCCGCGAGGGTGGACACCAGCTGGAGTACCACCAGCAGGGTGATCGGTCGGGAGTAGGGGCGCAGGTACGCCCGGAGCAGTCTGATCAGCACTTGCACACTCTTGTCGTCGCCGGTCGGGTTCGCACCCCAATTCTCGTTGTTCTGTAGCGTCGTACAGGCCATTCGGCGTGTGGGAACCGGGGGTTTGCCGGGCTTTTGCCGAACTGCCCGGCGGCCCGGCCGTCGATGCCGCGGTTTCCCCCGCGGTCGGCGTCTTCGCCGGGGCCGCCGCCTCCGCTCCCGCCTCCTCTCCCGCCTCCGCCCTCGCTCTGTCGGTCGCCGCGGTGCGGCTGTCACCGGGGCCGCGGCGGCGTGCCGACTGGAGCCGCCCTCTTACGGAATGACCGGTTTCCCCCTAGGCTGCTGATTGCCCCCTTGTTACTGACCGGTACCGCTCAGGTGAACCGGGGCCCGGCGACCGCCCCCACGGACGCCGCGACAATCCCTCAGACGGCCACCCGCCCCCGGAGGTCCTCGTTGAGTTCCGCGCAGTCCCTGATCGACTCCGGCAGGCCCGACCTCGTCGCCGGGCGTCCCGCCTCCGTCGCCCACCTGTTCCTGGAGCGGGTCGCCGCGACCCCGGACGCCGAGGCCTACCGCTACCCGGCCCCGGTCGACGAGCAGGCCGCGGACGGCGCGCCCGGCGCCGAGCAGTGGCGCTCGCTGACCTGGGCGCAGACCGCGACCCGGGTCAAGGCGGTGGCCGCCGGCCTGATGGCGCTCGGCATCCGGCCGGAGGACCGGGTCGCCCTGGCCTCCTCCACCCGGATCGAGTGGATCGTCGCCGACCTCGGCGCCATGTGCGCGGGCGCCGCGATCACGACGGTCTATCCGAGCACCAACACGGACGAGACCGCCTTCATCCTGTCCGACTCCGGCTCCCGGGCGCTGTTCGCGGAGAACACGGCCCAGCTCGCCAAGGCCGTCGAGCAGATCGAGCAGCTGCCCGAGCTGCGTACCGTCATCCTCTTCGACGCCCCCCACGGGGCCCCCGAGACGGCCGGCCTGGAACTGCTCACCCTCGCCGAGCTGGAGCGGCGCGGCGCCGAGTACCTGGAGCAGCACCCGGACGCGGTGGAGAAGGCCGTCGACGGGCTCGGCAAGGAGCAGCTGGCCACCCTGATCTACACCTCCGGCACCACCGGCCGCCCCAAGGGCGTGCGCCTGGTGCACGACTGCTGGGCGTACGAGGGCCGGGCGCAGGAGGCCAGCGGGCTGCTGCGCCCCGACGACGTGCAGTTCATGTGGCTGCCGCTGTCCCACGTGTTCGGCAAGACGCTGATCTCCGGGCAGATCGCCACCGGCCACGTGATGGCGGTGGACGGCCGGGTGGACCGGATCATCCACAACCTGCCGGCGATCCGGCCGACCGTCATGGCCTCGGCGCCGCGCATCTTCGAGAAGGTCTACAACGGCATCGCGGGCAAGGCCCGGGCCGAGGGCGGCGCCAAGTACAAGATCTTCCTGTGGGCCGCCAAGGTCGCCCGCGAGCACGCCCGGGTCGTCCAGGAGAGCCGGATCGCCACCGGTGCCGGCCGCGCCCCGCTGGGCCTGCGGGTGCAGCACGCGCTGGCCGACCGGCTGGTGTACGCGAAGATCCGGGCGGCCTTCGGCGGCCGGCTGCGCGGGGCGGTCTCCGGCAGCGCCGCGCTCGCCCCCGAGATCGGCTACTTCTTCCTCGGCGCCGGGGTGCCCATCCTGGAGGGCTACGGCCTGAGCGAGACCAGCGCCGGCTCCTGCGTCAACCGCGAGGAGGACGTGCGGATCGGTACGGTGGGGCGCCCGCTGCCCGGCACCGAGGTCCGGATCGCCGAGGACGGCGAGATCCTGCTGCGCGGCCCGGGCGTCATGCGCGGCTACCACAACCTGCCGGAGAAGACCGCCGAGGTGCTGGAGCCGGACGGCTGGTTCCACACCGAGGACATCGGCGAGCTCGGCGCGGACGGCTTCCTGCGGATCACGGACCGCAAGAAGGACCTGTTCAAGACCTCCGGCGGCAAGTACGTGGCGCCCAGCGAGGTCGAGGGCAAGTTCAAGGCGGTCTGCCCGTTCGTCAGCAACATCCTGGTGATCGGCAACGGCCGCAACTACTGCACGGCGCTGATCGGCCTGGACGAGGCGGTCCTCCTGCCCTGGGCGGCCGAGCACGGCCTGGCCGGCAAGTCGTACGCGGAGCTGGCCGTCGAGCCGGCCGTCCACGAGCTGGTGGACGGCTTCGTGCAGCGGCTCAACGCGGGGCTGCAGCGCTGGCAGACGATCAAGAAGTTCCACCTGCTGCCGCGCGACCTGGACATCGAGCACGGCGAGCTCACGCCGAGCCTGAAGATCAAGCGCCCGGTGGTCGAGCGGACCTACGCGGACGCCGTCAGCGCGATGTACGCGGGCGCCAACGAGGCCTGACCGCCCCCTCCCGTACGGTCCGCGCAGGCTTCGCGGGCCGTACGGGACAATGGGGTCATGCCCTCCGCACTCCCCGACGGCGAACCGGTGCCGTCCGACGGTTCCCTGCCCGCGTCCGCCCTCGACGGGCTCGGCCGCCGGCCGTTCGGCTTCTACCTGCACGTGCCGTACTGCGCGAGCCGCTGCGGCTACTGCGACTTCAACACCTACACCGCCACCGAGCTGCGCTCCTCCGGCGCGGTCGCCTCCCAGGAGACCTACGCGGACAACGTGGTCGCCGAGGTGCGGCTGGCCCGCAAGGTGCTGGGCGACGCCGACCTGCCGGTGCGGACCGTCTTCCTCGGCGGCGGCACCCCCACCCTGCTGCCCGCCCGAGACCTGGTGAAGATGCTCGCCGCGATCCGCGAGGAGTTCGGGCTCGCGGACGGCGCCGAGGTCACCACCGAGGCCAACCCGGAGTCGGTGGACCCGGCGTACCTGGCCGAACTGCGCGAGGGCGGCTACAACCGGATCTCCTTCGGCATGCAGAGCGCCCGCCCGCACGTCCTGAAGCTGCTCGACCGCCACCACACCCCGGGCCGCCCCGAGGCCTGCGTCGCCGAGGCCCGCGCGGCCGGCTTCGGGCACGTCAACCTCGACCTGATCTACGGCACCCCCGGCGAGTCCGACGACGACTGGCGGGCCTCCCTGGCCGCCGCCGTCGGCGCCGGGCCCGACCACGTCTCCGCCTACTCCCTGATCGTCGAGGACGGCACCCGGCTCGCCGCCCGGGTCAAGCGCGGCGAACTGCCGATGATCGACGACGACGTGCACGCCGACCGCTACCTCATCGCCGAGGAGGCCCTGAGCGCCGCCGGCTACTCCTGGTACGAGGTCTCCAACTGGGCCGCCGCCCCCGAGGGCCGCTGCCGCCACAACGAGCTGTACTGGACCGGCGCCGACTGGTGGGGCGCCGGCCCCGGCGCCCACAGCCACGTCGGCGGCGTCCGCTGGTGGAACGCCAAGCACCCCGCCGCGTACGCGCAGGCCCTCACCGAGGGCCGCACCCCCGGCCTGGGCCGCGAGGTCCTGGCAGCGGAGGACCGCCGCGTCGAGCGCATCCTCCTGGAGCTGCGCCTCGTCGAGGGCGTGTCGCTGGACCTGCTGACGGACACCGGCCGCAAGGCCGCCGACCGGGCCCTGGCCGACGGCCTCCTCGCCGCCGGCCCGTACGGGCTGGGCCGCGCCGTCCTCACCCTCCGGGGCAGGCTGCTGGCGGACGCGGTCGTGCGCGACCTCGTGGACTGACGTCGGCTGGCGCGGTGCCGGCCGTCCGAGGGGGGGCGCGCCGTGACCGCCGTCGACGACCGGAGGACGGGGATCCCCGAGAACCCGGATGCCGACCTGCTCGGCGCCGTCCCCGACACCTCGGCGTTCCGGACCTACGCCTGCTCCGGCAGCGTCACGAAGTCGATCAGTTCCTCGACGCGGCCCAGGAGTTCGGGTTCCAGGTCCCGGTAGCTGTCCACCTTCGACAGGATGTGCTTCCACGCCGCCGGGGTGTCCGCCGGCCAGCCGAGGCGGCGGCAGGTGCCCTCCTTCCAGTCCTCGCCGCGGGGGACGGCCGGCCAGGCGGGGATGCCCACGGAGGACGGCTTCACGGCCTGCCAGATGTCGATGTAGGGGTGGCCGACGACCAGGACGGACTCGCCGGTGACCCGGGCCGCGATGCGGTGCTCCTTGGTGCCCGGCAGCAGGTGGTCGACCAGGACGCCGAGGCGCCGGCCGGGGCCGGGGGCGAAGTCGGCGACGATCGACGGCAGGTCGTCGATGCCCCGCAGGTACTCGACGACGACGCCCTCGATGCGCAGGTCGTCGCCCCAGACCCGTTCGACCAGTTCGGCGTCGTGCCGGCCCTCGACGTAGATCCGCGACCCGCGGGCGACCCGGGCGCGCGCCCCGGGCACGGCGATCGAGCCGGAGGCCGTCCGGGCCGGCGCCCGGACGGGGGCCGGGCCGGACGGGCGGACCAGGGTGACGACCCTGCCCTCCAGCAGGAAGCCGCGCGGGACCATCGGGAACACCCGGTGCTTGCCGAAGCGGTCCTCCAGGGTGACGGTGAAGCCCTCGGCGGTCTTCTCGCAGCGCACCACCGCCCCGCAGAAGCCGGTGGCCGCCTCCTCGACGACCAGGTCCGGCTCGGCGGGCACCTCCGGGGCGGGCTGCTGCTTCTTCCAGGGCGGGGTGAGGTCCGGTCCGTACCGGTGGCTGCGCATACGGGTGATCATAGGGAGGGCGGACGGCCCGTCAGAGGCCGGGCGCGCCCCAGACCGGGAACCAGCGGCCGAGGTCCTTCTCCAGCCGCAGGTCGTTGCCCAGCATCGCGTTGACCTGCAGCTCCAGCGGGCTGTTGCGCTTCTCCCCGCCGCCCGGCACGGGGGCGAAGGGGTAGAAGGTGCCGCGCTTGAAGAGGTAGACCAGGGCCAGCGACTGCCCCTCCCCGTTCCGGAAGCCCACCAGCGAGCAGAGCAGCTGCGGCCCGAAGCCGTTCGCCTCCAGCTCGCTGTTGACCGCGTGCAGGTCGTTCACCAGCTCCGGCAGCTCCTCGGGCGTGTGCCGGGCGAGCAGCCAGGAGTAGCCGTAGTCGTCCTTGGAGGCCTCCACCGGCACACCGCCGCGCTCGGTGTCGGCGTCGAGCAGCGCCCGGACCTGCTGCTCCACCTGGACGAATGCGGCGCCCTCGACGGCCGCGAAGCAGACCGAGCCGAGCCCGGTGGGCCGGAACCCGGCCCCGGCCTCCAGGGTGAGGGCCGCGGAGGGCACGCCGAACAGCTGGTCGAGGTCGGGCTTGACGGGCTTGGTGCGGCCGAACAGGGTGTCCAGGAAACCCACGGCGGTCCTCTCGGGTCGGAGCGGCGTCAGCGGCCGAGCTGCTCGGAGATCTTCGCCAGCTGGGCCAGCCGCTTCTCCAGCGTCGGGTGCGTGGAGAACAGCTGGGAGGCGGTCTCCCGGGCGTTCAGCGCGGGGGCGAAGTAGAAGGCGTTGTAGGGCTGCGACCTGCGCAGGTCCTCGGTGGGGATGGCCGCGATCTGCCCCGTCACCTTGGTGAGCGCCGAGGCGAGCGCGCTGGGCCGTCCGGTGAGCTGGGCGGCGGCGCGGTCGGCGGCCAGCTCGCGGTAGCGCGAGAGCAGCCGGGTGAGCAGGAAGCTGATCGCGTAGACGACCATCGAGACCAGCGGGATGACCAGGGCCGCGATGGCCGCGTTCTGGTCGTTGCTGTTGCGGCTGCCGCCCATGAACCCGCCGTACATGGCGATCCGGGTCATCGCGCCGGCGAGGACGCCGAGGAAGCCGGCGATCGTCATCACCGCGACGTCGCGGTGGGCGACGTGGGACAGCTCGTGCGCGAGGACGCCCTCCAGTTCCTCCGGCTCCAGGCGGCGCAGCAGGCCGGTGGTGACGCAGACCACCGCGTTCTGCGGGTTGCGGCCGGTCGCGAAGGCGTTCGGCATGTCGTTGGCGGCGACCGCCACGCGGGGCTTGGGCATGTCGGCCAGCGCGCAGAGCCGGTCGATCGTGCCGTGCAGTTGGGGGAACTCCTCCGGGGACACCGGGCGGGCGCCCATCGCCCGTTCGGTGATCTTGTCGCTGAACCAGAACTGGGCCACGAACAGCCCGCCGGAGATCAGGACGATCAGTGGCCAGGCGCCGCGCAGCAGCGCGATCAGCAGGCCGGTGAAACCCACGTACAGCAGCCCGATCACGAACATCGTCGCGACCATGCGGCCGGTCAGGCCGCGGTCGGGAGCGAAGCGGGTGTGCTGGCCCGAGCTCGACATCGCTTGGTCCTCCATTCGCCGTCGCTTTCGATGCTGCCACCCGGACGGCCCCGGGGCACCACCCCCGCGCCGGGAACCGTGAACGGTCGGCGTCGGGCGGGACGTTCCCGGAACTGCGGGCAGGATCACGCCGGTCGGGCCGTTCCTGCCGTAGGACCCGGGCCTTACACTGGCAGGTACGGTTCTGGCACTCGGGCGTTCAGAGTGCCAGAGGCGGGGCCCTTCGGAGCCCCGCGACAGGACACAGGGACACAGACGGACAACGTGCGAAGACGGAGGTGCGTGCCCCATGGCCGGTGAGGTCCGCCAGCTGGACGACCGCAAGCTCGCCGTGCTCCGCGCGATCGTGCAGGACTACGTGGGCACCGAGGAGCCGGTCGGCTCCAAGGCCCTGGTGGAGCGGCACAACCTCGGTGTCTCGCCGGCGACCGTCCGCAACGACATGGCGGCGCTGGAGGAGGAGGGCTACATCCACCAGCCGCACACCAGCGCCGGGCGCATCCCGACCGACAAGGGGTACCGCCTCTTCGTCGACCGGCTCGCCGAGGTCAAGCCGATGAGCGCCCCCGAGCGCCGGGCGATCCGGCACTTCCTGGACGGCGCGGTCGACCTGGACGACGTGGTCGCCCGCACCGTGCGGCTGCTCGCCCAGCTGACCCGGCAGGTCGCGGTGGTGCAGTACCCCTCGCTGTCGCGCTCCACCGTCCGGCACATCGAGCTGGTGGCCCTGGCCCCGGCCAAGGTGATGCTGGTGCTGATCACCAACACCGGCCGGGTCGAGCAGCGGATGGTCGACTGCCCGGGCACGGTCGGCGAGACGCTCCTGGCGGACCTGCGGTCCGTGATCAACACCAGAGCCGCCGGCCGGCGCCTCCCGGAGGTCCCCGGCCTGCTGGAGGAGCTCCCGGCGCAGTTCGAACAGGCCGACCGGCCGACCGTCAGCACGGTCCTGGCGACGCTCTTCGAGACGCTCGCGGAACAGAACGAGGAGCGGATCATGCTGGCCGGCACGGCCAACCTGACCCGCTTCGGCCACGACTTCCCGCTCACCATCCAGCCGGTGCTGGAGGCCCTGGAGGAGCAGGTCATCCTGCTCCGCCTCCTGGGTGAGACCGGGGACGCCGCGATGACGGTGCGGATCGGGCGCGAGAACGCCTACGAGGGGCTGAATTCCACCTCCGTCGTGTCGGTCGGTTACGGTTCGGGCGAGGAGAGCGTGGCCAAGCTGGGTGTGATCGGTCCGACCCGGATGGACTACCCGGGCACAATGGGGGCGGTGCGGGCGGTGGCACGGTACGTGGGCCAGATCCTGGCCGAGTCGTAGCAAACGGCCGCTCGTCAGATATGTGACGCGCGGTGACCAGTCGCAGCACTACTACAGGCGGAACAAGCGGAGCATTTGGTGGCCACGGACTACTACGCGGTACTCGGCGTCCGACGGGATGCGGGGCAGGACGAGATCAAGAAGGCGTTCCGGCGCCTGGCACGCGAACTGCACCCGGACGTCAACCCGGACCCGAAGACGCAGGAGCGGTTCAAGGAGATCAACGCCGCCTACGAGGTGCTCTCCGATCCGCAGAAGCGCCAGGTCTACGACCTCGGCGGCGACCCGCTGTCGCCGGGCGGCGGCGGTGGCGCGGGCGGCTTCGGCGCCGGCGCGGCGGGCTTCGGCTTCTCCGACATCATGGACGCCTTCTTCGGCGCCGCGGCCGGCCAGCGCGGGCCGCGCTCGCGCACCCGCCGCGGCCAGGACGCCATGATCCGGTTGGAGATCACCCTGGAGGAGGCCGCCTTCGGCACCACCAAGGAACTCCAGGTCGACACCGCCGTCACCTGCACCACGTGCAGCGGCGAGGGCGCGGCCCCGGGCACCTCCGCGCAGACCTGCGACATGTGCCGCGGCAAGGGCGAGGTCTCGCAGGTCACCCGGTCCTTCCTGGGCCAGGTCATGACCTCCCGCCCCTGCCCGCAGTGCCAGGGCTTCGGCACCGTCGTGCCGACCCCGTGCCCCGAGTGCGCCGGCGACGGCCGGGTCCGCGCCCGCCGCACCCTGACCGTCAAGATCCCGGCCGGTGTCGACAACGGCACCCGGATCCAGCTGGCCGGCGAGGGCGAGGTCGGCCCCGGCGGCGGCCCGGCCGGCGACCTGTACGTCGAGATCGCCGAGACCAGCCACGCCATCTTCCAGCGGCGCGGGGACGACCTGCACTGCACCGTCACCATCCCGATGACAGCGGCCTCGCTCGGCACCCAGGTGCCGCTGCAGACCCTGGACGGCCTGGAGGAGGTCGACATCCGGCCCGGCACCCAGTCCGGCCAGTCGATCCCGCTGCACGGCCGGGGCATCACCCACCTGCGCGGGGGCGGCCGGGGCGACCTGATAGTGCACGTCGAGGTGAAGACGCCCACCAAGCTCGACGCCGAGCAGGAGGACCTGCTGCGCCGCCTCGCGGTGCTGCGCGGCGAGGAGCGGCCGTCCGGCCAGTTCGCGCCGGGCCAGCAGGGCCTGTTCTCCCGCCTGAAGGACGCCTTCAACGGCCGGTAGCCGTCCGCACGGGGGTGCCGGGGGCCTGCCCCGGCACCCCTTTCGCGTCCCCTCCCTCGGACCCCTCGGACCCCTCGGCCCGTAGGCCCCACCCCGGAAAGGCCCCCCGCATGACCGCGCCCGTTTTCGTCGTCGAGACCGAGCGGATCGCCGCCGCCGCCCCCGGGGCCCTGGTGCGCCTGGACGGCCCGGAGGGGCGGCACGCGGCCGCGGTGAAGCGGCTGGAGCCGGGCGAGGCGCTGACCCTGGCCGACGGGCTGGGCCTCGGCGTGGACGGGACGGTCGCCGGAGTGCTCGGCAAGGACGCGATCGACGTGGCGGTCACCGCCGTGCGCCGGGAGCCGGAGCCGGCGCCGCGGATCGTCGTCGTCCAGGCACTGCCCAAGGGCGACCGCGGCGAACTGGCCGTCGAGACCATGACCGAGGTCGGCGTGGACGTGGTGATCCCCTGGGCGGCCTCCCGCTGCATCACCCAGTGGAAGGGCGAGCGCGGCGCCAAGGCGCTCGCCAAGTGGCGGTCCACCGCCCGGGAGGCGGGCAAGCAGTCCCGCCGGCTGCGCTTCCCCGAGGTCCGCGAGGCGGTGACCACGAAGCAGCTGGCCCCCGTCCTGGCGGGCGCCGCGTTCGCCGCCGTGCTGCACGAGGAGGGCGCCGAGCCGCTGGCGCAGGCCGGGCTGCCGCAGGGCGGCGACCTCGTGCTGGTGGTCGGCCCGGAGGGCGGGGTCTCCCCGGAGGAGCTGGCCGCGTTCGCCCAGGCGGGCGCCAAGCCGTACCGGCTGGGCCCCTCGGTGCTGCGCACCTCCACCGCCGGGGTGGCCGCCGGCGCGCTGCTGCTGGGGCGCACCGGCCGCTGGTCGTAGGCCCCCGGCGCGCGGCGGGGCGCGGCGGGCCCGCCCGGGCGGGCGAGTCTGCGGAAAGGCGGGCGGCTCGTGCGCGTACGTGCTTACGCTGGCCGCGTGACGGACTCCCTGAGCACCCCCGCCGGCGCCTACCTGCGCCACCCGCACCTGCACGGCGACCTGGTCACCTTCGTCGCCGAGAACGACATCTGGCTCGCCCCGCTGGAAGGCGGCCGGGCGTGGCGGCTGACGGCCGATCACCAGCCCGTCCGGGATCCCAGGTTCTCCCCGGACGGGCGGCACATCGCCTTCACCTCCACCCGGGACGGCGCGCCCGAGGTGCACGTGGTGCCGGCGGACGGCGGGCCGGCCCGCCGGCTCACCCACTGGGGCAGCGGCCAGACCCGGATGCAGGGCTGGACGGCCGACGGCCGCCCGATCGCCACCACCACCGCGGGCCAGGCCACCGCGCGCCGCACCTGGGCGCACGCCGTACCGCTGGACGGCGGCGAGCCGGTGCGGCTGCCGTACGGGCCGGTCGGCGGGATCGCCGTCGAGCCGGGCGGCGACCGGGTGCTGCTGGCCAGCGCCGCGATCCGCGAACCGGCCTGGTGGAAGCGCTACCGCGGCGGCCGGGCGGGCAAGCTGTGGATCGGCCGGGAGGAGTTCGCCCGGATCCACGAGGACCTGGACGGCCAGCTGTCCTCGCCGCTGTGGGTGGCCGGCGGCCCGTCGGCCGAGGGCGGGCCGGGCGGCGGCAGGATCGCCTTCCTGTCCGACCACGAGGGCGTCGGCGAGCTGTGGTCCAGCCTCCCGGACGGTTCCGACCTGCGGCGCCACACCAGTGGCCCGGACGGCTTCTACGCCCGGGACGCGACCACCGACGGCACCCGGGTGGTGTTCCACCGGGCCGGGGACCTGTGGCTGCTGGCGGGCCTGGCGGAGGGCGTCGAGCCGCGCCGCCTGGACGTCCGGCTGGCCGGGCCGCGCAGCGGCCGCCGCCCCCGCCCGGTGCACGCCGCGCACTGGCTGGAGTCCGTCGCCCCCGACCGCACCGGCCGGGCCAGCGCCGTCGTGGTGCGCGGCAGCGTCCACTGGCTGACCCACCGCGAGGGCCCGGCCCGGGTGCTGGACGAGACGCCGGGCGTGCGGGGGCGCCTGGCCCGGGTGGTGCCCGGCGAGGACGGTGCCCAGGGCGTGCTCTGGGTCTCCGACGCCGAGGGCGAGGACGCCCTGGAGTTCGCTCCCACCGTGCACGGTGCCGAGCGCCGCCGGCTCGCCGCCGGGCAGCTGGGCCGGGTCGACGCGCTGGCCGTCTCCCCGGACGGCAAGCAGGCCGCGCTCGGCGTGCACGACGGCCGGGTGCTGCTGGTGACGCTCGCCGACGGCGCCGTCCACGAGCTGGACCGCAGCACCGACGGCCAGGTCAGCGGGCTCGCCTTCAGCCCGGACTCGGCCTGGCTGGCCTGGTCGCGCCCGGTGCCTGGGCTGGGCCCGTACTCGCTGCGCCAGATCGTGCTGGCCAACCTGGCGACCCGGACGGTGAGCGAGGCCACCCAGCAGCGCTTCATCGACACCTCGCCGGCCTTCACCGCGGACGGCCGTTACCTGGCCTTCCTGTCGGTGCGGAACTTCGACCCGGTCTACGACTCGCACGTCTTCGACCTGTCCTTCCCCAACGGCTGCCGCCCGTACCTGATCACACTGGCCGCCGACACGCCGTCCCCGTTCGGGCCGCTGCGGGCCGGGCGCCCGCTCGGCGGGGAGGAGGACGAGGCGCGGGCCAAGAAGGCGGACGGCGAGGAGGGCGGCGCCGAGACCGGGCCGGTGACCAGGGTGGACCTGGACGGCATCGCCGACCGGATCGTCCCGTTCCCCGTCGAGGGCGGCCTGTTCGGCACCCTGCGGACCGCCCGGGACGGCGTGCTGTGGACCAGGGCCCCGCTGATCGGCGAACTCGGCGACGAGGCGGCCTCGTTGGAGGACGAGCGGCCCCGGCCGGTGCTGGAGCGCTTCGACCTGAAGAAGCGCCGGGTCGAGCAACTGGTGCACGACGTCGACGGCTTCGCGGTCAGCGGGGACGGCGGCCGGGTGGCCGTGCTGGACGAGGGCGAGCTGCGGATCGTCCCGGCCGACCACAAGGCTGGCGGCGAGGACGACGAGACCACCGTCGACCTCGCCCGGCTGCGGGTCACCGTCGACCCGGCCGCCGAGTGGCGGCAGATGTACGACGAGAACGGCCGGCTGATGCGCGACAACTTCTGGCGCCCCGACCTCTCCGGCGTCGACTGGGCCGGCGTCCTGGCCCGCTACCGGCCGCTGGTGGACCGGGTCGGCTCGCACGACGACCTGATCGACCTGCTGTGGGAGGTGCACGGCGAACTGGGCACCTCGCACGCCTACGTCATCCCGTACGGCCCGCACACCGAGCCCGCCCGGCGCCAGGGCCTGCTCGGCGCCGACCTCGTCAAGGACGGCGGGCAGTGGCGGATCGCCCGGATCCTGCCCGGCGAGTCCTCCGACCCGAGGGCCCGCTCGCCGCTGGCCGCGCCCGGAGCGGCGATCCGCCCCGGCGACGCCGTCCTCGCCGTCAACGGCCGTCCCGTGGACCCGGTCACCGGGCCGGCCCCGCTGCTGGCCGGCACCGCCGGGCAGCCGGTCGAGCTGACGGTGGCCGGCAAGGACGGCACCGACCAGCGCCACCCGGTCGTCGTCCCGCTCGCCGACGAGGAGGCGCTGCGCTACCACGACTGGGTGGCCGGGCGGCGGGCCGCGGTGCGCGAGCTGTCCGGCGGCCGGCTCGGCTACCTGCACATCCCCGACATGCAGACCACCGGCTGGGCCCAGATCCACCGAGACCTGCGCTCCGAGATGGCCAAGGAGGGCGTGATCGTCGACATCCGGGAGAACCGCGGCGGCCACACCTCGCAGCTGGTGATCGAGAAGCTCGCCCGCCGGATCGTCGGCTGGAACGTCAGCCGGGACACCGACCACCCGGTCCCGTACCCCGGCGACGCCCCGCGCGGGCCGGTCGTCGCGCTCGCCGACCAGGACTCCGGCTCGGACGGGGACATCGTCAACGCCGCCATCCAGGCGCTGGGGATCGGCCCGGTCGTCGGCACCCGCACCTGGGGCGGGGTGATCGGCATCGACAGCCGCTACCGGCTCGTCGACGGCACCCTGGTCACCCAGCCCAAGTACGCGTTCTGGCTGGAGAACTACGGCTGGGGCGTGGAGAACCACGGCGTCGACCCGGACGTCGAGGTGCCGATCGCCCCGCACCAGTGGGCGGCCGGCGAGGACCCGCAGCTGGCCGAGGGCGTCCGGATCGCCCTGGCCGCGCTCGCCGGGACCCCGGCGCGCACGGCACCGCCGCTGCCCTGGCAGTAGCGGGCGCCCCCCGGATCGGAGCGGGAAGTCGGACGGGCCGACTTCCCGCTCCGACCGGTGAGTAGGATGCGGGGCTGTTCTTGATCGCGAATTCGACCGACAGCTCACGGGGGAGCACATGGCGCAGGGCTATCCGCCGCCGCAGTACGGCCAGAACCCTTACGCACAGCCGCAGGCGCAGCCGTACCCGCCGCAGGGGTACGCACCGCAGGGGTACGCGCCGCAGCCGCAGCAGGGGTACGCACCCGCGCCGCAGCCGTATCCGCAGCAGGAGCACGGCGGGCAGCAGTACGGCGGGTACGGCCAGCCGCAGCCGCAGCCTTACCCGAACCCCTACCCGGTGCAGCCGCACCCGCGGCCCGCCGCGGCGCTGCCGCCCTGCCCCAAGGAGGCGGGCGGCGGCCGGCGCTTCCTGGCGATCGTGCTCGACTTCTGCCTCGCCGTCGGCCTCGGCTTCGCCGCCGCCATCGCCGCCGACCGTCCGAAGACGGTGTCGCACGCGGCCGGCCACACGGCGCACACCAGCGGCGGCCCGGTGGTGCCGTACTTCGTGGCACTGGTCGGGGTCGGCCTCCTCGCGTCCTTCCTCAACCAGGTGGTGCTCGCCCGCCTCGTCGGCTTCAGCGTCGGCAAGGGGATCATGGCGATGCGGGTGGTGCGCACCAAGCGCGTGATGCGCCCGAACACCTGGCGGCTCACCAGGCGCTGGCTGCTCGGCTTCGTCTTCCTCGCGGTGGCGTTCCTCTCCGAGGACTTCGACCTGGACGACGGCGACTTCGTCGGCATGCGCGCGGTGCGCTGGAAGCACCTGCGGGAGTACCGGCAGGCCGTGGCCGGGCTCGGCTAGGCTGCGCCCGTACCGCCCCACCGCCCCACCGATCACGAGGAGAATCCGATGGCCGGCGAGCCGCAGTCCGACTGCCTGTTCTGCAAGATCGTGGCGGGCGAGATCCCGGCGACGGTGGTGCGCAAGACCGAGCGCACCCTCGCCTTCCGCGACATCGCCCCGAAGGCCCCCGTGCACGTCCTGGTCATCCCGCACGTCCACTACCCGAACGCCGCCGCGCTGGCCGCCGCCGAGCCGGAGATCGCCGGCGAGCTGCTCGCCGAGGCGGGCCGGGTGGCCGAGGACGAGGGCATCGCGGACTACCGGCTGATCTTCAACACCGGTGCGGGCGCCGGGCAGACCGTCTTCCACGCGCACGTCCACGTGCTCGGCGGCACCCGCATGACCGAGAGCATGGTCTGATCCCAGGTGTCCCAGCGCGAACTCGTCGTCCTCGGCACCGCCAGCCAGGTGCCCACCCGGCACCGCAACCACAACGGCTACCTGCTGCGGTGGGACGGCGAGGGCCTGCTGTTCGACCCCGGCGAGGGCACCCAGCGCCAGATGCTGCAGGCTGGGGTCACGGCCACCCAGATCACCCGGATCGCGGTCACCCACTTCCACGGCGACCACTGCCTGGGCCTGGCCGGGGTGATCCAGCGGATCAACCTGGACCGCGTCCCGCACCCGGTGGACGTCTACTTCCCGGCCTCCGGCGAGGTCTACTTCGAGCGGCTGCGGCACGCCACCGCCTACCACGAGACGGCCGTGCTGCGGCCCCGGCCGATCGACGGGCCGGGCCCGCTGCCCGCGCCCGGCGCCCGCTTCGCGCTGGACGCCGTGCGCCTGGACCACCCCGTGGAGTCCTTCGGATACCGGCTGTCCGAGCCGGACGGCCGCAGCCTGGTGCCCGAACGGCTCGCCGCGCTCGGCGTCTCCGGTCCGGCGGTGGGCCGGCTGCAGCACGAGGGCGCGATCGAGGCGCACGGCCGCCGGGTCACCCTGGAGGAGGTCAGCGAGCCCAGGCCGGGACAGCGGTTCGCCTTCGTGATGGACACCCGGCTGTGCGAGGGCGTGTACGCCCTCGCCGAGGGCGCGGACCTGCTGGTGGTCGAGGCCACCTTCGCCGACGCCGACGCCCGCCTCGCCGAGGAGCACGGCCACCTCACCGCCGGGCAGGCGGCCAAGGCTGCCGCCGAGGCCGGGGTGCGCACCCTGGTGCTGACCCACTTCTCGCAGCGCTACCCGGACCTGGGCCAGCACCTGGCCGACGCCCGCAAGCACTTCGACGGCGAGCTGGTGCTGGCCGCCGACCTCGCCCGGGTGCCCGTGCCCGCCCGCCGCCGGCCGTGACCGGCGGACGGCGGAGCACGGGGGAGGGCGGCCGGGTGCGGCGGGCGGCGGCGGAGCGCGCGGACGGAAAAAGGGCTCGCGCCGTGCCCCGAACTGCCGCAGCATCGACGGGTGCGGCCCCGCCGCCCGCCGCAGCGATCACGCTCGCGGCGTACCCTGGTGCCCCGGAGACCGCGCGGCACACGACACCACGGATGGGATGAGGCAGGCCCCAGCGCCGACCTATGAGTGACACATCGCAGACCCGTACGAACGGACAGTCGCGCCCCGAACCGGCCGATGACGGCCGCGTCAGCGCCAGGATCGTCATCCCCGAGAAGCACCCGATGGTCACCCTGCTCGGCACCGCGGACTCGCTGCTGCGGGTGATCGAGCAGGGCTTCCCCGCCGCCGACATCCACGTCCGCGGCAACGAGGTGACCGCCACCGGGGCGCGCGCCGAGGTCGCCCTCGTGCAGAAGCTCTTCAGCGAGATGATGCTGGTGCTGCGCACCGGCCAGCCCCTGACGGAGGACTCCGTGGAGCGCTCCATCGCCATGCTCCGAGGCCAGGCGGAGGATCCGGACAGCCCGGCGCCGTCCCAGGTGTTCACCGCGAACATCCTGTCCAACCGGGGCCGGACGATCCGCCCCAAGACCGTCAACCAGCAGCGCTACGTCGAGGCGATCGACAAGCACACGATCGTCTTCGGCCTCGGCCCGGCCGGTACCGGCAAGACCTACCTGGCGATGGCCAAGGCCGTCCAGGCCCTGCAGGCCAAGGAGGTCAACCGGATCATCCTGACCCGTCCGGCGGTCGAGGCGGGCGAGCGGCTGGGCTTCCTGCCCGGCACCCTCTACGAGAAGATCGACCCGTACCTGCGCCCGCTGTACGACGCGCTGCACGACATGATGGACCCGGACTCCATCCCGCGCCTGATGGCGGCCGGCACCATCGAGGTCGCCCCGCTCGCGTACATGCGCGGCCGCACCCTCAACGACGCCTTCATCATCCTCGACGAGGCCCAGAACACCTCGCCCGAGCAGATGAAGATGTTCCTCACCCGCCTCGGGTTCAACTCCCGGGTGGTGGTCACCGGCGACACCAGCCAGATCGACCTCCCGGGCGGCACCCGCAGCGGCCTCAAGGTCGTCCAGGAGATCCTGGCCGACGTGCCCGACATCCACTTCTCCGTCCTCACCAGCACCGACGTGGTCCGCCACAAGCTGGTCGGCCGGATCGTGGACGCCTACGAGCGCTGGGACGCCCGGCAGGAGGCCGACGAGGCCCCCCCGACCGCCCGCAAGGCCGCCCAGCGGCGCCCGGGCAAGGCGACGGCGCCCCGCGCACCCCGACAGTCCCATCGCACCGAAAGCTGAGCACACAGCCCGTCATGTCGATCGACATCGCCAACGAGTCCGGTTGGGACGCCGATGAGGAATCCATCCTCGACGTCGCCCGCTTCGCCCTGGACAAGATGCGGATCCACCCGCAGTCCGAACTGTCCGTGATCCTGGTGGACGCAGCGGCGATGGAGGAGCTGCACATCCAGTGGATGGACCTGCCCGGGCCGACGGACGTGATGTCCTTCCCGATGGACGAGCTGCGTCCCGGCAAGGACGGCGAGGAACTGCCGCAGGGCCTGCTCGGCGACATCGTGCTCTGCCCCGAGGTCGCCGAGCAGCAGGGCAAGGCGGCCCCCTCGAAGCACTCGATGGACGAGGAACTGCAGCTGCTCACCGTGCACGGCGTGCTGCACGTCCTCGGCTACGACCACGAGGAGCCCGAGGAGGAGGAGGAGATGTTCGCCCTCCAGAAGCGCATCCTGGACGACTGGCGGGCGGGCCGCGGCCTCGGCGGCATCTCCCCGGCCCCCACCACCCACTGAGCGCGGAGCCCGAACCCCTGTGAGTGGTGAGAGTACGAGCTTCATCCTGGGCGCCGTGCTGCTCGTCGTCCTCGGCTGGCTGGCCGCGTGCGCCGAAGCGGGCATCTCCCGGGTCTCCCGGTTCCGGGCGGAGGAGGCCGTGCGGGTCGGGCGGCGCGGCTCGGCGCGGCTGCTGACCCTCGCCGCCGACCCGATCCGCTACCTCAACCTGGCGACCCTGATCCGGGTCGCCAGCGAGATGGCGGCGGCCGTCCTGGTCACCGTGGTGTGCGTGCGCAACGTGACCCCGATCTGGCAGGCCGTCCTGCTGGCGTTCGGCGTGATGGTGCTGGTGTCGTTCGTCGCGGTGGGGGTCTCGCCGCGCACGATCGGGCGCCAGCACCCGCTGACCACGGCGACGGCGGCCTCCTTCGTGCTGCTGCCGCTGGCCGCGGTGCTCGGCCCGATCCCGCGGCTGCTGATCCTGCTCGGCAACGCGCTGACCCCGGGCAAGGGCTACCGCGAGGGGCCGTTCGCCTCCGAGGCGGAGCTGCGGGCCCTGGTGGACCTCGCCGAGAAGGACGACCTGATCGAGGACGAGGAGCGCCGGATGGTGCACTCGGTCTTCGAGCTGGGCGACACCATCGTGCGCGAGGTGATGGTGCCGCGCACCGACCTGGTGATGATCGAGCGGCACAAGACCGTCCGCCAGGCGCTCACCCTGGCGCTGCGCTCGGGCTTCTCGCGGATCCCGGTGGTCGGCGACAACGAGGACGACGTGGTCGGCATCGTCTACCTCAAGGACCTGGTGCGCCGCACCCACATCAACCGGGAGGCGGAGTCCGAGGAGGTCGGCGCGGTGATGCGCCCGGCGGTGTTCGTCCCGGACTCCAAGCCGGCCGGCGACCTGCTGCGCGAGATGCAGCAGCGCCGCTCGCACGTGGCGATCGTGATCGACGAGTACGGCGGCACGGCCGGCCTGGTGACCATCGAGGACGTCCTGGAGGAGATCGTCGGCGAGATCACCGACGAGTACGACCGGGAGATCGCGCCGGTCGAGGACCTCGGCGACGGCTCGTACCGGATCACCGCCCGGCTGCTGGTGGAGGACCTGGGCGAGCTGTTCGGCATCGAGCTGGAGGACGAGGACGTCGAGACCGTCGGCGGCCTGCTGGCCAAGCACCTGGGCCGGGTGCCGATCCCCGGCTCCGCCTGCGAGATCCCGCTGCCGGAGCCGGCCGGGGACGGCCTGACCGGCATCCTGCTGACGGCCGAGTCCTCGGCCGGGCGCCGCAACCGGATCGGCTCGATGGTCGCCGCCCCGGTGCGCGGGGCCGACGACCCCGGGGACGGCCCGGGCGAGTAGCGGGTGGGCGGCCGCCGAGCGACCATGGAGGGCATGACGCACAAACTGCGCGCGGAATACGGCCCGAAGGGGGCGGCCGGCGGAGTCAAGTCCTGGCACGTGGTGCGGGACGAGAACCTGGCGGTGGCGCTCTGCGGCCGCACCATGTCCGAGGACTCCGAGACGCGGCCCGAGCAGGAGTGGGGCACCGGACTGCGCTGCTGCCAGCAGTGCGGCTCGCTCTACATGCACGAGGTGCCGCACATGCAGGGGAGCCATCCGTACAGCTAGGCCGTGGCCGGGTTCTGGAGGTCGCCATGAAGCTGCAAGACGAACTGCCCGTCGACAACCGGCTCGCCCTGGTGTGGCGGATCGGGGCGGGGCTCGGGGGGATCTTCCTGATCGTGTTCGGGTGCCTGGGGCTGGCGAACCACTCCGGCTTCCTGTCCACCCACGGTGACCGGGTCGCCGGGTTGTCGACCGACGGCGCGCTGAGCATCCTGTCCATCGTGGTGGGCGCGGTCCTGGTGGTCGGGGCGGTGATCGGCGGGAACTTCGCGTCCAACCTCAACATGGTGGTGGGCGTGCTGTTCGTGCTGTCCGGTTTCTACGGTCTGACGGTGCTCGGGCGCCCGGACGCCAACATCCTCAACTTCCGGATGTCGAACGTGCTGTTCGCGTTCGTGTTCGGGGTCGTCCTGACGACCTTCGGCATGTACGGCCGGGTGAGCAGCCACCTGCCGCACGACAACCCGTTCTGGCGCGAGCGCGTCGGGCGCGAGGAGGCGCTGCCCTCGGGGCCGAAGACCTTCGTCAAGGTCATCAACCCGAACCCCGGCCGGACGCACCCGGTCGGCCACTGATCCGCGGGGGGTGCCTATGCTCGGCGGCATGAGTGACATCGTCGAGCTGGACCCCGAAGACAAGAAGATCATCACCCTGGCCCGCTCGGTCCGCGCCCGCAACGGCGTCCCCGAGGGGGCCGCGGTGCGTGACGAGACCGGCCGCACCTACGTGGCCGGGACGGTCGCGCTGGAGTCGCTGCGGCTGAGCGCGCTGCAGACGGCGGTGGCGATGGCGGTGGCCAGCGGCGCCAAGTCGCTGGAGGCGGCGGCCGTGGTGAGCGAGGCGGAGCAGCCGGCCGCGGCGGACCTGGCGGCCGTGCGGGACCTGGGCGGCCCCGGGACCCCGGTGCTGCTGGCCGGGCCGGACGGGACGCCGCGGGTGTCCGTCGAGGCGCGCTGAGGGGCTGCCGGGGCCCTCGCCGGGGCTTCGACGGGGGCTTCCACGGGTGCGTCCAGGAGCGGCGCGGTCGCAGGGCGGCTCGGGTTCGCACGGGCGGCGCGGGCTCGCACGGGTGGGGCGGCCCGGCATGGTGACCCCAGGGCTTCTGCGGATAATCTCACCGGGGGAGCGGGCGGGGGCGCGTGGACGCGGTGAGGGGGCTGGGGGCATGGGGGCGGTGGCGTTCTTCGCCGGGCTGCTGTTGTTCGTGATGGGGCTGGGCAAGTGGCAGGAGACCGGTTCGCCGTTCTGGCTCTGGGGCTCGCTGGGGTTCCTGCTGGTGCTGGTGGTGGTGTCGCTGGTTCCCGGGAACGGCAAGGGCGGGAAACAGGGCTGAGCGCGCCCGCGGGCCACCCCGGACGGCGGAGCTCCGGTGATCAGGGAGAATGGGGCCCATGAATGCCCCTTCCTCCTCGTACCGCTCCGGGTTCGCGTGCTTCGTCGGCCGGCCCAACGCGGGCAAGTCGACCCTGACCAACGCCCTGGTGGGGACGAAGGTCGCGATCACCTCCGACCGACCGCAGACCACCCGGCACACCGTGCGCGGCATCGTGCACCGTCCGAACGCCCAGCTCGTCCTGGTCGACACCCCCGGCCTGCACAAGCCGCGCACCCTGCTCGGCGAGCGCCTCAACGACCTCGTCCGCACCACCTGGGCGGAGGTCGACGTGATCGGCTTCTGCCTGCCCGCCGACCAGAAGATCGGCCCCGGCGACAAGTTCATCGCCAAGGAGATCGCCGGGATCAAGAAGACCCCGAAGGTCGCCGTCGTCACCAAGACCGACCTGGTCGACTCCAAGCGCCTGGCCGAGCAGCTGATCGCCGTCCAGCAGCTCGGCGTCGAGCTGGGCTTCGAGTGGGCCGAGATCATCCCGGTCTCCGCGGTCGGCGACAAGCAGGTCGAGCTGGCCGCCGACCTGCTCACCAAGCTGCTGCCGGAGGGCGACCAGCTCTACCCCGACGGCGACCTCACCGACGAGCCCGAGCAGATCATGGTCGCCGAACTCATCCGCGAGGCCGCCCTGGAGGGCGTGCGCGACGAACTGCCGCACTCACTGGCCGTCGTCGTCGAGGAGATGCTCCCGCGCGAGGGCCGCCCGGCCGACCGCCCGCTGCTGGACATCCACGCCAACGTCTACATCGAGCGCCAGAGCCAGAAGGCGATCGTGATCGGCGCCAAGGGCTCGCGGCTCAAGCACGTCGGCACCACCGCCCG
Organism: Streptomyces sp. NRRL S-350; assembly: GCF_000719705.1. Lineage (GTDB taxonomy): Bacteria > Actinomycetota > Actinomycetes > Streptomycetales > Streptomycetaceae > Kitasatospora. The sequence continues at coordinate 82,940 of NZ_JOHO01000005.1, read as the reverse complement.
CAAGCACATCGAGGCGCTGCTCGGCACGCCCGTCTACCTGGACCTGCACGTCAAGGTCGCCAAGGACTGGCAGCGCGACCCCAAGCAGCTGCGCAAGCTGGGCTTCTGACCGAGGGTTCGCCTCACCGGGAGGGCCTCACCGGGAGGGCCGCCCCGGGAGGGCCGCCCCGGGAGGGCCGACCACCGGGAATGCCGAGGGCCCGGCCGGACGTCGATCGTCCGGCCGGGCCCGTCTCGTCGGCCCGGCCGCACGGGTCGTCAGGAGGGTGCCGCGGTGCGGACCGCCCGGGTGCCGGCCACGACGTCCACCGGGACGACCTCGGGGGCCTCAGCGCCCGGCGCCCGGCTCCGGGCGGCGGTCGGCGCGGTCCGGCGCTACGCGCCCTCGCGCAGCACGAGGGAGACCAGTTCGCGCTGGGAGTCGGTGAGCTTCGGGTCGGCGCAGTGCACCGTCCGGCCGTCGACGGTGATCTCGTAGTGGAAGCCGTCCGGCACCCCGTACGAGGGGGCGCGCAGCCCGCCCGCGACGGCCTCGCGGGCGAGTGCGTGCACGTGCGGGGCGTCCGTGCGGTCGGCGGTGTCGAGCTCCGCGTGGCGGACGATTCCCGCGAAGCCGCCGGTCCGGGTCACCTGGATGCGCATGGTGTCCATGGTGCTACCCGGGGATGGGGTTTGCCGGGCTTTTCCCGGACCGTGACCTTCGGCCCCCTTCCGCCCGGTCCCGACCGCGGCCGGGCCGTCACCCCGGGCTGATCCCGACCTGCGCCCAGGAGGCCGTGACGGTGTCCGCGATCGAGGGCTGGTCGGGGTAGCGGGCCTTCGCGGCGGCCACGGTGGCCCGGGCGAAGGCGGTGAAGTCGGAGTTCGCGGTCAGCGCGCGCCCGGTCAGCGCGTCGTACCAGATCCGCCCGGCGCGCTCCCAGGACGAGCCGCCGAGGGCGGTGGCCAGCAGGTAGAACGCGTGGTTGGGGATGCCGGAGTTGATGTGCACCCCGCCGTTGTCGTCGCTGGTGCGGACGTAGTCCCGCATGTGCGCGGGCTGCGGGTCCTTGCCGAGCCTGGGGTCGTCGTAGGCGGTGCCGGGCGCCTTCATCGAGCGCAGCGCCACGCCCTGCACGCCGGGGGCGAGCAGCCCGGCGCCGATCAGCCAGTCGGCGTCGGCGGCGTCCTGGTGCAGGGCGTACTGCTTGACCAGCGAGCCGAAGACGTCGGAGACCGACTCGTTGAGCGCGCCGGGCTGGTCCTGGTAGTCCAGTCCGGCGGTGAACTGGGTGACGCCGTGGGTGAGTTCGTGGCCGATGACGTCGATGCAGGCGGTGAAGTCGCCGAAGATCTCGCCGTCGCCGTCGCCGAAGACCATCTGGTGGCCGTTCCAGAAGGCGTTGTCGTAGTTGCGGCCGTAGTGGACGCTGGCGTCCAGCCGCAGGTCGTGGTCGTCGATCGAGTGCCGGCCGAAGGCGTCGGCGTAGAGCGCGAACGTGGCGCCGAGGCCGTCGTAGGCGTGGTTGACGGAGGCGTCCGGGCCGGCGGCCTGGCCCTCGGTGCGCACGGTGCGGCCGGGCAGCCGCTGGCCGTGGCCCGCGTCGTGGACCACCCGGTTCAGGCCCGGGGCGCTGCCGGTCGGCGGGGGCGGGGAGAGGCGGGCCGCGCGGTGCGCGGCGTCGAGCACGCGGGAGTGGGCGGCGGCTTCGTGACCGGCCTCGGCGAGGCGGTCCAGGACGTACGGCGGGACGATCGCGCAGATCGGTACTGCTGCAGTCATGCGGCCCAGGGTGAGGCCTCGATGACCGGTTGTCACCACCTTTGCCGTGACCGGTCCACGTCTCAAGGAGTGGAACGGGAGCCCGGATCACTTCGGGGGCGCGCGGGGCTGGGTTACGCTGGGTTCCATCATGCGCAACGGGCTGCTTCTTCTTAGCTGCCGCGTCGAGGGCCTGTAGTCCAGCGGGGCCGGCTCCCTCGCCGCGGGGAACGAGCTGTGCGCGGATTCGGCGATCCAACGGCGGGTCGCGAGCGCCAGCAGAGGCCGGCCAGTCGGTGTCGATCCCTCCCGACCGCCCGCTACCCAAGCATCCACAGGAAGCCGAGAGTCACCTCCATGACCGAGCAGACCTCCGCCGCGTCCGTCCCCGCCGCCCGCGCCTTCGTCGACCGGCCCACCCCGATCACCGCCGCCTCCGTGCGCCAGCGGCCCTCCGGCATGCGGTACGGGCGGTACCTGCCGTTCGGCACCGTGGACCTGCCGGACCGCACCTGGCCGGACGCGGTGATCACCAAGGCTCCGCGCTGGCTCTCGACCGACCTGCGGGACGGCAACCAGGCGCTGATCGACCCGATGTCCCCGGCCCGCAAGCGCAAGATGTTCGACCTGCTGGTCGCGATGGGCTACAAGGAGATCGAGGTCGGCTTCCCGTCCTCCGGCGCCACCGACCACGCCTTCGTACGGTCGCTGATCGAGGAGGGGGCGATCCCCGAGGACGTCACCATCTCGGTGCTGACGCAGGCCCGCGAGGAGCTGATCGAGAAGACCGTCGAGTCGCTGGTCGGAGCCCCGCGCGCGACCGTCCACCTGTACAACGCGACCGCGCCGCTGTTCCGCCGGGTGGTGTTCCGCAACGACAAGGCCGCCACCAAGGCGATCGCCGTGGACGGCACCCGGCTGGTGATGGAGTACGCCGAGAAGCTGCTGGGCGACGACACCGTCTTCGGCTACCAGTACTCGCCGGAGATCTTCGTCGACACCGAGCTGGACTTCGCGCTGGAGGTCTGCGAGGCGGTCATGGACGTCTGGCAGCCGGGCAAGGGCCGCGAGATCATCCTGAACCTGCCGGCCACCATCGAGCGGGCCACCCCCAACGTGCAGGCCGACCAGTTCGAGTGGATGTCGCGCAACCTGTCGCGCCGCGAGTTCGTCTGCCTGTCGGTGCACCCGCACAACGACCGGGGCACCGCCGTCGCCTCCGCCGAGCTGGCCTACATGGCGGGCGCCGACCGCATCGAGGGGTGCCTGTTCGGCCAGGGCGAGCGGACCGGCAACGTCGACCTGGTGACGCTGGGGATGAACCTGTTCTCGCAGGGCATCGACCCGCAGATCGACTTCTCCGACATCGACGAGGTGCGCCGCACCGCCGAGTACTGCAACCAGATGGAGGTGCACCCGCGCCACCCGTACGCCGGCGACCTGGTGTACACCTCCTTCTCCGGCTCGCACCAGGACGCCATCAAGAAGGGCTTCGACACCCTGGAGGCGGACGCCAGGGCGGCGGGCGTGCCGGTGGAGGAACACACCTGGGGCGTGCCGTACCTGCCGATCGACCCGAAGGACGTCGGCCGCACCTACGAGGCGGTCATCCGGGTCAACAGCCAGTCCGGCAAGGGCGGCGTGGCGTACGTGCTGAAGAACGACCACAAGCTGGACCTGCCGCGGCGGATGCAGATCGAGTTCTCCCGGATCATCCAGGCCAAGACCGACGCCGAGGGCGGCGAGGTCACCCCGGCCGAGATCTGGCGGGTCTTCGAGGACGAGTACCTGCCGACCACCGACAACCCGTGGGGCCGGATCTCGCTGACCGGCTCGCGGACCCTGACCACCGAGGACGGCCGGGACGCGCTGACCGCCGAGGCCGTGGTGGAGGGGGCGCCGGTCACCCTGAGCGGTACCGGCAACGGCCCGGTCTCGGCCTTCGCGGACGCGCTGGCCAGGATCGGCGTGGACGTCCGCGTCCTGGACTACGCCGAGCACGCGCTGAGCGAGGGCGGTGACGCCCAGGCCGCCGCGTACGTCGAGTGCGCCGTGGACGGCAAGGTGCTGTGGGGCGTGGGCATCGACGGCAACACCGTGCTGGCCTCGCTGAAGGCGATGATCAGCGCCGTCAACCGGTCGCAGCGCGGATAGTTCGTACGGGTGATACGCGGCGGGGCCGTCCTGCGGGGCGGCCCTCGGCCGTGCCTGAGGACCGTTGCCGGAGGCTGTGTCCTGCGCCACATTTTTCGGGATCGGAAGCCGTTCGAGGTACTGACACGTGCCGGTAACCATGGCAACATCGATCCACCGGAAAGCCGGGTCGGTGGGCGGCTCGTCGTCCGGTCGCGTGACCTGCCCAGTGTCGAGCAGGCCGCCTGCCATGTCTGGGGAGTGGCGCCGTGACCAGGTTGTGGGGTGTTCGCCCGAGGTGGCGGACTGACGTTCTCGGTGACTTCTTCTGCCCGGGCTGCGGCGGGGACCGCAACTACCGGCGCCAGCACGGCCGGCGGTGGCTGCGGCTGCTCGGGACACCGGTGGTCCCGCTCGGACCGGTGATCGGCAGCGTGCAGTGCACCAGCTGCCACGGCCGGTACGGCGTCGAGAGCCTCGAACAGCCGACCTGCGTGCGCCTCGGCGCCATGCTGCGGGACGCCCAGTACACCGTCGCGCTGGTGCTGCTCGCGGCCGGCGGCACCGCCCACCGGGCCGCGCGCGAGGCGGCCTGCACGGCGGTGCGCGAGGCCGGGTTCGACGACTGCGGCGAGGCCCAGGTGCTGGCCGCGCTCGCCGCGCTCTCCGGGCTCGGCGGCGAACTCCACGAGGCCCACGAACTGGACGCGGCCCCCGGCCGGCAGCTCGGGGAGGCCGGCGGCCTGGCCGTGGAACTGCACGCGGTCCTCGAACCGCTCACCCCGCACCTCGCCCACCAGGGCCGCGAACGGCTGCTGCTGCAGGGCGCGGCGATCGCCCTGGCCGACGGCCGCTACCTGCCCCAGGAGCGGGAGGCGCTGGCCGCCGTCGGGCGCTGCCTCGACCTGCCGCAGGCCAGGGTCGCGGAGCTGCTGGAAGCGGCCGCCCGGACGCCGTACAAGTAGCCGGGGCCGTCACCGGCGCACACCTCCTGGACCCTCCGAATCCCCCACAAACGGGCCCGACCCCCTCCGGGCCCGCCGTGACCCGCACCGCAGTGGTCCTCCCCCACGGCCCCGGTGCGGGCAACACGGCTGTCCGGGGCGGTCCGCGGCTGGGGGAGAATGGTCTGCATGAGCCTTTTCCGGGACGACGGCGTCGTGTTGCGGGCGCAGAAGCTCGGCGAGGCCGATCGGATCATCACCCTGCTGACCCGCCAGCACGGCAAGGTGCGGGCGGTGGCGCGCGGGGTGCGCAAGACCAAGTCCAAGTTCGGCGCCCGCCTGGAGCCGTTCTCCCACGTGGACGTGCAGTTCTTCAGTCGGGGGAGTGAGCTGGTCGGCCGCGGCTTGCCGCTGTGCACCCAGGTGGAGACCATCGCGCCGTACGGCGGCTCGATCGTCACCGACTACGGCCGCTACACCGCCGGCACCGCGATGCTGGAGACGGCCGAGCGCTTCGCCGAGAACGAGGGCGAGCCCGCCGTCCAGCAGTACCTGCTGCTGGTGGGCGGGCTGCGCACGCTGGCCGCCGGGCTGCACGAATCGCACCTCGTCCTGGACGCCTTCCTGCTGCGCTCGCTCGCGGTGAACGGGTACGGCGCGAGCTTCACGGACTGCGCCAAATGCGGTCTGGAAGGGCCGAACCGTTTCTTCTCGCTCCCCGCGGGCGGGGTGCTCTGCCCGGACTGCCGAGTGCCCGGATGTGCCGTACCCTCCCCTGAGACACTGGTACTGCTCGGAGCGCTGCTGTCAGGGGACTGGCAGACGGCCGACACCTGCGAGCCGCGGTACTGGCGGGAGGGCAGCGGCCTGGTCGCGGCCTATCTGCAGTGGCACCTGGAGCGGGGCATCCGCTCGATGAGATACGTGGAGAAGTGAGCACATGGCAGCGCGACGGCTCTTCGGCGGTGGCAAGCAACGGGAGTACGCTCCTCCGACCCCGCACCCCAGCGGCGCAAAGCCCCCGAAGATCCCCGGCGAGCTGGTCCCCGACCACGTCGCCATCGTGATGGACGGCAACGGCCGCTGGGCCAAGGAGCGCGGGCTGCCCCGCACCGAGGGCCACAAGGTCGGCGAGGCCGTGGTGCTGGACGTCCTCAGGGGCGCCATCGAGCTCGGGGTCAAGAACATCTCGCTGTACGCGTTCTCCACCGAGAACTGGAAGCGCTCGCCCGACGAGGTGAAGTTCCTGATGAACTTCAACCGGGACGTCATCCGCCGCCGCCGCGACGAGATGGACGCGATGGGCGTGCGGATCCGCTGGGCCGGCCGGATGCCCAAGCTGTGGAAGAGCGTCGTCCAGGAGCTCCAGGTCGCCGAGGAGCAGACCAAGGGCAACGACGCCGTCACGCTCTACATGTGCGTCAACTACGGCGGCCGGGCCGAACTCGCCGACGCGGCGCAGGGGATCGCGCGGGACGTCGCCGCCGGGAAGCTCGACCCGAAGAAGGTCAACGAGAAGACGCTGGCCAGGTACATGTACCACCCGGACATGCCGGACGTGGACCTCTTCCTGCGCCCCAGCGGCGAGCAGCGCACCTCCAACTTCCTGCTCTGGCAGTCGGCTTACGCCGAGCTCGTGTTCCAGGACGTGCTCTGGCCGGACTTCGACCGCCGCGACCTGTGGCGCGCCTGCGAGCAGTACGCGATGCGCGACCGGCGCTTCGGCGGAGCCATCCCCAACGAGCTCCCCGCGCCGGTGCCGTCCCAGCGCTGAGGGCTCGGTACGTGCCCCGGCGACCGCGAGGATGCGCTCGACGGCGCTCGACGACAGGAGGACCCGCCGATTCCGGCGGGTCCTCCTGTCGTTCGCGTTGTCGTTCGCGGCCCGGTCAGGCGCTCTTGGCGCACTCCGCGCAGGTGCCGAAGATCTCCAGCGTGTGCGCGATGTCGCTGAACCCGTGCTCGGCGGCGACCGAGTTGGCCCAGCGCTCCACCGCGGGGCCCTCCACCTCGACGGTGGCGCCGCAGTGACGGCAGACCAGGTGGTGGTGGTGCCCGCTGCTGCACCGGCGGTAGACCGCCTCGCCGTCGGCGGTGCGCAGCACGTCCACCTCCCCTGCGTCCGCGAGCGACTGCAGGGTGCGGTAGACCGTGGTCAGACCGACGGAGTCCCCGCGGTGCTTGAGCAGGTCGTGGAGCTCCTGCGCGCTGCGGAAGTCCGCGATCTCGTCCAGGGCAGCCGAGACGGCGGCACGCTGCCGGGTCGATCGGGCGCGCGGCGACGGGCCTGCGGTGGTCACCGTGGGTCCTCCTGGGGTCGTGGTCGTCTCGCACATCATTGTGCCAGTCCGGCCCCCCGCCCAGGAGCGGTCGCGTCGGAGGAACTCCGCTCCGGCGACTGGAGCGGCAGCCGGACGTCGCAGACCGCCGGCCCCTGCTCGGTGTCGGCGCGGTGGCGCCGCCGGGCGAGCGGCGCGGCGAGCACGCTGAACACCGCGAAGACGGCGATGGCGAGCAGCACGATGGCCGGTCCGGAGGGCACGTCGAGGTGGTAGGAGCCGGTGACGCCCGCCAGCGAGACCACCACGCCGAGCGCGATCGAGGCGGCCTGGGTGGCGGCGAAGGAGCGGGTGAGCTGCTGGGCGGCGACCACCGGGACCACCATCAGGGCGCTGACCAGCAGCAGGCCGACCACCCGCATGGCGACGGTGACGGTGACCGCGGCCATCACCGCGAGCAGCAGGTTGAGGGTGCGCACCGGCAGGCCGGTGACGCGGGCGAAGTCCTCGTCCTGGCAGATCGCGAACAGCTGGCGGCGCAGGCCGACGGTGACCGCGATGACCACCGCGCCGAGCACCGCGATGGCGGCCAGGTCGGCGGGGGCGACGGTGAGGATCGAACCCCACAGGTAGCTCTCCAGCGAGCCGGAGCCCGCCTCGGCGGAGAGCGAGACCAGGAGCTTGCCGCAGGCCATGCCGCCGTAGAAGAGCATCGCGAGGGCGATGTCGCCGCGCTGGTTGCCGCGCGAGCGGACCAGCTCCATGGCGACGGCGCCGAGCACGCAGACCAGTACGGCCATCCAGACCGGGCTGGTCCGGAAGATGAAGCCGAGGCCGACACCGGTCATCGCGACGTGGCCCATGCCGTCGCCCATCAGGGCCTGGCGGCGCTGCACCAGGTAGATGCCGACGGCCGGGGCGGTGATCCCGACCAGGACGGCGGCGAGCAGGGCGCGCTGCATGAAGTCGTAGGACAGCATCTCGGTCATGCGAGCAGCCTCGGCGGGGTCAGGTCGGCGTGCGGGTGGACGTGGTCGTGGCCGGGCAGCGCGTGCAGGCCGGTGTTGGGCACGGGCGGGCCGTCGTGGGCGACGCAGCCGTCCCGCAGGACGACGGTGCGGTCGATCAGCGGCTCCAGCGGCCCGAGTTCGTGGAGCACGAGGAGGACGGCGGCGCCGCGGCCGACCTCGGCTCGCAGGGTGTCGGCGAGCACCTGCTGGCTGGCGGCGTCCACCCCGGCCATCGGCTCGTCCATGATCAGCAGGTCGGGGGAGCCGACCAGGGCGCGGGCGATCAGTACCCGCTGCTGCTGGCCCCCCGAAAGGTCGGCCACGCCGTCCCCGGCCCGCTCCAGCATGCCGACGGCGGCGAGCGCGCGGTCCACCGCCTCGCGGTCCCTGCGGCGGAAGGGCAGCAGGCGGTGCTGCGGCAGCCGTCCGGTGGAGACCACCTCGCGCACGGTGGCCGGGACGCCGGAGGCGGCGGTGGTGCGCTGGGGGACGTACCCGATGCGGTGCCAGGCGCGGAAGGAGCCGTACGGGGTGCCGAACAGCTCCAGGGTGCCCTGTTCCATCGGGACGGAGCCGATCACGGTCTTGACGGTGGTCGACTTGCCGGAGCCGTTGGCGCCCAGCAGGGCGACGACCTCTCCGGGCCGGACGGTGACGTCGACGCCGCGCAGCACCGGCCGGCCGCCGCGGGAGGCGACGGCGTCACGGAGGCGGACGGCCGGGGGTATCGGGTGGGTCATGGTGCTTCCCGTCAGCTGGTCGCGGCAGGGGTGGTGGCGGAGGGGGTGGCGGGGGCGGCAGGGCTGTCGGCCGCCGGGGCGGCGGTCGCGCCGAGGGCGGCCCGGAGGTTGGCCAGGTTCTGCTTCATGACCGTGAGGTAGTCGTCCTTGGACGGGTCCTTGACGCCCTCCAGGGGGTCCAGGACGGCGGTCTTGAGGCCGAGGTCCTTGGCGACGGTGTCGGCGAGCTTGGGGCTGACGAGGGTCTCGAAGAAGATCGTGGTGACGCCGTTGTCCTTGGCGGCCTTCTGCACCTCGGCGAGGCGGGCCGGGGTCGGCTCGGACTCCGGGTCGACGCCGTTGATGGCGACCTGGGTGAGGCCGTAGTGGTCGGCGAGGTAGCCGAAGGCGGCGTGGCTGGTGACGAAGGTCTTGGTCGTGGTGTCCTTCAGTCCGGCGCGGAAGTCCTGGTCGAGCGCCGTGAGCCGGGTGACCAGTTCGTCGGTGTTCTTCCGGTAGTCCTCGGCGTGCGCCGGGTCGGCCTCGGCGAACCCGGCGCCGACGCTCCGGGCGATCGCCGCGTAGCGGGCGGGGTCGAGCCAGATGTGCGGGTCGCCGGCCGGCCCCTCGTGCTTGTGGCCGTCGGCGCCGTGGTCCTCGCCCGCGGCGCCCTCGTCGAGGTGGTGGTCGACCAGCGGGCTGGCGGCGGTGGCGTCGATCTTGTGCTTGCTGGACGACTGCGCGACGGCCTGGTCGACGGTGGGCTGCAGGCCCTTGAGGTAGAGGACCGCGTCGGCCTTCTGGACGGTGCCGACCTGCTTGGCGGTGAGCTCCAGGTCGTGCGGCTCGACGCCGGCCGCGGTGAGGTCGGTGACCGCGACGTGCTCCTTGCCGATCTGCTGGGCGAGGAACTCCATCGGGTAGAAGGAGGCGACGACCTTCAGCCTGCCGTTGCCGCTGTCGGCGCTGCTGCTGCCTCCGCAGGCGGTGAGGGCGAGGGAGGCGGTGAGCGCGGTGGCGGAGAGGGCCAGGGCGGTGCGGGTCCGTCGTCGGGTCAGTCCGATCATCATGACAATCATTCTCATCTGAGATGGAAATGATTGTCAACTCACTCGAATGGGTGAACAGCGGGTGGCGGTCGACGGGAGCGGCCGGACGATACCGATTTGAATCACGTACCCGTATGGCCGGTAACCTGAGGTATTCGGGTACGCGCAACCAGCCGTGCCCTGACCGTGCCGTACGTACTGAAGAGAGCACTGTGGCCGCCGACAAGATCGACACGATCGTCAGCCTGAGCAAGCGCCGTGGCTTCGTCTACCCCTGCAGCGAGATCTACGGCGGCACGCGTGCCGCCTGGGACTACGGTCCGCTGGGTGTCGAGCTCAAGGAGAACATCAAGCGCCAGTGGTGGCGCGCGATGGTCCAGGCCCGTGAGGACGTCGTCGGACTCGACTCGTCGGTCATCCTCGCCCGCGAGGTCTGGGAGGCCTCCGGCCACGTCGCCACCTTCAACGACCCGCTGACCGAGTGCCTCTCCTGCCACAAGCGCCACCGGGCCGACCACCTGGAGGAGAAGTACGAGGCCAAGCACGGCTTCCCGCCGCCGAACGGCCTCAAGGACGTCAACTGCCCCGACTGCGGCACCAAGGGCCAGTTCACCGAGCCCAAGGACTTCTCGGGCATGCTGAAGACCCACCTCGGTGTCACCGAGGAGGCCAGCGGCCTGGCGTTCCTGCGCCCGGAGACCGCCCAGGGCATCTTCACCAACTTCAAGGCCGTCCAGACCACTTCGCGCAAGAAGCCGCCGTTCGGCATCGCCCAGACCGGCAAGAGCTTCCGCAACGAGATCACCCCCGGCAACTTCATCTTCCGCACCCGCGAGTTCGAGCAGATGGAGATGGAGTTCTTCGTCAAGCCGGGCGAGGACGAGCAGTGGCACGAGTACTGGCTCCAGCAGCGCTGGGACTGGTACGTCGGCCTCGGCCTGCGCACCGAGAACATGCGCTTCTTCGAGCACCCGAAGGAGAAGCTCTCCCACTACGCCAAGCGCACCGTGGACATCGAGTACCGCTTCAACTTCGGCGGCTCCGAGTTCTCCGAGCTGGAGGGCGTCGCCAACCGCACGGACTACGACCTGCGGGTGCACAGCGAGGCGTCCGGCCAGGACCTCAAGTACTTCGACCAGGAATCCGGCGAGCGGTACTTCCCGTACGTCATCGAGCCGGCGGCCGGCCTCAACCGCGCCATGCTGGCCTTCCTGATCGACGCCTACTTCGAGGACGAGGCGCCGAACGCCAAGGGCGTCATGGAGAAGCGCGTCGGCATGCGGCTCGACCCGCGCCTGGCCCCGGTCAAGGTCGCCGTCCTGCCGCTGTCGCGCAACGCCGACCTCTCCCCGAAGGCCCGCGGCCTGGCCGCCGACCTGCGCACCGCGTGGAACGTCGAGTTCGACGACGCCGGCGCCATCGGCAAGCGCTACCGCCGCCAGGACGAGATCGGCACGCCGTTCTGCGTCACGGTCGACTTCGACACCCTCGAGGACAACGCGGTGACCGTCCGCGACCGCGACACCATGTCGCAGGAGCGCGTCTCGCTGGACCAGGTCAAGGCGTACCTCGGGGCGCGCCTGATCGGCTGCTAGGCCCGGACCTCCCGTTCGGGGAGCCCCCGTTCGCCCGGTCTGGGCGGGCGGGGGCTCCTTGCTGCTTCCGGGGCTTCCCGGGCTTCCGGGGCTTCCGGGGCTTCCGGAGGTCGGTCGCGGCCGTGCGGGGTTGCGCGCGCGTCGGCCGTCACCTCCGCCCCCAGCGGGACCGGGGTGCCGTGGGCGGGGTGGTCGGCAGGCCGGCCGAGCGGAGCGCGGCGAGAGTGGTGCGGTGGCGGGGCCCGTCGGCGAGCAGCGCGCCCAACAGCTCGCCGTACAGGATCCGGTTGCCGGCGCCGTCCAACGCGGCTGCCAGCCGCACCAGTTCGACGGGCGGGCGCAGTGCCGCCAGCTCGTGCAGCAGGGCGGTGGCGAGCGCCGGCGGGAGCTCGGCGGCGAGGGCGGTGAGGTCGGCGGTGGGGCGGCCGGCGGCCTGGCGCAGCAAGGTCCGGACGTCCCCGGGGCGGCCGTGCTGCCGGAGGCAGGCGGCGAGCGCCGTCAGCTCGGGCGTCGGTGCCGAGCCCCACTCCCACAGGAGCGTCGCCCTGTCGGCATGCTGCCCCGCCCGCTCCAGTGCCGCGAGGAGCCCGGGGACGGAGGCGGCCGGGTAGGCCCAGAAGGCGTGGAACAGCTCGGCGGCCTCCTCGGCCAGGCCCAGCTCGCGCAGCTCCGTCAGGACGGCGACGGCGTGTTCGGGGGCGGACCGTGCGGCGCTGCGGGCCAGGTGGAGGGAGGCGCCGGTGGGGCCGTACCGGGCGAGCATCCCGGCCAGCAGGGCGGCGTCGGCGGGGGTGAGACGGGCGGCGGCCTCGTCGATCAGCTCGGCGGCCCCGGGGGCGGCGCCGCTGCGGTGGAGGGCGGTGATCCGCTCGGTGAGGGCGCCGATGTCGGGCCGGGCGGGGTGCGGCGGGGGCTGTTCGGCCGGCGGTTCCGGCTGCGGCTGCGGCTGTGGCTGGGGTTGTGGCTGGGGCTGGGGCTGCGGTTGTGGCTGCGGTTGTGGCTGCGGTTGTGGCTCTGGTGCCGGACGGTGCTGCCGTGGGGGCTCCTGTTGTTGCGGCTCCGGTCGCCCGTGTCTGAGGCGGGTCTCCAAGGCCTCCAACCGGTCACTGAGTTGCAGGCAGCGGGCGCCCAGCCCCTCGCGGAGGGTGCGGGCCTGGGCGAGCTGCCGCAGCAGGTCGTCGTCCGGCCGCCGGCGGCCCGGGCTGGCCCGGACGGCCTCGTTCAACCGCCGTTCACGCTGACTCGCGTAGCGGCTCGCACGGAGTAACTCGTCCAGCTCTGCGCGGAGTTCGGCGGCCTGTTGCTCGCCCTCCAGCTGCTGGCCCGCGGATTGTGCCGTCGGCCGCATACGCATGATCGCCCCAACCTGTCCATCCAGACCCTGACTGCAGGACATCCTGGCGTCGGCATGTGGCGGGGGAGTTAAGAGAGCACGACCAGTCGTGCCCGAGTGGTGTCAAGGAGTGCGCAGAGGGCGGTCGTTGCAAGAAGTGCGCCGGTCGCGCTCCGGAGGCCGGTGGCCCGGCCCGCGCCGCCTCGCGGCGCCAGCAGGACCAGGACGGTGGCGGCCGAAGCCACCACCGCCCCGTCGAGCAGCGGAACGACTCTGCTCACGCGCTCACGCGTCGAGGCGCGCCGGTGCGCCGAGTCGCGCCCGCGCCTCCATCAGCGCGAAGCCGAGCAAGTTCAACCCGCGCCACTCGGTGGGTCGCTGCGCCCGGATGTCGTCGGCCGCGAGCCCGATGCCCCAGATCCGGTCCACCGGGCTGGCCTCGACCAGCACCCGGCTGCCGGTGCCCAGCAGGAACGTGCGCAGCGCCTCGTCCTGGCCGAACTTCGCGACGTTGCCCGTCACGACCAGCTCGAACCGCCCCGCCACCCAGACCTCGTCGTCGAAGCCCTCGACCAGCCGCCCCAGCTTCTTCGCCTCGGCGGGCGTCCGGGCCGCCAGCACCCGCTGCTCGATCGCCTCGTCCCCGAACATCCGGGCCTTGCCGGCCATCATCCAGTGCTCGGCGGAGGCGTACGTCACCCCGTCGACGGTGAACTCGCCCGGCCACCACTGGCTCAGGCACTCCTGCCGGGGGCCGCCGTCCCTGCGGGCCGTGTGCCCCCAGAACATCACCCACTTCGGGTGGACCCCGGCCGCCATCAGCGCCGCCAGCTCCTCACGGCTGCGGACGGCGGCAGGGTCCGCCACGGCAGGGACCGCCCCATGCGTCTCACTCATATCGTCATAGTGACACAAAGGCTGGAGGCGGCCCAACGGGTTTCGGGTGGCCGAGTGCCGGGGTGGTGCCGAGTGCCGGGGTCGTGCCGAGCGCCGGGCTGGCGGGGCGGCCGGGTTCCGGGTCACGCCGGGGAGGAGGCGGCCAGTTCCAGGAAGCGCAGCCCGACCTCGGTGACCTCGTCCGCCGTCCAGCTCTGCGCCGGCCCGGTGAGGCTGACCTCCGCCATGGCGAGACCGGGGGCGGCGTCCTCCCAGTGGGAGACGAACCAGGTGCCCTCCTGCTCGGCGAGCGCGAGGTGGGCGGCGTTCAACGCCCCGGCCGGGTGGGGGAGCCAGAGCTGGAACTCGTGGGTGGGCGGTGCCTCCGGGTACAGGCGGGCGCCGGGGAGCGCGGCCAGGGCGGGGATGAGGGTGGCGGCGTGGCGGGTGTAGCCGGGGATGCGGGGCAGGGCGGTGTCCAGGCCCTGGAGGGCGGCGAGCGCGGCCGGCCACTGCTGGAAGAGCTGCCCGCCGTAGCGGTGGCGCCAGGTGCGGGCGTAGGCGGTGAGGGCGGTGTCGCCGGCCAGGGCGGCCCCGCTCATGCCGCCCAGATCCTTGTAGAAGGAGACGTAGACGCTGTCGGCGAGGGCGGCGATCTCGTCGAGCTGCTTGCCGAAGTGAACCGTGGTGTTCCAGAGGCGGGCGCCGTCGAAGTGCACCCGGGCACCGGCTTCGCGGGCCGCGGCCACGAGTTCGGCCAGTTCGTCCCAGGTGGGGAGGAGGTAGCCGGGGTCGCGCAGCGGGAGTTCGACCACCAGGCTGCCGAACGGCTCGCCGAGCGCGGCGAGTTCGGCAGGCGTGGGCTGGCGCCGCTCGGTGGTGGGCCAGAGCCCGCGCAGCCCGGTGAGCTGGGTGTGGGCGTGGCGCTCGTGCCGCTCGATGTGGCTGAGCGGGTGCAGGGCGACCGCCGGACTGCCGGTGCGTTCCGCGTGGTACCGGAGGGCGACCTGCTGCGCCATGGTGCCGGTGGGGAAGAAGACGGCGTCCTCCTTCCCGAGCAGCGCGGCGGTCCGCTCCTCCAACTGCCGTACCGGACCGTCGCTGCCGTAGAAGTCGGGATGGACGTCCAGCCCGTCCAGGGCGGCGAGTCGGGTGAGGCGGTCGCGGATGGTGAGGGCGCGGTCGCCGGAGAGGAACCGCTTGCAGGAGATACGGGCCGCGCGGCGCCGCCGGAGCTCGCTCTGGTCATCGGTCATCCGCCGATTGTCGGCCGGATGGCGAGGGCGGGCCAGGGGTTTTTCCCCAGCTGGAGATCCCCAAGGTGGTGGCGACCTCCATGGGCCACCTGGAATCCCTCGTGGACGAACTCGCCGGCTTCGGCAGCACCACCACGAGCGTCGTCTACAGCCGGACGCTGCCCCTGCGCGGGCCCGCCCGGCCCTGACGGCGGCTCGGGAACGCTCCCTCGATCGGGGGAGGCCGCCTGCCGGCGGTGCGCCCAGACTGGCGCTCGTGACCAGGGAGGACTCTCCTCCCCACGATCCCAGAGGAGTCGACCCGTGCGCAGGAAGTCCCGCCACATGGCGCTCTCGCTCGCGGCCGCCGTCGCCGTCGGCGTCCTGATGCCGTCCACCGCGCGTGCCGTCCCGACGGCCGCCCCCGGAGCGGATTCCGTGCAGAAGGGCCTGAACGCGCTGGTGCGGACGGACGGGGTGCCCGCCGCGCTGGCGACCGTACGGGGCCGGAACGGCCGGGCCCGGTACTACACCGCAGGAGTGGGGGACCTGGCCACCGGGGCGAAGGCGCCGGTCGACGGGCAGATCCGGATCGGCAGCAACACCAAGACGTTCACCGCCGTCGTCGTCCTGCAACTGGTGGGGGAGGGCAGGGTCGACCTCGACGCCACGGTCGACACCTACCTCCCCGGCGTGGTCCGCAGCGAGGGCGTCGACGGGCGCGGCATCACCGTCCGCCAACTCCTCCAGCACACCAGCGGACTGCCCGACTACGAAGGGCTCCTCGACGAAGCCTCCCTGCGGTACCGGTACTTCGAGCCCCGCGAACTCCTCGACCTCGCCCTCGGGAAGAAGCCGGAGTCCGCCCCCGGGGAGAAGTTCGGCTACAGCAGCACCAACTACGTGCTGGCCGGCCTGATCGTCCAGAAGGTCACCGGCCGGCCGCTCGCCGAGGAGATCGACCGGCGCGTCGTCCGTCGCCTCGGACTGCGGCACACCTACTTCCCGGCAGCCGGTGACCGGACCATCCGGGAGCCCCACCCCAAGGGCTACCGCAAGGACTCCGCCGACGGGCCGCTGCGCGACTTCACGGAGATGGACCCCTCGGCGGGCTGGGCGGCCGGGCAGATGATCTCCACCGACTCCGACCTCAACCGGTTCTTCACCGAACTGCTCGTCCCCGGACGGCTCCTCCCCGCGGCCCAGCTCGCCCAGATGCGCACCACCGTCCCGATCGGGGACACCGGCGCGGGCGCCGGCCTGGGGATCCTCAGCAGGCCGCTCTCCTGCGGCGGGGTCTACTGGGGCCACGGCGGCGACATCCCGGGGTACGAGACCCGGGGCGGCGCCACCGACGACGGCCGGGCCGTCAGCATCGCGGTCACCACCGTCCCGACCGACTACGACGTCACCCGGCGGCTCGAAGGCGTCGTGGACACGGCCCTGTGCCGTTGAGCCGTCACCCCGGTGCCGGGGCACCGCTCCTGCGCGGGCGGACGTCAGGAGTGATGCCGGTACACCTCCTCGGCCGCCAGACCGGTGCCGTGGTGGACGGAGCGGCTCGTATAGGCCGTCCGCATGTACGCGGCCTGGGCGGTCCGCTGCTGCTCGATCAGGAGGCCGTCCGTGCCGTCCGGGCGGAGCCGCCGCGCCCGCTCGCGGCACGACAGGAAGACGGTGATGCCGACGACGGCGGCGGCGAGTGCGAGCAGGAACACCAGGACGAAGATCATGGCGTCATCCTCCCCCGGAGAGCCGAGTGCCGACCGCCGGGCACCATCGCGCCCGGGACGCCGCGCCGCCCGGGACGCCGCGCCGCCCGGGCCGCCGCGCCGCCCGGGGTCGGCTGCGGCGACGCCGACGGCCCCGCGATCGCCGTGCGATCGCGAGGCCGTTGCCGTCGCCGACGGGCCCGCGGGCCCGGCCGGTCAGCCGATGGACCGGGGGAGTCGGGTGGTCAGGTAGAAGATGGTGAACGAGCCGAGGAGCTGGATGCCCAGGCAGAGGGCGAGCGCTCGGTCCATGCCGAGGCTGGGCGAGAGCGCCAGGTACAGGCTGCCGAGGGTGGCGACGCCGAGGGCGAGGCTGGACTGCTGGCCGGTGGCGAGGACACCGCTGCCGACCCCGGCCCGGGCGGCGGGCACCTTGGCGAGGACGACCCGGAACAGCGGGGTGCCGATCAGGCCCTGCCCGATGCCCGCGAGGGCGACGCCCGGGGCCATGCGCAGCGGGGAGAAGTGCGCCCCGGAGGCGAGCACGGTCACGGCGAGGGTGGTGAGGCCGGCGGCCTGGACGACGGCGCCGGCGCTGAGCACCCGGCTGCCCCAGCGGCCGATCAGGCGCGGGCCGGCGAGCGAGGCGGTGAAGTAGCCGACGGCCATCGGGACGAGCGCCCAGCCCGCCGCGACGGGGCCGAGCTTC
This sequence comes from Streptomyces sp. NRRL S-350, assembly GCF_000719705.1. Lineage (GTDB taxonomy): Bacteria > Actinomycetota > Actinomycetes > Streptomycetales > Streptomycetaceae > Kitasatospora. The sequence continues at coordinate 65,605 of NZ_JOHO01000005.1, read as the reverse complement.
AGGCCCTGCTGCAGGGCGACCGCGATGACGAACATGAAGCCGCCGAAGCCCGCGAAGTAGGGGAGGGCGATGCCGAGGCCGCGCCGCATCTCCGGGATGCGCAGCAGGCTCGGCGGCACCAGCGGGGTGTCCCCGCGCTGCTCGGCGCGGCGTTCGACGACGGCGAAGGCGGCGGCCAGGACGGGGAACAGCCCGAGCAGCACCCAGGACCAGAGCGGCCAGCCGGCGGCGCGGCCCTCCATCAGCGGGATGAGCAGGGCGAGCAGGGTGGCGGTGAGCAGGACGGTGCCGGGCACGTCGACCCGGGCGGCCTGCTGGGCGCGGCTCTCCGGGACGAAGCGGACCGCCATCACCACGGCCAGCAGCGCGAACGGCACGTTGAGCAGGAACACCGAGCGCCAGCCGGTGCCGAAGACGTCGGCGGCGACCAGCATCCCGCCGAGCACCTGCCCGATCACGACCGCGATGCCGCCGACCGCGCCGTAGACGCTGAGCGCGCGGCCGCGCCGGGCGCCCTCGGTGGCGGCGGTGATGGTGCCCAGCACCTGCGGGATCAGCAGTGCGGCCGAGGCGCCCTGGGCGGCCCGGGCGGCGACCAGGGACCACGCGTCGGGGGCGAGACCACAGGCCAGCGAGGTGAGGGCGAAGGTGGCGGCGCCGACGACGAACAGCCGGCGGCGGCCGAAGATGTCGCCGAGGCGTCCGCCGAGGACGAGGAGGACGGCGAAGGCGATGCCGTAGCCGGCGGCGACCAGTTCGAGGACGGCGGGCCCGGCGGCCAGGTCCTTGTCGATGGTGGGCAGGGCGACGTTGACGATGAAGAAGTCGAGCATCGGCAGGAAGGCCCCGAGCAGGACGGTGACCAGCCCGGCGGTGCCGAGGGACGCGGTGGCGGGGGACGGGGTGCGGGGGGCCGCGGTGCCCGGGGTGGTGGCGGGGCGGCTCGGGGTGGGCGCGACGGCGAGTTGTTGGGTCACGGGTCATACGATCCGCCCCGCCTTACCCTGGTACCAGAGTGTGGTTATCCAGGTATAAGAAGTACCTGGCAACAGGCTGGGGACTGCCGCATGCTGGGGAGCATGAGCCTCGCCACCCCCGCCGCGCAAGCCCGTACGGCTCCCGCCACGCACGCCCGTACGGCTCCCGCCGCGCAAGCCCGCCCCGGTTCGGCCGGTCAGCACCGGGCCGCCCCCGACGACGCCCGCCGGCACGAGCTGGCCGCGTTCCTGCGCAGCCGCCGCGAGCGCATCGCTCCCGAGCAGGTGGGCCTGCCGTTGACCGGCCGCCGCCGTACGCCGGGCCTGCGCCGGGAGGAGGTCGCGCAGCTCGCCGCGGTCGGGGTGACCTGGTACACGTGGCTGGAGCAGGGGCGGGACATCCAGGTGTCCGCCCAGGTGCTGGACGCGGTGGCCCGGGCGCTGCTGCTGGACCCGAGCGAACGCGCGCACCTGTTCACCCTGGCCGGCGCGGACGACCCGGCCCCGGTGCGGGAGTGCCCCTCGGTGACCCCGAGCGTGCGGCTGGTGCTGGAGCAGATGGCCCCGTACCCGGCCGTGGTGGTCAACTCCCGTTACGACGTGCTGGCGTACAACGCCCAGTACACCGGCATCGTCGGCGACCTCGAGGCGATGGCGCCCGAGGACCGGAACCTGATGTGGATGGCGTTCACGCCCTCGCGGTTCCGCGACGTGCTGATCGACTACCGCACCGAACGCCTCGGCATGGTGGCCCGGTTCCGCGCGGCGATGGCCGACCACAGCTCGGAGCCGGCCTGGAAGGCGCTGCTTGCCCGGGTGCTCAAGGCCTCGCCGGACTTCGCGGAGCTCTGGCAGCGGCACGACGTGATGCGGCCCGGCAACGGCATCAAGCGCTTCCAGGTGCCCGGAGTCGGGCTGTTGAGCTGCGACTACACCAACTTCTGGCTCGGCCCCCGGCTCGGCAGCCGGATGATCACGTACACCCCGCTGGACGAGGAGACCCGCGCGCTGATGGACAAGCTGCCCACCGGGGCCCCGGCACACTGACCCGGCTGCCCCGGGGCGGCGGCGCCGCGGCCTACGCCGGGGCGGCCGCGTCCCGTCCGAGCAGCAGGCACGCGACCGCGAGCGGCAGCTCGACGCAGGCCGCCATGACGAGCGCCGCGAGCACCGCGTGGCCCGGGCCGGCGCAGGCGATGTCGGCCGTCGCGTCCGCGGTGAGCAGCAGGGCCACGGCGGCGCTCGCCCACAGCGCGGCGGGGCTGCGCCGGCGCAGCAGCGCGTCCAGCGAGAGCAGGGCGGAGAACTCCACCAGGTCGAGGACCACCCACGGGGTCTCGTGGTCGACGGCCAGGACTGCCAGCCAGGGCAGCAGCGCGACCGCCGCCATGGCCGGCACCCGGGCGAGGCGCGGGGGCAGGACGAACGCTGGTGTCGAGCGGGCGGACGGGACGGTACGGGCGGAGTCGACGGTACGGGCGGAGAGGACGGCGGTGCTCATGCGGCGCCCCCGTCGCGGCGCTCCCGGACGCGCTCCAGCGGCAGCCGCTCGACCGGCCCGCCCGCCGGGTGCTCGACCAGCACCGCGTCGAACGGCCCTTCGGCCCACGCGAGCCAGAACCGCCCGGCCACCGTGGTCGGTTCGGCCGCGACGGCGGGAAGGGCGGACCGACCCGACCGCCCCGCGCGGAACGGCGGCAGCGCACGGAACGGCAGGGCCGCCCGCAGCGGCCGCCGCCCGGTGAACACCACCGAGGGCGCCGTACCGTCGGCCGCCAGCCGCCCCCAGGCGAGCACCTGCCAGGTCCGCCCGCCGGCCGGGCTGCGCCGAGCCCCGCGCAGCAGCTGCGGGACGAGCCGGGCGGCGACCAGGACGTCGGCCAACTGGCCGTGCTGGTACAGCTCCAGCGCGGCCCGGCCGCGACCGGACCCGACGCTGCGGACCGACCACGGCCCGCCCCCGGCGGGCAGTGCTCCCTGCGGCCCCGGCGCCGGGTGGAGCGCGCCCCCGGGAGCACCCCCGTGGCTCCCGGGGACGGGCCGCCCGTGCGGCGGAGTGGCGGAGTGCGATGCGGTGCTCGTCATGTGCTCAAGCTTTCCGCCGGGCACCCCCTCCTGTCGGTGGTCCTCGACACCGAATCGGGGGTGTAGCCAGCTACACCCCCGAGCGGGAACCCCCCTTCATGGTGGCCGGTGATCACCGGGCCCTACGCTGTCCGGCATGCCCTCCACCACGTTGCGCCGAGCACTCGTCAGGAGCCTCCGGCGCCCACCGTGGTCGCCCGGGGCCTGGCGGGACACCCGCTTCATAGCCGCCGGAATCCCGTCGGCGCTGCCGGTCTGGCTGGCCGTCACCGACTCCAAGCTGCTGTTCCCGGTGATCGCCGCGGTCCTGGTCTGCACCCGCCCGCTGACCGCCCTCCACCGCGGCCGCCTGCGCGCCCTGCACGGGGTGGAGGTGCCGCCGCCGCGGCCGCCCGCCGGGCGCCGGGTCCTGCTGCTGGGCCTGACCTGGCGCCAGGTCCTCCACCACCTGCTGGTCGGCCCGCTGCTGGCGGCGGCCGCGCTGGGGGTGGTGTACGCCTGGGGCACCGCCTTGGTGCTGGCCACCCTGTACGGCTGGATCTGGCTGATGCCCCCCGGCACCGCGCTGCGCTCGGACCTGGCCGGGCTGGACGTCGGGCTCACGGCTGTCGGGGTGCTGCTGCTGGTCGTGCTGCCCTGGGCGGCGGCGCTGACGGCCCGGGTGGAGGTGTGGGCGGCGCGGCGGCTGCTCGGCCCGGACCGGGCGGAGGCCCTGGAGCGGCGGGTCGAGGAGATCGCCGAGAGCCGGGCCGGGCTGGTCGACGCGGTGGACGCGGAGCGCCGCCGGATCGAGCGCGACCTGCACGACGGTGCCCAGCAGCGCCTCACCTCCCTGGCGATGAACCTGGGCCTGGCCCGGCGCACCCTCAAGGACGTGCCGCCGGAGGTCATGCAGGTGATCGTCGACGCGCACGAGGAGGCCCAGGCGGCCATCGACGAGTTGCGCGACCTGGTCCGCGGCCTGCACCCGGCGGTCCTGGAGGACCGCGGCCTGGACGCGGCGCTGTCCGGCATCGCCGCCCGCTCCCCGCTGCCGGTGCGCCTGGACGTCGACCTGTCCCAGCCGGTCGCCCCGACCGTCGAGGCGGTCGCGTACTTCACCGTCTCCGAGGCGCTCACCAACGTGGCCAAGCACGCCCGGGCCGCCCGGATCGACCTCTCGGTGCGGACGGCCGGAGGCCGGCTGTTCCTGGTCGTCACCGACGACGGCGTGGGCGGCGCGGACCCCTCGCGCGGCACCGGGCTGACCGGTCTGCGCAAGCGTGCCGCCTCGGTCGACGGCACGCTGTCCGTTCTCAGCCCCCTCGGGGGCCCCACCACCATCACCGTGGAGTTGCCGTGCGCGCTGTGATCGCCGAGGACTCGGTCCTGCTGAGGGTCGGCCTGGTCAAGGTCCTGGAGGCGGTGGGCTTCGAGGTCGTGGCCGCCGTCGGGGACGCCACCGAACTGCTGGCCGCCGTCGAGGAGCACCGCCCGAAGGTGGTGGTCGCCGACGTGCGGATGCCTCCGGGCTTCCACGACGAGGGCGTGAAGGCGGCGATGGTGATCCGCCGGCAGTGGCCGGAGACGGCCGTCCTGCTGCTCTCCCAGTTCGTGGAGGAGCGCTACGCCGCAGACCTGCTGGCGACCAACACCAGCGGGGTGGGCTACCTGCTCAAGCAGCGGGTGGCCAACGTGGACGACTTCGTCGAGGCGCTGCAGCGGGTCGCCGAGGGCGGCACCGCGCTGGACCCGGAGGTGGTCGCCCAGCTGCTGGTGCGCCGCCACCGGGATCCGCTGGAGAAGTTGACCCCGCGCGAGCGGGACGTGCTCGGCCTGATGGCGGAGGGCCGCTCCAACGCGGCGATCGCGGCCGCGCTGGTGGTCAGCGACAGCGCGGTGGCCAAGCACATCAACTCGATCCTCACCAAGCTCGACCTGCCGCCGGCCGAGGACAGCCACCGCCGGGTGATGGCGGTGCTGCGGTTCCTGGAGGTCGGGTAGCAGTGGGCGCGGTGAAGGCCTGGCGGGTCACCGGGACGCTCGCGACCGTCCTGGTCGTGATCGGCGGCGGGTTGCAGACCTGGTCGGTGGTGGCGCAGCAGCACGCGACCGCCTCCCGGGCGTACGAGGGCGTCGCGGTGCACCGGCTGAAGCTGGACACCGGCAGCGCGTCGGTCAGGGTGCGGCCCGGGCGGGAGGGCCGCGTGGTGGTCCACCAGCGGCTGACCTGGATGGTGCGCAAGCCGGTGGTGTCGACCGTGTTCGCCGACGGCCTGGCCACCGTCGGCGTGCGGTGCCGGCAGGTCCTGCCGGTCGCGGATTTCGGCTGCGACGCCGCGATCGAGGTGGAGGTGCCGGCCTCGACCGAGGTGTCGGGGTCGGTGGGCTCCGGGTCGGTCCGGGTGGAGGGCCTGAGCGGGAGCGTGCGGATGGACCTCTCCTCCGGCGAGCTGCTGCTGGTGGACACCTCGGGGGACGTGTCCGCGCACGCCACCTCGGGGCACATCCAGGGCGACGGTCTGATCGCGCGGCGGGTCGAGGCGCAGACCACCTCGGGCGCGATGGACCTGAACTTCGCCAGGGCCCCGCAGGAGGTGACCACCAGCGCCACCTCCGGTTCCCTGACGATGACCCTGCCGCGGGACAGCCGCTACGCCTTCTCCAGCGAGGTCGGCTCCGGCAGCGGCGGCATCGACCCGCAGCTGGCGGACTCCGACAGTCCGAACCGGATCCACGCCTCGGTCACCTCGGGGTCGATCTCCATCCGTCCGTCCGAGCCGTCGTAGCCGGTCGGCGCGGCGCGGTGCGGGCCGGTCGCGGCGCGGCCCGGCCTGAGGGCGGTCCGCGGGCCGCTCACCCGGGTGGGGGACAATGGAGAGTCCCGTCCCCTTACCCGAGGTCAGCCGCGCATGACAGCCACGTCCGCACCCACCGCGTCCGACACCGAGTTCGCGCCGCTCGACATCGGCCCGATCCGGGTGTGGCCGCCCGTCGTGCTGGCACCGATGGCCGGCATCACCAACGCGCCCTTCCGCACCCTGTGCCGTGAGCAGAGCGGCGGCAAGGGCCTGTACGTCTCCGAGATGATCACCACCCGGGCGCTGGTCGAGCGCAACGCCAAGACCATGCAGCTGATCAAGTTCGACCCGAGCGAGAAGCCGCGTTCGATCCAGCTGTACGGCGTGGACCCGGTGACCGTCGGCAAGGCCGCCCGGATGATCTCGGACGAGGGCCTGGCCGACCACATCGACCTCAACTTCGGCTGCCCCGTCCCGAAGGTGACCCGCAAGGGGGGCGGCTCGGCGCTGCCGTACAAGCGCAACCTGCTGCGCGAGATCCTGCGCGAGGCCGTCGCCAACGCGGGTGACCTGCCGGTCACGATGAAGATGCGCAAGGGCATCGACGACGACCACCTCACCTTCCTGGACGCCGGCCGGATCGGCGCCGAGGAGGGCGTGGCCGCGATCGCCCTGCACGGGCGCACCGCCGCCCAGCACTACGGCGGGACGGCCGACTGGTCGGCGATCGCCCGGCTGCGCGAGTCCGTCCCGGCGCACGTGCCGGTGCTGGGCAACGGGGACATCTGGTCGGCCGACGACGCCCTGCGGATGATGCGCGAGACCGGCTGCGACGGCGTCGTGGTGGGTCGCGGCTGCCTCGGCCGGCCGTGGCTGTTCAAGGACCTGGTGGCGATCTTCGAGGGGGACGTCGACTACGCCCGCCCCGACTTCGGGTACGTGGCGCGGGCGATGGTGCGCCACGCGCAGCTGCTCGGCGAGTGGATCGGGGACGAGGCGCGGGGCGTCATCGACTTCCGCAAGCACGTCGCCTGGTACACCAAGGGCTTCTCGGTCGGCTCCGAGCTGCGGGTGCGGCTCGCCAACTCCTCCTCGCTGGCCGAACTGGCCGGAACCCTCGCGGAGGTCGACCAGACCCAGGGCTGGCCGGCCGGCGCGGACGGCCCGCGCGGGCGCACGAGCGGCAACAACCGGGTGGTCCTGCCGGAGGGGTGGTTGGACGATCCGTACGACTGCGCCCGCCCGGGCGAGGATGCCGAATCGGACACCTCCGGCGGCTGAGCTGTACGGAACGGCGAAGTCGACCTCTCTGGGCCGATTGCCGTCAGGTCCCAGCCCTCTTGTCCATTCTGGACAGGAGGGCTCCTTTCTGGCGTTCGAACATCACGGAACGAGCACGTTTCCGGACGCTGTGCGACGATCGTCGGAGTCGTTCTACGCTCGGCCGGTGCGACGGGCTCGTGACGCTTGCCACATGCGCTGGCGGCTGACGGCGGGTCAGTGGACGAATTGGACAGATCGGCGGCGGATCGCTTCCCGAAGCCGCCCGACCGGTGATCGGCCGATCCGGGTGCAGGAAATCAAGTCGGGGCAACGCGGCCGACCCACGCTCGCTACTCAGCGTCCGAATCGTGCGATCTTCGGGTTTCCTTGGCTTCAAGAGTTGAAGGCTTGCTAGCGTCAGGCGGACGATTTCACCAACAGAGGTGAACGCCTTTATGTGCATTCGATCTAGCGGGTTACCTCTCGGTACCGGCCTCGGGTGGCCTATTCAGGGCGGAGAAGAGCCTTCGAAATGGGTATGTTCTCCGGCGTCAGGGCAACCGCGTACGAGGAGACCGACCCGTGCCGTCCCAGCAGAAGTTTGTTTACTCCTTCACCGAAGGAAACAAGGACCTCAAGGATCTTCTCGGCGGCAAGGGCGCGAACCTGGCCGAGATGACGAATCTGGGCCTCCCCGTCCCGCCGGGCTTCACCATCACCACCGAGGCCTGCAAGGTCTTCCTGGAGACCGGCAGCGAGCCCTCCTCCCTGCACGAGGAGATCAGCGCCCACCTGGAGGCGCTCGAGCAGGAGATGGGGAAGAAGCTCGGCCAGGCCGACAACCCCCTCCTGGTCTCGGTGCGCTCCGGTGCCAAGTTCTCCATGCCCGGCATGATGGACACCGTCCTCAACATCGGCCTCTCCGACGCCTCGGTGGTCGGCCTCGCCGCCCAGTCCGGCAACGAGCGCTTCGCCTGGGACTCCTACCGCCGCCTGGTCCAGATGTTCGGCAAGACGGTGCTGGGCGTCGACGGCGAGCTGTTCGAGGAGGCCCTGGACGAGGCCAAGCACGCCAAGGGCACCGTCAACGACCTGGACCTGGACGCCGCCGACCTGCGGACCCTCGTCGAGGTGTTCAAGGGCATCGTCGAGCGCGAGACCGGCCGGGCCTTCCCCCAGGACCCGCGCGAGCAGATGGACCTCGCCATCCACGCGGTCTTCCACTCCTGGAACGGCGACCGCGCCCGGCTGTACCGCCGCCAGGAGCGCATCCCGAACGACCTCGGCACCGCGGTCAACGTCTGCACCATGGTCTTCGGCAACCTCGGCGAGGACTCCGGCACCGGCGTCGCCTTCACCCGCGACCCCTCCACCGGCGCGCAGGGCGTCTACGGCGACTACCTGTCCAACGCCCAGGGCGAGGACGTCGTCGCCGGCATCCGCAACACGCTGCAGCTGTCCGAGCTGGAGAAGCTCGACAAGAAGTCGTACGACGAGCTGATGGCGATCATGCAGAAGCTCGAGAACCACTACCGCGACCTCTGCGACATCGAGTTCACCATCGAGCGCGGCAAGCTCTGGATGCTGCAGACCCGCGTCGGCAAGCGCACCGCCGCGGCCGCCTTCCGGATCGCCGTCCAGCTGGTCGACCAGGGCCTGATCGACCTGGACGAGGCCCTGATGCGGGTCACCGGCAGCCAGCTCTCCCAGCTGATGTTCCCGCGCTTCGCCCCCACCGCCGAGTCCAAGCAGATCGCCTGGGGCCTCGCCGCCTCGCCGGGCGCCGCGATCGGCAGGGTCGTCTTCGACTCGTACACCGCCGTCAAGTGGTCCCGCTCCGGCGAGAAGGTCATCCTGGTCCGCCGGGAGACCAACCCGGACGACCTGGACGGCATGATCGCCGCCGAGGGCATCCTCACCTCGCGCGGCGGCAAGACCTCCCACGCGGCCGTGGTCGCCCGCGGCATGGGCAAGACCTGCGTCTGCGGCGCCGAGGAGCTGGAGGTCGACACCAAGGGCCGCCGCTTCACCACGGCCGACGGCCAGGTGGTCCACGAGGGCGACGTCGTCTCCATCGACGGCGCCACCGGCAAGGTCTACCTCGGCGAGGTGCCCGTCCTGCCGTCCCCCGTGGTCGAGTACTTCGAGGGCACCCTGCACGCCGGCGCCGACGTCCAGGGCGGGCTGGTCCAGGCCGTCCACCGGCTGATGTCGCACGCCGACGGCCGCCGCCGGCTCGCCGTGCGGGCCAACGCCGACAACGCCGAGGACGGCTCGCGCGCCCGCCGCTACGGCGCCCAGGGCATCGGCCTGTGCCGCACCGAGCACATGTTCCTCGGCGAGGAGCGCCGCAAGGAGGTCGAGCACCTGATCCTGGCGGACAACGACAAGGACCGCGAGCTCGCCCTCTCCACGCTGCTGCCGATGCAGAAGGGCGACTTCCTGGAGCTCTTCCAGGCGATGGACGGCCTGCCGGTCACCGTCCGCCTGCTCGACCCGCCGCTGCACGAGTTCCTGCCGGACATCACCGAGCTGTCGGTGCGCGTCGCCCTCGCCGAGGCCCGCAAGGACCCGAACGAGAACGACCTGCGCCTGCTCCAGGCGGTGCACAAGCTGCACGAGCAGAACCCGATGCTCGGCCTGCGCGGCGTCCGCCTCGGCCTCGTCATCCCCGGCCTGTTCGGCATGCAGGTCCGGGCCATCGCCGAGGCCGCCGCCGAGCGCAAGCTGGCCGGCGGGGACCCGCGCCCCGAGGTGATGATCCCGCTGGTCGGCACCGTCCAGGAGCTGGAGCTGGTCCGCGACGAGTGCGAGCGCGTGCTCGCCGAGGTCTCCCAGTCCACCGGCGTCCAGCTGGACATCAAGCTCGGCACCATGATCGAGCTGCCGCGCGCCGCCGTCACCGCGGGCCAGATCGCCGAGGCCGCCGAGTTCTTCTCCTTCGGCACCAACGACCTGACCCAGACGGTCTGGGGCTTCTCCCGGGACGACGTGGAGGCCTCGTTCTTCACCGCCTACCTGGAGAAGGGCATCTTCGGGGTCTCCCCGTTCGAGACCATCGACCGCGACGGCGTCGGCTCCCTGGTCAAGCACGCCGTCGAGGCCGGCCGGGCCACCCGCCCCGACCTCAAGCTCGGCGTCTGCGGCGAGCACGGCGGCGACCCGGACTCGGTCCACTTCTTCCACGAGGTGGGGCTGGACTACGTCTCCTGCTCCCCCTTCCGGATCCCGGTGGCGCGCCTGGAGGCCGGCCGCGCCGCCATCGAGACGGCGGGCAGCGACTCGCGCTGAGTGAGGGAAGGCATCCCCTTCCTCACGCGCGGGAACGACTGACCGCTCCCTCCCAGCGGGAGGGCGTACACCGGAGCTCGGCGCAGGAGAACCGGCGTACGTGACACGGCCGGGCGGGGACGGACAACGGCGTCCGTCCCCGCCCGGCCGTACGTCTGCGCACGGGCGGGTGTGGCCGTGGCCACGCCCCCGACCCGCCGGACCGGGCCCGGCCGCCTGCCAAGCTGGTGCGCATGACCAGTCGCAAAAACCCGCTCGTCGTCGTGGCCGTGCTGATCCTGGCGGTCATGGCCGGAGCCGGGTACCTCCTCGCGGACAAGGGGAGCGGCCACCCCAAGGCAGCCGCGAGTCCCACGGCCGCCGCCGCAGGTCCTTCGACGTCCGGGACCTCGGGCCCCAAGCCCTCGGCACCCAAGCCGTCCCCGCCGCGCGGCGGCCCGTCCGCCCCGGCCGGCACCTGGGTTCCCGCCGATCCCGCACTGGCCGACGTCTGCCTCACCAAGCTCCCCAGCCAGGCCCAGGACACCGTCGGCCTGATCGCCAAGGGCGGCCCCTACCCCTACAGCCGCGACGGCATCGTCTTCGAGAACCGCGAGAGCCGCCTCCCCAAGAAGGCCGGCGGCTACTACCACGAGTACACCGTGGTCACCCCGGGCTCGGACGACCGCGGCACCCGCCGCGTGGTCACCGGCAACTCCGGCGAGGAGTACTGGTCCGGGGACCACTACGCGACCTTCCAGGAGATCGATCCCCGCTGTTGAGCCTCCGCTGTTGAGCCCCTGCCGACACGGCCCCCGCCCGCACGGCCCCCGCCCGCACGGCCCCGCCCGCATGGCCCCGCGCTCATCTCGCCCGGCGCCAGGTGATCCGGGCGTGGGGGCCGTGCGGGCCGGTGGTGACCAGGGCGGTCAGCTCGTGCAGGACCGGCGTCGGATCGCGGCGGAGCTGGACCGGCGTGGTGCGGACCACCGGGAGGCCCACGGCGGTGAGGCGGTTGGCGCGGGCCAGGCCGCGTTCGTGGTCGGCCGGGCGCAGGTGCCAGGCACGGGAGTCGATCTCCAGCGCGACACCGGCGTGCGGCCAGAAGGCGTCCGGGACGGCGAGGAAGCGGCCGTCGAGGAAGAGCACCGGGTTCCACAGCGGTTCGGGCAGGCCCGCGTGCGCCAGCAGCCGCCGGGCCTCGCCCTCGACCACCGAACGCACCCCGGCGGTCAGGTCCTCCACCACCCGGGCCACGTGCGGCAGCCCGAGCGCGCCCGGCCTCGCCAGCAACTGGTCGAGCAGTTCGCCCAGTTCGCAGTGCCGCCGCTGGACGGCCTCGGCGCACAGCGCGCGGAACCGGCGCTGCCCGCTCTCCCGCGGCGCGAGGTCCGCCAGGGCCCGCGCGACCGTGGTGCTCCACAGCCCGTCGTCCCGCTCGAACCCGCCCGGCATCGCCCCCGACGACCGGTGGATCCTGACGAACCCCCGGTCGCAGACCCGGCGTTGACGTGGGACCAGGACATCCACCGAGTCGAGGTCGGCGGGGTGCCCGGCGCTCGGCAGCCCGGCGTCGGACAGCACGGCGAAGCCGGTCAGCAGCACCTCCCCGGCCCGCGGCTCGCTCCCCTTCGGGCCCGCGTACGCGAGCGCCGCCCGCAGTCGCTGATGCGGCGTCAGCCGCCCGCTCTGCAGGCAGATCACCCGGGGCAGCACCTGCTGCCAGGGCCCGCCCGGGCGCAGCCGGTGGGCGATCGTGCCGGAGGGCACCCCGAGTCGGCGCAGCTGCGCCCGGGTGGCGATGTGCTGCTGGTCGGCGCCGAGCAGGGCGACCGGGTCGAGCGGGTTCGCGCGGGTCATGCCAGGGTGCTGCCCGCCCGGATCGGGGGTATGCGGAACATCCCCCGTCGGGGGCTGCCCGGCAAACGTGTTGACGAACCGGCGGCCGAGCGGTTGAGCTGGCCCCCACATGACCACTCCACACACCGGCCCCGCGCTCGACGCACTCGACGGCCTCTCCGTCGGCGACGCCCTCGGCGCCCAGTTCTTCGTCCCGGAAACCGCCCGTACCCACCTCGCCGCCCGCACCGAACCACCCGGCCCGTGGCCGTGGACCGACGACACCGAGATGGCCTGCTCGGTGTACGCCGCCCACACCGAGCGCGGCGCGATCGACACCTTCGACCTCACCCACGCCTTCGCCGTGCGCCACGACTTCGACCGCGGCTACGGCCCGGCCGCCAACCGGATGCTGCGGCTGGTCCGGGAGGGCGGCGACGCGAAGCGGCTGGCCGCCGAACTCTTCGACGGCCAGGGCTCGTACGGCAACGGCGCCGCGATGCGTGTCGCCCCGCTCGGGGCCGCCCACGCCGACGACCCGGACGAGGCCGTCCGGCAGGCTGCGCGGACGGCGGTGACCACCCACACCCACCCGCAGGCGGTGGACGGCGCGATCGCCGTCGCGGTGGCCGCCGCGTACGCGGTCCGGACCCGGACGGCGGCCATGACCCCGGAGTCCTTCCTGGGCGCGGTCGCCCGCCACACCCCGCCGGGCGCCGTCCACGACGGCCTGGCCGAGGCGATCGGCCTGCTCGCCGAACCGGACCCGCGGGTCGCCGCCGGTGTCCTCGGCAACGGCAGTCGGACGTCGGCCGCCGACACCGTCCCGTACGCGCTGTGGTGCGCCGCGCGCCGACTGACCGACTACCCGGCCGCCGTGTGGGAGGCGATCGCGGCGGGCGGCGACATGGACACCGTCGCGGCGATCACCGGGGGAGTGGTCGCGGCCCGCACCGGCGCGCGCGGCATCCCGGCCGCCTGGACGGCCGCGCGGGAGCCGCTGCCCGGCTGGGCGTTCCCGGAGCCGGGCAGCGTCCCCGACGGCCGGGGCGGTGAGGGGATGCTGGTGCCGCGTCCGTGCCCGGTCCCCGAGGTGGTGTGGACCGACGGGCAGTGGCAGCGCATCCGGACCGGGTCCGGTGCCGATGCGGCGGTCCACCGCTGGCGGGCCCACACCCACGAGGGCACCCTCCGGCTGTGCCGTCCGGGGGGACCGGCCCGCTGGGAGGTGACGGTCGCCCGCGTGCGCAACGGTTGGCGGCCGGTGTCCGCCGTCGCCGAGGCGGCCCCGACCCGGTTCCCGCCGGATGCGGACGAGGGCCCGGACCTCCTCGGCCGGATCCTGGGGGACGCCGCCGACGGCGGGCGGGGCTCCCTCAGGCCCTGACCATCAGCTGCCCGGCGCCGCTGCCGCCCTGTCTAAGGCACTCCTGGTTGATCGCCGGATCCGGGGCGCTCGGCGAGGTGGCGGCGGCGATCCGCAGCTCGATGATGTCCCGGACGGCCGGCCACTCGGTGTCGAGGATCGAGTAGAACGCGGTGGAGCGCACCACCCCGTCCAGCCCGCGCGAGTGGGCCCGGCGCACGCCCTCGGCCGTCGCTCCCAGCCGCTCGATGGCGGCGCGGGAGCGCTGGTTGCGGGCGTCCGCGCGCAGCGAGATCCGCTGCACGCCCCAGGTCTCGAAGGCGTGGCGCAGCATCAGCAGCTTGGCCTCGGTGTTGATGCCGGTGCCCTGGGCGCGCGGCGAGAGCCAGGTGTTGCCGATCTCGGCGGCGTCCGGGACGGCCGTGGCCGGATCGCCGAACGGCACGCCGGGCACCGGCGGCCACACCATCGGGCCCTGCCAGTAGTCCAGTTCCAGGAACCGGGTCGAGCCGACCACCCGGCCGTCGGCGACGTTCACCGTCGCGAACGGCAGCGACCGTCCCGCGGCCTGGTCGGCGAGAGCCCGCGCGATGTAGTCGCGGGCCGCTTCCAGGCCGTGGGGGACGGGGGTGAAGGCGTAGGTCGTACGGTCCTCGGCGCCGGCCTTGGCGATGGCCTCGGCGTGGTGCGCGGCGAGGGGCTCCAGCCGCACGGTGCGGCCGGTGAGGATGACAGGTACTGGCACGGAACCTTCGGTCCTTCATCGGTCGGAGGATGCCTCCCGGGCCGGGGTGCGGCACGGGGTGCGGGGGACTTCGCCCCGGTCCGGATCCGTCCGCCGGGTGGCCGCGCACGCCGGAGGATCCGGTCGGGCTGGGCGGGGGGCGGCGGCCCGGAACGGGCGGCGCGGGTGCCGGAACGGACACGGGTCCTCGGACCGGTCCGGCGGGAAGAGCGAGGGGACAGTGTGCGTCCGCGAAATGGCCGAGGAGGAAACGAGAGCGCGAAGGGAAGCAGGCGGCCAGGTGAAGGCAAGATGCGTCGTGGGTGACTGGCCGAGCACCGGACCGGGACGTGGCCGACGGCGTTACGAACGACGTGACGACGACGCGACGATGCGAGGCAGCGAGAGGACGATACCCGCCAGAAGGCGGTGCGTCACTTCGCGGCACGCGAATGGCCGCGCGGGCCGTTCCCGAGGGTCCGGGACCGGTCCCGCCCGGGCCTGTGACCAGGCACTTCTCCATCGGGTGCGATCATGGTCCGCAGGGGCGGAAAGGGCCGCCGGGCGGCTCGTCCGGCGTGGCGGGAATTCCGGCGGCGCCGGGCACGCTGCACAGGACGAGAAGCCGGTCGGCCGGGACGAGCAGAGAACGGGGTTGGGTGCGCGGTGCGTGACTTCCAGGCGTTGTACGAGCTGGATCAGCAGGGCGTGGCCGCGGTGGCCACGGCCAACGCGCAGTTGCGCGACACCGGTGCCGGCCTGGTGCTGCTCCACCACTTCGAGGGCTTCATGGACGCCGGGGACGCCGGCGGCCAGGTGGTGGCGCACCTGCTGGAGACGGGATCGCCGCAGGTGGTGGCCCGTTTCGACCACGACCGGCTGGTCGACTACCGGGCGCGCCGCCCGGCGATGCTCTTCGACCGCGACCACTGGACGTCCTACGACCCGCCGGAGATCCTGCTCCAGCTCGTCCACGACGCCGCGGGCGCGCCGTTCCTGCTGCTCACCGGCCCCGAGCCGGACGTGGAGTGGGAGCGCTTCGCGCGCGCCGTCCGCGAGCTGGTGGAGCGCCTGGAGGTCCGGCTCACGGTCGACTTCCACGGCATCCCGATGGGCGTGCCGC
Source organism: Streptomyces sp. NRRL S-350 (assembly GCF_000719705.1). Taxonomy (GTDB): domain Bacteria; phylum Actinomycetota; class Actinomycetes; order Streptomycetales; family Streptomycetaceae; genus Kitasatospora. The sequence continues at coordinate 50,178 of NZ_JOHO01000005.1, read as the reverse complement.
ACACCCGCCCGGTCGGCCTCACGCCGCACGGCAACCGGCTCGACCTCGCGCCGGGGTACCCCCAGTGGTTCGAGCAGGCCCAGGTCCCGGGCAGCGCGCAGGCGCTGCTGGAGTACCGGCTGGCCGAGGCCGGGCACGATGTGCTGGGCTTCGCCGTGCACGTCCCGCACTACGTGGCTCGCTCGGCCTACCCGGCGGCGGCCGTGCTGATCCTGGAGGCGGTGCAGTCCGCCACCGGCCTGGTGCTGCCCGGCACCCGGCTGCGCGAGCGGGTCGGCGAGGTCTACGCCGACATCGAGGAGCAGCTGACGCAGGGGGACGGCGAGCTGCGCTCGGCGATCCGCGGCATGGAGGGCCAGTACGACGCGGTGGCGGGCGCCGAGGGCCGTGAGAGCCTGCTGGCCGAGCCGGCGGACCTGCCCTCGGCGGACGAACTGGGCCGCCGCTTCGAGCAGTTCCTGGCCGAGCACGAGCGCGGCGCGGAGTGACGACGCGGATCGACGCCGCAGCGTAGGTGCCCTCCTCTCTCCCGGGGCTTTCCGGACAACTTTCCCAGGGCTTTCCCCGACGGCCGCTCCGAACCGGGAGCCATCGCCGGAGGCCGTTCGTTGGAGCCGGAGGTGCCCGGGGGACGGGCTGCCGCAAGGAGCCGACCGTGACCCGTCGTACCCCCGGGGGGATGCCATGCCCAGGACCACACGCCCGACCGTCGCCCTGACGGCCGGGCTGGCCGCGCTGCTGCTGGCGGGCTGCACCGGCGCGGGGGGTTCGGACACCGGCCGGGGGCAGGGCTTCGCGGGCGCCGTGCCCGGCCCGGCCCAGGCCGGTGCCGTCCAGTCCGGCGCGGCCCCGTCGCCGACTCCCACACCGCCACCCGCCGGTCCGTACGTCGCGCTCGGCGACTCGTACACCGCCGGGATCCGCATTCCCCCGCTGACCGGCGAGCCGCGCGGCTGCTCCCGCTCCGGGGCCAACTACCCGTCCCTGGTGGCCAAGGAGCTCGGCCTGGCCGCCGCGCAGTTCCACGACGCCAGCTGCAGCGGGGCCCGCACCGGGGACCTGACGGCGCCGCAGGACACCGGCGACGGCACCAACCCGGCCCAGCTGGAGGCGCTGACCCCGGACACCCGGCTGGTCACCGTCGGGATCGGCGGCAACGACGCGGGCTTCACGGACGTCGTCGTCCAGTGCGCCAAGGACAACCTGGTGGACGCGGTGAAGAGCGCGGTCAAGCAGACCCGCGCCGCCTCGCCCTGCCGCGACCACTACTCGGCCGGCGACGGCACCGACGAGGTCCAGCGCAAGGTGGACGCGGTCGGCGACCGGCTCGGCCGGGTCCTCCAGGACATCAAGCGCCGCTCCCCGCAGGCCCGGGTGTACGTGATCGGGTACCCCACGCTGTTCCCCGCCGACCCGGCGAGCTGCCTGCCGGTGCTCGGCACCGCCCTGGCCGGGCCCGATCTCGGCTTCCTCGGCGAGAAGGAGCAGCAGCTCAACGGCATGCTCAGGAAGCGGGCCCAGGCCGCCGGCGCGGTGTTCGTGGACACCGCCGGAGCCTCGGCCGGGCACGACATGTGCGCGGGCGAGGACGAGCGCTGGATCGAGCCGCCGTTCCCGAGCCGGGGCCTGGCGCCGATCCACCCCAACGCCAGGGGCCAGGAGGCGGTGGCCGGAGTCGTCCTCAAGGCGCTCCGGGGCTGAGCCGTCCGGGTGGGGCGGACCCACCGGGGCGGCCGCCCGCGGGCCGCGCGGCGTTCACGCCCCGGCCCGCGCCCCTTCGCGCGCGGCACACCCCGCGTGTCGGGGGCGCGGCGTACCGTGAGGACCATATGGATGACACCGCGTACCGCCTCGCCGCCCCGATCCCGTACGACCACGCCGCCGAGGCCCGCTGGGTCCCCGAACCCGACAAGCGCCCGGGCCGTACGGCGTTCCAGCGCGACCGCGCCCGGGTGCTGCACTCGGCGGCGCTGCGCAGGCTGGCCGGCACCACCCAGGTGGTCGCCCCGATGCGCAGCGACTTCCCGCGGACCAGGCTCACCCACTCCCTCGAATGCGCCCAGGTCGGACGGGAGTTGGGCGCGGCCCTGGGGTGCGACCCGGATCTGGTGGAGACCGCCTGCCTGGCCCACGACATCGGCCACCCGCCCTTCGGCCACACCGGCGAGGAGGCCCTCGACCAGGCCGCCGAGGCGTGCGGCGGCTTCGAGGGCAACGCCCAGTCGCTGCGCATCCTCACCCGGCTCGAACCCAAGCGCTTCGCCCTCCAGGACGAGCCCTCGACCCGGCTCGCCCCCTGGCCCGGCCGCAGCGTCGGGCTCAACCTGACCCGCGCCGCGCTCGACGCCGCCACCAAGTACCCGTGGACCAAGGGCGCCCACCCCGCCGACCCGCAGTCGCCCAAGTACGGCGTCTACGCCGACGACCTGCCGGTCTTCCGCTGGCTGCGGGCCGGCTCCCCGGCCGGGCGCAAGTGCTTCGAGGCCACCGTGATGGACTGGTCCGACGACGTGGCCTACTCCACCCACGACGTCGAGGACGGCCTCCAGGCCGGCCACCTCGACCCGGCCGCCCTGCGCGCCCCGAGCGAGCGCGCCGAACTCTTCAAGGTCGCCGAGCGCTACGCCCGCGACGCCGAACCGGAGGAGCTGGCCGCCGCCCTGGACCGGCTGCTCGCCCAGGAGTGGTGGCCCCGCTCGTACGACGGCACCGCGCGCGCCCGCGCCGGGCTCAAGGACCTCACCAGCCAGCTGATCGGCCGCTTCTGCCTGGCCGCCGAGCAGGCCACCCGCGCCCGCTACGGCCCCGGCCGGCTCACCCGCTACGCGGCGGAGCTGGTGGTGCCGCGCGAGGTGCGGCTGGAGTGCGCGGTGCTCAAGGCGGTCGCGGTCCGCTTCGTCATGCAGCGCGACGAGCAGGCCCAGCTGCGGGCCCGCCAGCGGATCGTGATCGCCGAGCTGGCGCAGGTCCTCACCCGGAACGCCCCCGACGGCCTGGATCCGGTGTTCGCCGACATGTACCGCGAGGCCGAGGACGACCGCGCCGCCCTCCGCACGGTCATCGACCAGATCGCCACCCTGACCGACGCCTCGGCCCTGGCCCTGCACGCCAAGCTGGTCGGCGCGGCCTGGGCCTGACAGCCGGCGGGGGGCGGGGCGGTGCCCCGGGCACCACGCCCGGTCGGAAAGCCCGGCCACCCCAGTAGACTTCCGGGGTGGCCGGGCGGATCAGGGACGAAGACGTACAGGCGGTGCGCAGCGCACTGCCGATCGACGCGGTGGTCGGCGACTACGTACAGCTCACCAACGGTGGCGGCGGTGAGTACAAGGGCGTCTGCCCCTTCCACGACGAGAAGTCCGCCTCCTTCTACGTGAACCCCGCCAAGGGCGTCTTCCACTGCTTCGGCTGCCAGGAGAACGGCGACACCATCGCCTTCCTGATGAAGATCGAGCACTTCACCTTCGCCGAGGCCGTCGAGCGGATGGCCGCCCAGGCGGGCATCACCCTGCGCTACGAGGAGGGCGGCTACAGCCCCCGCCACCAGCAGGGCGAGCGCACCAGACTGGTCGAGGCGCACAAGGTGGCCGCCGCCTACTACCAGGAGCAGCTGGCCTCGCCGGAGGCGGAGATCGGCCGCCGCTTCCTGGCCGAGCGCGGCTTCGACGAGGAGGCGGCGAGGACCTTCGGCGTCGGCTACGCCCCGGTCGGCTGGGAGCACTTGGTCCGCTACCTGCGCGGCAAGGGCTTCACCGACAAGGAGATCCTGCTCGGCGGCCTGGCCTCGCAGGGCCAGCGCGGCGGCCTGACCGACCGCTTCCGGGGCCGGCTGGTCTGGCCGATCCGGGACATCGCGGGCGAGGTGGTCGGTTTCGGTGCCCGCCGTCTGCGCGAGGACGACAACGGCCCGAAGTACCTGAACACCCCCGAGACGCCGATCTACAAGAAGTCCCACGTGCTGTACGGCATCGACCTGGCGAAGAAGGAGATCGCCAAGTCGGGCCGGGCGGTGGTGGTCGAGGGCTACACCGACGTGATGGCCTGCCACCTGGCCGGGGTCACCTCGGCGGTGGCCACCTGCGGCACCGCGTTCGCCGAGGACCACATCAAGATCATCCGTCGGCTGCTGATGGACACCTCGCAGTACCGGGGCGAGACGGTCTTCACCTTCGACGGCGACGCGGCCGGGCAGAAGGCCGCCCTGCGCGCCTTCGAGGACGACCAGAAGTTCGCGGCCAAGACCTCCATCGCGGTCAGCCCCGGCGGCATGGACCCGTGCGAACTGCGCCTCGCCCAGGGGGACGAGGCGGTCCGGCTGCTGATCGACAACCCCGTCCCGCTGTTCGAGTTCGCGCTGACCTCGGTGGTGGCCCGGCACCGGGTGGACACCCCGGAGGGGCGTTCGGCGGCGCTGGAGGAGGCGGCCCCGATCGTCGCCAAGATCAAGGACCGCTCGATCCAGCACGAGTACGCCGTCCGCCTGGCCGGCATGCTCGGCATCCTGGACGAGCAGTTCGTCGTCCGCCGGATCTCCCAGCTGGCCCGCTGGGACCGCGAACGCCAGCAGAACCCGCGCGGTGGCGCCGCCCAACGCCGCCCGGAGCCGGCGCAGCCGGCGCGCCCCGTGCAGCCCGCCTTCCGGCTCAACCCGCGCGACCCGGCCCAGTTCGTCGAGCGCGAGCTGCTCAAACTGGCGCTGCAGCACCCGGACCTGGTCAGCCCGGCCTTCGACCACTACGGGGACGACGAGTTCCCGACCCCCCCGTACACCGCCGTCCGCCAGGCCATCGCGAAGGCGGGCGGCGCCGCCTACGGGGCGACCCTGCCGGACTTCACCAGCGCGGTGCGCGAGGCGGCCCCGGACGACCAGGTGCGCTCGCTGGTCACCGAGCTGACCGTCGAGCCGGTCCGGTCGCGCCGCAAGGCGGACGCGATCTACGCGGGCGAGTTCCTGGTCAAGCTGCGGCTGCTGGCCGTGGACCGCCGGGTCGCCGAGGTCCGCGGCTACCTCCAGCGGCTCGGCCCCCGCGCCGACGCCGAGCAACTGCACGCGGTGCAGACCGAGTTGTGGCAACTCCAGCAGTACGGCCAGCAGCTGCGCAGCCAGGGCGCCGCGGCGCTGTAGCGCGCCGCCGAGCCGGCGCTCGGAGCGCCGCCGGGCAGAAAGTCGGCGCACGAGTCTCGGCCACGGAGCGTGGCGTACCGCACACTGGAAGGCGTCCCACCTCCCACCAGCGCGGGTCCGCCAGAGTCGCGCCCGCCCCGAGGGGATGCCCGTGGAGCAAGGCCTCGCCGCAGCGACCACCACCAGTACGAGCGCGGAAACCGCCGGACAGGCCGGGGAACAGGACGCCGACCACGGCCGGGCCGGGTCGGCGCCCCCGGACGGCGCGAGGATCCCCACCCAGGGACTGCCGGAGGGCCACCCGGACAGACCGGAACGCCCGGAGCGCCCGGACCCCGAGCCCGACGCGGCCACCGACCCGGACACCGACGCCGACCCGGACATCGACACCGACCCGGACGCCGATGTGGACGCCGGCGCGGCGGACGAGCGCCGCGCCCCGACCGAGGGCGGCCCGGCCGCCGACCTGCTGCGTCAGTACCTGCGCGAGATCGGCCGGATCCGGCTGCTCACCGCCGCGGAGGAGGTCGAGCTGGCCCGCCGGGTGGAGGCCGGCCTGTTCGCCGAGGAGCGGCTGAACGGCCACCCGACGCCGGCCGACCCCCTGGCTGCCGAACTGGACACCCTGGTGGTGCGCGGTCGGATCGCCAAACGCCGGCTGATCGAGGCCAACCTGCGACTCGTCGTCTCCGTCGCCAAGCGCTACGTCGGCCGTGGGCTGACCCTGCTGGACCTGGTCCAGGAGGGCAACCTGGGCCTGATCCGGGCGGTGGAGAAGTTCGACTACACCCGCGGCTACAAGTTCTCCACGTACGCGACCTGGTGGATCCGGCAGTCGATGAGCCGGGCGCTGGCCGACCAGGCCCGGACGATCCGGGTGCCGGTGCACGTGGTCGAGCTGATCAACCGGGTGGTCCGGGTGCAGCGGGGCCTGCTGCAGGAGCGCGGCGTGAAGCCGACGGCCGCCGCGATCGCCGCGGCCCTGGACCTGACCGAGGAGCGGGTGCGGGAGTTGCTCCGGCTGGCCCAGGAGCCCGTCTCGCTGCACACCCCGGTGGGCGCGGAGGACGACGTCGCGCTCGGCGACCTGATCGAGGACGCCGATGCCGCCTCACCCGCCGAATCCGCGACCTTCCTGCTGCTGCGCCGGCACCTCGACGCGGTGCTGGCCACCCTGGGCGAACGGGAACGCCAGGTCGTCCAGCTCCGCTACGGGCTGGACGACGGCCGCCCGCGGACGCTGGAGGAAATCGGCGCGGTGTTCGGTGTGACGCGGGAGCGGATCCGGCAGATCGAGTCGAAGACGCTGGTCAAGCTCCGCGACCACGCCTTCGCCGACCAGCTGCGCGGCTACCTCGACTAGGACGGCCCCGGCGCGATGGCCGTGGCCGGTGCGGTCGCCGGTGCCGTGGTGGCCGTGGCCGCCGGTGCGGTCGTCGCCGCCTCCCCACCCGTGCCCGGGGGCGGCGAGGCGGGGCCGATCGGGATCGGGGTGGAGGCCACCACCGAGGCCGGGTCGGAGACGGCCGCGGTGCAGTCGTGCCCGGCCGGCTGGTAGCCGCAGACCTTGAAGACGGCGGCCGGGTCCGCCGCGTTCAACATCGGCGAGTAGTTGTCGTAACCCCAGTGGATGAGCGCCGTCTCGCTGTCGCCGACGCCGTCGGTGATCGTCGCGTAGTCCTTCGGCTCGCCCTCGGTGATCGCCGCCCAGGCGGCCCGGCAGGTCTGGCTGTACCGGAGGTAGACGACGACCTTGCCGATCACCTGGGTCTGCAGTGTCCGGGCGTCCTTGCCGCAGCCGGTGGTCTTCGGGTCCTTGTGCGCGCAGCCGACGGCCTGGCAGGCGGGTTCGGTCGGGTCGGGCTTGGCAGCGGAGGTCGCTTCGGCGGTCGGGGAGGGTTCGGCGGCCGCCGAGGCCTGCCCGTCGTGCCGGGAGATCCGCAGGCCGACCAGCACCAGCAGGAGAGCCAGTACGGCCGCCACGGAGAGCAGTGCCGCCGGACGCCGGCGCCAGACGGCGCGGGCGGGCTCGGGGGCTTCCTCGGCCACCGCACCGTCGGTCCCGGCCTCCGCCGGGGCGGGCTCCTCCGGAGGGGTTCCGGTCTCCCCCGGAGCGGTCTCGCCCGGAGCGGGCTCCTCCGACCGCGTCCCGGTCTCCGCCGGGGCGGCCTCCTCGGAGTCGACGGCGGACGGTGCCCGGGCACCGTCCGCCCCGACGGCCGGCTCGTCGGTCGGCTCCACCGCCTGCCGCCACCGCCGGCGCAGCTCCGCCGCGTCGCAGTCCACCGCCCGGATCAGCGCTTCCAGGGCCTGCTCGGTGACCACCCGCTTGCCGTTCAGCCAGCGCTCCCAGGAGGCCCGGCTGTAGTGGGTGCGCGTGGCCAGCTCGGACAGCGAGAGCCCGGCGGCATCCTTGATGGCCCGGAGCTCCTCCGCCAGGTGTCGGGCGGGCTCGGACAGCTCCTCGGGCAGCTGCTTCCAGACGGAACCCACTGCGGTGCTCCAAGTCACGAACGGGGGACGGGGACCGGGACGGGGGCGGGCGGGTGACGGGGCCCGGCCGGGGCCGTCCGGTTGTCTCCCCCTTCTCCAACCTCGGCGCAGCGGCCTCCCAAACCCCAGGTCATGGCGTTGAGACGGACGGAAGTGTCTCACAACCCCCGGGAACCCTCGAATGGTCATGCGTTCGTCGTGCAGAGTTGCCCGGCCGGTGCGCTTCGCTGCCCGGCAGCCTGGTTCGGACCCGACCGGTCAGCCGTCGTCGGGTCCGGCATCCGGTCCCGGATTTCCCCCACGGGCCGGGGCAGCCTCGCGGGGGGAGGCTGCCCCGGCCGTCCGGGACACCCGACGGGAGGGTGCTTCACCGCACCCTCCCGTCGTGGCGGCGTCCACGGGCGGGCGGCTCCCGGCCGTGGACGCCGTCGTCAGTGGTGGAAGGCCGACCGGGCCGGCACGCCGAACTCCTTGAGCGGGACGGGCTGGCGCCGCAGCTCCGGCAGCAGCCGGTGGAGGTCGTTCAGCAGCAGGTCCGCGAGGTCCCGGGAGAAGCCGTTGCGGCACACCACCCGCAGCACCGCCAGGTCCTCCCGGTTCGCGGGGAACTTGTACGCGGGCACCTGCCAGCCGCGCTCGCGCAGCCGCCGTGAGACGTCGAACACGTCGAACGGGACGTCGCCGTCGGTGGTGAAGGCGAACACGGGTAGCTGGTCGCCGTCGGTCAGCAGCCGGAAGCAGTCCAGTTTGCCGATCTCCCCGGCCAGGTAGGTGGCGACCTCGCGGCAGGCGCCCTGGACGGCCCGGAAGCCCGCCCGGCCGAGCCGCAGCAGGACGTAGTACTGGGCGATCACCTCCGCGCCGGGCCGGGAGAAGTTGAGCGCGAAGGTCGGCATCTCGCCGCCGAGGTAGTTGACCCGGAAGACCAGTTCCTCCGGGAGCGCCGCCCGGTCGCGCCACAGTGCCCAGCCCACGCCCGGGTAGACCAGGCCGTACTTGTGGCCGGAGGTGTTGATCGAGGCGACCCGGGGGAGTCGGAAGTCCCAGGCCAGCTCGGGGTCGAGGAAGGGCGCCACCATGCCGCCGGAGGCGCCGTCCACGTGCACCGGGACGTCGATGCCGGTGCGTTCCTGGAACGCGTCCAGGGCCGCGCAGATCTCCGCGATCGGCTCGTACGAGCCGTCGAAGGTGGAGCCGAGGATGCCGACCACGCCGATGGTGTCCTCGTCGCAGAGGGCGACGGCCCGCTCGGCGTCGAGGTGGAAGCGTTCGCCCTCCATGGGTGCGGTGCGCGCCTCGACCTCCCAGAAGGTGCAGAACTTCTCCCAGCACACCTGCACGTTGACGCCCATCACCAGGTTGGGCCGGGCCCCGGCCGCGTAGCGCTCGGGGTTGCGGCGCATCCAGCGGCGCTTGAGCGCCATGCCGGCCAGCATGCAGGCCTCGCTGGAGCCGGTGGTGGAGCAGCCGATCGCGGTGTCCGGGTCGGGGGCGTGCCAGAGGTCGGCGAGGATCGCCACGCAGCGCCGCTCCAGTTCGGCGGTCTGCGGGTACTCGTCCTTGTCGATCATGTTCTTGTCGAGGCACTCGGTCATCAGCCGGGTGGCCTGCGTCTCCATCGACGTGGTGACGAAGGTGGCGAGGTTGAGCCTGGCGTTGCCGTCCAGCATCAGCTCGTCGTGGATCAGCTGGTACGCGGTCTCGGCCGGGACGGGCCCCTCGCCGAGCCGGTGCAGCGGTGGGGCGAGCTCCATCGAGCCCAGCGGGTCGGAGGTGGCCGCGAACGGGCCGATGCTCAGCCGGCGGTCGTCGTCGGCTCCCTTGTGCAGCGCCATGGAGTCCTGCCGCCCTTCGCGTCGGTGGCCGTGTCCCGTCCCACGCTTCCACCGGGCGCCGGGTGACGCATCTTCACAGCGGGCGGCCGGGCGGCCGGGCGGTCAGGCCGAGGCCTCCGGGTGGACCTGGTCGCGGGCGGCCCGGTACTGCTGGCGCACCGCCGAGCCGATCGCGAGGTCCTGCTCCCCGTCGGGCTCGACGGTCTCGGCGCCCGGCAGCTCCCACTCCGGCGGCTCGGGGGTGCCCGCCAGGGCCCAGGCGGCCTGCCGGGCGGCTCCGCGGGCGGCGTGCGCGCCGGGCGGCGGCACCACGACCGGCACGCCGAACAGCATGGGGGCGATGTGCCGGACGGCGGGCAGCCGCCCGGCGGTGCCGAGCAGGAACACCCGCTTCACCTCGACGTTCTGGGCGCGCAGCACGTCCAGGGCGTCCGCGATGTTGCACAGCATGCCCTCGACGGCGGCCCGGGCGAGGTGCTGGGGGGTCATCGCCTCGGCCCGCAGACCGGTCAGGGTGCCCGCCGCGTGCGGCAGCGCGGGCGTCCGCTCGCCGTCCAGGTACGGCAGCAGCACCAGCCCGTACGCGCCGGGCGAGGAGTGCAGGGCGAGGTCGCTCAGGCCCTCCAGGTCGCGGCCGAGCAGTGCGGCGGTGGAGAGCAGCACCTGGGCGGCGTTGAGGGTGGCGACCATCGGCAGGTGCCGGCCGCTGGCGTCGGCGAAGGAGGAGACCAGGCCGGAGGCGTCCACGACGGCGTTCTCGTGCACCGCGAAGATCGTCCCGGCGCTGCCGAGCGAGACCACCGCATCGCCGGGGCCGAGGCCCAGGCCCAGCGCGGCGGCCATGTTGTCGCCGGTGCCGGCCGAGATCAGCAGTCCCTCGGGGGTGTGCCCGGCGGGCTCGGCGGGCGGAAGGACGTCGGGCAGCCTGAGTTCGTGGCCGAGCGCGAGTTCGACGAGGTCCTGGCGGTACTCGCCGGTGATCGGCGACCAGTAGCCGGTGCCGGAGGCGTCGCCGCGGTCGGTGGTGCGGCGCCTGGGGTGGCCGAGCAGCTGCCAGACCAGCCAGTCGTGCGGCAGCAGCACCTCGGCGACCCGGCGGGCGTTGGCCGGCTCGAACTCGGCCAGCCAGCGCAGTTTGGCGATGGTGTACGTCGGGGCCGGCACCGCGCCGATCGCGGCGGTCCAGGCGGCGGGGCCGCCGAGGGCGTCCAGCAGCTTGGCGGCGGCGCCGCTGGAGCGCGGGTCGTTCCACAGGATCGCGGGGCGGACCTGCACGCCGCCCGCGTCCAGGCCGATCATGCCGTGCTGCTGGGCGCTGACGCCGATCGCCCGGACGCCCTCCAGCAGGCCTCCGGCGGCGGCGTCGCCGAGGGAGTGCAACCAGACCTGCGGGTCGGCCTCGCCGGGGCGCAGGTCCTGGTCCTCGGGGACAGGGTGGGGCGCCTTGCCGGAGCGCAGGACGGCGCCGGTGTCCGTGTCGCACGCGACGATCCTGGTGCGGCTGGTCGAGCTGTCTATCCCCGCGACGATGGCCATGTCGAGATCATGCCTCAGCCCGGCCCCGGACGCGTCCGGGCCGGGTGAGCCGTTGCCGGTTCGCGACCGCCGGTTGGGGCGCGCTTTGCCCTGGGCCCGTCGTCCGGGCTCCCGTCCGCGGGGTGGCGGCGGGAGCCCGGCGGCGGGCCCTGCGCGTCACCGCCCCGTCACGGGCGGACGGTGCCCCAGCCGTCGTCCTCCGGCCGGGTCCGGTTGAAGTACGGCACCCGGTCGGTGACGGCCGTCGGCAGCCGGCCGCCGACGCGGTCCGCGACCGCGCCCGCGGCCTTCCCGGCGACCGCCCCGGCCTGCTGCCGGGCCCGGTCGGTCGCGCCCTGCACCGTGGGGTTCTGGGCGATCTGACGGGTGACCTTGGCGATCTGCTCGTAGCGCCGGCGCCCGGCCCGCGAGCCCAGGACGTAGCCGGCCGCGAAACCCGCGGTCAACGACAGCTTCCACATGATCGGATCCACCCTCTCCTGGCGGCCTTCTGCCGCATTGCCCTACCCGTCCGTCGGGGCGGCGAACCGTCCCGCGACCCCCAGCATCCCCGCGTACGGCGCCGGGCGCGCGCGGGGCACGCCGGGCGGCAACCCCGGGGGCAGCCTGGGAAAGCGATTGGCGGACCACCCCCCCGAGTGCGCTAATGTATGTCCCGCAGCGAGCGCCGCGGAGTCCGGGAAACCGGGGCCGGGGCGGAAGCCGATCCCCCATAGCTCAATTGGCAGAGCAGCCGACTGTTAATCGGCAGGTTATTGGTTCGAGTCCAATTGGGGGAGCTCGGGACGAGGCCCCTCCGGGGCTCCCCTCCCGTCCGTGGTGCAGAAGTCGAGTACCGCGATCCCGCATAGCTCAATTGGCAGAGCAGCCGACTGTTAATCGGCAGGTTATTGGTTCGAGTCCAATTGCGGGAGCTGCACCGGGCCCGCCCGGTGACTGCTCAGAGCGAAGGCCCCTCGGTCACCGGGGGGCCTTCGTGTTGTCTCCGCGCGGTTCCGGGTCCGCCAACGCGCCGGGCGGGGAGGGCCGCGCCGCCCGCCCGGGGCCGGGGTCAGGCCGTCGCCTCCCGGTAGAGGTCGGCGACCCGCTGGTCGAAGGTGACGCTGTACGAGGTGCCCGAGGTGCTGCCGCCCTCCTCGTAGCCGCCGATCACGCCGACCACGGCGCCGTTCTCGGCCACCCACGGGCTGCCGCTGGTGCCGTCGGTGTAGCCGCCGCAGTCGAAGCGCTCCTGGGTGGCGCTGTGCGAGCGGGTCCGGACCGCGCAGGTGATCGGCTCGTCGCTCGCGTTCGGGTAGCCGGTCACGGAGACCGGCAGCCCGAAGCCCCGGCCGGTGCCGAGCGGGTTGCCGCCCACCGCGTCCTCGACCTGTCGGCCGTCGACCGGGCCCACGGTGACGAAGGCCACGTCGTACTCGGGGTCGTCGTCCGCCGCCCAGTGCGGGTCGACGGTGACCGTCCGCACCGGCCAGGTCCCGTAGGGGGCGGACCCGTTGCGGTAGCCCGGCGTGAAGACCAGGCCGCCCAGCACGCCGATCCGGCGGCTCTGCACGCAGTGTGCCGCGGTGACCAGCAGGTTGTGCCGGGGGCTCTGCACGACGCTCGCGGTACAGGCACGGGGGCCCTGCGCGGTGTGGATGGAGAGGGTGCCGATCCGGTCCCGGTCGGCGCTCTGCCGCGCGACCTCGGCGGTCGGTGGCGCCCCGTCCTGCTGACCGCTGCACGCGGTGCCGGCGGCGAGCAGCAGGACGGCCAGCGCGGCCGCTCGTGCCGGGTGCGCGGGCCGTACCTGGCGGGGCGCCATCGGGGCTCCGTCTCGTTCCTCGGGGGCGGGCACCGGACTGTGCGTTCCACCGTTCGTCAGGAAGATCTACCAGGCCGTGCCCGGCGGTGCCACCGCCGGGTTGCGGTGTCGGCCCGGTCAGCCGGTGGCGCGGTCGTACAGCGCCTGGACGCGGTCGCCGAAGTAGCTGCTGTACGAGGTGTCGGGGCTGTTGCCGCCCTCCTGGTAGCCGCCGATCACGCCGACGGCGGTGCCGGTCCTGGTCGCCGGGTCGAAGTCGGTGACCCAGGGGCTGCCGCTGGTGCCGCCGGTGTAGTCGGGGCAGTCGATCCGCAGCTGGGTGGGGCTCTGCTCGGAGGTGGTGTTGGAGCAGGTGATCGGCACCTCGCTGCTGCCCGGGTAGCCGGTGACCCGCACCGGGAGCCGGTAGCCGCGGTTGACGCCGAGTCGGTTGGCGCCGAGCACCTGCTGGACCTGCTGCCCGTTCTGGGCCTGGACGACCGCGAAGGCGACGTCCACGTCCGGGTCGGCGTGGTCCTTCCAGGCGTCGTCCACGGTGACGGCGAGCAGCGGCCAGACGCCGCTGGGGGTGTCGCCGTCCCGGTAGCCGGGGACGAAGACGAGGTCGCTGCGCCGGCCGAGCTTCGGATCCCACACGCAGTGGGCGGCGGTGACGATGAGGTTGAGTCCGGCGCTGTCGATCACGCTGGCGGTGCAGAAGTGGTCGCCGTCGGCGTTGCGGGTGAAGAGCGCGCCGACCAGTCCGTTGAGCACGGTGGGCTTGGCGGTGCGGGTGACCCCGGTGCGCCGGCCGACCGCGCCCTTGAACCGCTGCCTGGTCCAGCCGTGGCCGCCCCCCGGGGCGGCCGACGCCGAGGCGGCCGTGGCCGGGGCCGAGGTGACCGTGGGCGCGCCCCCGCCGGGCCCGGCCGAGGTGGTGCAGCCCGCCGCGGCCAGTACCGGGGCGAGCACCCAGGCCGCGACCCCCTCCCTACGTCTCGTCATCCGCCCAGGCTGCCCCGGACCGGCGCTCAGCCGCCACCCGGGCTGCACCGCCCGGAGGCGCACGCCCTCCCGTACCCGGGTGCGCCCCCGGCGCGCACCACGGGTGATCGACCGGCTATGCTGCCCGGGACGGCCTCGCTGGGGCCGTCTGCTGCTGCCGTGGCCGATGACCGGCGCGCGGCGAACCGGGGCGGTAGCTCAGCCGGTTAGAGCAGGGGACTCATAATCCCTTGGTCGTGGGTTCGAGTCCCACCCGCCCCACCTTCGCGATGGACGACGAGGGTCGTCCGACCCCTCCGCGGGCAGGCCCCTGAGCTGGGCTCGGCCGCCTGCGACGACGCAGAGTCTAGGACGCGGCCACCTCCTCTCCCGGGTGGCGCGCCGGAATTCACCCGCCTGTGGGCATCGGTCCCGGCGTCCTTCCGACGGTTCCCCGCCTCCGTCCCCCTCGGTGCCCCCGCTGCCGACCCCTGGCGCCGTGCGCGAAAAAAGTGATATCACTTTGACAGCTGCAGCGGACACTCGCGCAGCTGACGCCCGCACAAGGGGGATGGGTTCCATGGCCACACCGCGTCACGCCGTCGAGGACGGTGCCGTTCCGGACCTTCCGGTCCCCAGGATCACCGAACGGGTCATCACCGGGGCGGCCGGGCTGCCGATGCTCTTCGGTTCGCTGTCCGGCGTGGTCGCGGGCGTCGGGTCGATCGTCGCCGGGGCGGTGCAACTGGCGCACGGGCAGCAGGGGTTGGGCGCGGCGCTGATGGTGCTCGGGTCGGTGCTGGCGGTGACCTCGCTGGTGCTGCTGGGCGGGCTGACGGTGGTCTCGCCCGGTCAGGCCCGGGTGGTCCAGCTGCTCGGGCGCTACCGGGGCACCATCCGCGCCGAGGGGCTGACCTGGATGAACCCGTTCACCAGCCGCCGGCGCATCTCCCTGCGGATCCGCAACCACGAGACCGAGACCACCAAGGTCAACGACGCGGACGGCAACCCGATCGAGATCGCCGCCGTGGTGGTCTGGCAGGTCGAGGACACCGCGATGGCCGTGTTCGAGGTGGACGACTACACCGACTTCGTCGCCATCCAGACCGAGACGGCCGTCCGGCACATCGCCACCAGCTACCCGTACGACGCCCACCACGAGGGCCAGTTGTCGCTGCGCGACGGTGCGGACGAGATCGCCCGCAAGCTCTCCGCCGAGATCGCCGAGCGCGTCGCCGCGGCCGGGGTGCGGGTCGTCGAGTCCCGGATCACCAGGCTCGCGTACGCGCCGGAGGTCGCCCAGGTGATGCTCCAGCGCCAGCAGGCCGGAGCCGTGGTGGCGGCGCGCAGGCTGATCGTCGAGGGCGCCGTCGGTATGGTCGAGGAGGCGCTGGACCGCCTCGCCGAGCGCGACGTCGTCGAACTCGACGAGGAGCGCAAGGCGGCCATGGTGAGCAACCTCCTGGTGGTGCTCTGCGGCGACCGCGGTACCCAGCCCGTCGTGAACACCGGTTCCCTCTACCAGTAAAGGCGCGGCAGTGGCGACGGAACGGAAGAAGATCCTGCTGCGACTGGACCCTTCAGTTCACGACGCACTCGCCAGATGGGCCGCGGACGACCTGCGCAGCACCAACGCGCAGATCGAGTTCCTGCTCCGCCGGGCCCTCACGGCCGCGGGCCGGATGCCCGGCGGCGCGAACCGGCTTCCCCGGCGCGGACGCCCGCCCAAGGAGAGCCCGGAGGACGGCGGCTCCGACGAGAGCTGACCGGCGACCGGGCGCGCGACCACCTTTCGGAGACCGACATGGACCTGCCCGCCACCCTCCCCGAGAAGCTGTACCTGTTGGCCTACCACCCCGAGCGCGAGCGGCTCACCGCCACCGACCGGCTCGACCTGGTGGTACGGGCGGCGGCGCTCACCGAACTCCTGCGGCGGGGCCTGGTCCGTGAGGACGGCCGGTACCCGGTCGCCGTCGCCGGCGGGCCGACCGACGGCCTCGACCCGCTCACCGCCGCGCTGCTGGAACGGATCCGGCAGGAGCGCCGGCGCAGCTGGCAGAGCTGGATCGGCCGGAGCCGGGGCTCGACGTCCCGCGCCGCGCGCGTGGTCCGGGACGGCCTGGCGGCGGACGGCCGGATCCGGATCGAGCAGCACCGGCTGCTCGGACTGTTCCCGTGCGCCCGGGTCGTCCTGGCCCAGCCCCGGCTGCGCAAGTCGCTCGTGGCGTCGCTCGGTTCGGCGCTGAGGGGCCCGTTCAGCCGGGTCGACCCGGAGGACGCCGCCCTGGTCGCCCTGGTCGACGCGGCCCAGCTGGGCTCGGCGCTGAGCCGGCGCGAGAGGCGCGAGTTCCGGGCCCGCATCGAGAAGCTCGCTCCCGCCGCCGGTCCCGTCCCGCGCGCCCTGCGCCGGGCCGTCAACGCCAGGCGCTCGGACGTGTCGGCCGGGGGCTGAGCCGCCCCACCCCGGGCCCGGCCGCCGACAGGGCGGCCGGGCTCCCGCCGTGCGCGGGCCCGTAAGCTGGCCGGGTGCTCGAACCCGCCCTGCTGCCGACCCCGCTGGTGGACTGCACCGACGAGGTGTTCGCCCGGGCCGGGGTGGAGCTGCGGCTCAAGCGGGACGACCTGCTGCACCCGACCGTTCCCGGCAACAAGTGGCGCAAGCTGGCCCCCAACCTGGCCGCCGCCGTCGAGCGGGGCCACACCCGGCTGCTGACCTTCGGAGGGGCGTACTCGACCCACCTGCGGGCCGTCGCGGTCGCCGCCGGGGCGCTCGGGCTGGAGAGCGTCGGGCTGGTGCGCGGCGAGGAGCTGGCCGACCGGCCGCGCAACTGGTCGCTGCGGGCCGCCGAGGCGGCCGGGATGCGGCTGGAGTTCCTGACCAGGGCCGCCTACCGGGAGGCCACCGGCCGGGCCGGCGGCGAACCCGGTACGGAGGACCTTCAGCGCCGCTGGGGCCCCTGCCTGGTGCTCCCGGAGGGCGGCTCCAACGCCCTGGCCGCCGTCGGCGCGGCCGCGATCCCCGCCGAGCTGCCCGACCTGGGCGAGCGCGACCTGGTCTGCTGCCCGGTCGGCACCGGCGGCACCCTGGCCGGCGTCGCGGCGGGCCTGCCGCCGGGGGCGCGGGCGCTCGGCGTGGCCGTGTTGCGCGGCGGCGAGGGCTACCTGGAGGCGGAGGTCTCCCGGCTCCACCGGGCCGCCTACGGCCGCGAGTTCGGGAACTGGCGGATCGACCACGGGCACCACGGGGGCGGCTACGGCAGGGTACCGGCGAGCCTGGCCGCCTTCGCCGAGCTGTTCGAGCGCCGCCACGGCATCCCGTTGGAGCGCCGCTACGTCGCCAAGCTGCTGGCCGCGCTGGCCGACCTGGCCGGAGCGGGTGCCTTCCCGCCCGGTACCCGCCTCACCGCCGTGGTCACCGGGCTGCCGGACCCGGACCCGGACCCGGCACCGGACCAGGACCAGGACCAGGAGTAGGGCGTCAGCCGAAGGTCAGGTCGGCGCAGGGGTCGGTGTCGGCGTTGCGGGTGTTCTCCGCTATGCCGGTGGGGACGGCGGAGGGCTGGGGGGCGGGGGCGCCGGTAGCCGTGCCGGGAGCGGCACCGGGCCCCGGGCTCGGGGAGGACACCGAGTCGTTCCGGCCGGCCGCGGGACTGTAGTCGGCGCCGAGGGTGACGGTGATCGCTCCCGAGCCGGGCTCCTCGACGGCCCGGGCGCCGGGGAAGAGCGCCGCGACCTGGTCGGCGGTGGTCTTCAGGGCCGGGTCGTAGGCGATCCGGGTGGTCTGGTGCCCCGGCTCGTTGGCGCCGAGCGTGACGTTGCGGAAGCCCCGGCCCTTGAGCGCCTCCGCGCCGGAGCCGGCCAGTCCGGCGGTGCCGACCCCGTTGACCACGGTGACGGGTGCCGCGGCCTGCTCGGGAGTGAGCGGGGTGAGCGGGGCGTCGGCGCCGCCCGTCGCGCCCGGGCCGGCGGTGGGGGAGGTGGTCACCTGGCCCGTCCCGGTGGTGCTCTGCCCGTCCAGGGTGCGGTCCTCGCGCAGCAGCTTCCAGAGCGCGTCGGCGTCCGGCTGGACCAGTCGCACCCGCTCGCCGGCGAAGCGCCAGGGCGCGGTGACGAAGGTGACGTCGGAGAGCTTGATGTCCTGCACCGAACGGGCGAAGTCCACCAGCTTCATCGCGGTGCCCAGCCCCTCGTCCACGGTGAGCGACTTGGTGGCCGCGTCGGCCAGCGGCAGCAGGGTGGGCAGGGAGAAGCCCTGGCTCTGGACCTTCCTGACCATCGAGGAGAGGAAGGCCTGCTGGCGCTTGATCCGGCCTATGTCGGAGTTGTCGCCGATGCCGTGGCGGGCCCGGAGGTAGTCCACCGCGGACTGGCCGGAGAGCTTCTGCAGGCCCTTCTTGAGGTGGATGCCGTACTGGTTGACGTCGTTGGGCACGCAGGCCTCCACGCCGCCCACGGCGTCGGCCATCGCGGCCGCGCCCTTGAAGTCGACGACGACGGTGTGGTCGATCCGCAGCCCGGTGAGCTTCTCCACGGTGTTCTGCGTACAGGCCGGGTTGCCCTGCGGGTAGTCGCCCACGGTGAAGGCGGAGTTGAACATCTGGTCGGTCTTCGGGGCCGTCCACGTGCCGTCCCGCAGCTTGCAGGACGGCACGGTGAGCAGGGTGTCGCGCGGGATGGAGACGCCGACGGCGTGCTTGTGGTCGGCGTAGACGTGCACCACGATCGCGGTGTCCGAGTGGCCGACGCCCTCCTCGCCGCCGCCCAGCGAGTCGTTGCCGTTGTCGCGGGTGTCCGAGCCGAGCAGCAGCACGTTGACGGGGACGGAGGCGCCCGGGCTGGCCGGTACGGGGGCCGGCGGGCGTTCGGTGGCGACGCCGCCCGCGTCGAAGGTGGTGATGTTGCTGTCGAGCCGGTGGTAGAACCAGGCTCCGGCACCCACGACCGACAGCACCAGAACGGCGGCCAGGCCGATGGCGGTCCGCAGGTAGCGGCGTCGGCGCGTGCTGGTGCTCATCCTCCGTGCCCCCCGTCCTCAGGTCTCTCGCGTTCGATGTTCGAACGTTAGACGTTCCGGAAGGCCGTTCGGTTACCGCCGAAGGGCGAACGGTTCGCCCGGCGGACCTGTGATGCTGGTCACGCGCCGGGGCCGGCGGCGCCCGCGAGCATCCGCCGGAGCAGGTCGCGCAGGACCGTCCGCTCCTGCGAGCCGAGCGCTGCCAGCGGCTCGCGGGCGAAGTTCAGCGACTCGCGCAGCTCCTCGGAGGCGGCCGAGCCGGTGGGGGTGGCGGCGACCAGCTTGACCCGGCGGTCCTGCCGGTCGGCCTCGCGCGTCACGAAGCCGCGGGTCTCCAGCCGGTCGACGATGCCGGTGATGTTGGACGGCTCGCAGCTGAGCGTCTGGGCGATCTGGCGCATCGGCATCGGCCCGCGCCGCAGCAGGGCGAGCACCTTGGCCTGGGCGCCGGTGAGCGAGCGGGCGGCGGCGGCCTCCTCGTACTCGCGGTGGAAGAGCGCGACCAGGTTGGCCATCAGGTCGACGACCTCGCGGGTGATCTCGTCGGGCTGCGGCGTGGCGTCCTGGGTCGGCTGAGTGTCCATGCTCCAGAGTCTACCTGAAAAGTTGACAAGGTGAACCTTTCATGTCCATCGTTACTTAAGTTTCTCAACCTTTCATGCAGCTGACCGCAAGGAGCATCATCCATGGCAGAGCAGGCCACTCCCGCGACCGCCCGTGAATGGCACCTCGCCGCCCGCCCGCAGGGTTGGCCGGTGCCGACCGACTTCGCCCTCGTCGAGGCCCCGGTCCGCACCCCCGGCCCGGGCGAGATCCTGGTCCGCAACGCCTTCCTCTCGGTCGACCCGTACATGCGCGGCCGGATGAACGACGTGAAGTCCTACGTGCCGCCGTTCCGGCTCGGCGAGGCCATGGACGGCGGCGCCGTCGGCTACGTCGTCGCCTCGGAGGCCGAGGGCTTCGCCCCCGGCGACGCGGTGCTGCACGGCCTCGGCTGGCGCGAGTACGCGACCGTCGACGCCAAGCGCGCCGTCAAGGTCGACGCCTCCGCCGCCCCGCTCTCCGCCTATCTCGGCGTGCTCGGCATGCCCGGCCTGACGGCCTACGCCGGCCTGCTCGCCGTGGGCGGCCTCAAGGAGGGCGACAAGGTCTTCGTCTCCGGCGCGGCCGGCGCGGTCGGCTCGCTGGTCGGCCAGATCGCCCGGCTCAAGGGCGCCTCCCTGGTGGTCGGTTCGGCCGGCTCCGCGGAGAAGGTCGCCAAGCTGGTGGACGAGTACGGCTTCGACGCCGCGTTCAACTACAAGGACGGCTCGGTCGCCGAGCAGCTCGCGAAGGCCGCCCCGGAGGGCATCGACCTCTACTTCGACAACGTCGGCGGCGACCACCTGGAGGCCGCGATCGGCGCGCTCGGCGTGCACGGCCGCGCGGTGCTCTGCGGGGCGATCGCCCAGTACAACGAGACCACCGCACCCGCCGCCCCGCGCAACCTCGCGCTCGCGATCGGCAAGCGGCTGCGCCTGGAGGGCATGCTGGTCGGCGACCACGCCGCGCTCCAGCCGCAGTTCGTCGCCGAGGTCGCGGGCTGGCTCGCGGCCGGTGAGCTCCGGTCCGACGAAACCGTGGTGGACGGTTTCGAGAGCGCCGCCGAGGCCTTCATCGACCTGCTGCGCGGTGCCAACACCGGCAAGATGGTCGTCCGCCTGGAGAGCTGACGCCCAGTCAGGGCCTCTGACCGCCCCGCCGCCCCCACCGGGCGAGCGGGGCGGTTCGCTGTCGGAAGGTTCGCGGTCGGGCGCAGGGCGCGCGGTCGCACTACCGCAATCGGGCCGGATCCGAAAGTGCGTCAGCCACGGTGCGGGGCGGCGCGGTACGGTGGTCCCGCCCGGCGATGGGGCCGTTCGGGGGAGAGATCCGGCCGAGGGGTAGACCTCGTTGAGGATTCGACTAGCATTGAGCGAAAGCCTGTCCGTTTTGCTCAAATTAGTGGCTTAATGTCGGCTAACGTGGGTAACTGTGGATCACCTGCAGGCATACGAGGCAGCTGGGGAAGGCGACCCTCGTCCACAGCCTGGAGGTCCCGGTGACGACACGTGGAGTTCTGTACATCCACTCCGCGCCCCGCGCGCTGTGCCCGCACGTCGAGTGGGCCGTCGCGGGGGTGCTCGGTGTGCGGGTGAGCCTGGACTGGATCCGCCAGCCGGCCTCACCCGGCCATTGGCGTGCCGAGCTCTCCTGGCAGGGAGAGCCCGGCACGGCCTCGAAGCTCGCCTCCGCGCTGCGCGGCTGGCAGCTGATGCGGTACGAGGTGACCAGCGAGCCCTGCGCCACGGCGGAGGGCGAGCGCTACAGCAGCACGCCCTCGCTCGGCATCTTCCACGCCGTCACGGGCATCCACGGCGACATCCTGATCCCCGAGGACCGGCTGCGCGCCGTCCTGCTGCGCGCCCGCAGCGAGGGGGCCGACCTGGAGGCCGAGATCGCCCGGCTGCTCGGCAAGCCCTGGGACGACGAGTTGGAGCCGTTCCGGTACGCGGGTGAGGGCGCGCCGGTGCGCTGGCTGCACCAGGTGGTCTGAGACCGGCAGGACCGGTTCGGCGGACACGACGAAGGGGCCGGCGCTCGCGGAGAGCGCCGGCCCCTTCGTCGTGTCCTCGTGGCTTTGCGGCCTCGCGGAGGTCAGCGGGTGCGGAAGGCCAGCACCACGTTGTGGCCGCCGAAGCCGAACGAGTTGTTCAGCGCCGCGATCCGGCCCTCGGGCAGCTTGCGGGCCTCGCCGCGCACGATGTCGGCGTCCACGTCGTCGTCCAGGTCGTCGACGTTGATGGTCGGCGGGGCCAGACGGTGGTGCAGCGCCAGCACGGTGGCGACGGTCTCGACGCCGCCGGCGCCGCCCAGCAGGTGGCCGGTCATCGACTTGGTGGCCGAGACGGCGATGTGGTCGAGGTCGTCGCCGAGCTCCTTGCGTAGGGCCTTCAGCTCCGCGGTGTCGCCCTGCGGCGTCGAGGTGGCGTGCGCGTTGACGTGCACGATCTCGGCCTTGTCCAGCTGGGTGCGCTCGAACAGGTCGGCCAGCGCGCGGGCCACGCCCGCACCGGTGGGCTCGGGCTGGGCGATGTGGTGGGCGTCCGAGGACAGGCCCTGGCCCACGGCCTCGCAGTAGATCCGGGCGCCGCGCGCCTCGGCGTGCTCGATCGACTCCAGGACCACCACGCCGGCGCCCTCGCCCAGCACGAAGCCGTCACGGGCCTTGTCGTACGGGCGGGAGGCGTGCTGCGGGTCGTCGTTGTTCTTGGACATCGCCATCATGCTGGCGAACGCGGCGATCGGCAGCGGGTGGATCGCCGCCTCGGTGCCGCCGGCCACCACGACGTCGGCGCGGCCGGTACGGATCATCTCGATCGCGTAGCCGATCGCCTCGGCGCCGGAGGCACAGGCGGAGACAGGGGTGTGCACACCCGCGCGGGCGCCGACCTCCAGACCGACGTTGGCCGCCGGGGAGTTGGGCATCAGCATCGGGACGGTGTGCGGGGAGACCTTGCGGGCGCCCTTCTCCTTCAGTACGTCGTACTGGTCGAGGAGGGTGGTCACGCCGCCGATGCCGGAGGCGACCACGGTGCCCAGGCGTTCGGGGGCGAGCTTGGAGGACTCGTCGGTGGCGGGGGTCTCGTAGCCGGCGTCGGCCCAGGCCTCGCGGGCCGCGATCACGGCGAACTGGGCCGAGCGGTCCAGCTTGCGGGCCAGCGGGCGCGGCAGGATCTCGCCGGGCTCGACGGCGGTGCGCGCGCCGATCCGGACCGGCAGCTCTTCGGCCCACTCCTCGGTCAGGGCCGCCACACCGGACTTCCCGGCGACCAGGCTCTCCCAGGTGCTGGCGGCGTCGGCGCCCAGCGGCGTGAAGGCGCCGATACCCGTGACGACCACGGTGCGGTTTTCAGCGGTCACTGGTTTCTTCTTCTCTCACGTTTGTGCGGGGGGTCGGCGGGAGCCGAGGACGGGCCCGGCCGGGCGCCCCAGTGGGGCGTCCCGGCCGGAGGGGTCGGCCTGGCTCGGGTGAGCCGGGCCGACAGGTCAGCCGTCGGAGGCGTGTGGAACGCCGGACGGGCCGGCCGAGGCGAACGAGTGGATCGTTCAGGCGGCGGCGTTGGCGAGGATGTAGTCCACGGCGTCGCCCACGGTCTTCAGGTTCTTGACCTCGTCGTCCGGGATCTTGACGTCGAAGCGCTCCTCGGCGGCCACGACGACCTCGACCATGGACAGCGAGTCGACGTCCAGGTCGTCGGTGAAGGACTTGTCGACCGCGACGTCCTCGACCGGGATGCCGGCGATCTCGTTGACGATGTCGGCGAGACCGGACAGGACCTCGTCCTTGGTAGCCATACTGGCTGCTCCTCTGCAGTGTTGAACGCGTCCGACCGGCGGCCGGACACAGGTTTGTGGATGAGTGGGCGAAACGCGCCTAGGGGAGCGTAACGACTGCCGCGGCGTACACGAGACCCGCCCCGAACCCGATGATCAGCGCCAGGTCCCCGCTGTGGGCCTCGCCGGCCTCCAGCATGCGCTCCATCGCCAGCGGAATGGAGGCGGCGGAGGTGTTTCCGGTCTCGGCGATGTCGCGGGCGACCGGCACCGACTCCGGCAGCTTGAGCGCCTTGATCATGGCGTCGGTGATCCGCATGTTGGCCTGGTGCGGGATGAACGCGCCGAGCTGGTCGGCGGTCACCCCGGCGGCGTCCAGCGCCTGCTGGGCCACCTTGGCCATCTCCCAGACCGCCCAGCGGAAGACCGGCTGGCCGTCCATCCGCAGGGCCGGCCACTTGACGCCCTGCTCGGGGTGCTCGCCCGCGCCGTTGACGGCGTCGGGCTTGGCGAAGGCGGTGTCCCACGCCTCGGTCTGGGTGATCAGGTCGGCCTGCGAGCCGTCCGAGCCCCAGATCAGCTTGCCGATGCCGGGGACGTCGGACGGGCCGACGATCGCGGCGCCGGCGCCGTCGCCGAAGATGAAGGCGGTCGAGCGGTCCGACCGGTCGGTCAGGTCGCTGAGCCGCTCGACACCGATCACCAGCACGTACTCGGCGTTGCCGCCGCGGATCATGCCGTCGGCCAGGCCCAGGCCGTAGCCGAAGCCGGCGCAGGCGGCCGAGATGTCGAAGGCCGGGGCGGTGCCGCAGCCGAGCCGCTCGGCGATCTCGGTGGCGACCGCCGGGGTCTGCTTGAAGTGCGAGACGGTGGCGACGATCACGCCGCCGATCCGGTCGGCGGAGATCCCGGCCTGCGCGATGGCCTTGCCGGCGGCCTGGACCGACATCTCGGTGACGGTCTCCTCCGGGCCGGCCCAGCGGCGCTCGGCGATCCCGCTGCGGGTGCGGATCCACTCGTCGGAGGAGTCGATCCACTCCAGGACCTCGGCGTTGGGAATCACCCGGACCGGGCGGTAGCCGCCGACGCCGAGGATGCGCGAGTACTGCGCGCCGCCGGCCGGGCGGATCTGGGGCTTGGTCATGCCTGGGTCTCCTGGTCCTGGCCGCCGTGCTCCGCGACGAGCTCGCGGGCCCTGTCCAGGTCGGCGGGGGTCTTGAGGGCGAGCGTGGCCACACCCTTGAGGTTGCGCTTGAGCAGCCCGGTGAGGGTGCCCGCGGGCGACAGCTCGATCACGGCCGTCGCGCCCAGCTGCCCGAGGGTCTCCATGCAGAGGTCCCAGCGGACCGGGTTGGAGACCTGCGACACCAGGCGCGCGAGCACCTCGGCGCCGGAGTCCACCACCCCGCCGTCCTTGTTGGAGACGAAACGGACCTGCGGGTCGGCCGCGGTCAGGGTCGGGGCCAGTTCGGCCAGCCGCTCGACGCCGGGGGCCATGTGCTCGGTGTGGAACGCACCGGCCACCTTCAGGGCGATCAGCTTGGCGCCGGCCGGCGGGTCCGCCTTCAGCGCCTCCAGCTGGGCCAGCGTGCCGGCGGCGACGATCTGGCCGCCGCCGTTGTTGTTGGCCGCGGTCAGGCCGTGCTCGGCCAGCTTCGCCGCGACGGCCTCCGGGTCGCCGCCGAGCACGGCGGTCATGCCGGTCTCGGTGACGGTGGCGGCCGCGGCCATGGCCCGGCCGCGCTCACGGACGAAGGCCAGCGCGTCGTGGGCGCTGAGCACCCCCGCACCGGCGGCGGCGGTGATCTCGCCGACGCTGTGGCCGGCCACCGCGCCGACCTGCTTGCGGGCGAGTTCCTCGTCCGGGAAGAGCGCACGGGCGGTGACCAGGCCGGCCGCGACCAGCAGCGGCTGGGCGACGGCGGTGTCCTTGATGTCCTCGGCGGACGCCTCGGTGCCGGCGTGCACCAGGTCGAGCCCGGCGACATCCGACCAGCCGCGCAGGCGGTCGGCGACGCCGTCGAGCTCCAGCCAGGGGCTGAGGAAACCGGGGGACTGGGCACCCTGTCCAGGGGCGACGATTACGAGCACGGTTCAACCCTCTCTCGCCAGGCGCCCAGGGGCGGGTAGGCGACGGTAACGAAGAAAACCATCCGGGATTGTATGGTCCCTACACTCCGGCTCAGCCGGGCTCGCCGACGGCGGTCAGCCGGCCGAGGGCCAGTGCGATCCGCAGGGTGAACGCCGAACGTACGTCGGAGGGGGCGTACCCCGTGACGTCGGTCACACGTCGTAGCCGGTAGCGCACCGTATTGGGGTGGACGAAGAGCATCCGGGCGGCGCCCTCCAGGGAGGACGCCTGCTCCAGGTACACGCTCAGCGTCTCCAGCAGCGCGGAGCCCGCCTCGTCCAGCGGTGTGTAGATCTCCTCCACCAACTGGCGGCGGGCGGCCTGGTCGCCGGCCAGCGCGCGCTCGGGCAGCAGGTCGTCGGCCAGCACCGGCCGGGGGGCGTCCGGCCAGGCGGCGCAGGCCCGCAGGCCGGCCGCGGCCGCGTGGGCCGAGCGGGTCGCCGAGAGCAGGTCCGGCACGGTCGGCCCGACCACCACCGGGCCCGGCGCGAACTGGCCGATCAGCGCCCTGGCCGCCTGCACCGGCTCCTTGTCGCCGCCGACCACGACCACCAGGCGCTTGCCCAGCACTCCGGTCAGCACGTGCAGCTTGGCGTAGCGGGCGGCCCGACGGATCGCCTCGACCACCAGCTCGCTGTCGCCGTCGGGAGCGCTGCCCACCACCACCCGGATCTGGCTGGGCTGGCCCCAGCCGAGCGCGGCCGCGCGGGACAGGACCCCCTCGTCCGCGTCCCCGGACAGCAGCGAGTTGACCACCAGCGCCTCCAGCCGGGCGTCCCAGGCGCCGCGCGCCTCGGCCGCCTGGGCGTACACCTGGGCCGTGGCGAAGGCGATCTCCCGGGCGTAGACCAGCACCGACTCGCGCATGTCCGCCTCGTCGCCGGGCGCGGCCACCTCCTCGATGGCCTCCTCCATCACCTCGATCGTGGTGCGGATCAACTCGACGGTCTGGCGCAGGGTGATCGCCCTGGTGAGCTCGCGCGGGGCGGTGCCGAAGACATCGGTGGAGATCGCCTTCGCCGCCTCGGGGTGGCGGTACCACTCGGTGAAGGCGGCGATGCCGGCCTGGGCGACCAGGCCGATCCAGGAGCGGTGCTCCGGCGGCATCCGCCGGTACCAGCCGAGCTGGTCGTCCATCCGCGCGATCGCGGCGGTGGCCAGCTTGCCCGCGGACTTCTCCAGCCGCTTGAGGGTCGCCGCCCGGCGCTCCGCACGCTCGGCGGCGTTTCTGCGCTCCTGAGCCGTCAGGCGGGGCGCCGCGCGGCCGGGGCGGTCGCGGCCCGGCCGATGGGCCGGGCTCTTCCCGGTCGGTTCGGGTACGGGGCTGGGTTCGCTCTGGGAGTTCGCGGAAGCGGCTGGCACAGGGACAAGCCTGCCTCACGTGAGTGACTGCTCGTGCACACCCCCCGGCCGTGCGGCGCCGTGGCACGAGTCACACGCGCGAGCCGACGGGCGCCCCGGCGCCCGGGGACGAACCGGTCGGCGGGGGTACGGTAAGGCGCGTGACCGACGCCGCTGACCGCCCCCGCGCCGACCTGCGCCGCACCGCCGAGCGCTACCGCTCCACCCCGGCCGAGGGCGTCGAGACCCGACACGCGTTCTCCTTCTCCGGCCACTACGACCCGAGGAACACGCACTTCGGCGCACTGCTCGCGTGCAACGAGGAACTCCTCGCCCCCGGTGCCGGGTTCGAGGAGCACAAGCACCGGGACACCGAGATCCTCACCTGGGTGCTGGAGGGCGCGCTGGCCCACCGGGACTCGCACGGCCACAGCGGGGTGGTCCGCCCCGGGATGATCCAGCACCTCAGCGCCGGCTCCGGCGTCACCCACACCGAACGCAACGTCGGCGGCGCCGCCGGCCCGGTCCGCTTCGTCCAGATGTGGCTCCAGCCGGACGAGTTCGGCACCGCCCCCGCCTACGGACTGCGCAGGGTGGAACCGGCGGACGGCGGGTTGACGCTGCTCGCCTCCGGGCTGGAGCGCGACGCCGGCACCGGCGCCCTGCGGCTGCGCCGTGGCGACGCCGCGCTCTGGCTGGCGACCGCCGGGCCGTGGCAGCCGCTGCCCGAACTGCCCGCCGCCCCTTGGCGATACGCGCACCTGACGGCCGGCTCGCTGGGCTACCGGACCATCCCGGGGCCCAAGGGGGGCGGTCGTTCGATGGCCTCGGGCGACAGCGTGCGGATCACCGGCGAGGCCTTCGCCGACCCGACGGCGGGCGAGACCGGCGCGGAACTCCTGCTGTGGGAGATGCACTCGCCGGTCTCGTACGGCTAGGGCCGCCGGGGCGGGCGGGGCCGCTCGGCCCGTCGGCCTCGTGCGCGGGCCCCGCTCAGCCCTCCAGTTCGGCGAGCACCGCGTCCGAGAAGGCCGGCCAGGCCTCGACGGCCCAGGGCCCGAAGTCCAGGTCGGTCAGGGCGATGCAGGCCGCGCCCGCCTGCGGGTCGACCCACAGGAAGGTGCCGGACTGGCCGAAGTGGCCGAAGGTGGCGGGGGAGTTGCCGGTGCCCGTCCAGTGCGGACTCTTGCCGTCGCGGATCTCGAAGCCGAGGCCCCAGTCGTTCGGGCGGCGGTGGCCGTAGCCGGGCAGCACGCCGCTGGTGCCGGGGAAGGCGACCTCGCGGGTGGCCCGCCGCACGGTGGACGGGTCCAGCAGCTTGGGGGCCTGCAGTTCGGCGGCGAACCGGGCGAGGTCGGCGACGGTGGACAGGCCGCCGGCTCCGGCGGGCGACTTGTGCGCGGTGTTGATCAGGGTGTCGGCCATGCCGAGCGGCTCGAACACCGCTTCGGCGGCGTAGCGGGAGAACTCGATCCCGGCGGCCTCGGACAGGGCCCGCGCCAGCGCGTCGAAGCCCGCGTTGGAGTAGAGCCGGCGGTTGCCCGGCTCGGCGAACACCCGGTCCTCGTCGAAGCCCAGGCCGGAGGTGTGCGCGAGCAGGTGGCGGACGGTCGCCCCGGGCGGCCCGGCCGGGTCGTCCAGCTCGAACACGCCCTCCTCGACCGCGACCAGGGCCGCGTACGAGCTGAGCAGCTTGGTCACCGACGCCAGCGGGAACAGGTGCTGCTGCGGTCCGTGCGCCCCCAGCACCGCGCCGTCCGCCCCCCGGACCACCGCCGCCGCGGCATGGGGCACCGGCCAGTTCTCGATCATCCGCAAGCTCTCCATGGGCCCGACTCTAGTGCGGGCCGGAGACTGGTGGCGGGGGCACCCGGCTGCCGGGCTTGCTTGGAGTGCACTCCAACTCGGTAGCGTTTTTTCCGTCGGACGAGACAGGGGGAAAGATCCATGGCCGTACCCGCACGCATCGAGGTCGACCTGCGCAGCTGCGCCGAGGTGTTCGGCAGCCCGGTGGGCGATCCGGACCGGACGCCGCGGCACACCATCAGCGAGGTCGCCGCGGCGAGCGGACTGACCGCCCACACCCTGCGCTGGTACGAGCGGATCGGCCTGCTGGACCCGGTGGACCGCGCGGTCGGCGGCCAGCGCCGCTACTGCGACGCCGACCTGCACCGGCTGGCCTTCCTGGGCCGGCTGCGGCTGACCGGCATGTCCGTGGCGGACATGCTCAAGTACGTCGACATGGCCCGTCAGGGCGAGGAGACCTACGAGGGGAGGCGCCGGCTGCTGGAGGCCCAGCGCGAGGAGGTCCGGCAGCGGATCGTCGACCTCCAGGCCACCCTCGCCGTCCTCGACTACAAGATCGATCTCTATGCCGGGAGGGTGGCCGACAAGGTCGGCATCCCGGCTAAATGCCAGTACAACCGCGTAGAGGAAGAGCAGAGCGCATGACTCACCAGATCCTTCCCACCGCCGAACTCGGCACCGGCGGCCCGCTCGTGGGCGTCCAGGGCCTCGGCTGCATGGGCATGAGCGAGTTCTACGGGCCGACCGACTCCGGCGAGGCACTCGCCACCCTCGACGCCGCGCTGGAGTCCGGCGTCACCCTGTTCGACACCGCCGACATGTACGGCTTCGGCCGCAACGAGGAGTTCGTCGGCCCCTTCGTCCGGGCCAACCGGGACCGGGTGGTGATCGCCACCAAGTTCGCCATCGAGCGCTCGGAGGACGACCCGACCCGCCGCGCCGTGCGCAACGACCCGGCCTACATCCGGTCCGCCGTGGACGCCTCGCTGCGCCGCCTCGGCGTGGACGAGATCGACCTCTACTACATGCACCGCCGGAACCCGGCCGTGCCGCTGGCCGAGTCGGTCGGCGCGATGGCGGAGCTGGTCCGGGCCGGCAAGGTGCGCCACCTCGGGCTCTCCGAGGTGACCGGGGCCGAACTGCGCGAGGCGCACGCGGTCCACCCGATCGCCGCGCTGCAGTCCGAGTGGTCGGTGTTCGCCCGGGACGTCGAACGGTCGGCGGTGCCGGCCGCGGCGGAGCTGGGCGTCGCCTTCGTGCCGTACTCGCCGCTCGGGCGGGGTTTCCTGACCGGCGCGTTCCAGGACGGTGCGCAGCTCTCGGAGAACGACTTCCGGCGCACCCACCCGCGCTTCTCCGGCGACAACGCGGCCGTCAACGGCGGTCTGCTCGACCCGCTGAGGGAGATCGCGCAGGCCCGCGGCGTGACGCTCGCCCAGGTCGCGCTGGCCTGGGTGCACCAGCGGGCCGAGGTGCACGGACTGACCGTGGTGCCGATCCCGGGCACCCGCAAGCGCAGCCGCCTCGCGGAGAACACCGCGGCGGCGACGCTGCGGCTCACCGCCGAGGAGCTGGCGCTGCTGGAGCCGGTGGCCGAGCGGGTGGCGGGGCCGCGCTACGCGGACATGAGCTTCACCTCGGCCGGGCGGGAGTAGCCGGAAGCGGGGGTGCGGGGAGGCGGCGGCGGGCGGTCGGGTCGGCGGACGGCCGACCCGACCCGACCCGACCCGACCGCGTGCGGCTCAGGCCGTGCGGCCCATCCAGGCGGCCAGCCGGGCGTGGACGTCGGCGTCCTCGGCGACCGGCTGGGCCGGGCCGAACGGGACGTCGCCGCCGCGCTGCTCGGTCGGCAGGACGGCCTGGGCGATGCCCAGGGCGGTGTGCGCCAGGGCGTCGTCCAGGACGAACCCGCTGCCGAGGCTGGTGGCGATGTCCCAGGTGTGGGTCACCAGCTCCATCAGGTAGCCGCCGACCGCGGCGCCGCCGGGCACCTCGCCCCACGGCGCGGCGGTCGGGCGGCCGAGCTTGGCGTCGTCCGCCCAGGCGGCGACGGCCCGGGCGCGGGCCCGGCCCAGTGCGGCCGGCCAGCCGTCGTCCGCCGGGTCCTCGATGGCGGCCACGACGTCCTCGGAACGGCCGCCCTCACCCATGTACGCGAAGCGGTGGATGCCGCCGACCACGTGGTTCAGCAGCCGGCGCAGCGTGAACTCGGTGCACGGGGTGGGCCGGTCGAGGTCCGCCGGGGTGATCGCGACGAACAGCTTCTCCACCTGGTCGAGGGCGAGCAGGTACTGGGGACGGGCGTCCTGGACGGCGCTCATGTGGGGTCAACTCCGTAGTGTCGGGCGGTCTTTCGGGCTCGGAACGCAATCTCCCAGTAAAACCTGACAAGTGCCGTCAGGATTTCTGGGATTCTTGGCACATGAAGGCCGACCGCCTGCTCTCGATCCTCCTGCTGCTCCAGACCCGCGGCCGGGTGTCCGCCACCGAACTCGCCGAACGGCTGGAGGTGTCCGTCCGCACCATCTACCGCGACGTGGACTCGCTCTCCGCCGCCGGGGTGCCGGTGTTCACCGAACGCGGGCGGCACGGCGGCATCGGCCTGCTGCCCGGCTACCGCACCGACGTCACCGGCCTGACCGCGGACGAGGCCAGGGCGCTGTTCGTCCTCTCCGCCCAGGGCGCCCACAGCGACCTCGGACTGGACGGCGCGCTCGGCTCCGCCCTGCGCAAGGTGATGGCGGCGCTGCCGGCCCCGCACCGGCCGGGCGCCGAGCGGACCAGCGAGCGGATCCTGGTCGACCCGGCGCGGTGGATGCAGGGCGCCGCGGCCGCTGCCGGGCCCGGCCCGGACCTCGGCGAGCTGCAGTACGCCGTCTTCGCCGACCGGCGGCTGCGGCTGCGCTACCGGCACGGCGGCACGCCCGCGCCGGTGGAGTACACCGTCGACCCGTACGGGCTGGTGAGCAAGGCCGGGGTCTGGTACCTGGTGGCCGATCTGCACGGCGAGCCGCGGCTGTTCCGGGCCGACCGGGTGCTGGCCGCCGAGACCACCGAGGAGGTGGTGCGCCGCCGGGCCGGGGTGGGGCTGGGCGACGCGTGGGCGGTGCTGCGCGAGCAGGTGGAGCGGCTGCCCCGGGAACTGCCCGTCCGGGTGCGGGTCCGGCGGGGACGGCTGGACATGTTCCTGCGCCTCCACGGCGGCCGGGTCACCGTGCCGCCGGACCCGGACCCGGGCCCGGACCACCGGGGCACCGGGCCGGCCGAGGACTGGGTGGAGGTGGAGATGGCCTTCCCGGCGCCGGGGGCCGTCCGGTCGCTGCTGGCCCTGGGGGCGGACGTCGAGGTGCTGGCGCCCCTGGCGGCCCGGCGCGAGTTGGCCCGGGCGGCGGCGGACGCCTTGCGGCTGTACCAGGAGCAGCAGGCCTGAACCGGGGTGGGCCCGGGGCGCCGCGGGGGCGCCGGGGCCGGGCCCGCGCGGGCGTCAGGAGCCGGAGTTCGGCCGGACCACGTCCTGGTAGTGGCCGAGCGAGATCGCCGCGAAGTTGTGCAGGCTGTCGGTGCCCTCGGTGAAGTACCCGGTGTGGCCGACCGCCCGGGCCGAGGAGATCTGCTCGGCGCCGAAGCCGCTCGCGGTCGGGTCGGCGCCGTGGCCGAGTCCGCCGACCTCCAGGAACGGCACGTTGCCGATCCAGTCGCTGGGGTTGCGGGTGGCCCAGACGTGCACGCCGGTGCCCAGCTCGGTGGTGCTCTGCACACCCATGCCGGGGCTGCCGAAGACCATCATGTCGGTGATGCCCGAGGTGTCGGACGGCGAGGCGGCGGCGCGCGGGATCTCGGGGGCGACGGTGCCGCAGACGACCGAGCCGTAGGAGTGGCAGAGCAGGGACGGCGGCGCGTCCGGCCGGGTGGTCTCCTTGAGCCCGGCCAGCAGCCGCTGGAGCCGGGGCGCGCCGACGTCGGCGAGCCGGGAGGTGGCCGCGTCCGGGCCGAGGCCGGAGGGGGTGACGTAGCCGGTCCAGGACACCACCGCGGTACGGGTGCCCGGGGCCTGGCGCTGCTCCTCGGCGAAGAGGGCGCGGGCCATTCCGGCGGGGGAGCGCAGCGGGTCGACCGCCTGGTCGAAGTGGCCGAGGTCGGCGTCCGAGCCGGGGATGACGACGGAGATCCGCTCGGCGTCGGCGAGGTCGCCCCACACCTCGGTGACCAGGCCGCGGCCGCGCGGGTCGAAGGCGAGGATCTGGCGGCCGGGGGCGAGCAGGTGCTCGACGTCGTTGGCGCGGGAGACGGCCAGCGCGCGGCTGTCGGCGTCGAGCTTCGGGTCGGCGGCGCGGGCCCGGGCCCTGTCGCGCTCGGCGGCCAGCGCGATCCGGTTGGCGCGGTAGCGCAGGTCGAGCGGGGCGCCGTCGTAGTTGCCGACGACCAGCGGGTAGTCCTGGATCAGCCGGTCGAGCTCGGTGGGGGCGAGCGAGGCGAAGAACTCGGCGGCGGTGGCCGGGGTGGCGGTGGCCGGGTCGGGCAGGGCGCGGCCGAAGGAGTGGTCCTGGACCCAGGCGGCGCTGCCGGCCGGGGGCGTGGAGATCGCCAGCTGTTCGGAGGAGACCGCGGCGGCGGCGGCCGACGCTCCGGCGTCGGCGAGCACGGCGCAGCCCGCGAACGCTCCGATCAGTACCCGCTTCCAGCGACGACCGTTGCGCACCGCACCAACTCCCTTGGGGCCCGTCACCGTTTCGCGGGCGGTGCCCGGAGGGTGCGATAGGACTGCTGACTTCCCTGCGCAAGCCTAGGGGGCCCGAAGGGGTGTCGGGCCCGCCCAAACTGTGGGATGGATCACATGAACCGGGGGTGTCCTGTCGACGTCTTCCAGTGGTTCGAACGCGGTGGTCCGTACGGCTTCCGTGGGGGCGCCGAACTCCCCGACACCATGGCGAGGGTAGAGCAGGGCGTCGACGACCCGCCCCCGGCGCGCGGGCGGCGCAATGGGGCGTGGACCGGCCGGTCCACGCCCCATTGCGCCGCTCACCGGCAGCGGCGGCTCACACCACGCCCAGCGCGTACGCCGCGAACAGCGCCGCCGCGGCGCCGGCCGCCGCCTTCCCGGCGCGGGAGAAGGCCGTCCACGGCCCGTCGAACCGCCGGGTGAACCACCCGATCGCCACCAGGACGGCGCCGAACAGCGGCAGCAGCGCCAACCGGGCGGCCACCCAGCCGATCGACTCCGGTGCGGTGGTCAACCCCTGGACGGCGCCCAGGCCGGCCGCGCCGGGCACCGCCACCGCGAGCATCGCGCTCTGGTGCCAGCAGAAGATCGTCATCGCCGACAGGTTGACCACCACCACCGGCAGCCACAGCAGCGGACGGTTCGTCAGCAGCCGCCCCAGCCGCTCCCGCAGCAGCACCGCGGCGCCGCACTGGAACGCCGCCAGGGCGAGCACCAGCAGGGACGGCGGGTGCGAGTTGGTGCGCCCGGCCCCGGGCACGCCGACCATGCTGGCCGGGTAGTGGAACACCACCAGCAGCACCGCGAACAGCGCGCCGCCGCCGAGCAGCAGCACCCGGGCCGTCGGGCGGCCGAGCCGGCCCTGCGCCCACAGCACGCCCAACTGGTAGCCGAACAGCCAGCCCGGAAGGATGTTCAGCAGCGCGACCCAGGACGGCACCGCCTCCGCCCACGGCCCGTACCGCAGCACGTCGACGGCGGCGACCGAGGCCACCAGCAGGGCCGCCGACCAGCCCCCCAGCCGGCGCCCGGCGGCCACGCAGAGCGGGGTCAGCGCGGTCAGCCCCAGGTAGACCCCGATGTACCAGAGCGGCTGCACCACCAGCGTCGCGCCGGTGCGCACGGTGTCCGCGGGGACGCCGAGCGCGGGCAGCAGCGGGATCAGCAGCGCCCACACCGCCGTGACCCCGAGCACCGGGCGCAGCAGCCGGACCGTGCGGGCGCGCAGCCAGCCGCCGTACGTGCCGCCCCGGGCCCGGGCCCGTTCCAGCGAGCGGACCGAGGAGTGGCCGCCGACCAGGAAGAACACCCCGAGCATCTGGAGGCCCCAGCTGATCGGGGCCAGGGAGCCGAGCGAGGAGAGCGGGCTGGCGTTGTGCAGGGCGCCGTCGTCCGAGAGGGCGAAGCCGCCGAGCATCCAGTGGCCGACCGGTACGGCGAGCAGGGCGAGGGCGCGCAGGCCGTCGAGGGCGCGGTCGCGGGTGGCGGGGGTCCTGGCGTCGATCTGCCGGGCGGCGTGGCGCAGCGCGGTGAGGGGGTGGGCCATGGTGGGGCTCCTTCCGGTGCGGGCGGTCAGGCGCGGCCGGCGGCGACGGCGGCGTAGGCGGTGAGGGAGGCGGTGCCGGGGGCGAAGTAGCCGGTGTGTCCGTGGGATCCGGTGGCGGGCAGCGGTCGGGCGCCGAATCCGGGGGCGGTCGGGTCGGCGCCGTGGCCGAGGCCGAGCAGCCGGACGTTGGGCACGTCGCCGATCCAGTCGGAGCCGTTGCGGGCGGTGGCCCACAGCGGGACGCCGGGGTCGAGGTCGGCGGCGGAGTCGACGCCCATGCCGGGCGAGCCGAGCACCACCACGCCGGAGGCCTGCGCCGGGGTGGGGCGGGCCAGGCCGCAGACCACCGAGCCGTAGCTGTGGCAGAACACCGTGGCGGGGGCCTGGGGGTGGGTGCTGACGGCGAGTCCGTCGAGGAGTCGGGTCAGGCGGGTGGCGCCGGCCCGGGCGAGGTCCTCGGTGGCGGCGTCCAGGCCGAGGCCGACGGGGGTGGTGTAGCCGGCCCAGGCGATCACGGCGGTCTGCCGGTCGGTGGCCCGGTGCTGTACGTCGGCGTGCTGCTCCCCGGCGTGCTGTTCGTCGCCGTGCTGCTCCTCGGCGTAGAGGGCGCGGGCCATGCCGGCGGGGGTGCCGTACGGGTCGGTGGTGCGGTCGAAGTCGAGCAGGTCGATGTCCGAGCCGGGGACGATCACGGCGGTGTGGCGGGCGGCGGCGAGGTCGCCGTAGACCTCGGCGACCTGGCCGCGGCCGCGCGGGTCGAAGGCGAGGATCCGGCGCCCGCCGTCCAGCAGGGTGCGGTAGCGCTCGGCACGGGTGCGGGCGGCTTCGTGGTCCTGCGGGGGTAGGGCGGGGTCGGCGGCCCGGGCGAGTTCGCGGGTGCGTTCGGCGGCGAGGGCCAGGGCGTTGGCCCGGTAGCGCAGTCCGATCGGCGCGCCGTCCAGGTTGCCGACCACCAGGGGGTGCCGGACGGCCAGGGCGTCCTGCCGGTCGGGGCTCAGCCCGGCGAAGAACGCGGCGACGTCGGCCGGGGTGGTGGTGGCCGGGTCCGGCAGCGGCAGGCCGAGCGAGGTGTCGGATGTCCACGCGGCGCTGCCGGGCGGCGGACCGGTGACGGCCGTCCGGCTGTCGGCGGCCCAACCACCCGCGCCGAGCACCGCCGCCAGCGCCACCGCGGCGGCGACCGCCCGCCTGACTCGAAATCTGCGCATGTCCCGGCTCTCCCTCGTCCGTTCTGCTTCCGACGGAGAGGAAGGTAGGAATGCGACGGCCCCGCGGACGTCACACCGCGGGGCCAACTCCCGGGTCCTACCCGGGTATCAGAGGGGCCGGGGACTACTGGCCCGGGGCTACGAGGCCCGACTCGTAGGCCAGCACCACCGCCTGGGCGCGGTCGCGCAGGTCGAGCTTGGCGAGGATGCGGCCGATGTGGGTCTTGACGGTCTGCTCGGCGAGCACCAGCCGGGCGGCTATCTCCTGGTTGGACAGGCCCCGGGCGATCAGCTCCAGCACCTCGGTCTCGCGCGGGGTCAGGCCGTTGAGCCTCACCTTGGGGTCGCGGCGCCGGGCCGGGCGGGTGCGGGCGAAGTCCTCGATCAGCCGGCGGGTCACCGAGGGGGCGAGCAGGGCCTCGCCGGCCGCGACCACCCGGACCGCGGCGATCAGGTCGGCCGGCGGGGCGTCCTTGAGCAGGAAGCCGCTGGCTCCGGCGCGCAGCGCCTCGTACACGTAGTCGTCCACGTCGAAGGTGGTCAGCATCAGCACCTTGGGCCGGTACGCGCCGTTCCCGCCGCGCCCGCCGGCGGTGGGGTCGAGGAGCCGCCGGGCCGCCTCCAGGCCGTCCATCACGGGCATCCGGACGTCCATCAGCACCACGTCCGGGTGGGTGCGGCCGGCGGTCTCCAGGGCCTGGGCGCCGTCCGCCGCGTCCCCCACCACGTCGATGTCGCTCTGCGCGTTGAGCAGGGCCGCGAAGCCCGCGCGCACCATGGCCTGGTCGTCGACGATGATCACGCGGATGGTCATGCGGCGCTCTCCTGGGGGAGGTCGAGGGGCAGGGCGGCGGCCACCTTGAAGCCGCCGTCCGGCAGCGGGCCGGTGTCCAGACTGCCATCGACCAGCCGGACGCGTTCGCGCATCCCGACGAGGCCGTGCCCGGTGCCCTCGACCGACGCCTCCAGCGACTCGGTGCGCTCCGGCGGGGGCGCGTTGACCACGGTCACCAGCAGGGCCGGCCCGTCGCAGGACAGCGACACCCAGGTCCGCGCCCCGGGCGCGTGCCGCACCACGTTGGCCAGCGCCTCCTGGACGATCCGGTACGCGGAGAGGCCGACGGCCTGCGGCACCGTCTCTGCCAGCCCCGCATCGGCCGTCAGCTCGGCCGGCACCCCGGCCCGCCCCACCGTCTCGACCAGTTGGGCGATCTGGCCGACCCCGGGCTGGGGGGCCGTCTCCCCGCCGGACTCCTCGCTGCGCAGCACGCCGAGCAGCCGGCGCATCTCGGCGAGCGACTCGCGGGCGGTCGCGGCGATCGTGCCGAACTCCTCGGCGGCCTCGGCCGGCACGTCGGCTATCCGGTACGGCGCGCTGGCGGCCTGCACCGCGATCACCGACATGTGGTGGGCCACCACGTCGTGCAACTCCCGTGCGATCCGGGCGCGTTCCTCCAGGAGGGTGCGTCGTTCGCGTTCGACCCCGCTGATGTGCTCCTGCTCGCTGAGCAGTCGGCGCGCCTCCGCGCGGTCCCGGACGGCCCAGCCGAGCAGCAGCGCGGCGCCGCTGAGCGCGATCAGCAGCATGGTGGTGCCGTCACCGGGGCGGGGCAGGCCGAGCGTGGTGGCGACGGCGGTGAGCAGGACGGTGGCGAGCCAGACCGCGACCAGGGTGGCCCGGCTCTCCCGCAGCGCCAGGGCGACCAGCAGGAAGACGTACGAGAGGATCATCGGCGCGGTCCACGGCCAGGTGCCGCCGTGCTGGTCGTACCGGGCGGTGATGGCGGCGGTGGCGACCAGGGTGGCCGCGCTGATCCACCAGGCGGCCAGCGGCCGGGTGATGGCGAGCAGCAGCGGCATGGTCTGCGCGACGGTGAGCGCGGCGGCCACCGGGAGCACCACGCCGTAGAAGTCGACCAGGTTGGCGATCCCGGTGGGGATCAGCGAGGCCAGCATGGCCAGCGCGACCGCGTACGGAAGGCGGCGCAGCCAGGGCCGGGGCGACTGCCCGAGCAGCGGCGTGTGGTCGCCGTCCGGGCTGGTGAGGTGGTGCCAGAGCAGGCGCAGCAGGCGCAGGGCGTGGTGGCGGGGGTCCGCGGGGGTGAGGTTCTTCATCGCGGGCCAGCCTAGGAGGGCGGCGGCCGCGGGGCGTCGCACCGGAGCCCGAACTTCCGGGTGCCACCGGGGTATCGGGTGATACCCCGGTATGACACGCGCGGGGCTGTGCGGGGGTGCTGTCCGGGGTGGCCCGGGGTGTTGCGCGAGCGCTGCGTCGGGTGCTGCACGGGGTGTTGGGCGAGTGCTGCGTCGGGTGCCGCACGGGGTGTTGGGCGAGTGCTGCGTCGGGTGCTGCGCCCGGCGTCACGCGGAGTGCTGCGCGGGGGTGCGCCAGTGGCCGGCCAGGGCCGGTCCGAGCTGGTCGAAGTGGCGCTCGATCAGGGCGATCATTCCCTCGGGCCCGTCGGGTTCGCGGTCGGCCGTCCAGGACAGGTGGGCGGCGCGCAGCACGCTGCCGAAGACGGCGGCCAGCACGGTGGGGCGCAGGTCCTCGCGCGGGTCCAGTCCCTCGCGTTCGGCGAGCACCTGGACCACGATCCGCTCCTGTTCGGTGACCCGCCGCAGGTGGGCGGCGAGCAGGGTGGGCGCGTCCTCGATCATCCGCATGAGTTCGAGGGCGCTGGTGATCGAGTCGGGGCCGGAGGCCTTGGCGTTTCCGAGGTCGCGCCAGGCCTTGACGATCGAGGCGCGCAGGGCCTGGAGCGGGGCCTCGTGGGCCGGGCGGTGGCGCAGGCACTCGATGAAGTAGTCCTCGGCCTCGGCCATCACGGCGAGCGCGACCTCGTCCTTGTTCGCGAAGTAGCGGAAGAAGGTGCGCTGGGAGACGTCGACGGCGGAGGCGATCTCGTCGACGGTGGTCCGGGCGAAGCCCTGGCCGAGGAAGAGTTCGTGGGCGGCCTGGACCAGGGCGTGCCGGGTCTGCTGCTTCTTGCGCTCACGCAACCCGGGTGCCCGCCCGGTGTCCTCCGGGGTCTCGGCGGGGGGAGGGGGGTGAGCGGCCATGGCGGGGGCCTTCCGGAGCGCGGGGTGGCGGGTGGGAGCACAACCTTAGCGTTCTGACAAATGTCAGCAACGAGCAGAAGTCACTGTTTGCCGATTGTCAGCGACTGACATAATCTGCGGACGAGTGGCGCCCGTCGGGCCGGGGCACCTGTGGGGACGGGTGGGCCGGGGCGCCACGACCACGTCCCGAACGAGCCACGCCCCCGGAGGGCCCAGATGAGCCAGTCCGTCGTCAAGAACTCCGAGGCGGACGCCCCGCCGCCGACGCCACCGTCCGGGGGAGGCCTCAAGGGGCACCCCTGGCTGACCCTGCTGACCGTCGCGGTCGGCGTGATGATGGTCGCCCTGGACGGCACGATCGTCGCCATCGCCAACCCCGTCATCCAGGAGAAGCTGCACGCGGCGCCCTCCGAGATCCAGTGGGTGACCAGCGGCTACCTGCTCGCCCTGGCGGTCTTCCTGATCACGGCCGGCAAGATCGGCGACCGGTTCGGCCACAAGACCACCTTCCTGGTCGGTGCGGTCGGCTTCGCCGCGACCTCGGCCGCGATCGGCTTCGCCGGCAACATCCAGACGGTGATCGTCTTCCGGGTGCTGCAGGGCCTCTTCGGCGCGCTGCTCCAGCCGGCCGCGCTCGGCCTGCTGCGCGGGGCCTTCCCCGCCGAGCGGCTCAACATGGCCATCGGCATCTGGGGCGGCGTGATCGGCGCCTCCACCGCGGCCGGCCCGATCGTCGGCGGCCTGCTGGTCGAGCACGTCAACTGGGAGTCGGTGTTCTTCATCAACGTCCCGGTCGGCCTGCTCGCGCTGGCGCTGGGCCTGTGGGTCCTCAAGGACGTCCGGGCCGAGAACGCCGCCAAGTCCTTCGACGTGCCCGGCATCGCGCTGCTCTCGGTCGGGATGTTCGCGCTGGTCTTCGGCATCATCAAGGCCCCCGAGTGGGGCTGGGGCGACACCAGGACGCTGCTGTTCCTGGGCGGTGCGGTGGTGCTGATGGTGTTGTTCGCGCTCTGGCAGGGCAAGGCGCGCGAGCCGCTGATCCCGCTCGGCCTGTTCCGCTCGGTGCCGCTGTCGGCGGGCGTCCTGCTGATGGTGCTGATGGCGTTCGCGTTCTTCGGCGCGATCTTCTTCGTGACCTTCTACCTGCAGAACGTGCACGGGATGAAGCCGGTCGAGGCCGGCGTCCACCTGCTGCCGATGACCGGCATGATGATCGTCGGCTCGCCGCTGGCCGGCCTCGCGATCGGCAAGCTGGGCCCCCGGATCCCGATCGTGGCCGGCATGCTGATCACCACCACCGCGATGTTCGGCATGTCCACCCTGGACAGCGGCTCCGGCACCGGCGTGATGTCGCTCTGGTTCGTCCTGATGGGCCTCGGCATCAGCCCCGTCATGGTCGGCGCCACCGAGGTCATCGTCGGCAACGCTCCGCTGGAGCTGTCCGGCGTGGCCGGCGGCCTCCAGCAGGCCGCGATGCAGGTCGGCGGCAGCCTCGGCACCGCGGTGCTGGGCGCGCTGATGGCCGCCAAGGTCGGCGACGTGCTCCCCGGCAACTGGGCCAAGGCCGGCCTGCCGCCGGTCCAGGGCGCCGAGGCCGAGGGCCTCAAGCAGGCCGCCCAGCTCGGCATCGCCCCGCCGGCCCCGCCCGGCACCCCGCAGCAGGCGGTGGACGCGATGGCCGGCGCCGTCCACGAGTCCTTCGTCAGCGGCATGTCGCTCGCCTTCGCGGTCGCCTCCGTGGTGGCCTTCGCCGCCGCCGTACTCGGCCTGCTCACCCGCCGCGGCACCACCGACGCGGGCCCGGCCGTGCACATCTGACCCGCGCCCCGGCGCGACGGCCCGCGACGGCCCCGGACTCGGCGGAGTCCGGGGCCGTCGTGCTGTGCCTGTGCCTCTGCTGTCCCTGTCTCTGTCTCTGTCCTTGTCCCTGTGCCGGCCCCGGGCGGGCCCGGGGCCGTCGAGCCCGCCGCCCGCTCGGGCGGGTGGCCGCCCGGGAACGCCGAAGGGGCCGGACCTCGGTGGAGGTCCGGCCCCTTCAGTGCCTAGCGGGCGATCAGGCGTCGCCGCCGGCGGCGCCCGGGTCGGCCGCCGCCACGTCGAGCAGCTGGTAGCGGTCGATCGCGTCCTTCAGCGCCGAACGGTCGACCTTGCCCTGCTTGGCGAGCTCGGTGAGCACCGCCAGGACGACCGACTGCGCGTCGATGTGGAAGAAGCGGCGGGCCGCACCGCGGGTGTCGGCGAAGCCGAAGCCGTCGGCACCCAGCGACTGGTACTGGCCCGGCACCCAGCGGGCGATCTGGTCCGGCACCGCGCGCATCCAGTCGGACACCGCGACGACCGGGCCCTCGGAGCCCTGGAGCTTCCGGGTGACGTACGGCACGCGCTGCTGCTCCTCGGGGTGCAGCAGGTTGAACTCCTCGGTCTCCACCGCGTCGCGGCGCAGCTCGTTCCAGGAGGTCGCGGACCAGACGTCGGCCTTGACGTTCCACTCCTCGGCGAGGATGCGCTGGGCCTCCAGGGCCCACGGCACGGCCACGCCGGAGGCGAGGATCTGGGCCGGGATCTGGCCCGCGGTGCCCGGCGCGTACTTGTGCAGGCCCTTGAGGATGCCCTCGACGTCCACGTTCTCGGGCTCGGCCGGCATCTTGATCGGCTCGTTGTAGACGGTCATGTAGTAGAACACGTCTTCACCGTGCGGGTGCTCCTCGCTGGAGCCGTACATCCGCCGCAGACCGTCCTGGACGATGTGCGCGATCTCGAAGCCGTACGCCGGGTCGTACGCGACGACGCCGGGGTTGGTCGAGGCCAGCAGGTGCGAGTGGCCGTCGGCGTGCTGCAGGCCCTCGCCGGTCAGCGTGGTGCGGCCGGCGGTGGCGCCGATCACGAAGCCGCGGGCCAGCTGGTCGGCCATCTGCCAGAACTGGTCGCCGGTGCGCTGGAACCCGAACATCGAGTAGAAGACGTACACCGGGATCAGCGGCTCGCCGTGGGTGGCGTACGAGGAGCCGGCAGCGATCAGCGAGGCCGTGCAGCCGGCCTCGGAGATGCCGTCGTGCAGCATCTGCCCGGTCGGCGACTCCTTGTAGGCGAGCAGCAGGTCCCGGTCGACGGACTCGTAGGTCTGGCCGAGCGGGTTGTAGATCTTCGCCGAGGGGAAGAGCGAGTCCATGCCGAAGGTGCGGTACTCGTCCGGCGCGATCGGCACGAAGCGGTTGCCGATGCCCTTGTCCCGCATCAGGTCCTTGAGCACCCGGACGAACGCCATGGTGGTGGCGATGGTCTGGTTGCCCGACCCCTTCTTGACCGCCTTGTACGCGTCGTCGCCCGGCAGCTCCAGCTTCCGCGGGCGCACCTTGCGGGTGGGCACGTAGCCGCCCAGCTCCTTGCGGCGGTCGTGCATGTACTGGATCTCTTCGGAGTCGCGGCCCGGGTGGTAGTAGGGCGGGTAGCCCTCGTCGAGCTGCTTGTCCGTGATCGGCAGGTGCAGCCGGTCGCGGAAGCGCTTCAGGTCCTCGACCGTCAGCTTCTTCATCTGGTGGGTGGCGTTGCGGCCCTCGAAGTTGGGGCCCAGCGTCCAGCCCTTGACCGTCTGGGCGAGGATGACCGTCGGCTGGCCCTTGTGCTCGCGGGCCGCCTTGAACGCCGCGTACACCTTGGCGTGGTCGTGGCCGCCGCGACCCAGGTGCTGGATCTGCTGGTCGGTCATGTTCTCGACCATCTTGCGCAGGCGCAGGTCGCTGCCGAAGAAATGCTCGCGGATGTACGCGCCGGTCTCGGTGGCGTACGTCTGGAACTGGCCGTCCACGGTGGTGTTCAGCTTGTTGACCAGGACGCCGTCGCGGTCCTGCGCGAGCAGCGGGTCCCAGCTGCGGTCCCAGACCAGCTTGATCACGTTCCAGCCGGCGCCCCGGAACTGGGACTCCAGCTCCTGGATGATCTTGCCGTTGCCGCGGACCGGGCCGTCGAGGCGCTGCAGGTTGCAGTTGACCACGAAGGTCAGGTTGTCCAGGCCCTCACGGGCGGCCAGGGACAGCTGGCCGAGCGACTCGGGCTCGTCCATCTCGCCGTCGCCGAGGAAGGCGTACACCTGCGAGTCGGAGGTGTCCTTGATGCCGCGGTGCTCCAGGTAGCGGTTCATCCGCGCCTGGTAGATCGCACCGAGCGGGCCGAGGCCCATCGAGACGGTCGGGAACTCCCAGAAGTCCGGCATCAGCCGCGGGTGCGGGTAGCTGGACAGGCCGTACGGGGCCTTCGACTTCTCCTGGCGGAACGCGTCGAGCTGCTGC
This sequence comes from Streptomyces sp. NRRL S-350, assembly GCF_000719705.1. Lineage (GTDB taxonomy): Bacteria > Actinomycetota > Actinomycetes > Streptomycetales > Streptomycetaceae > Kitasatospora. Next base: position 6,957 of record NZ_JOHO01000005.1, on the reverse strand, counting down.
TCGGTGAGCCGGTCCAGGAGGAAGGCGCGGGCGTAGATGCCGGGAGAGGCGTGGCCCTGGAAGAAGATCTGGTCGCCGGACTCGCCTTCGGCGTCCTTGCCGCGGAAGAAGTAGTTGAAGCCGACGTCGTAGAGCGACGCGGAGGAGGCGAAGGTGGCGATGTGGCCACCGACGCCGATGCCCGGGCGCTGCGCCCGGGAGACCATGACGGCCGCGTTCCATCGCGTCGCGTTGAGGATCCTGCGCTCGATCTCCTCGTTGCCGGGGAAGAACGGCTCGTCCTTGGTGGCGATGGTGTTGACGTAGTCCGTGCTGCGCATCTCGGGCACGGCGACACGCTTCTCGCGGGCGCGCTCGATCAGGCGCAGCATCAGGTAACGGGCACGCTCACGCCCCCGCTCGTCGATGGCCGCATCGAGCGACTCCAGCCATTCCGCGGTCTCCTCGGGATCGAAGTCCGGGACCTGACTCGGAAGGCCGCCAATGATGATCGGGTTGCGATCGGATCCGGAAGCCACGCTGTTCCTTCACTGTCGGTCGAAACTGAGGTGTGTCGCGCCGCCTCCATCGTGCTACCGCGCTCGGAGATCCGTCATCTCTACCGATCGGTAACCGTTCCGCCTGGTGGGCGGGACGGTCTGGCGGCGCGCGGCGCGGGCTTCTTCGTCCGCTCCGCACACCCCCGGGTGTTACGAAAAGAGGTGGTCCGACCTGGTGTCCCGTCCGCCCGATGGCGGGCGGCCGGGGTGAGGGCCAACAGGAGACTCTACGCCCGCGCACGCGCGGACCCCGAATGCCGTTCGCATCTCGGGCACGCGTACGGCCTGTTGGGCCGGGACCACCCGAAGCATCCTTGTCCCACACAGAGAAGGGCAAATCGTTGTGATTCCCGACACGTCGAGCGGCGCGTCCCCGGTGTGGCACGTCAACCTTTGGAGGGGATCGGGGGTCGGGTACTTGCGCGAACCGCCGCGCCCGTGTGGACTACGGCCACAGCCTCGGCATGGACGCCGAGCCGAATACTGGAGGTTATTCCCGTGAGCGCGACCGCGGACCCCGCGGACAAGTCCAACCCGGCGACCCGTCTCGGCTTCGAAGAAGGCCAGATCATCCAGGAGCTGGGGTACGACGAAGACACTGACCAGGATCTCCGCGAGGGAATCGAGGAGATCTCCGGGACGGATCTCGTCGCCGAGGACTACGACGACGTCGCGGACGCCGTCCTCCTGTGGCACCGCGACGACGACGGGGACCTCACCGACGCCCTCGTCGACGCGCTGGAGTACCTGGCCGAAGGCGGCGTGATCTGGCTGCTGACGCCCAAGACCGGGCGGGCCGGCCACATCGAGGCCTCCGACATCAACGAGGCCGCGCGCACCGCCGGCCTCTCGCAGACCAGCTCGATCAACATCGCCAAGGACTGGGCGGCCACCCGGCTCGCGACCAAGTCCACGGCGAAGCCGGGCGGCAAGCGCTGAGCGGGCTCTGAGCCCCGTGCCGGGCCCCGCCGGAGGAACCCTCCGGCGGGGCCCGCGCCTTTCCGGGGGCAGGCGGCAGGGGCCGGTCGCGGGCCGGCGGGGCTCTGCCGCTCCGGCCTCGTCCGTCGCTCCGAGCGCCCCCGGTGGCCGGCTCGGGGCGGGGTCGGCGCCCAGCCCGGAGCGGGTGGCGCGGCGTTCGCCCAGAGCGGAAGGGCAGGGGTGCCCGTCCGGGCCGCCTCACCCGTTCGGCCGAACGGCCTTGAACGAATGCGAGGATGTGGCCTGCGCGCACCCGCCGAAGGGCGCGGTCGGTCGGCGTCCGGTCGACCGCGGACCGGCGTCGGACCCGGCGTCGGACCCGGGGTCGGACCGCGTCGGACAGCGTCGGACAGCGTCGGATCAGAAAGGTCCCGTTCATGGCCATCGAGGTCGGCACCCAGGCCCCGGACTTCGAGCTCAACAACCAGCACGGAGAGACGGTCCGCCTGGCCGACTTCCGCGGCGAGAAGAACGTCGTCCTGGTCTTCTACCCGTTCGCCTTCACCGGCGTCTGCACCGGCGAGCTGGGCGCGATCCAGCGCGAGCTGGCGGCGCTGCAGAACGACGACGTCCAGGTCCTCGGCCTCTCCTGCGACTCGCAGTTCTCCCAGCGCGTCCTCGCCGACCGGGAGGGCCTGGAGTTCCCGCTGCTGGCCGACTTCTGGCCGCACGGCGAGGTCGCCCGGGCGTACGGCGTCCTCGACGGGGAGCGGGGCTGCCCGCTGCGCGGCACCTTCGTGATCGACAGGGCCGGCACGGTGCGCTGGAGCGTCGTCAACGGCCTCCCGGACGCCCGGGACGAGCAGGAGTACCTGAAGGCCGTCGCCGCGCTCTGAGGCCCCGCCCGCGGCCGCCAGGTGCGGTCCGCCACCCGTCCGGCGGGGTGGCGGACGTCGTGTCGAGCCGAACCGCGCTGCCCACGGGAACCGCGTACTACGCTCGGGCCGTTGGCGGGGTGGGGTACGGGAGCCGGTGCGCTCCCGGCGCCCCGGACCGCACCACCGGGGGCACCACCACAGGGCGTGCCTCCTGATTCTTGGAGGACACGTGGGAGTCAGCCTCAGCAAGGGCGGCAACGTCTCGCTCACCAAGGAGGCCCCTGGCCTCACGGCCGTGGTCGTCGGCCTGGGCTGGGACGTCCGGACCACCACCGGGACGGACTTCGACCTGGACGCCAGCGCACTGCTCTGCAACGCCCAGGGCAAGGTCGCCTCGGACGGCAACTTCGTGTTCTTCAACAACCTGAAGAGCGCGGACGGCTCCGTCGAGCACACCGGCGACAACCGCACCGGTGAGGGCGAGGGCGACGACGAGGCGATCAAGGTCAACCTGGCCGGCGTCCCGGCGGACGTGGAGAAGATCGTCTTCCCGGTGTCGATCTACGACGCCGAGAACCGCGGCCAGAACTTCGGCCAGGTGCGCAACGCGTTCATCCGCGTCGTGAACCAGGCCGACAACACGGAACTGGCCCGCTACGACCTCTCCGAGGACGCCTCCACCGAGACGGCGATGGTCTTCGGCGAGCTGTACCGCAACGGCGCCGAGTGGAAGTTCCGCGCCATCGGCCAGGGCTACGCCTCCGGTCTGCGCGGCATCGCGCAGGACTTCGGCGTCAACGTCTGACGCCCGACGGCTGGCGGCCGACGCCCGACGGCTGAGGGCCGAGGGCGGGCTGGAGCGTCAGCGCCGATCCGGCAGACATACAGGTCGCACGGGGTCTGATCCTTTCGGATCAGGCCCCTTTTCCGTCCGGTTTCCCGTCCGGGTTTCCGTTCGGTTTCCCGTCCGCCACGGACGCTCCGTGGCGTCCTCGCCCCTTCCTCCGTCGAGCCTTTCCCGCTCTCCGAGCGCCGGTTCGGTCCCCGGTTCCGTCGGGCCGCCGGAGGGCGGGCGGGGGGTTCGTCCGACCGCGTGCCGGGGCGGTCCGCCGCGCTGCGAGGATGGGAGTTCAGGAAGTTCAGCCGACCAGAGCCGGTCGGTCCGGGGCGCGGGGGACTACACCTGGAAGGCGCCCCGGGAGAAGCAAGGGAGGAAGAACGACATGGTGGTCACGCTCGCCAAGGGTGGGAACGTCTCGCTCACCAAAGCCGCGCCGAACCTGACGCAGGTCCAGATCGGCCTCGGCTGGTCCGCCCGTTCGACCACGGGCGCCCCGTTCGACCTCGACGCGAGCGCCCTGCTCTGCGGTGGCGGGCGAGTGCTCGGTGACGAGTACTTCGTCTTCTACAACAACCTCAAGAGCCCCGAGGGCTCGGTGGAGCACCAGGGCGACAACCTCACCGGCGGCGACGACACGGGTGACGACGAGGTGGTCCTGGTCAACCTGGAGCTGGTTCCGGCGCAGGCGGACAAGGTGGTCTTCGCGGTGTCGATCTATGACGCCGAGGTGCGGCTGCAGAACTTCGGGCAGGTCCGCAACGCCTACATCCGGGTCGTCAACTCGGTCGACGGGCAGGAGATCGCCCGCTACGACCTGTCCGAGGACGCGTCCGACGAGACCGCGATGATCTTCGGCGAGCTGTACCGCTACGCGGGCGAGTGGAAGTTCCGCGCGGTGGGCCAGGGGTACGCCTCCGGTCTGCGCGGGATCGCGCTCGACTTCGGCGTGAACGTACAGTAAGGGCGGTTATAGGACCATCGGACTTATTACGCCCGATCTGATCGAGAACAGAGGGCAGTGCGGGGGTGACCTGACCGGGCCCGGCCCGGTCAGGGCGTCCCGGGACGAGGCCGCCGCACGGCCAGAACCCGAAAGGTAGCCAACTCCCGTGTTCCTCCGCACATTCGGCTGGTCGTTCGCGATCACAGCCATCGGCCTGGTCGCGGCCGGACTGCTCTGGGGAGCCCAAGGCTTCGGCATCGTGCTGATCCTCTCCATCCTGGAGATCTCCCTGTCGTTCGACAACGCGGTGGTCAACGCCACGGTGTTGAAGCGGATGAACCCGTACTGGCAGAAGATCTTCCTGACCGTCGGCGTGCTCATCGCCGTCTTCGGCATGCGCCTGATCTTCCCGCTGCTGGTCGTCGGCCTCACCGCGAAGCTCAACCCCGCCACGGTCATCGACCTCGCGCTGCACACCGACAAGACCTACGAAGGCCTCACGTACGGCCAGTACCTGGAGGCGGCCAACCCGGCCATCGCGGCCTTCGGCGGCGTCTTCCTGCTCATGATCTTCCTGGACTTCGTGTTCGAGGAGAAGGAGCACACCTGGCTGAGCTGGCTGGAGCGCCCGCTGGAGAAGGTCGGCAAGCTCGACGCGCTCTCCAGCATCGTCGCCCTGGTCGCCCTGGTCGTGGCCTCGCGCTTCTTCGCCGCCGAGCACGCCGAAACCGTCCTGCTCGCCGGCGTCCTGGGCCTGATCACCTACCTGGCCGTCAACGGCCTCTCCTCGATCTTCGAATCGGGGCTGGAGGACGAGGCCGAGCGCGAGGAGGAGGCCGAGAAGTCCGGCAAGTCGGTCGTCCAGGTCGCCGGCAAGGCCGCGTTCTTCCTCTTCCTCTACCTGGAGGTCCTGGACGCGTCGTTCTCCTTCGACGGCGTGGTCGGCGCGTTCGCCATCTCCAGCGACATCTTCCAGATCACCCTCGGCCTCGGCATCGGCGCGATGTACATCCGCTCGCTGACGGTCTTCCTGGTCCGCAAGGGCACCCTGGACGACTACGTCTACCTGGAGCACGGCGCGCACTACGCGATCGGCGCGCTGTCGGTGATCCTGCTGGTCGGGATCAAGTACCACATCCCCGAGATCGTCACCGGCCTGATCGGCGTCGCCTTCATCGGGCTGGCGCTCGGCTCGTCGATCCTGCGCAACCGCCGCGAGGGCGCGGACGAGGAGCCGGAACTGGTCGGCAGCGACAAGTAGCCCACCGGGCACGTGAAACGGCCGCCACCGGGATCCCCCGGCGGCGGCCGTTCGCGTTGCTCCCGAAGGAAGCCCGGTCAGCCGAGCTGCTGCTCGATCGCGCGCAGCTTGCGCTCCAGCGAGTCCAGCTTCGGCATCGACAGGGTGTCGTCGTCGGCCGTCAGGTCGACGGCCGAACTGCGGTGGGACGAGCCCGAGTAGGAGGACGAGGACGAGTACGACGACGAGCCCGAGTAGGAGGGCGAGGAGTCGGACAGCGAGGACGAACCCGAGTACGAGGACGAACCCGAGTACGAGGAGGAGCCGCCGGACAGCGAGGACGAGTAGGACGACCCGACGGCGGCGCGGGGGCGGCGGCCGGCGTCCAGGGCGGCGTGCTCGGACGAGGAGGACGAGGTGGTGGCGTCGGACTCCGCGGCTAGGGCAGGCTCCGTAGCGCTCGGGCCGTCTCCGGCAGCCGTGAGGGCGGGCACCTGGCGGCCGCCACGGGCCCGGGACAGCATGCCGCCGCCCTGGCGGGAGATGGCCTTCAGCTCGGCGCGCTCGCGGCGGTCGGCGGTGCGGGCGCGGACCTTGGCGTCCAGCTTCGCCTGCCGCTCCTCGCGCACCTCCTCGACCGCCTCGTCCAGGCTGCGGACGTTCTCCAGGAGCATCAGCGACCACGCCGCGTAGGTCTCGCGCGGGGCGCGCAGCCAGCGGACGATGCGGATCTGCGGCAGCGGGCGGGGCACCAGGCCCTGCTCCCGCAGTGCGGCCTTGCGGGTCTGCTTCAGCGCCCGGTCGAACAGGATCGCCGCCGAGATCGACATGCCGGAGAAGAACTGGGGGGCGCCGGCGTGGCCGAAGCCGCGCGGGGCGTGCACCCAGTTGAACCAGGCCGAGGCGATCGCGAACACCCAGACCAGCAGGCGCGAACCGAGCGCCGCGTCACCGTGGCTGGCCTCGCGGACGGCCAGCACCGAGCAGAACATGGCGGCGCCGTCCAGACCGAACGGGACGAGGTACTCCCAGCCGCCGGACAGGCCCAGGTTCTCGGTGCCGAAGCCGACCAGCCCGTGGAAGGACAGTGCGGCGGCGACACCGGCACAGCAGAACAGCAGCGTGTACGAGGAGATTCCGTAGATCATCTCCTTGCGGCGGCGGCGCTCCTCGCTGCGCTCCCAGGAGTCGGTGGACTCGTCCTTCTTCGAGCTCTTGAAACGCAGCGTCGCCATCAGGACGGCGACGAACAGCAGGGCTGCGCCGCCGACGACGGTCCAGACCAGCTGTATGGAGGTCAGGTTCATTGCGGGTCGGGCCTCGGGTTTCCGCAGGGGACAGGTTCACGGTGCGACACAGGCAATCAGGTCCCGCCGAGCGGGCGCTGCCTGACGCTTCGTTCGTCGCCGCACGGCGTGCCCCACCGCGCCCGCGCAGGGGCGGACGGGACACCTGTGCGGCTAGACGATATCGCGTCCGAAGGGGCGGCATGTTACGGGAGGTCGGCCGGCTCCGGCCAATCGGCCCGCCGGTTGGGCCCGCCTGATCGAGTCGTGGGGGCGGGGCGGGGCGGGGCGGGGCAGGGCGGGGGCAAGGGG
>NZ_JOHO01000004.1 GCF_000719705.1 Streptomyces sp. NRRL S-350 | reverse complement strand
GTCTCGTTCGCCGAAACCTTGTCGTCGCCCGGCCGGCCGACGCCCGCACGCGAGTCGAGCAGCCGCGACGGGTCCACCGTCGAGAAGGTCGACCCCGCCACACTGTCCGAGTAGTACCCGAAGACGTCCGCGATCAGGTGCGTCGAACCCCAACCCGCGTTGAGCAGATTCACCTTGCCGTCCGCCCCGACCGGGACCACGACCAGGTTCGGCGTCGTCTGACCGGCCACCCAGTTCAGGTTGGACGACGTCGGCTGGGGCGTTCCCGAGGCCCAGGCGGTCAGGTGACCGTCCCCCGCGGGCTCGGTCACCGTGACGTTCAGGACCACGGCCTTCACGCCCTGCGGCACACCGACCTGGCCGGCGGCCGCGACGCTCACGACGCCGCCTGCCGGTACCGGGTCGGAGCCCGACCGTCCGATGCCCGCCCGGGTGTCCAGCACCCGCGAGGGGCCGGCCACGGTGAAGCGGCCGTTGGTCGGGGAGACCGGGGCCGTGACGGTGAACGACTGGGAGAGGGTCATGCGGCTGTCCAGGGTGAGGCCGCCGGTGCCGGTGGCCACCCCGGTGAGGTCCAGCTCCGCGGTGAGCGTGCTGCCGTCGGCGGCGGCGCTCTTCACGGTCGCCTGCCGGTTGGCGTTGATGCTGGAGAAGTTCAGCACCTGCTGTGCGGTGAGTCCGGAGCCGCGCAGGGTGATGGTGGTCTTCGTCCCGGCGGCGCCGGCGGTCGGGTAGACCGAGTCGATCGACATGGGCGCGTTGCCGCAGCCCGAGCAGGTGCCCGAGACGGCGTAGGGCACGCTGTCGGCGGCCGTGCGCGGGGTGATGAGCAGCAGGGCCTTGCTGTCGGGCGAGCCGAACGTGATGGTGCAGTCGGCCTGGGTGGCACCGGAGTTGGTCGCGCAGTAGTCGTTGCCGAGGTAGGCCTGGGTCGCCAGGTTCCTGGACAGCATGCTGACCCTGATGTTGTTCGCGTCCCCCACGCCGGTCACCGTGTAGGCGTCCCGGGCCTTCACCGGCACGACGGCGCAAGCCACCGGGTGGTCGACGGTCAGGGTGCCGGTGAGCGGGCCGAAGCCGGAGGCACCGGGGGTCACGGCCGGGCATTCGGCGGGGAAGCCGGTATCGGTGACGGTCCGCCAGATGTCCAGGTGGGCGTTGATCGGCGCGCCGCTGAAGGTGGAGGCCGACACGATCAGCTGGTAGGCGATCGATCCGGTCACCGTGCACCGGAGCTGGTACGCGCCGGTGGCGCAGCGCTGCTGCCCGTTCGAGTCGGTCACGGTGACGTGGGTCGCGCCGTTGTCACCGGCGGTCGAGACCACCAACTGGTCGGTGGGTGACGCGTCGACGCGGGTGCACCGGGCGTCCAGGCCGGAGCTGAGCAGCGCCCGGGTCTGGGTGCCGCCGACCCGGGTGTCCGCCGCCGTCTGGCAGTCCGCACCCGTGCCGGTGTCGCGGTGGATCAGCCGGAAGGTGTTGCTCGTGCCGTCGGCGACCAGCAGGGCGAGGTAGGCCTTGGCCGGGTCCAGTCGGCACATCGCCTGCGTGGAGGACCACGCCCAGGTGCGGCAGGCCTCCGCGCCGGCGGGGTCGTAGACGTACAGCTCGCCGGCCAGGGTCTGGGGCGGCGTGGCCGGCAGCGAGCTGTAGTCGAAGTCGACCATCTCGCTCGCGCCGTGGGCACCCGCCGGGATGAGGAAACAGCCCGCGGTGCGGTTCGCGTCGAGCGCGGCGGTGGCACCGGGGGTGCCGGGGTAGCCCGACCCGGCGAAGGGCGTGCAGCCGTTGGTGGCGTTGGTGCGGGCCGCCGTCACGGAGTACTGCCCGAGCGGGTTCTGGCCGGTCGCGCCGGTGCCGATCAGCAGCCGGTACGGTGCGGTGCCCTTCAGGTCGCAGAAGCTGGTGGCGTACGTGGAGCTGCACTGTTCGGCGCCGGTGGCGTCGACCACCCGGGTGGTGGGGTTCACGAACGCGGCGCGGGCGGGCGAGAGGAGTGCGAGCTTCGAGCCCTGCAGGCTGGGCAGCGTGTAGCAGTCGTACTGGCCGGCGCCGGTGAGCCGTCCGGTCAGCGCGCCGTCGGCCGCCCCGGTGTCCGTGGCGGTCCTGCACCCCTGGGTGTCGGTCGGCCCGTGGAAGACCAGCGGCAGCTGCCGGGTCGCGTCGTACTGCCAGCCGCCCGCGATCAGCGCGGTGTAGGTGCCCGCGGCCGGCAGGTCGCAGAGGTCGGCCCCGTTGGGGCACAGCCTGCTGCCGTCCGTGCGGTAGAGCGACACCCCGCCCTCCGCCTCCAGGAGGTAGTGGCCCGGGGAGGGTGCGTGGAGGATCCGGCACGGCACGGCCGAGGAGTCGGCGGGGACGCCCCATGCCTGCGGGCTCGCGCTCGGACACCCGGCCGGGTCGCTGATCCGGTGGAGCTGGATCTGGTACGTGCTGACGCCGCCGTTGACGGGGATGAACGTGAGCACCCGGTAGGGGCCGGCCCCGGTCAGTACGCAGCCGGTTGTCGGCGGGGCCTGGGTGCAGCCGTCGGCGCCGGTGGCGTCGGTGATCCAGCTGTGGGCGCCGAGGCCGGTGAAGGTCTGGCCGGGGCTGCCGTCGAAGGGCAGGCAGTCGAGCTGCAGCCCCAGGACGGGCTTGCCGTCGACGGCCGGCCGGCCGAAGTCGGTGTTCGCCGCGGCCGCGCAGCCGGTCGGGTCGCTCAACGCGGTGGTGGCGACCTGGTAGGGAGTCGTGTTGCCGGGGGCGTCGGAGCCCTTGACCACCAGTGCGTACGCGCCCGGGGCGGCCAGGGTGCACCTGGTCAGGCCGGCTCCGACGTCGCAGACCTTGGTGCCCGCGGGGTCGAAGAGCGAGGCGGATCCGGTGGTGAGCCGGATCCCGAGCCGGCCGGCCGAGGAGGCGGTGACGCTGTAGCAGTCGGCCCCGTACGAGGCCACCGTGCCGCTCAGGGCGGCGGCGCCGGGATCCCCGTACGGTGCGAGCGGTTCGCTGACGCACCCCTGGGGGTGGTCCAGCCGCGCCGGGCGCAGGGTGTAGGTGGCGGCCGCCTGGTAGGCCTCGCTGACCGTCACGGTGTAGGGGCCGGTGCCGGTGAGCTTGCACAGCGAGACGTTGAAGCCCTCGAACTGGCAGACCGTCGTCCCGGCCGAGTCCGTGACCGCGGCGTGGACGTTCTGGCCGGGCTTCCCGGCGTTCAGCCCCGGTGCCCGCAGCACGCTGCCGCTCGGGACGGAGAGGGTGTAGCAGTCGCTGGTGTTCCCGGCGGGGAGGCTTCCGTCGATGCCTGCGGCGCCGAAGGCGAGGGCCGAGGCCGGGATCGACGTGCAGGAGGCCGTGTTCGCGGCCGGGTTCGGGGCCGCGGGAGGCGGAGTGGTGGAGCGCCCGCTCGGCGGCGGTGTGGCCGTGGTGGGCGGGGTGCCGGTGACGGTGCCGTCCGGCGCCGGGTTCACCGGGCTCGCCGGGCCGGCCGACGGCGTGGCGGCCGTGGCGGTCGTGGCACCGCTCGGTGCGGGAGCGGCGGATGCCGTCGGGGAGCCGGGGTCGGCGGCGCGCGGGGTGTCCGCCGCGGCGGCGACGCCGACCGGCGCCAGGAGCGAGACGACGGCGGTGGCGGCGGCGAGGAGGGGCAGAGCGAGGCGGCGCGAACCGCCTCTTCGTGCGGCCTCCCCCGGGCCTCGCTCGTTCGGTACGGCTCTTGCCTGTCTTGCCTGCACGGTGTTCGGTTCCCCCCGGTGCGATGGATTTTGTGAAGATCTTGAAGGTCTCAAGGCGGCGGGAGCGTACCATCCGCCGCGAAACCGCCGACACCTCTTTCCGTACGGGCGTTCGGGCCGGTGGGAGGCGTGCCGGAGCCCCGGTCGGGGGCGTGCCGGAGCCCGGGGCGGCGGCGTGCCGGAGCCCCGGGCGGCGCTACGGGTGGGGGCGGGCCGGCGCTACGGGTGGGGGCGGGTCCGTTGCGCGGGCAGGCTCGGGGCGCAGGCGCGGCGGGCGAGGTCGGCGACGGTGTGGAAGAGGACGTCGCCGAGCAGCACCGGGTCGCGTGAGGTGTCGATCGCGTCCGGGGCCGAGGAGTCGGGGCGGGCGGGCGAGGGCGGCTGGTCACGGAGCTGGCGAGTGGGCATGGCTCTTCCTGCCGACGGGTTGGCCGTCGGCAGTCCTGCCCGCCGTGGCCGGGCCGACACCCCGGGTGGGGGCGGATCGGCCGGAAAACGGCGCACGAAGGGCCGGATCGAGCCCCGGACCTGCGCCGGACCCGCCCCCGACCTGCGCCGGACCCGCCCCCGACCTGCCCCGGATCAAGCGCCCGACCTGTCCCGGCCGCCCGCGGCGGACCGGGCGGCGGACCGCCCGAGGCCCGGCAGGCGGCCCGCTGCCGGGGCGGTGCCCCGGTGACGCCGATGGGTGAAGATGGACCGGTGACCGAACCCCGCACCGCCCCCCGTCTCATCGCCACCGACCTGGACGGCACCCTGCTCTGCTCCGGCGGCACCGTCACCGACCGCACCGCCGCGGCACTGGCGGCGGCCGAGGCGGCCGGGGTGCAGGTGGTGTTCGTGACCGGGCGGCCGCCGCGCTGGATGCAGCAGGTGAGCCCGCACATCGGCGGCCACGGGGTGGCGATCTGCTCGAACGGCGGCGCGGTGGTGGACGTCCGGCGCGGCGAGCTGCTGGAGTCCTTCCCGCTGTCGGTGGAGACCACCCTGGCGGTGGTCGAGGCGCTGCGGGCCAAGCTGCCGGGCACCGCGTTCGCCTTCGAGTACCCGGACGGCTGGGCCCGCGAGACCGGTTACGCGGTGCCGATGTGGGGCGACGACCTGGAGCACGCGGTCGGTTCGGCGGAGGAACTGCTGGAGACCGGCGGGCCGGTCCGGGGCCTGTACAAGCTGCTGGCCAAGCACCCGGACCTGGACCCGGACAAGTTCCTGGCCGAGGCCCGGGAGGCGGCCGGGCACCTGGCGGAGATCACCCGCTCGGCGCCGATGGCGCTGCTGGAGATCAGCGCGCCCGGCGTCACCAAGGCCAGCACCCTGGCCCGCTGGTGCGCCGGGCACGGGATCGACCGCAGCGAGGTGGTGGCCTTCGGGGACATGCCGAACGACCTGGAGATGCTGGCCTGGGCCGGCACCGCGTACGCCGTCGCCAACGCGCACCCGCAGGTGCTGGCGGCGGTGCCGCTGCACGCGGGGAGCAACGAGCAGGACGGCGTCGCGGCGGTGCTGGAGGGGCTGCTCGGCCTCGCCTGAGCGGGCCGCGCCCTCCGGGTCGACGATGACTCCCTTGTCCGAAGCGGCCGTTGGCGTGGTCCGAGTCCGCCGGCCGGGCGGCCCGCCGAAGACCTGCCCGGTCGGCCCGGCTCTCCTCGACCCGCATGCCGGTCCGGCGCCGCACCTCGCCGGGGCGCCGCACCCGGGCCCCGCCGCTCAGCGGCCGTCGGGGCATCTCGACGGCCGTGTGCGCTCCGGCCGTTCGCGCTCCGGTGCGCGCGGCGGCTGTTTGGCGAGCAGCACCGCGAACCGCCGGAAGGCGTTCTGGCAGGTCGCGTAGCGTTCGTACGCCCGGCTGGACCGCACCTCGGGGAGGCTGCGCGAGCCGGGGACGACCCAGATCCAGCCGATGCCGTCCCGGACGTGGGTGATGCGCGCGGTCAGCTCCGCCGCGCCGAGGCGCAGGCCGTCGAAGCCGCGTTCGGCCTCGCCGACCGTTTCGAACACGGCCGGGGTGATCGCGACCACCCGGCCGTTGGGTGCCTTGAGCTGCCAGCGGTAGCGCCCGTCCGCGGCCCGTTCGGTGCGGAACCCCCCTCGCCCTGCCCCTGCTGCGGTGTGACCGCGGCCGGAAGCGTCCACTACCCCTCCGTCCGGTGACCGTCCGGTTTCCCCTCCGAGACGGAGCAAAGCTATGTGTGCACACGGAGCTGCCGAAAGCCCGGTGCGTTCGCAACTTGCGCCGTTGGTCGGGAAGTTCTCTCTCGTTCAACTTTCCCGCGGCTCTGCCCGGCGAGCCGGGGCGGGCCCGGCGGCGGCTGGGCCGGGCTCAGAGCCGGGCCGTCCAGCGCACCATCGTCCCCTTGCGGTAGGGCCCGCTCTCGTGCCACGCGTCGCCGCCGAGCGCCTCCGCGCGCCTGGTGAGGTTGAGCAGTCCGCTGCGCCGGCCGCCCGCCGGGATGCCCACCCCGTCGTCGGTCACGGTGAGCAGGACGCCCGGGCGCCCGTCGCGGTCCGGCCACTCCGGGTCGCCGCCCATCGGCCGGCCGTCGTCGCCGAGGTGGACGGTCGCGTCGATCTCCACGCCGACCCGGGAGGCCCGTGCGTGCCGCGCCGTGTTGGAGAGCATCTCCCTCAGGGCGGCGAGCAGTTGACGTCCGGTCTTCTCTCCGACCAGGCTCTCCACCGGACCGACGAAGCTCACCGACGGCTTGAATCCGAGCGCCGCCGCGGCCTGGCTGGCCTCCCGCAGCACCCGGGTGCGCAGGGTGTCCGGGGCGTCGCCGTGGTTGTCGTGCTGCAGGGCGTAGATGGTGGTGCGGACCTCCTGGATGGTGGCGTCCAGCTCGTCGACCGCCTTGCCGATGCCGGTCCGCACCTCGGGGACGACCGCCCGCCGGGCGGCGCTCTCCAGCATCATCCCGGTGGCGAACAGCCGCTGGATGACGAGGTCGTGGAGGTCGCGGGCGATCCGGTCGCGGTCCTGGAAGACGGCCAGGCGCTGCTGGTCGCGCTGGCCCTCGGCGAGCCGCAGGGCGAGGGCGGCCTGCGAGGCGAAGGTCTCGGCGAGCTGCTTCTCGCTGTCGGTGAACGGCAGTGCGCCGACCGGCCGCCAGACGCAGAGCCCGCCGAGCACCCGCCCGGCGGAGACCATCGGCACGGCCATGGACGGGCCGAAGCGGCGGGCGAGCCGGATCACCACGGTCGGGTCGCTGGACATGTCGTCCAGGTAGACGCTCTCCCCGGCCAGCAGCCGGGCCGCGAAGCTCTCCTTGGGCAGCAGTTCGCCGCGGACGAACTCGGCCACCTCGCCGGAGGCGTGGGCGACCCGCAGCTGCCCGTCGCTCTCGCCCTCGGGGCCGGTCGGCAGCAGGATCATGCCGAGCGCGGCGTCCGCCAACTCCCGTACCTGTTCGGCCGCGACGGTCAACGCGGACTCGGCCTGCTGGGCGGAGAGCAGCGCGGTGGCGACGGCGGCGGCGCCGGCGATCCAGCGTTCGCGGCGGCGGCCCTCCTCGTACAGCCGGGAGTTCTCGATCGCCACGCCGGCCGCCGCGGCGAGGGCGTGCACCACCTGTTCGTCCTCGGGGGTGAAGGCGCCGCCGCCCTTCTTCTCGGTGAGGTAGAGGTTGCCGAACACCTCGTCGCGGACCCGGATCGGCACGCCGAGGAAGGTCATCATCTGCGGGTGGTCCGGCGGGAAGCCGGAGGAGCGCGGGTCGGCGCCGAGGTCGGCCAGCCGCAGCGGTTCGGGGCGGTCGATGAGCGCGCCGAGGATGCCGCGCCCGTCGGGCAGTGCGCCGATCGCGGCGGCGGTGTCGTCGTCCACGCCGACGTGGATGAAGTCGGCGAGGCCGGTGCCGCCGGGGGCGATCACGCCGAGGGCCGCGTAGCGGGCGTCGACGAGTTCGGCGGCGCCGGTGGCGATCCGGTGCAGGGTGGCGTGCAGGTCCAGTCCGGCCCCGATGGAGACCACCGCCTCCAGCAGCCGCTGCATCCGGTCGGTGACCGCGGCGGCCGACTGCAGGCGCTCGGCGACCTCGGTGACCAGGGTGTCCAGGCCGAGCGAGGCGATCTCGGGCACCCGGTGGGGTGTCGGCTCGGGGGCGGCCTCGGGCAGGTCGGGCGTGGGGTCCATGGGAGAAAGCCTAGTTTGTACGCTTTTCGTCCGAAGGGGTGGCGCGACGACGCGACTACCGGAGTGCCGGGACGGGCAACGCCAGGGCGTCCGCCTCCCGCTCCCGCCGCCACATCGCGTGCAGCCGCCCGTCCGGGTCGGCGACCAGCTCCGACCACCGGCCCCGCTCGGCGACCCGGCCGCCGTCGAGCACCAGCACCTCGTCCACCGTGGCGTCGGCCAGCCCGGCCAGCCGGTGGGTGATCAGCACGGTGGTGCGGCCCTCGGTGGCGGCCAGCAGGTCGGCGGTGAGCGCGTCGGCGGTGGGCAGGTCCAGGTGCTCGGCGGGCTCGTCCAGGACCAGGACGGGGAAGTCCGCCAGCAGTGCTCGGGCGAGCGCGAGCCGCTGCCGCTGGCCGCCGGAGAGCCGGGCGCCGTGCTCGCCGACCATGGTGTCCAGGCCGTCCGGCAGGCCTTCGGTCCAGTCCAGCAGCCGGGCGGCGGCCAGTGCGGCGCGCAGCTCGTCCTCCCCCGCGCCGGGCCGGGCGAGGCGCAGGTTCTCGCGCAGCGAGCTGTCGAAGACGTGGGCGTCCTGCGCGCAGAGCCCGATCACCCGGCGGACGTCCTCGCCCGCGAGCGCGCGGCTGTCCACAGCCTGTGGACGGCCGTCGGCGAAGGTGACCGATCCGGCGGTCGGCTCCAGGAAGCGCAGCAGCGCCTGGGCGAGCGTGGTCTTGCCGGAGCCGGACGGGCCGACCACGGCGATCCGGCGGCCGGCGGCCAGGTCGAGGTCCACCTCGGCGAGCGCGTCCACCTGCCGCCCGGGGTGCCGTACGGTCAGCCCGCGGACGGCGATCGGCAGCGGCCGCGCGGGCAGCTCCAGCGGCTCGACGGGCTCCGCGACGGGCGCCGGAGCGTCCAGCACCTCGTCCAGCCGGGCCCGCGCGGCGCGGCTGTGTCGGCGGGCCCGGACGGCGAGCGGCATCCCGGTGACCGCTTCGAACGCGGCCAGCGGGGTCAGCACCACCACGGCCAGGCAGACCGGCGCCAGCGCCCCGCCGCGCACTCCCTGGATCCCGACGGCCGCCGCGGCGGCCACGGTCAGCCCGGTGAGCAGGGCGATCAGTCCGGTGCCGAGCGCCGTGCCGGCGGCCGAGCGGGCGGCCAGCCGGGTCAGTGCGGCGTCGGCGGTGCGGACGGCGGCCAGCCGGCCGGGCAGCGCGCCGGCCACGGTGAGCTCGGCGGTGCCGGTGAAGGCGTCCACCACGGCGGTGGACAACCGGCCGCGCGCCGGGGCCTGCCGCCGCTCGGCGTCCGCCGACCAGCGGGCGGCCAGCGCGGGCACCACGGCGCCCGCGAGCAGCAGCCCGAGGCCGAGCACCGCGCCGGCGGCGGGCAGGAAGGCGGCCAGCGCCAGCGTCGAGGCCAGCGAGACGACGCCTGCCACGGCGGCGGGCAGCCGCCACCGCAGGTAGTGGTCCTGGATCGCGTCCACGTCGGCGACCAGCCGGGAGAGCAGGTCTCCGCGCCGGAAGGCGGGCAGGCCGGCCGGGGCGAGCACGCTCAGCCGCCGGTAGACGGCGGCCCGCACGGTGCCGAGGGTGCGCAGCACCGCGTCGTGCGAGACCAGCCGCTCGGCGTAGCGGAAGACGCTGCGGCCGATGCCGAAGGCCCGGACGGAGGTGACGGCCATCATCAGGTAGAGCACCGGCGGCATCTGGGAGGCCCGGGAGATGAGGTAGCCGGAGGTGGCCATCAGCGCGACGGCGCAGCCGAGGGCGAGGGTGCCGAGCAGGACGGACAGGGCCAGCCGGGGTGCGGCGCCGGCCTCGCTTTCGGGCTCGTCGGGTACGGCGGCGGGGTCGGTCGGCCGGCCGCTGTGGACGAGCGGGGCGGGCGGGCCGGGCGGAACGGCCGGCGCGACCGATGCGAGCGCGGCGGCGGCGGGCGTGGGCGCGGCCCCGGCCAGCCGGATCCGCTCGCCCGCCACGGCCAGCAGCGCCGGCCGGTGCGCGACGACCAGGACGGTGCGCGACGGATCCTCGGCGAGCGCCCGGACGGCGTCCACGACGGCCGCTTCGGAGGCGCCGTCCAGGTTGGCGGTCGGCTCGTCCAGCAGCACCAGGGGCCGGTCGTCGGCGAGCAGCACCCGGGCGAGTGCGAGGCGCTGGCGCTGTCCGGCGGAGAGTCCGGCGCCGTCCTCGCCGAGCGCGGCGGCCAGGTCGGTGGTGAAGTCGAGGGCGTGCGCGGCCCGCAGCGCCGTCCACAGCTGCTCGTCGGTGGCGTCGGGGCGGTAGAGCCGCAGGTTCTCGGCGATCGTCCCGGCGAACAGGTGCGGGTGCTGCGGCACCCAGGCGATCTGCCGCCGCCAGCTCGCCGGCTCCAGGTCGGCCAGGTCGTACGTGCGGCCGTCGGCGGCGGTGATCCGGACGGTGCCGGCGTCGGGGGCGGTGAGGCCGAGCAGGACGGACAGCAGGGTGGACTTGCCGGCGCCGCTCGGGCCGGTGAGGGCCGTGGCGGTGCCGGGGCGCAGGGTCAGTCCGGCGCCGTCGAGGGCCGGTTCGGTCCGTCCGGGGTGGCGGACGACCAGTCCTTCGGCGTGGATCCGGGCCCCGGTGAGGTCGGGCGCCGGCGTCGTCCCGGCGGCGGGCAGCGGGGTCTCCAGCACCCGGAACAGTTCGTCGGCCGCGGTCAGCCCCTCGACGCTGGAGTGGTAGAGCGCGCCGACCTGGCGGATGGGGGCGTACACCTCGGGGGCGAGGACCAGGATCAGCAGCCCGGTCTCCAGGTCGAGGGTGCCGTCCACCAGTCGGAAGCCGACGGTGACGGCGACCAGCGCGACGGAGAGGGTGGAGAGCAGTTCCAGGGTGAAGGAGGAGACGAAGGCGATCCGCAGGGTGCGCAGGGTGGCCCGGCGGTAGTCGGCGGTGATCCGGGCGATGGTGGCGGCCTGGGTGCGGGCCCGGTTGAACACCTTGAGGGTGGGCAGTCCGGCGACCACGTCGAGGAAGTGGTGCGAGAGCCGGGCCAGGGTGTTCCACTGCCGGTCCATCCGGGCCTGGGTGGCCATCCCGATCAGCACCATGAACAGCGGGATCAGCGGCAGCGTCCCGGCGATGACCGCGGCCGAGGTGAAGTCGGCGCCGACGACGCGCAGCAGCACGATCACCGGGACGACCACGGCCAGCGCCAACTGCGGTAGGTACCGGGCGAAGTAGTCGTCGAGTGCGTCGATGCCGCGGGTGGCGAGGGTGGTGAGCTCCCCGGTGCGCCGGCCCGCCAGGTAGGAGGGGCCGAGCGCGGTGGCGTGGTCGAGCAGCCGGCGCCGCAGGGTGGACTTCACCCGGGCGACGGACCGGTGCGCGGTGAGTTCGGTGAGCCAGCCGACCAGTCCTCGCCCGACGGCCGTCAGGGCGAGCAGCAGCAGCGGTGTGGTCAGCTCGGCGAGGGTCGCCCCGCGTTGGAAGGCGCGGACGACGATCTCGGCGATCAGGCTCGCCTGGGCGACCACCAGGGCCGCGCCCGCCGCGCCGAGGAGCACGGATCCGGCGAGGAAGGCCCGGGTGGTGCGGGCGTACCCGAGGAGGCGGGGGTCGACGGGTTTCACGGCGTCAGGCCCGGTCGAGCGGGGTGGCGGGGGAGTCAGGGCCGGCGGGGGCGGCCGGAGCGGCGGGGCCGGCGGGGGCGTGCCCGGGGATGTGCTGGACGCCGATCCGCTTGCGGAACACCCAGTACGTCCACCCCTGGTAGAGCAGGACCAGCGGGGTGAACACCGCCGCCACGATGGTCATCAGCTTCAGCGTGTACGGCGAGGAGGCCGCGTTGCCGACGGTCAGGCTCCAGCCGTCGTCGAGGGTGGACGGCATGACGTTCGGGAAGAGCGCCAGGAAGAGCATCGCGACGGCGGCCACGATCGTCGCCCCGGAGAGGACGAACGCCCAGCCCTCGCGGCCGAGTCCGTTGGCGACCAGGGCGCCGACCAGGGCCGCCACGGCGACCACCAGGGCGACGAGGCTGCGGCCGTTGCCGCTGTGGCCCTGCGTCCAGACCAGGAAGACCAGTGCCAGGACGGCGGTCGCGAGTCCGGCCCGCAGGGCGGCCCGGCGGGCCCGCTCGCGGATCTCGCCGACCGTCTTGAGCGCGGCGAACACCGCGCCGTGGAAGGTGAACAGGGCGAGCGTCACCAGGCCGCCGAGCAGCGCGTACGGGTTCAGCAGGTCGCCGAGGCCGCCGACGTAGTTCTTCTGCGCGTCGATGTCCACGCCGCGCACGATGTCGGCGAAGACCACGCCCCAGAGGAAGGCCGGAAGGAGCGAGCTCCAGAAGATGGCCTCCTCCCAGTTCCGCTGCCAGCGGGCGCCGTCGCGCTTGGCCCGGTACTCGAAGGCCACGCCGCGGACGATCAGGCAGACCAGGATCACCAGCAGCGGGACGTAGAAGCCGCTGAAGAGCGTCGCGTACCAGTCCGGGAAGGCGGCGAAGGTGGCGCCGCCGGCGGTCAGCAGCCAGACCTCGTTGCCGTCCCAGACCGGGCCGATGGTGTTGATCAGCACCCGCCGCTCGGCGGTGTCGCGGGCCAGCGGCTTGGTCAGGATGCCGATCCCGAAGTCGAAGCCCTCCAGGAAGAAGTAGCCGATCCACAGGACCGCGATCAGCACGAACCAGACGTCGTGGAGTTGCATGTCAGATCCTCAGTTCCGCAGTGGTCCTCAGTGCCCGTGCCCGGTGCCTCAGTACGCGAAGGCGAGCGGCTTGTCGGCGTCCTCGTCCGAGGACGGTCCGCGCAGCGAGGGGACCTCGGTGGGCGGCTGTTCGGTCACCACCGGCCCGGCCTTGGCGTACTTGACCAGCAGGCGGACCTCGATGACCGCGAGGACCGCGTACAGCGTGGTGAAGGTGGCCAGCGCGCCGATCTGGGTGCCGAGGCCGACGTTGGGGGAGACCGCGTCGGCGGTGGTCATCAGGCCGAAGACGGCCCAGGGCTGCCGGCCCATCTCGGTGAAGACCCAGCCGAAGCTGTTGGCGATCAGCGGGAATCCCATGGTCAGGATGCCGATCCGCCAGCTCCACCTGGTCAGCAGGGGGCTGAGCTCGCGCCCGGGGGTGAGCATCAGCCGCGGCACCTCCGTCTCGCCGGTGCGGAACCGGGGGTGCAGGAGGAGCTTCCTCCGGGTGGTCCAGAGGCCGATCAGGCCGGCCACGAAGGAGGTCATCCCGAAGCCGATCATGAGGCGGAAGCCCCAGTAGGTGACGAAGATGCTCGGGATGTAGTCCTTGGGGTCGCCGCCGTGCCGGGCGGCCTCGGCGGCCGCGGTGTCGTTGATGCCGGGGACGGAGGAGCTGAAGTCGCTGTGGGCGAGGAAGGACAGCACTCCGGGGACTTCCAGCGCCACCGAGTTGTGGCCCTTGCCGACGTCGCCGACCGCGAAGATCGAGAACGGGGCGGGCGCCTGGGTGTCCCACAGCGCCTCGGCGGCGGCCATCTTCATCGGCTGCTGCTCGAACATGACCTTGCCGAGCTCGTCGCCGCTGAGCGCGGTACCGGCGCCGAAGACCACCGCGAGCACCAGGCCGAGTCGCAGCGAGGTCCGCATCGAGGCGGTCTTCCTGGGGTCGGCGGTCTCCGTGCCTCCGCTCTTCTCCTGCAGCCGCTTCGCCTTCCAGAGGTGGAAGGAGGAGATGCCGACCATGAAGGCGGCGCCGGTGAGGAAGGCGGCGGTGAGGGTGTGGGCGACGACGGTCAGGGTGGTGTTCTGGAACAGCACCGCGGTGATGTCGGTCAGCCGGGCCTTGCCGGTGACCGGGTCGATCGTGTAGCCGACCGGGTGCTGCATCCAGGAGTTGGCCGCGAGGATGAAGTAGGAGGAGAGCACGGTGCCCAGCGCGACCATCCACATGCAGGCGCAGTGGATCTTCCTCGGCAGCTTGTCCCAGCCGAAGATCCACAGGCCGATGAAGGTCGACTCGAAGAAGAAGGCGATCAGCGCCTCCATCGCGAGCGGGGCTCCGAAGACGTCACCGACGAAGCGGGAGTAGTCGGACCAGTTCATGCCGAACTGGAATTCCTGGACGATTCCGGTGACCACGCCCATCGCGATGTTGATGAGGAAGAGCTTTCCCCAGAACTTCGTCGCGTGGAAGTACTTCTCCTTGTTCGTCCGCACCCAGGCGGTCTCCAGACCGGCCACGACCGCGGCCAGGCTGATCGTGAGCGGGACGAAGAGGAAGTGGTAGACGGTGGTGATGCCGAATTGCCATCGCGCGATGGTCTCGTGAGCGATTGCCAGTTCCACGTCGCCCTCTCTCCCAACCTGCCCGCGTGCCGGCGGGCGCATTCAGGACAAACTTCTTCGATAGCCGTAGACCGCCGCCAAGCCACACGAGCTTGCCCGCTTGTGAACGTGAACACGTTCACAAGCCCCAGTATCCACCATCCTTACGGGGGAACTGCAGGTGGGGTGGATGACGGCCCTGTGCGCTGCGTCACGGTCGTGCGGGGCGCCACGATCGGGCGGCGCGGTGCGGTGCGGGGCGGGGCGGTGGAACGCGGTGCGCACAGTCTGCGGACCCGCCGGCGCCGGGGCAACGAACGACCGGGCGGATGAGGAGCGCTTCTTGGCCGAACCGGCGCTTGACAGACCGAGGCCCCGCTCGCGCCGGCGAGCGGGGCCTGCTGGTGGAGCCCCGCCTACGCCCGGCCGAGGAGCTGGGTGCCCGGGGTGGAGTCGGCGCGGGCCGTGAAGAACTCCGTGAAACCGCCCAGGAACTCCTCCCGGGTGACCCGCCCGTCCCCGTCCGCGTCCAACTGGCGGAACCCGTGCGAGAGCTCCACCGGATGCACCCGCGGGCCGCCGAACACCGCGCGGTACTCGTCGAACTCCAGGAAACCGCTGCCGTCGGTGTCCGCGGCGGCGAACACCGCCCGCAGCGCGGGCAGCAGCCCCTGCTCCAGGTAGGCGCCGTCCCGGTCGCAGCCCGCCACGGTGGCGGCCACGAACTCCTCCCGGCTGACCCTCCCGTCGCCGTCGGCGTCCATCGCCTCGCGCAACTGTTCCCACCAACCGTCGAACGCCCCGTACACCCGGGCCTCGGCGGCCTCGTCCAACTCCAGCTGCCAGCACACGTTGTGCGCCATCGCCCGCAGGTCGTGCGCGGTGACGAAGCCGTCGCCGGTCTGGTCCAGCACCTCGCGGAAGAACCGGTCCACCCGGGATCCGCGGGTGTCGCGGCGGTGCGGGCGGTAGCGGCCCTTCGCCGGAGCGGCCTCCTGCGGGGAGCGGTAGCGTAGCCGGTCCGGCAGGAGCCGGACGAGCCCGCCGACGCCGCGGTGCACCACGAAGGACAGCAGCGCGCCGCGCCGGGTGGCGACCAACCCGAACCGCTCCCGCACCACCGGCGGCAGATCCGCCACCGTCAGCTCCCGCATCACCCGGGCGACCACCACCCGGACGACCCACCACCCGGCGTCCCCGAGGAACCACAACCGCCTCGGGCGGGGCGCCTCGCGCAGCAGGTCGCCCATCAGGAAGCGCGCCGCCTCCGTGAACTCCAGCTTCTCGCGGGCGTACCGCGCGAAGTAGGCGGGCAACTCCTTCGCCGAGGCCGGCAGTTCGCCGTCCGGCAGCTCGAAGGCCGCGACGGCCTCCTTGAACTCGGCGTACGCCTCCTCCAGTTGGGCCGCGTCGTACCCGTCCCCGCCCAGCCGGCGCATGGCCACCACGCACTCGAACAGCGTCAGCAGCACCCACGCCCTGGTCGCTGCGTCCCGGGCGTCGTACGGCCGCCCGTCCGGCCCGGTGCCCCGGATCCGCTTGTGCGCCCGCTCCAACCGCGCGATCTCCCGCCGCAGCGTC
The DNA here is from genome assembly GCF_000719705.1 of Streptomyces sp. NRRL S-350. GTDB lineage: Bacteria > Actinomycetota > Actinomycetes > Streptomycetales > Streptomycetaceae > Kitasatospora. Next base: position 318,152 of record NZ_JOHO01000004.1, on the reverse strand, counting down.
TCCGCGTCCTGGTAGAACAGCCGCCGTCCGCTTTCCAGGGTGTGCTCCACCCGTCGCCACGGGTGCGCCCGGTAGGTGGAGTGCTCCGCCATCCCGGCCCCCACCGCCGGATCCGCCGCCTGCAGCGCCAACAGCCGCCACGCGACCAGGACGATCCGCCACTCGGACAGGTCCCGCTTGAACGACACGGCGGGCTCAGCCACGGCGCTCACCGGCGGTCTCGGGCCCGGTCACGAAGCCCTCGGCAGGGCCCTCGGGGACCACGGCTTGCTTCCCGTAGGCGGCGCGGGTCGAGGAGGCGTACGCGCGGCGGTCGCGATGTGCATCCATGGGTTCCCACGCCTGCCATGGCAACTGGGCCAGGTCCACGACGGCCGTCTCGGCAACGAGCGCGCTCATGGGGGCACCCCTCTTCCCGTCCGGTGTGATCAGCCCGTGCGAGTCCGCACGAGCAACGGCAGCACGCTCGCACACGACCGAGCGGCCGACCGGACGAACCGGGGTGGGTTCACTCGATCGAGGCGTTTCGGGCCGGAAGCCCCGGAAACCCCGGAAAAAACGCCGGAACCGCAGGACGGGCCGGGGCCTGTCCTGCGGTCCGGGGGCGGGTTCGCGTCCTCCTCCCGAGTGGGCGCGAACCGGGGCGGGTCAGGAGGTGGAGCGGCCGGCCGGCTTGCGGCGGGAGACGTAGAGGGCGGCCGCGCCGAGGCTGAGGGCGAGGCCGGAGCTGAGGGCGAGGTACGGGGTGGCCGGGTCGGCGCCGGTCTCGGCGAGCTCGGTGGTCGAGCCGGTGGTCGAGCCGGTGGTGGTGGCCGAGGTGGCCGAAGCCGACGTGGTGGTCGGCGTGGTGGTCGACGTGCGGGCGCCGGTCGTGCTCTTGGTGGTGTCCGACGCCGGGGTGACGGTGGTCGGCTGCTCGGCGGGCTTCTCCACGGGCTTCTCCACCGGCTGCTCGGCGGGCTTCTCGGCCGGCGTCTCCACCGGCTGCTCGACCGGCGTCTCCACCGGCTTCTCCACCGGCTGCTCGGCGGCGGCCTTCGCGTCGGCGAGCGCCTTGTCCGCGGCGTCCTTGGTGGCGGCCGCGGCCTTGGTCGCGTCCTGGGCGGCGACGACCTTGAGGAATTCGGCGACCCGGTCGTCGTCCATGGCCTTGCCGGCCGCTTCCACGGCGGCCTTGGCCCGGGTCTCCGCGGTGTGCGAGGCGTTGGCGGCGTCGAAGGCCTTGAGCATCGCCTGTCGGGCCTGCTCCAGGTCCTCCTCCTTGGCCTTGCCGTACGCCTCGGCGGCTTCACCGGCCGCCTTGTCGAGGGCTTCCCTCGTCTCGGCGGCCTTCTTGGCGGCGGCCTTGGCCTCCTCGAACTTGGTGCGGAGCGCCTGCGGGGAGGTGTAGGCCTCGAACTTCGCCGCGAGGTCGGCCTGGTGGGCCTTGGCGGCCTGGTAGGCCGCGGCCGCGTCGGCGGCTGCCTTCTCCAGCTCGGCGATCGAGCCGCTGTCGCCCTGGGTCCGCGCCGCAGAGGCGGGCGCCGCGGAGGCCGGTGTCGCGGCGAGCACGACTGCGGGCGAGATCACTGCGGCGACGAGGGCGGCCGAGACCAGCGAACGGCGGAGTTTCACTGTGACCCCTTTCGGGTCGGTAAGAATGCGATTGCCTTGGTCCGTAACGGTGGTGACGGCCAGGCAGAGCCGATCATAGGCACACGCATTCTTTACGCTCCATGCCGGATTCCGGCAAAGAACGGGTCATGGGTTTGCCGGGTCGGTGGCGGAACCGACGAATCGACAATTCGCCGGGAAAGCCCGGGCGCCCCGCCGCCCGTCCGTCAGGAAGGCCGGTCGCCGTGGTCGGGGAGTTCGACCCGGAACGTCGCTCCTTCGCCCGGCGCGGTGTGCAGGCTGAGCGTCCCGCCGTGGGCGCGGGTGAGGGCGGTGGCGATGGCGAGGCCGAGTCCGGCGCCGCCGCCCTTGTCGCGGCTGCGGGAGGCGTCGACCCGGTAGAACCGGTCGAAGACCTGTTGGGCCTGTTCCTCGGTGAGGCCGGGGCCGGAGTCGGCGACCTCCAGGAGGCAGACTCCGTCGGCCCGGGCGCCCACGCCGATCCGTACGGGGGTGCCGGAGGGGGTGTGTTTGACCGCGTTGCCGACCAGGTTGGTCACCACCTGCCGGAGCCGGGCTTCGTCGCCGAGGACGGGTGCGGCCCCGGGAGCGCCCGTGCCGCAGGGGCCGGTGAGCGAGACCGGGCGGCTGGGGTCGAGGGCGGTGAGGTCGTGCAGCGCGTCGGCGGCGAGGGTGCGCAGGTCCATGGGGGCGAGGTCGAGGGGGCGTTCCTCGTCGAGCCGGGCGAGTACCAGCAGGTCCTCGACCAGGGCGCCCATCCGGTCCGCTTCGCTCTCGATGCGGGTCATGGTCCGCTTGACGTCCGCCTCGGTGGGCAGCGCGCCCATCCGGTACAGCTCGGCGAAGCCGCGGATGCCGGCCAGCGGGGTGCGCAGTTCGTGGGAGGCGTCCGCGACGAAGCGCCGCATCCGGGCCTCGGATTCGGCGCGGGCCGCGAAGGCCGCCTCGATCTGGGTGAGCATGCCGTTGAGCGCGATGGACAGGCGTCCGACTTCGGTGCCCGGCGGGAGTTCCGGCATCCGGTGCGACAGTTCGCCGGCGGCGATCCGGGCGGCGCCCGCCTCGATCCGCCGCAGCGGCCGCAGTCCGGCGCGGACGGCGAAGAAGCCGAGGGCGGCGATCAGCACCAGGACGGCGCCGCCGATGGCGAGGAAGGAGGTGCTCAGTCTGCCGACGGTGGCGTCGATGTCCTCGCGGGAGACGGCCACCATCACGTAGGCCGGGGTGACCGTCGGAGACGCGTACGCGCTGGGGCTGGCGGCCTGCCCGCGGGGCGGCTGGAGCGGCAGCACCAGGACCCGCCAGCTGTGCCGGCCACGCTGGTCGGGCAGGTCGAAGGGGACGTCGGGGGCGGTCCGGATCGGGTCCAGGCCGGCCAGTTGCGGCGCCGGGTCGCTGTCGGAGACGGGTTGGCGCATCAGCGCCTGGACCTTGCCGTCCGCGGACAGGTACTGGACCAGGTACTGGCTGGGCAGGCTGATCCGCCGGCCGGCGACGGCGGGCCGGCCGACGGTCGGCGTGGTCACCTGGGCGAGGGGCTTGCGGGACAGCGGCAGCCCGTACCGCTGGAGCTGCTCGTCCAGTTGCTCCACCAGCTGGCTCCGGACGGTGCCGAGCACGAAGGCGTCGCTGACCGCGAGCCCGGTGGTGACCAGTGCGAGCGCGAGCACCAGCAGCCGGGCGCGCAGCGACAGCCGTGAGGAGAAGCGGGCGAACACGCGCGGGACCGGTCAGCCCTGCGGGGGGCGGCGCAGCGCGTAGCCGATGCCGCGCACGGTGTGGATCAGCTTGGGGCCGTGCGCCGGGCCGGAGTCGAGCTTGCGGCGCAGGTAGGAGATGTAGGACTCGACGATGGAGAGGTCGCCGCCGAAGTCGTAGGCCCAGACGTGGTCGAGGATCTGCGACTTGGAGACCACCCGGCCGACGTTGGCCATCAGGTAGTGCAGGAGTTTGAACTCGGTCGGGGAGAGCGAGACCGGGGTGCCGCCGCGGGTGACCTCGTGGGCGACCGGGTCGAGGCTGAGGTCGGCGACGACCAGCCGGCCGTCCTCGGCGGGTCCGCCGGCGCGGCGCAGGATGGCGCGGATCCGGGCGATCAGCTCTTCCAGGCTGAACGGCTTGGTGACGTAGTCGTCCGCGCCGGCGGCGAGGCCCTGCACCTTGTCGCCGACGCCGTCCTTGGCGGTGAGGAAGAGCACCGGCAGGTGGTCGCCGGGGTGGCCGTGGGCCGGTCCGGCTATCTGGCCCCGGCTGGTGCGTTCGCGCAGTTTCTCGACGACGGTGAAGCCGTCGAGGTCGGGGAGCATCACGTCCAGCACGACGAGGTCCGGGCGTTCGGCGGCGATCAGGTCGAGGGCCTCGGTGCCGCTGGCGGCGGAGGCGACCCGGAAGCCGGAGAAGCGCAGGGAGGCGGCGAGCAGTTCGCGGATGTTGGGCTCGTCGTCCACGACGAGCAGGAACGCCTCGCCCTGGCCCCCGGCCACTGTGGACCCGCCTGGTGTGGTGACAGTGCCTTGCACGGGGGTTTCGCCTCCCGGTCGGACGATGACGTTCAGCATGAGGCTAGCCCCCGGAGGCTACGCGGCATGGATGAATGTTGGATTAACACCTTATCGGTCGGTTTTACGACGACAAGCCCGTAGGCGGGCGCTCGGTGGTGTGCGCACGGGCGTGAACACGCCCGGTGCGCCCCCTCGGGGGGACTGCCCGCCCCGCGCGCCCGCCAGTATGACGCACCTCACTCCCGACCGGACGGGACTCCCCCCACCAGGTCCGGGTCCGTCCAGGGCCGGAGCTTCTCCGGATTGCGCACCACCCAGATGTGGGTGATCCGGTCGTCGGCGATCCGGAACGCGAACACGGTGTCCGTGACGCCGCCCCGCTGGGCGACCAGCCCGGGCCGGCCGTTGACGGTGCGCTCCAGCAGCGTGAGGCCCGGCCCGAACCGGTCGGAGTCCAGGTGGGCGCGGGCGATCCGCTCGCTCCCCGAGAGCGGGTGGAGCAGGGCACCGACCAGGCCCCCGCCGTCGGCGATCACGGTGGCGTCGGGGTCGAGCAGGCTCATCAACGACGCGAGGTCCTTCGCCTCCCACGCCTCCTTGAACGCCCGGACGACGCCCGCCTGCACGCTCACCGACGGCACCGGCGCCTGCGCGGTGCCGACCCGGCGCCGGGCCGAGGAGGCGAGCTGACGGCAGGCCGCCGACGAGCGGCCGAGGATCGCGGCCACCTCCGCGAAGGGGTACCGGAAGACGTCGTGGAGGATGAACGCGACGCGTTCGGCCGGCGTCATGGCCTCCAGGATCACGAGGAACGCCATGTTGACCGACTCGTCCAGGGTGATCCGGTCCGCCGGGTCCGCCACCGTCGCCGCCGACGACGTCCACTCCCGGCGCTCGGGCAGCGGCTCGGGCAGCCACTCCCCGACGTAGCGCTCCCGCCGCACCCGCGCCGAACCGAGGACGTTGAGGCAGATCCTGCTGGCGACGGTCGTCAGCCAGCCGCCAGATGAGGCGACCGCCTCCCGCTCCCGCCGGGGCATCGCGTACCAGCGCGCGTACGTCTCCTGGACGACGTCCTCGGCATCGGCTAGCGAGCCGAGCATCCGGTACGCCAGATTGATCAACTGACGCCGCTCGCCCATGACCGCGTCCAGGCCCGGATCGGACTGCTCCACCGTTTCGTCCCCTCGTCCCCGCATCCGTTCCCGCTCCTTCGGCTCGTCGGTCCTCCGCACCTTCCTTCCGACCGGACAGGGCGCCGGAATGTGACGTCCTGCCCGCCTCGCCTCCCGCCCGCCTCACTTCCCGCTCGCCTCGCCTCCCGCCCGCCTCACATTCCGGCGCGCCGTCCGGTCGTACCGGTCGAAGAGGAAGACGAAACGGAGGAACCCGATGAACGACTTCCAGGCGATCGCCGACCGCGTCGAGATCGCGGCCCTGCAGTACGAGTTCACCGACGCCGTGATGATGCGCGACCGTGCCCGGCTCGCCCGGCTGTTCACCCCGGACGGCGCGCTGCGGATGCCCGATGTCCCCGTCGAACTGGTCGGCCCGGAGCAGATCCGCGTCGGCGGCGAGAAGCTCCAGGAGCAGTGGGACTTCTTCGTCCAGAACACCCACCCGGGCTCGATCCGGATCGACGGCGACACCGCCACCGGCCGCGCCCACATGCATGAGATCGCCAGCCTGAAGAACGGCTTCCAGGGGCTCAACTACGCGATCTACCACGACCGTTACCGCCGCACCGAGGACGGCTGGCGGTTCACCGAGCGGGTCTACGAGGTGCGGTACGCCGACACCACCCCGCTGACGGGCTCCGCCCCCGCCTCGGCCCGGGCCTCGTTCACCGACCCCGCCCCCTCCGAACGCCTGGAGCGGGTGGCCGCCGCCCTGACGGCGAACGGCTTCACCGTCGAGATCCTGGACGACGCCGCTGCCGCGCGCGCCCGGGTGGAGGAGCTGGTCCCGGCGGACGCCTCCGTCTTCACCGTCGCCAGCGAGACCCTGCGGCTGTCCGGCATCGACGAGGACGTCAACGGCGGCAGCCGCTACCGGTCCGTGAAAGCACGCGGGATCGCCATGGACCGCACCACCGAGGCCGACGCACTCCGGCGCATGATCGCCACCCCCGACGTCGTGGTGGGCAGCGTCGCCGCCGTCACCGAAGGCGGCTCCCTCGTCGTCGCCTCCGCCAGCGGCAGCCAACTGCCCTCCTACGTCGGCGGCGCCGGCCGGGCGGTCTGGATCGTCGGCGCGCAGAAGGTGGTCCCCGACCTGCCCACCGCCCTGCGCCGCGTCGAGGAGCACGCCCTCCCGCTGGAGACCGTACGGTCCCGAGCCGCCTACGGGCAGCCCAGCGCCGTCAACCAACTCCTGGTTCTCAGCGCCCCGGCGCGGATGACGCCCGGCACCGTCCTGCTGCTGCGCGAGGCGATCGGGTACTGAGGAAGGCACGGCGCAGGAAGTCGACCGGGCCGACTTCCTGCGCCGTGGCCGCCGTGGAGGAGCTACGGCTCCAGCCGGTGCGGCCCACGGAAGAGGAACGTCGCCTCGCGGATCGACGGCAGGCCGAGGGCCAGCATCAGCAGGCGGCCCAGCCCCAGCCCGAGCCCGCCGTGCGGCGGGGTGCCGTAACGGAAGCAGTCCAGGTAGCCGGAGAGCGGCCCGGTGTCCATGCCCTTCTCCCGGGCCTGCGCGACCAGCCGGTCGTACCGGTGCTCGCGCTGGGCGCCGGTGGTGATCTCCACGCCCTTCCACAGCAGGTCGAAGGACTCGGTGACGGTCGGGTCGTCCTCCGGCCGCAGGTGGTAGAACGGCCGGACGGCGGCCGGGAAGCGGGTGACGAAGACGAACTCGTGTCCGGTCTCCTCCGCGATCAGCGCGCACAGCGTCCGCTCGCCCTCGGGGTCGAGGTCGTCCTTGACACCCTCCGGGTCCCAGCCGGTGGCGCGGAGCCGGGCCAGGGCGTCGGCCATCGTGATCCGGGGGAACGGCAGCTCCGGAACGACGACCCGCGTCCCGAAGTGCTCCGCGACCGCCTCGCCGTGCCGCTCGGCCACGGCGGTGAGGACGCGGTGCAGCATCCGCTCCTCGAAGGCCATCACGTCCTCGACGCCGTCGATCCAGGCGATCTCGACGTCGACACCGGTGAACTCGGTCGCGTGCCGGGACGTGAAGGACGGCTCGGCCCGGAACACCGGCCCGATCTCGAAGACCCGGTCGATGCCGCCGGCGATCGCCATCTGCTTGTAGAACTGCGGCGATTGGGCGAGGTAGGCGGTACGGCCGAAGTAGCCGACCTCGAACACCTCGGCTCCGGACTCGGACGCCGTGCCCATGAGCTTCGGCGTGTGCAGTTCGGTGAACCCCTCCTCGGCGGCCACCTCGCGCATCGCCCGCTCGACGGTCGTCTGGACGTCGAACACCAGGTGCTGGGCGGGGCGCCGGATGTCGAGGAAGCGCCAGTCCAGGCGCTGGTCGATGCCGGTCTTCTCGTCGATCGGCAGCTTCGCCTCGGCGAGCGAGACGATCTCCACTCCGGACGGCACGATCTCCAGGCCACCGAGCTTGACCTGCGGGTTCGCCACCACCTTGCCGGTGATCTTCACGGCGGACTCGACCGTCACCCGCTCGAAGGCGGCCTCGATGACGTCGCTCTCACCGCCGCACGTGGGTGACCTGGACCAGCCCGGTGTGGTCGCGGACCAGGACGAACTGGAGCCGGCGCTGCAGCCGGAGCGTGTTCACCCAGCCGAAGACGGTGACGGTCTCACCGATGCGTGAGTGGAGCTCTGCGACAAGGGTGCGCGTCATGGCGGCAACTCCCTGGGTTGCGGGCGCGTTGGTCGCGCCGACGACAGGCGGTAAACGGCCGCCTGGGGGACGCGCCCACCCTAGAGGACCGAGCTCGCGCTGGTCGCCCGCATTTCCGTGGCTTCTCCTCCCGCCCGGCACCGACCCTCCTGCGGACGACCGGGCTACCGGGGCCGGGGCCGGGACCGCTGTTCCCAGGCGGCCCTGAGGAGTTCGTATTCGACTTCGCCGTGCTCGGACCCCGGGATGGACTCCGGCCAGTCACCGTGGAAGCTCCGCAGGAAGGACAGACCGACCTTCTCCATCACGCGCCGGGAGCGGGTGTTCACCGCCATGGTGTTCGCCGTGACGCGTTCCACCGCCAGGTCGGTGAACCCCTTGTCGATCAGCGCGCGCGACCCTTCCGTGGCGTAGCCCTTGCCCCAGGCCGCCCGGTTCAGTCGGTAGCCGAGTTCCGCGACGGTGGGGTCGTGGTCGTCGAGGGGGCGCAGTTCGAACCAGCCCAGGAAGGTTCCGGTGGCCTTCTCCTCGGCGGCCCAGAAGCCCCGGGTGCCCGAACACGGGTGGTCGTGGAGGAGGCGGGGCAGGGTCCGGGTGCGGATGTCGTCGAGGTCCGCCGGCTTGCCGCCGTTGATGAAGCGCATGACCTCCGGGTCGTCGTCCAGCGCGAACAGGTGGTCGACGTCGGCCTCGGTGATCGGGCGCAGGACGATCCGTTCGGTCCGCAGGAAGAGAGCCATGCCGCGATCTTCACCGGGCACTGCCGGGGCCGCCATCGAATATCCGGTCCGGCGGCCGATCCGGTCCGGCGGCCGCCGGAGGGTCGTCGCGGGCCGAGGTGCGCTCTCAGGTCTGCCGGGGAAAGGCGGTGGTCCGGGTGAGGACGGCGACGGCGAGGAGGGCCAGGGCGGAGAGTCCCTGGAGGACGGCGTACCAGGGCGGGCAGAGGCCGGGGACGAGGTCGACGCCGATGAGGGCGACGGGCATGACCGTGGAGCTGGTCCGCAGGCGGTCGAAGTCCCGGTACGACCCCTCGGCGGCGCGGGTGGCCAGCCGGTGGAGCAGCGGCGTGACCGCCAGCAGGACCGCCCCGCGGAACCACATGAACGACGTCGCCTCGTGCCCGGTGGACGCCATCACGGCGACCGTGCCGAGGACGATCGCGCTGACGGCGCCGAAGAGCACGATGCATTTCCTCACCGTGGTGAAGCCGTCCTGGTGGGTCGCCATGGTCCTTCTCCTCCGTGTCGTGGTGGGAACGACGCTACGGACCGCGAGCCCGACCGGGTACGGGTCCAGCCGTACCGGGTGGGTGGGGCCTGCCCCACCCACCGCCCGGGCGGCGCATCGCGGACGGCGTGTTGCTGTCGGCCATCGGGGTTAACGGCGGGCCCGCGTTGCGCACCCGCTGGCGTGCCGAGCGGGGTGGCCCGGCCCGTTCAGGCTGAAGTGGCGGCACCAGTTCCCACCCCGCCGGAGAGAAGCCCATGAGAATTTCCCGCTCGGTGACCGCCACAACCGCCGTCGTCGCCCTGATCACCGTGGTGTGCGGCGGCTGCTCCAGCAGCAAGAAGACGACGGCTCCCGCCAGCACACCGCCCCCGGTGATCGCCACGCCCACCTCCACCGGCAGCCCGACCACCGAGCCGACCTCGACGGAGAGCGCGAGCCCGACGGAGAGCGCGAGCCCGAGCCCCTCCGCCGGCACGGCCGGCGTGGTCGCGGCCGCCACCATCGGCAAGTTCCAGAACATCCTGGTCGACTCCCAGGGCAGGACGCTCTACCTGTTCGAGGCGGACACCTCCCCCACCTCGACCTGCTACGACGACTGCGCCACCGCCTGGCCGCCCGCCCTGACCACCGGGGCCCCCACCGCCGCGAACGGCGCCGACCAGGCCAAGCTCTCCACCACCACCCGCAAGGACGGCAAGACCCAGATCGTCTACAACGGCCACCCGTTGTACTACTTCGAGGGCGACAAGGCGCAGGGCGACACCAACGGCGAGGAGTCCAGCGCCTTCGGTGCCAAGTGGTACGTGGTCAATGTCTCCGGCACCAAGGTCGAGGGCGACTGAGCGGATGGACGGTGTCGAGCGGCCGCCCCGTCCCCGACGGGCCTCCGGCCTCCTGTGGGCGCTCCTGCCGGTGGCGGTGACGGCCGGCCTCTACTGGTTCGGCCGGGCGCACACCCCCGACTACACGAGCAGCCTGTTCGGCCGCCGCTTCGACGACGCCAACGAGCTCAAGGCCCAGCTCGGCACCGCCCTGCTGGGCCTCGCGCTGGTCCAACTCCTGCTGGCGCTCTGGATGTACGGCCGGCTGCCCGGACTGCGCGGCGCACCCCGCTCCGTCCGGACCGGGCACCGGCTGGTCGGCGTGGGGGCGTTCCTGCTCTCCCTCCCGATCGCCTACCACTGCCTCACCGCGTACGGCGTGCAGTCGACGGACAGCCGGATCGCCCTGCACTCCTTCGCCGGGTGCTTCCTCTACGGGGCGTTCGTCGCCAAGGTCATCGTGGTCCGCCACCGCCGCCTGCCCGGCTGGGCCCTGCCGGTGGCGGGCGGCGCCCTGGTCGTCCTGATCGCACTGCTCTGGTACAGCGCGGCGCTCTGGCGCCTGAACGGGCACAGCGTGCCCGGCCTGTGAACAACCGGCGGCCCCTTGCGAGGAGCAAGGGGCCGCCGGAACGATTCGCTAGGTGCGGGGGAGGAGGTGGTCGAACTCGCCGGCCTTCGCCCCCTGGAGCAAGGCCGCGAACTTGGCAGCGGTGGTCCGGACGATGACGTCGCCCTCGTCCGACTCGCGCAGTTCGATCAACCCGTCCAGAGTGCGCACCTCGACGCATTCGGAGTTCGCAGCCGAGTAACTGGACTTCTGCCACGCAGAGTTAGGCATTTTTCTTTTCCATATCGTTCTTGATGGATTGAATGAACTCCCGGGACTCCTCCTCGGAGAGAGCCGCCGAATCGATCCGGTCGAGCAGTGAACGAAACTGGGCGATATGGGCCGGCGCGTCGAAGACCACGCTGTCAAGGCCTGAATCCATCTGCGCCGTGTCGAGATCGGGGACCGGACCTCTGACGTACGTGAAGTTCTCGTGGTTGACCGGAAGCGTGTCCACGTCGAACAGCACGACCCGGATCGAGATGGTCGGCCGCTCCGAGTCCTCGATGAGGCTGCCGAGCTGTTCGGCTTGAACCTCGGGCCCACTGAACTGCATGCGCAGCGCAGCCTCGTGGATGTACGCACAGTACGGAGTCTCGCCGGATCGGACCACGTGCTGTCGTCGAACGCGGAAGGCGGTCCTCAGATCGACCTCGTGCCGGGGAAGACGCGGGAAGCCTCGGGCGAAGACCGCAGAAGCATAGGCAGTGGTCTGGAGCAGCCCCGGGATGAAGGCCATCGTGTAGGTCGAGAGCCCGTGGGCACGACCTTCCATCTCGGCCATCTCAAGGAAGTGTTGCGAGAGGCGACCTCGATACTCCTCCCACCACCCGCCCTTGTCGCGGTCCGTGATGATGTCCGCCAGCGCATCGATCAAAGGCTCGTTGACGCACATGCACAGCGCCGCGATCGTGCGCAGCCGTTCGACGCTGATGCCGGTCTTCCCGCTCTCCATCTGGGTCACGTGGGCCGGGTTGATGCCCAGTGCGCGGGCGAGCTGGCTACCGCCGAGGCCGGCCTGCTCCCGCATCCTGCGGAGTTCGGCACCCAGCCGCCGCTGGCGGAGAGTTGGGTTCGATCGAAGAGCCATGGGGACCAGTCTGCCTCAGTGCTGCCACCACGTTCGGGGGAACTTCCCGCACTTCGCCACAAATCTGTGGCGAGCCGCGCTATGGTCGTTGCCGGACGGATCCGACGGACCGTCAGCAATGCCTCAGTCCGGGCAGTCGGCGCCTGCTGCCCTCCCGCCGAAGAGCAACCGTCAACCCGGCCTGGCTCACGGCCTTCTCCCCCTCCCGCACCACAGCCTCGCGGAGGTTCCCGTGTGTACCCGTAACACCCCCTCGCTCACGCTCTCCCGTCAGGCCCTCCGGGACGTCCTGATCCGCGCCTCCTGGGCCCCGGAGACCATCTTCAACGCCGAACTCGCCCTCTGCGAGCTGCTCGTCAACGCCTGGCGGCACGGCGCGACCCCGGCGCCCGTCGTCTACTTCTCCCTCCACGACCACACCCTCCGGGTCTGCGTCGCGGACGAGAGCGACGCACTTCCCCAGCCCCTGGTCTCCGCCCCCACCGCCGAGTGCGGGCGGGGCCTCCAACTCGTGGAGGGCCTCACCCACCGGTGGGGCGTCGACCCGCAGAAGCGCGGCAAGACCGTCTGGTACGAGCTGGACTCCGCCGCGTGAACCACCCGCCGATCGCCCCGGACGATCCCCGGATGCTCGACTACACCGCCCCGCAGATCACCACCCTGCTCGGCGAACTGCACCGCCGGGGCCTCCGGCGCGGGCTCCTCTGGGGTTCCGCCTCCGCCGGGGAGACGACCCTGGACGGGCGCCTCCTCGTCGACTTCGGCAACGCGCCCGTCAGCACCCTGCTGAACCTGCTCCACCTCCTCCGGGACCTGGACCGGAACGAGGCCTGGGAGCGGTGAGGTCCTTCGTCGGCGCCGTTCTCGTCGCCCTGCTCGCCCTCGCGACCGCCACCGTGGCCCCGGGGGGCGTCGCGGCGCTCCGGATGCAGCGCCCCTACGGCAGCGGACAGCAGCGCTGAAACACGCGAAGGCCCCCACCCCCACTGGGGGGCGAGGGCCTCGCGGTCGTCCGGGCGGCTCCGGGTCAGCCGCCGGAGTTCCGGTTGCCGCCACCTCCACCGAAGCCTCCGGCAGCGTTGCCTTCGACGAGCTGGTTGGCGGTGTAGCCACCGTTGGCGTCGGGGGTGCCGACGACGGTCACGCTCTGGCCGGGCTGCAGGTCGGTGACCTTGCCCTCCTTGTTGAGCTGGACCTTCGTCGCGTCGCCGGTGGTGACCTTGACGGTGTTGCCATTGGAGTCTGTCAGGTACACGACGTTGCCGTCCACCGCCTTTACGGTGCCCCGGGCGAACCCGGGCTGTCCGCCCTGGCCCTGCCCGCCCTGACCCTGGCCCGCGCCTTGACCGGCACCCTGACCAGCGCCCTGGCCGCCACGGCGGGAGCCGCCCTGGCCTCCCCCGCCCTGCTGCCCGTAGCCGCCCTGACCGTAGCCGCCCGCCGCACGCTGCTGCCCCGCCGACGCACCCGCAGCGGCCGGGCGCGACGACTTCCCGCCGGAGGTGCCGTTGTTCTGCTGGTACCAGACCCCGCCCGCGAACGCGCCCGTCGCGATCACGCCGCCGGCCAGCACCAGGCTGATCCAGGGCAGCTTCCGCCTCGGCGGGGCGGCCAGTTCGGCGGACACGTCGCGGGCGTCCGGCGGGGTGGAGAGCAGGGCGACCTGCTCGGCCTGGGTACTGCTGACCGTGGCGATCTCGTTGCTCATGGAGTGGTGTGTCCCTACTCGTGCCGGAGGGCGTCGATCGGCCGCAGCGAGGCGGCCCGGTTGGCGGGGTAGCTGCCGAAGAAGAGGCCGATGGCGACGGCGATGGCGAACGCGCCGAGCACCGACTCGGGGATCACCACCGGTTTGATGCCGACGATGCTGAAGTGCGAGCCGACCATCCCGGCCGCCACCCCCAGTCCCGCCCCGATCACCGACAGCAGGGTCGACTCGGTGAGGAACTGCCCGAGGATGACCGCGCGCGGCGCGCCGAGCGCCTTGCGGATGCCGATCTCGCGCGTGCGCTCGGTGACCGTCACCAGCATGATGTTGGTGATCCCGATGCCACCGACGAGCAGCGAGATCGCGGCCACCGCGCCGAGCAGCACCGTGAAGGTCTTCGTCGTGCTCTCCCGCGCCGTGAGCAGGGAGGCCTGGTTGGTGATCCGGAAGTCGGCCTTGGCCGGGTCGGTGATCGCGTGGGCGCCGAGCAGCACCCGGGTGATCTCGGCCTGGGCCGCCGTGGTGGTGTCCGCCGAGGCGGCCTGCACCAGGATCTGGTTGACGGTGCCGAATCCGGTGAAGGCGTTCTGGACCGTCGGCAGCGGCGCGATCACCACGTCGTCCGGGTCGGTGAAGCCCGTGCCGCCCTTGGCCTGCAGCACGCCGACCACGGTGAACGGCGTGCCGCCGAGGGCGATCTGCTTGCCGACCGGGTCGACGGTGTCGAACAGCTGCTTCGCCGTGGTGGCGCCGAGCACCGCGACCTTGCGCGAGCCGAGCACGTCGTCGTTGGTGAAGTACTCGCCGTGCGCGACCTTCTGGTTGGAGGTCTCGAAGTAGGCCGGGTAGGTGCCGACGATGGAGCCGGGGCTGTAGGAGACGTTCCCGTACAGCGCCGTCCCGCTGGTCGTGACGACCGGGGCCACCGACTTGATCGCGGCGGGGTCGGCGTCGCTCGCCAGCGCCTTGGCGTCGGCCACCGTCAGCTTCTTCACCGAGGAGGCCGCCCGAGCGCCGCCGGCCGCCGAACCGGAGCTGACGGTGAGCGAGTTGGTGCCGAGCGAGGTGATGGAGTCCTTGACCGCGACCGACGAGCCGTTGCCGACCGCCAGCAGCAGGATCACCGAGGCCACGCCGATCAGCACGCCGAGCATGGTGAGCGCCGAGCGCACCTTGTTGGCGGCGAGGCCGCCGACCGCGAAGCGGAGTGTCTGCCAGAGGATCACGCGGGCACTCCCAGGTCACGCAGGGCGGGGGGCGGTCCCTCGACCGGGGCCTGCCGGACGTCGCTCACGATCTGCCCGTCGACGAGGCGCAGCACCCGCTTGGCGTGCCGGGCGACCTCGTCCTCGTGGGTGATCAGCACGACGGTGCGGCCGGTGGTGTTGAGCCCGTCGATCAGGGCCAGCACCTCCTCCGTGGAGCGGCTGTCGAGGTTGCCGGTCGGCTCGTCGGCGAGCAGCATCGCGGGGGCGGTGACCAGGGCCCGCGCCACCGCGACGCGCTGCTGCTGGCCGCCGGAGAGCTGGTTGGGCTTGTGCCCGGACCGCTCGCCGAGGCCGACTAGGGACAGCGCGGCCAGCGCCCGGCGGCGCCGCTCGGCGGCCCGGACGCCCGCGTAGGCGAGCGGCAGCTCGACCTGGGCGAGGGCGGTGGTGCGCGGGATCAGGTTGAAGGACTGGAAGACGAAGCCGATCTTGCGGTTGCGCACCAGGGAGAGCTGCTGCTCGTCCAGGTGTCCGACGTCGACGCCGTCCAGCAGGTAGCGGCCGGAGGTCGGGACGTCGAGGCAGCCGAGGATGTTCATCAGGGTGGACTTGCCGGAGCCGGAACTGCCCATCACGGCGACGAAGTCGCCCTGTTCGATGTCCAGGCTGACGCCCTGCGGCTCGCCGGTCGCCGGGTCGTCCGGGCCGCGCAGCGCGTGCACGGTGGCGTCGCCGTGCCCGTACGACTTGGTGAGCCGGCGGATCCGGATCACCGGCACGGGCGTCGCGGGGACGCGCTTGTCGATGACGTGACGCATGCTCAGCCTCGACCGCCCCGGCCGCCGCCGGCGCCACCACCGGCGCCGCCACCGGGGAAGACCCCGGCCCCGCCGCCGTTGCCGCCCCGGCCGCCACCGGCACCCGGGAAGGAGCCGTTCGGGAAGCCGTTGGTGCCGCTGGTGGTGGGGAGTTCGACCTTGTCGCCCTCCTTCAGCCCGGAGACCACCTGCACCGTGCTGTCGCCCTCGACGCCGACGCCGACGGTGACCCGCTCGGAGCTGCCGTCCTCGTGCACGACGGTCGCGGTGCGGGAGGCGCCGGTGCCCGACAGGGCGGAGGTGGGCAGCGAGAGCGCGTTGTCGGCCTCGCCGGTGATCACCTGGACGGTGGCGCTGAGGCCGGTGCGCAGCGTGCTGGTGTCGCCGGTCAGCTGCAGCGTGGCCGCGTACTGGACGGCGGAGGAGCCGGCCGCGCCGCCCGAGCCGCCGCTGCTGGGCAGCGAACTGACCGACAGGACGGTCGCGTTGAGCTTGGTGTCGGACTGCGCGTTCAGGGTGACGGTGGCCGCCTCGCCCTTCTTCAGCTTGAGCGAGTCCAGCTCGGAGAAGTTCGCGGTGACCTGCATCCCGGTCGGGTTGGTGAGCACGATGAAGCCGCTCGGCGTGCCCGAACCGGTGCTCGTCCCGGACGTCTTGCCGGCGGAGGCCGTGCCGGAGGCCGAGGAACCCGAGGCGCCCGCCCCGACGGTGTCGCCGACCTTGGCGGAGACCGAGGCGACCGTCCCGTCCACCGAGGCGGTCAGGGTGGTCCCGGCCAGTGCCGCCTGGGCGTTGGACAGGTTGGTCTGCGCGGTGGCGACCTGCTGCTGGGCCTGGGCCACGGCCGCGTCGTCGACCTTGGTGGTGGTGATGGTGGTGGTCTGCGGGGCGGGCGTACTGCTCCCGCCCGCCCCGCGTCCGCCACCGGCGGATCCGCCGCTGCCGGCCCCGCCACCGGACCCCCCGGAGGTCGGGGCCGGCAGCGGCTCGGTGGTCGTGGTGGTGACCCCGGCCTGCGCCTTGGTGAGGTTGGCGTCGGCCGTGGTGAGGGCCACCCGGGCCGCGTCCACCTGCTGCTGGGCCGCCGTGGTGTCGACGGTGGCGAGCACCTGGCCCTTCTTGACGGCGTCCCCGACCGCGACCTTGACCGCGGTGAGCTTGCCGCCGGTGGTGAAATCCTGGGCCGCGTCGGTGGGAGAGACCAGGGTGCCGGTTCCGGACACGGTGGCCAGGACCGTCCCCTTGGCGACCGCCGCGGTCCGCGCCGCGGGCTTGGCCGAGGCCGGGCCGGAACTGCCGCTGACGGTGGCGTACACCAGGGCCGCGCCGCCCAGGAGGGCCACACCGAGCGCGGAGTTGACGAGGACGGCACCGCGCCGCCGTGGGAGCACCTTCATGCCGGACAGCTTCGCGGGGTGCTCTTGCGGAGCCCTGGGCGCCGGCTGGGAGAAGGCTGGGCGGCCGGATCCGGGCATTGCGGACGGAACGACCCTCCCGCGCGGCCTGCTTGGCCGCTCCGTGGGCGGCCGTTGGCCGAACTCCCAGCACACTCACAGCGATCCACAGCCATCCGGGAGCGAACCGGGAACGAACCGGCACGGGCCGGGAACGCCGCAGGGGCGCACCGACGACCGGCACGCCCCTGCGGGAACAGCGGGAACAGCGGGAACCGCCCCGAGCGCGGAGCGGGGAGCCTCAGAGCGACTTGCGGAAGGCCTCCGCCACCGCGAGGAAGATCGAGTTGCCCTCGGCCTCCCCGATCGACACCCGTACGCCCTCCGGGAACGGCCGCACGATCACCCCGGCCTCGGCGCAGGCCGCCGCGAACTCCGCCGAGCGCTCGCCCAGCCCCAGCCAGACGAAGTTGGCCTGGGAGTCCGGGATCTCCCAGCCCTGGGCGCGCAGCCCGGCCACCACCCGGGTGCGCTCCTCGACCAGCGCGTCCACCCGCACCAGCAGCGCCTCCTCGGCGCGCAGCGAGGCGACGGCCGCGTCCTGGGCGAGCTGGTTCACGCCGAACGGGACGGAGGTCTTGCGCAGCGCGGCCGCGACCGGCTCGTGCGCGATCGCGAAGCCGACCCGCATGCCCGCCAGACCGTACGCCTTGGAGAAGGTGCGCAGCACGCACACGTTGGGGCGGTCGCGGTAGAGCTCGATGCCGTTGGGCACCTCGGGGTCGCGGATGAACTCGATGTAGGCCTCGTCCACGACCACCAGGACGTCGCCGGGGACGGCGTCCAGGAAGCGCTCCAGTTCGGCGCGGCGGATCGCGTTGCCGGTGGGGTTGTTGGGGTTGCAGACGAAGATCAGCCGGGTGTTGGGGGTGATCGCGGCGAGCATCGCGTCCAGGTCGTGGTCGCCGGTCGCGGTGATCGGCACCGGGACGGGCGTCGCGCCGGCGATCCGGGTGATGATCGGGTACGCCTCGAAGGAGCGCCAGGCGAAGATCACCTCGTCGCCGGGGCCGGCCGTGGCGAGGATCAGCGACTGGGCGACGCCGACCGAGCCGGTGCCGGTGGCGATGTGCTCGGCGGGCACGCCGAAGCGGTCGGCCAGCACCGCGGTCAGCTCGCCGACCCCCATGTCGGGGTAGCGGTTGAGCGAGCCGGCCGCCTCGACCGCCGCCTCCAGGACGCCGGGCAGCGGGGCGTACGGGTTCTCGTTCGAGGACAGCTTGTACGCGTCGGCGCCGGCCGGCTTGCCGGGCTTGTAGGTGGGGATGCCGTCCAGGGTCGGCCGCAGGCGCGGGCCCTGCGCTGACGTACCACTGCTCACGGTCGTACTCCGTTTCCAGAAGTTGCACAACTGTCCGGTGCGCCGGCCCGCCACGGACGGGTCCGCCCCCGTGCCCGGGATCTCCTGGCGCGCCCGGACCACCCCGGTCGGGTGCCTTGCACGATACCGACCGCTCTCACCCGTAGGAGTGAGATGCCCGGTCGGGTTACAGGCGCGGATCAGCCATTCTGCCTGGTTCCTTTGGCACATGTCAGAGGTAAGAAGCCAGGTTCCGGGCGGGTATCGAAGGGGCGCACCCCGGCTCACTCATGGAGAAACGTATCTTCGAGGGCTCCCGATGCGCCGGTCACAGACCCTTGTCACGAGCCATACGATCGGTCCGCCATGACAGCAGCAGCCAACCAGAGCGGTCGGCGACCCACCGCCTCACGGCGTCTGGAGCGGGCCGGCATCCGGGATGTGGCGGCAGCCGCCGGAGTGTCGATCACCACCGTCTCCGACGCGCTGAACGGTAAGGGCCGCCTGCCCGACGAGACCCGCAGCCGGGTGCGCGAAGTCGCCGAGCGCCTCGGCTACCGCCCCTCGGCGGCAGCCCGCACCCTGCGCACCGGACGGTCCGGCCTGATCGGGCTCACCGTCACGACCTACGGCGAAGAGCCGTTCACCTTCACCGAGTTCGCCTACTTCGCCGAGATGGCCCGGGCCGCCACCAGCGCCGCCCTCGGCCGCGGCTACGCGCTGGTGGTGCTGCCCGCCTCCTCACGCCACGACGTCTGGGGCAACATCGCCCTGGACGGCACCGTGGTGATCGACCCACCCGACCAGGACCCGCTGGTCAGCGAGCTGTACCGGTCCGGCGTCCCGGTCGTCAGCGACGGCAAGCCCGGCAACTGCCCGGTCACCGCCTGGGTCGACAACGACCACGAGGCCGCCGTCCTCGGCATCCTCGACCACCTCTCCGAAGCCGGCGCCCGCCGGATCGGCCTGCTCACCGGCACCAGCACCGACACCTACACCCGGCTCTCCACCGAGGCCTACCTCGGCTGGTGCGCCAAGGTCGGCCAGGAGCCGGTGTACGAGGCCTACCCGGCGCACGACCCGGCCGCCGGCGCCGTCGCCGCCGACCGGCTGCTCGCCCGCCCCGACCGGCCGGACGCCGTCTACGGACTGTTCGACCCCAACGGCACCGACCTGCTCGCCGCCGCCCGCCGCTACGGCATGCGGGTACCGGACGACCTGCTGCTGGTCTGCTGCAGCGAGAGCGACGTCTACGCCACCACCGAACCGCCGATCACCACGCTCTCCCTCAAACCGCGCAAGATCGGCACCACCGTCGTCAACCTGCTCATCGACGCCATCGAGGGCGTGGACTCCGGCACCGGCGTCGACATCGCACGGCTCTTCCCGCCCCGGTTCCGCACCGCCGGCAACGGCCCGCCGCCGGGCACCCTGATGCCGACCGAACTGATCGTCCGCGCGTCCTCCCAACGCCGGAGCCCGCGCACCACCGTCAGCCCTCCCCGGCCCCCCGGCGAGGTCTAGACCGGCCGCCGCCCCACCGACGCCGCACCGGTGCCGGCGGGGCGCGGGAAGGGCGCCGAGAGGACGCCGACCGAGGCCGGGCGACCACGAAGGAAGCCCGGCCAGAGCTGACGAGACCATACCCAGCCAGGACAAAACGGACCCTGTGGGGCCGCCCGGCTGACGCTCCGGAGGATTGGATGCCCACCAGGTGACGACGGCGGGAGAGTGGTCTTCCTATGATGGGCGAATGACACCCGAGGACCGCTTCCCCGGGCCCGAGCACCCCCACTCGGGCCCCCGCCACCAGCCGGCCCTCGACGTGCTGCCGTACGGCACCTATTACGAACCCGAGCCCGCCACCGGCTACCCCGGCACCCCGTACGACGGCGAGACGTACGACGCCGAGACGTACAGCGGCTACGGCGGCGCCCGCTACCTCGAACAGCACTGGACCACCGACGGCCAGGGCCGCACCGTACACGCCCACGGCCACACCCCGGGCCACCCCCAGGACCAGGCACCGGCCTTCTCCCACCAGGACCACCCCGGCTACGAGGGCCGCCAGGAGCACCCCGGCTACGACGCGCAGGACCACGGGCCGTACGACGGGCCGGACCACGGCACGTACGACGGACCGGACCACGCGGCGGCCTACGACGGCCAGGACCAGCCCCCCTACGACGACGGCGGCTACGACGACCGCCCCGGCTACGAGCCGACCCTCCCCGACCAGCCCTCCCCGGCCCTGCGGCTCGACGGCCGCGACGGCCGCGACGACCCGCCGACCATCGAACTCGGCCCGCCGCTGCCCGACCCCGCCGCCCCGACCTACCCGTACCCGGCCCCCGGCCCCGGCGAGCCGCCCGGCCCGGTGTACGTCGTCGGCGACGTGCACGGCTACCTCGAAGAGCTCCGCGCCGCACTGCACCACCAGGGCCTGATCGACGCCGACGGCCACTGGTCGGCCGGCCGCGCCCGGATCTGGTTCCTCGGCGACTTCACCGACCGCGGCCCCGACGGCATCGGCGTCATCGACCTGGTCATGCAGCTCGCCGCCGAGGCCGCCGCCGCCGGGGGCTACTGCCGCGCCCTGATGGGCAATCACGAACTGCTCTTCCTCGGCGCCGCCAAGTACGGCGACGAGCCCGTCCAGTCCACCGCCGGCACCGCCTCCTTCCTGGCCGCCTGGCGGCTCAACGGCGGTCAGCAGAGCGACCTGGAACGCCTGGAGGCGCACCACATCAGCTGGCTCTCCCGGCTCCCCGCCGTCGCGCTCGAGGACGACCACCTGCTGCTGCACTCCGACACCACCGCGTACCTGGAGTACGGCGAATCCATCCCCGACGTCAACGACGCCGTGCACAGCCTGCTCGCCGACGGCAGCGTGGACGAGTGGTGGGACTGCTTCCGCCGCTTCACCAAGCGCTTCGCCTTCCGCGGCGACGCCGGGCCGACGGCCGTCCACGAGCTGCTGGACACCTACGGCGGCCGCCGGATCGTGCACGGGCACAGCCCGATCCCGTACCTCACCGGCGCGGTCCACGCGGACGACGGCCAGCCGCCGCACATCCCCGGACCGTACGTGTACGCGGACGACCTCGCGGTGGCGATGGACGGCGGCGTGACCATGGAGGGCCGGCTGCTGGTCGCCCGGCTGCCCATCAACTGACAACCGCGGACGAACAGTTGTTCCCGGCGCTCGGGCCGTCGCACGCGCGCGGCCCGGGGCGCGAAATTCCGGAAACCGACTGTCAGCCCGGGCACACCCACCCCTACCATGAGGCACACCACACCCGGCCGCCCGTCCGGCGGCCCGCCTCCGCGCCCGTTTCGGCGTCCTGAGGGCCCCGCGCCCCCGGGGCGGAGCGAACCGGGGTCCGCACGAACGGGGTCCCCATGACCAACCCCCCGCCACTGCTCGCCGAGGACCGCCCGGAGTACGAGCGCCTCCTCGCCGAAGCCCTGCGCGACCGCACCGTCCTCACCGCCCTGCGCGCCCGCGGCGCGCTCACCACCGACCAGCTCCGCATCCGCGCCCTGCGCGACGCCGACGGCGTCAACGCCCCGGCCGCCGCCGAGTACGCGCACTACACCCGGCTCCGCGAGAACCTGCGCACCACACCCCCACCACCGCCCGGCACCGAACCCAGCGCACCCGGCCTGCTCACCCAGCTGCGCTCCGCCAACGGCGGCGCCGGCCTCCTCCCCGTCCTCACCGTCCTCACCCCGATCCTGGCCTGGGCCGCCGCCCTGTTCCTGCTCCTCGTCGGCTACCTGCTGCGCGCCACCGCCCCGGACCTCGCCCTCGCCCGCTCCCTCGTCACCGCCGGCTGGGTGGCGCTCGCCGCCGGAGTCGCCGCCATGGCCATCGGCATCGTCGGACTCCTCCTCACCGCCATACGCGACGGCACCGCCGCCCCGGCCGGCACCGACCCGGAACTCGCCGCCGAACTCGCCGCCGCCCGCACCGAATGGCGCACCGCCCTGCGCGAACGCGGCCTCCTCCCCTACCTGCACTCCGCGCTCCCGCCCGTGGACGGCGCAGGCGCAGGCACCGGCTCCGGCCCCGGCACCGACTCCGGCCCCAGCACCGACTCCACCGAGGACCCGCATTCCGCCGAGGACCCGGCCTCCGGCGAGGCGCCCCACTCCGGCGGGAGCCCCGACTTCAGCAGCCCCGGCTACACCTCCCCCTCCTTCACCAGCCCCGGCCCCGGCCCCGACGGCCTGACCGGCGCCGAGGGCCGCACCTCCCGCCCCACCGCCTTCACCACCCCCGACTTCACCGGCCCCGGCTACACCCCGCCCGCCTTCACCGGCCCGGACGACGTCGGCTGAGCCGGCCCCCGCCCGCGCTCCCCGGCGCCCCGGCACGCCGCCGCCCCCCTGCCTCCCCCGCCCGGGGGAGCCGGTTCACCCCGGGTGAGGACGCCCCCGGGCCGGCGTTCCGGGACCGTCGAAGCAACGGCGGACGAAGGGCGTCCGCCCAGGCCGGGAGGCGGACCCATGGGCGCACGGACGATGGCGGAACGACTGCACGGCGCACCCGCACCGGGCGTACCGCGCTGGGCCGTCCGGACGGCCTACGCGATCACCCTGGCCGTCCTGCCCTCCTGCCTCTGGCGGATCGGCGGCTTCGTCTTCGGCCTGCCACTGCTCGACCACCGCCCCACCCCCGCCACCCCGGCCTCCTTCGACGGCGGCTGGGAGTACATCCTCACCCTCAGCGCGGTCAGCGAGGCCCTGGCCTTCCTCTGCTTCGGCCTGGTCGCGCGCTGGGGCGAGGTGTGGCCGCGCCGGATCCCCGTCCTCGGCGGCCGCCCCGTCCCGGTGCTCGCCGCCGTCGTCCCGGCCGGGCTCGGCTCGGCGGTCCTGATGGTCTTCCCCTACGCGATGGTGATGTTCTCCCTCGGCCTGACCATCCGCGGCGACCGGGGCGGGATCATCACCCACGGCTGGCAGACCCTGGTGTTCTGGGTCAGCTACCTACCGCTGGCCGCTTGGGGCCCGCTGCTCGCCGTGCTCACCGTGCACTACTACCGCCGGCGCAGGGCAGGTTGAGCCGCCGTGGCGACCCCCTGTCACCCTGCCGCGGCCACCCCGGCCCCGCCGGGTGCCCCGACCCCGGCGACCTCCGCCGCCGCCCGGACGAACGCCAGCACCCGGGCCGTCGTGTTCCCCTCCCGCCAGATCGGGCCGCGCTCGATCGGGGGCGCGTCGCGGATCGGCACGTACGCGACGTCCGGGCGGGGGTAGTAGTGGCGGGAGGACTCGCCGACCGGCAGGACGCCGCGGCCCATGGCGACCAGGCTGAGCATCTCGGAGAACGTGCCGCCGGACGGCCCCTTGGGCACCGGGCGGCCGGACGGGGTGTGGTCGGGGGTACGGTCGCGCTTGAACCCCGTGGAGGTGGCGGCCGGGTACTGCACCACCGGGTGGTCGGCGAGCACCTCGATCGACACCGAGCGCTCCCCGGCCAGCGGGTGCCCGGCCGCCACCGCGAGCACCCGCTGCTCGGTCAGCAGCACCGGCCCGCGCGCCATCCCGTCGAACGGGTAGGAGGCGATCAGGATGTCGATCGATCCGTCCTCCAGGCTCGCCCGGGAGTTGGAGAGCTGGACCTCCCGCACGTCCACCCGGCAGTCGGGGTGCCGCTCGGCGAACAGCGCAGCCGCCCTGAGCAGCACCGGCGCCGTCCACTCGCCGAGGAACGCCACCCGCAGCTCCCCGGTGACCCCCCGGCTGGCGTCCTCCGCCCGCTGCAGGGCCGCCGCCATCGCCTCCACCACCGGGGCCAGGTCGTCGGCCAACTGCCGCCCCACGGCGGTGATGCGGACCGAACGGCTGGTGCGCTCGAACAACGGGCCGCCGATCCGTCGTTCCAGCTTCTTCACCACCTGGCTGACCCGCCCGGTGGTCAGGTGCAGGCGCTCGGCGGTCCGGCCGAAGTGCAACTCCTCGGCGAGTGCGAGGAAGACCTCGGTCTCCAGCCGCTCCAGCATGCCGCGCCACCCCTTTATCGTTGAGTCCTGCTCAACGATCCTACGGTGATGCGCCGTTGATGCCCGCCCCCGCCCGGAGGATCGTGGAACCCGCCACCAGCCGCACCGAACCGCCCCCACCCCCACCCGAAGGACCCGCCATGCGCGTAGTAGCCCTCGACCACCTGGTCCTCAACGTCGCGGACATCGAACGGTCCCTGGCCTTCTACACCGGCCTCCTCGGCCTGGAGCCGGTCCGCGTCGACGAGTGGCGCGCCGGCAAGGCCCCGTTCCCGTCCGTCCGCATCACCGCCGAGACCATCATCGACCTGGTCGTCCGCCCCCGGCAGGAGTCCAACGTCGACCACATCTGCCTCACCGTGGCCCCGCTCGACTGGCAGGAGGTCATCGACTCCGGCACCTTCACCGTCCTCGAAGGCCCGGTCTCCCGCTACGGCGCCCGCGGCTCCGCGACCTCCGTCTACGTCAGCGACCCGGACGGCAACACCGTCGAACTCCGGTGGTACCCCGAGGACGCCACCGCCCGGTGACCGGTGCCGCCCCGGGAGGTACGGGGGTCCACCCGGGGCGGCACCCCCGTCGGCCCCGGCCAGGGGACGGGGCCGGCGCGGAAGACCCCGTCGTCGCACCTTGCCGCCCCCGACGCCCGGCCCCGCACCGCCGGTGGACTCCGGCGGACGTCGGACCTCGGCTCCGGCCGTCGCCCTGCGCCCGGTTGCCCCGGTTCACCGGCGCGCCCGGTGCCCGGCCCGACGGTCGAGACCTCGGCACGCGCCCCGGGCGGCGGTGAGTTGACGCACCAGTTGGTGGAGCGAGACGACGCCGGTGAGCGGGGGCAGCCCGGCGACGACGACGGCGGACAGCGTCCAGGGGACGCCGGCGACGCACAGTCCGGCCGCGAGGCCGGAGAAGACCACGACCACGACCCAGGAGTGGAACGACCGACGACCGTGCTGGACGGCGCGCAGGACCGACAGACACCCCGCGAGCCACGGTCCGTAAACGACCACCGGCCACAACTGCGACAGTCCGCGCGGCACTCTCGAGAACGCCAGTTCCTGCAAGGGGCCGTAGGAGAACACCCAGCCCAGTACGCAGGCCGCGGTCACCGTCACCGCCGTCAGCGCGCCGAACACGGAGCTGATCAGGTGGGGCCAGGCCGGCTGGGGGAGAGAAGACCGTCGGCGGTGCCGGGAGGCCGACGGGCCGACCGGTCGGCCGGCCCCGGGGGAGCCGGACGAGTCGACCGGTGCCCGTGGAGGCGGCACGAACGCCGTCTCGCCCTCCCAGTCGCCGACCGATGCGGCGATGGAGCCGAACACCTGCGCGTCGCCGAACGCGAGGCCGAGGCCGTGGGCGAAGCCGCCGTCGTACCAGTCGCCCGCCGGACGGGTCGTCTCGCGGAGACGGTCATGGGGCGCGGCCCACACCTCGCCGTCCGGCTCGCCGTAGCCACGGTCCCCGGCCGGGCCCAGAAGTCCGGTCACACGGTCGTACACGGCATGCTCCCCACGCGGTCGCCCGGCTGCGGCTCGATCCGGTTCCCGGCCCCGGCCCGAGCCGGGGGTTTCGGTGCGCCCGGCGGCGTCACGATTCGTCCGGGAGGAGCAGGGAGCCGATCCGCGCGGCGAAGTCCCTCTCCAACTGGCTGATCTTCCGTACGAAGTCGGCCAACGGGCGCGAGGTGTACGACAGGACGACGCGCTCGCCGTTGCGCGACAGGTAGCCGGTGGAGACGTCACCCACGGCGTTCCGGCGGTCGGGGACGAAGAGCCACACGCCGAGCGGGGCGACCGGTTCCCGCACGGGGGGCGACGAGGCGTAGGGCAGGCATGGTGAAGTCACGGGTTCATCAACGAGAAGCGGCCGGGCCGGTTTTTACGGCATCCGGGCGTCCTTCCATATTCGATATCGAAGATGCTCCACAAAATTACCCAGGAGAGCGGCCCGGGGGGTGAATCTTTTTCCGCCGGCCGGAGAACTCCCCGGCATAGGCGGAGCAGAGGTAATCCTATACTCACCGTCGGCACCGCTCGCCGAAAGTCCCCACGTAAAGCCATTGCAAGAGGAACGTTTCTTCTTTTTGCGGGGTGCTATGTTTCCAGCTTGCCCCTGACATATGCACCACCTGTGCCAGGCCGGATTCGACCCTGGGAGGCTTCTTGATCAGCCGGAAGGAATATCTGGAAGCAGTTAGGCTGCATCGCCAAGGATGGTCGATAATCAGGATCTCCCGACACCTCGGCCGTGATCGGAAAACAGTGCGGTCCTACCTTCTCGGCGAGCGGACCCCGGGCATCCGAATTTCTTCCCAGGACGCCTTCCTCAAGTTCCTGCCGTACTGCCGCCAGCGCCTCGCCGAGGACCCCCACCTCGCCGCGACCATCCTCTTCGACGAGGTCGTCGACCTCGGCTACGCGGGCGCCTACTCGACCTTCACCCGGGCCCTGCGCAGACACCGGGCCCGGCCTCGCTGCGAGCAGTGCCAGGACGCCGCCACGGCCGCCGACAGCCGACCCGAGTCCGAACGGACCGAGACGGCCGTCGAGTTCGACTGGCTGCGGCTTCCCGAACCGCCGGCGAGTTGGGGCTACGGCAACCGGGCGTGCCTGCTCCTCGGCTCGCTCACCGGCACGGGCGTCGGCAACGGCATCAGCCGTTGGTCGGTGGCGTTGGCGGAGGACCAGGAACTGCCCCACCTCGTGGAAGCCGTCGACCTCGTGCTGAGACGGCTCGGCGGCACCGCCGGGTGCTGGCGGTTCGGCCGGACGCCGACCGTGTGGTGCCCGCGGACCGACCGGATGACACCGGCGTTCGGGCAGGTGGCCGGCCACTACGGCGTGCGCGTCGAGTGCCGCCTTCCGACCGACCCCCGTTCGTACACGCGCCGGTCCCTGGACCAGGCACTCCGCTCCTGGTCGCGCGCGGTGACGGACGACAGCACCCTGCAGGACGCCTGGCACGGCCTGGGCCGGTTCACCGCGCGCCTGGACACCCGGCGCGGGGGCACCGGCGACGCACACCCCGCGGTCGGCGGCCCGCCGACAGGCACCGGAGCACTCCGGGAACTGCCCGCCACGCCCTACCCGGCCCGCGTCCGAGCCGCCCGCACCGTCACCGCCCAGGGACTGGTGCCTTTCCGCGGCAACTTCTACGCCGTCCCGGACCACCTCGTCGGCGCCCCGGTGGAGGTCCGCCGGCGCCTCGACCAGTCCCACCTGTCCATCGCCACCCCCGCCGGAGCCGTCATCGCCCGCTGCCCGCTCGCCCCGGCCGGCGCCGGGCTGACGGTCGTCGATCCCGGCAGCGCCATCGCCGTACTGGAGCGGCACCCGGCACCGGCGCCCACCGACGCCCCGTCCTGCCGGCGGAACACACCACGGCCGCCGTCCCCGCAGGCCCTGGCCGAAGCCGACGCGCTGCGCGCCCGGTCCATGGTCCCGCCCGCCCGCCGCCCCGGCGAGGGCCAGGGCATCGCGATGCCGCGGGTGCCCGCCCAACGGGACCGCCCGGCCGACGCCTCCGGGAACTGAGCGGCCGTCGCTCCCCTCGGCTAGGCGGCGGCCGCCCTCTCCACCCTTTTCTCCGTCAGCTTGCCGGCCACGTCGCGCGCCGAGGAGGGCCGACCGGATCTCGTGATCCAGGAGGGCGGGCGCATGGGCCTGCCCCGCCCCGGCCGCCCGGCTGCGGACGAGCTCGCCGCCGGTCCCCCCGGGCCGTCAGGACCAGGACGAGAGCGGGGCGGTCAACGACGACCGACTTCCGGCGCGCCCCTCGCCCGGGAGTCCGTCCAAGCGACGAGCCCTCCCCCGACCTCCGGGAAAGGGCTCGCCGATGGGCCGGAACGTCAGTCCGCCAGTGGCAGGTACACCCGGTTGCCCTGGGCCGCGAACTCCTCGGACTTGGCCTGCATGCCGGCCAGCGCCTCGGCGTCGAAGTCGCTCCGCACTGCGCTGGAGCCGTCGCCGTGCTCGTCGCGGATCTTCTGGGAGATCTTCATCGAGCAGAACTTCGGCCCGCACATCGAGCAGAAGTGCGCCGTCTTGGCGGGCTCGGCGGGGAGGGTCTCGTCGTGGAACTCGCGGGCGGTCTCCGGGTCGAGGGCCAGGTTGAACTGGTCCTCCCAGCGGAACTCGAAGCGGGCGTCGGAGAGGGCGTCGTCCCAGGCCTGGGCACCGGGGTGGCCCTTGGCGAGGTCGGCGGCGTGGGCGGCGATCTTGTAGGTGATCACGCCGGTCTTGACGTCGTCCCGGTTGGGCAGGCCCAGGTGCTCCTTGGGCGTGACGTAGCAGAGCATCGCGGTGCCCCACCAGGCGATCATCGCGGCGCCGATGCCCGAGGTGATGTGGTCGTAGCCGGGCGCGACGTCCGTGGTGAGCGGGCCGAGGGTGTAGAACGGCGCCTCGTCGCAGATCTCCTTCTGGAGATCCATGTTCTCCTTGATCTTGTGCATCGGGACGTGGCCCGGGCCCTCGATCATCACCTGGACGTCGCGCTCCCGGGCGATCCGGCCGAGCTCCCCCAGGGTCTGCAGCTCGGCGAACTGCGCCTCGTCGTTGGCGTCCGCGATCGAGCCCGGCCGCAGGCCGTCACCGAGCGAGAAGGTGACGTCGTAGGCGGCCAGGATGTCGCAGAGTTCCTCGAAGTTGGTGTAGAGGAAGTTCTCCTGGTGGTGCGCCAGGCACCAGGCGGCCATGATCGAGCCGCCGCGCGAGACGATGCCGGTCTTGCGGCGGGCGGTGAGCGGGACGTAGCGCAGCAGCACCCCGGCATGGACGGTCATGTAGTCGACGCCCTGCTCGCACTGCTCGATGACGGTGTCCCGGTAGACCTCCCAGCTCAGCTCCTCGGCCTTGCCGTCCACCTTCTCCAGGGCCTGGTAGAGCGGCACGGTGCCGATCGGCACGGGGGAGTTGCGCAGGATCCACTCGCGGGTGGTGTGGATGTTGCGGCCGGTGGAGAGGTCCATGACGGTGTCGGCGCCCCAGCGGGTGGCCCAGGTCATCTTCTCCACCTCCTCCTCGATCGAGGAGGTGACGGCCGAGTTGCCGATGTTGGCGTTGATCTTCACCAGGAAGTTGGTGCCGATGATGGCCGGCTCCACCTCCGGGTGGTTCACGTTGACCGGGATGACGGCCCGGCCGCGGGCCACCTCCTCGCGCACGAACTCGGGCGCGAGCCCCTCGCGCAGCGCCACGAACTCCATCTCGGGAGTCACCACGCCCCGCTTGGCGTAGGCGAGTTGACTGACGGCGGCACCACCGCGACCGCGCAGCGGGCGCCGCGGTCGGCCGGGGAAGACGGCGTCCAGGTTGCGCAGGTTGCCGCCGCGCGGAGAGGTGTGCTTGATCCCGTCGTCCTCGGGCCGCGGCTCGCGGCCGTCGTACTCCTCGACGTCGCCGCGCTGCCGGATCCAGGCGTCGCGCATCGGGGGCAGGCCGCGCCGCACATCGGGCTCGTACGACGGGTCGGTGTACGGGCCTGCCGTGTCGTACAGCGGCACGGTCCTGCCGTTGGTGAGCTGCACCTCGCGGTACGGCACCCGCAGGTCGGGGCGGGATCCCTCGCGGTAGGCCTTGCGCCAGGCGGGCGTCGGGTATCCGCTGCGCTCGCTGCTGGGGGTGCTCCGGGCAGGCTGCGGCTGTGCTTCGAACGTGGTCATCTGACCTCTACTCCCTACGCCGGCATTATCCGGTCCAGGTTCCTGCGGTCGACGCAGCCGTCGGTCCGTCCGTCGACGTCCCGGTCAGCGCCCTCTCAGCCCGGTGCTCCGAGCTCCCGCGTCGCAGGCGGTGTTGCCTGCACATGACGCCCAACACCGTAGCGAGCCGATCCCCGCAGGTCCAGACCGTCTCCCCGGCCGGACACCGTCGCGGCCCGGTCACCGCAGGTCGACCGCCGGTCGGGCGGCCGGGAACGGCCGAGGCCCGGCTCCCCCTCGATGGGGGACCGGGCCTCAGGACGGCGGTTCGGGGAGGGTCAGCTCTTGGCGGCCTTCTTCACCAGGATCACCACGGCGGCGGCGATGCCGACCACCACCAGCAGCTTGATCACGATGCCCAGCAGCGCGCCGACGATGCCGAAGACGAAGGCGACGACGTTCCAGGCCAGTACCAGGACCAGCACCGGGATGACGATGTTGCGCACCCACGACGGCAGCGACTTCCAGATCTCAGCCATGTCCGTTCCTCTTCTCCCCAAGGGCCGGCCGCCGTCCGGTGCCGCATCCCGCTTGCTTTCGATACTTCGATCGTACGGGGGCCCGGGGGCCGGAACGAGGGCCAACAGCCCGGAGAGAACCCCGAGATCACCCGGAGCCCGACCCCCGGGACGACCCCCTGCGGTTCTGCGGGGCGCGCCCTGAGAAGCCGCCCGCCGGCCGGTGCACGGGCGGTCCGGGAGGAGTGCGGGAGAGGTCCGGGAGAGGTGTGGGAACGGTCAGACCGGCCAGCGTTCGCCGCGCCAGGCGGCGTCCCAGAACATCCACTCGTAGCGCGAGGTGATGCCGAAGTGCTCGACCACCTTGCGGCGTTCGGCGGGTGAGATCTCCTCGCCGAGCCGGTCGGTGAGGGCGAGCACCCGGCGCACCACCGACTGGAACGCCTCGTCGCCGTAGGTGGCGATCCATCTGGCGTAGAGCGGGTCGGGGGAGCCCTGGGCGAGCAGCGCCTCGCCGACCCGGGCGTAGATCCAGTAGCAGGGCAGGACGGCGCCGACCGCTTCGGCGAAGGAGCCGCCGTAGACGGTGGCGAGCAGGTAGCTGGTGTAGGCCCGGGTGGTGGGCAGGACCGGTTCGGCGGCGGCCTGTTCGGCGGTGCCGCCGAAGGCGGTCAGGAACTCGGCGTGCATGCCCTGTTCGGCGGCCAGCGCGCCGACCGCGTCGTCGGCGAAGGCGCGGACGTCGTCCTCGCCGGGTGCCTTGGCGGCGCAGACGGCGAGGGCTCGGGCGTAGTCGCGCAGGTAGTGCGAGTCCTGGACGACGAAGTGGCGGAAGGCCTCGCGCGGCAGGGTGCCGTCGGTGAGGCCGCCGAGGAAGGGGTGGGCGAGGATCTCGCCGTAGACCGGCTCGATCGAGGCCCAGAGTTCTTCGGTGAGGCTGCGGGTCATGCGGACGACCCTAGACGCCCGCCCGTCGGGTCAGTCCTCCGGCGGGGAGAAGACCACCAGGACGCGCAGTTCCTCGGTGATGTGGTGGAACCGGTGCGGGGTGCCGGCCGGGACGTACACGACAGTGCCGCGCCCGACGGTCGCGGTCTCGGTGCCGACGGTGAGTTCGGCCCGGCCGCTGATCACCTGGTAGATCTCGTCCTGCCGGTGCGCGGTCTGCGGGTCGGTGTCGCCGGGGGAGAGCGCGTACAGCCCGGCGGACATCCGCGGTTCGCGCAGGAACCGCAGGTACGCGCCGTCGTTGGCCGCTCGCTCGGTGTCCAGTTCGTCCAGCCGGAAGAGCTTCACCGGCGCCGTCCTCCCTCGTCCGTCCACCTCCGGGACCAGGGGCATTCAACACCAAACCCGCCGTGAGGTGGTTCCCCCGGGCCGGTGGTGCTGCCAGGCTTGGGCGCCATGAAGGGTTTCGTCATCAAGACACTGATCAACGCGGCGGCCATCTGGGTCGCCGCCTGGCTCGTCAGCGGCATCCAACTCGCCCAGGGCAACGCCGACTGGCAGCACAAGGCACTCACGGTGCTCGGTGTCGCCGTCGTGTTCGGCGTCGTCAACTGGCTGATCAAGCCGGTGGTCAAGTTGTTCTCGTTCCCGTTGTTCATCCTCACGCTGGGGCTGATCACCTTCGTGATCAACGCCCTGATGCTGCTGCTGACCTCGTGGGCGTCGGGGAAGCTGGAGTTGGACTTCCATGTGACCGGCTTCGTGGCGGCCCTGTTCGGTTCGCTGATCATCAGTCTGGTGGCGTGGGGCCTGCACCTGGCCCTGGACGACGACTGACGGCTGTCGTGGCCGCCCGCGCAAGAGGCCCGTACCCGGGAGCATCCGGGTGCGGGCCTTCGTCCTGCTTCTCCTGCTTCGGACGCCGCGCACGGACCACGCGCACGGAGGCCGCGTACGGAGGCTTCGCCCCCGGAGCCCGCACCGCACCGCGGCCGGGGCCGCCCTTCCGGCTGCTCAGCCCGCGTTCTCGCACCCTCGGAGGATGTCCGCGAGCCGGGCGTCGAGTTCCCGCTCGGCGCGTTCCCGCCCCAGCGGCACCAGCCGGTCGGTGCGGGCCAGGAAGGCGGCCAGCGGCTCCGAGGAGGCCCGCAGCACGGCTTCTCCCTCGGGGGAGCGCAGCACGACGCAGACTTCCGAGAGTTCCTCGCCGTCCGGGTGGATGTGGACGTCGCCCTCGCCGGCGGGCCCGCTGATCCCGTCGACCAGCAGTTCCCGCGCGAAGAACCAGGTGACCGGGGCGTCCCCGGGCAGGTGGAAGGTGAGCCGGACCGCGTACGGGTCGTCGACCTCGTACACCAGCTCCGCCAGGAGGTGGAAGGAGAGCTCGTGCGAGACCACGAGGCTCATCACCAGGTGGCCCTGGACTGTGCTGTGCTGCATGGCGCCAGTACCTCTCGTTCTGCCCGGGCCTTCGTCTTACTGGGTCCGATGGCTGCCAGGGCATGGTTTCGACGGTTTTTGTGACGGTTTATGCAACCCATCCACGCCCGTGCCCAGAACGGACATGTGGAGCGAAACATCCGATGTGCCCGATAGCCGCCCATTGCAGCACAGCGGCGCCCCGAACGGACGCACCCGACCGGGTCGGCGTTTCGGTCCATTTCCCGTGTTTCGACCCTTTCCCCGCGCGGGAGACTCCCGCACAACGCGCCAGCCCCGGAGGTGGCCATGGGCACCGAGAACCGAATCCCGCCACCGCGCCCGGTGGTCAAGCGCACCGCACGGGCGATCCTGCTGGAGCTGGATCCGGACGATCCGTACGGCCCGGCCTCGATCGTGCTGATCCGGCGGGTCCGGCCCGGCGCGCCGCACCCGTACTGGATCACGCCCGGCGGCGGGGTCGAGCGCGGCGACCGGACGGTGGTCGAGGCGCTGCACCGCGAGGTGGACGAGGAGTTGGGCGGCAAGGTCGTGGACGTGGTGCCCGCCTTCGTCGACACCATCAGCCACCCCTTCCACGACGACGGCACCCCGCTGCACCCGCACGGCGTCAAGGTGCAGCACTTCTTCGTCTGCCGGCTCGCCTCGATGGACCTCAGCCGGCGGCACGGCCCCGAGGTGACGGAGCCCAACGGCGAGTACGAGGTGGTCCGGCTGCCGTTCACCCGCGAGGGCGTCACCTCGGTCAACGTCGTCCCACCGCGGCTGCGGGCGTACCTGGCGGCCAACATCGAGGGCATCCGGGCGCTGCTCGCGCCCGATCTCGGGTGATCACCCGGCGGCCAGATCGCCGACCAGGTCGTGCCGGATCCGCTCGGCCGGCACCCCGGCCCGCAGCAGCACTCCGACGCCCCGGCGCACCATCGCGGGCGGCCCGCTGAGCACCGCCTCGTGCCCCGCCCACGGGCCGAACCGGCCGACCACCTCGGGCAGTTCGCCGGTCAGGGCGCCCTCGGCCGGGCCGGTGCCGGAGAGCACCGGCCGCACCGTCAGCCAGGGGTGGGCCCGGGCCAGCTCGCACAGGCCGTCCAGTTCGTACAGGTCGGCGGCGCGGCGGGCGCCGTAGAACACCTCGACGCGGCGGCCGGGCGAGCCGTGCGCGGCGGCCTCCTCGACCAGTGCGCGGATCGGCGCGATGCCGGTGCCGCCGCCGAGGCAGAGCAGGTCGGGGCCGCCGGTGTGGTCGACGGTCATCTCGCCGGCCGCCGGGCCTAGCCGCAGTACGTCCCCGGGTGCGGCCCGGTGGACCAGCGCGTTGCTCACCCAGCCCGCCTGCACGGCCTTGACGTGGAAGGTCAGCAGGCCGTCCGGGCGGGGCGCGGAGGCGAAGGAGTAGTGCCGCCAGACCCGCGGCCACCAGGGCGTCTCCAGGCTGGTGTACTGCCCGGCCCGGAACGGGTACGCCTGGTCCGGGCGGACGGTGATCACCGCGACGTCCGGGGTGCGGCGCTCGTGCCGGACGACCTCGCCCTGCCACCAGGGCGGGGAGGTGCGGGCGGCCTCCTCGGCGGCCTCGATCATCGTCGAGGAGATCAGCCGGTAGGCGCGGCGCCAGGCCAGTTCGGTGTCGGCGTCCCAGCGGCCGGCCGCGTACCGGGCGAGCGCCTGCACCAGGCACTCCCCCACCGGCGCGTAGTGGCCGGTCAGCGTGCCGTACCGGCGGTGGCCGCGGCCGAGCGCGCTCAGTCCGGCGCGCAGGGCCACCGGATCCTCGGCGCCGCGGGCCGCGGACAGCAGGGCGCGGAACAGCCGGTCGCGCTGGACGTCCATGGCGGCCGGGAAGAGCGAGCGTACCTCGGGGTGGTGCAGGAAGAGCAGCGCGTAGAAGTGCGCGGTGGCCCGGTCGGCGACCGGCTCGACGGCGGCCAGGCTGGCCCGGATCAGCTCGATGTCCCGTGCGGTGAGGGGCAGTTCGACGTCCGGCGCGGCCTGCCCGACGGGCGTCGGCAGGCTCGGCAGCGCCGAGGGCGGTGCGGGTGGCGCCCAGGGCGGTGCGGGTGGCGCCCAGGGCGGTGCGGGTGGCGCCGAGGGCGGCGTGGGTGGCCACGCGGGCGGCGACCCGAACGGCGGTGCGGCCGGGGGCTGCCCGGCGGGCCCCCGCGCGGCCCAGGCATCGCTCCGACCGTCTCCGGGGCCTGACCAGTTGAGCCCGGGAGCATCGGTGAACAGCGGCCGGAAGGCGGGTGAGGTCCCGGTGGTCGAGACCGCCTCCGGGCGGCTCGGCGCCGGGACGGCCGGCGGCTCGGACGGCATGGCCGGGATCACCGGACCGACGGGCGCCGTCGGCAGGACCTCCGTGGGCGCCTCCGCCGTCACGCGCGCCGCCGGCACCCCCGCCGTCACGCCCGTTGCCGTCACGCCCGTTGCCGTCGTGGCCGTCGGCGGGAGCTCCGGCAGGCCCGGTACGGAGGTGGCCGCCGCCGAGCCGTGCCCGGTACGGACCAGAAGTGTTCTGCGGGACTTCACCGCTACGTTTCGAGTACCCAAGAGAATCGTTTCGCCTCCGACCGCCCTGCGCCACCCTGGCTCGTCTCTGCTGACGCCTAGGCAGCGTGGCACGGCCGAACTGCTCATCCGACAAATCGCGCGAAGCCCGGACGCCCGCCCGGGGAACGCGCTACTCTCACTCGATCGCGGTCGCCCTCGGTGGTCCCCCGTCCACCCAGGGCGACCGCGCCCTGCTCAGAGCCGGTTCGCTCAGAGCTGCCGCAGCAGCATGCCCGGCCGCTCCACGCAGTCCGCGACGAAGCGCAGGAAGCCTCCCGCCGTCCCGCCGTCGCAGACCCGGTGGTCGAAGGTGAACGACAGCTGCGTCACCTCGCGCACCGCCAACTGCCCCTCGTGCACCCACGGTTTGGCGACGATCCGACCGACCCCGAGCATCGCCGCCTCCGGGTGGTTGAGGATCGGGGTGGAGCCGTCCACGCCGAACACACCGTAGTTGTTCAACGTGAAGGTGCCACCGGTCAGTTCGGCCGGGGTGAGCGCGCCGCTGCGGGCCCCCTCGGTCAACCGGCCCAGTTCCTCGCCGAGTTGCTCGGTACTGCGGGCCTGCGCGTCCCGGACCACCGGGACGACCAGGCCGCGCTCGCCCTGCGCCGCGAAGCCCAGGTGCACCGCCGAGTGCCGGACGATCCCCGAACCGTCTTCGGTCACCGAGGAGTTGAGCTCGGGGAAGCGGGCCAGCGCGACCGTGCAGATCCGCGCCAGCAGCGCCAGCACGCTCACCTTCGGTCCCGGCGTGGCATTCAACTGCCGCCGAAGAGCCATCAGTTCGGTCGCGTCGGCATCCACCCAGCAGGTCGCCGCCGGAATCTCCCGGTGGCTGCGGCTGAGCTTCTCGGCCACCGCCTTGCGCAGTCCGCGCAGCGGGACGACGCCCTCCTGCGCGGCCGCCGGGAAGGCCGCACTGGGCGCCACGGGCGCGGCCACCTTCGCCGCGACCGCCCGTTCGACGTCCGCCCGCATGATCAGGCCG
The DNA here is from genome assembly GCF_000719705.1 of Streptomyces sp. NRRL S-350. Taxonomy (GTDB): domain Bacteria; phylum Actinomycetota; class Actinomycetes; order Streptomycetales; family Streptomycetaceae; genus Kitasatospora. Next base: position 281,889 of record NZ_JOHO01000004.1, on the reverse strand, counting down.
TCCGGCCCGCTGCCGGTCAGCGAGGCCAGTTCGACCCCCTGCTCCCGGGCCAGCCGCCGCACCAGCGGCGAGATCACGGGCACCACGGCCGGGCCAGCGGCCACCGGCACGACCGTGACCGGAGCGGCCACCGCCGAGGCCCCCGAAGCGACCGCGCCCAGGGCCCCCGAGGCCCCCGAGGCCCCCGAGGCCCCCGAGGACCCCGAAACACCCGCCCCGACCCGGCGCCGCCGGCCGCCCTTCCCGGGCTCCACGACGCCGTACCCGACCAACGGCCGTTCGACGGTCTCGCCCACCGAGGACGCGGACCCGTCCGAGGGCCGGTCCGAGGACCCGTCCGAGAAGCCGTCCGAGAAACCGTCCGCCGGCGCCACCGCGACCGTCACCAGCGGCGCGCCCACGGCGATCTCCTCGCCCTCCTCGCCGTACCGCGCGGTGACCACCCCGCCGTACGGGCAGGGCACCTCCACCACGGCCTTGGCCGTCTCCACCTCCACCACCGGCTGGTCGACCGCGATCACCTCGCCGACCTCGACCATCCAGCGCACCACCTCCGCCCCGGTGAGCCCCTCACCGAGGTCGGGCAGCCGGAACTCGCGCACGACGGGCATCATGCTCCGTCCTCCCACTGAAGCCGGGCGACGGCGTCCAGGATCCGGTCCACCCCGGGCAGGTGGTGGTGCTCCAGCATCGGTGGCGGGTACGGGACGTCGAAGCCGGTGACCCGCAGCACCGGCGCGGCCAGGTGGTGGAAGCAGCGCTCGGTGACCCGGGCGGCGATCTCCGCGCCGGTGCCGCCGAAGCCGCTCGCCTCGTGGACCACCACGGCCCGGCCGAGCGAGCGCACCACCCGGCAGACCGTCTCGTCGTCGAACGGCACCAGGGTGCGCAGGTCCAGCACGGCGAGGTCCCAGCCCTCGGCCTTGGCGGTCTCGGCCGCCTCCAGGCAGACCGGCAGCGAGGGGCCGTAGGTGATCAGCACGGCGGACGTCCCGGTGCGCCGCAGCACGGCCCTGCCGATCGGCTCGACCGGCGCCGCGGGGTCGAACTCGGCCTTGCCCCAGTAGAGCCGCTTGGGCTCCAGGAAGACCACCGGGTCGTCGGAGGCGATCGACGCGCGCAGCAGCCCGTACGCGTCGGCCACCGTCGCCGGGGTGACGACGTGCAGGCCGGGGGTGCTGGTGTAGTAGGCCTCGGAGGCGTCGCTGTGGTGCTCGACCCCTCCGATGCCGCCGCCGTAGGGGATGCGCACGGTGATCGGCAGCGGGAGTCGGCCGGCCGTGCGGTTGCGCATCTTGGCGACGTGCGAGAACAGCTGCTCCAGCGCCGGGTACGCGAACGCGTCGAACTGCATCTCGACGACGGGGCGCAGCCCGTACATCGCCATGCCGATCGCGGTGCCCAGGATGCCGGCCTCGGCCAGCGGGGTGTCCAGGCAGCGGTCCGGGCCGAATTCGGCGGTCAGGCCGTCGGTGATCCGGAAGACGCCGCCGAGCGCGCCGACGTCCTCGCCGAGGACGTGCACCGCCGGGTCCTCGCGCATGGCGTCGCGCAGCGCGGAGTTGAGCGCCTGCGCCATGGAGGCGGTGGGGGAGGAGACGACCGTGGGCATCAGTGCTGCACCTCGGCCTCGGCGGCCAGCTCGGCGGACAACTGGGCGGCTTGCTCGCGCAGTTGCGGGGTGGGCTCGGCGAAGACGTGGGCGAACAGCGACATCGGGTCGAGTTCGGGTTCGGCGTGGAACTCGGCCCGCATCCGGGCGGCCAGCGCCTCCGCCTCGTCCGCGGCGTCCTGCACCAGCCGGTCGTCCAGCACGCCGAGCCCGCGCAGCGCACGCTCCATCAGCAGGATCGGGTCGTGTTCCCGCCAAGCGGCCACCTCGGGTTCGGTGCGGTAGCGGGTGGCGTCGTCGGCGTTGGTGTGCGCCTCGATCCGGTAGGTCAGCGCCTCGACCAGGGTCGGGCCGCCTCCGCCGCGGGCCCGTTCGACCGCTTCGGTGAGCACCGAGTGCACGGCGGGCGCGTCGTTGCCGTCGACCAGTCGGCCCGGCATGCCGTAGCCGACGGCCTTGTGGGCCAGGCTGGGCGCGGCGGACTGTGCGCTGAGCGGGACGGAGATCGCGTAGCCGTTGTTCTGCACGAGGAAGACCACCGGCGCGTTGAGGACGGCCGCGAAGTTGAGCGCTTCGTGGAAGTCTCCCTCGCTGGTGCCGCCGTCGCCGAGCAGCGCCAGCGCGACCGCCGGCTCGCCGCTGAGCCGGGCGGCGTGCGCGAGTCCGACGGCGTGCGGGGCCTGGGTGGCGAGCGGGGTGCAGAGCGGGGCGGTGCGGCTGGCGCGCGGGTCGTAGCCGGTGTGGGCGTTGCCGCGCAGCAGGGTCAGTGCCTCCAGCGGGTCGACGCCCCGGGAGACCACGGCGAGGGTGTCGCGGTAGCTGGGGAAGAGCCAGTCGCGCTCGCCGAGCACCAGCGCGGCGGCGATCTGGCAGGCCTCCTGGCCGGTGGACGCCGGGTAGACGGCGAGGCGTCCCTGCTTGGTCAGGGTGGTCGCCTGCTGGTTGTACCGGCGGCCGACGACCAGCCGGCGGTAGAGCTTGCGCAGCAGCGTCGGGTCGTACTTCTCCAGTGCGGGGGTGCCGAGCACCCGGACGGGGGAGAGGTCCGGGAGCAGGGGGGCCGGGTCGGTGCGCGGGGCAGTGGCCCCGGGCAGCCAGCCCGGCACGCCCGTGTGGTGTCTGTGGTCGAGAACGGTCATCTCGGGGCACCTCCAGGGGTTGCGGGGGCTCCCTACCGATTGTTCGGTCGTCTGTTCATCTTGACCAGAAGCGTGACAAGGTGGTGGACATTCGGTCCGAGCGGCGGTCGACTGGTGGCAGTACGTCCAATCGGTGAGGGTGGGGGGTCATGTCGGCTGAACAGGTGTCCAGACTCGATCGGGTCGACCGTTCGATCCTGCGGCTGCTGCAGCAGGACGGCCGCGCCTCCATCCGCTCGGTGGCCGAGCGGGTGCACGTGTCCCGGGCCAACGCGTACGCCCGGATCTCCAGGATGGTCGAGGACGGCATCATCCGCGGCTTCACCGCCAGGGTCGACCACGAACGGGCCGGTCAGACCGCGTCCGCGTACGTCACCCTGAAGATCGTCCAAAACTCCTGGCGCACGGTCCGGGAGCAGCTGCTGGAGCTGCCGGGCGTCGCGCACATCGCACTGGTCGGCGGTGACTTCGACGTCCTGCTGCTGGTGCACACCGCCGACAACCGGGTGCTGCGGGAGCTCGTGCTCAACCGCATCCAGTCCATCCCCCAGGTGCTCGGCACCCGCACCATGCTGGTCTTCGAGGAGACCGACCAGGTCCCCCCGGACTGACGGCCCCGCCCCCGGCCCCGCGACGACCGGCTGCCGGCTACCGCGCCCGCAGCCCGTCGAAGGCCAGGTGCACCACCGCGTCTGCGACGCCGTCGGCACCCCTGAGCCCCGGCCGGTACCACTCCACGATCGAGTTGATCATCCCGAACAGCAGCCGGGTCGCCAGCCGCGGCTCCACGTCCGCCCGCAGCGCACCGTCCGCGACCGCCGCCCGCAGCAGCTCGGCGACCTGGTGGTCGAAGTCCCGGCGGCGCTCCAGCGCCCACTGCTCGGTGGCCGTGTTGCCGCGCACCCGCAGCAGCAGCGTCACGTACGGCAGCTCCGCGAGCAGCACCTCGGCGGTGCGCCGCACCACGTGCTCCAGCCGCTCCACCGCCGGGCCCCCGACCGCGGCCGGCTCGGCCAGGATCGCGAACAGCCCGTCCAGTGCCCGCCCCACCGCCAGCCGGAGCAGTTCCTCCTTGCCGCGCACGTGGTGGTAGATCGAGGACTTGGAGATCCCGGCCGCCCGGGACAGGTCCTCCATCGAGGTGCCGTCGTAGCCGCGCTCGTTGAAGACGTCGACGGTCACCGCGAGCAGTGACTCCACGGTGTAGGCGGTGCGCGTGGTGTGATCGGCCATCCCCCGAGTATCCCCGGCGGCCCCGCCCGGTACGCGATCGGGTCCTTCCGGCCCGCCCTGGCCGGAGGGTGCAGGCCCTAGAATCTGCGGACGATCCGTCCACGTGCAGCAGGCTGGGGTCCACGGCTGATGAACGCAATACCGGCAGTCGCCTCCGACGTGCCCGACCAGCGCAGCGGGGATCCGGAGGGCGCCTCGGGCGGCCTGCGGGAGCGTGCCCGCGCGCTGGTCGTGCGCTTCGGCCCGGCCGTGTGGTGCTACGCCGTGCTCAAGCTGATCGGCTTCACCGTCTTCATGAAGCTGCTGTCCTTCGCCGGCGGCTACGCGACCAAGCCGGCCCGGTTCGGCGGCGGCGCCAACCCGTGGGACGTGGTGGGCAGCTGGGACGGCTGGTGGTACCAGCAGGTGGCCCAGTTCGGCTACCACCCGGCGCTGGTCCCGATCGCGGGGCCGGAGGGCTTCAACATCGAGCAGAACTCGGCCGCCTTCTTCCCGCTCTACCCGGGCCTGATGCGGCTGACCTCGGACGTCACCGGCCTCGGCCTGTACGGCGCCGGGATGCTGGTCTCGGTGGTGGCGTCGCTGCTGGCGGCCGCCGGGATCCACGCCGTGGTGGTGAAGCTGTCGGGGGACGTGCGGGCCGGTGTGATCGCGGCCGGGATCTGGGCGATCGCCCCGGGTTCGGGCGCGGAGTGGGCGGTCTACTCGGACTCGACCTTCGTCGCGCTGGCCGCCTGGGCCTGCTACTGCGTGATGACCAAGCAGTGGGTCGCGGCCGGGGTGATCACCCTCGTCGCCGGGCTCAACCGGCCGACCGCGGCGGCGCTGATCGGCGCGGTGGGCCTGGCCGCGCTGGTCGAGCTGTACCGGCGGGAGAGCGGCGTGCTGCGCCCGCTCGCCTCGATGGCGCTGGCCCCCGTGGGCCTGCTCGGCTACGTCGGCTGGGTGGGCTGGCGGACGGGCGAGTGGGGCGGCTACTTCCGGCTGCAGCACGACGCCTGGCTGCACTACTTCGACGGGGGCCAGGGCACCTGGCACGCGATCCGCGGGGTGCTGCTGGGCCGCAACGACTATCCCTTCGCCTTCCCGGTGGCGGACCTCCTCGCCACCCTGATCGTGCTCGGCCTGCCGGCCCTGATCGTGCTGATGGTCCGGCTGCGCCCGCCGCTGGTGCTGACCGCCTACACGCTGGCCACGATCGTGTCGGTGCTCGGCAGTCTCGGCATCTTCGGCAACACCTCGCGCTACCTGCTGCCCGCGTTCCCGCTGTCGATCGCGCTCGCGATCGGGATGCGCAAGCTGAGCTGGCCGGTCCTGGCCGTGGTGCTGGGCACCGGCGCGGTCGCCTCCGGCTGGTACGGCGGGTACGTGCTCTTCGAGTTGGGCGTGCCGTAGCCCCGGGCCGTCCCGGGCCCCGGAGGGCGCGTCCGCCACGGACGCGCCCTCCGTCCGTTCCGGCGGATTCCCACCGCTGCACCCTCTTGAGCCGACCGATCGTTCGGTTACTCTGTGACGTGTCCCGTCCTCCCCTCTGAGGAGCGCACAGATGTCCGCAGCGGTCACCCACCCCCTCGTCAGCGAGCTGGTCGAGCGCCACCAGGCCACCCTGGACGCCGCGCTCGACGCCGCCGCCAAGCGCGACTACTGGTCGCCCTACCCCGAGTTCCCGAAGGCCTACGGCGAGAACGGCCCGGCGGACGGCAAGGCCGCCTTCGACGCCCTGCTCGGTGCGCCCTTCGCCCTGGAGGGCCAGCCCACCGACGGCGACCAGGTCGGCGGCGAGGCCTCCCCGTACGGCGTCGAGCTGGGCATCACCTACCCGCACGCCGACCCGGACGCCCTGATCGCCGCGCTCACCGCCGCCCGCCCCGGCTGGGCCGCCGCCTCCCCGCTGGAGCGCGCCGCCGTCTGCCTGGAGATCCTGCACCGGATCAACGCCCGCTCCCACGAGTTCGCCCACGCCGTCATGCACACCACCGGCCAGGCCTACGGCATGGCCTTCCAGGCCGGCGGCCCGCACGCCCAGGACCGCGGCCTGGAGGCCGTCGCCTACGCCTACGCCGAGCAGACCCGGCTGCCGCGCCGGGCCGGCTGGACCAAGCCGCAGGGCAAGCGCGAGCCGCTGGTGATGACCAAGGAGTTCACCGTCGTCCCGCGCGGCCTCGCGCTGCTGATCGGCTGCAACACCTTCCCCACCTGGAACGGCTACCCCGGTCTGTTCGCCTCGCTGGCCACCGGCAACCCGGTGCTGGTCAAGCCGCACCCCCGGGCCGTGCTGCCGCTCGCACTGACCGTCCGGATCGCCCGCGAGGTGCTCGCCGAGGCCGGCTTCGACCCCAACCTGGTCTGCCTGGCCGCCGAGCACGAGGGCGGCACCATCGCCCAGACCCTCGCCGTCCGCCCCGAGATCAAGATGATCGACTACACCGGCTCCACCGCCTTCGGCGACTGGCTGGAGGAGAACGCCAAGCAGGCGCAGGTGTACACCGAGAAGGCCGGCGTCAACGCGGTCGTCATCGACTCCACCGACGACTACAAGGGCATGCTGGGCAACCTGGCCTTCGCGCTCTCGCTCTACAGCGGCCAGATGTGCACCACCCCGCAGAACGTCCTGATCCCGCGCGGCGGCATCAGCACCGACCAGGGCGACAAGTCCTTCGACGAGGTGGTCGGCGACCTCGCCGGCGCGATCCAGGGCCTGCTCTCCGACGACGCCCGCGCCGCCGCCATCCTCGGCGCCGTCGTCAACCCCGGCGTGCTGCAGCGCTCGGCCGCCGCGGCCGGCGGCGAGTACGGCGAACTCGTCCTCGCCCCGCGCGCGGTGACCTCGCCGGACTTCCCCGGCGCGACCGTCCGCACCCCCGCCCTGGTCAAGCTGGACGCCGACAAGCCGGACGACCGCTCGGTCTTCCGCAGCGAGTGCTTCGGCCCGGTCTCCTTCGCCGTCGCCGTCGAATCCACCGCCGCCGGGATCGAGTTGCTGCGCACCACGGTCCGCGAGAAGGGCGCCATGACGGCCTCCGGCTACACCACCTCGCCCGAGGTGGAGGCGCTGCTGGTCGAGGCCGCGCTGGACTCCGGCGTCTCGCTCTCGCTCAACCTGACCGGCGGCGTCTACCCGAACCAGACCGCCGCCTTCTCCGACCTGCACGGCACCGGCGCCAACCCGGCCGCCAACTCGGCCTACTGCGACGGCGCGTTCGTCGCCAACCGGTTCCGCACGGTGGAGGTCCGCCGGCACGGCTGAGCCCCCCGTTCCGGCACTCCCGGGCCCCGGCGGTCACCCACCGCCGGGGCCCGGCGGTTCACAGCTCCCGCCGGGCCCGCGATGATGGAGGCTGGGAGAACGCCGGGAACGGCGTCCGACCGCCCTCCGAACAACGGGAGCTGATACATGACCGTGAAGCCGACGACCGAAACCGACGTCCTGATCGTCGGTGCCGGACCGACCGGGCTGCTGCTGGCCGGCGACCTCGCCGCCGCCGGGGTCGGCGTCACCGTCCTGGAGAAGCGGGGCGCCGAGTCCAACCTCACCCGGGCCTTCGCCGTGCACGCCCGCAGCCTGGAGCTGCTGGACGCCCGGGGCCTGGCCGACGAGCTGATCGCCACCGGCCGGCCGCTCGACTCGCTGAAGATGTTCAACCGCCTCGGCGTCGACCTCGGCTCGCTGCCCACCCGCTTCCCCTTCGTCCTGATCACCCCGCAGTACAACGTCGAGCGGCTGCTCCTGGAGCGCGCGGAGAAGGCCGGCGCGATCCTGGTGCGCGGCGCCGAGGTGACGGGGCTGCGCCAGGACGCCGACGGCGTGACGCTGGAGACCGCGGACGGGCACACCCACCGCGCCGCCTACGCGGTCGGCACCGACGGCGTCCGCTCCACTGTCCGCGACCTGCTCGGCATCCCCTTCCCCGGTGAGTCGGTGGTCGACTCCGTGGTGCTGGCCGACGTCCGGCTGGAGCGCGAGCCCGCCGAGGCGATCACCGTCGGCGCGGGCGAGAGCGGCTTCGCCTTCATCGCACCGTTCGGCGACGGCTGGTACCGGGTCATCGCCTGGGACCGCAACGAGCGCTTCCAGGACGGCACCGCCGCGACGCCCGAGCAGCTCACCGCCCTCCTGCGGTCCGTCCTCGACGAGGACTACGGCCTGCACGACGTGCGGTGGAGCTCCACCTTCCACAGCGACGAGCGCCAGGCCCCCAACTACCGCTCCGGCCGGGTCTTCCTGGCCGGCGACGCCGCCCACTGCCACTCCCCGGCCGGCGGCCAGGGCATGAACACCGGCCTGCAGGACGCCGCCAACCTGTCCTGGAAACTCGCCGCCACCGTGCGCGGCCGGGCCACCGACGCCCTGCTGGACACCTACCAGACGGAGCGGCACCCGGTCGGCAGGACGGTCCTGCGCACCTCCGGTGCGCTGATCCGGCTCGCCCTCGCCGAGTCCGCCCCCACCCGGGCCCTGCGCGGGGCGCTGACCGCGCTGGGCAGCCACCTCGACGTGGTCAGCGAGCGCGGCGCCCGGCTGGTCTCCGGCCTCGCCGTCTCCTACCCGGCGCCCAAGGAAGCCCACCCGCAGGTCGGCAAGCGCGTCCCGGACCTTCGGCTGACCGCCCTCAGCAAGCCCGCCGAGGGCGCCCCGGCCGCTCCCGAGCGGCTCTACGAGGCGCTGCGCGCCGGCCGGTTCGTCCTCGTCAGCAACGACGAACTGGCCGCCGCCGCACCCTGGGCCGACCGCATGGTCTCCGCCGCCCCCGCCGACCCGCACGGCAAGCTGCGCGACACCGTCCTGCTGATCCGCCCGGACGGCTACGTCGCCTGGGCCGCCGTCGACCCCGGCCAGGGCGAACTCCGCGCCGCCCTCACCGCCTGGCTCGGCACCCCCGCCTGACCGTCGGTCCGGGCGGGCGTGCCCTCACCGGCGCACCCGCCCGGCCCCCGGCCCGAACCCCGCCGCCCCGAACCATCGTTCGGTCGTCGGTTAACCCCGCGCCTTCACGTAGTGCCGCGCCGCCTTCGCGCGATTGCCGCAGACCGCCATCCGGCACCACCGCCGACGCCCGTTCTGCGAGGCGTCGAAGAAATGCAGGATGCACGCCTCGTGCGCGCACTGCTTGACCCGCTGGGCGCCCTGTCCGAGCAGGGCGAGGAAGTCGTCCGCGGCCAGCCAGGGCGCCAGCCACTGCGGTGCGTCGGTCTCGGCCACGTCCTCGGGGCCGCCCGGCCCGGCCGTCCGCCGGATCCGCCCGTGCGCCAGCACCGCGTCCAGCCCGTCCCGCGCCGCCGCCCCCAACTCGCCGTCCCGGCGCGCGTCCTGGGCCGCCAGGTGGATGGCCTCGCGGGCCTGCCGGATCGCCGCCAGCCCCGCCTCGTCGGCCGCGCAGCGCCCGCTCAGCCCGGCGGAGGAGAGCCAGATGCCGTACCCGTCGACTCCGGTGAGCAGGTCGTTGACGGGCGCCCCGGCCCAGCGCGTGTTGAGCAGGTCGAGCGCGAGCGGTTCGCCGGTCAGCGGTCGTGGATCCCGCGGGTCTGCCATCACGTCAGTCATCGTTCTCCCTCGGCTCCACCCGATTCTACGTCCGCGTCCGGCAGGGCGAATTGGTATGGACCCGTTCCGGAATTCCGATCATTCACTGTATGGAACCAGGAAGTTTTCCGGCCTCCACACTTGACTGTTTTTTAGCAACGAATTGCCTGGCCATGAGCCACTTCGCACAGAGGTTCTGTCATGTTCTAGCCAGCGTTCTCGACCCCGGAACGCCTGGCCCCTAGCCGGCCCCCACAGCCGGCCGCAGGAGGATCCCGTGCGCCCCCGTTCCCTCGCTCTCGCTGCGGCGATAGCCGTGCTGCCGCTGACCGCCGTCTCGCTCGGTGTCTCCACCGCACAGGCCGCCACCCCGAACGCCGCCCCGCGCGTCTCCCTGCCGAACACCGTCAACCCCGCGGTGGCCCACTCGGAGAAGAAGGGTGACGTCCCCTCCGAGCAGCAGATCTCGGTGTCCGTCAGCCTGAAGCTGCGCAACGCCGACGCGCTGGACCGCTTCCTCGCCGCGGTCACCACCCCCGGCACCCCCGAGTTCGGCCGCTACCTGACGCCGGAGCAGTTCACCGCCCGGTTCGGCCCGACCCAGGCCGACGTCGAGCAGGTCAAGACCTACCTGGCCCAGCAGGGCCTGACCGTCTCCGACGTCAGCGCCAACCGCCAGGTCGTCAACGCCCGCGGCACCGCCGCGCAGATCTCGCAGGCCTTCGGCACCCACGAGAGCTCCTACGTCGACCCGCAGCTGCAGCGCGCCTTCTTCGCCAACGACGCCGCCGCCTCGATCCCCTCCGACCTGGCCGCCGTGGTCCAGGGCGTCAGCGGCCTGGACAACCACGCGGTGCGCAAGAACCGCCTGGCCCAGCCCAACGCGGCCGCACCCGGCGCGATCGCCCCGAACGCCGCCACCGCGAGCCCGAGCGGCATGTCCCCCGCGCAGTACACCGGCGCGTACAACCTCACCAAGACCGGCGCGGACGGCACCGGCGTCACCGTCGCGCTGTGGGAGTTCGACGGCTACAAGTCGTCGAACCTGACCACCTACGACTCGCAGTACGGCCTGACCGGCCCGGCCGTCTCCACCGTCTCGGTGGACGGCGCCGGCTACGACTCCGCCCCCGGCCAGGGCCAGGGCGAGGTCGAGCTGGACAGCGAGATCGTCCGCGGCGCGGCGCCCAAGGCCACCCAGCTGGTCTACGAGGCCCCGAACAGCGACCAGGGCGAGATCGACATGGCCAACAAGATCGTGGCCGACAACCGGGCCTCGGTCATCTCGATCTCCTGGGGCTCCTGCGAGCCCGACACCACCGCCGCCTCGATGACGGCCGTCGACAACGCCTTCAAGCAGGCCGCCGCCCAGGGCATCTCGATCTTCTCCGCCTCCGGTGACGACGGCTCGCGCGACTGCACCCGCTCCACCAGCGGCTCGACCGTCAAGGCCGTCGACTTCCCGGCCTCCAGCCCGCACCAGACCGGTGTCGGCGGCACCAACCTCAAGGTCGGCAGCGGCAACGTCTACTCCTCGGAGAGCGCCTGGAGCACCGCCGGCGGCGGCGTCTCCACCGTGTTCAGCAAGCCGAGCTGGCAGACCGGCACCGGCGTCAGCGGCACCATGCGCACCGTCCCGGACGTCGCCTCCAACGCCGACCCGGCGAGCGGCTTCGCGATCTACACGGCCGGCGGCTGGCAGGTCTACGGCGGCACCAGCGCGGCCGCGCCGCTCTGGTCCGGCTACGCGGCCCAGTTCAACCAGAAGGCCAAGGCCGCCGGTCAGCCGGCCCTCGGCGAGGCGAGCCCGCGGCTGTACTCCGTCGCGAACAGCAGCAGCTACGGCAGCACCTTCCACGACGTGACCACCGGCGCCAACCAGGACTTCTCCGCCAAGGCCGGCTACGACCAGGTCACCGGCTGGGGCTCCCCGGTCGCCGACGCGCTGACCACCGCCCTGCTGGGCGGCGGCAGCACCACCCCGCCGCCCGGCGGCTGCACCGCCGCCCAGCTGGTCAACAACGGCGGCTTCGAGACCGGCTCCGCCTCGCCGTGGACCGCCTCCAGCGGCGTCGTCGACAACAGCTCCTCCCAGGCCGCCCACAGCGGCAGCTGGAAGGCCTGGATGGACGGCTACGGCTCGGCCCACACCGACACCATGTCGCAGACCGTCTCGATCCCGGCCGGCTGCACCTCCGCCAAGCTGACCTTCTGGCTGCACATCGACACCGCGGAGAGCGGCTCCACCGCGTACGACAAGCTGACCGTGCAGGCCAACAGCACCACGCTGGCGACGTACTCCAACGCGAACGCCGCCGCCGGCTACGTGCAGCGCACCCTGGACCTGACCTCCTTCGCCGGCCAGACCGTGACCATCAAGTTCACCGGCACCGAGGACTCGTCCCAGCAGACCAGCTTCGTGATCGACGACGTCGCGGTGAACGTCGGCTGACCCTCGACCGGCAGCACCACCGATACCCCCGCCGGGGCGGCGCCGTCAGGGCCCGCCCCGGCGGTGTCGCGTCCGGCGGACCGCCCGGATCCGCGGCCCGGTCCGGCGCCCCGTGTTTCCGGACTGTTTCAAGATCGATAACCATCCGGTCGACCCGCCGTGACCACTGTCATACGCACGACTGATGACGTAGCCTCTCGACCGTGCATAGGGTTCCCCAAAGCTCGGTGAAGCCGCTCGCGGCGCGCCCCGGCGTCGGTCCGGTCCCACCGAACTCACCTGGTGGGGAGGGTCATCGCATGGTCGCACAGCAGCCTCAGGACGCCGCGCGGCTGCGGCTGGTCGGAACGCACCCGGAGCGTCCCGGGCCGCCCGCGCCCGGTTCGGCCCCGACCCCGGCCTCGCCCGCCGCCCGGCTCGCCCCGGTCGGCGGCTTCGCGGACACCCTGCACCTGGCCATCGAGGCCAGCGGCCTCAGCCTGGACCGGATCCGCGCCGCCCTCGCCCAACGGGGCGTCAGGGTCAGCGTCACGACGCTGAGCTACTGGCGCCGCGGCCGCAGCCAGCCCGAGCGCGCCAGCTCGCTGCGCGCCGTCCACCTGCTGGAAGAGCTGCTCGGCCTGCCGCACAGCGCGCTCTCCTCGCTGCTCGGACCGCCGCGCCCGCGCGGCCGCTGGGCCGCCGCCGCCAACACCTGCCACCTCGGGCTGGAGGACGTCTGGCCGGGCGAGCAGGAGATCGCCTCGATCTTCGCCGAGCTGGACGCCCCACCGGCCGGCGAGCTGGAGCGCCTGAGCATCCACGACTCCTACTACGTGGACGCCCAGCGGCGCGCCAACCTGCTGCGGATGCGCCAGGTGGTGCGCGCCACCGTCGGCGGCGTCAGCCGCTGCCTGGTCGTGCACAAGGCCGACGAGGAGGCCACCGGCTGCCCGGAGATCACCGCGGTGCGGCACGGCCGGCTGGGCCGGGTGCGCCGTCGCCCGGAGGTCGGCCTGACCGTCGGCGAGCTGATGCTGGACCGCCCGCTGGCGCTCGGCGACAGCACGGTCTTCGAGTACGAGGTGGAGATCCCGCCCGGCGGCCCCACGATGGAGTACAGCCGCCGCTTCGCCACCCCGGTGCGCGAGTACGTGCTGCAGGTGCACTTCGACCCGGCGGCCGTCCCGGCGCACTGCGAGCGCTACGACCGCGAGCCGGGCGCCGACGTCGACCACCGCCGCGAGCAGCTGTGGATCGGCGCCTCGGCCAGCGCCCACGTCCTGGCGCCGGACCAGCAGCCGGGCCACATCGGCATCCGCTGGGAGTGGGCGTAGCCCCGCCGCCCGCCTGCCCGCGTCCTCACCGAGCCCCGTCGGACCTCCCGTCCGGCGGGGCCGTCGCTTTCCCGGCCGGTGCCGGCTCCCCGCGACCAACCTAACCGGTTCTACGCCTCGTACTGGTTGACGCCGCATCACCTAACTCCTACTCTCGTGAGTATCGGTTAGGCAGCAGCCTGGCCGGACGCCCCAGTCCCGGGAGTGACCAGACATGTCCGACACCACCCTGCTCCCCACCCTGCAGACCGGCCACGTGGGCCTGAACGTCACCGACCTGGCCCGCTCGGTCGACTTCTACCGCGCCGTCCTCGGCCTCCAGGTCACCCACGAGGGCACCGACCCCGAGCGCCGCTACGCCCTCCTCGGCCGCGACGGCCGCCTGGTGGTGACCCTCTGGCAGCAGAGCACCGGCACCTTCCCCACCGCCAGCCCCGGCCTGCACCACCTCTCCTTCGAGGTCGCGAGCCTCGACGAGGTCCGCGCCGCCGAACGGCTGCTGCGCGAGCTGGGCGCCGGGTTCGCCCACGACGGCGTCGTCCCGCACAGCGAGGGCTCGGCCTCCGGCGGCATCTTCTTCACCGACCCGGACGGCATCCGGCTGGAGATCTACACCCGCAGCGGCGTGGACGAGACCGCGGCCGCCGCCCCCACCAGCGGCGCCCCGACCTGCGGCTTCTTCTAGGCCCTCGCCGCCACCCGGCCGGCGGCTGCCACCGATGCCGACCGGGCCGACCAGCCCCGGAGGGAGAGCCGACCATGACCACCACCAGCACGCCGTACCACGCCGGCGAGCGGGCCGCCCAGGCCCGGGCCGGCCGGACCGACCGGGCCGACCACGCCGGCCGGTCGATCCGCGACACCATCCCCGCCGTCGCCGCCCGCTTCCTGACCGAGCGCCGGATGCTGGTGGTCGGCGCCGCCGACCCGGACGGCCGGCTCTGGGCCACCCAGCTGGCCGGACCGGCCGGCTTCCTGCGGGCCGCGGACGAGCGGACCATGGCGGTCGCCGCCCGCCCGGCCGAGGCCGACCCCCTGGCCGCGGCGCTGGCCCGCCCGGCCAGGGTCGGCACCATCGCCCTGGACCCGGCCGGCCGGCGCCGGATGCGGCTCAACGGCAGCTCCGTGCCGGACGGCCGGGGCGGCCCGGACGGTCCGGGCGGCCTGCTGATCAGCGCCGACGAGGTGGTCTCCAACTGCCCGAAGTACATCCAGCGCCGCACCCCGCTGGACCGCCCGGCCGCCGGCCCGGCCCGCGCGGTCGCCACCGGCTCGCGGCTGACCACCGCGCAGGCCCTGGCCGCGGCCACCGCCGACACCTTCTTCATCGCCACCGTCGGGCCGGACGGCAGCGTGGACGCCTCCCACCGCGGCGGCTTCCCCGGCGTCCTGGCGGCGGTGGCGCCGGACCGGCTGCGCTGGCCGGAGTACCCCGGCAACAGCATGTTCATGACCCTCGGCAACCTGGAACTGGACCCGCGGGCCGGCCTGCTGCTGCCCGACTGGGAGACCGGCGGGGCGCTGCTGGTCACCGGCGAGGCCCGCACCGACTGGTCCGAGCAGGCCCGGCAGGCCGTCCCGGGCGCCGAGCGGATGGTCGAACTGACCGTCACCGGCGTGGTCGAACTCGCCGACGCCACCCCCCTGACCTGGACCGGGCCCGAGTACTCGCCCGCCATCCCGCGCTGACCGCGGGTCAGGCCGGGGCGGGCCCGCACCGACGGCCCCCGCCCGCCCGCGCCACGCCCGCGAACCGAACGGTCGCCACCCGCCCGGCCCAATCCGCCGCGCCGCACCCCGCCCGCTTTGGGACTTTGGTCCCGATGACACGCGGAGCCGGCCCGGGAAAGCCGGTCCTGTCACGCCGTCAGGCCGTGACCAGGAGGGACCGCGGGAAAGAGGCCGAGCATGACCCTGACCGACGCCCTGTCGCCGCTGATGGAGTTCGACGACGTCGAACCGGCGGACGACTGCATATGCGGGGGCTGCAGCGCCCGCCGCCGCGCCCGACTGCACGCCGCGCCGGTCCACGAGGGCGGCCACGCCGCGGCCCGCAGCGTCCGCCGCCGGGCCGCCGTGCTGGTGGCCGCCCTGGGCACCGCGGTGGGCGGCGGGACGGCCGCCGCCGGCGCGGCCGTCGCCGCCCCCGCGCCCGGCCCCGCCCCGGGCGGAAGCAGCACCGCCCAGCCGCCGCAGAACCCCCAGGGCGAGGTCGGCGGCCTCTACGGCGAGGATCCCGGTGCCCGCTCCTCCGCCGCGTCACCGCGCGCCACCGCCCGGCCCGTCACCCGGGCGCAGATCATCAAGCGCGCGCAGAGCTGGATCGACCAGCGCGTGCCGTACAGCATGAGCCGCTACTGGTCGGACGGCTACCGCCAGGACTGCTCCGGCTTCGTCTCGATGGCCTGGGGCCTGGGCAGCAGCCAGACCACCTGGACCCTGCCGGACGTCGCCGAGCCGATCGGCAAGAACGACCTCCAGCCCGGCGACGTGCTGATCCGCAACAACCCGGCCGATCCGCAGGCCGGTTCGCACGTGACGATCTTCGGCGGCTGGACGGACTCCTCCCGCACCCGCTACGTCGCCTACGAGCAGACCTCCCCCGGGGCCAGGAAGCGCACCACCCCGTACGCGTACTGGAGCAACTCCGGCTCCTACGTCCCGTACCGCTACACCGGCCTGTCCGGCGGCGGCAACGGCGGCAGCAGCGACGGCGCCTCCTCGTCGGCCTTCCCCGGCGCCGACAAGTTCGGCCCCGGCGCCGACAACGCGTACGTCACCAGGCTCGGCCGGATGCTGGTGCAGCGCGGCGGCGCCCGCTTCTACTCCGAGGGCCCCGGCCCGCGCTGGGGCGAGGCCGACCGCAAGGCCACCCAGGCCTTCCAGCTCGCCCAGGGCTGGCGCGGCAGCGAGGCCGACGGCATCCCCGGCAAGGACACCTGGGACTACCTGGTCAACGGCAAGGGCCGCGACATCGGCGCCGGCACCCCGCTGCCCCCGCCGCCGCCCGTCACCGGGGCGCCCGCCTTCCCCGGGGTGCAGTACTTCGGCCCGGGCCGCGACGACGACCACGTCCGGCAGCTCGGCGAGCAACTGGTCCGCAAGGGCTTCGGCGGCTCGTACGGCGTCGGACCCGGCCCGCGCTGGACGGAGAGCGACCGCCGGGCCGTCCAGGCCTTCCAGCAGGCCCAGGGCTGGCGCGGCGGCGAGGCGGACGGCTACCCCGGCCCGGACACCTGGCGCCGGCTCTTCTCCTGACGCCCGGCCCCCGGGCGGCCCCCTCAGCGCTTGCCGGACATCCAGTGGAACAGGCCCATCGCCACGCTGGTCGCCAGGTTGAAGCTGGACACCCCCGGCTGCATCGGCACCGCGACCAGCCGGTCGGCGCGCGCCTTGAGCTCCGCCGAGACGCCGTGCCGCTCGGTGCCGAAGGCGAGCAGCGCGTCGTCCGGGAACGGCAGGTCGCGGATGTCGGCGCCCTCCGGGTCGAGCACGTACAGCGGTCCGGCGGGCAGCTGCGGCAGGGCCAGCCGTTCCACGGCGGTGGCGAAGTGCAGGCCCGCGCTGCCGCGCAGCACGGTGGGGTGCCACGGGTCCAGGTCACCGGTGGTGACGACCCCGGTGGCGCCGAACCCGGCCGCCAGCCGGATCACCGCCCCGACGTTGCCCAGGTTGCGCGGGTTCTCCAGCAGCACCACCGGAGCCCGGCGCGGCCGCCCGGCCAGCGCCGCCAGGTTGGCTTCGGGGGAGGGCCGGACGGCGAGCGCGATCACCCCGGTCGGGTGCAGCCGAGGCGCCAGGGTCCGCAGCACCGCCTGCGGCAGTTCCACGGCGAGCGCGTCCACCGCCGGGGCGACGTCCCCGGCCAGCTCGGCGGCCAGCGCCCGCAGGGCGGTGCGGTCGGCGGTCAGCATCCGCCGGACGTCACCGCCGAAGCGCAGCGCGTGCTTCAGCGCGTGGAAGCCGTCCAGCAGGACCGCTCCCGGCTCCCGCTCGGCGGCCCGCCACGCCCGCACCACCTCGTCCTTGTCCATCGGCCCCTCCACGAGCCCGTCCGTCGGCTCGTCCCCAGGCCCGTCCCCAGGCTGGTCAACGGGCTCGTCCACGGTGTCGTCCATGGCGTTCACTCTCCCACCCTCCCCGGCGGCGGCCCCTCCGCGCTCCCCCGCAGCGCCCGCTCCAGGTCCCGCAGCGCCTGACCCACCAGCCGCGTCCCCGCCCGCACCACGTCCCGCTGCACCCCCGCCGGCGCCTGCGCCAGCCGTTCCTCCAGCCGCGCCTGGGCGTCCCGCACCGCCCCGAACTCCACCGGCTGTCCGGTCAGCAGCGCGGCGCCCGCGAGCGCCGTGGCCAGTCTCAGCTCCTCCGCGTACTCGCCCGCCCCGGGCACCGGTTCGGCGTCCGCCGCCGGCAGGTGGGCCTCCAGCAGGAGCGCCGCCCGCCCGAGGTGCCCGACGGCGGCCCGGGCCCGGTCGATCTGGCGCCGGCTCACCCCGGCCAGCCCGGACGCGTGCCGCCCCGGTTCGGCGTCGGCCCGCTGCATGGCCTGGATGAGTTCGGAGCGCGCCTCCCGCGAGTCCAGCAGTGCGCTCCGCACGGCCCGGCCGCGGGGCTGCGCCGGCTGCTCGTAGCAGGCGACCACGGCGCCCGCGTACCGCCCGGCCGCGGCCAGCCATTCGGCGAGCCGTTCGCCGAGCCTGGCGGTCTGCCAGGTCGGGAACAGCGCGTACGTGACGAGCGCGATCGACCCGCCGAGCAGCGTGAGCCCGACCCGCTCGACGGCGGTCACCAGCGGATCGCCCTCCTGCAGCCCGAGCAGGAACACCACGTAGGTGGAGATCCCGACGGTGGTCAGCGCGTACCCGGTCCGGAACGCCAGGTACGCCCCGCCGATGCAGATCACCGCCAGCACGGCCAGCACCCACTCCCCGGGGTGGGCGAGCTGCACCACCAGCGTCGAGACGGCGACCCCGACGACCGTCCCGGCCAGCCGGGCGACGCCCCGGCTGTAGGTCTGCGCGAAGTCCGGCCGCATCACCATCGCGGCGGTCATCGGCGCCCAGTACCCGTGGTGGAACCCGGCGAGCCGGGCCAGCAGGTAGGCGACGGTCACCACCCCGGTGAGCCGCACGGCGTGCTGGAAGACCGCCGACCGCGGCCGCAACTGGCGCCGCACGGTCCGCAGCGCGACGGGCAGCATCCGGACGATCGACGGCTTGTGCAGCGCTCCGCCGGCTCCGACCACGGGCGTGGTGATGGTGTCCTCGTCGCCGCGGTCCAGGGTGTCCGCGGCCTTGCGCAGCAGTCCGCCGAGCCGCCGGGCGGAGCGCCGGGCCGCGCCCTGCAGCCGGGGGCCGTCGTCGTCCGGCCGCACCAGGGTCAGCGAGGGGGCGGACCGGGGCAGCCGGACGGGGTCGCCGGTGCGGATCGCCCGGGCGAGGGCGTCCATGACCTCGGCGGCGGCGGCCAGCACCTCCCGGGCCCGGTCGCGTTCCGGGCCTTCCTCGGGGGCGCCGATCCCGGGGTCGGCGAGGGCGGCGAGGGTGGGCCGGATCCGTTCGGCGAGACCGCGCAGGCCGCGCAGTTCGGGTGGCCGGTGGCGGTCCTGCCAGGGGGTGAGCGCGGCGGCGTGCCGGGCGGTCATGAACGGCGCCGGGTCGACGTGCGCGGTCGGGTCCTGCCGCAACCGGCGGGCGTAGTCGGCGAGTTCGGCGTAGGTGTCGGCGAGGGCGTCCCGCTGGGCGGTCCAGCTCCCGATCGGCCAGACGGTGATGACGACGGCTTGGGCGACTCCGCCGAGGGCGGCGACCAGTCCGTGGCCGAGCGCGGCGGTCGCGCTGACGGGCAGTTGCACGACGATCAGCATCACCGAGACGGTGTTGGTCGCGACCACGCCGGCGGTGGGCCCGATCGCCCAGGCGAGTCCGGCGCCGAAGGCCCACACCGCCAGCAGCACCGGGAACAGTCCGGGGACGCCGGCGGCCAGGTAGCCGAGGAAGGTGCTGATCCCGAGTCCGGCCCCGGCCGCGACGGCGAGGCTGGCCCGGGGCCGGAAGCTGCGCTGGAAGGTGGCGGAGCCGGCGATGAACGCGCCCATCGCGGCGGAGGTGGCGAGGCCGACCCCGCCGAGGGCGAGCGTCGGGAAGAGCACCAGCGCCACGGCGACCGCCCCGCGCACGGCCCGTTTCGGGTCGGTGAGCGCCCGGTCGAGGGTGAGTCCGGTCCGCGCGGTGTCACGGAGCGCGGCGAACCAGGACATACCGACATCCTAGGGCGCGGGCTCGCGCCCCATCGGGCGGGCACCGATCCGGCGGGCTCGCGCCGCCAGCCACAGCAGGGCGCCCGTCGGCAGGAACACCGCGTCCGCCGCGATCATCGCGAGCGAGAACACCGGCAGCCCGAGCACCACCGCGATCCCCACGTGCTCCAGCATCATGACGGCCAGCAGCACGTTCTTGACCCGCCGGTTCAGCAGGGTGAACGGGAAGGCCACCTGCACGATCACCGTGCCGTAGGAGACCAGGAAGACCGGCAGCAGCGCCGAGCCGACCAGCGCGGACAGCCCCGGCCAGGGGGTGAAGTAGTCCAGGTGCAGCGGGTAGTACAGCGCGGTTCCGTCCTGCCAGCGCGTGCCCTGCACCTTGTACCAGCCGGCCGTGGCGTAGATCAGCACCACCTCGACGGCGATCACCAGCATCGCGCAGTTGTGCACCATGGTCGCCAGCGCGTCGAGCACCGCCCGCGGCTCGCCGTCCGGCCGCAGCCGCCCGAGCACCCACCAGAGCCCGGCCACCGCCCAGAGCCCCCAGAACAGCGGGGCCCAGCCGAGGTACGGGAACGTCCGGCCGGTCCAGGTCAGGCTGCGCCCGGAGAAGTCGCCGGCCTGGCAGACGGCCAGGGCCGCCCCGAGGACGGCCCAGAGCGCCACCCCCGTCCACTCCGTCCACCCCGTCCGCCCGAGCCGGGCCCGCCGCGCGTCCAGCGACCACACCCGGCCGCAGCGGGTGAAGACCAGGTAGACGGCCATCAGGTGGACGACGTTGTCGCCGCCGTCGCCGAGGAAGACGTCGCGGTTCTGCAGCGACAGCACGGTGACCAGGAACAGCACCGTGCTCGCCCTGGTCCGCCAGCCCAGCAGCACGGCGAGGGCCGCCAGCACCGCCAGGTGGTACACCAGCTCGAACCAGAGCTGGCCGCCGAACCAGGGCAGCACGGTGAACGCCCCGTCGTCGCCGAGCAGCCGCACGGCGAGCTCCATCGACAGGGGGGAGCGGTCGCCGTACAGCACCCGCCGGTTGGGCCACTCGCGCAGCAGGTAGGCGAGCCAGACCAGCCCGAACCCGATCCGCACCACCGCGGCCTGGTGCCGCCCGAGCACCCGCCCGGTGAAGGCCCCCGCGGCCCGCCCGAGCAGTCCGGCCGCGCCCGTCCCCGCCCCCGCCCGCCGCGGCGCCGGGGCGTCCGGCCCGGGTACGGGCGGCTGCCCGGCTCCGGCCCGCCCCTCGGCGCCGTCCGGGAGCCGTGTCCCGTCCGGCCGCCGGGCCCGCTCCGACACCTCGTTCATCCGAGCAGCCCCCGGTAGTCCTCGTCCGCCACCGGCCACCACGGCAGCTCCCGCACCCTGGGCTCCGGCGGCGCGGACTCCCCGCTCCAGGCCGGCGGCGGGACGGTGGCCGTGGTCACCCGGAACCGGATCTCCAGGATCCGCTCGCCGCCCGCCGCCCGGCCGATCCGCTGCAGCGCGATCCGCTTGAGGTACTGCTCGGCGAGCTTGCCGCGCGGGGTGGCCGGCTTCTCGTCCTGCGGGTCGTGCGAGCCGTCGTAGAAGTCCCAGGCCCGGCGCAGCAGGTTCTGGTCGACGTGGCTGGGGGCCGGGTTGCCCCTTATCGTCGCGATGTCCCGCGCGGTCAGCCCGGTCCAGTCGTGGGTGCGGGTCGCCCCGCCGGGCGCGACGGTGCGCACCTGGGCGTCCAGGCTGACGTTCTGCTGCAGCGGGTTGGGCGCGAACAGCTTCCAGTTCTGCTCGAACTCCGGGTAGACGATGCCGTCGACCTCGGCGCGGTACTGCCGCGACAGCGAGTTGGCGGGCGCGACGTGCAGGAACACGGCGCCCAGGAACAGTCCGGTCCCCCCGACCAGCCCCACCCCGGCGAGGCCGAGGACGAGCCGCGCCGGCCCCGACCAGGCCCGCCCGTGGTCCGCCCGGTCCGTCGTCTCCGCCATGGCCCCCCCAGCCCGGTCCGCGGGCGGCCCCGGCCCGGTACCGGCGCGCCCGCGCGCGCCCATCCTGCCCTACCGGGCGCCGGGCCCGAGGGCCCTGCCGGGGGGAGCGGCCCCGGGGACCAGCCCCTAGAGGACGAAGGCCTCCTGGCCGGTGCTGCTGACCATCGGACGGCCCGCGCTCTGCCAGGCGTACATCCCGCCGTCCACGTTCACCGCGTCGCGGCCCTGCTGCACCAGGTACTGGACGACCTGCGCGGAGCGGCCGCCGACCCGGCAGAGCACGTACAGCTTGTCGTCGGGCAGCTCGCCGAGCCGGGCGATCACCTGGCCCAGCGGGATGTGCAGCGCGCCGTCCACGTGCCCGGCGTCCCACTCGTCCTGCTCGCGCACGTCCAGCAGGGTGGCGTCGGCGGGCACGGCGGCGGCGTCGGCGGTGGGGATCTGCGCGAACATCGTGTGGCTCTCCTGGGCATCGGGGTGCCTCCCGGCCGGAGGCTGGGGGAGGGTCGGGTCCGTGCCATTGTCGCCCACCGGCGCCGGTGCGCGGCCGTCCGCGGGCACCTGGCCGCCCGCCGGCGCGCGGCCGCCGAGCAGCCGCTCCAGCTCGGCCTGCCGTTCGGCGGCCTTGGCCAGCAGTTCCTCGGCGAGCTGCTCCAGCAGCCGGTCCGGGTCCTGCGGGGCGAGGGCGAGGAGCTCGCCCATCGGGGTCTGCTCCAGCCGGACCTGCTCGGTGGCGGTCTCGGCGATCTTGGCGGTCAGCCAGTCCAGCCGGCGGCGCAGCCAGTCCGACCGGTCGGGGGAGTCGACGGCGGGCGCGGCCTCGGGCGCGGTGGACCACTCGGCGGCCAGGCCCTCCAGCGCGGCGGCGTCCCCGTACGCGTAGGCCTCGTTGACCCGGACCAGGAACGCGGCCCGGCGCTGCTGCTCGTCCGGGTCGGTGGTCAGGTCCGGGTGGGCGCGGCGGACCAGATCGCGGTAGATCCGCTGGGCGTCCTTGCCGGGCCGCACCCGGGTCGGCGCGGCGGGCGGCGGCGGGGCGGCCTCCTGGCCCTGACCGGACTGCTCCCGGACGGAGTCGAACAGCGCGTCCAGGTCGGGCAGTTCCTCGACCTGCCGGCGCGCCTCGGCGGCCCTGCGCCGGTCCTCGGGCCGGCCGGTGCGGGCCGCGACGGCCTCGGCGACCAGCGCGTCCAGCTCGTCCAGCCGGGCGTAGAGCGGGCCGAGCAGCTGGTGGTGGATCAGGGCGAAGTTGTCGATCTCGACCCGCAGCGTCTGGACGTCCACGTCCATGCTGAGCCAGGCGAGCTCGGCGGCGGCGACCCGCTCCTCCAGCTCCTGCTGTTCCGGGTCCGTCCAGCGGGCGGGGCTCTGCGCGCTCACTTCTCGCCTCTGTCTCGTCCGGCCGGCTGCGTCCTGCGGGCCCCGTACGGGCGGCCCGGCCTGCCACCCTACCGCCGTGCGCGAAAGCCCCGACCGGGTGAACCGGAGGCGGCGACCGGCGTGCGCCGCGCGACACGCAACCGATACTGAGGAATCTCCCCGTTTCGGTGACGTGCCCGCCCCGGTCCGTGCTTCGCTGGTATCCGCACAGCGTGCCTTCCTCCGGAGCGACGGCCGCCTCCAGGCGCGGCGGCCAGGCGGGAGCAGAGCGAATCCATGGTGGCCGAGTCCAACTCCACACCGCGTCCGGCGGCCGACGGGGCCGCACCGGGCGACCGCCCGACGGGGGTGGCCGCCCTCGTCCGGCTCGCCCTCGTCCTGGTCGACCGGTCCGGCCGGATCGCGCAGTGGAGCCGGGCCGCCGAGGAACTGTTCGGGCACCGCGCCGAGGTCGCCCACGACCGCCCGGCCTCCGGCCTGCTGCCCGCCGTGGAGTCGCGGGCGCACGGCCGCTGCTCCGTCCGCCGCCCCTGCGACGCCTTCGACACCCTCGCCGAGCTGACCTCGACCGGCCGCCCCTGGGCCGGCCGGCTGACCGTCACCGACCGCGAGGAGCACCAGCGCGACGTGCTCTGGTGGGCGTACCCGCTGTCCGGCCCGTCCGGCGGCCTGCTCGCGCTGGCCGCGGACGCCCGCCCGCTGCGCACCGCCGGCCCCCGGCTGGCGCTCGGCGAGCGGCTGCTGCCCTTCACCGCCGCCTCCGCCGCCCGGGGCGGCTTCCACGGGCTGACCGCGGCGCTCACCGCGCCCGCCGACCGCGTCCCCGAGCCCCTGGCCGGGCTGCTGCCCGCCGCCCTGCGCGCGCCGCTGCTGGCGGCGGTCGAACACGGCGGGCTGCCCGCCCTGCGGCTGGACGCCGGCACCGTGCTGCCGGTGCTGCCCGCCGACGCCCCGGGCGGGACGGCGCACGCGGCCGCCGGCCTGGGCCGCCGCTACCCGACGCCCCAGCAGCGCGCCGCCCGGGTCGGCCCGCCGCCGCAGCCAGAGCAGGCCGCTCCCGGCCGCCGCCCGACCACCCCGATGCCGGCCCAGCGCGAGGCCGCCCCACGGGAGGCCGCCGAGCGGCCGGCCCCCCAGCCCGCCGGCCAGGCCACCACCCGGCCCGCCACCGTCCTGTCCGGCACCGTCCCGTCCGGCACCGTCCCGTCCGGCACCGTCCTGTCCGGCACCGCCGGTGGCGTCCCGTCGGCCGCCCTGCCCGTCGCCCGGCCGGTGGCCTCCGTCGGCGGCGCCCCGACGGGCAGCGGCCCGTCCGTCCCTCCCCCGGCCTCCGGCCGGGAGGCACCCCCGTCCGGCACAGGAGGAGACGCCATCGACCGCGCCGCCGTCGAGCCGTCCGCCAACGGCCACCCACCGCCGAGCGCCGACCAGGCCCCGCCCGGCACCGTGCCCGTCCCCGCCCCCGCGAGCCCCGCGGTGCCGCCGCCCGGGCGGCTCGGCCCGTTCCTCACCAACGGGCAGGCCGGCGAGCAGCTGGCCCTGCTGAACGAGGTCGGCGGCAAGGTCGGCACCACCCTGGACCTCGGCTTCACCGCCCACGAGCTGTGCCAGGTGCTGGTCCCCCGGGTCGCCGACTTCGCCTGCGTGGACCTGGTGGACGGGCTGATCTCGGACTCCGAGCTGCCGGTCTCCCGCCCCGACGACGACACCATGCTGCGCCGGGTCGCCCTGGTCTGCAACGAGACCGGAGGCGCCTGGGACCACGTGCTCTCCGAGGGCTCGCTGGTCAGCATGCCCCGCCGCACCCCGCCCGGGATGGCCCTGCAGCTGAACCAGCCGGTGCTGGTCCCGGTGGTCAGCGCGGACGTCGCGGTCGACTACGCGATCGCGCTCGGCGGCGTCCGGCTGGCCCCGGTGGTCTCCGGCCGCTCGATGCTGGTCGTCCCGCTCTCCGCCCGCGGCACCGTGCTGGGCATCCTCAAGCTGCTCCGGCTGCCCGACCGCGCCCCCTTCGACGAGAGCGACGCCGCGACGCTCAAGGAACTGGCCGTCCGCGCCGCCCTGTCGTTGGACAACGCCCGGCTGCACCGCGCCGAGGCGAGGGTCGCCACCACCCTGCAGCGTTCGATGATCCCGACCCGCCCGCCGCAGATCCCCGGCGTGCAGATCGCCCACCGCTACCTGCCCGGCGACCCCAAGGCCGAGGTCGGCGGCGACTGGTTCGACGCCATCCAGCTGCCCGGCAGCCGGGTCGCCCTGGTGGTCGGCGACGTGATGGGCCACGGCCTGCACTCGGCGGCCGCGATGGGCCGCTTCCGCACCGCGATGCAGACCCTCGCCGCCCTGGACCTGCCGCCCGGCCAGCTGCTGCGCCACCTGGACAACCTGGCCCACAAGCTCGGCGACGACCACCTCGCGACCTGCCTGTACGCCGTCTACGACCCGATCAACCGGACCTGCGAGCTGGCCAGCGCCGGCCACGTCCCGCCCGTCCTGGTGCACCCGGACGGCACCGGCGAACTGCTGGAGATCCCGGCCGGCGCCCCGATCGGCGTGGGCGGGGTGCCGTTCGTCGCCAAGACCATCGACGTCTCGGACGGCTCGATGCTGGTGCTGTGCACCGACGGCCTGGTCGAGGTGCGGGGCGGGGACATAGGGGCGGGCCTGGCCGCGCTCTGCGGCAACCTGATCGACCCGCAGCAGAGCCCCGAGCAGGCCTGCGACGAGGTGCTGCGACGGCTGCACACGGACGACCGCAAGGACGACGTCGCCCTGCTGGTGGCCCGCTTCGACGGGGTCGCCCCCACGGAGGTGGCCACCTGGGACCTCACCGTGGACCACCGCGAGGTCCGCCGGGCCCGGGCGCTGGTCCGCGAGCGGCTGGCCGGCTGGCACCTGGAGGCGCTCAGCGACACCACCGAACTGCTGGTCAGCGAGCTGGTGACGAACGCCGTCCGGGTCGCCCGGGACCGTGTCCAGCTCCAGTTGATCCGGGTGGACAAGCTGCTGGTCGAGGTCAGCGACGACAACCACAACCTGCCGTCGCTGGAGCCGGCCGAGCAGTTCGGCGAGACCGGCCGGGGCCTCACCCTGGTCACCAAGCTCGCCGAACGCTGGGGCACCGCCCGCAAGGCGGTGGGCAAGGTCGTCTGGTTCGAACTCCCCCTCCCGCACGCCTGACGGCCTGGGTACGGGCGCCCGCCCGTACCCAGGCCGTCAGAGCGGATCCCGTGCTCCTCAGGGGGCGACGGCCCCCGCCGACCGGCGCCGCCGCGCTTCCGCCGCGACCTCCCGGGAGGCGGCCGTGGCCACCGAGGTGGCGGCGCCGACCCCGGCCAGCACCCGCGGCCAGAAGTCCCCGAAGACCTCGACGGCGACGGCGATCAGCAGCGCGGTGATCACCGCCACCACGTGCTCCAGGCCGGCCAGGTTCGGCAGCACGACCGCCTCGCCGACCATCAGGGTCACCACCAGGCCGGCGGTGAACCAGGCCCGGCAGCGGAACGCGATGCAGATCGCCAGCGCCACCACCGCGGCCGACGGCCCGGTGTCCCGCACGTAGGCGACCCACTTCGGGAAGCCGAACAGGTGGCCCGGCCCCATCGCCACCCCGAACCGGGCGAACATCGTGCCCGCCAGGGTGCAGGCGTAGGCCACCACCAGGGTCATCCGCCGCCCGAGCACGATCTCGGCGATGGCGAAGACCACGAACACCTGGGCCAGCGCCCCCCAGACCGGCAGGTCCAGCGCCGGCACGTACAACGACAGCGGGGTCCGCAGCAGCGAGACCTCCAGCGGCAGCGCCGCCCGCACCACGCCGATGTGACTGACGAAGCGCTCACCGCCCGGCAGGTGCTGGACGATGCTGAACAGCAGGATCAGAGACGTCGCCAGCGTGGCCAGCGGAACGGCGGCGAACTTCTTTCGCACCACCGTTTCCCGGACCACCGCGAACAACGTTCCCCACTCGGCGACAACGGCCGTTCTGGCTACCGCCAGCGGCCCCGGTCGCACGCCCCCCGCGTGGGTCCTGTGAATCACAACCGTTTTCTCCGAATCCCCGAACTTCTGTCTACTCCAACATTAGAAGCCTGTTAACAAAGGGCACATCGGCATGGATGGGGATAAGGGTCATCCTCAGGGGGGAGAAAGATCCCCCACCGGACCCCCATCCGGCCGCTGGCCCCCTCCGCCCCCCGACGGAGGGCTACCCCTTCCCGTCCCGCGCTGCCACCGGCGTCCGGGGCGCCACCACGGCGGCCCGGGCGTGCCGGCGTCGGAACAGGGCGGGAAGGCTCGGCGCGACGATGAAACCCTCGGCGCGCGCGCTCGCGATGCCGATCCGCGGGATCTCGCTGCTCTTCTCGAAGAGCAGGTAGCGCGGCTCCCAGATCGGCCGGTACTTGGCATTGGCGCGGTACAGCGACTCGATCTGCCACCAGCGCGAGAAGAATCCGAGGACGGAACGCCACAGCCGCAGCACCGGGCCGGCCCCCAGGCGCGAACCGCGCTCGAAAACGGATCGGAACATCGCGAAGTTCAACGACACCCGCTTCAGTCCGACCTCTTCGGCGCGCTGCAGGATCTCGATCACCATGAACTCCATCAGGCCGTTCTCGGTGTCCCGGGCCCGGCGCATCAGGTCCAGCGAGAGCCCGTCCGGGCCCCACGGGACGAAGCTCAGCAGTGCCTTGAGCTCGCCCTCCCCGTCGCTGCACTCCAGCATCACGCAGCGGCCGTCGCCCGGGTCTCCGAGCCGGCCCAGCGCCATCGAGAAGCCTCGCTCGGTCGCCCCGTCGCGCCACTCGTCGGCCTTGGCCACCAGCGCGGCCATCTCCGCCTCGGAGATGTCCTCGTGGCGGCGGATCCGCACCGTGTACCCGGCCCGCTTCACCCGGTTGTAGGCCTGCCGGACCACCCGCATCGCCCGGCCGTCCAGCGAGAACTCGTCCAGCTCGACGATCGCCTCGTCGCCCAGCTCCAACGCGTCCAGCCCGTGCCGGGCGTAGATCACCCCGGCCTCCTCGGACGCACCCATCACGGCCGGCGCCCAGGCGTGCTCCCGCGCCTCGGCCAGCCACGCGTCGATCGCCCCCGGCCACGCCTCCGGGTCGCCGATCGGGTCGCCCGAGGCCAGCGACACCCCGCCGACCACCCGGTAGGTGACCGCCGCCTTGCCGCTGGGCGAGAAGATCACCGCCTTGTCCCGGCGCAGCGCGAAGTAGCCGAGCGAGTCCCGCTCGCCCTGCTTCTCCAGCAGGCCGCGCAGCTTGGCCTCGTCCTCCGGGTTGAGCAGTTCCTTGCCCCGGGGGCTGCGGAAGGCCACGTACAGCACGAGCAGGAAGAGCACCGCGCCCATCGCGTTGATCGCGGCGTTCACCCAGGTCGGGGCGGTGATCACGGAACGCAGGTGCTCGGACGGGGTGACGGTGATCATCCGGCCGACCGAGTACCGGAAGAGGTCCCAGAAGTCCGCGCCGGACAGCTCGTTGGTGATCCAGACCAGCAGCGCGCCGAGACCGCCGCCGACCACCAGCCCGCCGACGAAGGTGGCCGCCGCGGTCTTCGGGTTGGAACTGTCGCCCTTGGACGTGAACTCCTTGCGCCCGACCACCAGCGCCAGGACGAACAGGCAGGTCAGGACGGTGGAGAAGTAGTTCAGCAGGTGCTTGTCGAACCGCTCGTCCGGCACCAGCATGGCCGCCAGGTAGAGCAGCGCGAACGCCCCGCCGAGCGCCATGTTGAAGATCCACGCGGCCCGCTTGCGCCGCCGCATCGCGACGGCGAGGAAGATCGACAGCACCGCGCTGGCCAGGCCCGAGGTCATCAGGTACGGGGTGAAGTACTCACCCTCGTTGTGCTCGCTGACCTGGTCGCGGAAGGGCACCAGCAGCACGGTGGCCACGTTCAGCAGCGCGATCAGCCGCAGGTACCAGACGGAGGCCACGGCGGCCCTCGGACGCCAGCGGGCGAGCACGCCGACGGGCCGGGGCCCGTTGGAGGTGGCGGACGGCTCCGACTTCACAGTGGACGACACAGCTCAATTCCAAACGATCAGATGGTGGAGCGCATCCGCGAACGGCCCGACGCCGAGCGCCCGCACGGGGCCGACGGACTGACCGGCGACCCCCGCTCGGACGTCCGCCCAGGTGGCGGTCGGGCCGGAAAGAGTCAGCCAACTCCATGGTTCCCCACCGAGCCTGAGAATTGCGTGAACCGGGTAGCGGATTCCCACCCCCGCCGAACGGCGGGGGTGGCCGCCCCCGAGCGTTCGGCACCCCGCCCCGGCTACCCCTACCCTCGAAGCGACCCACGCGGACCGCCCCGACCCGGCCGCCCCGAACCGAGGAGGCACCATCACCACCACCCGCGTGCTGATCGTCGACGACGAGATCCTGGTCCGCTCCGGCCTCGGCCTGATCGTCGGCTCCGCCCTCGACCTGGAGGTGGTCGGCGACTGCTCCGGCGGCCAGGCCGAGGAGCACGTCCAGCGGCTGCGCCCGCACGTGGTGCTGCTCGACATCCGGATGCCGGACCTCGACGGCATCTCCGTGCTGCGCCGCCTGCGCGCCCTGCCCGACCCGCCCGCCGTGGCGATGCTCACCACCTTCGACACCGACGAGTTCATCGGCACCGCACTGCGCGCCGGGGCGACCGGCTTCCTGCTCAAGGACACCGCCCCGGAACAGCTGGTGCACGCCGTCCGGGTGCTCGCGGCGGGCGGCAACATCCTCTCCCCGACCGTCACCCGCACCGTGATCGGCGGCTACGTGGACGGCGGCGGCCCGGACGCCGAGGCCACCGCGCTCGCCCGCACCCTCACCGGCCGGGAGCTCGACGTCCTGGCGCTGCTCGGCGAGGGCCTGTCCAACGCCGAGATCGCCGACCGGCTCTTCCTCGGCACCGGCACGGTCAAGGACCACATCAGCGCCATCCTGGGCAAGCTGGGCGCCGCCAACCGGGTGCAGGCCGCGGTCCTCGCCCACCGGGCCGGCCTGGTCCGGCCCAAGCCCGGCGACGGGGCATGACGCCCACCGGCCAGCCGCCGTCCAGACGACTGCCGACCTGGTGCACCGCCCCCTGGCTGATGCTGCTGCTGCCCGTCCTGTACTCCCTGGTGGACGCCGCGCTGGTGGCCCGGGACGCCACCTGGTGGCAGATGGCACTCTCCACGCTGGCCGCCGTCGCACTGTTCTGGCGCCGCCGCTTCCCGGTGACGGTGCTGCTGGCGACCATGCCGGGCACCTGGGTGGAGGCGATCTGGCTGGCTCCGATCACCGCCGTGTACACGGTGGCCACCCAGCGCTCCGCCGCCAAGGTGCTGTTCCCTTGCGCGACCCTGTTCACCCTGGTCACCTTCTTCCACTGGCCGCTGCCGACCCCGCTCGTCGACCTCAGCCGGAGCACCGCCCTGGACGCCATCCAGGACGTGATGCTGGCCGCCGGGCCGGCCGCCACCGGTCTGCTCGCCCGCACCCGGCAGGAGCTGGCCGCCCGCCTGGACGAACTGACCCGCGGCCAGGAGCGGGAGAGCCGGCTGCTGGCCGAGCGGGTCCTGATCAGCGAACGGGGCCGCTTGGCCCGGGAGATGCACGACGTGGTCTCGCACCAGGTCAGCCTGATCAGCATCCAGGCCGGCGCGCTCCAGGTCAGCACCGCCGACCCGGCCGCGGTCACGGCCGCCCGGACCATCCGCGAGCTGTCCGTCCGGACCCTGGAAGAGCTGCGCCAGATGGTCGGGGTGCTGCGCGGCACCACCGGCCGGCTGCCGGACGCCCCGCTCGCCCCGCAGCCCCGGCTGGCCGACCTGCCCCGGTTGATCGCGGAGAGCGGCCTGGCCGCCGAGGCCGAGCTGAGCCCCGGCGACCGCCCGTGGCCGGAGGCGGTGGAGCGGGCCGCCTACCGCACGGTGCAGGAGGCGCTGACGAACATCACCAAGTACGCCCCGGAGGCGGCGGTGCACGTGAGGGTCCGGGCGAAGGGGCGCCGGCTGCGGGTCGAGGTGCGCAACGGGGCTCCGCCGGGCCGCCCGGCCGAGACGCTTCCGGGCGGCGGCCACGGCCTGGTCGGCCTGCGCGAGCGCGCCCAGTTGCTGGGCGGCTCCCTCACCGCCGGCCCGACCCAGGACGGCGGCTTCGAGGTCCGCGCCGACCTGCCCGCCACCCGCTCCTGATCCGATCGCGGCCCGCTCCCGGCGGGCAGTCGCGGGCCGGGAGCGCGGAACGACGAGAAAGCCCCGCAGATCCGTAGATCTGCGGGGCTTCGCTGTGCGCGAGGGGGGAGTTGAACCCCCACGCCCTTTCGGGCACTGGAACCTGAATCCAGCGCGTCTGCCTATTCCGCCACCCGCGCATGGGTGTTGTCCTCGTTGCCGACCGATCTTCCGAACCGCTCGGTACCATGAGGACTTCGCGTTTCCTTGGACCGGCCTCCCTTCCGGGCGGCCCTTCCGACGTGGAAAACATTAGCACGACCAGGAGGGCAGCTCCGAATCCGTCGTCGGACGGGACCGACCGCATCCGAACGGAAGCTCGACGAACGCGTGCACGAAGGGCGGGCGGCGCTCCGACGGGCACACCTGGCGTCCCGCACCCGGGATGCGTCACCCTGTGTGTCCGAGCCCACCCCCGGCCACCACACGGTCCGGGAACCGTATGGAAGGGCCCGGCGTGGATACGATCAGTACGGAAGTACCGCAAGTAGGCGCGACCGTTTCCCCGTCGGGATCCGGCCGGCAGGCAGGCGAACGAACCCTGGAAGGGGGTGCCCCATGGGAGTGCTGAAGAAGTTCGAGCAGCGGCTCGAGGGTCTCGTCAACGGCACCTTCGCCAAGGTGTTCAAGTCCGAGGTCCAGCCCGTGGAGATCGCCGGGGCGCTGCAGCGCGAGTGCGACAACAACGCGAGCATCTGGAACCGCGACCGCACCGTCGTGCCGAACGACTTCATCGTCGAGCTGAGCCCGCACGACCACGAGCGCCTCAGCCCGTACTCCGGCCAACTCGGCACCGAGCTCGCCGGCATGGTTCGCGAGTACGCGGAGGCCCAGCGGTACTCCTTCATGGGCCCGCTCCAGGTGAACCTGGAGAAGGCCGACGACCTCGACACCGGTCTGTACCGGGTGCGCAGCCGCACCCTCGCCGCCGAGGAGCCCCAGCAGTACGCCCCGCAGCAGCAGCCCGGCTACGACCGCCCGCCGGCCGCCCCGGCCCCCGGCGCACCGTGGCAGCAGCCCGGCGCCGGCGCGTACGGCGCGCCCCCGCCGCCGGCCGCGCCCCCCGCGATGCCCCCGGGCCAGCCCGCGCCCGCCGGCGGCAACGTCCGGGCCTTCCCCGGCGCCGGCCACGGCGGCACCTCGCTCCGCCGCTGGATCGAGGTGAACGGCGCCCGCCACCAGATCACCGGCTCGGCCTGCGTGCTCGGCCGCTCGACCGAGGCGGACGTGCGGATCGACGACCCCGGAGTCTCCCGCAAGCACGCCGAGATCCGGCCCGGAACCCCTTCGATGGTGCTCGACCTGGGCTCCACCAACGGCATCGTGGTGGACGGACAGCACACCCAGCGCGCTACGCTCCGCGACGGCTCGCGAATCGTCGTGGGCTCCACCACCATCGTCTACCGGCAGGTCGAAGGGTAGTGTCCGAATTGTTCGCGCGCCTCGCTCACCGACTGGCGGGACGGCCATGTCAGAACTGACCCTCACGGTCATGCGGCTGGGCTTCCTGGCCGTGCTGTGGCTGTTCGTCATCGTCGCGATCCAGGTGATCCGCAGCGACCTCTTCGGCACCAAGGTGAACCCGCGGTCCTCCCGTCGCGGCGCTAGCGCCACGGCCGGCGGCGGCGCGTCCCCCACGGCCGCGGGTCGCCCCACGCCCTCCCCGGCCGCCTCCGCCGCGACGGCGGCGACGGGCCAGACCCAGGGCGGCGGCGGGCGCCGCCGCGGCGCCCCCACCCAGCTCGTCGTGGTCCAGGGCTCGCTGGCCGGGACCACCGTGGCGCTGCAGGGACAGACCATCACGCTCGGCCGTGCGCACGACTCCACCATCGTGCTGGACGACGACTACGCGTCCTCCCGGCATGCCAGGATCTATCCGGATCAGACTGGGCAGTGGACGGTCGAGGATCTAGGCTCCACCAACGGCACCTATCTGGACCGGCAGCGCCTGACCGCGCCCACCCCGCTCCAGCCGGGCACGCCGATCCGTATCGGCAGGACCGTCATCGAACTGCGGAAGTAGTAGCGCATGAGGGACAGCATCCCGTCCATGACCCAGAGGGGGGCACAGGTCGCATGACCCTGGTGCTGCGCTTCGCCGCCGGCTCCCACAAGGGACTGATCCGGGAGGGGAACGAGGACTCCGGCTACGCCGGGCCGCGGCTGCTTGCCGTGGCCGACGGCATGGGCGGCGCCGCGGCCGGCGAGGTCGCTTCCTCCGAGGTGCTCGGCTCGATCGTCCGGCTGGACGAGGACGTGCCGGGCGCCGACCTGCTGACCCTGCTG
This sequence comes from Streptomyces sp. NRRL S-350, assembly GCF_000719705.1. GTDB lineage: Bacteria > Actinomycetota > Actinomycetes > Streptomycetales > Streptomycetaceae > Kitasatospora. The sequence continues at coordinate 248,515 of NZ_JOHO01000004.1, read as the reverse complement.
GGCGACGCCGTCCAGGGCGCCAACGACCGGCTCCGGCAGATGGTCGAGGAGGACCCGCAGCTGGAGGGCATGGGCTGCACCCTCACCGCCATGCTCTGGACCGGTCAGCGGATGGGCATGGTCCACGTCGGCGACTCCCGCGCGTACCTGCTGCGCGACGGTGCGCTGGTGCAGATCACCCAGGACCACACCTGGGTGCAGCGCCTGGTCGACGAGGGCCGGATCACGCCCGAGGAAGCCGAGACCCACCCGCAGCGCTCCCTGCTGATGCGGGCGCTGGACGGCCGCGGCCAGGTCGAGCCCGACCTGTCGATCCGCGAGGTCCGGGCCGGCGACCGCTACATGATCTGCTCCGACGGCCTCTCCGGCCCGGTCAGCCACCAGACCCTCCAGGACACCCTCGGCAGCTTCTACGCGCCCGAGCAGACCGTGCAGGAGCTGATCCAGCTCGCACTGCGCGGCGGCGGCCCGGACAACATCACCTGCATCGTGGCCGACGTCATCGACGTCGGCGCCACGGACACCATGAGCGGCCGGTTCAACGACGTCCCGGTGGTCGTCGGCGCGGTCGCCGACGCCCCGCCGTCCTCGGCCGCCGCCGACCGCTCGATCGCCGACACCCCGGCCGGCCGCGCCGCCGGCCTCGGCCGCGGCCCGCAGGGCGCCTTCGGCCCCGCCGAGGGCTACGAGGGCGGCCCCGGCGGCTTCGGCCCGGCCGAGGGCTACGAGGGCGAGTACGGCTACGGCTCCGCCGAACCCTCGGTGTACGGCACCGAGGACTTCGACGAGGAGCCTCCCGCGAAGCGCAAGCGCCGGGGCCTGACGATCCCGCTGGCCGTCCTGGTCGCGCTCGGCCTGCTCGGCGGCGCCGGCTACTTCGGCTACCAGTGGACCCAGGACCAGTACTACATCGGCGAGGACGGCGACCACGTCGCGGTCTACCAGGGCATCAACCAGAACCTGGCCGGCCTGAGCCTGTCCTCGGTGCACTCCTCGTACAGCGGCGTCCAGCTCAAGTGGCTGCCGCAGGACCAGCGCGCCCACGTGAGCAAGACCATCTCGGTCAGCAGCCTGAAGGACGCCCAGTCGACCGTCCAGGAACTCGACGGCTGGGTCCAGCTCTGCCAGAAGGCCGCCAAGGCGACGGCCCCCGCACAGGGCGCCCAGGCGCCGCAGGCCACCCACGCCGCGTTCCTGGCCACCACGCCCACCCCGGGCGAGAAGAGCCGCGGCCCGGCCGCGGCGGCGCCGACCTCGACGCCGCAGACCACGCCGACGCCGACCGCGCCGAGCACACCGGCCCCGAGCACGTCCGCCCCCGCGCCGAACGCCACGCCGCCGGCGGCCGGCGCGCAGGGCGACCAGCCCCAGCTGACCGACGACGAACTCAGCCGGGCCAACTCCTGCCCGAAGCAGTGACCGCCGTGATCCGACATAGGCCCGCCCCGAGCGGGCTTGCCGGCCGTCAGGGAGCGGTCACCACGTGAGCAGCTACGACCTGAGTGAAGACACCGGCCGGTCCGCCCGGCGCCGGCCCTCGGCCGGCCGCGCCGTCCCCCGGCGGCGGGGCAACACCACGATCTCCCCGCAGGAGGCGCCCAACCGGCGCAACACCGAGCTGGCCCTGCTGCTCTTCGCGGTGCTGCTGCCGGTCCTGGCGTACGCCAACGTCGGCCTCGCGATGGACTCCAAGCTGCCCGCCGGCATGCTCGGCTACGGGCTCGGCATGGGCGCCCTGGCACTGGTCGCGCACCTGCTGGTGCGCCGCTTCGCGCCGTACGCGGACCCGCTGATGCTGCCGATCGCCACCCTGCTCAACGGGCTCGGGGTGGTGATGATCTGGCGGCTGGACAAGGCGGGCAAGCTGCTCCGGGGCAACTACCCGGCGGCCGAGAACCAGTTGATGTGGTCGGGCCTCGGCATTGCGGGCTTCATCGTGGTGATGGTCCTCCTGAAGGACCACCGGGTGCTCCAGCGCTACACCTACATCTCGATGGTGGTGGCCCTGGTCCTGCTCGCCGCACCGGCCTTCTTCCCGGCCCGGGCGGAGGACTTCGGCGCCAAGATCTGGATCCGGATGGGCAGCTTCTCCATCCAGCCCGGCGAGTTCGCCAAGATCGTCCTGACGGTGTTCTTCGCCGGCTACCTGATGGTCAAGCGGGACGCCCTGGCGCTGGCCAGCCGCCGGTTCATGGGCCTGTACCTGCCGCGCGGCCGCGACCTCGGCCCGATCATCGTGATCTGGCTGCTCAGCCTGCTGATCCTGATCTTCGAGAACGACCTGGGCACGTCCTTCCTGTTCTTCGGCCTGTTCGTGGTGATGCTCTACGTCGCCACCGAGCGGACCAGCTGGATCCTGTTCGGCCTGCTGATGTCGGTCGGCGGCGCCGTCGCGGTCGCCTCGACCGCCGACCACGTGAAGGTCCGCATCGACGCCTGGCTCGACCCGATGGCAGCCTTCGGCCCGCACCCGCCGAAGGGCGCCACCGAGCAGATCGGCCAGTCGCTGATGGCGCTCGGCTCCGGCGGGGTCACCGGCTCGGGCCTCGGCCAGGGCCGCTCGTGGCTGATCGCCTTCGCCGCGAAGAGCGACTTCATCCTGGGCTCCTTCGGCGAGGAGCTCGGACTGACCGGCCTGATGGCGATCTTCCTGCTGTACGCCCTGCTGGTGCAGCGCGGCCTGCGCACCGCGATCGCCGCCCGCGACCCGTTCGGCAAACTGTTCGCCGTCGGCCTCTCCTCGGCGATGGCGATCCAGGTGTTCGTCGTGGCCGGCGGTGTCACCGGGCTGATCCCGCTGACCGGTATGACGATGCCGTTCCTCGCCCAGGGCGGTTCGTCGGTGGTCGCCAACTGGGCGCTGGTCGCGATCCTGCTGAAGATCAGCGACAGCGCCCGCCGTCCGGGGGTCGAACCGGCCCCCGCCACCGAGGGCCAGGGAGGACCCGTCCGATGAACAAGCCGATCCGCCGGGTCTCGATCTTCTGCCTGGTACTGATACTGGCCCTGATGCTGCGCACCAACTGGGTGCAGGGCGTCCAGGCCGATTCCTGGGCCACCAACGCGAACAACAAGCGCCAGCTGTACGACCGCTACGCCCACCCGCGCGGCAACATCATCGTCAGCGGCCAGCCGGTCACGAAGTCCGACTTCGTCAACGGCCTGCGCTACAAGTACAAGCGCTCCTGGGTCGACGGCCCGATGTACGCACCGGTGACCGGCTACTCCTCCCAGGTGTTCGGCTCCAGCCAGCTGGAGAACCTGGAGGACGGCATCCTCTCCGGCACCGACGACCGGCTGTTCTTCCGCAACACCCTGGACATGCTGACCGGTGAGCAGAAGCGCGGCGGCGACGTCCTGACGACCATCGACGCCAAGGTCCAGAAGGCCGCCTTCGACGGCCTGGGCAACAAGAAGGGCGCGGCGGTCGCGATCGACCCGAAGACGGGCGCGATCCTGGCGCTGGTCTCCACCCCGTCCTACGACCCGGGCGCCTTCTCCGGCAGCGAGTCGGCCGACTCCAAGGCCTGGACGGATCTCAACGCGGACCCGAACAAGCCGATGCTCAACCGGGCGCTGAAGGAGACCTATCCGCCCGGCTCGACCTTCAAGCTGGTCACCGCGACCGCGGCGTTCGAGAACGGCCTCTACCAGAACGTCGACGACGTCACCTCGACCCCGGAGCCGTACACGCTGCCCGGCACCCAGACCAATCTGAAGAACGAGAGCCCCAACGAGCGGTGCGAGAACGCCACCGTGAAGTCCGGCATGGACCAGTCCTGCAACACGGTCTTCGCCAAGATGGGCGCCGACCTCGGCAAGGAGAAGATGCGGGCGCAGGCCGAGAAGTTCGGCTTCAACAGCACGATCGACACCCCGGTCCGCTCCGAGAAGAGCATCTTCCCGAACAGCGCCAGCCTGGACGGCACCGCCCAGGACTCGATCGGCCAGCACGACACCCGCGCCACCCCGCTGCAGATGGCCATGATCTCCGCCGCGATCGCCAACAACGGCACCCTGATGCAGCCGTACCTGGTCGACCAGGAGCGCTCGGCCTCGCTGACCACCATCTCCAAGCACACCGAGAAGCAGTTCTCCCAGCCGATGAGCCCGACCACCGCGCAGAAGATGCAGGACCTGATGGTCTCCGTGGTCGAGGAGGGCACCGGCACCAACGCCAAGATCCCCGGCGTGCAGGTCGGCGGCAAGACCGGCACCGCCCAGCACGGCGAGGACAACGCCGGGCTGCCCTTCGCCTGGTTCACGTCCTGGGCCAAGACCTCGGACGGCCGGTCGGTCGCGGTCGCGGTGGTGGTCGAGGACGGCTCCCAGAACCGCGACGGCATCAGCGGCGGCCGGCTCGCGGCCCCGATCGCCAAGGCGGTGATGCAGGCCGCACTCGGCAAGTAGCGGCCGGGTGCGCAGTGAGGGGAATGTCACGAGCGACAGCCCCATCCGGATACCGGTCTGGTATCGGCCGACGGCTGACTCCGGTCGGATGCGGCGCGACCGGTAGCGTATCCGCCAGCAGCGGGTGTGCCCGTTGCCGCCCGCGAGGCACCGAACGGCCCGGCCGGAGAACCGGCGGCGGACCGCGCGGCGTCACCCAGAGCGTGCGGGGACACCTACGTCACAACCTCACCGGCGGGTGAGGGAGAGGGTCGGAACTATGGAAGAGCCTCGTCGCCTAGGCGGCAGGTACGAGCTCGGCGGCGTCCTCGGACGCGGCGGCATGGCAGAGGTGTACCTCGGCCATGACACCCGGCTCGGCCGTTCCGTCGCAGTGAAGACGCTCCGGGCCGACATGGCCCGGGATCCGTCGTTCCAGGCCCGCTTCCGCCGCGAGGCACAGTCGGCGGCGTCCCTGAACCACCCCGCGATCGTCGCCGTGTACGACACCGGCGAGGACTACATCGACGGCATCTCCATCCCGTACATCGTGATGGAGTACGTCGAGGGGTCCACGCTGCGCGAACTGCTGCACTCCGGCCGCCGGCTGCTGCCCGAGCGCGCCCTGGAGATGACCATCGGCATCCTCCAGGCCCTGGAGTACTCGCACCGGGCCGGCATCGTGCACCGCGACATCAAGCCGGCCAACGTGATGCTGACCCGGCAGGGCAACGTCAAGGTGATGGACTTCGGCATCGCCCGTGCGATGGGTGACGCCGGGATGACCATGACCCAGACCTCGGCCGTCATCGGCACCGCCCAGTACCTCTCCCCCGAGCAGGCCAAGGGCGAGCAGGTCGACGCCCGCTCCGACCTCTACTCCACCGGCTGCCTGCTCTACGAGCTGCTGACCGTCCGCCCGCCGTTCGTCGGCGACTCGCCGGTCGCGGTGGCCTACCAGCACGTCCGGGAGGAGCCGCAGCCGCCGTCGGTCTTCGACCCCGAGGTGCGCCCCGAGATCGACGCGATCGTGCTGAAGGCGCTCGCCAAGGACCGGGACTACCGCTACCAGAGCGCCGACGAGATGCGCGACGACATCGAGCGCTTCCTCGACGGCCTGCCGGTGGCCGCGGCCCAGCAGGCCGCCTACGGGATGGGCGCGGCCGGCTACGGCTACGACCAGAACGGCTACCCGCAGCACGACCCGTACGGCCAGACCAACATGCTGCCGCAGCAGCCCGGCGGCGGCCCGACCACCGTCCTGCCGCAGGCCTCCGGGCAGCCCGGCTACGGGCAGCAGGGCGGCTACCAGGACGACGGCTACGGCCAGACCTACGCCGGCGCCCCGGGCGGCGGCAACGACGGCTACGACGACGGCCACGGCCGCGGCGGCCGGCGCGGCGAGGACCAGCCGAAGAAGAGCAACACCTCCTGGATCGTGCTGGCGGTCGCCGCCGTGCTGGTCCTGGTCGGCACCTTCTTCGTGGCCCAGGCGATGTTCAACGACAAGGGCAACAAGGACGCCGCGAAGGTCACCGTGCCGAACCTGGTCGGCAGGAGCGTGGCCGACGCCAGGACCGCCGCCGCCGCGGCCGGGCCCAAGCTCGTGGTGACCGAGGGCGAGAAGACCGCCTGCCCGGACGCCAACGTCAAGAAGGACCAGGTCTGCACCCAGACCCCGGCGGCCGGCAGCCAGGTCGCCGAGACCGCCACCATCACGGTGCAGGTCTCCTCCGGCCCCGCCAAGGCCCAGGTCCCGAACGTGGTCGGCAAGCCCAAGGACCAGGCGCTGGCGGCCCTGGCCGCGGCGGGCTTCACCAACGTCGGCACCCCGGAGTACAAGGACGACGACACCGCCCCGCAAGACACCGTCACCGCCCAGGACCCGCCGGCGAACGGGTCCGCCGACCCGACCGCCCCGATCAAGCTGACGGTCTCCCAGGGCAAGGCCAAGGTGAACGTCCCGAACGTGGTCGGCGCCCAGAAGGAGGCCGCGGAGGCCACGCTGACGGGCCTCGGATTCCAGGTCGACTCCACGAAGACCACGCAGACCAACGATCCGACCAAGATCAACACGGTCGCCTCGCAGTCGACCCCGCCCAACACCAAGGCCGCGACCAACACGAAGATCATCCTGACGATCTTCAAGGCGCCGGACAAGGCCCAGGTCCCGCCGCTGCAGAACGTCAAGCTGTCGGACGCCATCTCCCAGCTGTCGAAGGCCGGCCTGGGCTACACCGTGGTCGGCCCGCAGGACCCGAACGCGGTCGTCCAGATGAGCAACCCGGGCGCCGGCACCATGCTGGACCCGAACACCCAGGTCCAGCTCTTCACGAAGGCCGCCGAGCCGCCCAAAGGGGGCGACCCCACCACCCCACCCGCCAAAGGGGACCACTAGGCCTCCGATATTCCCCTGGTTCAACTGAACCGGTGAACGAGGAGCCGGAAGCCCGGTAGTACCGGAGGACGACGCCCGAGGGCCCGCCGCAGCGGATGCGGCGGGCCCTCGGGCGTTCCGTCCCGTCCGGAGCCGTGCCGGGGCCGCCCCGGCCGTCAGGAGTGCCGCAGCTCCGGCGGCGGGGTGCGCTTGGCGTCCACGTCGTCCACCCGCACCAGGCTCCCCCAGACCGCCATCCGGTACCGCGAGGTGTACACCGGCGTGCAGGTGGTCAGGGTGATGTAGCGGCCGGGGCCGGCGTACCCGGAGCGCGCCGGGACGGGCGCCACGATGCCGGTGTCGAACTTCGTCGTCTCCGGCAGGGTGCTGTCGACCTTGTAGACGTACCACTTGTCCTTGGTCTCGACGACGACGGCGTCACCCTTGTGCACGGCGTCCAGGTCGTGGAACTTGGCGCCGTGGCCGTCCCGGTGGGCTGCCAGCGCGAAGTTGCCCGTCTGGTCCCAGGGCATCGCGGCCTGGTACGGCTGCTCGTAGACCCCTGCCACGCCCTCGTCCAGGACCTCGGTGGAGGTGCCCATCCGGATCAGCACCTGGAAGTCCCGGCCCATCGCCGGCACGTGCAGGAAGCCCACGTCGTCACCGACCGCGAACCGCTTCGGCGCGGGCGGGGCGCCGGGGGCGGGGGTGCCGCCGGGCGCGGTCGAGGGGGCTGCGGTCGGGCCGGCGGTCCAGGCGCCGCGCAGCCGGTCGGCGGCGGCCGCGGCCGACCGGTCGGCCTGCACGTTGGTCCACCACAGCGAGTAGGCCACGAACAGGCCGAGCACCAGGCCCATGGTGATCAGCAGCTCGCCGAACACCCCGAGCGCGGCCAGCGCCCGGCTCCGTCGACGCCCTCCCGCCGGCCGATCGGGCAGGCCTGCGGCCTCCGGACCCGGCTCGGCCGACTGCTCGTTCTCGTCGTCCTGCATCTGCGGTGCTCCCCCTCCGGGCCCGGCGGCCGGGCGGCTACCCGCCCGAGATCGCGGCCGGTTTGCCTTGGCTGCGCGGCCGTTCCTCGATCATCTTCCCAAAGACGATGAGGCGGAACTTGGAGGTGAACTCCGGGGTACAGGTCGTCAGCGTGATGTAGCGGCCCGGGCCTGCGTACCCGGCGCCGTTCGGCACCGGCTTGATCACGCTCACGTTGCTGGGGGAGGTCTCCGGGATGCCCCCGGTGATCTCGTAGGTGTAGTACCCGGCGGCGGTCTCCACCACGACCTTGTCGCCCTTGGACAGTTGGTTGATGTACCGGAACGGCTCGCCGTGGGTGTTGCGGTGGGCGGCCAGCGCGAAGTTGCCCGCCTTGTCGCCCGGCATGCCGGTGCCGGGGTAGTGGCCGACCAGCCCCTTGTCGAGCACCGCCGACTTGGAGGTGCCCTCGGCGATCGGGAACTTCAGCCCCAGCTTGGGCAGGTAGATGATGGCGAAGCCCTTGCCCGGCTCGAACACCTCGGGCTTGTTCGGATCCGGGGCCGGCTGCCCCGGCTGGCCGGGCGGCGGGGGCGCGTCGAACTGCTGCTCCAGCTGGTTGCGGGCCCCGTCCGCGGCCGCGTCGGCCTGCACGTTGGTCCACCAGAGCTGGTACGCGACGAAGAGCAGCATCACCATGCCGAGCGTTATGCACAGCTCGCCCACGAGCCGCGCGGCCACCACGGCCGCCGACTCCTTGGGCCGCACCCGCCCGCCCGCCCGGCTGCTCGCCCGCCGCCGGCCGCTGCCCGACCGGATCGCGGTGCGGCCCTGCGCGGCCCTGCGGCGCTCGGCCCGGCCACCGGTGGTCGGGGTCGGCTCGGCGGCCTCCGCACCGATCCCGGGCAGCCTCAACTGGAGGGTCTGGTCGGGCAGCCAGGGGTACTCGGGGCCGCCCACGAGGGGCGACTCGGCCTGCTCGTAGACGCCCCAGGCGTCCTCGGGCACGGCCTGGGCGCGGCCGCCGTGGCTCCCGTCGCCGTACTGCGAGCCGTCGTACTGCGACCCCGCGTACTGCGGGCCTTCGTACCGGCTCCCGTCGTACTGCGAGCCGTCGTACTCCGGGCCTCCGTACTGCGACCCGCCGTACGGGGCCGCCTCCGGCTGGTAACGCCCCTCCGGACGCAGCGCGGTCACGCCGCTCAGCCCCGGCCGATCACCGGGGCGAGCCCGGCCGACCTGTCCACGGCCTGCGGGAAGCCGCACTCCGCGAGCCAGTTGGCGAGCATCCGGTGACCGCCCTCGGTGAGCACCGACTCGGGGTGGAACTGCACTCCCTCGACGGGCAGTTCACGGTGCCTCAGGCCCATGACGACCCCGCTGCCGGTGCGCGCCGTGACCACCAACTCCGCCGGAACGGTGGACGGTTCGACCGCGAGCGAGTGGTAGCGGGTCGCGGTCAGCGGCGAGGGCAGACCCTCGAACACCCCGCCGTCCTCGTGCTCCACGAGTGAGGTCTTGCCGTGCAGCAGCTCCGGCGCCCGGCCGACCACCGCGCCGTACGCGGCCGCGATCGACTGCAGGCCCAGGCAGACGCCGAACACCGGCAGTCCGATGCGCGCGCAGTGGTGCACCATCTCGATGCAGACCCCGGCCTCCTCCGGCGCTCCCGGCCCCGGGGAGAGCAGCACCCCGTCGAAGCCCTCGGCCCCGGCGCGGCGCACGGCGTGCTCGACGGTCACCTCGTCGTTGCGCACCACCTCGCAGGTGGCGCCGAGCTGGTACAGGTACTGGACGAGGTTGAAGACGAAGCTGTCGTAGTTGTCCACCACCAGGATGCGGGGCGGGGTCGGCTCGGTGGTCATGCGCGCGTGGTCTCCGTGGGATGCGGTGCTGGGGGGGCGGAGCTGGATGGAAGTGCCGGGCCCGCCGGTTCAGCCGGCCGCGGCGCCGTCGCCGCCGTCCACTGTGACGTCACCGAAGGGGAGCAACGGTTCCGCCCACGGGAAGACGTAGGTGAAGAGCAGGTAGACGATCCCCAGGATGAGGAGCACCGAGATGACGGCCTTCACCAGGATGTTCCCCGGGAGGTGACGCCAGATGAACCCGTACATGGTGCTCCCTCGACGCAGCGGACTGGGGTCAAGAGTAGACCCGCATTCCACGGCCGTGAGGCCGGTCCGCTACTGCTGCCCGCCCGCCGACCGCAGCTCGGTGGTGCCGGAGTACCCGGGCAGGGTCAGGTCCCCGCTCTCCTGGACCTTCCAGCCCAACCCGTACGCCTGGACGTACTGCAGGTAGTTGCGGATCGTCGGGTCCGCGTCGACGGCCGAACGCAGCCCGTCCGTCCTTCCGACCGCCCTGACCACGTACGGCGGGGAGTAGACCCGCCCCTGGAGCAGCAGGGTGTTGCCGACGCAGCGGACGGCGCTGGTGGAGATCAGCCGCTGGTCCATCACCTGCACGCCCTCGGCGCCGCCCCGCCACAGCGCGTTGACCACGGCCTGGATGTCCTGCTGGTGGATGACGAGGTCGTTGACGCCGGGCTCGGGGACGCCCGGGATGCGCGCGGTGGCGTTCGGCGGGGCGTCGTTGAGGGTGACGGTCAGGCCGCCGCCCTGCAGCGGCTCCAGGGCGGCGCCGAGTCGCAGGCCGTCCAGTCGCGCCGCGTCGGCGGGGCTGTGGCCCTGCTGCTCGGTGAGCTCCTGGGCGTGGGCCTGGAGGTCGGCGAGCTGGGACTGTGCCTGCTGGTTCTGCGCGCTGCGCTGGCGGATCACGTCGCCGAGGCTCAGCAGCGAGTTGTCGGTCCGCAGGTCGGTGCCGCGGGCGGTCTGCGCGCTGATGTAGAAGAGCAGGCCGGCGAGCGCGAACACGGCGCAGGTCAGGACACGTCCGACATGTCGGATACCGGAACGGCGAGTAGGGGCCGACTCAGGGGGAATCGACAAATTAGTCACCGTACCCTTATCTCCTCAAGACCCGCCGAGCCACTACGCTAACGGACGCCGGTGGCGTGTGCGGAGCGGTCCCCAGGGCGTTCTCCTCAGCAGGCCGCCGTCCGACTCACCCGCTGCACCGCTGCGCGGTCCCCCAGCGCATCGACAGGAGATCCCCTCGTGCCGAAGTCTCGACTCCGCAAGAAGTCCGACTACACCCCGCCGACCACGGCCACGGTGAAGATCAGCTCGGGCCGCGGCTGGGTCGCGCCGCTGATGCTGGCACTGTTCCTGATCGGCCTGGTGTGGATCGTCACCTACTACGTGACCAGCGGCACCTACCCGGTCGAGAGCTGGCGGAACTGGAACATCCTGGTGGGCTTCGGCTTCATCGCCGCGGGGTTCGGCGTCTCCACCCAGTGGAAGTGACGACCCGCTCGTCCTGAGGCCCCGCCGGGCCTTCTCCCGCCGCTTCGGATCGCAGGCCCCGGGGCGGCGGTCCGGCGTGTCCGGCGCCGGGGGATCCGGTCGGCTATCCCCACCATCCGACTGTCACGCTTATCCACATGGTTATCCACACTGGGGAAAAGTCTCCCCAGCCTGTGGATAACCATCTCGCCCGGAACCGTCCACGGCTGTGCACGACGCCCCGCGCGCGAGGAATCCGCACAGCAGGACACGCGTAGAACAACAGTCCACAACCGAGGCGGCGCACAGCCTGTGCACAACCCCGCACCCACTGTGGACAACCGCCCGAGGCCTCACGCGCCGTAGAGGGACATCCCGACCAACAGCATCGCCGCCTCCACGGCCAGCGCTCCCGCCACTGCCAGGCCCTGGAGCAGGCCGCGGCGCTTGCGCGGGGCGTACACCAGGCCGGCCGTGGTCAGCGCGCCCAGCGCCAGGCCGCCGAGGTGCGCCCGCCAGTCGATCCCCGGGCGCGAGAAGGTGATGATCAGGTTGAAGACCAGGAGCGCCACCGTGGGCCCGACCGGGCCCCTGTTCCGCAACTGCACCATGATCGTGGCGCCGATCAGGCCGAAGATCGCCCCGGAGGCGCCCACCGAGTTCATCCAGTCACCGGCCACCACGAAGGCCAAGGTGCTGCCGCCGAGGCCGGAGACCAGGTAGACGGCCAGGAAGCGCAGCCGGCCGAGCGCCTCCTCCAGCGGGGGGCCGAGCCAGAACAGGACCAGCATGTTCAGCCCGACGTGCCACCACTGCAGGTGCAGGAAGGTGGCGGTCAGCAGCCGGTACCACTGGTCCGGGCCGTCCGCGACGCCGGCCGGCCCGCCGGGGACGTCCCGCCCGGCGCTGAGCAATGACCAGGTCTGGCCCAGTCGCGGCGCGAGCACGTAGGCGGCCAGCAGCCAGACCGCCACGTTGACCCCGATCAGCAGCCTGGTGACCAGGCCTCCGTCGGCGTTCAGGGCGCCGCCGAAACGGGTGGTCGCCCGCCGTGTCCCGGCGTGGCCGTCGTCGACGCACTCGGGGCACTGGAAGCCCACCGAGGCGGCCACCATGCACTGCGGGCAGATCGGCCGCCCGCACCGGGTGCAGGAGATCCCGGTGGGCGTCTGCGGGTGCCGGTAGCAGCCGGGCGGCCCGGGTTCCGGGGACCGACCGGCCGACGACCGCGGCTCGTCCGGGAGCATCAGCGGTGTCCCCTTCCCGTACGCGTCCTCCGAAACCGCCAGCCTACTGCCGCGGCCCCTCCCGACGGCCGTGCTCCCCCGCATCCCGTCCTGCCTCCTGCCGTTCCCCGCCCCCACCCGCCCCACTTCCCACAGCGGCCCCGCGTACGGCCCACCCGGCATGCCGACGGACAAATGAGGATGCATGATCAGCATTCAGGTGGATATGTGCATATAGGACGCCACCCAGGAGGAGAGACTCGTGAGCTTTTCGGACTCAGCCCGTGAGACGGCCACCAAGACCCGCGACACCGCCTCGCACATCGCGGACGGCGCCCTGCAACGTCTCGGGCCCGCCCTGGACGCCCTCGGGCCGAAAACCACCCAGGCCGCCCACAATCTCCGCGTCCACTACGACAAACACCTCGCCCCGCAGTTCGGCCATGCCTTCGCCAGCCTGCCCCCCGAGGCCCAGCAGAACACCCTGAGGGCGCTGCACCGGGCCCAGGAGGCGGCTCTGGCGGCCCGTCTCTCCGCCGCCCGGGCCGCCGATCAGGCGCGGACCACGGTCGTCCCCCGGGTCGCCCACGCCGTCGAGGAAGCCCGCGCCGCCGTCACCCCGGTCGCCCAGGAGGCCCAAGCCCGGGGCGCCGCCGCGATGACCGCCCTGCAGGGCAACGTCAGCTCGGCCGAGATCAGCCGGCTCGCGGCCCGGAACGCCAGGAAGAAGCGGTGCAACGGCTGGGCCACCGGCCTCGCGGTGGCCGGCCTGCTCGCCATCGGCAGCGGCATCGTCGCCTGGCAGCGGTGGCGCCGGCACAGCAACCCGGAGTGGCTGGTCGAGCCCCCGGTCGCACCGGAGTCCCAGCCGGTGGGCGCCCACGCCACGACCGCCCCGGTGAACGGCTCCGGCCCCGAAATGGAGGTCGTCGAGCCCGCTCCCGAAGGCACCGAGGACGACCGGCCGGAATCCCGCTGACGGCCGACCGGTGCCGGCCGGGCCCGGGAACGACGAAGGGCGGCTGACCTGTTGCTACAGGTCAGCCGCCCTTTCGGCGCTGTGGAGCATAGGAGACTCGAACTCCTGACATCTGCCTTGCAAAGGCAGCGCTCTACCAACTGAGCTAATGCCCCTCGAAGGCACCGCGCGTGCCGACGGGCACTAGCGTACCGGGTCCGGCGCCTTTCCAAGCGCCGTCCCCCCGGACAGTGCCATTCCCGGGGGGAACCGGCCGGGACCGGTCGGTCGACCGGGCCCGGCCGGCCCGGGAGGCGCCGGTCGGCGCCTCCGAAGACCGTCGATCGTCAGATCGCCCGGAGGCTCAGCGACCGGCCGGGACCGGGTCGGTGGCCTCGGTCCACAGGTCCTGCTCGGCGCGGTCCGCCTGGACCTGACGGTAGACAAAGAAGCCGCCGAGGGCGACCAGGGCGACCAGGAGAAGCTTCTTCACCGCGGGACCTCGTCCTTCTTGCGTTGGTGGACTCAAGAGCCGGGAACCGGCCGGAGTGACCGGGCCGACGAGTCCAGTTGTGTTTCGAGCGCGAACGGGCGGCCGGGTGCCAGACTGCCCTTGCGGCCGATGATACACACCGGTATCCCAATCGTGACCAGCCACCGGTGCGGCCAACCCGGCGGCGCGGTCCGAGGATTGACGCCGCACCTCCTGGCAGGCGGGCCGCCCGCGCACGACCCGCCCGGGAAACCCCGCCCCGGCCCGACCTCCCGGGCCGTCCGGCGACCGCGTCCGGTCCGCCACGCCCGCCTCCCCGGAGGACGACGAAGGGCCCGGAGTGGATCACTCCGGGCCCTTCGGGGAGGTGGGCCTAACAGGACTTGAACCTGTGGCCTCTTCCTTATCAGGGAAGCGCTCTAACCGTCTGAGCTATAGGCCCTCGCCGAACAGAGAGCGTACCGGAACCAGCCCGATCCGCGAAAACGTCGAAGGCCCCGGAGTGGATCACTCCGGGGCCTTCGCGGTGGTGGGCCTAACAGGACTTGAACCTGTGGCCTCTTCCTTATCAGGGAAGCGCTCTAACCGTCTGAGCTATAGGCCCTCGCCGCACTGAAAGATTAGCGGACCGACCGCCGATCCCCCAAATCCGGCCCGACCGGCGCTGCGGCACCGAACCCGTCGACCGGCTGCGGCGTGCCGGCGGCCGGGCGCAGCAGCCATTCCTGGCGGGTCTGCGGGAGGCCGGCCGCGCCGTCGTCGGTGCTGCGGACGGCGAGGACCTGGTTGATCCCGATCCGGTTCTGCTCGAAGGCGAGCGCGGAGGCGGCCATGTACAGCCGCCAGACCCTCGCCCGGCCGCGGCCGACCAGCCGGACCGCCTCCGTCCAGTGCGCCTCGAGGTTGGCCACCCACTCGCGCAGCGTCAGCCCGTAGTGCTCGCGCAGCGCCTCGACGTCCCGGACCTCGAAGCCGGCCTCCTCCAGCCGGGCCACGGTGGAACCGACGGGGGAGAGCTCGCCGTCGGGGAAGACGTAGCGGTCGATGAAGGGGCTGGTGCGGTGCGGCTCGCCGGGGTGGTCGGGGCGGCGGGCGATCTGGTGGTTGAGGAGCCGGCCGCCGGGCGTCAGCAGCCGGTACAGGCCCTCGGCGTAGACCCGGTACTGCTCGGAGCCGACGTGCTCGGCCATGCCGACGCTGGAGATCGCGTCGAACGGCCCGTCGGTGATCTCCCGGTAGTCCTGGAGCCTGACCTCGACCCGGTCGGCCAGACCGGCCTCCTCGACCCGGGTGCGGGCCAGCGCGACCTGTTCCCGGGAGATGGAGACACCGACCGCGGTGACGCCGTAGTGCTCGGCCGCGTGCAGCAGGAGCGATCCCCAGCCGCTGCCGACGTCCAGCAGCCGCATTCCGGGCCGCAGGCCGAGCTTGCGGCAGATGAGGTCGAGTTTGGCTTCCTGGGCGGCCTCCAGGCTCTTGGCCTCCGGCGTCCAGTAGGCGCACGAGTAGACCATCGAGGGGCCCAGCACGAGGCCGTAGAAGTCGTTCCCGACGTCGTAGTGGTGGCTGATGGCGGCGCGGTCCCGGCTGCGGCTGTGCAGCCGCCCGCCGACCTTGCGGACCTCTTCCCGGGGCGGGGCCGGCCGGGGGCCGATCGCCCCCGCGCGCAGGGCTGCCGCGAGGGCCCGGCGGCCCTTGGCGCCCAGGACGACGCGCGGCCCGAGGTCCAGGGTGCGGATCTCCGGCCGCTCGGCGAACCGGCCGACGACCGAGAGCACCTCGTAGAGGTCGGTGCCGGGGGCGATCTCCAAGTCCCCCGCGACGTAGGCCCGGGCCAGGCCAAGCTCGCCCGGCTGCCAGAGCAGGCGGCGCAGCGCCCGACGGTTGCGCAGGACGATGGCGGGGGCCTCCGGCGGCCCGGCGGTGCTGCCGTCCCAGGCCTGTACCCGCAGCGGTACCGGCACCCCCAACAGCCCGTCCAGGGCCTCGACCAGTTGACCTGCGAGCTTCGCCACCGCGCGCCTCCGTCCAGTCGTCCTGCGAACTCAACCGGCCCGGTCGGGCGGACCGGGGGCGGCCTGCGGCACTCCCAGGCGCGGAACGGGCGCCACCCAGCTAATCCCACCGCGTCCGACCCGCTTCCGGGCGGCACGCCGCGGGGTGCCGGCTGTCACCCGAAATGCCGACGGGCCCCACCGGCTGCAACAGCCGGTGGGGCCCGTACATTCCGTCCGTGGACGGCGAACTGACCGGGGATCAGGATCCGGCCGGGATCAGTCCTCCTCGGCCAGCGTCAGCTCGACGCCGCCGGTGAAGCCGGCCGCCGCGTTGTAGATGAACGCGGAGAGGGTGGACAGCGCGGTCAGCAGGACGACGTCGACCACGGCGATCAGCGCGGTGAAGGTCATCACCTTGCCGAAGCCGACGTAGTCCATCAGGTTGAGGCCGCCGGTGGTGTCGGAGCCCGTGACGTCCTTGAGGGTCTTGGTCAGCGAGTCGAAGACGCCGAGCGAGTCCAGCGTCATCCACAGCACGGCCGCGGCCACGATGAGGATGATGCCGACGGCCAGCGACAGCAGGAAGCTGACCTTCATCACGGACCACGGGTCGACCTTGGTCACCCGGAGCCGGGCCTTGCGGGTCCGGCCGAGGCCGACGCCGCCGGCCGCGGGCGCGGCCGCGGGGCGGCGCGGCGCCCCGGGCACGGGGGTGCCGCCGGGCGGGGTGTTGCCGGCGGTCCGGGTGCCCCGGGCCGGGGTCGGCTGCCCCTTGGCGTACGTGGTCGGCGGCGAGAAGCCGCCCGGGGCGGACGCCGGGCCGCTCGGCGGCGGGGGCGTCTGGCCGCCGTAGGTCGCGCCGCTCTGACCCGCGCCGCCGGCCTGCGGCATCAGCGAGGTGGACGCGGCCGAGTGCTCGGTCGGCGGCTGCGGGACGCCGTACGAACCCCCGCCCTGCGCGCCCGGACGGCCGCCGGAGGTCCCTCCCGCAGCACCCGTGGCTCCACTCACCTGGTCCTCCCGCACTTCCCACCAGGACGGCGGCGCCGCCCTGCTTCGTCACTCGTCATCCAGCGCCCGGCGGGATTGCCCGGAACTGGTCGGCGTCCGGTGTCACCGCGCCCACTGGGTGGACGCGGCGACACCGGCTCGCGGTTCGGCTCAGGCCTCGACGTCTCCGTCGACCGCCGTCGGCGTTCCCTCGGCCGTCTCGGTGGACTCGGTACCCGCGACCTCGTCCTCCGCGATCTCCTCGTCCTCGGCTTCCGCGTTGCGAGCCATGCCCACGACCGCATCGCGCTTACCGAGGTTGATCAGTTGGACGCCCATCGTGTCACGTCCGGTTTCACGAACCTCGGAAACCCTGGTGCGGATCACCCCGCCCGAGAGGGTGATCGCCATGATCTCGTCGGTTTCGTCGACCACGAGTGCGCCGACGAGCGAACCACGGCCCTCGACGATCTTCGCCGCCTTGGTGCCGTAGCCGCCGCGTCCCTGGACACGGTACTCGTCCACACCGGTGCGCTTGGCGTAGCCGCCGTCCGTGGCGGTGAAGACGTAGGTTCCCGGGCGGACGACGTTCATCGACAGCATCTCGTCGTCCTCGCGGAACGCCATGCCCTTGACGCCGGAGGTGGCGCGGCCGGTGGGCCGCAGGGCGTCGTCGGTCGCGGTGAAGCGGATCGACTGGGCCTTCTTGGAGACCAGCAGCAGGTCGTCCTCGGCGGAGACCAGCTCGGCGCCGATCAGCTCGTCGTCCCGGCCCTCCTCGTCCTGGCGCAGGTTGATCGCGATCAGGCCGCCGGAGCGCGGGGAGTCGTAGTCCTTGAGCGCGGACTTCTTCACCAGGCCGGCCCGGGTGGCGAGGACCAGGTACGGCTTGTCCTCGTAGGTGCGGACGGCCATCACCTGGGCGATGTGCTCGTCCGGCTGGAAGGCCAGCAGGTTGGCCACGTGCTGGCCGCGGGCGTCGCGCCCGGCGTCCGGCAGCTCGTAGCCCTTCGCCCGGTAGACCCGGCCCTTGTTGGTGAAGAACAGGATCCAGTTGTGGGTCGTCGTCACGAAGAAGTGGTCGACGATGTCGTCCTGCTTCAGCTGGGCACCGCGCACGCCCTTGCCGCCGCGCTTCTGCGAGCGGTAGAGGTCGGAGCGGGTCCGCTTGACGTAGCCGCCACGGGTGATGGTGACGACGATGTCCTCCTCGGCGATGAGGTCCTCGATGGAGAGGTCGCCGTCGGAGGGGATGAGGGTGGAGCGCCGCTCGTCGCCGTACTTCTCGACGATCGCGGTGAGCTCCTCGGAGATGATCTCCCGCTGGCGGGACGGCGAGGCCAGGATCGCGTTGTACTCGTCGATCTTGCGCTGCAGCTCGTCGTGCTCGTCCATGATCCGCTGGCGCTCCAGGGCGGCCAGGCGGCGCAGCTGCATCTCCAGGATGGCGTTGGCCTGGAGCTCGTCGATGTCGAGCAGGCCCATCAGGCCGGTGCGGGCGGCGTCGGCGCTCGCCGAGGCCCGGATCAGCGCGATGACCTCGTCGATCATGTCCAGGGCGCGCAGCAGGGCCCGGAGGATGTGGGCGCGCTCCTCGGCCTTGCGCAGGCGGAAGGTGGTGCGCCGGACGATGACCTCGACCTGGTGGTTGACCCAGTGCCGGATGAAGGCGTCGAGGGAGAGCGTGCGCGGCACGCCGTCGACCAGGGCCAGCATGTTGGCGCCGAAGTTGGTCTGCAGCTCGGTGTGCTTGTACAGGTTGTTCAGCACGACCTTGGCGACCGCGTCGCGCTTGAGCACGACCACCAGGCGGGTGCCGGTGCGGGACGAGGACTCGTCGCGGACGTCCGCGATACCGGCGATCTTGCCGTCCTTGACCAGGTCGGCGATCTTCAGCGCGAGGTTGTCCGGGTTGACCTGGTACGGCAGTTCGGTGATCACCAGGCACTGGCGGCCCTGGATCTCCTCGACCTCGACCACGGCGCGCATGGTGACCGAGCCGCGGCCGGTGCGGTAGTAGTCGTCGATGCCGCGGCGGCCGACGATCAGCGCGCCGGTGGGGAAGTCGGGGCCCTTGATCCGCTCGATCAGGGCCTCCAGCAGCTCCTCGTTGGAGGCCTCGGGGTGCTCCAGGTACCAGAGCGCGCCGGAGGAGACCTCGCGGAGGTTGTGCGGCGGGATGTTGGTGGCCATGCCGACCGCGATGCCGGTGGCACCGTTGACCAGCAGGTTGGGGAAGCGGGCGGGCAGGACGGTCGGCTCCTGCGAGCGGCCGTCGTAGTTGGACGCGAAGTCGACGGTCTCCTCGTCGATGTCCCGCATCATCTCCATGGCCAGCGGCATCATCTTGCACTCGGTGTAGCGCATGGCCGCCGCCGGGTCGTTGCCCGGGGAGCCGAAGTTGCCGTTGCCGTCCACCAGCGGCATCCGCATCGACCACGGCTGGGCCAGGCGGACCACGGTGTCGTAGATCGAGGTGTCACCGTGCGGGTGGTAGTTGCCCATGACGTCGCCGACGACGCGGGCGCACTTGTAGTAGCCCTTCTCCGGGCGGTACCCGCCGTCGTACATCGCGTAGAGCACGCGCCGGTGCACCGGCTTGAGGCCGTCGCGGACCTCGGGCAGTGCGCGGCTGACGATCACGCTCATCGCGTAGTCGAGGTACGAGCGCTGCATCTCGGTCTCGAGCTCGACCGGCTCGATCCGCATGGTCGCCTGGGTGGTGGCCTCGGCGGCCTCGGGGGTCTCGGGCTGTTCGCCGTCGGGACGGTTGTCGTCGACCACTGGTGGTCAGTTTCCTTTCACGCGGACTGGTACGTGCGGGGCCTGGGTGCAGGCGTCACACGTCCAGGAAGCGGACGTCCTTGGCGTTGCGCTGGATGAAGGAGCGGCGGGCCTCGACGTCCTCGCCCATCAGCACGGAGAACAGCTCGTCGGCGCGGGCGGCGTCCTCCAGGGTGACCTGGAGCAGCAGGCGGTGCTCGGCGTCCATGGTGGTGACCCGCAGCTCCTCGGCGTTCATCTCGCCGAGACCCTTGAACCGCTGGATCGCGTCGTCCTTGGGCAGCCGGCGCCCGGCCTCCACCCCGGCCGCGATCAGCGCGTCGCGCTCGCGGTCGGAGTAGGCGTACTCGAAGTCGTCCTTGCCCCACTTGATCTTGTACAGCGGCGGCATGGCGAGGTAGACGTACCCGGACTCGACCAGCGGCCGCATGAAGCGGAACAGCAGGGTGAGCAGCAGGGTGCGGATGTGCTGACCGTCGACGTCGGCGTCCGCCATCAGGACGATCTTGTGGTACCGGAGCCTGGTCTCGTCGTAGTCCTCCTGGATGCCGCAGCCGAAGGCCGAGATCAGCGCCTGGACCTCGGTGTTCTGCAGCACCTTGTCGATCCGGGCCTTCTCGACGTTCAGGATCTTGCCGCGGATCGGCAGGATGGCCTGGGTGCGCGGGTCGCGGCCCTGCTTGGCCGAGCCGCCGGCGGAGTCACCCTCGACGATGAAGATCTCGCACTCGGACGGGTCCTTGGACTGGCAGTCCGAGAGCTTGCCCGGCAGCGAGGCGGACTCCAGCAGGCCCTTGCGGCGGGTCAGGTCGCGGGCCTTGCGGGCGGCGACGCGCGCGGTGGCGGCCTGGATGGACTTGCGGATGATGTCCGAGGCCTCGTTGGGGTTGCGGTCCAACCAGTCGTTGAGGTGCTCGTGGACGACCTTCTGGACGAAGGTCTTGGCCTCGGTGTTGCCGAGCTTGTCCTTGGTCTGGCCCTCGAACTGGGGCTCGCCGAGCTTGACCGAGATGATCGCGGTCAGGCCCTCGCGGATGTCCTCGCCGGAGAGGTTGTCGTCCTTCTCCCGGAGCAGCTTCTTGTCCCGCGCGTAGCGGTTGACCAGGCCGGTCAGCGCCGCGCGGAAGCCCTCCTCGTGGGTGCCGCCGCCGTGGGTGTGGATGGTGTTGGCGAAGCTGTAGACCCCCTCGGTGTAGGAGGAGTTCCACTGCATCGCGATCTCCACCGAGATCGCCTTGTCCTTGTCCTCCGCCTCGAAGTCGATCACCGAGGGGTGGATGACCTCGCCCTTGCGGGAGTTGAGGTGGGCGACGAAGTCGGCGATGCCGCCGTCGTACTTGTACGTGACGGTGAGCGGCTTGCCCTCCTCGTCCACGTGCTCGGGGCGCTCGTCGGTCAGCGAGATCGACAGGCCCTTGTTGAGGAAGGCCATCTCCTGGAAGCGCCGGGAGAGCGTCTCGAAGGAGTAGACGGTGGTCTCGAAGATGTCCGGGTCCGCCCAGAAGGTGACCGTGGTGCCGGTGCGCTCGGTCGGCGCGCCCTTGGCCAGGGGGGCGGTCGGGGCACCCAGTTTGTAGTCCTGGGTCCAGGTGCTGCCGTCCTTGTGGATCTCCACCGACAGCCTGGTGGACAGCGCGTTCACCACGGAGACGCCGACACCGTGCAGACCGCCGGAGACGGCGTAGCCGCCGCCGCCGAACTTGCCGCCGGCGTGCAGGACGGTGAGCACGACCTCGACGGCGGGCTTGTCCTGGCCGGGGACGATGTCGACCGGGATGCCTCGGCCGTTGTCGACGACGCGGATCGCGCCGTCGGCCATGATCGTGACGTCGATGGTGTCGGCGTACCCGGCCATCGCCTCGTCGACGGAGTTGTCCACGACCTCCTGCACCAGGTGGTGCAGGCCACGCTCGCCGGTGGACCCGATGTACATGCCGGGGCGCTTGCGGACGGCGTCGAGGCCTTCCAGCACCTGGATGTTGCTCCCGGTGTAGGAAGACAGGTCGGACTGGTCTGGGGTCTGGCTGGGGTTGCCGGAATCGGCCACGAAGCGCCCTCTCTGGCACAGCACGGGCCGCATTCCCGCCCCGTGCGGGCGAGCGTGCGACCACGGCGTTTCGACTCGGTTGCCACTAGCAACAGTGTTTGGCTCTCAGTCTACCGGTACGACTGACATAGATGGGCGTTTGGCAGCCCTTGAAGGCAGATACGCCGCCCTGAATCCCCTCTGCACATGTCCCGATACTCGACTGGGGGCCCCAGGGCGCCTGGGGCGGCTGTCAGGGGTTCCGGAAGATCGCCATCCGATCGGCGCCGGGCCGGCACCGCTCACCCCCAGGTGTCGCCCGGCCCCTTGCTCCCCGGCGCCCGCAGCCGGCCGTAGCCCCGGGCGGGCGCCGCCGGGCCCAGCACCTTGATGGTCCGGACCGTGCCGTGGCCCAGCTCGTGGTTCAGACGTGCCACCAACTGCCGCGCCAGCCAACGCAGTTGGGTGGCCCAGGCGGTGGAGTCGCACTGCACGGTGAGCACCGCGGCGGCCTCGTCGTAGGAGGAGGGGTGGCAGTGCGCGGCGATGTCGGGGCCGACGATCTGCGGCCAGCGGCCCATCACTCCGCCGACGGCGGCCGATGACTCCCAGCCGCGCTCGGTCAGCAGCCGGTTCAGCGCCGCACCCAGCGGGACCGGGTCGCGGCCGTCCGAGCGGGCACCGCTGCGCAGGCCGTGCCGCTTCGCCTCGCGCTTCTCCCGGACCTGCTCGCCGCGCTGGCGGGCCTGGGCGCGGGCCGCCCGGAGCGCGGAGCGGGCGAGGTCGGCGCCGGTCGGCGCGGGGGCGCCGGGCCCGGGGAGGGAGTGCTCAGCGTCCGCCCGCTCGCTCACGGCGATGTCCTTTCCCCAGCCTGTGGACGACGGGCGCGACCGCGCGACCGCCGAGCCGTCCAGCGTACGGGAGCACCCGGCCGCGCCGGGCGGGGGCGGTGGTCGCGGGGCGGGTGCGGGCTCAGGCGTCGACCCGGCGCACCGCGCCGTCCGAGACCGCGAACCGGGCGCCGGCGAGCGCCTTCGGCACGTCCTCGGCGACGGCGGCCGTGACCAGCACCTGCTCGCCGTCGGCCACCAGCTCGGCCAGCCGGTCCCGGCGGGCGGCGTCCAGCTCGGCGAACACGTCGTCCAGGATCAGCACCGGCTCGCCGCCGTCGGCGCGCAGCAGTTCGTACGAGGCCAGCCGCAGGGCGAGCGCGAACGACCAGGACTCGCCGTGGCTGGCGTAGCCCTTGGCGGGCAGCGGGCCGAGCTTGAGCACCAGCTCGTCCCGGTGCGGACCGACCAGGGTGATCCCGCGCTCGACCTCCTGCTTGCGGATCGCCTGCAGCGCCCCCAGCAACTGCTCCTCGGCCTGCTCGCGGCTGGTCGGCAACTCGCCCTCGAAGGAGCTGCGGTACTCCAGGACGGTCTCGCCGCCACCGGGGGCCAGCTGTCCGTAAGCGGCCGTCACCAGCGGCTGCAGGGCGGCCGCCAGCTGGATCCTGAAGGCCGTCAACTCGGCCCCGGCGCGCGCCAGATGGCCGTCCCAGACCTCCAGGGTGGAGAGGTCGGCGCCCTTGCCGCCACCGGCCCGGCGGGCCATCGCGGCGGTCTTCAGCAGGGCGTTGCGCTGCTTGAGCACCCGCTCGTAGTCCTGCCGCACGCCGGCCAGCCGGGGCGCGCGGGCGGTCAGCAGCTCGTCCAGGAAGCGCCGGCGCTCGCCGGGGTCGCCCTTGACCAGGCTGAGGTCCTCCGGGGCGAACAGCACGGTGCGCAGCAGGCCCAGCACGTCACGGGGCCGGACGTTGTCGGAGCGGTTGATCCGGGCCCGGTTGGCCTTGCCCGGGGTGAGCTCCAGCTCGATCAGGGTGGAGCGGCCGCGGTCCACCACCGAGGTGCGGACCACCGCCCGCTCGGCGCCCAGCCTGATCAGCGGGGTGTCGGTGGCGACCCGGTGGCTGCCCAGGGTGGCCACGTAGCCGATCGCCTCGACCAGGTTGGTCTTGCCCTGGCCGTTGGGCCCGACGAAGGCCGTCACGCCCGGGTCGAGGGGAACCTCGGCCCGGGCGTACGACCGGAAGTCGGCGAGCGACAGGTGCGCGACGTGCATGGCTGTGGACTGCGCCCGCCTTCTGTGGATGGACCGTCGGTTACTTGGACTCGACCGCGTGGCCGCCGAACTGGTTGCGCAGCGCGGCGATCATCTTCATCTGCGGCGAGTCGTCCTGACGGGAGGCGAAGCGGGCGAACAGCGAGGCGGTGATCGCCGGCAGCGGCACGGCGTGGTCGATCGCGGCCTCGACGGTCCAGCGGCCCTCGCCGGAGTCGGCGGCCCAGCCGCGCAGCTTGGCCAGGTGCTCGTCCTCGTCCAGGGCGCGGACGGCCAGGTCCAGCAGCCAGGAGCGGATGACGGTGCCCTCCTGCCAGCTGCGGAAGACCTCGCGCACGTCGGTGACCTCGGGGGCGGCCTCCAGCAGCTCCCAGCCCTCGGCGAAGGCCTGCATCATCGCGTACTCGATGCCGTTGTGGACCATCTTGGCGAAGTGGCCGGCGCCCACCGCGCCCGCGTGCACCGAGCCGAAGTCGCCCTCGGGCTTGAGCGAGTCGAAGACGGGCTGCACCCGGGCGACGTGCTCGGCGTCGCCGCCGTACATCAGGGCGTAGCCGTTCTCCAGGCCCCAGACGCCGCCGGAGACGCCGCAGTCGACGAAGCCGATGCCCTTCGCGGCCAGCGCCTCGGCGTGCTTGACGTCGTCGGTCCAGCGCGAGTTGCCGCCGTCGACCACCACGTCGCCGGGGGAGAGCAGCTCGGCGAGCTCGTCGACGGTCGCCTGGGTGGCGGCGCCGGCCGGGACCATCACCCAGACCACGCGCGGGCCCTGCAGCTTGGTGACGAGTTCCTGCAGGCTCTCGACGTCGGAGATGTCCGGATTGCGGTCGTAGCCGATGACGGTGTGGCCGGCGCGGCGGATCCGCTCGCGCATGTTGCCGCCCATCTTGCCGAGACCGATGAGGCCGAGCTCCATGACCAAGTCCTTACCTGTGGTGACGTGCCTGCCGGCGGCGCCGTTGCCGCACGCCTTGAGCCTACGCGCTGGAGCACCGGCGTCCGCGTGCGGTCGGGCCGACCGGGGGAGACGTCCACAGGCTGTGCACAGCGGGTGTGCACAGCCTGTGGACGTTTACGTGGCCGTCCGCGCGGACGGGCGGGTGCTCTCGGGTGGGGCGGGATCAGCCGGAGAGGCGGACCGGCATGATCAGGTACTGGTAGGCCTTGTCCTCCTCGGCGTCCACCGCGACCTTGCCGCTGAGCAGCGCGGGCTTGGTCGGGGTGGTGAAGCTGAGCTGGGCGTAGGCGGAGTCGATGGCCTTGAGGCCCTCCTCCAGGTAGCCCGGGTTGAAGGCGATCGAGATGTCGTCGCCCTCGAGGTCGGCCTCGATCCGCTCGGTGGCCTGGGCGTCGTCGCCCGAGCCGGCCTCCAGGGTCAGCACGCCCTGCTCGAAGTTGAGGCGGACCGGGGTGTTGCGCTCGGCGACCAGCGAGACGCGCTTGAGCGCCTCCAGGAAGGGCTGGGTCTGGATCGCGGCGACGGCGCTGAACTCGGTCGGGAAGAGGCTGCGGAACTTGGGGAACTCGCCCTCCAGCAGCCGGGTGGTGGTCCGGCGGCCGGCGCCCTCGAAACCGATCAGGCCCTCGCCCGCGCCGCCCGAGGAGAGCGCGATGGAGACGCTGTCGCCGCTGCCCAGGGACTTGGCGATGTCCTGCAGGGTCTTGGCGGGGACCAGGGCGACCGCGGAGATGTCCGACTGCTCGGGCTTCCACAGCAGGTCGCGGACGGCGAAGCGGTAGCGGTCGGTGGCGGCCAGGGTGATCCGGTCGCCCTCGATCTCGACCCGGACACCGGTGAGCACCGGGAGGGTGTCGTCCCGGCCGGCGGCGACGGCGGCCTGGCTGACGGCCGAGGCGAAGACGTCGCCGGGCACGGTGCCGGTGGCGGTCGGCATCTGGGGCAGGGCCGGGTACTCGTCCACCGGGAGGGTGGGCAGCGTGAAGCGGGAGCTGCCGCAGACCACGCTGACCCGCTGGCCGTCGGTGGAGATCTCCACGGGCCTGTTGGGGAGGTTGCGGGAGATGTCGTTCAGCAGCCGGCCGGAGACCAGCACCGTCCCGGCCTCCTCGACGTCGGCCTCCAGCTCGACCCGGGCCGAGACCTCGTAGTCGAAGCCGGACAGCGCCAGGCTGCCCTCCTGCGCCGTCAGCAGCAGGCCGGCCAGCACCGGCACCGGCGGCCGTGCCGGGAGGCTGCGGGCAGCCCAGGCCACCGCCTCCGCGAGGACGTCACGCTCCACCCGGAACTTCACCGGTAACCGCCTCCTGGATCGAGCGCTCCCGCTCGCACTCTGGTTCGTCTGATCTTGGTCGTCCGTTGGGCTGTCCGCCGAGCTCTGCCACTCCGCTTCCAGTCGCAAAGGACAGTCTGACGTACTCCGCCGACAGACGGGGCAGACGGGCGGAGGCAACCCGAACAGATGTCGGGGCCCGGTTGTCCACAGATTCGGCGCCCACCTGCTTTGAAAGCAAGTCCACGGTCTAAATGTGTAGTGGTAGTAGTAGGGCCTGTGGAAACCGTGGATAACCCCGTTTCCGCAGGTCAGGCCCCAGATTTTGTCCACAGTGGGTGTGGACGGCGGCTGTGGACGGACAGGGCCCGCTGTGGACAGCCGAGCGTTACCCACAGGCCACTCAGGGTATCCACAGGTTATCCCCAGCCCTGTCCCCAGATTCGGGCCGGGTTATCCACCGGGCCCGGTCAACTTTTCGTGACGCCTTTCACACCAGGGTATGAACGCCAGCTCACGGTTGTCGAACTGTGGACGCCGCTGTGGACAACCTGGGGATAACCGGCCCGGGGCTGGGGACAACCGGTGGACAACCCGGATGGCCCACTGGCGGCCCGTCAATTGTCCACAGCCTGTGGACAACGGTTGTGCACAAGTCCACAGGCACCTGACCTGCGCGGAAGAGCGTAGCGGCGAGCGGCCTGTGGATGAATTCTGGATAACTCCGGACGCCCCGGCCTGTGGACGACCGGGAAGGCACCCGCCCTGTGGACAACGGCCTTGCGCGCCCCGGGTTTTCGAATCACCGGTCAGTTGTTCGGCGCGGGCTGTGGACTGGCGGAGGGTCCGTCGACGGGATCTCTGCCCAGCCGGCGCGCGACGCACACCTGTGGACATGCCGAAAGGGCGTCAGGATCGCTCCTGACGCCCTCCGGGCCGCACGCGCGGCGGTGCCTAGCTCTTGATGCGGTTGGTGAGTTCGGTGACCTGGTTGTAGATCGAGCGCCGCTCGGCCATCAGCGAGCGGATCTTGCGGTCCGCGTGCATCACCGTGGTGTGGTCGCGGCCGCCGAACTGCGCGCCGATCTTCGGCAGCGAGAGGTCGGTGAGCTCCCGGCACAGGTACATCGCGATCTGGCGGGCCGTCACCAGGACGCGACTGCGCGAGGACCCGCAGAGGTCGTCCACACCCAGGCCGAAGTACGCGGCGGTCTGCTGCATGATGACCTGCGCGGTGATCTCCGGGCCGGCGTCCTCGTCGCCGCCCGGGATCAGGTCCTTGAGGACGATCCCGGCCAACTCCAGGTCCACCGGTGCCCGGTTGAGGTTGGCGAAGGCGGTGACCCGGATCAGCGCGCCCTCCAACTCCCGGATGTTGCGGGTGATCCGGGACGCGATGAACTCCAACACGTCGGCGGGGGCGTTGAGTTGCTCCTGGATCGCCTTCTTGCGCAGGATCGCGATCCGGGTCTCCAGCTCCGGCGGGGTGACGTCGGTGATCAGGCCCCACTCGAAGCGGTTGCGCAGCCGGTCCTCCAGCGTGGTCAGCAGCTTGGGCGGCCGGTCGGACGAGAGGACGATCTGCTTGTTCGCGTTGTGCAGGGTGTTGAAGGTGTGGAAGAACTCCTCCTGCGTGGACTCCTTGCTCGCGAGGAACTGCACGTCGTCCACGAGCAGGATGTCCATGTCCCGGTAGCGGCGGCGGAAGGTGTCCGCCTTGCCGTCCCGGATCGAGTTGATGAACTCGTTGGTGAACTCCTCCGAGGACACGTAGCGCACCCGGGTGCCCGGGAAGAGGCTGCGCGAGTAGTGCCCGATGGCGTGCAGCAGGTGGGTCTTGCCCAGACCGGACTCGCCGTAGATGAAGAGCGGGTTGTACGCCTTGGCCGGAGCCTCGGCCACCGCGACCGCCGCGGCGTGCGCGAAGCGGTTGCTGGCGCCGATGACGAAGGTGTCGAACAGGTACTTGGGGTTCAGCCGGGCGGCGGGCTCGTCCTTGCGCGACCCGCCAGCCGGGGGAGCGCCGGGCGGGGCGGGCACCCCCGGGACGGCGGGCCGGTCGCCCCGCTCGGGGGCGGACTTCTCGGTCGGACGCCCGCCGGAGGGGCGGGAGCCGGCGGCCCGGCGGCCGGCTCCGACGCGGGGCTGCTCGTTCGGGCCGGGGCCGTAGGCGCCGCCGAAGAGGTCGCCCTGGGTGGTCGAGGGCGGGCCCGGTACGGGCCGCGGCGCCGGACGGGACTCCTCGGGGTCGTGGTACCCGGGCGGCTGCTCCTGGTAGCCGGGCCAGCCCTGCGGGCCGGCCGACGGGCCGCCGTAGGGCGCCTGCCGCTGGTCGTAGCCGCCGGTGTCGTAGCGGGAGCGCTCGTAGTCCTGCTCGTACGGCTCGTTCCGCTCGTACGGCTGCTGGTAGTCCTGGCCGCCGTAGCCGCCGCCGTCGTCGACCGGGCCGGGGTACGGCTCGACGGGGCCCTGGGGGGAGGGTGCGGGGGTGGTGGGGACGGCGTTGGCGTCCACCATCACGGCGATCCGGACCGGGCGGCTGAGCTCGCGGCTGAGGGCCTCGGTGAGCTGCGGCAGCAGCCGACCCTCCAGCACCTGCTTGGCCCGCTCGTTCGGGGTCGCCAGCAGGGCGGTGTCGTGCATCATCCACATCGGCTGGGTGCGCTGCACCCACTGTTTGTCCATCTCCCCGACATCGGGGTCGTTGACCAGCCGCTCGACGACCCTGGCCCAGACCGGGACGAGGTCGCTGTTGACATCAGCCACTGGTGCACGCTTTCCAAGAACAAACCCAGACAAGTTCTGCAACGGTAGTCAGCGAACAGGACGGGATCAAGTCGTTGTCCACAGGCTGTGGGTAAAGCGGGTCCAGGACGGCTGGTTTGACCCTCGCACCCCGTCCCGCGTACCGTAACCAGGTCGAGTTGTCGATGGCCGCTGCCGCATGTCCGCGGGTCCACCCGCTCCATAAGGCGCGCAGCACGGGCGCCGTGGATTGCCTCAGACCCCAGCCGAACTGGGGCGATGGGCCGGATTTCCGAATCAGGGGAGATCACGCGGACGCACGGTGACGGCCAAGCGACCCCCCGTCATCCTACGATTCACCTCAGGAGCCCCCGAGTGAGCAAGCGCACCTTCCAGCCGAACAACCGTCGCCGCGCGAAGACCCACGGCTTCCGGCTGCGGATGCGTACCCGCGCCGGCCGCGCCATCCTGGCTGCCCGCCGTGGCAAGGGCCGCGCCAGCCTTTCCGCCTGATCCGCGCCAGAGTCTGTTGTGCTGCCCTCCGAGAGTCGGCTGCGGCGGCGCCAGGACTTCGCGACCGCGGTGAAACGCGGTCGCCGGGCCGGCCGGCCCCTGCTGGTCGTCCATCTCAGCAGAGACGGTGACCTCCAGGGGCAGACCGACCGGACCAGCGACTCCCGCCCGCACGTCGCCGAGGGGACTCCTTCGGCGCGTGCGGGTTTCGTCGTGAGCAAGGCCGTCGGCCCGGCGGTCGTCCGCAACCTGGTGAAGCGCAGGTTGCGGCATCTCATCCGTGATCGCCTGTCCAGGCTGCCCGCCGGTAGCCTGATAGTGGTGCGTGCGCTGCCCCAGGCCGCGTCCGCCTCGTACCAGGACCTCGAACGGGACCTGGACGCGGCGCTGAAGCGGTTGCTGAAGGCCGAGCCCGCCGCCACGGCGCCGACGGGAGCAGGGCGATGAAGTACCTGCTGATGGGTCTGATCAGGGTCTACCAGTGGACCATCAGCCCACTGCTCGGTCCGGTGTGCCGTTACTACCCCTCCTGCTCCCGCTACGGCTACGAGGCCGTGAAGGTGCACGGGGCGGTCAAGGGCGGCGGGCTGACCGCGTGGCGCATCCTGCGTTGCAATCCGTGGACGCCCGGCGGGGTCGATTATGTCCCGCCGCGTAAGCATCCGGTGTGGCACCGGCGGTTGCGAGACTGGCTGCAGAGCCGGTCCGCCGCCGGAGAGCCGGTGACCGCCACCCCCGCCGGTCCGGACCCAGAGGGCCCGGCGACCATTGGCCCCGTGCGGCCAATCCACCTGTCCAAGGAGCCTGACCGGTGACCTTCTCCTTCCTGAATCCCCTGTACACAGCGGTGTCCTGGATCATCGTCCAGTTCCACTCGCTGTACAGCCACGTCTTCGACCCGGACGGTGGCTGGGCCTGGGGTCTTTCCATCGCCTCGATGGTGGTCGTCATCCGGATCTGCCTGATCCCGCTCTTCGTGAAGCAGATCAAGGCGACCCGGGCCATGCAGGCGATCCAGCCGAAGATGAAGGCCATCCAGGAGCGCTACAAGAACGACCGGCAGCGCCAGTCCGAAGAGATGATGAAGCTGTACAAGGAGGCGGGTACCAACCCGTTCTCCAGCTGCCTCCCCATCATCGTGCAGGCGCCGTTCTTCACCGCCCTCTACGGCGTGCTCGCCAAGGTCGCCAAGGGCCAGGACATCGGCGTCATCCACGGCGACCTGCTCGTGAGCGCCGGCAAGGCCCACATCTTCGGCGCCCCGCTCTCCGCGACCTTCCTCGGCAGCCCCGAGACCAGCGTCAAGATCGTCACCGCGGTGATGATCATCATGATGTCGCTGTCGCAGTTCGTCACCCAGCGCCAGCTGATGACCAAGAACGTCGACCTCACGGTGAAGACGCCGTTCATGCAGCAGCAGAAGATGCTGATGTACGTCTTCCCGGTGATGTTCGCCGTGATGGGCATCAACTTCCCGGTCGGCGTCCTGGTCTACTGGCTGACCACCAACGTCTGGTCGATGGGCCAGCAGCTGATCGTCATCCGCAACAACCCGACCCCGGGCAGCAAGGCCTTCCAGGAGCGCCAGGCCCGGCTGAAGAAGGCCGGCCGGCTGCGCCCGGACGGTACGGAGATCAAGGGTGCGCTCTGGGGCATGTTGCCCCCGTCCAAGGAGGCCCTGAACGCTGCCTCCGCCGCGTCCGCCGTCGTGGAGGAGTCGGTGCAGGCGCGCCGCCAGCAGCCCCGCCGGCAGACCAAGGCGCAGCGCCAGCACGGCGGTGTGGGGGCGACGGCAGAGCCGGGCAAGGACACCGACGCCGACGAGCCCGTCGACGCGGCCCCGGTCGAGCCGGAGGCCAAGCCCGCAGCCAAGCCGGCGGCCGCCAAGCAGACCGCGGCCAAGCCCGCCGGCACCAGGCAGGGCACCCGGCAGCAGCCGAAGCGCGGCGGCGGCCAACGGCCCAAGAAGAAGTCCTGACCGGCCCCGAGCCGGTCGTCACCGCCGCGAAGAGCCTCGTTCCCGGCCCGCCAGACGGGCCCAACTCCGAAGGAGTCCATCAGTGACGGAAGGCACCACCTCCGCTGTCGAGGCCGAGGCCGCCGCCAGCACCGACGAGAGCCTCGTCGCCCGCCTGGAGCAGGAGGGCGACATCGCGGCGGACTACCTGGAGGGTCTGCTGGACATCGCGGACCTCGACGGTGACATCGACATGGACGTCGAGGGCGACCGCGCCCTGGTCTCCATCGTCGGTGACGGCAACGACCGTGCGCTGCACCGCCTGGTCGGCCAGGACGGCGAGGTGCTGGAGGCGCTGCAGGAGCTGACCCGGTTGGCTGTCCACCGGGAGACCGGCGAGCGCAGCCGCCTCATGCTGGACATCGCGGGCTTCCGGGCCCGCAAGCGCACCGAGCTGGCCCTGCTCGGTGCCAAGGCCGCCGAGCAGGCGAAGAGCACCGGCGAGCAGGTCAAGCTGCAGCCGATGACGCCCTTCGAGCGCAAGGTCGTCCACGACGCGGTCGCGGCCGCCGGTCTGCGCAGCGAGTCCGAGGGCGAGGAGCCCCAGCGGTGCGTGGTCGTGCTGCCGGCCTGAGGCCGACAGGTCGATGACCGGCTGCTGCTGCGGCCGGAGAGCTTCACCGGACGCGACCCCGTCCGCCTCGTGCGGGCGGGGTCGTCGTCCCTCTCCGCGGGGAGCGGCCCGGCGGGAGACGTTTCACGTGAAACAGTGCGTTGAGCGGGTCGGTGGATCCGGGGATCGGAGAGGTCGAGATGGACACGGAGAACGCCGCTGGAGGCCGGCCGGGGGCGGACGTGGATCCGGCCGCCGGGGGGCGGGCCGCCGAGGCAGCCGAGCTGACCGAGGCGCCGGCCGTCGCCCGGGAGGTCTTCGGCGATCGCTACGACGCCGCCGTCCGGTACACCGAGCTGCTGGCCACCGCGGGCGTCCAACGCGGTCTGATCGGGCCGCGTGAGGTGCCCCGGCTCTGGGACCGGCACGTGCTCAACTGCGCGGTGCTGGCCGAGCTGCTGCCGGCCGGCACCACCCTGTGCGACGTCGGCTCCGGCGCCGGGCTGCCCGGCATCCCGGTGGCACTGGCCCGCCCGGACGTCTCGGTCACGCTGCTGGAGCCGCTGCTGCGCCGCACCACCTTCCTGGAGGAGGTCGTCCGGGAGCTGGGGCTGGAGAACGTGACGGTGCTCCGCGGCCGGGCGGAGGAGATGGTCGGCAAGCTCGCGGTGGACGTGGTGACCGCCCGGGCGGTGGCGCCGCTGGACCGGCTCGCCGGGTGGGGCATGCCGCTGCTGCGGCCGCACGGTCAGATGCTGGCGCTCAAGGGGGACAGCGCCGAGCAGGAGCTGGCCGACTCGCGCGCCGGGCTGACCAAGCTGGGCGCGGTCGAGTGGAACGTGATCTCGGTCGGCGAGGGCACCCTGGAGACCTCCACCCGGGTGGTCCAGGTCAAGGCGGGGGAGAGCCCCGGTGGCGTGAAGGCCGCGACCCGGCGGGCCAAGGCGGCCCGGGCCGGCCGCACCGCGTCGGCGGCCGCCCGGACGGGTGAGCGCAGCCGGGGCGGGCGGCGCCGCAGCCGCTGAGCCGGGCGGCTCGCACACCACGCAGACGGGCGGACGGACCTCCTGGACGGAGGTACCGGCCGCCCGTCGGCGTTGCGGTGACCGCTGGGCCGGCCTCGGGACATCGGAGTGTCGCAACGTCAGATTTCCGGCATAGCGGGCATGGTGTTTCACGTGAAACGTCGCTCCCTGCTCTCGGACAGTCTCGATTCGCGGCTCCGCCGCGGGCTCGGCCTCTTCCGGGCGGCGACTGTTGCCGCTCCGGTTTCACGTGAAACACTGACCCCCATGCAGGACTCGGAGACCATCGACCAGATCGATGACACGCCCATCGCACGGGCTGCCCAGGCTGCGGTCCAGGCGATCGGACGAGCGGGCCAGGGGCTTCCACGGCCCGCCGCGACCCGGGTGATCGTGGTCGCCAACCAGAAGGGCGGGGTGGGCAAGACCACCACCACCGTGAACATGGCCGCCTCGCTGGCCATGCACGGACTGCGCGTCCTGGTCGTCGACCTCGACCCGCAGGGCAACGCCTCCACCGCCCTGGGCATCGACCACCACGCCGAGGTGCCGTCCATCTACGACGTCCTGGTGGAGGGCAAGCCGCTGGCCGACGTGGTCCAGCCGGTGCGGGACGTCGAGGGACTGTTCTGCGTCCCCGCCACCATCGACCTGGCCGGCGCCGAGATCGAGCTGGTCTCCCTGGTGGCCCGCGAGAGCCGGCTCCAGCGCGCCATCGCGGCCTACGAGCAGCCGCTCGACTACATCCTGATCGACTGTCCGCCCTCGCTGGGCCTGCTGACGGTCAACGCCCTGGTGGCCGGCCAGGAGGTGCTGATCCCGATCCAGTGCGAGTACTACGCGCTGGAGGGCCTCGGCCAGCTGCTGCGCAACGTCGAGCTGGTCCGCGCGCACCTCAACCCCGCGCTGCACGTGTCGACCATCCTGCTCACCATGTACGACGCCCGGACCAGGCTGGCCGCCCAGGTCGCCGAAGAGGTCCGGACCCACTTCCAGCGAGAGGTGCTGAGCACGGCGATCCCGCGCTCGGTGCGCATCTCGGAGGCGCCCAGCTACGGGCAGACGGTGCTCACCTACGACCCGGGTTCGACGGGGGCGCTCTCCTACCTGGAGGCCGCCCGCGAGCTCGCGCTGCGTGCGGTGGGCCGGAACGGCTCGCCGGTGGGCCAGCAGCGGGACGGCCAGCAGGGGCACGTCGCCCCGGCGGCACAGCACGGCACGACGGAGGGTCATCAGTGAGTGGTCGCAGGGCTTTGGGGAAGGGGCTCGGGGCACTGCTCCCGTCGGCTCCGCCGGCGGTCGGCGGGGCGGCGGCGGAGCCCGCGACGGCCGCGCCCGCACCGGCCTCGGTGGTGAAGACCGGAACGGTCTCGCCGACCGCGGTGCCGGTGCTGCCCGCCGGCCGGAGAACGGCGGCCGCCCGGGCCGGCGCCGGGACCTTGCGGGAGAAGGCCGGCCTGGACGCCGAGCTCGCCGAGGTGGCCGGCGCCCGGTACGCCGAGCTGCCGCTGGACGCGATCACCGCCAACCCCCGTCAGCCGCGTGAGGTGTTCGACGAGGACAAGCTGGACGAGCTGGTCGGCTCCATCAGGGAGGTCGGCCTGCTCCAGCCGGTCGTGGTGCGCCAGGTCGGGGCGGGCCGCTTCGAGCTGATCATGGGTGAGCGCCGCTGGCGCGCCTCCGAGAAGGCCGGCCTGGAGCGGATCCCCGCGATCATCCGGGCCACCGAGGACGACAAGCTCCTGGTGGACGCCCTCCTGGAGAACCTGCACCGGGCCGAACTGAACCCGCTGGAGGAGGCGGCCGCCTACGACCAGCTGCTGCGGGACTTCTCCTGCACCCACGAGGAGCTGGCCGACCGGATCGCCCGCTCGCGCGAGCACGTGTCCAACACGCTGCGACTGCTGAAGCTCCCGCCGTCCGTCCAGAGCCGGGTCGCCGCCGGGGTGCTGACCGCCGGGCACGCCCGTGCGCTGCTCAGGCTGCGGGACAGCGAGCGGCAGGAGGAACTGGCCAAGCGGATCGTCGCGGAGGGCCTCTCGGTGCGGACCACCGAGGAGATCGCCAGGATGCTGGCCAAGGAGCCCGACCAGACCAGGCGCCAGGCGCCGAAGGCGGGCAAGCTGAACTCCCCGGCCTTCAACGACCTGGCCAGTCGGCTGTCCGACCGGTTCGACACCCGGGTCAAGGTCGAGGTGTCGCAGCGCGGCGGGAAGCTGGGCAAGGGCAAGGTGGTGCTGGAATTCGGTTCGGTGGAGGACCTCAACCGGATCCTGGAGAGCATGGCCCCCGGCGAGGACGGTCTGCGGCTGTCGCAGGGCTGAGCCGGGGGGAGAGAGCACTGACCCGCTGGGTGCATGCTTCACGTGAACGCCGTTTCACGTGGAACGTGCACCCATCGGCGTTCGTGGGGGAATGCTCGACCGTGACGTGGAGGAGGAGGTGCGGGCATGGGACGCCGGATCGCTCCGCTGACGCTGGACAACCTCGGGGACCTGCCGACCGGCTGCCGCTCCTGCGTGTTCTGGGAGCTGGACCCGGTCAGCGCCAAGGCGGCGGTGGAATCCGGGAAGCCGGAGCTGGAGAAGGAGGGGTGGATCTCCACGGTGCTGCTGGAGTGGGGCTCCTGCGGCCGGATCGTCTACGTGGACGACCAGCCGGCCGGGTTCGTGCTCTACGCGCCGCCCGCGTACGTGCCCCGCTCGCAGTCCTTCCCGACCAGCCCGGTCTCACCGGACGCCGTCCAGCTGATGGTCAGCCGGGTCCTGCCGGGCTACCAGCGCCAGGGGCTCGGCCGGGTGCTGGTGCAGACCGTGGCGAAGGACCTGATCGGGCGCGGGGTGCGGGCGATCGAGGCCTTCGGCTCGGCCGGACGGCTGCCGACCAGCTGCGTGCTGCCGGCCGACCACCTGCTCGCGGTCGGCTTCAAGACCGTCCGGCCGCACCTGCGCTACCCGCGGCTGCGGCTGGAGGCGCGGACCACGCTGTCGTGGCGCGGGGACATGGAGGGTGCGCTGGAGCGGCTGCTCGGCGGCGGGCGCAAGGAGCCTGCGCTGCGGCCCTTCTGAGCGGAGGCCGCCCGCCCGACGGGGTCGCCCACCCGGGTGCTGCCCGGGGCCGCTCTCCCGGGAGGTTCCGCTGGGGGTCTGCCGCCGTCGGCCGCTGCCGGGGGCGCGGGCAGGGCGCGGACACAGGACGGCGGCGGGGCCCCGGCTCGGGGCCCCGCCGCCGTATGGTCGTCGCCTCGACGACCTAGATGAAGCCGTCCAGCTCGCGCAGCAGCGCGGCCTTCGGACGGGCACCGGTGATGGACTTCACCGGCTCGCCGCCCTTGTAGAGGATCAGCGTCGGGATCGAGATGACGCCGTACTGGGCGGCGGTCGCCTGGTTGGCGTCCACGTCGAGCTTGGCGATCGTCAGCTTGTCGGCGTGCTCCGACGCGATCTCTTCGAGGACCGGGGCGACCTGGCGGCACGGGCCGCACCAGGTGGCCCAGAAGTCGACCAGTACGGGCTTGTCGCTCTCCAGGACGTCGGACTTGAACGTCGCGTCGGTGACGGTGGTGGTGGCGCCGGCCACGGGAACTCCTCGGGTTCGGACGGAGAGGGCTGCTGCCAGGTCAACAACGGGTGGGCCCGTTCTGTTTCTGCCTGGCCGGGCGGGGGCGTTTCACGTGAAACACCCCCGCGGGGTGGGTCGGTGGCTCGGGGCTCAGACCGCCACGGCGGCGGCCTTGGCCTCCAGGTCGTCGAGCGCGGCCAGGTAGCGCTCGGCGTCCAGCGCGGAGGAGCAACCGGTGCCCGCGGCCGTGATGGCCTGGCGGTAGGTGTGGTCCACGACGTCGCCGGCGCCGAACACGCCCGGGATGTTGGTCCGGGTCGAAGGAGCCTCGACCTTGAGGTAGCCCTCGGCGTCGAGGTCCAGCTGGCCCTTGAACAGCTCGGTGCGCGGGTCGTGGCCGATCGCGATGAACAGGCCGGTGACGGCCAGCTCGCGGGTCTCGCCGGTGGTGGTGTCGCGCAGGGTGACGCCGGTCAGCTTCGGGTCGCCGTGGATGGCCTCGACCGCGCTGTCCCACTCGAAGCGGATCTTCTCGTCGGCGAAGGCACGCTCCTGCATCGCCTTGGAGGCCCGGAGGCTGTCCCGGCGGTGGATGATCGTGACGCTCCGGGCGAAGCGGGAGAGGAAGGTCGCCTCCTCCAGGGCGGTGTCGCCGCCGCCGACCACCGCGATGTCCTGGTCGCGGAAGAAGAAGCCGTCGCAGGTCGCGCACCAGGAGACGCCGCGGCCGGAGAGCTTGTCCTCGTTCGGCAGGCCGAGCTTGCGGTGCTGGGAGCCGGTGGTGACGATCACGGCCCGGGCCTTGTGCACGTTGCCCTCGGAGTCGGTGACGGTCTTGATGTCACCGGTGAGGTCGACCGCGACGATGTCGTCCGGGATCAGCTCGGCGCCGAAGCGCTCGGCCTGGGCCCGCATGTTGTCCATCAGCTCGGGGCCCATGATGCCCTCCCGGAAGCCCGGGAAGTTCTCGACCTCGGTGGTGTTCATCAGGGCACCACCGGCGGTGACGGCGCCCTCGAAGACCAGTGGCTTGAGGGAGGCACGGGCGGTGTAGAGCGCAGCCGTGTACCCGGCTGGCCCGGAACCGATGATGATCACGTTACGGACGTCGCTCACTGCATCTCCTGGTTCGCATCGCGACCCGCGTTTGCTGCGGGGAGGGCGGTCCTGCTCCGCCGCCCGGGACAACGACTGCCCAGTGTCTCGCATTCCCAGGCGGATCAGTACCAGGCGCCCGAACTCCGGGAGCGGCGCGCCGCGCTGGGCGTGGATCGCATGGGAACCACCGGTCAGCGGCTGGGAACGCTCTCGTGCAGGAGGACGGGGCCGCAGTCCGGGGAGCGCAGGTAGACGTCGACGGAGCCGGGGCGGCCGGGGTCGGGGTAGACCAGCACGTCCACCGGGGAGCCCTGGTAGCTGCCCCGGTCGGTGGCCAGCGGGACGCCGGGAGCGGGGGCCTGGCAGGTCGGGGAGGAGGCGGGGGAGCCGGGGGATCCGGGGGCGGAGAGATCCGGCCGGGCGCCCTCGGCGGGCATCGGGGCCTCGGAGTCGGCGGGGCCGGTCGCCCGCAGCCCCGGAGCGGTCGCCGAGCGGGCCAGCAGCTGTCGGACCTGGTCGGCGAGCCGGTCGGCGCTGTAGGCGGTGCCGGGGCCGGTCGCGTGCGGTGCACGGGCGCTCTGCTCCGCCGCGGCGGAGCCCGCCGGGGCGCCCGCGGTGACCGCGGGGCCGCCGGCCCGGTCGTCCGGCTGCAGCAGCAGCGCCCCGCCGAGGCCGATCGCGGCCAGCACGGTGGCGGCACCGAGCAGCAGGGCGAACCGCCGCCGGGGGCGGGACCGGCCGGGGCCGGTGGAGGAGGAGGGCCGAGAGGGAGGCGCGGAGGGCCCTGCGGCGGCCCGTGCGAGCGGGGTCGGGGCGGAGGAGCGGCGGGCGGCCGCGGGGTTTCCGCGGCCGTTCCCGGCGGGGGGTTCGGCGGGGCTCTCGGAGGCGGCCCGGGCCGCCTCCTCCGCCAGCGCGGCCTCCAGCCGGGCGGCGACGTCGGCGGGCATGGGAGGGGCCTCGACGGTGCCCAGCAGTGCCTGGACCTCGCTGAGCGCCTCGACGGTCTCCCGGCACTCGGCGCAGCCGTCCAGGTGCTCCCGCAGTGCCTCGACGGCCTCGGGGGAGTCGACCAGTCCCTCGGCGAGGTCGGCCAGCCGCTCGACCGGCGGGTGGGCCTCGGCGGGATCGGGGGAGGAGAGGTGGGCGGTCATCGTGTGCTCGCGTCTCCTTCCAGAATCGTCCGGCCTGTGCCTGTGCCTGTGCCTGTGCCGGTGCCGGTGCCGGTGCCGGTGCCTGTCCCTGTGACGGTGCGGGAGCCCTTCGGGTTCCCCCGGGTGTCCGGCCGGGACGTCGGGGCCGTGCCGGGGGCACCCCGTGTTTCACGTGAAACACCGGACCCGTCGGACCCGTCGTCGTTCTCGCGCAGGTGTCGGACGAGCGGGAGCAGCCGGGCGCGACCCCGCGCGCAGCGGCTCTTCACGGTGCCCACGGGCACGCCCAGCAACTCGGCGGCCTCGGCGACCGGGTAGCCCTGCATGTCGACCAGCACCAGTGCGGCCCGCTGCTCGGCGGGCAGCTCGGCGAGCGCGGCGGTCACCTCGCGGTGGAGTTCGGCCCGCACCACCGGCGAATCGGCCGGCTCGGCGGCGCCGACCAGGGTGTCGAGCCGCTGCGGGTCCTCGTCGAGCGAGGTGGTGCGGCGCGTGGCACTGCGCCGGGCGCGGTCCAGACAGGCGTTGACCACGATCCGGTGCAGCCAGGTGGTGACCGCCGAGCGGCCCTGGAAGCCGGCGGCGGCACGGAAGGCGGAGACCAGGGCGTCCTGGAGGGCGTCGGCGGCCTCCTCGCGGTCGCCCAGGGTGCGCAGGGCGACCGCCCAGAGCCGGTCGCGGTGGCGGTCCACCAACAGGCCGAAGGCCTGCCGGTCACCGGCGACGTGCCGGGCGAGCAAGGCCGCGTCGTCGTCCGCCACTGTCACCCCTTCGACCCCTTGCCGTCGTTCCGGTGCGCGGGCCGTCGCGGTCAGCCGGAGACCTTGACCTCGGCGACGTGGCCTCGGTACTTGCCGTCGACATCCTTCGTCAGGCTGGTCAGCCAGATCAAGAGGTAGCGCGTGGTGATCGGGGAGTCGAGGGCGTACTCGACGTTGCCGCCGGACTTCGTGCCGACGACGGTGAAGGCGTCCGGCTTGGCCTGCATCGGGTTGGTGGCGGCGGCCGGGGTGGGCACTCGCAGCTCCGCGGTCTGCTCGCCGCCGAGGAACTGCACGTTCACCGAGGAGACCGGCTGCTGCGAGCCGAGGTCGATCAGCAGGCCGGTGCCCGGCTTGAGGGCGGGCGGCCTGGGGCCGAACTGGTCGTTGTACTGCTTGGTGGTCCAGGCGGTGTCGGGGTCGCCGTCGATGGCCTTCCCGAGGGTGTCGCTACCCTCGGGCCCGTCGCCCAGCGGGTTGTACGACTGCGCCTCCTTGACGGGGATCGGCACCAGCGGGTGCGTCGTCGGCGGGTGCGTCGTCGCCGCGGGGGTGCTGATCGAGGGCTTGGGCGCGGCGACGGCCGGACCGGTGTGGCGCAGGTTGTCGACGAACTGCCAGGAGGCGACGCCGATCGCGCCAAGGGCGACCGTCCAGGCGGTGGCCTTGACGACCCGGCGCAGCCGTCGCCGGGTGCGGTGGGTGGTGCTCGGGCGGGAGGAGGCGGGCAGCGGGGCGACGGTGGTGTCGGCGACCCGGGTCGGGTTGGGCGCGGTGGGCAGGGCGTGGGTGTTGTGCCGGGGCGGGGTGGGGAAGGCGGGCAGCTCCGGTTCGGGCTGGCGGATCCGGGGCATCTGCGCGATCGCCCGGACCAGTGCCTCGGGGGTGGTGATCGGCTCGGCGTGGTGCGGCGGGTGGTCGAACAGGGCCCGGGCGGCGAGTTCGGACAGGCCCTTGTGGACCCCGGCGCGGACCTGGTCGGGCGCGGCGTTCTGCAGGCCCTTCGGCAGGCCCTGGAGGTCGTAGCGGTCCTCCGGGTACGGCCAGCGGTGGGTGAGCGCGGCGAACAGCAGGGCGCCGATCGCACGGGTGTCGGTGCGCTGGGCGTCCTCGGCGGCCCCTTCGGCGGACAGTCCGCGCAGGGCGGCGTCCACCGCGATGCCGTTGATCCGGTACTGGCCGCTGTCGGTGCGCAGCACGCAGCGCGGGGTGAGCCGCAGGTGGGCCTGGCCGCGCCGGTGGGCGGCCGCGACGGCGTCGGCGACCTGCCGGACCATCTGGTACGCCTCGTGCGGCTCCATCGGGCCGTTGGCGAGCAGCCGGGCCAGGTCGGAGGAGTGCGGCAGCCACTCCCGGACGACGTAGACCAGCTCGCCCTCCTGGACGGCGTCCAGGACCTGGACGAAGCGCGGGTCACCCAGCAGGGCGGCGGACTTGGCCGCCGCCAGCACCTTGCGGGCCCGCTGGTGGCCGGAGGCCATCAGGTGGACGCCGACGGCCCGGCGCAGTTTCTCGTCCACCGCGCGCCAGCTGCTGAAGGTCTCCGACTGGGAGATGCACTCCTCCAGCCGGTACCGGTGGCCGATCATGTCGCCGCTGCGCCGCTGCGGGGCGGGGAGCGTGCGCGGGAGCGTGGCGGTGTCGCGGGGGTCGACGGTGGGCTGCGGGTCGGTGGGGCGGCGTTTGGCCGGTGCGGGGGCGGCGGGGGCGGCGGGGCTGGGACTCTTCTTCCGGGGGGTGTCGGCGGCCAGTTCGGCGCGGATCTCCTGCACCGAGAGCGGAGCGGTGATCTCCGAGGTCTCCTCGGAGACGGACTCCTCCGGGCGGGCGGAGCGTGGGGCGTCATCGCCGGAGCCGTCCGGCCCGGCCGCCTCGCCTGGCTCGCCCGGTTCCTCCGGGTCTTCGTCGGAGTCGTCGGAGCCGTGGGCGGGGTCGTCGGAGTCCTCGTCGGTCCCGGAGCCGGCGGCAGCGGTGGACGCGCCCTTGCCGGTGTCCGCGCAGGCGCGCCCGTGGGCGTCCTTCGCGACCGCGAGCCCGTCGATCGCCGCGGCCAGCGCGGCCTCGTCCGCCGCCGCGTCAGCTGTTGACGTGTCGACGACCGCCTTGGTGCCATCAGCCACCGTGGTCCTGCCTCCCCTTGTGTCGCCCCGGCCTGAGAGAGTCCTGGAGCCCGCGGGTCGGTGGCCCCGTGCTCCGGGACAATTGTGCCCACTCTTCTCCCCCGGGTACGACCGCTGAGGGGTCCGCTCGGTTGCGTGGTGGAGAGATGTGGTGCAGAACCGACACCGGGCCGCCATCTCGTTGCCGGGCGGACCGGGGGCGGACCGGGGGCGGATCAGGATGCGGGCCGGCCGTCCGGCACTCGGCCGGACGAGCGGAGGAGCCGTGCGCTCCGGTTGACGCCCGGTCAGGGCGCCCGCTCGTCCGGCCGGTCGTCGGACGGTTCGTCGGACGGAATGCCGAACGGTTCGTCGGACGAACCGTCTGGCGGTCAGCGGCCGATTCGACCGCGGACCATGCCCAGCACCGCGTTCAGCTCCTCGATCCGCAGGCGCTTCGCGATCAGCACGAACACGCCCAGCTGCAGGCCGCCGGCCACCACGAGGGCGGCCACGCTGCCCGCCCAGCCGCCGAGCACCCGCTGGACCCCGAGGCTGGCGCCGAGGCCGACCAGTGCGGCCGGGGCACAGGCGGCGGCCAGCCGGCTGTAGGTCCGGCCGATCCGCTTGGTGTCCAGCCCGCCGATCTTCTTCTTCAGCTTCGGCAGGGCCACTGTCACCCCGATGGCGTACCCGAGGCCGTAGCCGAAGGCCATGCCGGTCACCGTCCACTCGGCGGGCAGCAGCAGCCAGCACAGCAGTGAGAAGCCGGCCTGGCAGACCGCGACCCAGACGGTGTTGGAGAACGGCGTCCGGGTGTCCTCGTAGGCGTAGAACCCGCGCAGCATCACGTACTGGGCGGAGTACGGGATCAGGCCCAGCGCGAAGGCGGAGAGCATCAGGCCGACGTTGGTCGCGTCGTTCAGGACCCTCGCCCCGCCGCCGACGGCGTAGATCGAACGGCCGATCACCGGGCCGAGCGACAGGAAGAGGAAGGCCGCCGGGACGACCGCCACCGCCGTGGTGCGCAGACCGTAGGAGATGTCGTCGCGGACGGCGCCGGCGTCCTCGTCGGCGGCCGCGCGGGAGAGCCGGGGGAGCACCGCGCTCATGATCGAGACGGTGATCACGGCCTGCGGGAGCTGCCAGATCAGCAGGGCGTTGGAGAACGCGGCCAGGCCGACGCCGTTGTGTCCGGCGGCGGCCGCGGCGGCGCCGGCCTTGGTGGACAGCTGGGTGATCACCAGGTAGCCGGCCTGGTTGGCGAGCACGAAGAAGAACGTCCACTTGGCCAGCCGGGCCGCCTTGCCCAGGCCGTGGCCGCGCCAGTCGAACCGCGGCCGGTAGCGGAACTCGGCCGCCCGCAGGTACGGGATCATCGCCAGCGACTGGACGACCAGGCCCACCAGGGTGCCGAGGCCGAGCAGCCGAACGCCCTCGGGCGAGATGGCCTCGGGGGTGATCTGGGTGGTGCCGAACCCGCCGTAGACCCACACGTAGGCGGAGAAGGTGAAGATCACCACGATGTTGTTCAGGACCGGGGTCCACATCATCGCGCCGAACCGGCCGCGGGCGTTGAGGACCTGGCCCATCACGACGTGGATGCCCATGAAGAAGATCGTCGGCAGGCAGTAGCGGGCCAGCGCCACCGTCGTGTCGGCGCGCTCCGGGTTCGCCATCATGGGGTGGGCGATCAGCTGGACCAGCACGGGCGCCCCGAGCACCGCGAGGAAGACCACGCCGGCCAGCCCGACCATCACCAGGGTGAGCAGTCGGCTGGCGTACGCCGTCCCGCCGTCCTCGTCGTTCTTCATGCTGCGCACCAGCTGCGGCACGAACACCGCGTTGAGCGCGCCGCCGCCGATGAGGATGTACAGCAGGGTCGGCAGGGTGTTCGCCGCGTTGTACGAGTCG
Source organism: Streptomyces sp. NRRL S-350 (assembly GCF_000719705.1). GTDB lineage: Bacteria > Actinomycetota > Actinomycetes > Streptomycetales > Streptomycetaceae > Kitasatospora. The sequence continues at coordinate 205,185 of NZ_JOHO01000004.1, read as the reverse complement.
CCCATCACGCCGACGCCGATGGCCGCGGTGATCACCATGGTCCGGACGAAGCCGGTGCCGCGGGAGACCAGCGTGCCCGCCGCCATGATCGCGCTGGAGTTCAGCAGGCTCGCGACCTTGCCGCCGCCACCGCCGGCCGCCGGGGCGGGCGCGGCCGCGGGCTCCTGCCGCGCGGCGTGCTCCTCGGCGGTGAGGTCAGACCGCGGCTCGACCGCCGGGGGCACCGCGACGGCGGCCACCTGCATGGTGGCCTCCTCCTCGGAGAGCGGCGGGTCGAACTCGATCGGCGGCATGAAGGGACGCGGCCCGCCCGGACCGCCGTGCTGGGGCTGTCCCGGGTAGCCGCCCATCGGCGGGAACGGCGCGGGGCCGCCCGGCGGCACGGGTGCGCCGGGCGCGCCGTGCGGGTGCGTCGGCTGGCTCGGCTGCTGGGCCAGGTACGGAGCCGGGCCCGGGGCGGGGGCGGGCGGCGGCACCGGGGGCTGGGCCGCGTCCTGCCCCGGGCGGCCGCCGAACAGCGCGTCCACCCCGACGTACTCGGTGGTCTCGCTGTCCCAGGCCGAGTGTGCCGGGCCGGGCTCCCACTGCTGCCGGGGCTGCTCCGCGGCGCCCCAGTGGCCGCCGGCCGGAGCGGTGGCGGCCTCCGGCTGCCAGGTGTCCTGCACCGGGGTGTCCCAGCCGGGCTGCGTCGGCGGGACCGGCGGCGAGAACTGCTCCGCCGCCGGGTACGGGACGGGCGGCACCGGCGTCGGGTAGCCGCCGCCCTGCGGCGGCAGCTGCGGGGGCACGTCGTACGCGGTGGCCGGCTGCTGCGGCGCGGCCGGCCGGCCGGCCTGCAGGCCGTACGGGTCCTGGCCGTCCCGGGGGTCGCCGTACGCGTCGGCCGCGTACGGGTCCTGGGCGTAGGTGTCGGCCACGTACCAGTCGCCGGACGGCGACTCGGCACCCGGCCGGCTCTCACCGCGGCCCGGCGGCCGCTCCTCGCTGCGCCCGGTCATGTCACCTCTTCGCTGTCGTGGGGGGAGGCCGGCCCGGGATTGCGGGGGGTCGGCGGTATCAAGGACCAACCTTCTCATCACTGGCGGTCCGATCCCGGCCATCCGGGCTGCTGCCGCGCGGTGTCCGTGCAGGACCGTCACCGGCGTCGTCGCCCGCCGAGCCGTTCCCGCCCGTCCCGCCGGAGGCGTCGTCCCCCGTGGCCCCGGCGTCCCCCGCGGCCTCCTGCTCCCCGCCCTCGGCGGGCTCGCGCACCGCGGCGCCGCCGTCCGCCGGGGCGTCCCCGACCGGCTGGTCGCCGTCCTCGTGCGACTGCCCGCCCCGCCGCTTGCGCTGGCGCACGAAGCGCAGCGCGGCCAGCAGCAGGAGCAGGCCGGCGCCGGCGAACACGTACAGCACGCCGTTGGTCACCGAGGTGACCTCGACCGTGAACGGCTGCGGGTCACCGTACGGCCGCGAGTTGGGGCCGGTGGTCCAGAGCTGGGCGGTCATGCTGACCGGCCCGTTGTTGTGCGCCTCGGCCTGGAAGCGGAGGGTGGCGCTCTGCGAGGCCGGGAGGACCAGCTCCTCCTCGCGGCGCACGTTCAGCCGGTTCGGCTGGGCCGAGGTGAGGACCAGCTTCAGGTTGGTGACCGTCTGGGTCAGGTCGTTGCGGACGCTGACCTGGAGCAGGCCGGTGTCGCCGGCCAGCGTGACCACGGTCTTCTGCGGTACCTGGACGGCGTTGATCAGCTCCGTCAGGTACCTGCCGACGCCCGTGCGGTAGTCGGAGCCGGCCGACGCCTGGGCGCGCCACTCGGTGGACAGCGAGCGCACCATGGCGGCGCTGAACGGGCCGCGCACCCGCTGCGGCAGGGTGAGCACCCGCATCAGGGTGTCCAGGCGGTACTGGATGTCGTCGGTGCCGCTGAGGTCGGAGGACGTCAGCTCCGAGGCCCGGGCCCGGGTCGGGTAGTCGGTGGCCGCGGGGACGGCCGTGCCGGCCTTCTGGTCGGGCGGGATCTGGGCCAGCGTGTCCAGCTTGACCGGGCTGATCCACTTGTCGGTGGCCGTCTGCAGGGCGTTCGCCAGCACCTTGGCGGTGTCGACGCTCATCTCGCGCGGCGGCATGACAAGCAGGCCGCGCTGGTTCTGCGGCTGCTCGTGGGTGATCGCGAAGGTCTCGGCGAGGAAGCGCTGGGCCGCCGCGGTCTGGTCCTTCGGGGTGCTCAGGTCCCCGCGGAAGAGCGCGGAGACCGTCTCGTCGGCGACCGCGGCACTCTGCCCGTTGCCGATCGGGCGCACCGCGCTCGGGGTGTAGTTGAGGGAGTCCGGCTCCGGCATGCTCGCCCCGTCGACCAGCACCAGCCCGCTGCCCGCCTGCTGGGCGAGGCCGGTGATCTGCTGGTCGACGTAGCCCTGGTACGGCCAGGCGACGTCCGAGCGGGTGTCCACGGAGAGCCGGCCCTCGACGGTCAGCCGCCCGGCCGTGGCCGCCCTGCTCAGGGTGCCGGTCATCGCGGGCAGGTCGGCGCCGTTGTGCGCGATCGAGGCGAGGTCCGGGTCGGCGTACGGCAGCGTCACCACCTGGTTGCCCGGCTTGGCGGCCGCGGTCCGCAGCTTGTCCAGCCAGGCCGCGGCGGCGGCCGAGCCGTTGTTCAGGACGGTGTTGTCGTCCCTGGCCGGCTTGCCCGTGCTCTCGGTGTGCGGGTTCTGCACCCGGTACGGCTTGGTCATGGCGAACGCGGCGTCCAGCAGGTCCGGGTCGATCACCCAGGTCAGCCCGGTCAGCTTGGAGCCGGTGTCGACCAGTTCGTACAGCCGCCCGCCGGGGGCGAACTCGGTGGCGAGGCTGTCGTCGCGCAGCACCGGGACGGACTGGTCGTTGTCGGCGACGGTCTGCGCGGCCAGCACCGGCGCGTGCACGAGCGGCCAGAGCGTGGTGACCTTCGTCGGTTGCGCCTCCGCGCCGCCCGGGTTGAACGGCAGGAAGCTCCGGGCGATGCCCAGGGCGCGGTCGTGCGGGTTGTCGGCGGTGGAGCCCCAGGTGTCCACCGCGAGCTCGTACACGCCGGGCGTGGACATCCCGAGCTCGTTCACCGCGACGCTCAGGGTGTACGGGAGGGTCTGGCCCGGGTCGAGCTCCGGCAGGGCGTACTGCGGGCTGTCCAGCTCGGTGCCGTCCGCGCCGCCGGGCGTGGTGCGGCCGGCCACGGTGGCCAGATCGCTGCGCCGGTCCAGCGGCCGGCCGTTGGACGGCTTGCGGACGGCCGTGTGGGCGCCCTTGAGCGCCGACTTGCCGGCGTTGGTCACGTGGCCGGTGATCGTCACGGTGCCGTTCGGGGCGGCCACCTGCGGGGCCAGCGACTCGATGGTCATGACCACCGGGGACTCGGCCGAAGCGGTCGAGTCGGCGGTCGGCCGGATGTTGCCGCCGGAGGGCAGCGCGTCGGCCGGGGCGGCCGTGAAGAAGGTCAGCGCGGCCGCGCAGGCGGCGGCGAGGCGCAGGCCCGCGCGGCGGACCGGATGGCGCCCGTCGGCGGGGCGTTCGGCTCGTCCAGGCTGTCGGTGCGCTCCCAGGCCCGAGTGCCGTGCCGGCTCACTCACTCGCTTCGCCCTCGCCGTTCTCGATCGCTCGCTGCTGATGCTGGTCGCCCGGCGCGGTGCGCCCGACGTTCTTGGCTTGAAACCCTTGGAACTCTTGGAACTCTTGGAACTGTCGGAACTGTCGGAAATCTGCTGGAACTGCTGGAACCCTGCGTCCGGCGCCGCCGCGATGCCGCAGGCCGTGGCGGCACGCGGCACCGCATCCCCTGTCCGGTGCCCGAGACTCGTCCACCGGCATGGTAACGATGCAGCATCGGGTGCAGTGTTGCGGGCTGTGGGGTGAGACGCCCAAAACGCGCGGGCGGTTGACCTGCCGGGGCACGTACCCTTGTGAGCCGTGTCCACTGCCAATGAGCCCACCGCGCGCACCGACCGTTCCAGCACCGCCGTCCAGGTCGTACCAGGCCTGAGCGAGGCCCAGACCCTGGGGCTGCAAGAGCTGCTGCGGGTGTCCCCGGTCGCCGACGAGATCGCCCGCCGCTTCCAGGCGGCCGGTCACCGGCTGGCGCTGGTCGGCGGCTCGGTCCGGGACGCGCTGCTCGGCCGGCTCGGCAACGACCTGGACTTCACCACCGACGCCCGGCCCCAGCAGGTGCTCAGGCTGGTCAAGGGCTGGGCGGACGCGGTCTGGGACGTGGGCATCGCCTTCGGCACCGTCGGCGCCCGCAAGGACACCCCCGAGGGCTCCTTCCAGATCGAGATCACCACCTACCGCTCCGAGGCCTACGACCGCACCTCCCGCAAGCCCGAGGTCACCTACGGCGACACCATCGAGGAGGACCTGGTCCGCCGGGACTTCACCGTCAACGCGATGGCCGTCGACCTGCCCGGCCGCGCCTTCGTCGACCCGCACCACGGCCTGGACGACCTGGAGGCCCGGGTGCTGCGCACCCCCGCCACCCCCGAGGAGTCCTTCTCCGACGACCCGCTGCGGATGATGCGGGCCGCCCGCTTCGCCGCCCAGCTCGACTTCGATCCGGCCCCCGAGGTGGTCGCCGCGATGACCGCGATGGCCGAGCGGATCACCATCGTCTCCGCCGAGCGGGTCCAGGCCGAGCTCAACAAGCTGCTGCTCGCCAAGCACCCGGTGAAGGGCCTGCGGCTGCTGGTCGACACCGGCCTGGCCGGGCACGTGCTGCCCGAGCTGCCCGCGCTGCAGCTGGAAAGCGACGAGCACCACCGGCACAAGGACGTCTACGAGCACTCGCTGACCGTCCTGGAGCAGGCCATCGACCTGGAGCAGGACGGCCCGGACCTCACCCTGCGGCTGGCCGCGCTGCTGCACGACATCGGCAAGCCGCGCACCCGCCGCTTCGAGTCGGACGGCCGGGTCTCCTTCCACCACCACGAGGTGGTCGGCGCCAAGATGACCCGCAAGCGGATGCGCGAGCTCAAGTACTCCAAGGAGCTCACCGAGGACGTCTCGCGCCTGGTCGAGCTGCACCTGCGCTTCCACGGCTACGGCGGCGGCGAGTGGACCGACTCCGCGGTGCGACGCTACGTCACGGACGCCGGGCCGCTGCTGGAGCGCCTGCACAAGCTGACCCGCTCCGACTGCACCACCCGGAACAGGAAGAAGGCGGCCGCGCTCTCGCGCACCTACGACGGGCTGGAGACGCGGATCGCCGAGCTGAAGGCGAAGGAGGAGCTGGACTCCGTCCGCCCGGCGCTGGACGGCAACCAGATCATGGAGCTGCTCGGCGTCAAGCCCGGCCCCCAGGTCGGCAAGGCCTACAAGCACATGCTCGAACTGCGCCTGGAGAACGGCCCGATGGAGCACGACGAGGCGGTCGCGGCGCTGCGGGCCTGGTGGGCGGAGCAGCAGGGCTGACCGGGCCGGCGGCCCCGACGGCGCGAGGGGTGGCTCCGGCACCGGGCCGGGGCCACCCCTCGCGCGCGGGCCGGGCTACTTGAGCTTCTTGAGGCAGAGCACGTAGTCCAGCGCCGGGAGGTTGGTGTAGGTGCGGGTGTACCAGCTGTCCGCCTTCGGCTGCTGCTCGCAGACCTTCTCGTCCGACGTGGCGGGGTACTTGTAGACCACCTTGTACTGGGCCTTGGCGTCGGTGCAGGCCAGCACCGAGACCTTGGGGTGGGTGTCCGTGGTCGAGCCGGTGCCGTTCTCGTTGCGCAGGCAGTCGCCGGCCTTGGCCGTGTCGACGCTGTCGGCCGCGTCGGCCGGGTCGCTCGGCGTGGTGACCGGCGGGAGGGTGATGCTCGGCACCACGGGCATCGTGAAGGTCGGCGACGGGAAGGCCGGGATCGTCGGGGGCGCGTAGGTGAAGCCGGTCGACGGCGACGGCGCGGCGACGATCCCGCCGCTCGGGCCGTTGTCCTTCTTCGGCCCGAGCACCCCGGTGGCGATCAGGACGAGGGCGACCGCCAGCGAGGCCGGCACCAGCAGCATCGCCGTGTGCGGGCGGCGGGCCAGCGGCACGCCCGGGTCGAGCTGCGGGCCGTGGCTGCCCGGGACGGGCGGCTGCAGCCGCCCGAACTTGTTGTGCGGGACGAGGTTCAGCAGCAGGGTGATCGGGGTCAGCAGCCACGACACCGGGCTCCACCAGCCCTGGACCAGCGTCCGGGCGGACATGTCGCGCACGGTGGCCGTTCCGCAGGTGCGGCAGAACGGGCCGGTCATCCGCAGCATCCGGTACGCCACGATCAGGCCCTGGTGGCCGCGGACGGTGGCGTCCACGGCCGGGTAGCCGCCGCAGAACCGGCAGGTCGGGCCGGGCGGGTAGCCGTTGTCGGTCGCGGGTTGCTGGTAGCCGTACGGCTGCTCGGGCGGCGGGGCGCTGGGGTACCCGTACCCGGGCTGGCCGGGCGGCGGGGCGCTGGGGTAGCCGTACCCGGGCTGGCCGGGCGGTGGGGCGCTCGGGTAGCCGTACCCCGGCGGCGGGGGCGGGGCGCCGTAGGCACCGCCGGCGGAGTACGGGTTGCCGTCCTCCGGGGGCGGAGCGCCGTACGGCATCTGGGGCGGAGGCGGAACGGACAAAGTGGTCCCCCGGTGAGGAGTGGCGGAAGAGTTCAGGACTTCTTCACCGGCGGGACACCGGTGGTGGCGGGCGTCAGCGGACCGAGGCAGAGCACGTACCGCTTCTTGTTCCAGCGGCGGCCGCTCTTGCCGGAGACGGCGCTCGTGGTCTGCGGGGTCTGCTTGCAGCGGTTCACGTCGGTGGTGCCTTCGAACTTCGACAGCACACGGTAATTCGCTTTGGGATCAGTGCACTTGGCGATCTCGACGTCACGGGATCCGCTCACCCGCACACAGTCGCCGGGCTTGGCGCTGCTGACGCTCGGCCCGGCGACGAAGTACCCGACCGCCAGGGCCGCACAGCCGCCGAGCAGGCCGACCGCCTTCAGCTTGGCTTTGGCGCCGCCCTTCTTCGCGGGCGCGGGGGCGACCGGGGCCGGGGCCGGCGCGGCGGGCTGCGGGTACCCGTACGGCCCGGCGGGCGGCTGCTGTCCGTACGGCTGCTGTCCGTAGGACGGTTGGCCGGGCTGCGGGTACCCGTACGACGGCGGCGGCCCGTAGCCGGGCGGGGCGGGCTGGGAGGGCTGCCCGTAGGCCGGCGGCGGTCCGTACGGCGCGGCCGGCGGGGGGACCGGCGCGCCGTACGGCTGTGCGGCGGGCGCCCCGACCGGGGCGGGGTGCGGCGGCCCGTACGGGTTGGGCGGTGTGCTCATCAGTTCGTCCCCCGAGACAGAGTGCTGTCGTTCCGACAGGTCTGACACCTTAGCGACTCGGTCGGACGCCATCCGTCCCGAGCCCCCCGGGGATCCGGGGAGAGCTGCTCAGGGCAGGGGGCGGCGGGCGGCGCGCAGGTAGAGGGCCGCGGTGAGGGCGTACACGGCGGCGACCCCGACGATCACGGTGACCGAGCGGCCGGACAGCGGCAGCACCAGCGCGGTGACCAGGGCGGCGGCCACGAAGGCGACGTTGAACAGCACGTCGTAGATGGCGAAGACCCGGCCGCGGTACTCGTCGTCGACCGACTCCTGCACCACGGTGTCGGCGCAGATCTTGGTGCCCTGGGTGACCACCCCGAGCAGCAGGGCGGCGATCAGGCAGGGCACCAGGGTGAAGCTCAGGCCGAGTGCCGGGACGAAGGCCACCGGGGCGACCAGGCAGACCGTCATCCAGCCCGTCAGGCCGAGCCGGCGGGTGCACCAGGGGCTGACCACCGCGGCGACGAAGAACCCGGCGGCGGAGAGGCCCACCGCCTGGCCGAGGGTGACCAGGCCGGCCGCGCTGTCGGCCGGGTCGTTGAAGGTGTACCGGGCGAGCATCACCACGACCACGATCAGCACGCCGTAGCAGAACCGGGCCGCGGTGACGGCGGCCAGCGCGTGCACCGCGGGCCGGCAGTCCCGCACCAGGTGGCGCACCGCGGCGCCGAGTTCGACGGCGGCCCGGACCAGCGCCTGGCCGAGTGCGGGGCGGTCGGCGTGCTGGTCGGGCCCGAGCAGGTCGCGGTCCATCCGGCGGGCGGCCAGCGCGGCCGACAGGTAGAGCAGCGAGGCGACCGTGACCAGCGCGGCGTCCGCCCGGGGCCCGGGGGCCATCACCTGGTGCAGCAGGAAGCCGATGCCGCCACCGGAGGCGGCGGCGACCGTCCCGAGGGTGGGGGAGAGCGCGTTGGCGGTGACCAGTTGGTCCTGTTCCACGACCCGGGGCAGGGCGGCGGACAGTCCGGCCAGGATGAACCGGTTGAGCGCGGTGACCAGCAGGGCCGAGGCGAAGAACAGCCAGGTCGGCGCCTGGGCGAGGAGCAGCGCGCCGGTGGCCAGGCCCAGCCCGAAGCGGGCCAGGTTGCCGACGTAGAGCACCTGGCGGCGGCGCCAGCGGTCCAGCAGCACCCCGGCGAACGGGCCGATCACCGAGAACGGCAGCAGCATCACGGCCAGCACCGAGGCGATGTCGGCGGGGGAGGACTGCTTCTCGGGGGAGAAGACCACGTAGGCGGCGAGCGAGACCTGGAAGACCCCGTCCGACAGCTGGGAGAGCACGCGGGCGGTCAGCAGCCGCCGGAAGTCGCGGCCCCGGAGGAGGTCGAGGAGCGTGGCGCGGTGCGCGGACTGGTGGGTGCTGCCGTTCTCGGTGATCGCCACCCGCCCAGGGTGCCATGGAACCGGCCGACGTTTCACGTGAAACATCGGCCGGGGAACGGCGAAGGGCCCACGATCACCGGATCGTGGGCCCCCTGCGAGCGGCTGTGCGCGGCCGGTGGCCGTCAGCTCAGCGTTCGGCGCTCAGCGCGCGGTGCTCGGTGCTCAGCGCTCGACCTCGCCGCGGATGAACTTCTCGACGTTCTCGCGGGCCTCGTCGTCGAAGTACTGGACCGGCGGGGACTTCATGAAGTACGAGGAGGCCGACAGGATCGGGCCACCGATGCCGCGGTCCTTGGCGATCTTCGCGGCGCGGACGGCGTCGATGATGACACCGGCGGAGTTCGGGGAGTCCCAGACCTCCAGCTTGTACTCCAGGTTCAGCGGGACGTCGCCGAACGCGCGGCCCTCGAGGCGGACGTAGGCCCACTTGCGGTCGTCCAGCCAGGCCACGTAGTCCGAGGGGCCGATGTGGACGTTCTTGGCGCCCAGCTCGCGGTCGCGGATCTGCGAGGTGACGGCCTGCGTCTTGGAGATCTTCTTGGACTCCAGGCGCTCGCGCTCGAGCATGTTCTTGAAGTCCATGTTGCCGCCGACGTTCAGCTGCATGGTGCGCTCGAGGATGACACCGCGGTCCTCGAACAGCTTGGCCATCACGCGGTGCGTGATGGTGGCGCCGACCTGGGACTTGATGTCGTCACCGACGATCGGCACGCCGGCCTCGGTGAACTTGTCCGCCCACTCCTTGGTGCCGGCGATGAACACCGGCAGGGCGTTCACGAAGGCGACCTTGGCGTCGATGGCGCACTGGGCGTAGAACTTGGCGGCCTCCTCGGAGCCCACCGGCAGGTAGCAGACCAGGACGTCGACCTGCTTGTCCTTGAGGACGGCGACGACGTCGGCCGGGGCCTCGTCCGACTCCTCGATGGTCTCCCGGTAGTACTTACCGAGGCCGTCGAGGGTGTGGCCGCGCTGCACGGTGACGCCGGTCGGCGGCACGTCGCAGATCTTGATGGTGTTGTTCTCGCTGTTGCCGATGGCGTCGGCCAGGTCGAAGCCGACCTTCTTGGCGTCGACGTCGAACGCGGCGACGAACTCCACGTCACGGACGTGGTAGTCACCGAACTGGACGTGCATCAGGCCGGGGACCTTGCCGGCCGGGTCGGCGTCCTTGTAGTACTCGACACCCTGCACCAGCGACGCGGCGCAGTTGCCCACGCCCACGATGGCTACGCGAACCGAACCCATTCCGGTTGCTCCCTGTGATCTCATGAGGGCCGCCGGCGTGGGCGGCACTCGTCCTGCATCTTCGATGACTGCTTGTAGGGCGCGAGGCGCCCAATCCTTCCGCGCGGCACAGGGCTGGCGCGGTGTCAGCGCTCCTGGTCGGAGCGCCCCGGGCGGTCGTACGGTGGCCCGGACGGGTCCGAGGACCCGGTCTCCTGGCCACGGCCGTCCGAAGTCTTGTGGGGTACGGCGGTGGGGTTCCCGCCGGTGGCGGGCCCCGTCCGGCCGGTGCGGTTGGACCGCTCGGTCTCGATCAGCTCGTTGAGCCAGCGGACCTCGCGCTCCACCGACTCCAGTCCGTGCCGCTGGAGTTCGACGGTGTAGTCGTCGAACCGTTCGCGGGCGCGGGCCAGTGAGTTGCGCATCCGCTCCAGGCGCTCCTCCAGCCGGCTGCGGCGCCCCTCCAGGACGCGCATCCGGACGGCCCGGTCGGTCTGGCCGAAGAACGCGAAGTGGACGCCGAAGTGCTCGTCCTCCCAGGCGTCCGGGCCGGAGTCGGCGAGCAGCTCCTCGAAGCGCTGCTTGCCCTCCGGGGAGAGCCGGTAGACGATCTTGGACCGCTTGCCGTTGAGCGCGGTGGCCGGGACGTACTCGACGTCCGGGTTGTCCTCGACGAGGAAACCCTGGGCGACCAGGCTCTTCAGGCAGGGGTAGAGCGTTCCGTAGGACAGTGCCCGGAACGTACCGAGCAGGATGTTGAGCCGCTTGCGCAGCTCGTAGCCGTGCATCGGGGCGTCGTGGAGGAGGCCGAGAACGGCGAACTCCAGCACTCCTGAGCGTCTGCCCACTGCCGTCGTCCTCCTCCCTCTCGGCTCCCCGTCCGAACGTCGCATCCGGCGGTATGCCGTTTCGATGTATCGGCTCGATATATCGAGAACAGTAAACCCGACCCCCCGAACGGGCAAGGGGGGCACGCGTGAATGTGATCACAAGCCGACGCGCGGGTGGGCTTGGCAACGGGCGTGTAATGATCTGTCGCCGTTTTGCGGTTATTGGCGGCTGATGTCCGATTGGTTGTCATTCAGTGCTGCGTACGCTGTCGCGTGTGCACGAGGACCACCTCCGGGGTTAGGGCGGTTTGCGGGCATCGGACGTGAACCCTGCCTTCAGGCCGGAAACGCCTGACGAGGAGTGCTGGAAGATGAGCGAGCGACGGCGAAGGACGCCCAACCCGGGCGGTGACGGGCAGCAGCCCCCGGGAGGCGGCGGTCGTCGGGGAGGGCCGGGCGGGCCGGGTGGGCCGGGTCCGGACGAGCTGGGCTCGGACGGGATCGGGCGCCGGCGTCCGCAGGGTGCCCGGGAGACCGCTCAGCAACCCCGGATGACCCGTGCGGAGATGCGCAAGGTCGCGCAGAAGAAGGGCAAGGCCGGCGGCGGCCGGCGCGGTGAGGCCGCAGCCGCCGCCGCGGCCGCCGGGCCCGGCAAGAAGCGTTTCATCGACTACCCGCGCTTCGGCAAGACCGGCGTCCGGCGCTGGCTGCCGTCCTGGAAGCAGTGGCTGAGCGGCTTCCTGCTGGTCTTCGGCTGCTTCGTGGGCCTGGTGTTCTACCTGTACGAGACCACCGAGGTCCCGGAGCTGAACAAGCTGGTGCAGGGCCAGAACACCATCTACTACTGGGCCGACGGCTCCGAGATGACCCGCAAGGGCCAGACGAACCGGCAGATCGTCGAGCTCCAGGACATCAGCCCCAACCTGCAGAACGCGGTGATCGCCGCGGAGAACCAGGACTTCCGCACCGACAGCGGCATCGACCCCAAGGGCATGCTCCGCGCCGTCTACAACATGGCGAAGGGCGGCGAGACCCAGGGCGCCTCGACCATCACCCAGCAGTACGTGAAGAACGCCTACCTGAGCCAGGAGCAGACCCTCAGCCGCAAGGTGAAAGAGTTCTTCATCACGCTGAAGATCAACCAGCAGAAGGGGAAGCCCGAGATCCTCAAGGGCTACCTGAACACCAGCTGGTTCGGTCGCGGGGCGAACGGCGCCCAGGCCGCCGCCCAGGCGTACTACGGGGTGGACGCCAAGGACCTCAACGTCTGCCAGAGCGCCATGCTGGCCGGCCTGCTCAAGGGCGCGGCGTACTACGACCCCACCAACCCGGCCAACAAGGAGCGCGCCCAGGGCCGGTGGAGCTGGATCCTCGACCAGATGGTGAAGACCAAGGCCATCACCCCGGACGAGCGGGCCAAGTGCACCGCGTTCCCGAACCCGGTCCTGCTCAAGCCCAGCAGCAACATGAACGGCGAGATCAGCTACCTGGTCGACACCGCCAACAAGTACGTGATGGCCTCCGACAAGACGATCACCCAGCAGGTGATCGACCGGGGCGGCCTGAAGATCTACACCACCTTCGAGAAGGACAAGGTCGACGCCCTGAAGAAGGCCGTCGACGACGTCAAGGCGGAGAACCTCAACCCGCAGAAGCGGCCGGACAACGACACCAACATCCAGTTCGGCTCCGCCAGCATCCGCCCCAGCGACGGCGCGATCATCGCCCTCTACGGCGGCGACGGCGTGGAGAACGGCCACTTCGACAACAACGCCGACGCCACCGGCGTCCAGGTCGGCTCGACCTTCAAGCCCTTCGTGCTGGCCACCGCCATGCAGGTCGGCGTGCAGACCGCCAAGGGCGACGACGGCAAGCCGAAGCGGATCAACGCGGACAGCCGCTACCTGGCCGACGACCTGTCGGAGATCCGCAAGCCGGACGGCTCGCTGGTGATCGGCGACGACGGCAAGCCCTACCGGCAGAAGAACGAGGACAGCGCCAAGCACGGCTACGTCTCGCTGCGGCAGGCCATGCAGTACTCGTACAACGTGCCGTTCGTCCAGCTCAACCAGGACGTCGGCGGCCAGAACGTGGCCGACATGGCGGTGCAGATGGGCGTCAAGAAGGAGAGCCTCGCCGACCCGAAGACCGCGACCTTCCCGCTCGGCACCTCCACCATCAGCCCCATCCGGATGGCCACCGCCTACGGCACCCTGGCGGCCAGCGGCAAGGAGTCCGAGCCGTACTCCGTCACCAAGGTAGAGCTCAACGGCGTGGAGCGCCCGGGCTTCGGCAAGAAGGACCCCAAGGTCGCGCTGGAGCCGGTGGTCGCCGACAACGTCACCGACGTGCTGGTGAACGTGGCCGCCAAGGGCACCGGTACCAAGACCAAGGACCTGGGCCGGCCGGTGGCGGGCAAGACCGGTACCACCGACCAGAACAAGTCGGCCTGGTGGGTCGGCTACACCCCGCAGCTGGTGACCAGCGTCGCGATGTGGCGCGAGGACCCGACCAAGCACGAGCGGCAGTCGCTCAACGGCACCGGCGGCAAGGAGTCCATCCACGGTGGTGACATCCCGACCGACGTCTTCACCCGGTACATGAAGGTCGCGCTGGCCAACGAGAAGAAGCTCGACTTCCCGACCCCGCAGCCGGTCGGCAGCGAGGTCGATTCCTCCGGGGCGCCGTCCACGGCCACGGCGGCGGCGACGCCGACCATGACCGACCCCCCGTCGGCCCCCGCGCAGACCCAGCAGCCGACGCAGCCCACCCAGCCGCTCCCGCCGCAGCCCACCCCGACCTGCGTGCCGGGCGTGGACTGCCCCGGGGACACGCAGCCGACGCACCCGCCCACCAAGGCGCCGCCGACCAGCACGTGCGTCCCGCTGTTCGGCTGCTCGACCCAGCAGCCGACGCCCACGGGCACCACCCCGCCGAGCGGCGGCGGCAAGCCGACCGGCAAACCGACGCAGACCCCCACCGGCGGCACCCAGGGCGCCGCGGGTCAGTAGGCCCACGAGCGCGAGAACGGCGGTGGCGGCCCCCCCGGAGGGCCGCCACCGCCGTTTTCGTCATGATTCGCGGCCCTGGCGGGCGCCGGGCGCCGGAGGCCGCCGCGGGGTCCTCCTCGTCCCGGCGGGGGTGGTGCGGCAGGATGTCCGGCATGACGTCGAGCGATCGTGACGAAACCGCCCGCCCGGTCGGGTCCGGAGACGCCGCAGGCCCCTCCCCGGCCGCCGTCGCCACGGCCGCGCCGTCGGCCGACACCGTGGTCGTCCCGGCCGACGAGGACCCGGTGGCGGCGGCCGGCAGCGAGGTGATCGGCGGACCGCCCGGGCGCCGGGCGCTGCTCGGCGTGTCCTGGTGGATCCCGGCGCGCTTCCTGGCGCTGGCGGTGATCGTGGTCTCGGTGCTCGGCATGGTGCAGAAGCTGCCCTGCTACGAGCAGGCCTGGTTCCAGCCGGGCTCGCCGCAGTACATCCACGCCTGCTACAGCGACATCCCGCACCTGTTCTCCGGCCGCGGCTTCGCCGCCGGGCTGCACCCGTACGTGGACCGCATCCCGGGCTCCTCGGGAGACCTGCAGTACCTGGAGTACCCGGTGCTGACCGGCCTGTTCATGCAGGTGGCGGCCTGGCTGACGCCCGGAGGCGGGGACCGGCAGAGCCAGGAGCAGTGGTTCTGGGCGATCAACGCCGGGCTGCTGATGGCCTGCGCAGTGATCGCCGTCGTGGCGCTCTCGCGGACCCACCGCCGCCGCCCCTGGGACGCGCTGCTGTTCGCGCTCGCGCCCGTCCTGCTGCTCAACGGCACGGTCAACTGGGACCTGTTCGCGGTCGCCCTGGCCGCCGTCGGGATGGCCTGGTGGGCGGGTGCCCGGCCCGGCTGGGCCGGCGTGTTCATCGGGCTGGCCACCGCCGCCAAGCTCTACCCGGTGCTGCTGATCGGCCCGCTGCTGGTGCTCTGCTGGCGGGCCGGGAAGTGGCGCGAGTTCCGGGCGCTGCTGGGCGGCGCGGTCGGCTCCTGGCTGGTGGTCAACCTGCCGATCATGCTCGCCAACTGGCGCGGCTGGTCGACCTTCTACGTGTTCAGCAAGCACCGCGGCGAGGACTACGGCTCGTTCTGGCTGATCCTCATGCAGGTCCGCGGCGCCGGGCTGGCCGACCTCGACCTCTACATCGCGGTGCTGATGGTGCTGGGCTGCGCGGCCCTGGCGTGGCTCGCCCTCTCGGCGCCGCGCCGCCCGCGCTTCGCGCAGCTGGCCTTCCTGGTCGTCGCCCTGTTCGTGCTGGCCAACAAGGTGTACTCGCCGCAGTACGCGCTCTGGCTGCTGCCGCTCGCGGCGCTGGCCCGGCCGCGCTGGCGGGACTTCCTGGTCTGGCAGGCCTGCGAGGTGCTCTACACCCTGGGCATCTGGTCCCACCTGGGCTTCGTCACCGGGCCCAAGCAGCACGGGATCGGCGAGGCCTGGTACCACTTCGCGATCGGGCTGCACCTGATCGGCACGCTCTACCTGGTCGCCCTCGTCGTCCGCGACGTCCTGCACCCGGACCGCGACCCCGTCCGCTGGGACGGCAGCGACGACCCCTCCGGCGGGGTGCTCGACCGGGCCCCGGACGTGTTCGTGCTGGGCACCGCCCGGCGGCTGCGCGAGGAGGAGACCTACGCCGCGTACGCGCCGGCCGGCCCCGAGCAGTGGCTGGGCGAGCCAGGACTGCCGGAGCCGGCCGAGAAGTCGTGACCGGGTCGTACGCGCCGACCGGTACGGCGGTCTAGCGGTCCACCACGCGGTCGAAGTGCGTGGTGGTGTGCCGGACCTGGAGGCCGAGCTCCTCGCCGATCGCGGGGGGCGCGGTCTCGCCGTCCAGGAAGAGCAGCGAGACCTGCATGTGCGGGGGCTCCGCGAACCAGAGCTGCTTGCCGGCCCAGTGGAACGGCGACTTGGTCTTGTTGACGGTCGCCAGCCCGGCCCGGGCGATGCCCTTGGCCCGCGAGGCCATGCTCTGCACGTACTTGGGCGCCTCCAGGCCGATGCCGTGCGCGGTGCCGCCGGCGACCACCAGGATGTGGCCGTCGGACGGCGCCGGGTGCTGGCGGTAGCCGTAGCGGTCGCCCTTGCGCACCGGGGTGACGTCGAGCACGGTGGCCCGGACCTCCAGCGCGGCATGGTCGCCCAGCCAGAGCCGGGTGCCGATCCGGGCCCGGAAGACGGTCTGCGGGTAGCGCTGGGCGAGCTGTTCCATGCCGGCCGCGCCGAGGTGGCTGACGAACACGGTGTGGACGGGCAGGCCGGCCGCCCGGGCGGTGTCCACCCAGTACGCGACCTCCTCGACCGGGCTGGAGCCGTCCGGCCGGTCCATCGGCAGGTGCAGCGCCAGGCCCTCGAAGCCGACGCCGTCCAGCTCGGCGGCGACGGTGGCCAGGTCGGCGGCGCTCACGCCGTGCCGCCGCATGGTGGTCATGCACTCCAGCACCACCCGGGCGCCGTGCAGCGCCCGCAGCGCGTCCACGCTCGCCACCGTGCGGATCACCCGGGCGTGCGGCAGCGGCAGCACCTCCTCGCCGACCCGGTACGGGGTCAGCACCAGCAGCTCGCCGCCGTACCACTCGGCGGCGTCGGCCGCCTCGTAGGCGGTACCGACGGCGAGCACCCCGGTGCCCAGCAGCGTCGCCTCCTCGGCCAGCCGGTGGTTGCCCAGGCCGTAGCCGTTCCCCTTGGCGACCGGCACCAGGCCGGGGAACTCGGCGAGGACGGAGCGCTGGTGCGTGCGCCAGCGTTCGGTGTCGAGGTAGAGCGACAGCGTCATCGGGTCAGCCTCCTCAGCGGCGGGACATGTAGAGGTCGAGGGCCTTGTGCAGCAGCTTGTTGAGCGGGAAGTCCCACTCGCCCAGGTACTCGGCCGCCTGGCCGCCGGTGCCGACCTTGAACTGGATCAGGCCGAACAGGTGGTCGTTCTCGTCCAGGGTGTCGCTGATGCCGCGCAGGTCGTACACGCCGCCGCCGAGGGCGTAGGCGTCGCGCATCATCCGCCACTGGACCGCGTTGGACGGCTTGACCTCGCGCTTGTGGTTGGCCGAGGCGCCGTAGGAGTACCAGACGTGCTCGCCGACCACGAGCATCGTGGTCGCGGCCAGCGGCTCGCCCTCGTGGTAGGCGATGTAGAGGCGCATGCGGTTCGGGTCCTCGGCGGTGAGGGCCTTCCACATCCGCTGGAAGTAGGACAGCGGCCGCGGCGTGAAGCGGTCGCGCTCGGCGGTCACCAGGTAGAGCTGGTGGAAGATCGGCAGCTCGTCGTAGCCGCCCTGGAAGACCTCGACGCCGCTCTTCTCGGCCTTCTTGATGTTGCGGCGCCAGAGCTGGTTGAAGCCCTTCTGGATGTCGTCCAGCGAGCGGTTGGCCAGCGGCACCTGGAACACGTAGCGGGGCTGGACGTCTCCGAAGCCGGCGCCGCCGTCCTCGCCCTGCAGCCAGCCGGCCTTGCGCAGCCGGTCGGCCACCTCGAAGGCGCGGGCCTCGTACCAGTCGGCCTCGACGTCGCGCAGGCGCTTGGCCTGCTTGGCGGCGATGGCCTCCTTGATGGTGGGGGCGTTCCAGCGGCGGATGACCACCGGCGGGCCCATCTTCACCGAGAACGCGCCCTGCGACTTCAGGTGCGCCAGCATCGGGGAGAGCCAGCGGTCGAGGTCGCGGTCGAACCAGTCGATGACCGGGCCCTCGGGCAGGTAGGCCAGGTAGCGCTTGAGCTTCGGCAGCTGGCGGTAGAGCACCAGGCCGGCGCCGACGAGCTGGTTGGCCTCGTCGAACCAGCCGATCGACTCGGACCGCCACTCGGCCTTCACGTCGCCCCACGACGGCACCTGCATGTGGCTGGCCGAGGCGCGGCTCCTGATGAAGGCGAGGTGCTCCTCGCGGGTGATCGTCCTCAGGCGCAGGCTCATTGCTCGGTGCTCCTCGTCGGTCGGGCTGCGGTGGGCCCCAGGTTCTGGGGCTGACCCTATCGTCCGGGGCCCCGGGGCCCGTGTCGGGCGGGCACGACGGCGCCCCCGTCGCGGTACCTGTCCCTTGCAGATACGCGGCGGGGGCGCCGGGGGTTCCTGGTCGGTCGGTCGCTCCCGGGGGTCAGCCCCAGAGGCCGCCGCGGGCGATGCCGAGGTAGAACCCGATCGCGGAGGCGCCGAGCGTGATCATCAGGACGAACCGCTCGGCGGTGGTGACCGAGACGAACATGCCCCAGAGCCCCGTGACGATGCCGGCCAGGCCGGTCCACGACGACAGCAGGTGCAGGTTGTGGAAGAACGAGGTGGTGAAGGCGATGACGCCCATGACGGCGGTGAGCGCCACCAGGGTGTTCTCGCGGGGGTGCGGGTGGCCGTCGGTGTTCAGCGTGAGCGCGGGCATGCGGTGGACGGACTGGGCCATGTGTCCCACCTCCTGGCGTGGAGACGAACGGGCAGGAATCCCGTTCCGTCCAGATTGCGGCGGTTGGGCCGGTCTCACAACCCCTATGCATTTTGTTCGGCCGTACGGGTGCGGGTAGGCTGTGCCGTCTGCACTGGTGTAGTTGTGCCCCCCTGCGCCCTCTTCCGGGTGACACCCCCTTCCGGGTGGTGCGGGGCCCGACTGTCCGACCCGGCCGTTACGGTGGGCCGGAGTCGTCACTGCTCCGGTGCCGACGCTACGCACAACCCTCCTGCCACGGAGAGACCGTGGCCGTTGAGTCCAAAGGAGGTGGGTTACCCATGCGTCACTACGAGGTGATGGTGATCCTCGACCCGTCGGTCGAGGAGCGCGCTGTCTCCCCCCTGATCGAGAACTTCCTCACTGTCGTCCGCAACGGCGGCGGCAAGGTGGAGAAGGTCGACACCTGGGGTCGTCGCCGTCTGGCTTACGAGATCAACAAGCAGTCCGAGGGCATCTACTCGGTCATCGACCTGAAGGCCACGCCTGAGGTCGTCAAGGAGCTCGACCGCCAGATGGGCCTGAGCGAGTCGGTTCTGCGGACCAAGGTCCTGCGCCCGGACACCCACTGAGCCACCTCTGAGGCCTTCGGGTCTCGGGTAGCTCGCGTCCGTTGTTTCACGTGAAACAGCGGTGAACGGACATCTTCCCGAGAGGTCATCACCACCATGGCAGGCGAGACCGTCATCACCCTCGTCGGCAATCTCGTCGACGACCCCGAGCTGCGCTTCACCCCGTCGGGTGCGGCGGTCGCGAAGTTCCGCATCGCGTCCACCCCCCGCACCTTCGACCGTCAGACGAACGAGTGGAAGGACGGCGAGAGCCTCTTCCTCACGTGCAACGTCTGGCGGCAGCCGGCGGAGAACGTGGCCGAGTCGCTGCAGCGCGGCATGCGCGTCATCGTGCAGGGCCGACTGCGCCAGCGGTCTTACGAGACCAAGGAAGGCGAGAAGCGGACGGTCTTCGAGGTCGAGGTCGACGAGGTCGGCCCGAGCCTGCGCTCGGCGACCGCCAAGGTCACCCGGGCCAACCGGTCCGGCGGTCCCGGCGGTTCCGGCGGTTCCGGTGGCGGCTTCGGCGGCCAGCAGGGCGGCGGCCAGGGCGGTTGGGGCGGCGGAGGCGGCCAGCAGGGCGGCAACTGGGGTGGAAACTCCGGTGGCCAGTCCGGCCCCTCCGAGGACCCCTGGGCGTCCAGCGCCCCGTCCGGTGGCAACCAGGGCGGCGGCTGGGGTGCCCCGTCCGGTGGCAGCGGCTTCTCGGAAGAGCCCCCGTTCTAAAGAGCTGACAGATTTCGTGCGGCCCGGCCGTCGGCGTCCCCGGACGCCCGCCGGGCCGTGAACCCCAAATGGAGCACACAATGGCGAAGCCGCCTGCTCGCAAGCCGAAGAAGAAGGTTTGCGTCTTCTGCAAGGACAAGGTCAACTACGTTGACTACAAGGACACGAACCTGCTGCGGAAGTACATCTCCGACCGTGGCAAGATCCGTGCCCGCCGGGTCACCGGCAACTGCACCCAGCACCAGCGTGACGTCGCCACGGCCGTGAAGAACAGCCGTGAGATGGCGCTGCTGCCCTACACCAGCACCGCGCGCTAAGAGAGGGTGACCAAGTAATGAAGATCATCCTCACGCACGAGGTGCCGGGTCTCGGCTCCGCCGGCGAGGTCGTCGAGGTCAAGGACGGCTACGCCCGCAACTACCTGGTTCCGCGTGGCTTCGCCATCCGCTGGACCAAGGGTGGTCAGAAGGACGTCGACGCCATCCGTCGCGCCCGCAAGATCCACGAGATCCAGACGCTCGAGGCCGCCAACGAGGTCAAGGGCAAGCTGGAGGGCGTCCAGGTCAAGCTGGCCGTCCGCTCGGGCGAGGCCGGCCGTCTGTTCGGCTCGGTGACCCAGGCCGACGTCGTCCAGGCCATCAAGGCCGCCGGCGGCCCCTCGGTGGACAAGCGCGCCGTCGCGATCGCCTCGCCGATCAAGACCGTGGGCACCCACAAGGTCTCGGTCAAGCTGCACTCCGACGTCCAGGCCAACCTGGACATCGCGGTCGTCGCTGCCTGAGTTCCGTAGCAGTGGCCTGAGGGCCGGGCTCCTTCGGGAGCCCGGCCCTCGGTCGTTCCCGGGAGGGGCTACCCCCGCACGGCCCCGGTGACGAGCCACTCGCCACCGCGGGCGCGCCGGACCAGGAAGCCGGCACGGACCAGCATGAACAGGTTCATCGCCCACCAGAGCCCGGCCAGCCCGGCGTCGACGGCGGGCACCGCGAGGGCCGCCGGGGCGAACACCGCCAGCGTGGCGAGCGCCGCCCGGGCCAGGTAGGGGCCGTCCCCGGCGCCCATCAGCACGCCGTCCAGCACGAAGACCAGACCGGAGACCGGCTGGCTGAGCGCGAGCAGCAGCAGGGCCGTGTCCAACTGGGCCCGCACGGCCGGATCGGGCGTGAACAGCGGGACGTACAGCGGCCGCGCCACCACCACCAGCAGGCCGAGCACCACCCCGGAACCGATGCCCCACTCGACCATCCGCCGGGTGGCGGCCCTGGCGCCCGGGACGTCCGAGGCGCCCAGGTAGCGGCCGATGATGGCCTGGCCGGCGATCGCGATCGCGTCCAGCGCGAAGGCCAGGAAGCTGAACAGCGCCATGGTGATCTGGTGCGCGGCCACCTGGTCGTCGCCCAGCCGGGCGGCCACCGCCGTCGCGATCATCAGCACCGCGCGCAGGCTGACCGTCCGGACCAGCAGCGGACCGCCGGCCTTCGCGCAGGCCCGGATGCCGGCCGCGTCCGGCCGCAGCGACGCCCGCTCCCGGCGGGCGCCGCGGACCACCACCACGAGGTAGACGGCGGCCATCGCGGTCTGCGCGATGACGGTGCCCCAGGCCGAGCCGGCCACCCCGAGCCCGGCCCCGTACACCAGGCCCGCGTTCAGGCCGAGGTTGGCGGCGAAGCCCGCGACGGCGAACACCAGCGGGGTGCGGGTGTCCTGGAGCCCGCGCAGCACGCCGGTGGCGGCCATCACCATGAGCATCGCGGGGATGCCCAGGGAGCTGATCCGCAGGTACGTCACCGCGTACGGCGCGGCGGTGTGCGAGGCACCGAGCGCGTCGGCCACCCAGGGGGCGAGCAGCAGGGTCAGCAGGACCACCGGGACGGCCAGGCCGAGCGCGAGCCAGATGCCGTCGACGCCCTGCTGCACGGCGCCGCGGCGGTCGCCGGCACCGATCCGCCGGGCGACCGCCGCGGTGGTGGCGTAGGCGAGGAAGACGAACACGCCGGTCGCCGTGGCGAGCGCGGCGGAGGCGACGCCGACCCCGGCCAGCTGGGGGGTGCCGAGGTGGCCGACGATCGCCGAGTCCGCCATCAGGAAGAGCGGCTCGGCGACCAGGGCCCCGAAGGCGGGGACGGCCAGGGCGAGGATCTCCCGGTCGTGCCCGCGTCCGGCGGGGCGCGGGGCCGGCGAGGTGTCGTTGGGCGGCGGGGCGGTCATGGGCTCCAGGCTACTCATCCACAGGTAATGGACGCTAGCCGTATCTGACTATTACTCGATATCTTGAGCGACGCCGTTCGTCCGCTCGGCGCCCACAGCCGTTCGGAGGTGTGTGAAGAATTTCTCATGCACAGGCCCGGAAAGAGGTAATCCCAGGTCAACGGATTGACGCCGGATCGATCGTCCGGTTATCCACAGGGACGTCCACAGGGGTGTCCACAGCTTTGCGGCAGTTCTCCACAGGACGGGGCCGCTCGTCCACACCCCCTGTGGATAACCGCCTTGGCGCAACGGCACCCGGCGCCTTAGCGTGGGCCCCTCCGCCCGACACTCGCACCGCCCCGGCGTCCGATTTGTCGGAGCCGTGGCGTACAAAAGGAGCGGATCCCGCTCCACCAGCCACCGGCAAGGCCCGCTCCAACTCGCACCACTCGCTGATCGGGGAACACGCGTGACCGGCCCCCAGTACGACGACCACGACGCCCCGCCGCCGGAAGAGGAGTGGCAGACCGCCGAGGACCCCTTCCCGGCCGGCGCCTTCGACGACGCGCCCTTCCCGGACGGCCCCGGCGACCGGCTGCCCGTCTCACGCGGCCGCAGCGGCCAGGGCGGCCAGGGCGGCCAGGGCGGCGGGCGCGACGGCTTCCAGAAGGGCGGCTTCCAGGGCGGCAAGGGCGGCCGGAACGGCTCCTCCCGCGAGAACGGCCAGCGGGACGGCGGCTGGCAGCGCCGCGGCGACGGCGACGGTGACGGCGGCGGCGCGGACGGCTTCGAGCGCGTCCCCCCGCAGGACCTCGCCGCCGAGCAGTCCGTCCTCGGCGGCATGCTGCTCTCCAAGGACGCCATCGCCGACGTGGTCGAGGTGCTCAAGCCGGCCGACTACTACCGGCCCGCGCACGAGCTGGTCCACGGCGCGATCCTCGACCTCTACGCCCGCGGCGAGCCGGCCGACCCGATCACCGTGGCCGGCGAGCTGACCAAGCGCGGCGAGCTGCAGCGCGTCGGCGGCGCCTCCTACCTGCACACCCTGGTCAACTCCGTCCCGACGGCGGCCAACGCCGAGTACTACGCCGAGATCGTCCACGAGCGCGCGGTGCTGCGGCGCCTGGTCGAGGCGGGCACCCGCATCGCCGGCATGGGCTACGCGGCCGAGGGCGACGTCGACGAGATCGTCAACGCCGCCCAGGCGGAGATCTACGCGGTCACCGAGCAGCGCACCAACGAGGACTACGCGCCGCTCGCCGACATCATGGAGGGTGCCCTCGACGAGATCGAGTCGATCGGCTCCCGCAACGGCCAGATGTCCGGCGTGCCCACCGGGTTCGCCGACTTCGACGCGCTCACCAACGGCCTCCACCCCGGCCAGATGATCGTCATCGCGGCCCGCCCCGCCATGGGCAAGTCCACCCTGGCCCTGGACTTCGCGCGCGCCTGCTCGATCCAGCACAAGCTGCCGAGCGTGATCTTCTCGCTCGAAATGGGGCGCAACGAGATCGCCATGCGCCTGCTGTCCGCCGAGGCCCGGGTGGCGCTGCACCACATGCGCTCCGGCAGCATGACGGACGACGACTGGACGCGCGTCGCCCGCCGGATGCCGGACGTCAGCGAGGCCCCGCTGTTCATCGACGACTCGCCCAACCTGTCGATGATGGAGATCCGCGCCAAGTGCCGCCGGCTGAAGCAGCGCAACGACATCAAACTGGTCGTCATCGACTACCTCCAGCTGATGCAGTCCGGCGGCTCCCGCCGGGCCGAGAACCGCCAGCAGGAGGTCTCGGACATGTCCCGGAACCTCAAGCTGCTGGCCAAGGAGCTGGAAGTCCCCGTCATCGCGCTCTCCCAGCTGAACCGTGGCCCCGAGCAGCGCACCGACAAGCGGCCGATGGTCTCGGACCTGCGAGAGTCCGGCTCGATCGAGCAGGACGCCGACATGGTCATCCTGCTGCACCGCGAGGACGCCTACGAGAAGGAGTCCCCGCGGGCGGGCGAGGCCGACCTGATCGTCGCCAAGCACCGTAACGGCCCGACGGCGACCATCACGGTGGCCTTCCAGGGCCACTACTCGCGCTTCGTCGACATGACCCGGGACTGAGCCCCGGCAAAGCGCCCGAACGCGGCGTGGACGGTGTCGACGAAGACGTCGAGGTCCTGGTCGGTCGTGCCACGGATCCAGGCAGCGGCGGCGGCGCCCCCGCCACAGTGGATCCCCGGAACTGGGAGGGGGCAACCGAATCACCCGTCGCCCCGAGGGGGCTGAGTGCCGCTCAGACCGTGACGGTGGCGCGGAAGAGCGTGGTGGCGGCGCCGGTGGTGGCGGCGGCGAGGCGGGTCGGGGTGCCGGTGGCGGGCAGGAAGGCGGACTGGCCGCGGGCGAGGTCCAGGACGGTGCCGTCGGCGGCGGTCAGCCGGGCGGCGCCCTCGGTGCAGAGCAGGATCTGCGGGGTGCGGCCGTCGATCTCGCGGTCGGCGCCGTCCAGCGCGAAGCGGGAGAGCCGGAACTCGTCTATCGGGACGGGGTAGAGCTCCTCGCCCGGGGTGGCCCCGACGCGGACGGGGGCGACCGGCTCGGGGGCGCCGGCGGCGAAGACCACGACCTTCAGCAGCTCGGGCACGTCGACGTGCTTCGGGGTGAGGCCGGCCCGCAGCACGTTGTCGGAGTTGGCCTGCAGCTCCACGCAGACGCCGGACAGGTAGGCGTGCGGCACCCCGGCGCCCAGGTAGAGCGCCTCGCCGGCCCGCAGCCGGAAGTGGTTGAGCAGCATGCCGGTGACCACGCCGCGGTCGTCCGGGAAGTCCTTGGCGATCCGGGCGTACGGGGCGTAGTCGCCGTCCGGCAGGGTGCGGGCCAGCGCCTCGACGGTCTGCCGCACGGTCTCCTCGTCCAGGGCGATCGCGGCGGCCAGGGCGCCGCGCAGCGCCTCGGACTCGTCCTCGCCCTCCAGCGGGGCGATCACCGGGGCGAGCCCGGGCACCGCGAGCCCGGCCAGCAGCCCGGCTGCCTCGGCGGGTCGGCGGAAGCCGCACAGGCCCTCGAACTCGCCCAGCGCGCAGATCATTTCGGGCTTGTGGTTGGCGTCGCGGTAGCTGCGCTCGGGGGCGTCCAGCGGGACGCCCAGGGCGTTCTCGGCGGCGAAGCCGGCGCGGGCCTGATCGAGCGTGGGGTGCGCCTGGATCGACAGCGGGATGCCCGCGGCGAGGACCTTGAGGAGGAACGGCAGGGTCGGGCCGAACCTGGCCACGGTCGCGGCGCCCAGCTCGCCCTCGGGGTCGGCGGCGATCAGCTCGTCCAGCCGGCGCGGGCCCTCGCCGCGGTCGGCGCGGGACGGGTCGCCGGGGTGGGCGCCCATCCAGAGCTCGGCCTGCGGTTCACCGGTCGGCTGCTGTCCGAGCAGTTCGGGCAGGGCCGTGAGCGACCCCCAGGCGTACGGGCGGACGGTGTTGAGGAGCCTGTCCATGCGCGCGGTCCTACTCCTTCGCGGTCTGGGCGGGTGTGCCGGGTCGCCGGGGGCGGGCCCGGTGGTGCGGGGGGTCCGGGCACGGGCAAGGGCATCGACACTAGCCGAACGGTGTCACCCGCGGGGAAACGGTGGGCATCCGGTGGGAGTGCCATGGCCGGACCGGTGGTTCCCGGGCGCGGTAGTAGGATGCCAGGACGCAGTAGTCTCCGCCCTGCGCGCAGTTCTCCACCGTGGTCATCCCGTCGGAGGGTTGCCGGTGGAGCCGCGTTCCAGAGTGCGGGCGACGGTGTTCTGAGATTCCCCGCCATCGGCCGAGAGGTTTGTACGTGACCGTGAACCAGCAGAGTTTTGCTGATCTCGGCAGGGTCCTGGTGATCATCCCGACCTACAACGAGGCGGAGAACGTCGAGCGGATCGTCGGCCGGGTCCGCGCCTCGGTGCCCGAGGCCCACGTGCTGGTCGCCGACGACAACAGCCCCGACGGCACCGGCGCGCTGGCCGACAAGCTGGCCGTCGAGGACCCGCACGTCCACGTCATGCACCGCAAGGGCAAGGAAGGCCTGGGCGCGGCCTACCTCGCGGGCTTCCGCTGGGGCATCGACAACGGCTACGACGTCCTGGTCGAGATGGACGCGGACGGCTCGCACCAGCCCGAGGAGCTGGACCGGCTGCTGGGCGCGCTGCGCGGCGCCGACCTGGTGCTGGGCTCGCGCTGGGTGCCCGGCGGCCGGGTGGTGAACTGGCCCAAGTC
Source organism: Streptomyces sp. NRRL S-350 (assembly GCF_000719705.1). GTDB lineage: Bacteria > Actinomycetota > Actinomycetes > Streptomycetales > Streptomycetaceae > Kitasatospora. The sequence continues at coordinate 179,290 of NZ_JOHO01000004.1, read as the reverse complement.
GCGGCTGCTGCTCTCGCGCGGCGGCTCGACCTACTCCCGGCTGATGCTGGGCGTCCCGATCAGGGACGTCACCGGCGGCTACCGGGCGTTCCGCAAGGAGACCCTGCTGGGCCTGGGCATGGACGAGGTCGCCTCGGCCGGGTACTGCTTCCAGGTCGACCTGGCCTGGCGCACGGTGAAGGCCGGGTTCAAGGTCGCCGAGGTGCCGATCACCTTCGTCGAGCGCGAGCTGGGCGCCTCCAAGATGAGCCGCAGCATCGTCGTCGAGGCGCTGTGGCGGGTGACCTCCTGGGGCGTGGCCGACCGGCTGGCCCGGCTGCGCGGCGCGGCCAAGCGCTGACCAGGTCCCGAGGCCGAAGGGCCCGCCCGCCGGAGGACGCCGGGCGCCAGCGGTGCCACCTGAGCCGTGAGGCGCGCCCGCCGGGCGCGCCTCACGCACGATCGGGCACCCGTACTCCCATGCTGTAGGGCGCAGGAAGTCCGACCGCCGACCAGAGGGAGCAGCCCGTGACGTCGTCCCCGCCCGAGGACAGCGCCGGCGCGGAGCGTGCGGACGCCGGAGCGCTCCCGCTCCCGGACGCCGAGCGGCCGCCCCGGCCGCTGGAGGTCGCCGTCTTCACCGGCCCCGAGTCGGCCTTCTTCGCCACCTCCTCGCTGATCCTCGGCGAGCGGACCGCCATCCTGGTGGACGCCCAGCTCACCCGCAGCGCCGGCCGGGAGCTGGCCGAATGGGTCGCCGGCAAGGGCCGCCGGCTGCTCGCCATCGTGGTCACCCACCAGCACCCGGACCACTACTTCGGTGCCGAGGAGGTGCTGAAGCTGTTCCCCGACGCGCAGCTGCTGGCCGCGCCGGCCGTGGTCGAGGGCATCCGGCGCACCGCCGCCGCCAAGGTCGCGCAGTGGAAGCCGGTGTACGGCGACGACATCCCCGACCACCCCTTGATCCCCGCCGTGCTGCTGCCGCAGCCGCTGATGCTGGACCGCCAGGTGATCCCCGTCCTGCTGCTCGGCCAGGGCGACTGCGGGGACTCGACGGTCGTCCACGTGCCGAGCATCAGGACCGTGATCGCCGGGGACTTCGTCTACAACGGCACCCACGTGTGGACCGCCGACACCACGCCGACCCAGCGCACCACCTGGGGGCACAACCTCGGCCGGATCGCCGACCTCGGGGTGGACCGGGTGATCGCCGGGCACCGGGCCCCCGACCAGGACGACGACACCGCCCGGGTACTCGCCTTCACCGGCGAGTACCTGAAGGACTTCGACCGGCTGCTGGTCGAGCACCCGGACGACGCGGAGGCGCTGGTCACGGCCGTGAACGAGCGGTACGGGGAGCTGACTCTGCCGGCCATCCTGGAACTGGGCGCGGCGGCCAACACCGCCCGGGCGGCGGAGGACGCCGGCTCCGGCGCGGCCGACTCGCGTTCCGACGCTGCTTCCGACGCGGACACGGACGCGGACCTGGACGCCGACGCCGATACCGGCTCGGCGGCCGCGCCCGCAGCCGGGGAGGACCCCGAGGGCGGCGCCCGGTAGGGCGGATACTGGCCGCATGACGCCGTACGACGTGATCGTCCCGGCGGGCGGGGCCGCGCGACGCCTCGGCGGGGCCGACAAACCCGGCCTGACCGTGGGCGGGACGACCCTGCTCGACCGGGTGCTCGCCGCCTGCGCGGACGCCCGCACCACCGTCGTGGTCGGCCCTGCCCGGCCGACCGGGCGCGCAGGCGTCCGCTGGACCAGGGAGCAGCCACCCGGCGGCGGCCCGGTCGCCGCCGTCGCGGCCGGCCTCGACCTGGTCACCGCGGACACCGTGCTGCTGCTCGCCGCCGACCTGCCCTTCCTGGACCGGCGGACGGTCGAACGACTGGTCACCGCCCTCGACGAGGCCGCGGCGCCGGCGGACGCCGCCGTGCTCGTCGACGCCGGCGGGCGCGACCAGCCACTCACCGCCGCGTACCGCACCGCCCCGCTGCGCGCCGCGCTGGCCGCCCTCGGCGACCCGGACGGCCTGCCGCTGCGCCGGCTCGTCGGCGGGCTGACCCGGCTGCGGGTGGCCGACACCGGCGGCGTCGCGTACGACTGCGACACCTGGGAGGACCTGGAGCAGGCCCGGGAACGCGACCGGGGGTGAACCTCACCGCGCCCGGCACCGCCCTGTGAGGGAAACGACGCGCCCCCCACACGGGGGGAACACTCGCGGGAAACCGCCCATCGGGCAGCATGGGCGCATGGAGCGCACGCTGGATGACTGGATCACCGAGGTCAAGGCCGACCTGGGCATCGACCTGGACGTCGACGTCCGAGGTCTGCTCGACCTGGCCCGGGTGGTCGCACACGGAGTGGCCCGGCCGGCCGCGCCGCTGACCGCCTTCCTGATCGGCTACGCGGCCGCCCAGCGGGGCGGCGGCGCGGAGGCCGTCGCCGAGGCCGCCCGGCGGACCGAAGCCCTCGCCGAGCGGTGGGCGCCCCCGGGCGCCGCCGACCGGCCGGGAGAGCAGTGAGCGCGGTCGGGCAGACCACCATGGCCACCCCGTCGACCGGTCCCGGCGTGCAGAGCTGGCCGCGGGCCCGCGAAGCGGCGCGGCGGGCCGGGCTGCGCCCGCTGCCCGCGGTCGCGCTGCCGCTGGCCGAAGCGCTCGGCCACACCCTCGCCGAGCCGCTCGGCGCACTCACCGACCTGCCCGCCTTCGACACCTCCGCGATGGACGGCTGGGCGGTCGCCGGCCCCGGCCCGTGGCGGGTCGCCGGGCAGGTGCTGGCCGGCCCGGGCGAGTCGGCCCCGCTGGCCGACGGCACCGCCGTGGAGATCGCCACCGGTGCCCAACTGCCGCCCGGTGCCACCGCCGTACTGCGCCGCGAGCACGGCCGCACGGACGCCGCCCTGCTGCACGACCGCGGACCGGACCGGCTGACCACCGGGCAGGACGTCCGCCCGCGCGGCCAGGAGTGCCGCCGGAACGAGGAGTTGCTGCCCGCGGGCACCCCGGTCGGGCCGGCCGTGCTCGGCCTGGCTGCCGCCTGCGGGTACGACCGGCTGCTGGTGCGTCGCCGTCCGGTGGTCGAACTGCTCGTCCTCGGCGACGAGTTGCTGGACTCCGGAATCCCGGGGGGCGGCCTCGTCCGGGACGCGCTCGGGCCGCTGCTGCCGCCCTGGCTGCGGTCGTCCGGGGCCGAGGTCACCGAAGTGCGGTACGTCCGAGACGACTTCGGCCTGCTCCGGGACGCGCTGCGGCACTCCACCGCCGACGTCGTGGTCACCACGGGCGGAACGGCCGCCGGGCCGGTCGACTTCCTGCACCGGGCGCTCGCCGAAGCCGGCGCCCGGCTCGTGGTGGACGGCGTCGCCGTCCGGCCAGGGCACCCCATGCTGCTGGCCGAACTCCCCGGCGGGCGCCACCTGGTCGGCCTGCCGGGCAACCCGCTGGCCGCCGTCGCCGGAACCGTCACGCTCGCCCTGCCGCTGCTGCACGCCCGCAGCGGCCGGACGGCCGGCCCGCCCGCCCTCGCGCCCGCCGCGGCGGCGCTGCCCGGGCACCCGGCGGACACCCGGCTGCAGCCCGTCCGACGGACCGCCGCGGGCGTCGTCCCGCTCCCCTTCGACGGTCCCGCGATGCTGCGCGGCCTCGCCCGGGCCGACGCGCTCGCCGTGGTGCCGCCCGGCGGGGCGGCGGCGGGGGAGACGGTCGAGCTGCTGGAGGCGCCGTGAGCGGGCGGACCGGGAAGCGGCCCGCGTCCGGCCGGACCACGGCCGGCCGCGGCGGGGCGCGCGCATGAGCCGACTACGACGCACCCCCGCGCCGGGCACCGAACCCTGGGCGGACGCCGGGATCGTGCTGCCCGCCCGCCGGGCCGCACCCGCCCTCCGGCAGGTCGGCTCGCGGCTGCTGCTGGCCCTCGCCGTCCTGGTCGCCACCACGCTGATCGTCTACCTCGACCGCGACGGCTACAACGACAACGCCGGCGGCGGCCTCAGCTTCCTGGACGCCGCGTACTACGCCACCGTGACGCTCTCCACCACCGGGTACGGGGACATCACGCCGTACAGCGACAGCGCCCGGCTCGGCAACATCCTCGTGATCACCCCGCTGCGCGTGGTGTTCCTGATCATCCTGGTCGGCACCACCCTGGAAGTGCTCACCGAACGGACCCGCCTGCAGTGGCGGTTGAACCGATGGAGGTCCACCCTGCGCGAGCACACCGTCGTCATCGGGTACGGGACGAAGGGCCGCAGCGCCGTCGACACCCTGCTCGGGCAGGGGGTGAAGAAGGAGGAGATCGTCGTCGTCGACCCGCAGCGCAAGGTGATCGACCAGGCCGCGCAGGACGGCCTGGTCGGCGTGGTCGGCGACGCCACCCGCACCGACACGCTGATCCGCGCCGCCCTGCCCGCGGCGGCCAGGGTGGTCGTCGCACCGGAACGGGACGACACCGCCGTCCTGATCACGCTGACGGCACGCCAGCTGAACAAGGCGGCCACCGTGGTCGCCGCCGTCCGGGAGGACGAGAACGCGCCGCTGCTGCGGCAGAGCGGTGCCGACGTCGTGGTGACCAGCTCCAGCTCGGCCGGGCGGCTGCTCGGGCTGTCCATGCTCAGCCCGCACGCCGGTGCGGTGATGGAGGACCTCCTGACGTACGGCAACGGGCTGGACGTGGCGGAGCGGCCGGTGACCCGGGCCGAGGCCGGGCACGGCCCGCGCGAGTGCGAGGACCTGGTGGTCGCCGTGGTCCGGGGCCGACGGGTGCTCAACTACGACGAGCCGGAGGCCGCCGTGCTGCAGCTCACCGACCGGGTGATCGTCATCAGGTCCACCGGGCCCACGTCCGCCGGAGCCAAGTAGACCGGCCGGCGCGGGCCCTGCCCTCGAACCGCCCTGACTCGCAGTAGGTTCGGGACATGCATGCGATGACGATTCCCGTACCCGGCGGCCCCGAGGCACTGGTCTGGGCCGAGGTGCCCGACCCGGTGCCCGGCGAGGGCGAGGTCCTGGTCGAGGTGGCGGCCACCGCCGTCAACCGTGCCGACCTGCTCCAGCGGCAGGGCCACTACAACCCGCCGCCCGGCGCCTCTCCCTACCCGGGGCTGGAATGCGCCGGGCGGATCGTCGAGCTCGGGCCGGGGGTGTCCGGCTGGGCGGTCGGCGACGACGTGTGCGCCCTGCTGGCCGGCGGCGGCTACGCGCAGCGCGTCGCGGTGCCGACCGGGCAGCTGCTGCCCCTGCCCGCGGGGCTGAGCCCGGAGCAGGCCGCGGCGCTGCCGGAGGTCGCCAGCACCGTCTGGTCCAACGTCTTCCTCACCGCGCACCTGCGGCCCGGCGAGACGGTGCTGCTGCACGGCGGCGCGAGCGGCATCGGCACCATGGCGATCCAGCTGGCCAAGGCGGTCGGGGCCCGGGTCGCGGTCACCGCGGGCAGCGCCGAGAAGCTGGCCCGGTGCACCGGGCTCGGCGCGGACATCACGATCGACTACCGGAAGCAGGACTTCGTCGAGGCGCTCAGGGAGGCCACCGACGGGTCCGGGGCGGACGTGATCCTCGACATCATGGGCGCCAAGTACCTGCAGCGGAACGTGGACGCGCTGGCGGTCAACGGGCGGCTGGTGATCATCGGGCTGCAGGGCGGGGTGAAGGGCGAACTCGACCTCAACACGCTGCTGCGCAAGCGGGCGGCGGTGATCGCCACCAACCTGCGCGGGCGGCCCCTCGCCGAGAAGGCGGCGATCGTGGCGGCGGTGCGGGAGCACGTGTGGCCGCTGGTCGAGTCCGGGGTGGTCAAGCCGGTGGTGGACCGGGTGCTGCCGCTGACCGACGCGGGCGAGGCGCACCGGGTGTTGGAGGCCGGGGAGCAGGTCGGGAAGGTCGTGCTGCGGGCCTGACGGGAGGGCGTCCGCGAGGCGGGGACCGGGCGGCGGGGGCCGAGGGACCGGGCGGAGGGGGCCGAGGGACCTGGCGGAGGGCCTGGGAAGGGCCGGGCCGAGGGCCCGAGGGGCGCGGCGGGCGTTGGAAATGCCCCGATTGTCGGATCGTGCGAGGCTGGTCCGGAGCTGTCCCGCCGCCGACCCCGCCCCCGGGCGCGGTCGGCCGTCGGAAGGACTCCGACCGTGGCCGCATCACCGCACGCATTCCTCGGGCCGCTGCCCGAAGCCCCGCACGACCGCCGCAGCCCGCACAGCCGTCGTGGCCGTCACCGCCCGTGCGCATGCCGCGCCCAGCGGCTGGTCGCGGCGGCCGTGCTGGGGCTCGCGCTCCCGCTGGCCGCCGCGACGGCGGCGGTGGCGGTGCCGGGGCCTCCGGCGGGGGTGGTCCCTTCCCCCGCGCCGCCCCCCTCCGCATCCCCGGCCGCGCCGCCGCCTTCGGTGGCCGAGCCGGCTGCCCCACCCAGCGCGCACACGCCTGCGGCCGCGCCGCCACAGCGCCCGGCTCACCGGCCGCACCCGGACGGCGACTTTCCGCGCGCGTTCCGGCACCGCCCGGCGTCGCTGCCGGAGCGCCCCGACGCCACCGTGGAGCAGGCGCCGGACCAGGTGCCCGACCAGGTGCCGGACCAGGTGCCCGACCAGGCACCGGAGCAGGCGCCCGACCAGGCACCGGACCAGGCACCGGACCAAGCGCCCGACCAGGCTGTCGACCAGGCGCCCGACCAGGCCGCGGACCAGGGCGTCGAGGCGGCCCGGCCGGAAGCCGGTCAGGACACCCCGGATCCGGCGGCCCCGGGCGACGCCGTCGCGCCGGACACCGTCACGGCGGCCTCCGGCCAGGACGTCGCCGCCGGCTCCCTGGTCCTCCCCGCCCGCTGGCAGGACGCCTCCACGACCCAGCTGCCGCTGGGTGCCGGCCTGGGGCTGATCGGCTGCGGCCTGGGGCTGGTGGGCCTGCGGCTGCGCAAGCGCTGAGGCGGCGGCGCCGGGCCGGGATGGGGAGGTCCGGTGGGGGTTGCGGGGCCGTTCCGGGTGGGCGATCTGAGTATCCGTACGGATTCCCGGGCGGCGCGCGGGGGCGTACCGTCGTCACGGGTGGCGCAGGCCGGCGGGACGAACGGGGGCTTCCGCCCGACCAACCCCAGTGAGAGAGAATGTTGTTCATGACGAATCCGATGAACGAGCGCTCGTCGCAGGAGCCCTACCAGGCCGGCGGCGGGCAGTCGCAGGACGGCCAGAAGGTGCTGATCGTCGGACCGGACGGGCTGCCCGTGGGCCAGGGGTTCGCCGGCCCGATGGGCGACGCGGACGACGAGGGCGACGTGCCGCGTGAGCTCCCGGTGACCGAGATGGTCGAGCAGCCCGCCAAGGTCATGCGCATCGGCAGCATGATCAAGCAGCTGTTGGAGGAGGTCCGGGCGGCGCCCCTCGACGAGGCGAGCCGGGCCCGGTTGAAGGACATCCACGCGAGTTCGATCAAGGAGCTCGAACTCGGTCTGGCCCCGGAGCTGGTCGCCGAGCTGGAGCGGCTGTCGCTCCCGTTCACCGAGGACACCATCCCGACCGAGGCCGAGCTGCGGATCGCCCAGGCCCAGCTGGTCGGCTGGCTGGAGGGCCTGTTCCACGGCATCCAGACCGCGCTGTTCGCCCAGCAGATGGCGGCGCGGGCCCAGCTGGAGCAGATGCGGCGGGCACTGCCGCCCGGGCTGCAGGGCGGGGACCACGACGAGGACGAGCCGGGCCAGAGCCGGGGCATCCGCTCCGGCCCGTACCTGTAGCCGGTACCCGTCGGCGGGGCGTGCGGTCCGCCGGACCGGACGTACCGCGACCATCCGCCCCGGGCCGTCCCGCCGGGATCCGGCGCCTGCGGCCCGGGTCCAGGATCGGCCCTGGACCGATCACCGTCGGCGCGAGCCGATACCCTGACCCCTGTCGCAGGCCGGTCGAGCCGCCGCGACAGGGGTCCGCCAGGCCAGCGGGCCGGGCCCACCACGCACGGACGAGACCGAACGTCACGGCTGCGGCAGCACGGCCGCGCCGAGGGGGAGCGAAGGACCATGAGCGAGCACGGCAACGCGGCGGTCGAGGGCTTCTCCCTTGGCAACGGCCGCTATGTGCTGCAGCGGCTGCTGGGCGAGGGCGGCATGGCGTCCGTGCACCTGGCCTACGACAGCGTGCTGGACCGGCAGGTCGCGCTGAAGAGCATGCACAGCGAGCTGGGCCGGGACGACTCGTTCAAGGAGCGGTTCCGCCGCGAGGCCCAGGCGGTGGCGCGGCTGGAGCACCCGAACATCGTCACGGTGTACGACAGCGGCGAGGACATCGCCCCGGACGGCTCCAGCACGCCGTACATCGTCATGCAGCTGATCGACGGCAAGGGCCTGCGCGACGCGATCAACGAGGCGATCGGCCAGTACGGCGCGATGCCGGCCGAGGACGCCCTGCGGGTCACCGTCGGCGTGCTGAACGCGCTGGAGGCCTCGCACGACATGGGCCTGGTGCACCGCGACATCAAGCCCGGCAACGTGATGTTCGACCGCAAGGGCAACGTCAAGGTCATGGACTTCGGCATCGCCCGGGCGCTGGAATCCGGCGTCACGTCGATGACCCAGACCGGCATGGTGGTCGGCACCCCGCAGTACCTCTCGCCCGAGCAGGCGCTCGGCAAGCCCGTGGACGCCCGCTCCGACCTCTACTCGGTCGGCGTGATGCTCTTCGAGATGATCACCGGCCAGCTCGTCTTCGACGGCGACTCGGCGTTCTCGATCGCCTACAAGCACGTCCAGGAGGAGCCGCCGGCGCCCTCCACCCTGAACCGCTCGGTCACCCCCGAGGTGGACGCCTTCGTCGCCCAGGCGCTGCGCAAGGACCCGGCGCACCGGTTCCAGAGCGCGGCGGCGATGCGGGACGAGGCGGAGCGACTGATCGAGGCGGCCAAGGGCGGCGGCAGCGGTCACAAGCTCCAGGCCAGCACGCCGCTGGTGATCAACGAGGGACCGCGCGCGGTGCACGCCTCCCCGCCGGCGCCGCAGACCCCGCAGCCCCAGTACCTCCAGCAGGGCGGGCAGCCGCAGTACCGGACCCCGCCGCCGGCCTACCCGACGCCGGGTCCGCAGGCCCCGCACACGCCGCACCCGCAGTACCTGCAGCAGGGCGGGCAGCCGCAGTACCAGACCCCGCCGCCCGCCTTCCAGCCCCCGCGCCCGCAGGGCCCGCACACGCCGCACCCGCAGTACCTCCAGCAAGGGGGGCCCCAGCAGGCGCACACCCCGCCGCCGCGGCCGGCACCGCCGTACCAGCAGCCGAAGGCGTCCGGCGGCGGCTGCTCGACGGCCGTGGTCGTGGTCGGGATCATCGTCGGCGTGCTCGTGCTGGCCGGCATCATCATCGCGATCGTGGTGAACAAGGCGAACGAGAAGACCAAGGGCAAGGTCGGCCACACCGGCAGCGAGCGTCCCGCCAACGTGCTGGTCCTCGACATCCCGGCGGACCGGAACGGCCTGTTCTGAGGCGGTCCGGCCGGTCCGGGCGCACCCCGGGCGTATCACGGGTGCGCCCCGGAAGCGGTAGCGTTCGGGGATACGTAAGCGACAGGGCACCGCGATCCGAGCGAACGCCCGGGGCGAGGAGCGATGGCACAGACGCAGCAGCCGGACGACGACGCGGGTGCCCGAGCGGCCGGACGGACCGGCGGGACGCCGAGGATCCCGGAGCCCGGCAGTGAGGCCGCGACCTCGGCGCTGCCGCCGTTCCTCGGGGCCGGCGGCCCGCAGACCCCGGGCCGGGGCACCGCCGCACCGCTGGGCACCGTCGGCGACGGCCGCTACCGGCTGACCCACCGCCTCGGCCGCGGTGGCATGGCCGAGGTGCTCGCGGCCGAGGACGTGCGGCTGGGCCGCACCGTCGCGGTCAAGCTGCTGCGCGGGGAACTGGCCCAGGACGACGTCGCCCGGCTGCGCTTCACCCGCGAGGCACACGCCGTCGCGGCCCTCAACCACCACTCGATCGTCTCGGTCTACGACACCGGCGAGGAGTACGTCGGGGACGAGTCCACGCCGTACATCGTGATGGAGCTGGTCGAGGGCCGGACCGTCCGCGAGCTGTTGGCGGACGAGGAGGCGCCGCCGGTCGACCAGGCGCTGATCATCATCGCCGGCGTGCTGGAGGCGCTCGCCTACAGCCACCGGCACGGCATCGTCCACCGGGACATCAAGCCCGCCAACGTGATCATCACGAACACCGGCGCGGTCAAGGTGATGGACTTCGGCATCGCCCGGGCGCTGACCGGCGGGGCCACCACGATGACCCAGACCGGCATGGTCATGGGCACCCCGCAGTACCTCTCGCCCGAGCAGGCCCTCGGCAAGCCGGTCGACCACCGCTCCGACCTGTACGCGGCCGGCTGCATGCTGTACGAACTGCTCACGCTGCGCCCGCCCTTCACCGGCGACACCCCGCTCTCGGTGGTCTACCAGCACGTCCAGGACCCGCCGGTGCCGCCCTCGCAGGCCAACCCCCGGGTGCCGGTCGGCCTCGACCCGCTGGTGCTGCGCTCGCTCGCCAAGAACCCGGACGACCGCTTCCAGGACGCCGACGAGTTCCGCGCCCACCTGCAGCACGCGCTGCGCGAGATGCACGGCGCCACCGGGGCGGTCTGGACCGGTGCCGTCGGCGTCCCGGGCGACACCGGCGCGACCCAGGTGCTCCGGCCGGACCAGGCGGCGGCCACCGCCGCCTTCGGCGCGGTCCGCCCGGGCGACCAGACCTCCGTCCTGCCCTACCAGACGGGCGGCCCGTACACCCCCAGCACGTCCCACGGGGCGCCCGGCGGCCCGTACGGCGGCGAGGGCCACGGCGGGGACGGGGACGACGACGGTCGGCGGCGCGGGCCGTGGGCCTGGGTGGCCGGCGGGATCGCGGTGCTGGTCGCGGCCGGGGCCGGGATCGCCTTCGCGCTGAGCGGCGGCGGTGGCGGTGGCGGCGACAAGGACCACGTCCTGCCCCCGACTCCCGCCCCGGTGGTCAGTACGAACGAGACGACTCCGCCGGCCCAGAGCGGCCTGCCCAGCCCGCCGTCGACGGTGACCGGCACCAGGAAGCCCCAGCAGCCGACCGACACCGGCAACAACGGGAACAACACCTGGAACAACGGCAACAACACGTCGCCGTCGCCCAGTCCGGGCAGGCACACGCCGACGCCGACGCCGACGACGAGCCCCACCCACACGCCGACGCCCACGTCGTCGGGGACCGCGACCGGTGGGCCGACCACGCAGCCGTCGCAGACCGCGGGTGGCAGCACGCCCACCAACCAGGTGCCCACCGGCTCGAAGGCGCCGATCACGCCACCGCCGCCGGCGGTCAACTGACGCCGGTCAGTTGGCGAAGGCGTCCAGGACCTGCTCGTACTCCTGGCACCACCACGCCAACTGGCCCGCCGAGGCGGGGAAGAGCGGGTCGGCCCGGTGGTCGCCCCGCTGGTAGCGCCACTGCAGCATCCAGAAGTCGTTCAGCCGCTCCCACCAGACCCGGTGGGCGGCGGCGGCCAGGTGCTCGGCGGTGCCGGCTCCGCACGCCCGGTAGGCCTGTGAGTAGCGGCGCACCCGGACCAGGTCGAGGACGCCGGACACCCGGTCGTTGAAGAGCAGGGTGGCGGCCCGGACGGCCTCCTCGGCGCGCGGCTGCGGGGCGAGCTTGTCCCAGTCCAGGACGGCCGCGACCCGGCCGCCCGCGGGCCCCTGCCCGTACAGCAGGTTGAGGCCGTGGAAGTCGCCGTGGGTCCAGCCGGTGGGCGGGGCGGCCTGCGGGGCGGGGCGGCGGTGGGCGTGTTCGGCGAGCAGTTCCAGCCGTTCCGTGAGCCGTTGCTCGACCAGCGCGTCGAACTCGCCGTACGGGCGGTGCCTGCGGGCGCTGCTCCGCAGGTCGCGGGCGAGCACGGCGCTGTCGACGGGGTCGGCGCTGCGGTAGCCGGCGGGCTGCTCGAAGGGGGCGCAGACGTCGTCGAGCGCGCCGTGCAGGCGGCCGAGCAGCGTGCCCAGCGCGTCGCACTGCGCCGGGTCGAGCTCGGTGCCGTGCCGGTGCCGGCCGTCGGTCCAGGGGAACAGCGCGAACATCCGCCCGCCCCGGGAGGCCACCGTGCCGGAGCGTTCGGCGCAGGCCAGCGGGGGCGCGACGGGCAGTCCGAGGGTGTTCAGCGCGGACATGGCGCGGTGGTGGGCGAGGATCTTCGGACGGCTGGCGGTGGCGGTGTCGACGTAGCACTTCAGGAAGTACCGGCCGGCCTCGGTGGTGACCCGGTACCCCCGGTTGAGCAGGCCTTCGGCGACCGGTTCGGCGGCCAGCAGGCGCCCCACCCGGTAGCGGGCCAGGACCTCGGCGAGCGCGCCCAGCGGGACGGGTGGACTGAGTGTCCCCATCGGTGGTGCGGAGAGGTCGGGGCGGGCCGGGGCGCAGGCGAGGGTCTGGCTGAAAGTCACAGCCCGAGGGTATGGCCACCCCGCGGGGGCCCTTGACAAACAGTCAGGTGTGTGCAAGAAGCCGGTCAGTAGTGGTGGTCGGCCTGGTGCCGCGCCACGAAGGCGGCCGCCTGGGTGCGGCGCTCCATGCCCATCTTCGCGAGCAGACTGGAGACGTAGTTCTTCACCGTCTTCTCGGCCAGGTGCAACTCGTTGCCGATCTGGCGGTTCGTCATCCCCTCGCCGATCAGGTCGAGGATCCGCCGCTCCTGCTTGGTGAGTTGGGCCAGCCGTTCGTCCTCCTTCTCGCCGCCGTCGCGCAGCCGGGCGAGCACCCGGCTGGTGGCGACCGGATCGAGCAGCGAGCGGCCGGCCGCGACGTCCCGGACGGCGGTGATCAGGTCGGTGCCGCGGATCGCCTTCAGGACGTAGCCGGAGGCGCCCGCCATGATCGAGTCGAACAGCGCCTCGTCGTCCGAGAAGGAGGTCAGCATCAGGCACTTGACCTCCGGCAGCCGGGAGCGGATCTCGCGGCAGACCTCCACGCCGTTGCCGTCCGGCAGCCGGACGTCGAGCACCGCCACGTCCGGATGGACCGCCGGGATCCGGGTGAGCGCGTCGGTGGCCGTGCCGGCCTCGCCGACCACCTCGATGTCGTCCTCGACCGAGAGCAGGTCGTGCACGCCCCGCCGGACGACCTCGTGGTCATCGAGCAGGAACACCCTGATTCGTCCGTTGTCAGCCACGACCAAAGCCTCCCATACCACCGCAGGAAAGACCTATCGCCCGCATCGCCGTAAAGGCGCTATCCGGCCGGAGCACGCCTAAACCGATACCGGGAACCCCCTTACGTACGGGCGTCCGCCCGGATAACGTGCGCTGGTGTCCTGAAGGCGCTCGAATTGAGAGCTGCGTCACGTCGCCCGTCACCCCCACCCTTCCGACGGCGAGCCGGACGCGGCACCCTCGGGGTTGTAGGCCCTGAACAAGTAGGACGTCCTAGCGCAAGCGCGCCAAGGGCGGACGCTGGGTAACGTTCTCGTGAGGGACGCCGTCGGAACAGGATCACCACCTGCCCCGCAGTGGGTGCGCACACCCACGCGCGCCCCGCGAGGCGGTGACCGGACCGGTCACCGGCGACCCCGGGCGGCCGGACAGACCGAGGAGTGAACGTGACCGTCAAAAGCACGGCGAGGGCTCGCAAGAAGGCGGCCCCCGCTGTCCCTGACACCCTCCGCGCCACGGGTACGGACGCCCAGCCGGAGCTCGTCCAACTGCTCACGCCGGAAGGCGAGCGGGTCGAGCACCCGGACTACCCCCTCACCACCACTCCGGAGGAGCTGCGCTCCCTCTACCGCGACCTGGTGCTGGTGCGCCGGTTCGACGGCGAGGCCACCGCGCTGCAGCGCCAGGGCGAGCTGGGACTGTGGGCCTCGCTGCTCGGCCAGGAGGCCGCGCAGGTCGGCTCCGGCCGCGCCATGCGCACCGGCGACTACGCCTTCCCCACCTACCGCGAGCACGGCGTGGCCTGGTGCCGCGACGTCGACCCGCTGAACCTGCTCGGCATGTTCCGCGGCGTGAACCACGGCGGTTGGGACCCGAACGAGAAGAACTTCCACCTGTACACCATCGTGATCGGCGCGCAGACCCTGCACGCCACCGGCTACGCGATGGGCATCAGCAAGGACGGCGCCGACGACGCGGTCATCGCGTACTTCGGTGACGGCGCCTCCAGCCAGGGCGACGTCAACGAGGCCTTCACCTTCGCCTCGGTCTACAACGCGCCGGTCGTGTTCTTCTGCCAGAACAACCAGTGGGCGATCTCCGAGCCCACCACCACCCAGACCAAGATCCCGCTGTACCGCCGCGCCTCCGGCTTCGGCTTCCCCGGCGTACGGGTCGACGGCAACGACGTGCTGGCCTGCCTCGCGGTCACCCGCTGGGCGCTCGACCACGCCCGCAGCGGCAACGGCCCGGTGCTGATCGAGGCGTTCACCTACCGGATGGGCGCCCACACCACCTCCGACGACCCCACCCGCTACCGGCACGCCGAGGAGACCGAGGCCTGGAAGGCCAAGGACCCGATCACCCGGCTCCGCGCCCACCTGGAGAAGGAGGGCCTGGCCGACGAGGAGTTCTTCGCCGCCGTCGAGGCCGAGAGCGAGAAGCTGGGGCTGCGGGTGCGCGAGGGCGTGCGCGGCATGCCGGACCCGGACCCGACCCTGATCTTCGACCACGTGTACAGCGAGCCGCACGCACTGGTCGATGAGGAACGGGCCGAGTACGTCGAGTACGCGGCCTCCTTCGAGGCGGGGGAGAACCACTGATGACCGGTCAGCTGAGCATCGCCAAGGCGCTGAACGGGGCGCTGCGCAAGTCGCTGGAGAACGACCCGAAGACCCTCCTGATGGGTGAGGACATCGGCAAGCTCGGCGGCGTCTTCCGGATCACCGACGGCCTGCAGAAGGACTTCGGCGAGGGCCGGGTGATCGACTCCCCGCTCGCCGAGTCCGGCATCGTCGGCACCGCGATCGGCCTGGCGCTGCGCGGCTACCGCCCGGTGGTGGAGATCCAGTTCGACGGCTTCGTCTACCCGGCCTTCGACCAGATCGTCTCCCAGCTGGCGAAGATGCACGCCCGTGCGCTGGGGCACGTGAAGATGCCGGTCACCATCCGCATCCCGTACGCGGGCGGCATCGGGGCGGTCGAGCACCACAGCGAGTCGCACGAGGCGTACTTCGCGCACACCGCCGGCCTGCGCGTGGTCAGCCCGTCCAGCGCGCACGACGCGCACTGGATGCTGCGGCAGGCGATCGAGTCCGACGACCCGGTCATCTTCCTGGAGCCCAAGCGCCGTTACTGGGACAAGGGCGAGGTCGGCGACGCCGCCGACCTCGGCCTGTACGACGCCCGGATCGTCCGGCCGGGCACCGACGCGACGCTGATCGCATACGGCCCGATGGTCAAGGTCTGCCTGGAGGCCGCCGCGGCCGCCGAGGAGGACGGCCGCCGGCTGGAGGTCATCGACCTGCGCTCGCTCTCCCCGGTGGACTTCGCCACCCTGGAGGAGTCGGTCAAGCGCACCGGGCGGGCCGTCGTGGTCCACGAGGCACCGGTCTTCCTGGGCATGGGCGCCGAGCTGGCCGCCCGGCTCACCGAGAAGTGCTTCTACCACCTGGAGGCGCCCGTCCTGCGGGTCGGCGGCTACCACGCGCCGTACCCGCCGTCCCGGGTCGAGGAAGCATTCCTGCCCGACCTGGACCGCGTGCTCGACGCCGTCGACCGCGCGCTCGCGTACTGATCTCCGGGAGCGAAGATGACCACCGAAGTTCGCTCGCTCCGCGAGTTCAAGATGCCCGATGTGGGCGAGGGCCTCACCGAGGCCGAGATCCTCAGCTGGTACGTCAAGCCCGGTGACACCGTCACCGACGGGCAGGTCGTCTGCGAGGTGGAGACCGCCAAGGCGGCGGTGGAGCTGCCCATCCCGTTCAACGGGGTGGTCGAGCAGCTGCACTTCCCCGAGGGCGCGACGGTCGACGTCGGCACCGTGATCATCTCCATCGCGGTCGCCGGGGAGGCGGGGGCCGCGGCTCCGGCCGCCCCCGTCGCGGCCCCGGCACCGGCGCCGGCCTCGGCGTCGGCTCCGGCGGAGGAACCCGAGCCGGAGCGCCGCGCGGTGCTGGTCGGGTACGGCCCGCGCACCGGCGGCACCCAGCGCCGGGCGCGCCGGACCACCACCACGGTCGCCGCGACCAAGCCGGCTCCGGCCGCGCCCGCCCCGGCGGCTCCGGCCGCTGCCGCGCCGGTGGCCGAAGCGCCCGCCGGCGAGCGGCCGTTGGCCAAGCCGCCGGTGCGCAAGCTGGCCAAGGACCTGGGCGTCGACCTGCGCGAGGTGACCCCGACCGGCCTGGACGGTGTGATCACCCGCGAGGACGTGCACGGGCATGCCGCCGCCCAGGCTGCTCCGGCGGCCGAGGCCGCTCCGACCGTCGCGGCCTCCGCGGCTGTCGAGGCCGTCGCGGTGCCGGCGCCCGTCTCCACCGCGGGCGACGTCCGGGTGCCGATCAAGGGCGTCCGGAAGGCGACCGCGCAGGCGATGGTGGCCTCGGCCTTCACCGCTCCGCACGTCACCGAGTTCGTCCAGGTCGACGTGACCCGCACGATGAAGTTCGTCCGCCGGCTCAAGGAGAGCGGCGAACTGGGCCGGGACGTCCGGGTCAGCCCGCTGCTGATCGTCGCCAAGGCGCTGCTCACCGCGATCAAGCGGCACCCCGAGATCAACGCGCAGTGGGACGAGGCGGCCCAGGAGATCGTCGTCAAGGGCCAGGTGAACCTCGGCATCGCCGCGGCCACCCCGCGCGGCCTGATCGTCCCGAACATCAAGGACGCCGGGTCCAAGACCCTGACGGGTCTGGCCACTTCGCTCGGCGAGCTGGTCGAGACCGCCCGTCAGGGCAAGACCTCGCCGGCCGACATGCAGGGCGGGACGGTCACCATCACCAACGTCGGCGTCTTCGGCGTCGACACCGGCACCCCGATCCTCAACCCGGGCGAGGCCGCCATCCTGGCCTTCGGCGCGGTCCGGGACATGCCGTGGGTGCACAAGGGCAAGGTGGTCCCGCGCCAGGTGACCACGCTGGCGCTCTCCTTCGACCACCGCCTGGTGGACGGGGAGTTGGGCTCCAAGGTGCTGGCCGACGTGGCCGCCCTGCTGGAGCGCCCGAAGCGCCTGATCACCTGGGGCTGACGGCTCACCGGAGTCGACGGAAGGGGCCCTGCTCCGCACCACCGTGCGGAGCAGGGCCCCTTCGTCGACTCCGCCGGGGCTGCGGACGGGTCGAGGAATTCTCCCGGGAGTCTTCGGCCGGGCTCCGGGATACTGCCGGGATGACGGATGAGCTGACAGTCCGACCGCAGAAGGCGGCGGTCGAGGCCGGGGAACGCCGGTCGCTGCGGCGGGACGCCTCGGGGCCGGCGCTGCTGGCCGGGCTGGTGTGCGTCGCGGTGTCGTTCTCGGGACCGCTGGTGGTGGTGCTCGCGGCGGCCGCGGCCGGACGGCTGGACGCGGCGCACACCGCCTCCTGGATCTGGGCGGTGGCCGTCGGCAGCGGGGTGAGCGGCTTCGCGCTGAGCTGGTGGACCAGGACGCCGGTGATCACCGCGTGGTCCACCCCGGGAGCCGCGCTCCTGGTCACCAGCCTGGGCGACTACCCGTACCGGGACGCGATCGGCGCGTTCCTGGTCAGCGGGGCGGTGGTGACGCTGTTCGGGGTGACCGGCTGGTTCGGCCGGCTGATCGCGGCGGTGCCGGCGGGCATCGTGAACGCGATGCTGGCGGGCATCCTGTTCTCCTTCGGCGCCGGGATCTTCGGCGCCGTGCACGGCGCACCGGTGCTGGTGGTGGGCAGCTTCGCCGCCTTCCTGCTGGCCAAGCGCCTCGCGCCGCGGTACGCCGTACCGGTCGCCCTGGCGGTCGGCGGGGTCCTGGCCGCGCTCACCGTCGGACTCCCGCTGACCCTGGGCTCGGGCGGGCCGACCGTGCCGGTGCCGACGGTGCCGTCGTTCTCCTGGTCGGCCCTGGTGGGGCTGGCGCTGCCGCTCACGATCGTCGTGCTGGCCTCGCAGAACGCGCCGGGCCTCGGGGTGATGCGGGCCTTCGGCTACCGGGCGGACGACCGGCTGCTGATCGGCACGACCGGTGCGGTGTCGATGCTGATGGCGCCGTTCGGCTCACCCGGGGTGAACCTGGCGGCGATCACGGCGGCGATCTGCTCGGGCCCGGAGGCCCACCCCGACCCGCGCCGCCGGTACGTCGCGGGGATGTCCTCGGGCGTGCTCTACGTGGTGGTGGGCAGCTTCGGCGGGGTGCTCGTGAGCCTGTTCACCGGGCTGCCGAAGGCGCTGATCGCGGTGATCGCCGGGGTCGCGCTGCTCGCCTCGCTGCAGGGCAGCCTGGCGGCGGCGGTCGCCGAGGAGCGCGGGCGGGACGCGGCGGTGGTGACCTTCCTGGCGAGCGCCTCGGGGATGAGCCTGTTCGGCATCGGCTCGGCCTTCTGGGGCCTGCTCTTCGGGCTGGGCACCCATCTCGTGCTGGACTTCCGGAAGCGGTGAGTGGGGTGGCGAGAAGCGGTGAGCGGGGTGGCGGGGGAGGTGGTGGGGCAGCGGTGTGGAAGCGAGTGGTTGGTATGACCCGTATGACAGGGAGGGTTTGGATCGTTCGGCCAGGTCGGTGACATTTGCGTCCGCCGGTGGGGGCGACACGCCGGTCCGGGTACGTCTCCGCTCCACCACCCGGGCGACGCCGGGTGACCGGAACCCCGAGGACGCACCCGTATGCCGCCTGGCAACCCTGGCCGTCTCGTTCGGAGTCTGGCCGCGCTCGTGCTGGTGTCCACCGCCGTACTCCCCGCCACCCTGGAGCTGATCGGCCCCTCGCCGTTCGGCGTGATCGGGCCGGGGGCCCCGGCCGACCGTGCGGTGCCGCCGCACACCGCGATCCGCGCCGACCAGCGGATACCCGTGGCCGCCCCCACCGTCGACATACGTCGCACCGGGGACCCGGCCAACCGGATCACCCTGGTCCTGCTCGGCGACGGCTACACGGCCGGCGAGCAGGAGCAGTTCCGCAAGCAGGCCGACAAGGCCTGGCACGCGCTGATGGACATCGAGCCCTTCCGCACCTACCAGGGCTTCTTCAACATAAGGCGGGTCGAAGTGGTCTCCCCGGTCTCCGGGATAGCCGAGACCGAGAGCCGCGGCCGCAACCCGGCCACCCCGCTCGGCATGCACTTCTGGTGCGAGGGCACCGCCCGGCTGCTCTGCGCCGACGAAGCCGCCACCGCCCGCTACGCGGGGGACGGCGCCGGGCCGCAGTACCTGATCGCGCTGGCCAACTCCACGGAGTACGGCGGCGCCGGCGGCACCGGGGTGACCACCCTGGCGGGCGGCAGCCCCGACGCCGGGCGGATCATCCAGCACGAGATCGGGCACACCGTGGGCGACCTCGGCGACGAGTACGACAGCGCCCCGGACGACGCCGACTACCCCAACCTCTCCACCCTCAACGCCGACGACATGCGCAAGAAGCAGACCAAGTGGTGGCGCTGGCTGGGCGCCGAGTCCCCGGACGGCGCCGGGACGGTCGGCGCGTACCGCAGCGCCAACGGCCTCTACCGGCCCACCCAGGACTCCGTCATGCGCACCCTGGGCAGCGCGTACAACCTCCCCTCGCGCGAGGCGATCGTCAAGGAGCTGTACCGCAAGGTCCGCCCCACCGACGCCCCGCTGCCCGCGCCCGGTGAGGTGACCGGACGGCCCCGGCTCGACGTCCGCCCGCTGCCGCTGAACGGCCCGCGACAGCTGAAGGTGGAGTGGAAGGTGGACGGCGTCCCGGTGACGCCGCAGTCCGCCGACGGCTCCTGGCTGGACACTGCGGGGCTGAACCTGGCCCCGGGCCGGACGGCCACCGTGACGGCGACCGTCCGGGACACCACCGACTGGGTGCGGGACGAGGCGTTCCGGGACCGCTGGATGACCCGGTCGGTGTCCTGGACGCTGACCGGCTGACGCGGGGAAGGCGGGGGAGGTCGGGAAGGCGGAGGGGAGCGCACCGGCGGATCCGCGGGGCCGCCGGGGCGCGCGTTCGCGCCCGGAGGACCGAACCCCACCTGGGCGTCCCATCATGGGATGACTAATCTGGTCGCACTATGACCGTGGAGCCCGCCCGTTCAGCCGCGCCCCCGTCCGCTTCCGCTCCCCGCCCCGCCGCCGGGGCCCAGGCCGTCCCCGAGGCAGTCGCGGCGGGCGTCCCCGCGGGCGTCCCCGCGGCCGTTCTCGCGCCCGTCCCCGTCCCCGTCCCCGCCCTCGCGCCCGCGCCGCCCGGTGGCCGCGCGGCCTGGCTGGCCTGGTCCGTCGGCGTCAGCGTCTACGTCCTGGCCGTCGTCCACCGCACCAGCCTCGGCGTGGCCGGACTGGACGCCGCGGACCGCTTCGGCATCGGCGCCTCGGCGCTCTCCACCTTCTCGATCCTCCAGGTGCTGGTCTACGCGGCCATGCAGATACCGGTCGGCCTGCTGGTCGACCGCTTCGGGCCGCGCCGGGTCCTGCTGCTCGGCGTGGTGCTGCTCAGCGCCGGCCAGCTGGCCTTCGCCTTCAGTTCCTCCTTCGCCCCCGCGCTGGCCTCCCGGGCGGTGCTCGGCTGCGGTGACGCGATGACCTTCATCAGCGTGCTGCGGATCGCCGCCCGCTGGTTTCCGGCCGCCCGGAACCCCTTCGTGGCCCAGCTGACCGGCCTCGCCGGGATGGGCGGCAACCTGGTCACCACCGTGGTGCTGGCCCAGGCGCTGCACAACGAGGGCTGGACGCCCACCTTCGCCGCGATCGCGCTGCTCGGCGTGGCGGTGTTCGCGCTGGTCGCCCTGTTCCTGAAGGAGGGCCCGGTCGCGGCCGTACGACCGGTGGAGCACCCGCCGGTGCCCAGGCCGAAGGTGAGCCGGCAGGTGCTCGCCTGCTGGCAGGAGCCGGGCACCCGACTGGGCCTGTGGGTGCACTTCACGACCCAGTTCCCCGGCAACGCCTTCGGCCTGCTCTGGGGCCTGCCCTACCTGGTCGAGGCGCAGGGCATGTCCCGGGCCGGTGCGGGCGGCCTGCTGACCTTGCTGGTGCTCAGCAACATGAGCTTCGGGTTCCTGTTCGGCCGGCTGCTCTCCCGCACCGCCCGGGCCCGGATGCCGATCGTGCTCACCGCCATCGCGGCCACCGCGCTCGGCTGGGCGCTGGTGCTGGCGTGGCCCGGCGGGCACCCGCCCACCTGGCTGCTGGTCGGGATCATCCTGGTGATGGGCAGCAACGGCCCGGCCTCGCTGGTCGGCCTGGACTACGCGCGCTCCCACAACCCGGCGCAACGCCTCGGCACCGCCTCCGGGATCGTCAACATGGGCGGCTTCATCGGCACGATGATCACGCTGTTCGGCATCGGCGTGCTGCTGGACGCACTCACCCCGGAAGGCACCGACGGTTACCCGGCCGATGCCTTCCGCTGGGCGTTCTGCTGGCAGTACGTCCCGCTGGCGATCGGGACGCTGATGATCCTCCGGCTGCGGCGGAAGGTCCATGTGCAGCGTCTCCGACCTGCGGAAACGTGATCGACCGCCCTTCGGCCAGGGTCAACCAGGTCAACCAGGTCAACCAGGGTCGGACAGGGGCACCGGCTACCGGCCGGGTCGGGGCCCGTACGCGCGCAGCAGTTCGGCGAACTGCGGGGCGGTGCCGTAGATGCGGCCGATGAGGCCGGCGTTCACCTGCGCGTACATGAGCCCGTGGTCCGTGGCGGGTTCGGTGGCGGGCTCGGACTGTGCCTCGCTCCTCAGGCGGATCAGGTCCACCAGCTTCAGCTTCGGGCAGCCCGGGACGATCCGGCTGCCCCGGATACCGACCCGTTCCACGCCAGGGCAGGCGAAGTACGCACCGAACGGCGGCCCGCTGTCCTCCTCCCTGTTCGGCAGGTGGAGCACCATCTCCCCGTGTCGGCAGTGGACCGTCCCGTCCGAGTGGACGGTCAGGCCGGGCCAGTCCTCGTGGTCGATCTCCGCGACGATCTGCACCTGCTGCCCGATCGCCTCGGACAGGGTCTCCGCCATCCGCCGCTGCTGGGCCGGGATGTCGGTGTCCCCCCGGCGGACAGAGGGGAGGAGGCTGCCCGTGACCCACTGCTGGAAGGGCCGGGCATTGGGCTTGTCCGACCTCATGACGAGGCGGTAGAGCCCCCGCCTCGTTGACGAGGTTCAGGCGTGGGTTTCCGCGTACGAGTCCATTCCCACCTGCGGAAACGCGGTATGCCTGAGTTGGACTCAGGCATACCGAGCGCATGTCGATGGTGCGGGTGTCGTTGGGGTCGACCATCCTGCTGGCCCAGGTCGGGCTGCCGCGGTCGAGTACGGCACAGACGTCCTTGGTGACGAACCACGGTTCCCCGTCGATCATCACGACCCTGATCGGCTGCCCCGTGACCGGGAAGCTGGACCGCACCAGGACCATCCGTTCCTGCTGTTCCTGCTGTTCCTGCTGTTCCTGTTCGTCGTCCATCGGGACGCCCCTCCTTCTTCCGGGTGATGGCAGGACTGACCGGAACAACGAGGCCGAACAGGTGAGGTGGCTGGTGCCGTGTTGACGCATGGATGCACGAGTGGTGCCGCCCCGGCGCGCAGTCGTTCGTGCACGCCGGGTGGTGCGCGCAGGGGAGCGTAGGGGGAGGGGGTGCAGGGGAGTGCCGGGCCGTCAGATGGTGACCGAGAAGTTGGCCAGCACCCGCTCGGCCAGCTCCTTGTCCCCCTCGACGGCCACTGGGCCGGGCCGGCCGCGGCCGCAGGCGAGCCGGACGTAGGTCTCCCAGTCCATGGTGAGCTGGACGTCGGGGGCCAGGCTGATCGACTCGTCCACGGTGCAGTGGCCGGTGGCGTCCACCCGGGCGGTGCGCAGGAACTCCACCGGCCCGGTGACGTCCAGCACCAGGGCCGTCCCGGCGGGGACGCCGGCCTTGTTGGCGACTGCCTTGGGCAGCAGCTCCAGCAGGAGGTCCCGGGTGATCAGGGCGCCCGGGGAGTCCAGGTTGCCGGGGGTGTCCAGGGCCCGGCGCAGGTCCTGTTCGTGCACCCAGACGTCGAAGGCCCGCATCCGCAGCAGCTCGTGGTACGGGACGTCCCGGGCGAGCGGGCCGGCCGGCCAGCGCACCGGCTCCTCGGGTGTCTGCTTGGCGTTCCGCAGCGCGCGGGAGCGGCGGATGATCGTGTACTCCAGCTCGCTGGTCATCTCCAGCGCGGTGTGGCAGCGGCGCTTGTCGACCGGCAGTTCGACGTAGCGGGCGAACTCGGTGTCCACGTGGCGAAGATCACGCGGCAGGGCGTGGATCGGGCGCGGGTCGCCGAGGAGTTCGGACTCGACCGCGATGACGTGCGAGACGACGTCCCGGACGGACCAGCCGGGGCATTCGGTGGCCCGGTTCCAGGAGCCTTCGGGGAGGGGGGCGACCAGCTCCGATATGGACTCGATGCTCTGGGTCCACGCCTCGGTGTAAGCCTGCACGGTCTGGTTGTCCGTCACGGGAATCTCCGGCCCTCCGTCAGCTTCCTTGCCGTCCGCGCCCCGCCGTGCCGGCCGGTCGGGATGGTCCGGCTTCCGGGCGCACGCGCTAACCGCACGTTACGCTGCCGGGAGACAGCTGGGCAGCGCTTTCGGGTGACGATCGTAGGTCTCTTGCCGTGGACGGTGGTACTGTGCGCGCTTCATTGATCCAACTCGCGGTCTCCGACCCCGAGCCGCCCGCCGAGCGGCGGGCCAGGGCGGCAGCCCTGGTGCGGGCGCAGCAGGGCGCGGACCTGGTGGTGCTGCCGGAGCTGTGGCCGCTCGGCGGTTTCGCGTACGACCTCTGGTCGGACGGTGCGGAGGCGTTGGACGGGCCCACGGCGGACACGATGGCCGCCGCCGCCCGGGCCGCCGGAGTCTGGCTGCACGCCGGGTCGATCGTCGAACGGGATCCCGACGGTCCGATCTACAACACCTCGATGCTGTTCGCCCCGGACGGCGAGCTGGTGCACACCTACCGGAAGATCCACCGCTTCGGCTTCGACAGCGGTGAGGCGGTGGTGATGGGCGCCGGTCAGGAGATCGTCACCGCGTCCACCGACTTCGCCACGCTGGGCCTGGCCACCTGCTACGACCTGCGCTTCCCGGAGCTGTTCCGGGCGCTGCTGGACGCCGGCGCGCAGTTGCTGGTGGTTCCGGCAGCCTGGCCGGCCAGGCGGCGGGAGCACTGGACGCTGCTGGCCCGGGCGCGGGCGGTGGAGGAACAGGCCTTCGTGCTGGCCTGCAACACCGCCGGGACGCACGCCGGGGTGGAGCAGGCCGGGCACAGCATCGTGGTGGACCCGTGGGGCCGGGTGCTGGCCGAGGCGGGGGAGGACGAGCAGGTGCTGACCGTGGAGTTCGATCCGGCCGAGGTGGCCAGGGCGCGGGAGGAGTTCCCGGTGCTGCGGGACCGCCTGCTGGGGATCCCGGCGCCGGTCCAGCGCTGACCCGGCGGGGTGTGCGGGGGTTCCGGAGGGTTGGTTCGTACCTGGCCCGGGTGGGTTTGAGAAGATGAGCACTCGTCGTGTTCCCACCGGTCCGTCGAGGGCCGGTCCGGTCGGCCCGCCCGAGGAGGTCGCGCCCATGCCTGGCGACGGTGCAGGCGACACCCCCCGCCCCGTCATCCACCGCAACAGCCTGCGCGAACAGATCGCCGGCGCGCTGCGCGAGGAGATGATGGCCGGCCGGCTGGCGGCCGGCCGCAACTTCACCGTCAAGGAGGTCGCCGAGCTGTACGGCGTCTCCGCGACCCCGGCCCGCGAGGCCCTGGTCGACCTCGGTGCGCAGGGACTGCTGCGCACCGAGCACCACCGCGGCTTCACGGTGCCCGAACTGTGCTGGGACGACTTCCTGGAGATCTTCGAGTCCCGGGTGCTGCTCACCGACAGCTTCTACCGCCAGTTCTCCACCGGCCGGGCCCTGCCCGACCTCAGCCGGCTGCCCTCGCTGCACCGCCGGGCCGACGCGGCCGTCCGCGCCGCCCGGGCCGGGAACCTGGACGTGATGGTGGGCTGTGACCGCCGGTTCTGGCAGGAGGTCGCCGGACTGCTCGGCAACCGCCGGATCGCCGACTACCTGGACTGGCTGCGGGTGCAGTCCTGGATGTTCGCCGCCCCCTACCTGCGGGAGCTGCCCAGCCTGGCCGGGGTCTGCTGGGACCGCCACCTGGACCTGGTCGGGGCGATCGAGGCGCACGACCTGGCCGGCGCGCACCGGATCGTCTGCGAGTACGACCTGGACACCGCCCGGTTGCTGGCCGGCCTCGCCGGGCAGCCGCTGGAGTCGGTGGCCGTCCTGGGCCTGCTCACCGAGATCACCGGTGCGGAGCAGCCGCCCGTCCCGGTCGAGCCGCCGTCTCCGCAGCCGTCGCCCGAGCACTGGCCCGAGCCGTCGCCCCGGCACCTGCCGGAGCCCGCCCCCGGGCCGGGGGCGGCCCGCGGCGAGCGCGCCCGGCGGAGCGACGAGCTCGGCCGGGAGCTCGGCCGCGAGCTGGGCCTGGGCCTCGGTCTGGTGCCGCAGCCCCGCTCGCTGTCGTACGGCCGGTTCGGCCGCCGGCTGCCCGAACCGCCCCCCGAGGCTCCGCGGGGACGGTCCGACCCGCACGCCGCCCCGGGCCGGTAGGGTGGGCGGGCGTCGGACCGGGCCCCCGGGAAAGGGCCGTCCGGGTACCGACTCCGCCCCCGTCGTCGCCCCGCCCCCGGCGGGCGATCCCCGCCGCCCGGAGAGGAACTGCCGGCCATGGCCTGCGACCTCTGGCTCGTCCCGCTGGTGGACGTGCTGAGCCACAGCCCCGACAACCCCTTCCGGGACGATCTAGCCCTCTACAACGCGGTGTTGGCCTCACGCGGGCTGCCCGAGGTGCCGGTCTACGAGTACGTTCCGGGCATCAGCGGCGCGGTCGAGCCGATAGCCGCCTTCGACTACGACTCGCTGCACTTCCTGCGCCGCGCCTACCTGCTGGGCCTCACCGGCCTGGACATCACCCCGGTCGACGCGCTCGGCGGCGACTACGAGCAGCTGCTGGAGATGTTCGAGAGCAGCGCCGAACAGTCGCACCTGGTCTGGCACTTCGACCACGCGGGGGCGTACGTGCCGATCGAGTTCCAGGTGCCCCTGGTGGACGACACGCTGCTCGCCTCCGGCGGTCCGCTCGGCTCCAGCCACGGGCTGCTGCGCGAACTGCAGGCCGTGGCGCCCTCGCTGGGCATCGACCCGCTCAACCCGCCGGACCCGACCCGGCCGCTCGGGCCGACCGGCCTGGAGCAGCCCTTCGGGCCGCCGATCGACGACGTGCACCCCTTCGCCCGAGAGCGGCACGCCTGGTCGGGCCTGTACGCGGCGGCGACCCGCAGCGTCGCCCAGGGCTCGATGATCGTCTTCGCCTGAGCCCGGCCGGGCGGCCCGCGACCGCACGGGCCCACCGGGGCCCAGGTTCCCGGGCTCACCGGCTCGGGGGGATCGCCGGGCCCCGGCTCACCGGCCGCCCGGGCTCACCGGCTCGGGGGGATCGCCGGGCCCCGGCTCACCGGCCGCCCGGGCTCACCGCAGCGGCCCCTCCGGCGGCCGCTGGCGCGGCATCGTGGGCCGGGTGCCCGGCGGCGGCAGCACCCGCACCTGGGCGCCCACCCCCGGCTCGGAGCGGCCGCCCCAGCTCCCGGGGGCCTGGGTGGGCAGCTGGGTCATCGAGGCGCGGAACTCCAGCATCCACTCCGCGGTCTCGGTGCGGACCATGTCGGAGACGTCCTCGCAGAACCGGCGCAGCACGCCCAGGCAGCGCTCGGCGGCCTCGCCCGCGGTGCCCTCGGTCGGGCCGAGCACCTCGCGCACGCACTCCGACGCCCAGTCGAACTGGAAGGCCTCCAGGCGGCGTTGCAGCGCCTGGCCGGTGGAGACGTCCCGCATCCAGCCGGAGGTGAGGCCGAAGGCCCGGTCGGCGCCGTGGCAGGCGGCGGCGAGGGCGAGGCCGACGTAGCCCCAGCCGGTGCCGTGCGCGAAGCTGCCGGCCAGGCCGACCAGCGGGGCGGTCACCCCGCCCACGGCGAAGCCGGCCGTGCCGAACCGCAGCAGGCGCGCCCAGCGGCGCTTCCAGATGCGGTCCCGGCGGTACCACTCGATGGCCTCGACCGCCCGCTCCTCGGACCAGCGGTAGAGCTCCTCCAGCCGCTCGGCAGGCTCACCCCAGTCCCCGAGGGGGAACTGGCGGGTGCTCAGGTCGCTCTGGTGGCGGTCGGAGTCCCGCCGGACCACGGCGGCGGCGGGAGGGTCCTCCTCACCGACCTCCTTGCCCCAGGCACTCTCCTCGGGCTGCATTTCCGGCTGGCTCACCTGTGGGGCTCCCTGTGGCGGGCGGGGCGGCTGGGTCTGGCGGTGCATCGGCTGACGCGAAGTCCACCGGTGCTCGTCCAACAGCACTTCTTACCGCCAAATGGCTGACCATGGGGGAGCTTCCCGGTTGATCGTTACGGGTTTCGGCCACCGGAACCCAAGGTGAGCGGGTTGCGGGGGTCGGCGAGATTTCACCCGTCCGAGCGAGGGCCCGGCGATCCGCGGTCCTGACCCGGGTGCCCGTCGCCCACCGGACCCGTCCGGGTTTGGAGGATCATCCGACATCGTCGGCGTACGGACCGCGTCTCCTGGAGGATCCGACGGGACCGGAGAGCGGCCGGAACGGGCCACCGACTACGCTTCCAGGCGTGAAGGTCCTCGTCATCGGCGGCGGCGCCCGCGAACACGCCCTGTGCCGCTCCCTGTCCCAAGATCCCTCCGTGACCGAGTTGCACTGCGCCCCGGGCAATGCCGGGATCGCACAAGTGGCGACGGTCCACCCGGTCGACCAGATGGACGGCGCCCAGGTCGCCGCGCTGGCCGAGCGGCTCGGCGCCGGTCTGGTCGTGGTCGGCCCGGAGGCCCCGCTGGTCGCCGGCGTCGCCGACGCCGTGCGCGCGGTCGGCATCCCGGTGTTCGGCCCGTCCGGCGCGGCCGCGCAGCTGGAGGGCTCGAAGGCCTTCGCCAAGGACGTGATGGCCGGCGCCGGCGTGCCCACCGCGCGCTCCTACGTCTGCACCACCGCAGCCGAGGCGGCGGAGGCGCTGGACGCCTTCGGCGCCCCGTACGTGGTCAAGGACGACGGCCTGGCGGCCGGCAAGGGCGTCGTGGTCACCTCCGACCGCGAGGCCGCGCTGGCCCACGCCGCCTCCTGCGACCGGGTGGTCATCGAGGAGTACCTGGACGGCCCCGAGGTCTCGCTGTTCGCGATCACCGACGGCACCACCGTCGTCCCGCTGCAGCCCGCACAGGACTTCAAGCGCGCGCTGGACGGCGACGAGGGCCCCAACACCGGCGGCATGGGGGCCTACTCCCCGCTGCCGTGGGCGCCCGCCGGTCTGGTCGAGGAGGTCCTGGAGACCGTCCTGCAGCCGACCGTCGACGAGCTTCGCCGCCGCGGCACCGAGTTCTCCGGCCTGCTGTACGCGGGCCTGGCGCTCACCTCGCGCGGCACCCGGGTGATCGAGTTCAACGCCCGCTTCGGCGACCCGGAGACCCAGGTCGTCCTGGCCCGGCTGCGCACCCCGCTCGCGGGCGTGCTGCTGGCCGCCGCCACCGGCACCCTGGACCAGCTGGAGCCGCTGCGCTGGGACGAGGGCGCGGCCGTCACCGTGGTCGTCGCCTCCGAGGGCTACCCGGCCGCGCCGCGCACCGGCGACCCGATCGAGGGCCTGGCCGAGGCCGAGGCGGACGGCACCGCGTTCGTGCTGCACGCCGGGACGAAGGCCGGCGAGGACGGGCAGGTGCTGAGCGCCGGCGGCCGGGTCCTGTCGGTCACCGCGACCGGCGCCGACCTGGCGCAGGCCCGCGGGCGCGCGTACGCCGCCGTCGACCGGATCAGCCTCAAGGGCGGCCTGCACCGGACCGACATCGCGCTGAAGGCGGCCACCGCGTAGGGCAGTTCGGCCGCCACGAGGGCGCTGCGGACCGTGGGAATCAACCCCATGGGCGCAGCGCCCCCGGCGTTTCGGGGCCGGAGCGGTGCCGGGGGCGGACGTACCGTTCGGCGGACGGATTCCAGCCCATCGGGTGACAGGACCCGCATCCGGCTGACGTAACCGGGCGCCCGGCCTTATGGTGCGCTGGATCGCAGCGTGCGGGGCTTTCGCGCCGGGGGCGCCGCCGGGTAGCGGCGCTTCCGCGGGGGGATGCTGGACGGCGTCCGGCCGGGCGGTCGCCCGGGTGCTTCGCACCGGACCGGCCGCGGGCGTCCGGAATCCGGGCGGCGTCACCGGGACGAGTGGAAACCGGGGCGATCCGGAACGACCACCCGGACCGGGGCGTCGAAAATGGCAGTAGCGCCACGCAGCATGCACTACCGGGATCGGACTCCTCCGCTTCCCGGTCGGAACTGATCGTTTCGAGTCGGCTCAGGGCCCGTACCCGGGCACCCGAGGGCTCCGAAGGGGGTGCCGCACCGTATGGCTGCTGTCGACACCGCGCGCGCTCACGCCCAGGCGGTCCTGCGGGTCCGAGGCCTCGCCCGGGCCGCCGCCGTCCTGCCCGCCGCCGTGGCGGTGGTCCTGCTCGCGGGCCGGTTCACCGGCCGGATCGGCGCTCCCGGAGCCGCCGACGCGGCCGGCTGGGACGCCGCCCGCTGGGCGGTCTGCGCGGCCGCCGCACTGACCCTGCTGGTGGCCGCCCTGACGGCCCGCGCCCTGCGCCGGGCCGAGCCGCCCCGCACCCCCGCCGTCCCGCTGGACCGCGCCGAGGCCCCCGAGCTGTACCGGCTGATCGGTGACCTGGCCGAGCGGCTGGACGTCCCCGCGCCCTCCGCGATCGCCCTCACCCCGGACTGCGACAGCTGGCTGGAGGACGTCCCGCCGCCGCACCGGCCGCACCCGCTGCGGTCGCACGCAGGCGCGCCGGCCCCGGTGCTGGTGATCGGCTCGCCCTTCCTCTGGTGGATGCGGGCGGGTGAGCTGCGCGCCCTGCTCGCCCCGGTGGTCGCCGGCACCGCCGCCTCCGCCGACCCGGAGATCGCCGCCGCCCGCCGCTTCCTGCGCAGCCTGGACGCCTGCCTGGACTCCGGCCAGGGCACGGCCCCCGGCCTCGGCGGCGGCACCCTGGCCGCCCCGCCGCGGCCGCCCCGGCGCGGTCCGGCCGGGCTCGCCGACCGGATCACCCGGCGGATCACCCGCCGGCTGCTCGGCGCCTGCCGCGGCCACTCCGCCGAGCTGGAGCGCTCGGTCGCGAGCTGGGCGTCCGAGCAGGCCAGGGCGGTCGACTACGGCCTGCGGATCGCCGCCCAGGAGCAGGTCGGCCTCGCCTACGCGGGCTGGGACCGGCTGCTCACCCGGGTCGCGCTGCCCGCCTGGCGGCTCGGCCGCCACCCCGCGCACCTCAACGCCGGCGTGGTCGCCGCCCTCACCGAGCTCTCCCGCCGCGACCGGCTGGCCGACGGCTACGGCAGCCGGCTCGCCGACCGCCCCGCCTGCGACCTGCTGGAGGAGCCCGGCACCGTCGACCGGGCGGTCTCCCGGCTCGCCGCCGAGCTGTTCTTCGGCCGTCCGGCGGCCGGAGCCTGGCACGAGCTGGAGTGGGCCGACTACCCGGCCGACGCGGTGGACGCCGGCTGGCGGGCGGGCGCCGCCGCCCTGCAGGCCGCCCTCGACCTGCTCGCCCCGCAGGCCCGCCCCGGTTCGCCGACCCTCACCCGGCTGCTGGTCCGGCTCGCCGAGGGCGACGGCGAGCAGCTGGCCGCCGCGCTCGCCGCCCAGCTGGCCCGCACCACCGCCCCGGCCCCGCTGCTCGAACCCGACCGCAGCGGCCGCGACCTGCTGGTCGACCACGTCACCGCGATGGTCTGCTGCGCGGCCGTGGACACCGCGGGCGGCGTCCCCGGCCTGGACTGGCTGGACGGCCCGGTGCTGCTGCTCGGCGGCGTCCGCCGGACCGACCTCGCCGGCCCGGTGGCCCAGGCCGTCGAGCAGGGCCAGGACGGCCCGCTGCGGGCCTGGCTGGACGCCGCCGACGTCCGCCTGGAGAAGCCCGTCCGCCTCTGACCGGCCGCCCGGAACCCTCCGGGACGCCTCGCCGGTGCCTCCCGGCATCCGGGACGGCTCCGGCGGCTCCGGCGGCCCTGGCGGCTCTCGCGCCCCGGGCGTCCCGGGCGTCCCGGGAGGGCGCTCGGGGCCCCGCACGCGCCCCCGGACGAATCGGCCGCCGGTCGTCTTCGCAGGTTGGAGGCCCCCTCCGGGCGGCGCGCAAGATTCGCCGCACCAAATGCCACCGGAGGGTGACGGAGCGCCAGCACTCTGTGGTGTATTAGACCGCACGCACATCCGGGGGGCACGTGCCAACCGGGCGGAAGTGCACCTGGAGGGGCGCGTGGGGACCGAACTCAACCGCCGCTGGGAGTCCGGAACACACGCCTACAGCGTCTCCGACCCCTTCGGCCAGGGCCCGCTGCCCTGGCTGCGCAGCCCGGACCAGTACCTGGCCGGCGCGGAGGGCGCCGTCCCCTGGTACGTCTCGGTGGACGCGCCCGGCCAGCAGCCGCTGACCGCCGGCGCCCGGCCCAAGCCCTCGGTCGGCACCCCGCAGGGCGCCAACGACGTGGACCAGCAGATCAAGGGCTTCGCCTCGGCCGGCGTGATCCGCCCCGGCGGCTCGGTCGACTTCCGCGTGACCGTCAACCCGCCCCGCGAGTTCACCGTGGACGTCTTCCGGATCGGCCACTACGGCGGCGACGGCGCCCGCCACATGACGTCCAGCCCGCTGATCGCCGGCCTCGCCCAGCCCGCCCCGCTGGTGGCCGACCGCACCGTCTCCTGCCACCACTGGTGGCACTCCTGGCGACTGCAGGTCCCGGTGCACTGGAAGCCCGGCTCCTACGTCGCCGTGCTGACCACCGCCGACATGCTGCACCGCAGCCACATCCCCTTCACCGTGCGGGACTTCGACGACCAGGGGCACGCCGCCGAGCTGCTCCTGGTGCTCCCCGACGTGACCTGGCAGGCGTACAACCTGTTCCCCGAGGACGGGCGCACCGGCGCCAGCCTCTACCACGCCTGGGACGGCGAGGGCGGCCTGGTCGGCGAGCCGGAGGCGGCCGTCACCGTCTCCTTCGACCGCCCGCACGCCACCGCCGGGCTGCCGCTGCACGTCGGCCACGCGTACGACTTCATCCGCTGGGCCGAGCGCTACGGCTACGACCTCTCCTACGCCACCGCCACCGATCTGCACGCCGGGCTGGTCGACCCGTCCCGGCACCGGGCGCTGGTCTTCCCCGGCCACGACGAGTACTGGTCCGCGCCGATGCGCCGCGCCGCCGAGCGGGCCCGGGACGGCGGCACCTCGCTGGTGTTCCTGTCCGCCAACACCATGTACTGGCGGGTCGAGCTGACCGCCGCCGCCTCCGGCGAGCCGAACCGGCTGCTCAACTGCCGCAAGCGCCAGAAGGTCGGCCCCGGCAGCCCGGCCGCGGGCGCGGCCGGCGCGGCCAGCGCGCTGTGGCGGGACGCCGGGGAGCCCGAGCAGCACCTGCTCGGTGTGCAGTACTCGGGGCGGGTCGCCGCGCCCGTCCCGCTGGTCGCCCGGCACACCGCGCACTGGCTCTGGGACGGCACCGGCCTGCAGGAGGGCGACGAGCTGCCGGGGCTGGTGGCCGGCGAGGCCGACCGGTACTACCCCAAGGTGGCGCTGCCCGAGCACACCGAGCGGGTGCTGCTGGCGCACTCGCCCTACCGGGACCTGGCCGGCCGCACCCGCTACCAGGAGACCTCGCTGTACCGGGCGCCCAGCGGCGCGTACGTCTTCGCGGCCGGCACCTTCGCCTGGTCGCCGGCGCTGGGCCGCCCCGGCCTGACCGACGAGCGGATCCAGCGCGCCACCGCCAACCTGCTGGACCGGCTCTGCAAGAACTGACCGGACGGGGCCTCCACCGGAACCGGGAGCGGCGGGCGTGAAAGACTGCGGGGGCAGTGACCTCCCCTTTCGCGGTGCCCCACGCGCGCGAACGACCCCTGAGGACTGAACACCTTGAGCGGATTTGTCACCAAGCCCGAGCCGGTCCAGGTGCCCGGCCTGGTCCACCTGCACACCGGCAAGGTGCGCGACCTCTACCGCACCGGGACGGGCGAGCTGGTCATGGTGGCCAGCGACCGGACGTCCGCCCACGACTGGGTGCTGCCGAACGAGATCCCCGACAAGGGCCGCATCCTCACCCAGCTGTCGCTGTGGTGGTTCGAGCGGATCGCCGACATCGTGCCCAACCACGTGATCTCCACCGAGGTCCCGGCGGGCGCCCCCGCCGACTGGAAGGGCCGCACGCTGGTCTGCCGCAGCCTGGAGATGATCCCGGTCGAGGCGGTCGCCCGCGGCTACCTGGCCGGCTCCGGCCTGGCCGAGTACGACGAGAGCCGCACGGTCTGCGGCATCGCCCTGCCGGAGGGCCTGGAGAACAGCTCGGAGCTGCCCGCGCCGATCTACACCCCGGCGCTCAAGGCCGAGGTCGGCGAGCACGACGAGAACGTCCCCTACGAGGAGACCGCCCGCCGGATCGGCGCCGAGACGGCCGCCCTGCTGCGCCGCACCACCCTGGACGTCTACGCCCGCGCCCGCGACATCGCCCGGGAGCGCGGCATCATCCTGGCCGACACCAAGTTCGAGTTCGGCCTGCTGGACGGCGAGCTGGTGATCGGCGACGAGGTGCTCACCCCGGACTCCTCCCGCTACTGGCCCGCCGACGAGTGGCAGCCGGGCCGTTCGCAGGCGTCCTTCGACAAGCAGCTGATCCGCGACTGGCTCGTCTCGCCGGCCTCCGGCTGGGACCGCCACAGCGAGCAGCCGCCGCCGGCGCTGCCGGCCGAGGTCGTCGAGCAGACCCGGGCCAAGTACATCGAGGTCTACGAGCGGCTGACCGGGACCTCCTGGGCCTGACGCCGCCGCGCCGCCCGCGGGTACGGCTGCGACTCAGATCCAGCCGTGCTCGCGGGCGATCCGCACCGCCGCGTGCCGGTTCTCCGCGCCCAGCTTGGTGGCAGCCGAGGACAGGTAGTTGCGGACGGTGCCCGGGGAGAGCGAGGCCCGCACGGCGATCTCGGCGATCGGGGTGCCGTCGGCGGCCAGCTCCAGGACGTCCGTCTCGCGCGGGGTCAGCGGGGTCTCCCCGGCGCTGATCGCGTCCGCCGCCAGCTCCGGGTCCACGTACCGGCCGCCGGACCGCACGGTGCGGATGATGCCGGCCAGGTCCGCCGCCGAGACGGTCTTCGGCAGGAAGCCGCGCACCCCGACCTCCAGCGCCCGCTTCAGGTAGCCGGGGCGGCCGTGGCCGGTGACGATCATGCAGCGGCAGTCCGGCAGCAGCCGGCGCAGCTCGGCGGCCACCTCGATGCCGTCCTTGCCCGGCATCTGGAGGTCCAGCACCGCGACGTCCGGCCGGTGCGACTGCGCCATCGCCAGTGCCTCCGGGCCGGAGCCGGCCTGCGCGACCACCTCGATGTCGTCCTCCAGCGAGAGCAGCGCGGCCAGTGCCCCCCGGATCAGGTGCTCGTCGTCGGCGAGCAGGACCCGGACGGGCGCGGTGTCGGTCATCGGCGGTCTTCCTCCGTGGCGTGGGGTCGGAGTGGGCTTCGGAGCGGGCGAGGGCGGGACTCGGAGCGGGCGAGGGCGGGCCTCGGGGCCGGCCGGCACGGCCCTCGGAGCGGGCCTCAGAGCGGGACCGCGGCGCGCATCCGGAAGGTGCCGGGCGCGGCCTCGGGGACGGTCAGCTCGCCGTCGTGGGCGGCCAGCCGCTCGCGCAGCCCGCGCAGTCCCGTGCCACCGCCCTGGGAGGGGAGCGGGACGGCGGGCACGCCGTCGTTCTCCAGCTCCAGGACCGCCCGGCCGTCCTCCCGGTGCAGCCGGATCAGGCAGTGGCCGGCCTCGCTGTGCCGCAGGACGTTGGTGGTGGCCTCGCGGATGACCCAGCCGAGCACCGATTGGACCGGGGGCGGCAGCCGGTCGGCGTCCTCGCCGAGGTCGATCTCGCAGGCCACGTCGGCGGCGCGGAGGACGGCACGGGCGCCGATCGCCTCGGCGTGCAGGTCGGCGGTGCGGTAGCCGCGGATGACGTCGCGGACCTCGCGCTGCGAGTCCTGGGCGATCTTCTGCACCTCGGCCATCTGGTCGGTGGCCTCCGGGCGGCCGCGGCGGGCGAGTTGGACGGCGAGCTCGCTCTTGAGCGCGATGGTGGTGAGGTTGCGGCCCATCACGTCGTGCAGGTCGCGGGAGAAGCGCAGCCGTTCCTCGGCGACGGCGAGCCGGGACTGCGCCTCGCGGGCGGAGTCCAGCTCCCAGACGACGGCGGTCACCCAGGCGAAGCTGCGGCAGCTGCCGGCGAGGATGGCCAGGCCGACCGTCGTCCCGGCCAGCAGCCCGACCGTGGTGGTGTGGTCGACGCCGGCCAGCAGCACCGCGGGGGCGACCAGCAGCATCAGCCCGAGTCCGATGAGCGTGGCCCTGCGCAGGGGCAGGCCCACGCTCATCGGGCCGACGGCCGCGCCGAGCAGGGCGGCGGTGATCAGCGCGGTGAACGGCGGCCCCTGGGGGTGTGACGGTCCGCCGGAGGACGGGCCGAGCAGCAGGAGGAACCAGGAGCCGAGCACCGACAGCGTCGCGTTGACGATCAGCCAGCGCCGGTACTCGCCGGGGCGCTGCAGGTGGTGGTCCAGCGAGGTCCGGTACGCCCGGAGGGTCACCAGGGTGGAGGCGAGCGAGAGGACCAGGGCGACCCGGACGGTGGTGATCGAGTGCGGGATGGTCACGGCGGAGGCGCTGACCAGCAGGTTCGCCGGCAGCATCATCCAGGCCATCAGGTAGAGCGACCAGCGGAAGTACAGTTCGGCGCGCTTGGGCTTGCCGTAGCCCTTCCACCGGCGGACCGGCCCCCGGACGTCCATCGAGTCGGTCCCCGTTCGATCATCGGCGTGTCGCTGCCTTCTTATCAGAGGGGGACGGCGGCCCGTCCTTCGGATTGCGCCGGGCTGCCCGTCGGGCGGTCAGCGACGGGGCGTCAGCGACGGGGCTCCCAGCGGAAGTGGCGCACCGCTCCCCAGATGGCCAGGCCCAGCCAGACCACCCCGGTGACCAGGTGCGGGGCGGCGGTGCCCCAGCTGCCCGCGAAGCCGGTCGCGGCGGCCGAGCCGTCGGTGCCGAACCAGCCGACGCGGATCAGCTGGAAGGCCGGGGTGGTCGGCAGCAGGCGGCAGACGTCGGCCAGCCGGGCGGGCATGACCTCCAGCGGGACGAACAGGCCGGAGCCGAGCTGGATGACCAGCATGACCGGCAGGGTGGTGATGCCGGCGCTCTCCACGGTCTTGGTGAAGGAACTCGACAGTGCGGCCAGGGCGATCATGGTGGCCAGGACCAGTGCCAGGCCGGCGAGCACCAGCAGCGGGTTGACCGGCACGGACAGGTGCAGTCCGACGCTGCCGCCGATCCCGAGCAGCGCGGCCATCAGCAGGCCGAGCGCCAGCGAGGGGACGGCCGTGCCGAGCAGGATCTCGATGTCCCGGGCCTCCCCGGTGCGCAGCCGCTTGAGGACCAGCTCGCCGCGCCGGGCGACGTAGGCGGCGGTCAGGTTGTAGTAGACGACGAAGGCCAGCATCATCCCGACGGAGCCGTAGATCAGCAGGGAGTCGACGTCCAGCCCGGGGTGGTGCGCGGCCTGCTGGGCGAGCGTCCCCCGCAGGGTGAAGACCAGGAACAGCGGCAGTGCCAGGGCGGTGAACAGCGCCGTGCGGTTGCGCCGCAGCAGGGTGGCCTCGGCGCGGCCGAGGGCCAGCAGGCGGCGGGTGGTGGTGCTTCGCGGGCCGGCGGTGCTCCGCGGTCCGGCGGCGGCGTCGGTGGCGTCGGCGGCGTTGGCGTTGGCGTTGGCGGCGGTGGTCATCGGGCGGATCCGATCAGGCGGCGGCGGGCGGTGCGGGCGGTGGGGCCGACGGGCGGCTGCGGCGGTGCCTGGGCGGCCTCGGAGGCGATGGCGAGGAAGGCTTCCTCCAGCGAGGCGCTGCGGGCGTCCAGGGCGCCGAGCGCGATGCGGTGCCGGTGGGCCCAGTCGAGCAGGTCGTGGAGGGTCCGCTGGAGGTCGGCGGTCTGCACGGTGACCTTGCGGCCGTCGACGGCGACCTCGGCCGGGGCCAGGAGCGGGAGCGCCGTCCCGGCGTACTCGGGCAGCTCGAAGGCGATCCGGGACGGCCGTCCGGCGATCACCTCGGCGACGGTGCCGGCGGTGACGATCCGGCCGCCGTGCATGATGGCCAGCCGGTCGGCCAGTTCCTCGGCCTCCTCCAGGTAGTGCGTGGTGAGCAGCACGGTGGTGCCCTGGGCGCGCAGTTCGCGGACCAGCCGCCAGACGGCGGCGCGCGCCTCCGGGTCGAGGCCGGTGCTGGGCTCGTCCAGGAACAGCACCTCGGGGCGGCCGAGCAGGGCCATCGCGAGGTCGAGCCGGCGCCGTTCGCCGCCGGAGAGCTGCTTGACGCGCACGTCGCGGCGGTGGGCGAGGCCGACCAGTTCCAGCGCCTCCCCGACCGGGCGGGCGCCGCTGGTCATCCCGGCCCAGACCCGGCCGGTCTCGGCGGCGGTGAGCTCGCCGGGGAAGCCGCCCTCCTGGAGCATGATCCCGATCCGGGGGCGGACGGCGGCGCGCTCCTCGAACGGGTCGTGGCCGAGCACCCGGACGGTGCCGTCGCTGGGGGCGGCCAGACCCTCGATGACCTCCATGGTGGAGGTCTTCCCGGCCCCGTTGGTGCCGAGCAGGGCGAACAGTTCGC
The DNA here is from genome assembly GCF_000719705.1 of Streptomyces sp. NRRL S-350. Lineage (GTDB taxonomy): Bacteria > Actinomycetota > Actinomycetes > Streptomycetales > Streptomycetaceae > Kitasatospora. The sequence continues at coordinate 141,497 of NZ_JOHO01000004.1, read as the reverse complement.
CGCGCCGGACGGTCAGGTCGACGCCGCGCACGGCGTGGTGGCGGGTGGCGCCGGTGCCGTAGTGGCGGTGCAGGTCGGTGACGTCGATCACGCTGTCGCTGGGGCGGGAGGGCCGACTCTTTTCCATGCCCCGAGCCTTCCGCCTCCCCGGCCGCGGGGGCAGTGCGCGCCGTCACGGGAGGGCGGTGCGGATCCACGGGTCGGCGATGACAAATGTCACGGGTGCCGGGCGGGAATGCCGAAGGGCCCCCTCATCCGAGGGGGCCCTTCGCAGCTGAGCGGACGACGAGATTCGAACTCGCGACCCTCACCTTGGCAAGGTGATGCTCTACCAACTGAGCCACGTCCGCAGGTCAAACTATTGAGTTGTGCTGTGCTCGCGCACTGCGAGCGGACGACGAGATTCGAACTCGCGACCCTCACCTTGGCAAGGTGATGCTCTACCAACTGAGCCACGTCCGCACGGTGCCTGGTGGGGCACCGGCCGCCTCTTCGGATCTCTCCGTTGCGGCGACGAGGAATACTCTACAGCATCGTTCGGGGTGGTCGCCCCACCCTTTCGGCCCAGGCCTTTCGGCCCGGGCGGCGGGGCGACCGGGGAGCGGTGACCCGGGGCCGGGGTCAGTTCGCGTCGGCGAAACTCTCGTACACGCGCTTGGGGATGCGGCCGCGGGCCGGCAGTTCCATGCCGCGGGACAGGGCCCAGGCGCGGACGGCGGCCGGGTCCGGGGTGAGGGCGGTGCGGCGGAAGGACTTTCCGGTGCGGCTCTGGCGGCGGCCGGCGGCGACGAACGGAGCGAGGGCCTCCCGCAGCTTTTCCGCGTTGTCCACGGACAGGTCGATCTCGTACGACTTCCCGTCGACGCCGAAGTGGACGGTTTCCGCGGCGGAGCCGCCGTCCAGGTCGTCGGAGAGCGTGACAACTACACGCTGAGCCATGGGTGTCAATCCTCTCGGCAATTCGGCCACCGGTCCGCGGGGGTACGCCCGGGGCCTGATGTGCACCAACTCGCGCAAGCGCATACGGGCGGCCAGGGTGGTCCGCCTGATACGCAGCACTTGCCGCGACAGGTGGCCCTATTCTGCACCCGAAGGGGGTCGAAATCGAAGAGTCCGGCATTCTTTTCCGTATATTCACGTCTCTTCGCGGGACCGTGGGATACCGATGTGCGGGACGGGTCGTTCTGTCCCCAAGTGCCGTATTCGGGTGTTCTCCGGGGGCGGCCGTTCCGGGCGTCGAATCCCGGGAAACGGGCCGTCCCCGCCGGGCGTGGCGGCCCCGGATCCCTTGCGGCGTAAGGGGCCTGGGTCTACGCGCGTCGCTATCCCCGGCCAGCAATCCTGCCCGAAACCACCGGTAGTCTGGAGTTCCCCCGCCTCACCGAAGACACCACCGGGAGTGCCAGTGGCACGCGTCGTAGTCGACGTCATGCTCAAGCCGGAGATCCTCGACCCCCAGGGCCAGGCGGTGCAGCGTGCACTGCCCCGTCTCGGATTCACCGGGATCGCCGACGTCCGCCAGGGCAAGCGTTTCGAGCTGGATGTGGAGGGCCCGGTCGACGACGCGGCGCTCGCCCGTATCCGCGAAGCCGCCGAGACCTTTCTCGCCAACACCGTGATCGAGGACTTCACCGTCCGGGTCGAGGAGGCGGCGAAGTGACCACCCGCGTCGGCGTCGTCACTTTCCCCGGCTCCCTCGACGACCGCGACGCCCAGCGGGCGGTCCGCCTCGCCGGCGCCGAGCCGGTCGCCCTCTGGCACCGTGACAAGGATCTCCACCAGGTCGACGCCGTCGTCCTGCCGGGCGGATTCAGTTACGGCGACTATCTGCGCTGCGGTGCGATCTCCCGCTTCTCGCCGGTGATGGAGACCGTCATCGAGCAGGCCAGGCTCGGAATGCCGGTCCTCGGTATCTGCAACGGCTTCCAGGTGCTGTGCGAATCCCACCTGCTGCCCGGCGCGCTCACCCGCAACGACTCGCTGCACTTCATCTGCCGCGACCAGAAGCTGCGGATCGAGAACACCGACACCGCCTGGACCCGGGATTACTCGGCGGGCCAGGAAATCGTCGTCCCGCTGAAGAACGGCGAGGGCCGCTTCGTCGCGGACGAGCACGTCCTGGACGCGCTGGAGGCGGAGGGGCGGGTCGTGGCCCGTTACCTGGTCGACGGCGCCGCCGCCGACGGGTACGGCAACCCGAACGGTTCGTACCGCGACATCGCCGGCATCACCAACGCCGCCGGCAATGTCGTCGGCCTGATGCCGCACCCGGAGCACGCCGTGGAGACGCTCACCGGTCCGACCACCGAGGGCCTGGGCTTCTTCACTTCCGTCCTGAAGCAGCTGGTGAACGCCTGATGAGCCTCGACACCGTCAAGAACGCCGAGCAGACCCCGGACGCGGCCCAGCCCTGGGCCGAACTCGGCCTCAAGGAGGACGAGTACGCGCGCATCCGGGAGATTCTCGGCCGCCGCCCGACCGGCGCCGAACTCGCGATGTACTCGGTCATGTGGTCCGAGCACTGTTCGTACAAGAGCAGCAAGGTCCACCTGAAGCAGTTCGGCGAGAAGAAGCCCGATTCGGACGCGATGCTCGTCGGCATCGGCGAGAACGCCGGCGTGGTCGACGTCGGCCAGGGCTACGCGGTCACCTTCAAGGTCGAGTCGCACAACCACCCGTCGTACATCGAGCCCTACCAGGGCGCGGCCACCGGCATCGGCGGCATCGTGCGCGACATCCTGGCGATGGGCGCCCGCCCGGTCGCCGTGATGGACCCGCTGCGCTTCGGTGCCGCCGACCACCCGGACACCCGGCGCGTGCTGCCCGGGATCGTCGCGGGCATCGGCGGCTACGGCAACTGCCTGGGCCTGCCGAACATCGGCGGCGAGGTCGTCTTCGACTCCTGCTACCAGGGCAACCCGCTGGTCAACGCGCTGTGCGTGGGCGTCATGAAGCACGAGGACATCCACCTCGCGCAGGCGTCCGGCGCCGGCAACAAGGTCATCCTGTACGGCGCCCGCACCGGCGGCGACGGCATCGGCGGCGTCTCGGTGCTGGCCTCCGAGACCTTCGACGACACCAAGCCGGCCAAGCGCCCGGCCGTCCAGGTCGGCGACCCGTTCCAGGAGAAGCTCCTCATCGAGTGCACCCTGGAGATCTTCCGCGAGAAGCTCGTCAAGGGCATCCAGGACCTCGGCGGCGCCGGCCTGTCCTGCGCCACCAGCGAGCTGGCCTCGGCCGGCTCCGGCGGCATGCGGATCGAGCTCGACACCGTGCATCTGCGCGACCACACGCTCTCGCCGGAGGAGATCCTCATGAGCGAGTCGCAGGAGCGCATGTGCGCCATCGTCGAACCCGACAAGGTCGACCGCTTCCTGGAGATCTGCGAGAAGTGGGACGTCATCGCCAACGTCATCGGTGAGGTCACCGACGGCGAGCGCCTGGAGATCTACTGGCACGGCGAACTCGTCGTGGACGTCCCGCCGCGCACCGTCGCCCACGAGGGACCGACCTACCAGCGCCCGTACGCCCGCCCGAGCTGGCAGGACGCGCTGCAGGCCGACGCCCCGACCGCCGAGCGGCTGGCCCGCCCGACCACCGGCGAGGGCCTCAAGGCCGACCTGCTGAAGGTCGCCGGCCACCCCAACCAGGCCTCCAAGTCCTGGATCACCGACCAGTACGACCGCTACGTGCTCGGCAACACCGTGCTCTCGGTCGGCGAGGACTCGGGCATGATCCGGATCGACGAGGAGACCAACCTCGGCGTCTCCGTCGCCACCGACGGCAACGGCCGCTTCGCCAAGCTCGACCCGTACACCGGCGCCCAGCTGGCCCTGGCCGAGGCGTACCGCAACGTCGCGGCCGGCGGTGCCAAGCCGCTCGCCGTCTCCGACTGCCTGAACTTCGGCTCCCCCGAGGACCCGGACGTGATGTGGCAGTTCGCCGAGGCGACCCGCGGCCTGGCCGACGCCTGCCTGGTGCTCGGCACCCCGGTCACCGGCGGCAACGTCTCGCTGTACAACCAGACCGGCGAGGTCGCCATCCACCCGACCCCGGTGGTCGCGGTGCTCGGCGTCATCGACGACGTCACCCGGCGCACCCCCACCGCCTTCGCCGAGGAGGGGCAGCTGCTCTACCTGCTCGGCGACACGGCGGACGAGCTCGGCGGTTCGGCCTGGTCCCAGGCCGTCCACGACCACCTCGGCGGCCTGCCGCCCAAGGTGGACCTGGAGCGCGAGCGGCTGCTCGGCGAGATCCTGATCGCCGCCTCGCGCGACGGCATGATCGACGCCGCGCACGACCTCTCCGACGGCGGCCTCGGCCAGGCGCTCGTGGAGAGCTGCCTCAAGGGCGGCCACGGCGCACGGATCATCGTGCCCGAGGGCATGGACCCGTTCGTCCTCCTGTTCTCGGAGTCGGCCGGCCGCGCCGTCGTGGCGGTGCCGCGCAGCGAGGAGCTCCGGTTCAACGACATGTGCACCGCGCGCGGCCTGCCGGCCACCCGCATCGGTGTCGTGGACGGCGAATCCCTCGACGTCCAGGGCCAGTTCAGCGTCTCGCTGGCCGAGCTGAAGGACGCCCACACCGGCGTCATCGAGGCCCTGCTGGCCTGACCCGCGCCACCCGAGGGGTGGACGGCACTCCCGAACCGGGAGGACCGTCCGCCCCTCGGCGTATGTTGGGGCCCATGCCTGCCAAGCCCCGTGCCTACCAGCCGCAGAAGGTCCGCGCCGCGCTGGCCGCCCAGACCGCGGCGCTGCGCGCCGCCGTGGACGCCCTCACCACCGGGCAACTGGACCTGCCGACCCGGCTGGGGCAGTGGCGGGTCCGTGAGCTGCTCGCCCACCTCGCCGTCCAACTCGACTTCGTCCCGGCGCACTTGGACGATCCGGCGGAAGGGCGGGCGCCGCTGGCCCTGCTGGGCTGGGTGGCCGGGGTGGGCACCGTCGCGCCGCTGCTGGACGAGCAGGCCAGGGAGCGGGCCGGAACGGAGTTCGACGGGGACGCGGCATCGGTGGCGACGGCCTTCGGGCGGGCCGCCGACGCGCTGACCGGGCTCCTGGCGAAGCCCGAAGCCGCAGACCCGACCCGGCGGTTCGAGATCCGGCTGGGCTCGATGGCGCTCTCCGACATGCTGGTGACCAGGCTGGTGGAGGCGGTCGTGCACGCCGACGACCTGGCCGCCGCGCTCGGCCGGGACGCCTTCCCGCACGACCGCCAGGCCGTCGCCGCCGTCACCCGGCTGCTCGCCGACGCCTTCGCCGACCGCGCCCCCGGCGGCGCGGTCGAGCTGCGGATCCCCCCGTACGCCGTGGTGCAGGCCGTGGAGGGCCCCCGGCACACCCGCGGCACCCCGCCCAACGTGGTCGAGACCGACCCGCTGACCTGGATCCGGCTGGCCACCGGGCGGCTCGACTGGGCGGCGGCGGTGGAGGCGGCCGCGGTGTCCGCCTCCGGGGAGCGCAGCGACCTGCGGGCCCACCTGCCGGTGCTCGGCTGAGGCCGCAGGGCTTGAGGCCGCAGGGCTTGGGGTGGCCGGGTTCGGGGTGGCCGGGCTAGCGCAGCTGGGCGGCCAACGCCTCGGTGGCCTTGCGCAGTTGCTCGCCGGTGAGGGCGGGATCAGGCGCCGCGTCGTCGTCGAGGACCTGGGAGAGCAGCAGGGCGATGTCACCCGAGCCCTTCGGCGCGATCCGGGCGACGGCGGCGCTGTCCTTCCCGCCGGGCACGAGCTTGGCCTGCCCGGCGTCGGGCTGCTCGGTGGCGAACTGCTGAATCGGCCCGATCCCGACCCTGGCGTTGTGCTGGATCAGCGGGAACATCAGGTTGACCGCCGCGCCGGCCTGCGGGACGGCCATCAGCTCCAGGTCCATCCTGGCGTGGCCGACCCGGTAGGTGCAGCTGACGAAGGCGCGCGGCGGGGTGGCCGGGATCGACGGCATGGACGGCGGGTGGGAGGCGTTCGACGGCCACGGCTTCGCCGGGTCGCCGTCGGCGGCACCGGCGTCGACGGCGTGCCCTTCCTTGGCGTCGGGGCTGACGTCCGCGCTGATCCCGGCCGTCCGCAGGGCTTTGGCGAGGTCGAGGCCGAAGGGGCAGGTGTCCGTCGGCTCGGCGGCCGCCTTCCGGGCGGTCGACCGGAAGTCGTCGTAGGAGAGGGTTCCGGAGCCGGGCAGGCCGCCGGAGGACGAGCAGGCGGCGGCGCCGAGCAGGGTGCCGGCGGATACGAGGACCGCGGTGAGCGTTCGGCGTTGGGCGGCTGTCATGACGGCAGGGTACGGGGGCACCGTCCCGGCCCGGTGGCCGGATCCCGACTCCGGTCCGCAGCCGCCCGGTTCACGGGACGGAGGGCCCGCTGAGGTAGGTGCCGTCCGCCGCGTACGGCCACGCGTTGGGCGTGCAGCCCTTGAGTCCGTAGATCTGCTGCATCATCGCGGGCGCGGGCTTGCCGGGGGCCGGGCACCCCTCGTGCCCGTGGCCGATCCGGTGGCCGACCTCGTGGTTGACGATGAGTGCCCGGTACTCCTCGACCGGCCCGCTGAACTGGGGTGAACCGGTGTTCCAGCGCTTGGAGTTGACGAGCACCTGGTTGCCGACGTTGCAGTTGACCTCGCCGTGGGTGTCCAGGCCGGAGGCGCCGCAGATCCTGTCGACGGTGGCGGGCGAGGCGATCTTCACGGTGAAGTCGTACGGGCCGGTCGCGACCAGCTGGAAGCCGTTCCTGCGGTCGTTGGTCCAGCCGCGCGGGTCGCCGAGGATGCCGTGGATCTGGGCGGCGGCGGCCGGGGCGTCGATGCCGATGCCGTCCTCGACCTCCACCCGGTAGCGGCGTACGGTGCCGCGTCCGACCGCCTTGGCGGTGGCCGGGGCGACGGTGAAGGTGCCCGCGCCCGCGGCGGGGCCGGCGTCGGGGGCGGCGGGGGTGGGCACCGGTGGCGGCGGCGGGGGCGGAGTGGGTGTCGGGGTGACGACCGGGGCCGGGGCCGGCGGTGTCGTCGTCGGTGCCCCTTCGGCCGGAGGGGCGATCCGCCCCTGGGTGGTCGGACCGGCGGCCGGGGTGCCCGAGGGCAGGCCCAGCGCGACGGCCGTGGCGCCCAGCACCAGGACGGCCGCCACCGATGCCGTGAGCATGCCAGGTCCGATCCTCCGACGCGGCCGGCGGCGTCTGTGGCCGCCGCTCCGCTGCGGAGTGGGCCGCCCACGGGCGGGTCGGACTGCTGGCACGGGCGTCACCTTGGCATGGCGAACGGGTGAATGTCCACGTACCGGGTATGCACACCACGGCGCCGGGAAGCCCGCCGGCCGGTGGCACCACCGATCGGCCGCACCGTCCGCCGGGCGAAGATCACCGACGCATACCGACGCGCACCGGCAGGCGGAAGCCGACGGCCGGGCCGGGAAGACCGCGGAGACCGTCCCGCACGAGCGCCCGGCGGCCCGCCGAGCACGGTGCGGCGGTTGACCCCTGCGCCTCGGGTGGCAGACTTCAGGGCATGGCGATCCACAGGAATCTTCTCGACGGCCCCGAACCCACCCTCCTGCCCGAGGAGGAGCGGCCCTACCGAATGCTGGCGGAGGAGTCGGCCTCGCCGACCCAGGTGGCGGCCGAGTTCCCGGCGTTCTGCCTGGCCTGGGCCATGCTGGCCGACGACTCCTACGCGGCCGGCCGGTACGTCGAGTCGTACGCCTACGCCCGCACCGGCTACCACCGGGGCCTCGACGCCCTGCGCCGCAGCGGCTGGAAGGGCCACGGACCGGTGCCGTGGGAGCACCGCGGCAACCGCGGCTTCCTGCGCTGCCTGGCCGCGCTCGCCCGGGCGGCCGGCGCGATCAAGGAGACCGAGGAGGAGGCCCGCTGCTGGCAGTTCCTGAAGGACAGCAGCGTGGAGGCGTACGCGGAGCTCAAGCAGTAGGAACCCGGGACGTGCGGGTGCCCCCGGCGGAGGACCGCCGGGGGCACCCGTTCGTCATGCGGGAGCCGCGCGCTCACGCGGCCACCGGGCTCACTTCAGGCGCTTGCCCGCGGAGCGCAGCTGCTCGGCGGCCTCGACCACGCGCGCGGCCATGCCGGCCTCGGCGAGCTTGCCCCAGGTGCGCGGGTCGTAGGTGTTCTTCTTGCCGACCTCGCCGTCGACCTTCAGCACGCCGTCGTAGTTGGCGAACATGTGGCCGGCCACCGGGCGGGTGAAGGCGTACTGGGTGTCGGTGTCCAGGTTCATCTTCACGACGCCGTTCTCCAGCGCGGTGGCGATCTCCTCGGCGGTCGAGCCCGAGCCGCCGTGGAAGACGAAGTCGAACGGGTCGGTCTTGCCGTACTGCTTGCCGATCGCGTCCTGCAGCTCGCGCAGCAGCTCCGGCTTCAGCACGACGTTGCCCGGCTTGTACACGCCGTGCACGTTGCCGAACGAGGCGGCCAGCAGGTAGCGGCCCTTCTCGCCCAGGCCCAGCGCCTCGGCGGTGCGCACGGCGTCGTTGACGGTGGTGTACAGCTCGTCGTTGATCTCGTGGGTGACGCCGTCCTCCTCGCCGCCGGTCGGGGTGATCTCGACCTCAAGGATGATCTTGGCGGCGGCGGCCTGGGCCAGCAGCTCCTGGGCGATGGCCAGGTTGTCGGCGAGGGTCTCGGCCGAGCCGTCCCACATGTGCGACTGGAACAGCGGGTTCAGGCCCTTGGCCACGCGCTCGGCGGAGACCGCCAGCAGCGGGCGGACGTAGCCGTCCAGCTTGTCCTTCGGGCAGTGGTCGGTGTGCAGGGCGACGGTGACGTCGTACTTGGCGGCGACGATGTGCGCGAACTCGGCGAGCGCGACCGCGCCGGTCACCATGTCCTTGTTGTGCTGGCCGCCCAGGAACTCCGCGCCGCCGGTCGAGATCTGGATGATCCCGTCGCTCTCGGCTTCGGCGAAACCACGCAGCGCGGCGTGCAGGGTCTGCGACGAGGTGACGTTGATGGCCGGGTAGGCGAACTTGCCCGCCTTGGCCCGGTCCAGCATCTCGTTGTAGACCTCGGGAGTTGCGATGGGCATGCGATCCGCTCCTGTCGGGTTGCGGCGTACGGACGGTGCTGTCCGACGCTGTGTACGCCTTCGTGACGACTCCGTGCCGGCCGCCGACGCGCGGCGTTGCGGTGTGGCTCTCCGGCACCAAGCTTCGGGGCGACCTCCGCGGTACGGCCATGAGGGTGGTGGGCCGCCGCGGACCGGACGCCGGTGTCATCTTCCCAGACTCGTGCCCGCGGGTCAGCAGGAGCCCGCCAGTCGGAACGGCCCTGCCGGGGGCCGGGCCGAAGCTGTCCGCAAGGTACGCCCGCTATCCTGCGCCCGTGGACTACAACCAGCTGGCCGTCAACCTGCTCGACGCCAAATCCCTGATCTCGTCCCTCGGCGCCATCGGGCTCATCGCGATCATCTTCGCGGAGACCGGCCTGCTGGTCGGCTTCTTCTTCCCGGGTGACTCGCTGCTGATCCTCGCGGGCGTCGCCGCCTCGAACGCCGCCTCGTCGGTGCTCGGCGACGGCGCCAAGCTGCCGATCGCGGTGCTGCTCGTCGGCTGCCCGATCGCCGCCGTCGCCGGTGCCCAGCTGGGGCACCTGATCGGCGCCAAGGTCGGCCCGAAGATGTTCGACAAGCCCGACTCGAAGATCTTCCGCCGCGAGTACGTGGTGAAGGCGGAGGAGTACTTCAACAAGTTCGGCTCCGGCAAGGCCGTGGTGCTGGCGCGCTTCATGCCGATCATCCGCACCTTCCTGAACCCGGTCGCCGGCACCCTGGAGATGCCCGCCCGGACGTTCTTCCTGTGGAACGTCGTCGGCGGCGTGCTCTGGACCGAGTCCATGCTGCTGATCGGCTACTTCTTCGGCGACGCGCTCGCCCCGGTGATCGACAAGTACCTGATCCCGGCGGTGCTGCTGATCGTGCTGCTGTCGATCTCGCCGATCCTGGTCGAGGTCGTGCGCGAGCGGAAGAAGCGGAAGGCCGGCGGCGCCGAGAACGTCGACGAGGCCCCGGCGCCGGCCGCCGGCGGCCGGCACCGGCGCGGCTGAGCACGAGCGCGGCGAGGGGCCGGGTCCGTTCCACGTGTTTCACGTGAAACGGACCCGGCCCCTCTCGTTTCGTCGTGGTCCGGCGGTGGCCGGTGGCCGGCTCGTCCACCGGCGTCCGGTGTCCGGTGTTTGGTGCCCGGCGTCCGGCCCCGTCCACCGGCGTCCGTCCTTGGGTCAGAGGCCCAGGTCGTCCAGGGTGTACGCGGTCACGTACTCCAGGCCCTGCGCCTCGACGGCGCCCGCGCCGCCGCGCTCCACGATCACCGCGACGCCGACCACCTCGGCGCCCGCCTCGCGCAGCGCCTCGACGGCCGTCAGCACCGAGCCACCGGTCGTGGAGGTGTCCTCGACGGCCAGCACCCGGCGGCCCTTCACCTCCGGGCCCTCGATCCGGCGCTGCAGGCCGTGCGCCTTGCCGGTCTTGCGGACCACGAAGGCGTCCAGCTTCTGCCCGCGCGCGGCGGCGGCGTGCAGCATCGAGGCGGCCACCGGGTCGGCGCCCAGGGTCAGACCGCCGACGGCGTCGTACTCCAGGTGCGAGGTCGCGTCCAGCATCACCCGGCCGACCAGCGGGGCGGCCTCGCCGTCCAGCGTGATCCGGCGCAGGTCGACGTAGTAGTCGGCCTCCTTGCCGGAGGAGAGGGTGACCTTGCCGTGCACGACGGCCTTGTCCTTGATCTGTGCCAGCAGGGCGTCGCGGTCGTTGCTCATGAGCGTTCAGTCTAGGGCCTGACCGCCCGCCCGGCGCCCCCGGCTAGCGCCGACGCAGGGCCCTGACCAGCACCACGGCGCCGCCCAGCAGGGCCACCGAGCCGCCGATCACCCACGGCACAGCGCTGCGGCCACCGGTGCCCGGCACCACGATCCCGCCCGCCTCGCCGCCCCAGCGGGACGCCGCCCGGGCCCGCGCACTGCGGGCGGGCAGCGCCGGGGCGTACGGGCCGCGCGGCGGGGCGTGGTCCACCTCCTCGGCGGACCGGCCGACGATGCTGCGGCGCACCGGGCCGGTGACCACCGGCTCCTCCTCGTACCCGAACAGCGACTCGGTGGAGATCTCCTCGGCGACGGCGTCCCGGCCCCCGGCCTTCGCCTCCGCCTCGTCCACGTCGTCCACGTCGTCCACGTCCCGGTCCTCCCCGGCGCCGTCGTCCTCGCTGTCGTCCTCGTCGTCGGCCGCACCGACGGGCAGGCCGAAGCGCTCGGCGTCGGCGTCCGAGAAGGCGATCAGGTCGGAGAGGTCGTCGTCCAGGTCGTCACCGGGCTGGTCCTGGCGGTCCTCGATGAAGAACACCCCGGCACCGGCGCCGGTCTCCGCCTCCGGCCCGGTGTCGGCTGCGGCCTCGGCCTCGGCCTCGTCGTCCTGGTCCTCCCCGCCCTCCGGGGCGACCAGGGCCGCGACGAACCTGTCCAGCAGACGGCGCCCGGTGGCGTCGAGGGCCTCCCCGTCGAACTCGGTCAGCCGACCGGTGGCGCTCAGGTCACCGGTGAAGCGCAGGGCGGCGGTGCCGTCCTCCGCGCCGTCCGCCACCCGGACCCGGACGGTGGCGGTCGCCTCACCGCTGCCCCGGACCTCCTGGCCCTCGGCGAGCACGGTCAGCACGCCCTCCCGCCCCTCGATCAGCGACAGCACGCCCTTGTACGTGATCGTGGAGCCGCCGATCCGCAGCTTCAGCCGCCCGCCGATCTCCTCGGCCGGCCCGCCTCCGACCGCAGCCGGCTCCGTGCTCAGCCCCGGCACACTCCGCGCCAGCAGCGCCGGATCCTGCAAGGCCTGCCGCACCAGCTCGGCGGACATCGGGACGACAACCTCATGCTCCATGCCACGGAGCCTACCGACCCGACCCCGCCCGGTCCCTACCCACCACCACCCGACTTTCCCGCCCCACCCGCACCCCGTCCCCGCACGCCACGAGCGCTGCCCCACCCTGCTCCCGCGTGCCGCGGCTCGCTCTGGCCGTGGTCCGCCCGGGGTCCGCCCGGCGGGGTCAGCGGGGGCCGAGGAGGGTGAGCGCGGCCGGGGGGCGGGCGGGGCGGACCGAGTCGAGGCGGGTGGTGGAGGCGCGCAGGGAGTCGGGGGTGAGGGCGCGGGGCGGCGGGGCGTCGGGGGCGAGGGTGAGCGGGGGACGGGCGGCGGCGGCGAGGAGGAAGTTCTGGGCGGCGTCCGGCGGGCCGGGGCGGCAGGAGGCGGTGGCGCCGCCCGGGACGGCGTACGGCGTGGTCTGCAGTCCTGCTGTCCGCAGGCCGGATTCGATCTGCCAGAGGCCGTCCGGGCTGCTCCCGGCCCGGACGGCGATCCGGCCGCCGGGGGAGAGCAGCCGGGCGGCGAGGCCGTAGAACTCCTGGGAGTGGTACTTGACCGGTCCGCCGTCGGCCGGCGCGGGGAGGTCGGCGAGCACCACGTCGTACGGACCGTCGCCGTCGGAGGCTCCCGTGCCCAGGCCGGGGCCCGAGCGGGTGTCCGGGTCGGCTGCCGTGCCCGTGCCCGTGCCCGAGTCGGCGTCCGCGCCGCGCAGCCAGGCCATCGGATCGGCGGTGGTGGTGCGGACCCGGGGGTCGTCGAGGGAGTGGCCGGCGAGGGCGGCGAGCGCGGGGTCGGTGCGGGCGAGGCGGGGGAGGGCGGGGTCGGCGTCGACCAGCCGGACGGTGCGCACGCCCCGGTGCCGCAGGACCTCCCGGAGGGCGAGCCCGTCGCCGCCGCCGAGCAGCAGGACGCGGGTGTCCGGGCCGGCGGCCATGGCCGGGTGGACCAGGCCTTCGCTGCCCCGGTACTCGTCCGGTCCGCAGACTGCGAGCCGTCCGTCCAGGTAGAGCCGGAGGGGGCCTTCGGCGGGGCCGGTGAGCACGATCTCCTGGTACCGGCTGCGGGTGGCGTAGCGGACCTGGTCGCCGTAGAGGGCGTGCCGGGCGGCGCGTTCGACGGCGTCGGAGCCGGCCGCGGCGGCCGCGAGCACGGCGAGGACGAGCAGGCAGGCGCCCCAGAGCAGCCGTCGTATCCGGGGTGCGGGCTCCTCCCGGAAGAGCCAGAGGACCACGGCGGCTCCGGCGACGGCGTTGACGGCGCCGGTGAGGAGTGCGCCGTCGCCGGGGCCGAGCGCGGGCAGCAGCAGGAACGGGAAGGCGAGGCCGCCGATCAGCGCGCCGATGTAGTCGGCGGCGAACAGGTCGGCTGCGGCGCGTCCGGCGTCCTCGCGGCGGATCCGCTGGATGAGGGTCATCAGCAGGGGGATCTCGGCGCCGATCAGGGTGCCGATCAGGCAGGTGAGGCCGACCATCGCGGCCTGGTAGCGGCCGAGCCACGCCCAGCAGGAGTAGACGGTGAGGACGGAGAGTCCGCCGGTGAGCGCGAGCGCGCATTCGACGAGGGCGAAGGCGGTGGCGGGTCGGCGGGTGAGCCGTTTGGCGAGCAGGGAGCCGAGGCCCATCGCGAACACCATGACGGAGAGCACGACGGAGGTCTGGGTGACCGTGTCCCCGAGGAGGTAGTCGCCGAGCGCGACCAGTTCGAGCTCGTAGACCAGTCCGCAGGCCGCGCAGACGAACGCGGCCAGCAGGACGGTCAGGCGGGCGAGCCGGGGACGGGAGCGCAGCCGGGGTCGACGCCGGGCGAACAGGGGGGCGAGGCTGTGCCCGGGCCGGGGCGGGGCGCCGTCGTCTGGGTCCACGCGTGGGCGTACGGGCGGACCGGCCGGATGGTTGATCACGAACAAACGCTAGGGGACGTGCGGGACGGATGGCTGCGTCCATCCGACGGACAGCGGGCGACCTCGGATTGACGAATCGTTCCTGCGTGCGATTCGTAGGGCTGCGCTTGGTGGCGTATGACCGGATCGGCGGCGCCGCCCGGGGTTGCGGCGGTCATGCTCCCGGCAGCACGAGCGAGGAACGGGTGCACACCAGCTGCCCCTCCTGCGGGTAGGCGTGCCAGGTCCGCCAGAGCAGCCGGTCCGCGCCGCCCTGGGTGACCAGCGCGGTGAAGGCGCTCGGATCGCCCGGGAACACCCCGGCGAGGCCCCGGGGGTGCCCTTCGACCAGGGCCAGCAACTCCTGGGCGCGGGCGGCGAAGTCGTGCGGCGGCAGCGCCTCGATCCGGGCGGCGAACTCGTACTCCCAACCGCAGACCTGCTTGGCCACCCGGGCCGGGAGCGGGGTCCGGCGGCCGGGCAGACAGGCGACGGTCTCCAGGCACCGGCCGGGGCCGGCGTCGATCACCACCTGGTGCGAGGCGCCGAGCAGCCGCAGCTGGAGGGTGCCGGGCGTGCCCGGACGACCGCCTCCGTCGAGTCTCAGGTCGCGGACGGCCAGCGCGGGCAGCGGGTCGCCGCCGAGGCACCAGGCGAGGTCACCGGCGCGGGTGTCCGTGTAGGAGGTCTGCAGTGTGGTGAGCATGCTCGGCTCCGCGTTTCAGCTCCGTGCGCGCCCGCCGAGCAGCAGCGAGTAGGCCTGCGAAGGCGAGGCTGTTCGTGGCTGTGCGGCCCTGGGCGCGGCCGACCGTGGAAGGAAGGATTCCGGCTGGAGATTCAGCAGCAGAGAAGCACGATTACGTCGGGTCCGCCGGTGATTTACCCAACTTTGTCAAGCATTCACCGTTTCGAGCACACCTGCTCCCCGGCTCTGATCGACCCGGTGTGCGACTCTGCACAGCGCGCGCTCCTATCACCGGGTCGCGCGCCGTGCGCGCTGGTAGTGCGCCGTCCGGATGCATCACGCGCCGCCACCCTCCGCACACGGGGTGCGAAGGGCGGCCGGGACGGGCCGGACGGGCCGTAGGTCCGGCTGTGTGGTCGGCAAACGGCTAAACCGGTCAAGCGAGTTGATGATGCCCGGGAACTGTTGCCGGGTCAGGGATGCTGCGGTTTCCAGGGTGCGGAAAGGGGGCGCGCGGCCCCGCGGAGGCACCACAGCCGAGCCATGGCCTCCTGGCGGGCGTCCTCCCTTTTGCAGAAACCGAAGAGGACCGGGCTAAGGCAGGTCCCAGGGCCCGTCAGCGGGTGCGCCGCCGGGCCGGGCGCTGACGGTCCGGTACTCCGTCGCCCGGTACCCGTCGCCCGGGCGCCGTCGGACCGGGCGCCGTCAGAGCGTGAGTCGTTCCCCCGGCGAGGGCAGTCGCAGCGCCTCCTGCAGGCCGACCCGCTCGAAGGCCGCCGGCAGGGTGTCCGGGCCCTCGGTGAAGTGCCCCCAGTGCTCGAAGTGGAGCGGTACGACGTGGCGGGCCCCGAGGATGCGGGCGGCCTCCGCGGCCAGGTCGCTGGTCAGCGTCAGATGGGCACCGGGGATCAGCGGTGTGCTGGCGGCCCCGGCGAACAGCACCGCGACGTCGACCGGGCCGACCCTCTCGGCGATCGCCCGCACCACGTCCAGCGAGGCGTTGTCCCCGCTGACGTAGACCGTGGGCAGCCCCGAGCCGGTCAGGACGAAACCGGTGACCTCCCCGACGAGGTGTTCGCTGCCGTCCGGGCCGTGCTGGGCGGGCACGGCCGTCACCCGAAGCGTGCCGCCGCCGGGTCGCGGCAGGTCGACGTGGTCGCCGTCGGCCAGGGCCCGGACCGCTCCGCCGAGCCGGTCCCGGGCGGCGGAGGTCGAGAGCACCAGCGGTGCGCCGGCCAGGTACGCGCGGCCGGCACCGTCGAGGTTGTCCGGGTGCTGGTCGTGCGAGAGCAGGATGGCGTCCACCGGGCCGAGGTCCTCGGCGGCGACCGCCGGGCCGGCGGTCTTGGTGAGGACGCGGGAGCCGATCGGGTAGTCCCCGGGGCCGTCGAACGTCGGATCGGTCAGCAGGCGCAGCCCGCCGATCTCGATCAGCGCGGTCGGCCCCCCGACGTACTGGATGGTCACCTGAGTCACTGCTGGGCCCCCTCGAACCAACGAGCGAAGATCGCTACTCGATGACCAAGAGCGCCGTGACGCCTGCTATTCCCCACCGGCGGAGACCTCCCGGCCGGCTGTCCCGCCCCGACCGGCCCGGTGTGGCCCGGTCTGGCCGGGCCCGGTGTGCCCGGTCTGGCCCGGCCCGGTGCCGCGGGCCCGGGGCACCGGTAGGGGTCCGAGGTCGGCTCCCCGGAGGGACGCGGGTGCGGGCGGCCGAACCCAACCTCGAACCAACTGGTCGCCCTCACAAGGGAGAAACCCCGCATGGCACTCGGCGCGCCCCCCTCCACTCGTGTCACCAACTCGCTTCTGTAGAAGTCGGGTTGACTTCGCGCCGGTTACGACTCGCGCAGCTCGGCGGGTCGCGCCTCGCGTCCCGGTTCCGGCACAGGCCGTCCGGCGCCGTGGACGAACCCGCCCACCGGTGCGGGCCGAGCTGCGGTGCCGGCCGGGTCGGCGACTGCCGGTGCCCGCGGTCGTGCGGCGCTCAGAGCCGCCCGAGCCGGGACACCGCCTCGGCGAGGACTGCGTCCTTCTTGCAGAAGGTGAAGCGGACCAGGCTGCGGCCGGCCTCCGTGTCGTCGTAGAAGACGGCGTTCGGGATCGCGACGACACCGCAGCGCCCGGGCAGGGCACGGCAGAACTCGATGCCGTCCTTCTCGCCCAACGGGGTGATGTCGGTGGTGATGAAGTAGGTGCCCTCGGGGGCGAAGACCCGGAAACCGGCGGCGGAGAGTCCGTCGGCGAGCAGGTCGCGCTTGCGCAGGAGATCGGCCCGGAAGGTGTCGAAGTAGTCGTCGGGCAGGCGCAGCGCCTCGGCGACGGCGTACTGGAACGGGCCGGCGCTGACGTAGGTCAGGTACTGCTTCGCCGTGCGCACGGCCGCCACCAGGGCCGGGCTCGCGGTGACCCAGCCGACCTTCCAGCCGGTGAAGGAGAAGGTCTTGCCGGCGGAGGAGATGGTGACGGTGCGCTCGCGCATGCCGGGCAGGGCGGCGATGGGGTGGTGGGCGGCGCCGAAGACCACGTGTTCGTAGACCTCGTCGGTGACGACCAGGAGGTCGTGCTCGACGGCGAGTCGGGCGATGCCGGCGAGTTCGTCCGCGGTGAGGACGGTGCCGGTGGGGTTGTGCGGGGTGTTGACCAGCAGCAGCCGGGTGCGCGGGGTGATCAGGGAGCGCAGCTCGTCCAGGTCGGGGCGGAAGCCCGGGGCCCGCAGGGTGAGCGGGATCCGGACGGCACCGGCCATCGCGATGCAGGCGGCGTAGGAGTCGTAGAACGGCTCGAAGGCGATCACCTCGTCGCCGGGCTCCAGCAGGGCGAGCAGGGAGGCGGCGATGGCCTCGGTGGCGCCGGCGGTGACCAGCACCTCGGCCTCGGGATCGTAGGCCAGACCGTAGAAGCGCTGCTGGTGCTCGGCGATCGCGGCCCGCAGCTCGGGGATGCCGGGGCCGGGCGGGTACTGGTTGCCGTGGCCCTCGCGCAGGGCGCGTACGGCCGCCTCACGGACCTCTTCGGGCCCGTCGGTGTCGGGGAAGCCCTGCCCGAGGTTGATCGAGCCGGTGGCGGCGGCCAGGGCGGACATCTCGGCGAAGACCGTCGTGCCCATGCCCGCCAGCCTCCGGTTCAGCAGCGGCCTCGTACCCATTTCGGCTCCTCACGCGTCGTCGTGAGGGCCATCCTCTGACGGTCGGCGATCGATGGGCAAGGATGCGCCGCCCCCGCCGCCCGCCGCCGGGGCCGGCTGGTGCCGACCAAGGGCCGAAGGTGCCCGGCGCTGTCAGTGCGACCAGTAAGGGTCGTCGACCGTCGCGCACGGGGCGGCGTAGTTCAGCGGTCCCTGGCCGAACCCGCCCTGGAACTTGTCGTCGCTGGTGTCGGTGACGTTGAACATGGAGACCTGCAACTCGGCGCAACCGCTCCCGTCCGAGACGAACCAGAGCTCGAACCCCGAGCCCTTCACCCCCAGCGACCACCCCTCACGGCGGACCGGGTACCCCTTCGCTGCCCAGAGTGCCTGAACGATGTCGAGCTGCTCGGCCTCTCGCTGAGAGGCGATGCGGACTCGGGCCACCTGTTTGGCGATCATCTCTGCCCGGCCCGTCTTCTTGCACCCGGACGTCCCGCAGAGTCCGGTCAGGTCGGGGTCGCTTTCGTACCTGGCCTCGGCCCACTGGAGCCCCGGGTGGAAGGCCCCTGCGACATCGGCGAGTTCGGCTTCGATCCGGTGCTGCGCCTGGTCGACCGGCACGGTGGGTTCCTTGTGCTCCGGCCAGGCGTACCAGCCGACCAGGAGCGCCAGCAGTACTCCTGGCACGGCCGTGCGCCATACCGTGGCCTTCACCTCGGGTCCTCCCTGGTGATCGTGTTCCCGGGGCCGCTCACGATCTTCCCGATGGTGGTGAGCGAGTCGCCGCCCTTGTCGTGCTTCCCGCGGTAGATCGGGCAGCGCAGCTCGCTGAGGTCTGGGCGGAAGTCCGGGGTCCGCAGCGTGAGCAAGGCTGGGTGGCGCCGGCCGGGGCGGACATCTCGGCGACGACCGGCGTCCCCATTTTTCGGCCACTCGGTGGTTCAGCAGCGGCCTGATCCCCGTTGCGGCTCGCCGTGCGTCGTCGTGGCTCCGATCCTGCGGCAGCCCGGGGAGGAGGCGGGGGAGGCGGGCGGAGGCGGAGGCAGGCGCGGGGGCAAGAAAAGGCCCGCCACCGGCGTGAGCGCGGGGCGGGCCGTACCGGACGGTGCCGGGAGGTGCCACGGGGGAGCCGGGGCGGCCGGATCAGGCCTCGTCGGTGCCCTCGGGGGCCTCGCCTTCGCCGTCCTCGCCCTCGATCTCGTCCTGGAGGCCCAGGCGCTCGACCATCCACTGCTCGAAGCCGACCGCGGCCTGGGTCCAGTTGGCGGTGGTGGTCACGAAGTAGTCCAGGTTGACGCCGGTGCCGACGATCATCTGGGCCTCGCCGATCAGGCGGACCACGCCGTCCTCGTGGGTGTGGGTGTACACCTTGGGCCAGAGGGTCTCGCGGTTCCACTCGTCGATCAGGTCGAGGATCTCGCCCTTCTTCTCCAGCGGGTACGCGCGGTCGTAGAAGGCGCGCACCGCGAAGAGCTCCTTCTGCTCGCCGCGGAACATGTAGTAGACGCGGAAGCCCTCCCAGGGGGCGGTGAGGTCGCCTTCCTCGTCCACGACGTGCTTGAGCTGCATCTGGTCGAGCAGCTGGGCGACCAGGCCCTGGTCCGGGACGATGATCGGCGGCGGGCCGGCCGGCTGCCCGCCCTGGCCACCGGGCTGGCCGCCCTGGGGCACGCCGAACGACGGGATGGACGACGGGTCGATGCTCATGGGGGTCCTCTTCCTCAGTGCACGTGGTGGCCGGCAATGAGAGGCCGCCCTTTCCACCTCCCATCCTGCCTCATTCGGGGCTTCGCTCACAGGGGAGCCCGGGGGTGCGTCGATCTTCGTTCGGGGGCCGTCCAGGGGCCGGCCGGAGACGCCGGCCGGTCCACTCGATGGGGGGCGAGTAGGCGGCGGTCACGGAGTGTGTCCGGGGCTGGAGTGCGGGCCGTGCGACCGGGCGTGAGTGAGCCACGTCACGCGCCCGGCGCGCGGGTTCGCCTGCCGTGCGGGCCGGATGCGGTTAGCGTGCGACGGAACTCACTTCACACAAAGCCCGTCCAGTGCGGGCGAGTTGAGCTGTTCTGAGTCGAGGGGGGAACAGGAGTGGACGCAACGGTGACGGGGGAGGGCGCATCGCTCGGTGCGCTGCTGCGGAGCATGCGGCTGGACCGGGGGATGACGCAGGAGCGGCTGGGCGAGGCGACGGGGCTGAGCGTGCGGTCGATCCGGGACCTGGAGCGGGGCGTGTCCTGCCCGCGGGTCTCCACGCTCCGCCTGCTGACCCAGGCGTGGAGCCTGCCGGAGGCCCAGGTGGCCGAGCTGCACCGGCTGGCGCGCAGCTGGCGGGACCGGGCGCGGCGGCGGCAGCGGCGGGGCGCGGCCGAGTGGCGTGAGGCGGAACGGGGCCCCGCCCAGCCCGGAGACGCCGCGTGAGCGGGCGACGCCTCCAGCCCCAAGACGCCGCATGACCCGGAGACGCCGCATGACCCGGAGACGCGGCGCGACCCGGAGACGCCGCGCGACCCGGAGACGCCGCGGGCCGCTCCCCTCCGTCGGCGGAAGGGAGCGGCCCGGGTGCCGGACGCCCGGTGCTACTTCTCCAGCGGCCCCCGGCCGCGGACGGTGAGGTGGTCGCCCTGCTCGTCCCGGTCCACCAGGACGGTGTCCCCGTCGTGCACCGCGCCGGACAGGATCGCCCGGGCCAGCTGGTCGCCGATCGCGGACTGCACCAGACGGCGCAGCGGGCGGGCGCCGTACGCCGGGTCGTATCCGGTGAGCGCCAGCCAGTCGCGGGCGGCGTCGGAGACCTCCAGGGTGAGCCGCCGCTCGTTCAGCCGCTCGCCGAGGCGGGCCACCTGAAGGTCGACGATCCGGCTCAGCTCGGCGGTGCCCAGCGGTTCGAAGACCACGATGTCGTCCAGCCGGTTGAGGAACTCCGGCTTGAACGCGGCCCGTACGGTGCCCAGCACGAGCTCCCGCTTCTCCGTCTCCGGGGTGGTCGGGTCGACCAGGAACTGGCTGCCCAGGTTGGAGGTGAGGATCAGGATGGCGTTGCGGAAGTCGACCGTGCGGCCCTGGCCGTCGGTGAGCCGGCCGTCGTCCAGCACCTGGAGCAGGACGTCGAAGACCTCGGGGTGGGCCTTCTCCACCTCGTCCAGCAGCACCACGCTGTACGGGCGGCGGCGGACCGCCTCGGTGAGCTGGCCGCCCTCCTCGTAGCCGACGTATCCGGGCGGGGCCCCGACCAGGCGGGAGACCGAGTGCTTCTCGCCATACTCGCTCATGTCGATGCGGACCATCGCCCGCTCGTCGTCGAAGAGGAAGTCGGCCAGGGCCTTGGCGAGTTCGGTCTTGCCGACGCCGGTCGGGCCGAGGAAGAGGAAGGATCCGGTCGGGCGGTCGGGGTCGGCGATGCCGGAGCGGGTGCGCCGCACCGCGTCGGAGACGGCCTGCACGGCCTCCGTCTGGCCGATCAGGCGGGTGCCCAACTCCTCTTCCATGCGGAGGAGTTTGGCGCTCTCGCCCTCCAGGAGCCGGCCGGCCGGGATGCCCGTCCAGGAGGCCACCACGTCGGCCACGTCATCCGGGCCGACCTCCTCCTTGACCATCGACGGGGAGGCGGGGCCGGACTCGTCGTCCGCGGTCGCGGCGCGCTCCTGGGCGTCGGCGAGCTCCTTCTCGGCGGCCGGGATCTCGGCGTACATCAGCTTGGACGCCCGTTCGAAGTCGCCGTCGCGCTGAGCGCGTTCGAGTGCGCCGTGCAGGTCGTCCAGCCGCTCCTTGAGTTCGCCGACCCGGTTGAGGCTCTTCTTCTCCTGTTCCCAGCGGGCCGTCAGCACGCTCAACTGCTCGTTCCGGTCGGCGAGGTCGCGCCGCAGCCGGGCCAGCCGGTCGACCGAGGCCGGGTCCGACTCCTTCTCCAGGGCCAGCTCCTCCATCCGCAACCGGTCGACGGCGCGCTGGAGTTCGTCGATCTCGACCGGGGAGGAGTCGATCTCCATCCGGAGCCTGGAGGCGGCCTCGTCGACCAGGTCGATCGCCTTGTCGGGGAGGAAGCGGGAGGTGATGTAGCGGTTGGACAGGGTGGCGGCGGCGACCAGGGCGGCGTCCGAGATCTGCACCTTGTGGTGGGCCTCGTACCGGCCCTTGAGGCCGCGCAGGATGGCGATCGAGTCCTCGACGCTGGGCTCGCCCACCAGCACCTGCTGGAAGCGGCGCTCCAGCGCCGGGTCCTTCTCGATCCGCTCGCGGTACTCGTCGAGCGTGGTGGCGCCGACCATCCGCAGCTCGCCCCGGGCCAGCATCGGCTTGAGCATGTTGCCCGCGTCCATCGCGGAGTCGCCGCCGGCGCCCGCGCCGACCATGGTGTGCAGCTCGTCGATGAAGGTGACGACCTGGCCGTCGGAGGCCTTGATGTCGTTGAGGACGGCCTTCAGCCGTTCCTCGAACTCGCCGCGGAACTTGGCGCCCGCGACCATCGCGCTGAGGTCGAGCGAGACCAGCCGCTTGCCGCGCAGCGACTCCGGCACGTCCCCGGCGACGATGCGCTGGGCCAGGCCTTCGACCACGGCGGTCTTGCCGACGCCGGGCTCGCCGATCAGCACCGGGTTGTTCTTGGTGCGGCGGGAGAGCACCTGGACGACCCGGCGGATCTCGTGGTCGCGGCCGATCACCGGGTCGAGCTTGCCGTCCCGGGCGGCCTGGGTGAGGTCGGTGCCGTACTTCTCCAGCGCCTTGTAGGTGCCCTCCGGGTCCGGCGAGGTGACCCGGCCGGTGCCGCGGACGTCCTTGAACGCGGCGAGCAGCGCCTTCGGTGTCGCGCCCTGCTGCCCCAGCAGCTCGCCGACGGACCCGCCCTCGGCGGCCAGGCCGACCAGCAGGTGCTCGGTGGAGACGTACTGGTCGTCGAGGTCGTCCGCGCGCTTGCCGGCCTCGGTGAGCACCGCGAGGGTGTCCCGGGCGAGCTGCGGCGCGGCGACCGTCGAGCCCATCGCGCTGGGCAGCGCGGCGAGCTGTCGGCGCGCCTCGGACCCGACCCGGGCGACGTCGGCCCCGACCGCCTCCAGCAGGGGCCGGGCGATGCCCTCGGGCTGCTCCAGCAGGGCGATCAGGATGTGCACCGGCTTGACGTCCGGGTTGCCGGCCGTGCCCGCCTGCCGGATCGCGGCGGACAGGGCGTCCTGCGTCTTGGTGGTGAACTTGCTGGCGTCCACTGCTGGGGGGTCCTCCCTCGTCGTTTTTCACTGCTGCTGCCTACAGCATGCACTAAGTTGAGTCTACTGCGCTCAACCCCGTGGGACTCAACCCTTTCCGGGCTTCTTTTCGCCGGTCCGGTCCACCGCGTCGGTCGGGGGCTTGGCCGGCCCTGCAGCCGCTGCCGTCTGCCACGGCCGCGACAGCCGCGCCGACTGCGACAGCCGCGCCGACCGCAACGGCCGCAACGGTCGCGCCGACCGCGACGACCGGCCGACTACACGGACTACGCCGACTGCGCCGGTCGCGCCCCTCGCGCGGGCCGCAGGGCCGGGGCGGCCGTCCGCCGGGTCAGCACCAGCAGCTCCCGGGCCGGTCCGCTCGGTCGCTGCCCGGCCGGCCACACCGCGCGCAGCGGCCGCCGCAGGTCCAGCCCGTCCGCCAGTGGCACCTCGACCAGCCGCCGGGTCGCCAGTTCCTCCATCACCGCCAGCTCGCTCAGGCAGACCGGCCCCGCCCCGGTCATCGCCGCCGCCTTCAGTGCGGTGGACGAGGCCAGTTCGAGCCGGGGCCGGGTCGCACCCCCGTGCGGGCGCAGTGCCATCTCCAGCACCTCCCGGGTGCCCGAGCCGGGCTCGCGCAGGACGAGGGGGGTGGCCGCCAGTTCGGGGCCGGTCAGCGGGGTGCGGCGGCGTGCCCACGGGTGGCCGGGGGCGACCACGACGACCAGCCGGTCCGCCGCCACCACCGCGCCGGCCAGCCCGGGCGGGGTGGCCGGGCCCTCGACGAAGCCGAGGTCGGCGTCGCCGGCCAGGACGTGGCCGGCGACCTCCGCCGAGTTCGCCGTCCGCAGGGTCACCGCCGTGCCCGGGCTGGCCGCGGAGAGCCCCAGCAGCCAGCCCGGCATCAGGTACTCGGCGACGGTCAGGCTGGCGACCACGCGCAGTTTGGCGTCCCGGCGTCCGCGCAGCGCGTCGATCCCGGCGTCGAGCGCCTGGGCCGCCTCCACCACCTGCCGGGCCCACTCGACCACCAGCCGCCCCGCTTCGGTCGGCGTGCTGCCCCGGGGGGAGCGGTCCAGCAGCGGGACGCCGATCTGGCGTTCCATGCCCTTGATCCGGGCGCTGGCGGTCGGCTGGCTGACGCCGAGCTCGGCCGCCGCCCGTCCGACGCTGCCCAGCCGGGCCACCGCGAGCAGCAGTTCCAGGGCGCCGAGTTCGGGGACGCGCGGAGAGAGAGCCATAGATCCAGGCTATGCCCCCATAGGATCTACGGCGCTACCGGCGGCCGGCCTTCGGACCGATGGTGGGCAGCATGTCCCTCGTGTCCGACCTCCGCCCGCTCGCCCGCCCAGCCGTCGCCCGCCGTTCGCGGTACGACCTCTCCCAGCTCGGCCCCAACTGGTACGCCGCCGTGATGGGCACCGCGATCCTGGGCAACGGCGCCGCGGTCCTGCCCGTACGGCTGCCCGGGCTGATCGGCTTCGGCGAGGTGATGTGGGCGCTCGGCCTGGCCGCCCTGCTGGTGCTGGGGGCGGCCCGGCTGGTCCACCTCACCCGGCACCGCGAGGCCGCCCGCGCCCAGTTGCTGGACACCCCGGCGACCGCGGTGTTCTACGGCTGCCCGCCGATGGCGATGCTGGCGGTCGGCCTCGGCACCCTGCTGCTCGGTTCGCGGGTCATCGGCACCGGCCCGGCGGTCGCCGTGGACGCGGTGCTGTGGAGCGTCGGCACCCTGTACGCGCTGGCCGTCGCCGGCGGCATCCCGTACCTGATGATCACCCGGCACCCGGTGTCCGCCCTGGAGGCCAACCCGACCTGGCTGCTGCCGGTGGTCGCCCCGCTGGTCGCGTCCGCCTGCGGCCCGGCGCTGGTCCCGCACCTGCCGGCCGGGGCGGCGCAGCAGGCCATGCTGTACGCCTGCTGCGGGCTGTTCGGGATCGGCCTGCCGGCCACCCTGGTGCTGCTGCCGGTGGTGTTCACCGGGCTGTTGCACAGCAAGCTGCCCGCCCTGGCGCTCACCCCTTCGCTGTTCCTGGTGCTCGGGCCGCTCGGCCAGTCCGTCACCGCCGTGCACCAGCTCGCCGACGCCGCCCGCCCGGTGCTGCCCGCGCTGGCGCCGGCCATGCTCGACCTCGCCGAGCTGTACGGCATCGCGGTGATCGGCGTCGCCGTGCTCTGGCTGGCCGTCGCGCTCGCCGCCAACCTGCGCGCCCGGCGGGCCGGGATGCCGTTCGCGATGACCTGGTGGGCGTACACGTTCCCGATCGGCACCTGCGTCACCGGCGCGTCCGCCCTCGCCCGGCACACGGGGTTCGGGGGCTTCACCGCGCTGGCCGCGGGGCTGTTCGTCCTGCTGGCGGTCGCCTGGGTGCTCGCGGCGGGCGGGACGGCCGCCGGCCTGGCGCGCGGGCGGCTGCTGGCGCGCTGAGCCCGCCGTTGCAGGAACGCGCACCGGCGGACCGACCGTGCACAGCCGATCGGCGGAACCGCCGGAAGCCGCCAGTACCCACCACCTGCCTCGGCCTTTGCCGGAACCCGGGCCGCCGCCCGCGCCGCCGGTCCGGACCCGCCTGCAGGTTGCTGCAATTGCGCGAACCTGCACTCGGGCGGCACTTGTCCACCGGCCGTGCACGCTGTGAGGGTGGAGACACGCCAAGTCGTCCGGGCAACCGCAGCCCTACGGTGGCGACTTGCTCTTCAACTGACCGTGGCCGCGTCAACCCGCAGCTGTGGAACGGGGGGGAAGAGCACCGGCCGGAGGACCATGTGTGGTGATGGCCCCGGATCCGGAGCCGTCGAGGCGTTGCTGCTCCGCCTCGACGGAAGCGCCGTGGCATTGGCGTACGGACGGCGGCCCCGGACCACCCGGAGTGCGACGGCACCCGGGCCCGGGGCCGCCGTCCCACCAGGTGCCCTGACCGCCGATCGATCCGCATGACCACGCCGTACGGCACGCGGTACCGTGAGGCCGCCCGGCGGGGAGTGCGGGGCAGGCAGCAGCAGGGGAGACGCGTCCGGTAGGGGAGATGGCGACGTGACGGCGGAACCGGCGGTCGCGCCGCAGCACGCGGGCCCCGTGGGCGAGGAACCCGACGAGGCCGCCCGGCAGCTGTACCTGGCGATCATCGCCGAAGGCGGCCGCATCCCCTGCGCCACCAGCACGGACATCGACCAGGGCGCGCTCCGACAACTCGTCGACCTCGGTCTGTTGATGGTCAACCGGATGGACCGCTGCTACACCGCCGTCAGCCCCCGCTCGGTCAGCGACCGCCTCGGCGCCGAACTGCGCAGCGAAGCCACCCGGCTGCTGGTCCGCGCCGAGAGCCTGCCCGGCGCCCTCGACGGCCTCACCCGCGCCTACGACGCGATGCCCCGCCCCTCCGGCCGGGCCGGCGGCGCCGTCCACGTCGAAGGCCACGTCCACATCCGCCAGCGGATCTCCCAACTGGTCTCCGACTGCCGCTCCGAGGTCCTCACCGCCCAACCCGGCCACCGCCCCGCGGACACCCTGCAGGTCGCCCTCCTCCAGGACGTCCAACTCCTGCAGCGCGGCTGCTCCCTGCGGACCATCTACCAGCCGGTCGCCCTCGCCGACCCGCCGGCCCTCGCCTACGCCGAGGAAGTCACCCGGCACGGCTCCCTCATCCGCGTCCTCGACGAACCCTTCCAACGGCTGATCGTCTTCGACCGCTCCGTCGCCGTGATCTCCGCCAGCGACGACAACGGCACCGCCGCCTTCATCAGCGACCCCGCCACCATCGCCTTCCTGGTCGGCACCTTCGAACGCGACTGGGCACGCGCCGACACCGCGGAAGCCGCCGTCCTCGGCCAGGGCCCCGCCCGCACCGTCCCCGACCGGGTCGGCCGCCTCCTCGCCCGCGGCCTCACCCAGCGCGCCGTCGCCACCCGCCTCGGCCTGAGCGAACGCACCGTCGCCGCCCACATCGCCCGCCTGCGCGACCGCTACGGCGCCCAGACCCTCTTCCAGCTGGGCTGGCTGATGAGGGGCGCCCGCGATGACCGGTGAGCCCGGCCCCGCCGAACGGGAGGGCGGGCTCACCGGGATCGCCGGCCTGCCCCCGGAGGACGAGGCGCCGTTCCGACCGGGTCCGCGGATGCGGGGAGCGCGGACGGGGAGTCCGGCGGGTGGGCGATGGTCAGCCGGTGGCGGCGCCGGTCGGCCAGTAGCCGGGGACCGGGGGCTGCTGCCGGGGGACGTTGAACTGCTCGCCGGGGGCGGTCCAGAAGCCCTCGCGCAGGGACAGCGCCATGCCGGCCCAGTCGAGTGCGGTCTCCACCGTGTGGTTGAGGGCCTCCTGCGACCAGGTGTCGTCGAAGACCAGCGGCAGGACGGGGGCGACCTGCTCGATGGTGGCGATCAGCGGGTTGTGGGTGATGGCCTCGTCGACGAGCAGGACGATCGGCTTCCGCAGCGCCGACGCCCACCCCAGCTCCAGGCTGACGCCGGCCGAGAGCGGCGCTCCCACGTAGGCGAACACGAGGTCCGCGGACTGCAGGGCGCGGAAGTCGGACGGAACGCGGGGCTCCGGAGCGCGGCCGGAGATGGTCCAGGCGTCGCTGTGGTGCGCGCTGTACACGGCGGCACCGCTGCGGAGCAGGGTGGTGCGGAGGGTGGTCAGCCGCGTCCGGCTGGCGAGCGTCACCACACTGTCCGCCGGCCCGGTCAGCCGCATCAGCGGCGCGGCCAGGAACACACGTGCACGCCGACCCTCAGGGGCCTGGCTGTCGTGGTGACGCAGGTAGGGCTCGGTCATGTCGACTCCGGGGAAAGGCCGACCGGGGGAGTGAGCGTCGGCGATGCGTTGGATGTGAGCTGCTCCGTGTGGTGAGGCCGCTGGGAACGGCTTAGTATTTGACGGTACATTGGCAAGGTGTGGCGCCTTGCCGGACCATCGGGAGCGAACTGATCGTCCATCGCGGGGCGGCATCGCGTCCAGGGTTGGCCGGTGTCATCTGGATGCCTGGCAGGGAGATGACGCGGCCCGTGGGCCGAGGGGTGACGGCATCCCTCTCGCGCACTAACGGGGGAGCCGTTATCCTGTTCGACGCTTCTAGATGGCGATTCTCGACACAGAGAGTGGGGGCATGACTGACATGCGCCGGTTTGTCCGCAAGGTCGTACTTACGTTGGCCGTTGCTGCCGCTGTGCTCGGCGCCGGTTCTCTCGCGGATGCTGCCGACTCGCACGGCGCGATCGCCACCCGGGCTGCTGTGACCGTTGCGGACGATATCTCGTGGCAGTGATCCCGGCCGTGTGAGCGCCCGGCCGGCCGCCGGAATGCTGCCCGCCGGAATCCTGCCTGCCGGAATGCCGACGGCCCGGAAACCTGCCCGCCGGAATGTCGGCCGCCGGAATTCCGAATATCCCGCCCACCGCGCCGACCGGAACGGACCGGCCGGTCAGTCGGTGGATTCGTGCGCCTTTCGGCCGAGCACGTAACCGAGCTGGAACAGCGAGTCGACCTTGTAGTCGTCCCGCATCTCGGCTATGTGTCTCGCGAGCGTCCGTTCGCTGATCCCCAGTCGCCGCGCGATGACCCGGTGGCTGGTGCCCTCGAGCATCTGGTCGATGATCGTCTGGCGCAGGCGCGAGACCACCTGCTGCGGCACCGTACGGGCACCCTCGAACTCCAGCGCCCGGCTCCAGCACCGCTCGAAGACCTCTTCGGCGAGGTAGTTGACGACCGCCGGATCGTAGATGAAGGCGGCGAGGCTCATGTCGTCGGCGATCGGGATCACGGCGACGCGTCGATTCATCACTATGAGCCGCGTGTAGGGCTCGTCAAGGGTGCGGTACTGGCCGCCGGCCCGGGCGAGCGTGGCCACGTAATCCCTGGTCGGCTGGTGGTACCGGGTGCTGGCGTGGTAGATCGTGCGCATCTTCGTGCCGCTGCGCAGCGTTTCCAGGTCCTGCTCGATCATTCCGGCGAGAAGGTCCGGTTGCCGGGGGCCGCCGGGCTGGAGCGCCAAGGCCTCCTCCAGCCCGGATTCCCTGAACTGCTCCAGCCGCTGACGAATCAGCGCCTTCCCCTGCACGTACTCGATCGACCCGCCGTGGTGCTTCGGGGTGTGGAATTCCCGCGCGAGCTCCTGCAGTTCCGACGGCAGGGACACCGCGCGCGACAGGAGCTCCAATGCCTGGCGCTGCCACGAATGACTGAGGCTGGTCGAGAGCTGCGTGGGGTCGGCGGCTATGAAAATGGTCGGATCGTCGCTGTCGGGCACGAGAAGGCCAATCCGCACCAGCTCGTCCCGGGCAGGAACGTCCTGGTCGGCATTGGACCCCAACGGCAGCTTGCCGTCTCCTCGGATGACGGCGAGATACAGCTCTCTTGCTTCGTTCGAGACGACGGTAGAGCCGGCGGCAAGGGGCTGCTCTCGTTCACTCATCCGCGACTCCTTGCCGTTGCCGTGATACCTGCG
Organism: Streptomyces sp. NRRL S-350; assembly: GCF_000719705.1. GTDB lineage: Bacteria > Actinomycetota > Actinomycetes > Streptomycetales > Streptomycetaceae > Kitasatospora. The sequence continues at coordinate 112,342 of NZ_JOHO01000004.1, read as the reverse complement.
TCCCAGTCAGCATTGACGCTGAATCGAGGTCAGCATGCCAGATCCGGTGTGCCCCCCGGAGAGGGAATGTGACCGCACTCTCTCACCAACGCGCTACCGCCGGCACCCCCCGAACAGGAGGGGGCCGGCGGCGGTGTCCGTGCGGCTGCGGTCAGCGTTTCGGGCGCCAGACGACGAGGGCGCTGGACTGCGGCGTGGGGGGCTGGTACGGGACGAGGTCGCGGCGGTAGGAGGCGTGGACGGCCGCCTCGCGCTGCTGGAGGGCGGTGGCGGCGCCTTCGAGGGAGTCGGCCAGTTCCGCGATGCGGGCCTGGAGGGCGGTGACCTGGTTCTCCAGCTCGATGATCCGCTTGATGCCCGCCAGGTTGATGCCCTCGTCCTGGGAGAGCCGCTGGACGTCCCGCAGCTGCTGGATGTCGCGGGCGGAGTAGCGGCGGCCGCGGCCGGCGGTGCGGTCGGGGCAGACCAGGCCGAGGCGGTCGTACTGGCGCAGGGTCTGCGGGTGCAGCCCGGACAGTTCGGCGGCCACCGAGATGACGTACACCGGGGTGTCCTCGGTGAGGACGTACGTCGGCGGGCCCGAGGGGGTCCGGCGGGTGCGGCGGCCGGCGTCGCCGGGCAGGCCGTCACCGATGCCGGGTCCGATCGGGCCGTCGGGGTTGATCGGATTCATCGGGGACATCTGGTCGTCACGCTCCCTTCGCCGCCCGGAAGAGGGCTGCTCGCGGATCGTCGGAGGCGGTGGCCTCGCGGTACTGCTCCAGGGCGTCCAGCGCGTCGCCGGTGACGTGCTGGGGCACGGTGACCTCGACGGTGACCAGGAGGTCGCCGCGGGTGCCGTCCTTGCGGGTGGCGCCCTTGCCGCGGGCGCGCATGGTGAGGCCGTTGGCGCTGCCCGGGGGCAGCTTGAGCTTCACGGCGGGACCGCCGAGCGTGGGCACCTCGATGGTGGCACCGAGTGCCGCCTCGGGGAAGGTGACCGGGACGGTGACCGTGAGGTTGTCGCCCTTGCGTCCGAAGACGGGGTGCGGGTCGACGTGCACGGTGACGTACAGGTCGCCGGGCTGGCCGCCGCGTTCGCCCTGGGCGCCCTTGCCCTTGAGCCGGATGCGCTGGTCGGCCTGGACGCCGGCCGGGATGCGGACCTGCATGGTGCGGGCGGAGCTGGCCCGGCCGCTGCCGTGGCAGTCGACGCACGGGTCGTCGACGATCATGCCCCGGCCGCGGCAGTCCTTGCACGGCTCGGAGAGCGCGAAGGCGCCCTGGCCGCGGCTGACGGTGCCCGCGCCGACGCAGGTCGGGCAGACCCGCGGGGTGGTGCCGGCCTTGGCGCCGGTGCCGTTGCAGGTGCGGCAGGGGGCCTGGCTGGTCATCCGCAGCGGGACGGTCGCGCCGTCCACCGCCTCCTCGAAGGAGAGCGTCACCTCGGTCTCGACGTCGGCGCCGCGCCGGGGCTGGGCCTGGCGGGTACCGCGGTTGAAGAGGCCGCCGAAGACGTCACCGAGCCCGCCGCTGCCGCCGGCGCCGCCCTGGGTGCCGCTGAAGAGGTCGCCGAAGTCGAAGCTGTAGCTGCCGGCGCCGCCGGGGCCGCCGCCGGCCCGGAAGCCGCCGTTGGCGAAGAGGCTGCGGGCCTCGTCGTACTCCTTGCGGCGCTTCTCGTCGGACAGGACGTCGTACGCCTCGGAGATGTCCTTGAACCGCTCCTCGGCCTTCGCGTCGCCCTTGTTGGCGTCCGGGTGGAACTCGCGCGCCAGCTTGCGGTAGGTCTTCTTGATCTCGGCGGCGGTGACGTCCTTGGGCACGCCGAGGACCTTGTAGTAGTCCTTCTCCACGTAGTCCTTGCCACTCATGCGTTCACCTCGCTGCGCCCGGCAGCCGCTGAGCGGTCCACGCGCCCCTGAATGGTTCGCTCGCTGCGCTCGCTCACGGCTCCCCGCCACCTCCCGATGTCCATCGTCACAGAGCTGTCAACACCGGTTGGGAACACGGCTGTTGACAACGCGCTGCGGAGCCGGCCGCCGTACTGGCCGGCGTACGACTCCGCAGCGCACTGGTGGTCAGCTGTCACAGGTTGTCAGCTGTCCGAGCCACCGTCGGACTTGTCCGCGTCGCCGGGCTTCGCGTCGGAGTCCGGGCCCGGGGCCGTCTGGGTGCCCGGCTGGGGCTCCGCGACGGCGACCATCGCCGGGCGGATGATCCGCTCGCCGATCCGGTAGCCGGGCTGGAGGACCTGCACGCAGGTGTCCTCGGTGACGTCCGACGAGTAGCTGTGCATCAGCGCCTCGTGCATGGTCGGGTCGAAGGGCTCGCCCTCCTTGCCGAACTGCTGCAGGCCCAGCTTGGCGACGACCGTCTCCAGGGACTCGGCGACGGACTTGAAGCCGCCCGTCACCTCGCCGTGCTCGCGGGCGCGGCCGATGTCGTCCAGGACCGGGATCAGGGACTCCAGGATGTTGGAGACCGCGATCTCGCGGACGGTCAGCCGGTCGCGCTCGACCCGCTTGCGGTAGTTCTGGTACTCGGCCTGCAGACGCTGCAGGTCGGCGGTGCGCTCGGCCAGCTCGCGCTTGGCGGTGGCGAGCTCCTCGGGGGAGCCCTCCTCGGCGCCGGCCGCCGCGGCCTCCTCGGCGGCCTTGATCACGGCCTCCTCGGCGCCGGCGTCGTCGCCGGGCTTGCCGCCCTGCGGCTTCTCCGTCATGCGGCACCGCCCTTGGGCTTCTCGTCGTCCACGATCTCGGCGTCGACGACGTCGTCGTCGGCCTTGGCCTGGGCGGAGTCGCCGGCCGCGGCGCCGCCGGCGGCGTCGGCGTACAGCGCCTGGCCGAGCTTCTGCGCGGTGGTGGACACCTTCTGATGTCGAAGGTGACCTCGATCTGCGGCAGGCCGCGCGGCGCCGGCGGCAGGCCGGTCAGCTCGAACATCCCGAGCTTCTTGTTGTACGCGGCGATCTCGCGCTCGCCCTGGTAGACCTGGATCTGCACGGACGGCTGGTTGTCCTCGGCCGTGGTGAAGATCTCGGAGCGCTTGGTCGGGATCGTGGTGTTGCGCTCGATCAGCTTGGTCATGATGCCGCCCTTGGTCTCGATGCCGAGGGACAGCGGGGTGACGTCGAGCAGCAGGACGTCCTTGACCTCGCCCTTGAGGACACCGGCCTGGAGCGAGGCACCGATGGCGACGACCTCGTCCGGGTTGACGCCCTTGTTGGCGTCCTTGCCGCCGGTCAGCTCGCGGACGAGCTCGGCGACGGCCGGCATGCGGGTCGAGCCGCCGACGAGGACGACGTGGTCGATCTCGGAGAGCGAGATGCCGGCGTCCTTGATCACGTTGTGGAACGGGATCTTGCAGCGCTCCAGCAGGTCGGCGGTCAGCTGCTGGAACTGGGCCCGGGTGAGCTTCTCGTCCAGGTGCAGCGGGCCCTCGGCGGAGGCCGTGATGTACGGCAGGTTGATCGAGGTCTCGGAGGACGAGGACAGCTCGATCTTGGCCTTCTCGGCGGCCTCGCGCAGACGCTGCAGGGCCATCTTGTCCTTGGACAGGTCGACGCCGTGGCCGCTCTGGAAGGTCTTGACCAGGTGGTCGACGACCTTCTGGTCCCAGTCGTCACCGCCGAGGTGGTTGTCACCGTTGGTGGCCTTCACCTCGACGACCCCGTCGCCGATCTCCAGCAGGGAGACGTCGAAGGTGCCGCCGCCGAGGTCGAAGACCAGGATGGTCTGGTCGTCCTTGTCGAGGCCGTACGCCAGGGCGGCCGCGGTCGGCTCGTTGACGATGCGCAGGACGTTGAGGCCCGCGATCTCACCGGCCTCCTTGGTGGCCTGGCGCTCGGAGTCCGAGAAGTACGCCGGGACGGTGATGACGGCGTCGGTGACGGTCTCGCCCAGGTACGCCTCGGCGTCCCGCTTCAGCTTCTGCAGGATGAAGGCGCTGATCTGCTGGGGGTTGAAGTCCTTGCCGTCCAGGTTGATCTTCCACCCGGTGCCCATGTGGCGCTTGACCGAGCGGATGGTGCGGTCGACGTTGGTGACCGCCTGCCGCTTCGCCACCTCGCCGACCAGGACCTCGCCGTTCTTGGCGAAGGCGACGACGGACGGCGTGGTCCGAGCGCCCTCGGCGTTCGTGATGACGGTGGGCTCGCCACCCTCCAGAACGCTGACGACCGAGTTCGTCGTGCCGAGGTCGATGCCGACCGCGCGTGCCATCGTAAATACCTCCACGGAAGAGTTGAGCTTTACAGGCTCAAGGATGCATGACCGGGCGGGCGGCGTCAACAGGCATGAGTCCATGTCGCTCAACTTTGCTGAGCCCGGCGGCGGGGCGGAGCGGCGGTGAGGGTGGAGTTACGTGACTGCCGCCATAGCCTGGGAACCTTCTGGAGACGTGTTGACGACCGGTATTGTCCGGGCCGTCGGCCCGGGAAGTTACCGACCAGTACAATCGATTCCGACAACGTCGGACCCGCAGGTCCGAAAGACCCGCAGGACCGCAGGACTCCGCAGGACCGCAACACCCCGCAGGACCGCAGAACGTCAAGCACCGCGGAACCCCAACCGCAGGACCGCGGAGAACTGCTCAACCGCAAAGCCGCAGGAGACGGAGAGCCGATGCAGCTAGCAGCGATCGTCATCTCGCTGGTCACATTCGTGATCGGCACCGCGCTCGCCGCCCGTGCGGCGCTGTACATCTACAAGGTGGTCCGCACCGGCGCGCCGGACTCCACCCGCTTCGGGCAACCCGCCCAGCGCGTGAAGACCGTCGCCGTCGAGTTCGTCGGCCACACCAGGATGAACCGCTGGGGGATCGTCGGCATCGCCCACTGGTTCGTCGCGGTCGGCTTCTTCAGCCTGGTGCTGACCATCGTCAACGCCTTCGGCCAGCTCTTCGACGCCGACTTCGCGCTGCCGATCATCGGCCACTGGATGCTCTGGCAGCTCTTCGTCGAGCTCGTCGGCACCCTCACCACGCTGGGCATCCTGGTCCTCATGGTGATCCGGCTGATGAGCCTGCCGTCGAGGTCCGGCCGCAAGTCCCGCTTCGCCGGCTCGATCGCCTGGCAGGCCTTCTACGTCGAGTACACGATCCTCGGCATCGGCCTCTGCATCCTGATGCTGCGCGCCCTGGAGGGCGCCCTCAACGGCGTCGACTCGTACGGCCCGGAGCACCTGGTCTCGTACCCGCTCGTCTCCGCCTTCAGCGGGCTGTCGCACGGCACGCTGGAGAACCTGATCTACCTGTTCGCGATGCTGAAGATCTGCATCTCGTTCGCGTGGGCGACCACCATCGGCCTCAACCCCTCGATGGGCGTGGCCTGGCACCGGTTCCTCGGCTTCTTCAACATCTACTTCAAGCGCGAGGAGGACGGCTCCACCGCGCTCGGCGAACTCCGCCCGATGACCAGCGGCGGCCGGCCGATCGACTTCGAGGACCCGGCCGAGGACGCCGTCTTCGGCGTCTCCCAGGTCGAGCACTTCTCCTGGAAGGGCATCCTCGACTTCTCCACCTGCACCGAGTGCGGCCGCTGCCAGTCGCAGTGCCCCGCCTGGAACACCGGCAAGCCGCTCTCGCCGAAGCTGCTGATCATGAGCCTGCGCGAGCACGCCTACGGCAAGGCGCCGTACCTGCTGGCCGGCGGCGGCAAGTCCGCCGAGGGCGAGGAGCAGGCCACGGCCGAACAGCTCAAGGACGTCCCGGCGGCCGCCCTGGCCGAGGCCGAGCGCCCGCTCATCGGCACCGCCGAGGAGAACGGCGTCATCGACCCGGACGTGCTGTGGTCCTGCACCACCTGCGGCGCCTGCGTCGAGCAGTGCCCGGTGGACATCGAGCACATCGACCACATCGTCGACATGCGCCGCTACCAGGTGATGATCGAGAGCAACTTCCCGACCGAGGCCGGGACGATGCTCAAGAACCTGGAGAACAAGGGCAACCCGTGGGGCCTGGCCACCAAGGCACGCCTGGCCTGGGTCAAGGAGCTCAAGAAGGAGACCGGCATCGAGGTGCCGGTGATCGGCGAGGACATCGACCCCGCCGAGGTCGAGTACCTCTACTGGGTCGGCTGCGCCGGCGCCCTGGAGGACCGCGCCAAGAAGACCACCAAGGCCTTCGCCGAGCTGCTGCACACCGCGGGCGTGAAGTTCGCGATCCTCGGCAAGGAGGAGACCTGCAGTGGTGACTCCCCGCGCCGCCTGGGCAACGAGTTCCTCTTCCAGATGCTCGGCGCGCAGAACGTCGAGACCCTGAACGCCGCGCTGGAGGACGCCCCGACCAAGCGGATCGTGGCCACCTGCCCGCACTGCTTCAACACCCTCGCCAACGAGTACCCGCAGCTGGGCGGCCACTTCGAGGTCATCCACCACACCCAGCTGCTGCAGCACCTCATCGACGAGGGCAAGCTGCTGCCGGTCAACCCGGTCGAGGGCCTGATCACCTACCACGACCCCTGCTACCTGGGCCGCCACAACAAGGTCTACACGCCGCCGCGCGAGATCATGGACAAGGTCCCCGGCCTGCGCCAGCAGGAGATGCACCGCCACAAGGAGCGCGGGTTCTGCTGCGGCGCCGGCGGCGCCCGGATGTGGATGGAGGAGCGCATCGGCAAGCGGATCAACACCGAGCGCGTGGACGAGGCGCTGTCGCTCGACCCCGACATCGTCTCCACCGCCTGCCCGTTCTGCCTGGTGATGCTCTCCGACTCGGTCAACGGCAAGAAGAACGAGGGCGCGGCCAAGGAGCACCTGAAGGTGGTCGACGTGGCCCAGCTGCTGCTCGACTCGGTGAAGGCGACCCCGCCGGCCGAGGCCGAGGAGCAGCCGGAGACGGTGGACGCGTAGCGGTCCGCTGCCCGGACAGCCCCGCAGCCCGGACGGCGACGCCGTTCGCGCAGCACCGATGTTCGACAGTTCTGCTACAACTGCCCGGCCCGGTGGACGCCGCCAAGGCGCCCGCCCGGCCGGGCTTTTGGCGCCGGGCCCCGACCTGCGGACGCACCGCGGGCGGACGGCCGGTGCCGCCGATCGCACAGGCGCCGGACGGGCATTCGGTCGGAAGGAAATACAGTAGGCGCCGGACCGGCTCCGTGCCGGTCGACCCGTTCCGGACGGAGGACCGGGCGGGGACCGACCCGCGTCGGCCGCACGGCCGGGTCCAGAACACCGACGGAGGTATCGGCCCGCCGGGCCGGGCCGCAGAGACCACAAGGGGAACAGCGCAGACCATGACCGAGGCGATCATGCTGGTCGGTGGTAAGGGCACGCGACTGCGTCCGCTGACCACCCACACCCCCAAGCCCATGCTGCCGGTGGCAGGCGTCCCGTTCATCGCCCACCAGCTGGCCCGGGCGGCCGCCGCCGGCGTCACCCGCGTCGTGCTGGCCACCTCCTACCTGGCCGAGGTGTTCGAGGACCACTTCCAGGACGGCACCCCCTACGGCATCGAGCTGGTCTACCTGACCGAGCGCGAGCCGCTGGGCACCGGCGGGGCGATCCGCAACGCCGCCTCCGGCCTGACCTGCGGCCCCGACGAGCCGGTCCTGGTCTTCAACGGCGACATCCTCTCCGGCGTCGACATCGCCGCCCTGCGCGACGGCCACGTGGCCGCACGGGCCGACGTCACCCTCCACCTCACCCGGGTCGAGGACCCGCGCGCCTTCGGCCTCGTCCCGACGGACGCGAACGGGCGGGTGCTGGAGTTCCTGGAGAAGCCGGAGACTCCGGAGCAGATCGTCACCGACCAGATCAACGCCGGCTGCTACGTCTTCACCCGGTCCGTGATCGACCGCATCCCCACCGGCCGGGAGGTGTCCGTCGAGCGCGAGACCTTCCCCGAGCTGCTGGCCACCGGCGCCCTGCTGCGCGGCGTCGTCGACACCTCGTACTGGCTGGACCTCGGCACCCCGGCCGCCTTCGTCCGCGGCTCGGCCGACCTCGTCCTCGGCAAGGTCGACTCCCCGGCCGTCCCCGGGCCGACCGGCGACGCCCTGCTGCTGCCCGGCGCCACCGTCCACCCGGGCGCGGTGCTCAGCGGCGGCACCGTCGTCGCCGAGGACGCGGTGGTCGAAGCCGGCGCGATCGTCGAGGGCAGCGTGATCCTGCCGGGCGCGGTGATCGGCCCGGACAGCCTGGTCAAGGACTCGATCGTGGGCGCCTACGCGACCATCCGCGACCGCTCGGCGCTGGACGGCGCGGTGATCGGCGACGGCGCGATCGTCGAGTCCGACAACGAGCTGCCCAACGGCGTCCGGATCGCCTGCGGCACCTTGCTGCCGGTCGGCGCCGTCCGCACCTCCGCCGGCCCGGGCGGCTGCCCGGCCGGCACCAGCGCGGCGGCCGCGGTGCACGGCCCGTCGGTCAGCGCCCAGCGGTAGCGGGGCGCTCCTCCCGGCGGGCACTCCGGGGCCCGCCTTCCCGGGGCCCCGCCTTCCGGAGCCAGGGCCTGTCCGGAGCCAGGGCCGGTCCGGAGGCAGGGCCTTTCCGGAGGCTTGCGGCTGCTTTCGGCCCCGTTCGTCTCAGGCTCGCTGCAAACCGGCCCCGGCTTCGTCCGGGCCGGACGCGGACTGGGCCGGACGGGTACCTTCGGAGCGTGGCTGGTAATCGATACGACAGCGGTCAGGGTGCCGACCGTCCGCACGGCGGCTGGTCGGCCCCTCCTCCGCCGCCGGCGGGAGCGCCCGGGGGGCACGGGCAGACGGACGGGCCGGAGTACTTCACGGCCCCGCACCCGGCAGGAGGCCCCGGGTATCCGGCGGGCGGCCCCGGGTACCCGGCGGGCGGGCCAGGGGCCACGGTGGGCGACGGGTACGACCCGTACGCGGCCGACCGGCCCGGCAGCACCCGCGCCTTCCCGGTCGGCGACCCGTACGCGGGCGGTGCTCCGTACGCGGGCGGTGCTCCGTACGAGCACGGCGCTCCGTACGGGCAGCAGCCGCCCTACGGCCACGCCGGCCCCGACGGCTACTACGACGACGGTGGCTACGACCAGCAGCCCCCGCACGGCCAGGACAACGTCGCGGTCTACCGCGCCGGCGGCCAGTCCGCCCCGCACGTCGCCGGCCCCCGGCCGCGCTGGCGCGAGCTGTTCGTCGGCCTCGTCCGCAACCCGACGGCGATCTTCGACCGCACCCGCGACCACCAGGTCTGGCTGCCCGCCCTCACCGTCTCGCTGCTGTACGGCGCGCTCGCGGTGCTCGGCATAGGGCTCACCCACGACGACATCGTCAACTCGACCTTCAGCGTCGCGCTGACCGGCATCGCCGCCGCCGCCGTCGGCTTCGCCGTGACCGGCGCGATCTTCGGCGGGGTCACGTACGCGCTGGCCCGCCAGCTCGGCGGCGACGGCCCGTGGAAGTCCACCGTCGGCCTGGCCGCGCTGATCGGCTGGCTGACCGACGCGCCCCGGCTGCTGCTCGCCCTGGTGCTGCCCTCCGGCAGCGCCGTCGTCCAGGTCGTCGGCTGGGCGACCTGGATGCTCTGCGCGTTCCTGCTGACCAGCATGGTCCGGCGGCTGCACGACCTGCCCTGGGGCAAGGCCGCCGCCGCCTCGGCGCTGCAACTGCTCGCCCTGCTGGTACTGATCAAGCTGCCGACCCTGGGCTGACGGGCGAAGGGCACAATGGTGGGCGGGCCGCGGCCGAGCGTCGGCGGCCCGCCCACCCTCGTCGTCGACGTCCACCGGAGCCAGGAATGACCCTCCCCACCACCCACGTCAGCTTTCCGGCCGGGGCGGTGACCGGCGAGTCCCCGGTGCTCGCGGTGCACCCGCTGGCCGACGGCCGGTACGCCGTCGTCACCGAGACGACCCCGTTCCACCCGCTCGACCACACCTGGCCCGACCAGCCGGCCGACCACGGCACCCTCACCGTGGACGGCACCGAGCTGGCCGTGGCCGACTGCCTGACCGGCGCCGTCGGCCCGGAGGACGACGCGCTGCTGGTCGGCGCCGACATCCCGGTGCGGCGCGGCGACGAGGAGTGGTCGTGGCTCGTCCTGCACGTCCTCGACACCGACCCCGGCGACATCGTCGGCCGCACCACCGCCCTCGCCGTCGACGCCGACCGCCGGGGCGCCCTCAGCGCCTCGCACAGCGGCTGCCACCTGCTCGCCCTCGCCCTCAACGCCGCCCTCGCCCCGCGCTGGCGCAAGGACCCGGGCCGCTCGGACGCCTTCGGCAACCCGGACTTCGACAGCCTCGCCATGGCCGGCTCGGTGATGGACACCGAAGCCAGCACCGACACCTACCGGCTCGGCAAGTCCCTGAAGAAGAAGGGCTTCACGGTGGACGCCACCGACGAGCTCCCCGCCCTGGCCGACGCCCTGCCCGCCCTCACCGAGGCCGTCAACGCCCGCCTCGCCGCCTGGGTCGCCGCCGACGCCCCGGTCCGCATCGAGGTGCCCGGCCCCGAACTCACCGCCCGCCGCCAGTGGCACTGCGAGCTGCCCGAGGGCGGCGCGCAGATCTTCTGCGGCGGCACTCACCTGCACCACCTCGGCGAGCTGGCCGAACTGCGCACCGAGCTGCGGCTGTCCGAGGACGGCACCGAACTGGTCGCCGTCACCACCCCCAAGCGGGCCTGAGAACGCCGCGGGCGGCCACCCCTCGCGGTGAGGGGTGGCCGCCCGTCTGCGTGCGCTCTTCCGGGTCCGCGCTCCGCGCTCAGACCTCGGTGCGGTGGAAGTTCAGGTACGAGCGGGACGGCGTCGGGCCGCGCTGGCCCTGGTAGCGCGAACCGTAGCGCGCCGAGCCGTAAGGGTGCTCCGACGGCGAGGAGAGGCGGAACAGGCAGAGCTGCCCGATCTTCATGCCCGGGTACAGCTTGATCGGCAGCGTCGCGACGTTCGACAGCTCCAGCGTCACGTGGCCGCTGAAGCCGGGGTCGATGAAGCCGGCCGTGGAGTGCGTGAGCAGGCCCAGCCGGCCCAGGCTCGACTTGCCCTCCAGCCGGGACGCCACGTCCTCGGGCAGCGTGATGACCTCGTACGTCGAGGCCAGCACGAACTCGCCGGGGTGCAGGATGAACGCCTCGTCGCCCTCCGGCTCCACCAGCCGGGTCAGGTCCGGCTGCTCCTCGGAGGGGTCGATGTGCGGGTACTTGTGGTTCTCGAACACGCGGAAGAAGCGGTCGAGGCGCACGTCGATACTCGACGGCTGGATCATCGCCGGGTCGAACGGGTCGATCGAGACCCGGCCCAGGTCGATTTCGGTCCGGATGTCCTTGTCAGAGAGCAGCACGCTTCGAGGTTACGTGCAAGAAAGGGCCCCGGACGAATCCGCCCGGGGCCCCACCACATACTCCTGGTCCTCCCGCGTCCTCCCGCCGACCGTCAGGCCAGGAACTCCGCGGCCTCCAGCCGCATCGCCTGCGCCAGTTGCGGCTCCGACAGCTCCCGCACGTCGGCCAGCACCGAACTCCGGAGCCGTCCACACTGCGGACAGCGGATCAACCGCCCGGGCCCGAGCCGCCCCGGACCGAGGTTCTGCATCGGGAACGTGGTGGTGCTGAACAGGTGCCCCTCGGCACAACGAACGACGGCGCGCTGCTCCATCGATCCCCTTCCCATCCCTAACCCGGTACTCACCCGCACTCGCACACCCGGCGGCCGAGCCCCGGGGCCAGCGTCACATTAGGGGATGTTCCGGACATTCCTCACAATGGCTCGCCGCCCCGGCCCCACCCACCGGAGCACTCGCACGCGGCCCAAACAGTACGCCCCCACACCCGCCCCCACCCCGCTCCGCCGCACCCCCGACCACTTGTGCAACCACAGTCGCGCATGGGGTACAGTGGCACTGGATCGAGCGGTCTCTGACGGCTCATCAGGCGGGCGTAGTTTAATGGTAGAACATGAGCTTCCCAAGCTTAGAGCGCGAGTTCGATTCTCGTCGCCCGCTCCAGCAGTAAAGCCCCAGGTCAACGACCTGGGGCTTTCGCGTTGTCGGGGCCAATCCGGCCCCTGCCGTGCCGGACCCCCGCCAGAAGGCCGGCGAGCCGCCTTCGGAGCCGTACGCCTCCCAATCGCTGCCCGCTGGGCAGGGCGCGTCGCGGGTGCGGACTCTCGGCGCGCTGGAGGTGAGAATGCCCCACTCGGTATGGACTTCACGGAGCCGGGAGCAACACCCCAGTTCAAGGCCGCGGTTGAGCAAGCTGTCGAGGATGGGAAAACAGCCAGTCCGGGCGTGGACGTCACAGTTGGGTGGGCGCAGTGAGTTGCACTTTCCAGGTGGGGGACGAGATCGTGTGGGATCCGTCGAACACGGTGGCCCGGTTGTTCGTCGGAGAGGCAGCGGCGGTGGCGTCTGCCTTCGGTCTGGAATCGGGAATCGGCGAGATCATCGAGGACGAGTGCGAACTCGACCTCCCCGTTCTGGAGGCCTTTGTCGCCGGGCTCGTGCGGCGGTATCACGAGGCGACGCACCCGATGCTCCGATCGCTCACGGTTGGCTTCATCGCCACGGTGTCGGTTCTGGTCGAGCGGGCCGGCGGCCGGCTTCCGTCCGGTGAAGCAGACCAGGTCGCGGCCTGGGCCCAGTTGCGCCAGGAGCACGCGAGGTCGATGCCGCGCTGAGCGCAAGGCATCTGCCGCCCCTGAGCGGGCCTCGGCGAGCGCCCATCGTCCCGTCCGGGGAGGCGAGAGGGTCAGCCGCGGCGGGGCGGTCCTCGCGAGGGAGGCGCTACGCGCAGCGCGATCGGTCGGGCTGGGCTTCGGCAGCCTGGTTTGAGGTCCGGAGGAAGCCACGGTCTGGACACAGACGACATCATCACCCTCGGCGGCCCGGGGATGGGTGTGCTCACTGCCGACAGTTGAATGTCAACCCCGATCACCTCTGGATCGGCGAGGCCACTGACGACCCCACACGTCTGGTCGGCGGTTTCTCGCTCGGTCCCAGCCCGCACGTCGCGGGATTCGGTGGGAACAACATCAACATCGACACGTCCGGACACGGCGGCTACTGGGACGAGAACTCGGACAGCCTGAAGAACCAGGGCAGGATCATCGCCGGGAAGCCACCCCACACCACATGGAAGGAGGACCCGCTCTGGGGCTCGATACCCCACTGAACCGCTGACCGGAAAGAATCCCATGCGAAACCCGACCACCCACCTGCCTGTCATCGGCGCCCGGCTGAAGCAGCTCCTGGCAACGGCGCTGATGGTCACGACTCTCGGAGCCTGCATGTCCAGCCCCGGAACAGGGAAGAACGACCCCCTGCCCGTCAAGGCCCGTCAGGAGGCACTCGACTGGGCGAAGCAGCTCACCGAGCACCTGGCCCAGACCGCCGGGATCCGGATCAACGACGAACCCGCCGACCCCGTCTTCACCTCGTGCATCGGCAGGAGCGGTGAAACCGCGCCGGACGGCCGCTACGTCCTGACGTATGGCGTCCACAGCAACGTCCCCGATGCCCAGCACAACGATGTCGTCCGCAAGGTCCGCGAACGGCTCACGAGTGAAGGCCTCAAGATCACCGAATACCAGGAGACGCAGGGCGCGGAACCGGACTCTTCCGTCAGCGCACGCCACCCCAGCAGCCGGTACGTCGTCGACGTTGCCAGCACCGCGGGCAACGACCGCATGGTCCTGAGCGTCACGACTCCGTGCCTGATGCCGCCGTCCGCATCGCCTGCCCCCACCCCTTGAACGGTCTGTCGCCGGCTGCGACGCCTCGGGGGAGAGCGGGCGGAAATCGGCGGTCGGCGGGGGCCAGGCGCTCGCTCCAGCGGTAAAGGCCCAGGTCGACGACCTGGGCCTGTGGCGCGTTCGGGCCTGCCTGGTCGGCTCCGTACGCGAAGGGCGAGGCTGCGGCGTCCGCACATCGCTGTCGTGAGTGGGCGGTGCCGAGTGCTTCGGCGAGGCGATCGACTTGATCGGCTGGGAGCCCGAACCAGGCGGTGCGGTGCTGCGGTGAGGCGCTGGGCCGGGGGCGGGTGGCCCCGGCCCAGCGGGCGGTGGGGTCAGGAGGTGGTGGTGAGGGATTCGAGGGTGGGGACGAGTGCGGCGGGGGTGGGCAGGGCGGCGTTGTCGGCGCGGAGGCGGTGGGCGGCGGTGCGGAGGGCCGGGTCGGTGACGAGCCGGTCGAGGAGCCGGGTGTCGACGGAGTCGGAGGCGGAGCGCAGGGCGGCGCCGGTGGCGGTGAGGGCGTCGGCGTTGATGAAGTGGTCCGCGCCCTGGGGGAGGAGCAGTTGGGGCAGGCCGGCCTGGAGGGCGGTCAGCATGGTGCCCGAGCCGCCGTGGTGGACCAACGCGTCGGCGCGGCCGAGCAGTTCGTTGAGCGGCACCCAGGGCAGGCCGCGGACGTTGGCGGGCAGGGTGCCGAGCGGGGCGAGGTCGGCGCCGCCGACGGCGAGCAGGAATTCGGCGTCGACCTCGGCCGCCGCTTCGACGAGGCGCACCACGGCGCGGACGCCGTCGAGTTCGGCGAGGACGGTGCCCAGGGTGACGACGATCCGCGGGCGGTCGGCGGGGCGGAGGAACTCGCTCGGGACCACGCCGCCGCCGTTGTACGGGACGTAGCGCATCGGCAGGCCCTCCGGGTCGCCGCCCAGCGGGCCGACGTTGAGCGCGGTGGCGCGGGCCGGGCCGGCCAGGCCGTGCTGCTCGTAGACGTCGGTGAAGTGGGAGGCGAGCAGGTCGGCCATCGGGAGGCCGGCGCTGACCCCGAAGTTGTGGACCACCGCCGGGATCTTGAGGCGGGCGGCGACCAGCGGGGGAGCCGCGTGGAAGGAGTCGTAGACGAGGAGGTCGGCGCCCCAGGCGGTGGCGGCCTCCAGCAGGTCGTCGACGGCGGGGCGGGAGGCGTGCGCGAAGATCGCGGCCGCCGTATCGAAGATTTCTTCCTGCGACCTGTTCTGGTCGACGTACTCGACCTTGCCGCCGAGGCGCTCCTCGAACATTTCCCGGATGCCCCGACCGTCGCCGATCTCGACGATGGGGAAGCCTGCGCTGCGGAGCTGGTCCAGCGGCTGTCCGCAGGCGAACAGGATCTCGTGTCCGGCGGCGCGCAGCGCCTGTGCCGTCGGCACCATGGGGAAGAGGTGTCCGGCCGCGGCGGGGCCGGTGAAAAGTATGCGCATCGTCTACTCCCGGTCAATGAAACCAACCAGGCAGTCTCATCCCGCGAGTTGATGTTTCGTCAATTTGATTGGGATCACCATGCGCGGTAATCGGCCGTTTTGAACTGGGCCTTGTCACCCGGCCGGTGGTGTGCTCTTCGCTGCGGCGATGAGCGGCGTGGCGGGTGTTTTTCTCAGGGAGGCGGCGCCGATCGGTGCGGTCGATCACCGTGGTTCGCGGCCGAAAGGCGGGAGCGGCGGGGCGAGGCGCAGGCGGAGGTCCGGGGGTGGGGTGTCGCAGGAGGCTTCGGGGGTCCGAGAGTTGGCCGCATGTGGGCGGTGCGTCGGGTGTAGTTTCCGGTCGTGGAGCGACCGGTCGTGGTGTCGAGGCGCGGCGTGGCCGGGTGGAACTGCCCGCATCCGTCCGCCGTCCAAGCAGTGACGGAATCCCTGCCCGGGTTGAACGCCGGGAGGAGTGCGGAGGGTCCTGTGCAGTCAGGTGGTGCCGAACTGAACGTCGGATGCCCGGGTGGTCGCCCCGGCGGAGCGCCGGTCGCGTCCGTCCGGTGGCCGAGACCTGCGACCGGGGAGACGGTCGACCAACTCGGGGCCGCCGAGCGCTGCGAGACGCTGCTCCAGGACACCCTGGACGCCCTGGATCCGGCACCGGCCTGGCAGGAGGCGGCGCCCCGGGCGGGTGCGCGGCTGTCGCAGCCGGGGCGCGGCTCGGTGGGGTGGGAGTCGGAACTGCTCTGGTACGTCACCCGGGGCCGGGATCTCCTGACCGTCGTGTCGCTGCCCCGGCGGCCCGCGCTGGTGGGCGCGGTGGAGCGGCACTGGCGGCGGCGCGGTTGGACGATCACTTCGCTGAACGCCGGCCGGGACCGCCCCGGAGTCGGTGCGACCACCCGTGACGGCTACCGACTGGAGCTCTGCTTCGGGGAGTTGGGCGAGGCTGGGCTGACCGCGGGCTCGCCCGGGGTGGCCCGGTCGGAGCGGCTCCCGGTGCTGCCCGGGGGCGACGTGTTCGGCTCGGCGCCTCTGCCGTACGTGTGTTGTCCGTACTGGAGTGCGCTGCTGTAGCGAGCGGGGTGCCGGAACGCGGCGTACCGGCGGCGTGCGACGTGCCGAAGGGGCGGGTCGGCGTGGAGCGAGTCCCCCCGGACACGCTCCACGCCGCCTCGTCACGCGGCTTCGGCGCTGCCGCTCCCCCCGACCCCCCGGCAATCCCGCCGTTCCCCCCTGGCAACACCCTCCGGCGAGAGCGGTCCGCACAGGCCCCGGCGAGCCCCCACCTCCGGGGGCGTCGTTGACCTCACGCTAACAAACCGCGTGGTTGGTTTGTCAATAGTGAAATCCACGAAACATCCACAATGTGGTGAGGGCCGCTGCCTCGCGGACAGGCGCTGGACCAGGCACTTGTGCGTCCTTGGGGGTGTCCGGCGGCCGGACGGTGCGCTCCGGGAGGGGTGCGGGCTGCGCCCACACCGCCCGGAATCCGACATTCCCCACATCATGGCAGCACGCAGGGACACCGTGCGAGCGCCCAGCGCAGTTGAAGTGGGCGGACGGACGGACGGACGGCCAGGCGGCCAGGCGGCCAGTCGGCCAGGCGGGCAGGCGGGCAGGCGGGCAGGCGGGCAGGCGGGTGGTCGGGGGGGCCGTCCGGCAGGCCGGGGCCGACCGGAGTCAGCGCACCAGTCGGCGTTCCTTCGCCACCGCGACCGCGCCGGACCGGGTGTCCACGCCCAACTTGTCGTAGATCCGCCCGAGATGGGTCTTCACCGTCGCCTCGCTGATGAACAGCGCCCGAGCGATCTCGCGGTTGCCCAGCCCCTGTGCCAGTTGTTCGAGGATGTCCTGCTCGCGCTCGGTGAGCTGCGGCGCGGGCGCCCGCATCTGCGCCATCACCCTTGAGGCGACCGGCGGCGAGAGCACCGTCCGGCCCTGCGCGGCCGCGTGGACGGCGGAGAACAGCTCCTCCGGCCGCTCGGCCTTCAGCAGGTAGCCGGTGGCGCCCGCGGCGATCGCCCGGGTGATGTCGGCGTCGGTGTCGTACGTGGTGAGCACCAGGACGTGCGGTCCGCCGGGGGCGGCGGTGATCCGCCGGGTGGCCTCCACGCCGTCGATGCCCTCGCCGAGTTGGAGGTCCATCAGGACGACCTGCGGCGCCAGCCGGGCGGCCAGGGCGACGGCCTCGTCGCCGGTGCTGGCCTCGCCGACCACCTCGATGTCGCCCGCGCTGGCGAGCAGTGCCAGCAGGCCGGCCCGCACCACCGCGTGGTCGTCGCAGACCAGCAGCCGCACGGGAGCCGTCCGGGCGGAAGTCGTCCGGGCGGGCGTCGTGTTCATCGGTGCTCCAGGGGGATCGCGGCGGAGACGACGGTGCCCTCGCCGGGGGTGCTCTCCACGGTCAGCGTGCCACCCAACTGCCGCAGCCGGGCGCGCATCGCGGGCAGTCCGTACCCGCGGTCGCCCCTGACCCCGCCGCCACCGCCGTTTCCGGGGCCCGCGGCGCCCCCGCCGTCACCGCCACGGCCGTTCCCGGTGCCCGTGGCGCCCGGGTCGAAGCCCTGCCCGTCATCGGCGACGTCCAGGACGGCCTGGTCGCCGAGGTAGGACAGCGTGATCGCCGCGGTCGTCGCTCCGGCGTGCTCGCGGACGTTGGCCAGCGCGCCCTGCGCGATCCGCAGCAGCGCGGACTGTGCGGCGGCGGGCAGCGGTACGGGCGTGCCGTCGAGGTGGAAGCGGACCGGCAGCCCGCTCTCGGCGGACTCCCGACCGGCCAGCGCCCGCAGCGCCTGGTCGAGCGCCCGGCCGTCGGCGAGTTCGGCGGGCGCGAGGTCGTGGACGAAGCGGCGGGCCTCGGCCAGGTTCCGGGCGGCCACCCCGGCGGCGGTCCGGACGTGGGTGCGGGCGGTCGCCGGATCGGTGTCCCAGGTGCGTTCGGCGGCCTGCAGCAGCATCTGCTGGCTGGACAGGCCCTGCGCCAGGGTGTCGTGGATCTCCATCGCCAGCCGTTCGCGCTCGGCCAGGGTGCCTTCCCGCCGTTCGGTGGCGGCGAGTTCCCGGCGGGTGCGGACCAGGTCGGTGATCAGCTCGCGCTGCCGGGCGGCCTGCCGGGTCATGAAGAGGAAGACCCCGGTGGCGAGCGCGGCCACCGCGGGCGGCAGCAGCACGAGCGTGGCGTCCGCCCCGCCGGGCAGCCGGATCTCCGCGATCACCACGAGCAGGGTCAGGGCGGCCACCAGCGGGATCGCCGCCCTCGCGGGCAGCGCCCGCAGCACCGTGTAGATCAGCGGGACGGCGCACCAGGCGAAGCTCGGCGCGAGCAGCACCAGGACCACCCAGAGCGTGACCACCAGCGCGGACGGCCACCGGCGCCGCCGGTCCGATGCGGGCGGGCGACGGTGGTCGAGCCAGGAGGCGGCCGGCTGGGTGACGGCGAGGGCGGCGCTCAGGCCGACCACCCAGGGGGCCTGCGAACTGCCGGAGTGGTGGGTGAGGTAGCGGTTGAGCGCGGCGGCGAGCAGCACCACGAAGGCGGAGTCCAGCAGGAGCGCGAGCCGGCCCGCGTCCGGGTTCCCGGCGTCCCGGCCGGCGGTGCCGGGACGGCCTGCGGCGGGGCTGGACTGCTGCACGGGTGGCTCCTGGTCGAACGGCGGTGCGTGGCGGCCGGTCAGCGATGCAGCCCGATGCACGTCGACCAGCGTCGATGCGGGCCGATGTGCGCTGGTCAGCGCCGATGCAGGCCCATGCGGGCCGATCAGCGCGGATGCGCGGTGATCCGTGCTGGCCTGCACCGATCCCTCGATGGTGACCCGTCCGTCCCGGTGCCGCATCAGCCGATCGGTTGACGCCGCCGTCCTCCATCATGCCCGGACGCTCGCCCCGGACCGTCGATGTGGCGGCCCCGTCCCCGGCCGGAGGATCGAAGCACGCCGCCGGGCGTCCCCGACCCGGCGGACCCCGATCCCTCCGCACCACCCCGCAGACCCGCTGAGGAGCTGGACCATGAAGAAGACCTCCGTGCGCACCCGGGTGCTGACCGGCACCGTCGCCGTCGCCGCGCTCGCCGCCGCCACCGTGGGCGCCGTCTCGGCGAGCGCCGAGACCTCCGAGACCCCGGCCACCGCGGCCGCAGCCCCGGCCGCGGCCCCGGCCACCCCGGCCGCGGTGAAGGCCGACACCCAGAACAAGAACCTCGCCCAGAGCAGCGGCCTGACCATCGACGCCGCCACCCGCGCCGCCCAGGCCGCCCTGGACGCGGCGGACAAGGCCGGCCAGCACGTCTCGGTCGCGGTCGTCGACCGCGACGGCGTCACCCGGGTGCTGCTGAAGGGCGACGGCTCCGGCCCGCAGGCCCCGGAGTCGGCCGAGCGCAAGGCGTTCACCGCGGTCTCCTGGAACGCGCCGACCTCGGAGCTGGCCAAGCGGCTGGCCCAGGCCCCGAACCTGAAGGACATCCCGGGCACGCTGTTCCTGGCCGGGGGCGCCCCGGTGCAGTCCAAGGGCGCTCCGGTCGCGGCCGTCGGCGTCGCGGGCGCGCCGAGCGGCGACCTGGACGAGCAGTTCGCGCAGGCGGGTGTCGCCGCGCTGTCCAAGTGACGGCCGCCCCTGCCCGGTCGCCCGGACGGGCCGGCCCACCCCGCCGATGGGGCACCGCGGTGGGAGGGCCGACCGGCCGGGTCATTGACTCGTTCGGGTGAACGCCGGGAGGGCTGTCGCAGAACACGGGATGACCCTTCGAAAAGCCGGTGCCGCTGTCAGTGCCGCGTGGCAGGCTTCCCGATATGACGGCGTGGACCCTCAACGACATCGAACGTGCGATCCGCTCCTCCTGGGGTGTCGACACCTGTGCGCCCGAGGATCTGGCCCACTGGCGTCCCGACAATCCCGCCCGCGGCCAGTGCGGAGTGACCGCGATGGTGGTGCACGACCTGCTCGGCGGCGACCTGATGATGGGCGAGGTGCACGTCGACGGGGTCCGGACGGACCTCCACTGGTGGAACCGCTTCGCCACCGGCTTCGAGATCGATCTCACCCGTGAGCAGTTCGGGCCCGACGAGCTGATCGGCCCCGCCCGCCCGGTCGCCCGCCCGGCCCGCCCCGGCCGGCTGCAGGCGCAGTACGAGCTGTTGCGCAGCCGCGTGGTCGCCGAGCTGGAGCGCGGGGCCGCCGCGCACCGCACCCGGATGCCGGCGCGCGCCTGCGCCTGAGCCGACCAGCGCGCCGGGCCGACCAGCGCCGGGCCGACCAGCGCGAACGGTAGCCGGGCAGGGGGAGCCCCAGGAGGCGTCGCCCGGCCCGGCTCCTGTCGTACAGTCGCCCGCAGGTGGGCGGCAACGACGACGGGAGTGTGCGGATGACCGGGACGACGGTCGGCTTCGTGGGGCTGGGTGCGATGGGCCGGGGCATGGCGGGGAGCCTGCTGCGGGCCGGTCACGCCGTACGGGTCTGGAACCGGTCGTCCGGGCCGGTGGCGGCCATGGCGGACGAGGGCGCGGAGGCGGCCGATTCGCTCGCCGAGGTGTTCGCCGCCGACACGGTGGTCTCCATGCTCGCCAACGACGAGGCGGTCGAACGGCTGCTGCTCGACCCCGCCCTGCTGGCCGGCGCCAAGGCGACGCTGCACGTCAACATGGCCACCGTCTCGCTCGGCCTCGCCGAGCGGGCCGAGGCGCTGCACGCCGAGTACGGCATCGGCTACGTCGCCGCGCCCGTCCTCGGCCGGCCGCCGGTCGCGGCGGAGGGCCGGCTGAACATCCTGGCCGCCGGCCCGGCGGACCTGCTGGTGAGGGCCGAGCCGCTGTTCACCGCGATGGGCGAGCGCACCTGGCACTTCGGCGAGAGCCCCCGGCAGGCCAACACCGCGAAGATCAGCGCCAACTTCCTGTTGGCGTGCGCGATCGAGTCGATGGCCGAGGCGTGCAGCCTGGCCGATGCCAACGGGGTCCGGCCGAGCGATCTGATCGAGATGCTCACCGGCACGCTCTTCCCCGGGCCGGTCTATTCGGGTTACGGCGCGATGGTGGCCGAGCGCCGCTACGAGCCGGCCGGGTTCCGGCTGCCGCTCGGGCTCAAGGACGTCGGCCTCGCGTTGGAGGCGGGGGCCGCGCGCCACGTCCCGCTGCCGTTCGGCAGCGTCCTGCGGGACGCCTTCCTGGACGCGCTGGCCCACGGCGACGAGGACAAGGACTGGGCGGCGGTCGCTGCCGTCGCCCGTCGTCGGGCCGGGCTGCCGGAGTGAGCCCGGGCGGGGGCGCGGGCGTGGAATAACCGGCGCGCGGCGGCTGCTCGCACGTCCGACCGTGCAGCATCCGACCGGGGGAGTTCCGATGTCCGATCAGCCGTCCGACCAGCCGTCTGCTGAGCCGTCCGCCGAGCCCTCCGTCCGACCCTCCGCCCGGCCCTCCCAGGAGCCGTCCGGTGCCGGGGCGCCACGTCGGTTCCTGTTCCTCGACTCCAGCGCGCGTGTCGACGGCAACTCCGTGCAGCTCGCCCGGCTGGCCGCCGAGTCGAGCCTGCCGGCCGGGGCGGAGCAGCGCTGGCTGCGGCTGGACGATCACCCGCTGCCGCCCTTCCAGGACCTGCGGCACACCGGTGACGGCCGCTCCCCCGAGCCGGTCGGCCACGAACGGACCCTGCTGGACGCCACCCTGGCCGCCACGGACCTGGTGTTCGTCGCGCCGCTCTACTGGTACTCGCTGCCGACCAGCGCCAAGCTCTACCTCGACTACTGGTCCGGGTGGTTCCGGGCGCCCGGGGTGGACTTCCTCGCCGGGATGCGCGGCGGCACGCTCTGGGGTGTCACCGCCCTGGCCGACGGCGAGGACAAGGCCGAGCCGCTGATCGGCACGCTCCGGCTGACCGCCGAGTACATGGGGATGCGCTGGGGCGGTGCGCTGCTGGGCAACGGCACCCGCCCGGGGGACGTCCTGCGCGACGAGCGGGCGCTGATCGCGGCCAAGTCCTTCTTCGCCGACTGAGTCCCGCGCGGGGCGGTCGCCGGGGTCCGCCGCCGGGGGTCGTGTACCCGTCACCTGCTGCGACACGGCCACCGGCGGGCGTGTACCCGTCACCTGCTGCGACGCGGCCGTCGGCGGGCGTGTACCCGTCACCTGCGGGTCATCTTTTGGCAAAGCACAAAAGCCTTGCAACTGCACAGAGTTGGACTATTCGGACGGTCCGGTTCCGAGGCCCCGTCCCAGTGCGGCACCCGCCTTCCGGACCGGCTCGATCGTTCGGTACTCTCCGTCGGACTTTCAGCTTCGCGGGGGGTTCGCGGCGTCTGCGGCCGCCCTCTCGCGCCCGGGCCTCGCCCGGAAACTTCCGTGAGGTCTCCTTGTCCATACGTCGCAGTCTTGCCCTTGCCGGCGCCGCCGCGCTCGCGTCCTCGCTCGTGCTGGCCGGCGCCCAGGGCGCCATGGCCGTCGGCACCACCGGCTCCCCGTCCGCCGTCGCGCCGTCGGCCGACAAGGCGTCGCACGCGAGCCTCGACCTCTCGCTGAACGGCGTGCCCGGCACGTTCATCGCCGGCGGCGACGCCCGCGAGTTCACCTTCAGGATCGACAACAGCACCAAGCACGACTTCGTCTTCATCCCGCTGCTCAAGTTCAGGAACAAGGCGGGCTCGCTGCAGGCGAAGGACCTCAAGGTCCAGTTCCAGCTGCCCGGCGGCCAGTGGCAGACCGCAGTGGTCGCGCCCGACCAGAGCGGTGAGAAGAACAGCTCGGTCCTGCTGATGCTCGGCACCCTCGACGCGGCCGGCAACCCGGTCGACGATGACCTGCACGTGGTGAACCGCGGCACCAACTACGCGATCAAGGTCCGGGCCTCCTTCGCCGACGACTCCCCGCTCGGCCGGGCCGGCGTCATCCCGGTGGTCTTCTCCGCCCAGCTCGACGACACCAGCCACCAGCCGGTCGACAACGGCCGCCTCAGCTGCGACGGCGGCGTGGGATTCGTCATCAAGGCCCACGGCGGGAAGCCGAGCCCGACCCCCACCCCGACCCACACGGGCAAGCCGAGCCCCAGCCCCACCTCGAGCCACTCGGGCACGCCGAGCCCGAGCGGGAGCGGTTCGCCGTCGGGGAGCGCCTCCCCGACCGTCCCCGCGACCGCCTCCCCGACCGTCCCCGCGTCTCCCACCGGCCCGACGACCGAGAAGCCCACCACCCCGCCCACCAACGAGCCGTCGCCCGGCTCGTCCTCCGCCACCCCGGCCCCGGGCGAGAGCAGCGGCGACACCCCGGGCCCGATCGACTTCCCGGTGGAGACCCCGGTCATCACCCCGCCGCCGCTCACCCCGGCGGGCGTCAGCAAGGCCAAGGCCGCCGCGGACAACGGCGACAAGACCCTGGCCCAGACCGGTGGCGGCGACGACACCACCGCGATCGCGGCCGCCGGTGCCGCCGTCCTGGTGGCCGGTGTCGGCACCCTGGTGGTGCTGCGCCGCCGCAAGACCGGCTCGCAGGGCTGACGCACGGTGGCGCTCCGGCGCCGGACCACCGCTGAAGCACCACCGACGCACCACCGGATCTGCACCCGAGCGGCATCGGAGCAGCACGGTCCGGGGGCGCGTCGCCCGAGTGCCCCGCGCCGCCCGCGCCCGTCCACCGGACGGGACCGCGGGCGGCACGGACGGTACTCCCGCGTCACATAGGATGTCCGGCCGGAGGGGGGCGGAACCGGCGGGGAGAGGACAGGTGCGGGAAGCACGCACGGCACGGACCGGCACCGACTACGAGGCGGCGACCGGGCGCATCGCGGGGCTGCCGCTCCGCCGACACCACGTCCTGCTGGCCGCTTGGACGGTGCTCTGGTTCTTCCTGGTCGAACCGAGCGGCGGCTTCTCCTGGCACTACCTGCGCCAGGGCGAGCAGCTGCTCTTCAGCGGCCAGTCGGACGGTGGCCTGTCCCTCTACGCCCACCACCCGGAGCTGCAGATCGGCCCGGTCAGCCTGGCCGCGGCCGGGCTCACCGCCCCGTTCTCGGCACACACCGGCGAGCTGATCGCCGAGGCGGCGAGCGCCGCGCTCGGCCTGGTGATGCTGGTCGTGGTCGGGCGCACCGCCGCCCTCTACTACCTGGGCACCGGCACCAACCACCGCCGACTGCAGCAGCGCCTGCTGATCGCCGGGCTGGCGTTCATCCCGATGTGGGTCGAGGTGTCGGTCCGCTTCGCGCACCTGGACGACGTCCTCGCGCTGTTCTTCACCACCCTCGCCGCGCACGCCCTGGCCCGTGGCAAGCCGACCCAGGTCGCCCTCTTCCTGGCACTCGCGGTGGATTCCAAACCCTGGGCGATCGCCTTCGCGCCGCTGATCCTGGCGCTGCCCCGGCGCACCTGGCTGCGCACCGCGCTCTGGTTCGCCGCCCTGGTGGCGGTCGCCTGGCTGCCGTTCTACCTGGGCAACCTGGACACCATGGCGGCCGCCAAGTTCACCATCCCCAACCAGCCGGCCTCCGCGTTGCGCTGGTTCGGGGTGACCGACCCCGCCACGCCGTGGTGGGACCGCCCGACCCAGTTCGCGCTGGGCCTCGGCCTGGGCAGCATCGCAGTGTGGCGCGGCCGCTGGCCTGCGGTGGTGCTGCTCGGCGCGGACGCCCGGATCCTGCTCGACCCGAGCGTCTACACCTACTACACGGCGTCGATCCTGCTCGGCACGCTGCTCTGGGACGCGGTCGGGCAGAAGCGGCTCGTCCCGTGGTGGAGCTGGATCGCGCTGGTCGCGCTGTACGGCGGCACGCTGGTCATCCCGTCGGACTCGGCCCGCGGCTTCGTCCGGCTGGCCTTCGTGGTGGTCTCCGCCGCGTACGTGCTGCTCTGGCCGACCCAGCAGCCCCGCCGCCCGCGGCCCAGGGCGCACGGCGACGGCGGACGCCGGGCGGCCCGGCGGCGTGAGCGGGTGCTGGTCGGCGCCGGGTCGTGAACGGCCGCGCGCCGACCGGCGGGACCGCGGGGCGGGACCGCGCGTGGGGCCCGCGCCTCAAGCCCGCGCCTCAAGCCCGCGTCCCAAGCCCGCGTCCCAAGCCCGCGTCCCAAGCCCGCGCCTCGGGCTCTCGCCTCGGGCTCTCGCCTCGGACTTGACCCTCACGCGACGTGAGAGCCGAGGCTGGTGGGCAGCACCAGGGAGGAACCCCGATGACCAGTGAGGGCTATTCGGTCGGTGCCGTGGCGAAGATCGCCAAGGTGACCGTCCGCACTCTGCACCACTACGACGAGATCGGCCTGCTGTCCCCCGTCGGCCGTACCCGGTCCGGTTACCGCCGATACGGGGACGCCGACCTCGACCGGCTGCAGCAGATCCTCTTCTACCGCGAACTCGGGTTCCCCCTGGAGGAGATCGCGGCGATCCTGGACGACGACTCGGTCAGTCCGAGTGAACACCTCCGGCGGCAGCACCAGTTGCTGACCGACCGGATCAGTCACCTCCAGGAGCTGGCCGCAGCCGTCGAACACGCCATGGAGGCACGGAGAATGGGCATTCAGCTGACCCCGGAGGAGAAGTTCGAGATCTTCGGCGAGGGCTACCAGGAGGAGTGGGAGCAGGAGGCCGAGCAGCGCTGGGGCGACACCGCGGCCTGGGCGGAGTCCCAGCGCCGCACCGGCAGTTACACCAAGGCCGACTGGCAGCGGATCCAGGCCGAGATGACCGAGCTGAACGCCCGCCTGGCCGCGGCGATCGCCGCCGGCGAGCCCGCAGACGGCACGGTGGCCACGGACCTCGCCGAGGCGCACCGGCAGCACATCTGCCAGAACTTCTACGACTGCACGTACCCCATCCATCGTGGCCTGGCCGGGCTCTACGTGTCCGACCCGCGCTGGACGAGCACGTACGAGGACGTCGCCCCGGGCCTGGCGCAGTGGCTGCACGACGCCATCGTCGCCAACGCGGACCGGCGCGAGCAGGGCCGGTAGGGCCGGTAGGGCCGGTGGGTCACGCCACCCCGCGCCCGAAGGAGCGCCGGTAGGCGGTCGGGGAGGTGCGCATCACCCGGCCGAAGTGGTGGCGGAACGTCGCGGAGCTCTCGAAGCCGACCGCCGCGGCGATCTCCTCCACCGTCCCGTCCGGTGACTCCAGCAGCGGCAGGCTGGCCGCGATGCGCTGGGTGACGATCCAGCGCATCGGGCTGGTCCCGTTGCGGGCGGTGAAGTGCCGCAGGTACGAGCGGTCGGACATCCGGGCGGCGCGGGCCAGCACCGAGATGGTCAGCGGGGAGGACAGGTGGTCCAGCGCCCACTGCATGCTGCGGGCGATCCCGTCGTCCTCCCCCTCGACCGGGCGGACCGCCGCCTCGATGTACTGGGCCTGCCCGCCGTCCCGG
Source organism: Streptomyces sp. NRRL S-350 (assembly GCF_000719705.1). Classification (GTDB taxonomy): domain Bacteria; phylum Actinomycetota; class Actinomycetes; order Streptomycetales; family Streptomycetaceae; genus Kitasatospora. Next base: position 85,971 of record NZ_JOHO01000004.1, on the reverse strand, counting down.
TGGGGCGACACGACGAAGCGGCGGGCCACGCTGTTGGCCACCCTGGCGCCGTGGTCCCGGCGGACCAGGTGCAGGCACAGGTCGATCCCGGCGGCGCTGCCCGCGCTCGTGAGCACGTCCCCGTTGTCCACGTACAGCACGTCCGGGTCGACCCGCACCGTCGGGTGGCGCTGCTGGAGCAGTTCGGCGTACCGCCAGTGGGTGGTCGCCTGCCGGCCGTCCAGCAGTCCGGCGGCGGCGAGCGCGAACGCGCCGGAGCAGATCGACACGATCCGCGCGCCGCGCTCGTGCGCCGTGCGCAGGGCCGCGACCAGGGCGGGGGAGACTTCGCCGCCGAACGGGTTCGGCACGCCGGGCACCACCACGGTGTCGGCCGCCGCCAGTTCGTCCAGCCCGTGCCGGGCGGTCAGGGCGAAGCCGCCGACGGTGTCCAGGGCCGTCCCCGGCCGGTCGGCGCACACCTTCAGCCCGTACCAGGGCGCCGCCAGCAGCCCGCTGAGCTCGGGTCGGGCCAGCCCGAACACCTCGACCACCACGCCGAGTTCGAACGGCGCCATGCCGTCGAAGGCGTACACCGCGACGTCGTGCACGGGCTCCGGGCGCCGGCCGACGGCGATGTCCACCGGCTGCGGCCGGGGGGCGGCCGCCTGCCCGGTGCCGACCGGGCCCTCGACGTTCTGCTCGGTCATGCGAACCCCCTGCTCACGGGTGGCGGAATGCCGGTGAGTGTAGCCGTCCCGGCCACGTCGGAATTCTCTTCGAACCGGTCGGTGCCCCTCACTTCCGGTCCGTGGCGAGGTGCCCGGTCCCGTTCAGGGCGAGCGGCGCCCCGGCCCGGGTCGAAGCCGAAGGGCCCGGCTCCCCCTGCTGGGGAGGCCGGGCCCTTCGACGTGGTGCGTGGCTCAGGCCAGCGAGGCCATCCAGGCCTCGACGTCCTCGGCGCGGCGGGGGAGGCCGGCCGAGAGGTTCTCGTTGCCGTCGGCGGTGACGAGGATGTCGTCCTCGATCCGGACGCCGATGCCGCGGTACTCCTCCGGCACGGTGAGGTCGTCCTGCTGGAAGTACAGGCCGGGCTCGACGGTGAGGACCATGCCGGGCACCAGCAGCGCGTCGACGTGCTCCTCGCGGCGGGAGTGCGCGCAGTCGTGGACGTCCAGGCCGAGCATGTGGCCGGTGCCGTGCAGGGTCCAGCGGCGCTGCAGGCCGAGTTCCAGGACCTTCTCGACGTCGTACACCGAGGCGTCCAGCAGGCCCCAGGCGAGCAGCCGCTCGGCGAGGACCCGCTGCGAGGCCTCGTGGAAGTCGCGGAAGCGGGCGCCGGGCTTCACCGCGGCGATGCCGGCCTCCTGGGCGTCGTACACGGCGTCGTAGATCTTGCGCTGCAGTTCGGTGAAGCGGCCGTTGATCGGCAGGCTGCGGGTGACGTCGGCGGTGTAGAGGGTGTGGGTCTCGACGCCCGCGTCCAGCAGCAGCAGGTCGCCGGGGCGGACGTCGCCGTCGTTGCGGACCCAGTGCAGGGTGGTGGCGTGCGGGCCGGCGGCGGCGATGGTGCCGTAGCCGACGTCGTTGCCCTCGACCCGGGCGCGGCGCCAGAAGGTGCCCTCGATCCAGCGCTCCGAGGTGGCGACGGCCTGGCCGAGCTCGCGGACCACGTCGGTGAAGCCCTTGACGGTGGCGTCGCAGGCGGCGCGCAGCTCGCCGATCTCCCACTCGTCCTTGACCAGCCGCAGGCCGCTCAGGAACTCCTTGAACTCGGCGTCCTTGTCGGCGTCCAGGACGTCGGCGAGCGCGGCCTCGAGTCCGGCGTCGTAGCCGCGGACGATCCGGGTCGGCACGGCGGACTCGCCGGCCCGCGCGGCCAGTTCCTCGGCGGCCTTGCGGACGTCGCGGGCGGGCAGGCCGAGCAGTTGCTCCTGCTCGCTCAGGCTGTGCCGGCGGCCGACCCACAGCTCGCCGTAGCCGTCCAGCCAGAACTCGCCGTTCTCGCGGTCGGAGCGGGGCAGCAGGTAGAGGACGAACTCGTGGCCGGCCTCGCCGGTCGGCTCGCCGACCAGGATCCCGTCCTCGGTCCGGTCACCGGTGAGGTGCACGTACTCGCTGGAGGCGCGGAAGGCGTAGTCGGTGTCGTTGGAGCGCACCCGCAGGTTGCCGGCCGGAACCACCAGGCGCTCGCCGGGGTAGGCGGCGGACAGCGCGGCGCGGCGCGCGGCCGCGTACGGGGCCTGGGCGAGGGGGGTGAGGCCGTGCAGCTCGGTGTCGGCCCAGCCGGACTTCATCGAGGCGGCCAGTTCGTCGGAGATCTCGCCGTAGAGGCCGTTCTTGCGGCCCTTGAACTGCTGCGGCTCCTCGCCGCCCTCGGCCTCGGGGTTCTCGGCCACCGCAGGGGTCCGGTCCTCGGTCACGTGCAACGCCTCCTTGGGGGTGGTACCGCCGCCCCTCGGGGGAGTGTCGGATCGCGACACGCGCGGGCGGCCGTGCTTCCCATGGTACGGACGCACGGCCGCGCACCCTCCGCCAGCCTTCGGCCGGGGGCCTCCACGGCCCCCGGCGCGGGCGCTCACTCGAAGCGGGCTGCCAGCAGCATCAGGTCGTCGGTGTCCGTCGAGGAGGTCTCGGGGGTGGGGCAGACGGCCAGCAGGTGGGCGCAGAGCCGGTCCGGGTCGATCCGCACGTCGCGCGGGGCGTCGGCGGCGGCCCGGCGCAGGTTGGCCTGCCCGGCGTGCAGGGTCGGGCCGCAGCGGCGGGCCAGTCCCTCGGTGTAGAGCAGCAGGGTGTCGCCGCGTTCGGCGGTGAGCTCGACCCCGGGCGCCTCCCAGCAGGCCAGCATGCCGAGCGGGGCGGAGAGCGAGGTCTCCACGAACTCGGCGCCGTGCCGGCCGACCAGGACGGGCGGGCAGTGCCCGGCGCCGGCGAGGGTGATCCGGCGTTCTTCGGGCTCGATCCAGGCGTAGACGGCGGTGGCGCTGCGGGTCGGCTCGGTGGTCTTGAGCAGCAGCTCCAGGTCGCCCAGGACGGAGACCGGGTCCTCGCCCTCCAGTACCGCGTACGCCCGCAGCGCGGCCCGCACCCGGCCCATCGCGGCGGCCGCGCCGGGGGCGGAGCCGGGGCCCGCGCCGGGGCCGTCGCCGGAGACCGAGCCGACGGTGAGGCCGACGGTGCCGTCCGGCAGCGGGATGGCGTCGTACCAGTCGCTGCCGCAGGAGCGGTCCAGTCCGGCCGGCACGAGCCGGGCGGCCAGTCGCAGTCCTGCGGTCTGGGGGAGGCGGTCGGGCAGCAGGCCGCGGCGCAGGGCCTCGGTGGTGCGCAGGATCCGGTCCGCCTCCAGCTGCTTGGCGAGCAGCGGGGCGGCGATCTCGCAGTAGTGGTGGGCCAGTTCGCGCTGGCAGGCGGTCGGTTCGGCGGGCTCGTCGTAGAACCAGAGGACGGCGGCGAGCGGGCCGTCCTCGGTGGTGGCGAGCGGCAGGCCGTAGGCGCCGCCGAGGCCGAGGTGGACGGCGAGTTCGCGCAGCCGGGCGCCGACGCCCGGGTCGGTGGCGAGGTCGGGGGAGTGCAGTTGCTCGGGCCGGTCCCGTTCGCCCAGCAGTCGCCCGAGCAGGCTCTGCTCGGGCGGGACGGTCTCCAGGGCGCCGAGGCTGGAGCGGTCGAGGCCGAAGCCGATCGGCTGGCCGGGGCCGCCGCCGGGGAGCCTGGTGACCAGGACGCCGCGGCGGGCGCCGAGCAGGGCGGCGCCGGAGGCGAGGACGGTGTCCAGGGTGGCGGCCAGGCCGCGGGCCCGGGCGAGCCGTTCGGTGTGCTCGTGCAGGCTGGTGATATCGGACAGGCGTCCGGCCAAACGGTCCTGCACCGCGGTGGACGGTGCCGTGCGGTCGTCCGCCGGGCCGTCCGCCGTCCCGGTCGGTGCGTCGGCGGGGCCGGGCAGGCCCGGCGGGTCGAGGACGGTGAGCCCGCCCGAGCAGCCGGGGCGGCCGGGTTCGGCGGTCGTCGTCGACGGGTGGGCCGCCGACTGGTGGGACTCGGTCATGCCGCCACTCCTGACGCGGTGCTACGTGCCATGCGAAACCCCCAGGTACGGCGGATGTGGAGCGAGCACGGCCAAAGGGCGTGTTTCGCCTCGATTCGCTACTACTCGTCATTGATCGACAGCAATGCCACCACTTCTACACAGGCCATTCGGGGCATGTCCAGATCGAGGACGACGCGGTGGCCGGTTCCACGGCCACCGCGACCCGGTCGGGGGCGCGCACGGCTGGGGCGCGCGCCGGTCGGGCCGGGAGGCATGGAGCGAGCCGCGGGCGGGCAGAACCGTGGGGACGGACCGGGCGGCCGTCCGGATCGTATGCCCGCGCCGCCCGCGAGCCGGGTCGGCCGGGGCTCTCTCACTCGTACGGTGGAACCAAGCGCGCCCGGGCGGCGTCCATCCGGTCGCATACGGGATTCTCGTTCCAAGGGCTGTTCCAGTGCGCGGCCCTTCTCATGTCGTGCTCCACACCGTGCTCCACGTCGTAGCCGCGCCGTCCGCCTTGCCGTCCGCCTTGCCGCCCCGCCCCGCTCCGCCCGGGGGCGTGCCGCGGCCGGCCCGTGCGGGAGTCCCGGCGACGCCGACGGAGGTGGAGCGAACCGAGCGGTCAGGGAAAGGAACGAGCGCCATGCGTGAGAACCCGAAGGACCGGTCGGAGGAGCGTGCCGCCCGGCTGTCCGCGGCCCTGACGGCCGCCGTCGACCACCGCTGGCCCGTGGTGCCGGGAACCGTGCTGAACGGCGGCCGCTGCTCCTGCGGTGACCAGGACTGCAGCGTCCCGGGCGCCCATCCGTACGACCCCTCGCTGCTGGCCGCCACCACGGACGCCCGGATGGTGCGCTGGTGGTGGGAGCGGAAGAGCCCGGACGCGCCGGTGCTGGCCGCCACCGGCACCGCCCTCTCGGCGGTCAGCCTGCCCGCGGCGGCCGGGGCGCGGGCGCTGGCCTACCTGGGCGCGCTGCGGATGCCGCTCGGCCCGGTGCTGGCGATGCCGGGCCGCTACGCGCTGTTGGTGGCCCCGTACTCGCTGGAGGTGCTGGGCGAGATGCTCGCCCAACTCCCTTGGGTTCCCGGCTCGTTGCGCTACCACGGGCCGGGCGGCTTCCTGGCCCTGCCGCCCGGCGAGCCGGCCGGCCGGGTGCGCTGGGTGCTGGCTCCCCGGCCGGGCGAGGGCGGCGGGGTCTGGCTGCCGCAGGTCGGCCCGCTGCTGGGCGAGTTGGTGGAGGCGACGGTCCGGCTGGACAGCGGGCGCTCGGCGTACTGAACCGCGGTGGTCCGCGCGGTGATCGGCGCCGGATCCGTGGGGTGTCCGTGCGGGGCGTCCGGGCCGGGATCCGCGCGGTGATCGGCGCCGGATCCGGGTGTCGATCGGTGCCGGGATCCACGCGGTGATCCGCGGTGGTTCCGGGGGCCGTCCGGAAAAACAAAAGATCCGGCCGCTGGCGACGGGGGATGCACCAGCGGCCGGACTCTTTAGACAGTAACAAGGATCCGCGCTCGCGCCAATTTCCAAGACGCCCTGCACGCCCGGAAATTGCGCGTTCACGGCGACAATGTGACGCGTATCACTCGGATCCTGCGGGCTTTAGTTCAAGGTGACCTGACGGTTCACCAGGTTCGCGCGGGCGCGCCGCTCCTCGGCGGTCAGCGGGGTGGCGTCGGCGAGCACGGTGGCGAGCCGCTCGCCGAACTCGGCGGCCGGCTTCTCGCAGTCCGCGGCGGTCATCGACAGCGGCAGGTCCCACACCGGGACGGTCAGACCGTGCGCACGGAACGAGCCGACCAGGCGGGTGTCCGGGCCGAGCGAGGCCTCGTCGGCGGCGTTCAGCCGGGCCAGCGCGTCCAGCAGCTTCTCCTCCGGCACGGTCATCACCCAGCGCAGGTGGTTCTTGTCCGGGGTGCCGCACCAGTAGGCGGCGTCGAGGCCGGGCAGCTTCTCGGTCGGGATGGCCGAGGCGTTGGCACGCTCCAGGGAGGCGGCGACCTCGCCGGTGGCGGTCTCGGCGTCCTCCAGCCAGAACTCGAAGCCGGTGTGCACGGTGGGCGTGAACGCGGCCGTGGTGTCCAGCAGGTCCTGCAGGCGGCGGCCGCCCGGGACGGTCCGGCGGGCCGGCACCGGGTTGCCCGGCTCGGTGGCCAGGGCCAGCTCCAGGGCGTCCGCGAGGTCGCGGCTGAGGTCGCCGGAGGCGGACTGGGTCTGCAGGCCCAGCAGGATCGAGCCGTCCTGGCGGCGCAGGGCCGGCCAGGCCAGCGGCAGCACGGTGGCCAGGGTCACCGAGGGGACGTCGCCGACGGCGCCCTCGGCCACGCCGGCGGCCAGCGTCAGCGGCACCGTGGCGGCGGGCACCAGCTCGCGCAGCGCGACCCAGTCGGCCTCGCCCGGCAGGCCCTCGAACGGGCGGTGCACCAGCTCCTGCACCGCGTGCGACGCCTCCCGGCCGTGGCAGGCCTTGTACCGGCGGCCCGAGCCGCAGGGGCAGTCCTCGCGGGCCCCGACCACGGGGACCTCGCCCGTGACGGCGGGGGTGGACTGACGCTGCGGCGCCTTCTTGGCGGCCTTCTTGCCCATGGTGCGGCTCTCCCGGGAACGGTGGTCTTGTTCCCGGAAGCCTACTGACGTTCGCGCGGCACCCGTGCGTGCCCCGGCGCGCGCATCCACGCCGGGGCGGGCGGCTGCCGCGCCGCGCGCCACGGGAGTTCCCCGCGCTGGGGCTGCCGCGCCGCGCGCCACGGGTGCCCGGTGCGCTACCCGTTCCTCAGGCGCTCCGGGCGCCGCCGTCGCGCCGGGCGTGCCGGGCGCGGGCGGGCAGCGCCGCCCAGACCGTGACCTCGCCGGGCGCGTCCCGCACGCCCCAGTCGCTGGCCAGTTGGTCGACGATGCTCAGGCCGCGGCCGCCGCGGGAGGTCAGCGACGGGCTGGCGGGCAGCGGCCGGGTGGCCGCGCCGCCGTCGGTGACCTCCAGGGTGAGCACGCCGTCGGCGTGCATCTGCCAGCGGATCAGCACGCCGCCGTCCGGCTCGACCGCGCCCTCGCCGTGCTCCCGGTCGTCCGGCGCGGGGTGCGCGCCGGACGGCACGCCGACCAGTACCTGCCCGAGCACCTCGGCCCGGGCGCTGCGGCCGAGCGCGGGCAGCGGACCGAGCGGGCGGGCGTATCGACAGGCGTTGCTCAACAGTTCGGAAAGGATCAGTACGGCATCATCGATGACCGGTTCCGGTATCTGCCGGTCACCCAGATCTCGACGCAGTCGGCGCCGCGCGACCCCGACACTCGCTGGGCCGTGCGGCACTGCCATGGTCGATGAAGTCGGCACTTCACGCGCCACCATCAACGCCACCCCCGGACCTCCTTCAGCGTCAGCCGAGGGAGAGATGCCCCTTCGTAATGCGTCGGAAACGAGCACCGGACGATCCCGCGAGCCCATTTCGAGCATCGCGACCGAGGGTCGACACGAGGTCATTCCCTGCTCACCCTCTGTCGTCCGGTGGCGGGAATTCGGCAATACCGAGCGCTGAAGGTTTGGCTGCCGACCAGAGTGACCAGCCCGGACGGCCACGGCCGTCGGTGCGTCGGCGGATCACCGGCCGAGTTGCGCCAGCACTTCCGCGGGCCGGTTGGTGATGATCGCGGACACCCCGAGTTCCAGGCAGAGTTCGACGTCGGCCGGTTCGTCCACCGTCCACACGTGCACCTGGTGCCCCAGTTCGCGCAGCCTGGTCACCAGCTGCGGGCGGGCCCGCACCAGCTCGATGCCCGGCCCGGCGATCCGCGCCCCGCCCGGCAGCGGCGCACCCTCGCGCAGTCGGCCGAGCAGCGGCAGCATCCGCTCGAAGAGGAACACCCGCCGGTAGTCCGGCGCGGCGGTGGCCACCCGGTTCAGCGCGATCGAGGAGAAGCTCATGATCCGGGCGGACGGCCGGTCGCCCTCCTGGGCCGCGCCGATCTTGTACCGCTCCAGCATCCGCAGCAGTTCGGCCTCCACCCGCCCGCGGAAGCGCACCGGGTGCTTGGTCTCGATCGCCAGGTCCACCGGGCGGCCGCAGTCCACCACCAGCTCCAGCAGCCGCTCCAGCCGCAGCACGCCGCGCAGCTCCGGGTCGGTGCTGGGGCGCCCGGTCTTCCAGGCGCCGAAGTCGTACGCCTCCAGCTCGGCGAGCGTCATCGCCGAGACGGTGCCCCGGCCGTTGGAGACCCGGCCGATCCGCCGGTCGTGCACGCACACCAGCCGGCCGTCGGCCGTCACCCGGACGTCGCACTCGACCGCGTCCGCGCCCTCGTCGAGCGCGCGGCGGTAGGCCGCGAGGGTGTGTTCGGGCAGCGCGTGGGAGGAACCGCGGTGGGCGATCACCTGGACGGGCGGCGCGGTGCGCGCCGCCGCCGAGGACAGGTCTGGGCTGGTCACGGGGCCAACGATAGGCGGCGGAGGTGACGCGGGGGAGAAGACGGCCCCAACCTGCGGGGCCGTCTTCGGCGGACGGGCGTCAGCGCGCGGCGCGGCGGGCCAGCGGGGTGAGCGCCCAGGTGGCCAGGGCCGGCACCAGGAAGGCGAACAGGGAGGCGGAGGTCCACTCCTGCGGGGTGAAGTGCAGGGCGCCCTGGGCGGACGTCCAGAAGTCCGTCCACCAGCCGGCCACCGCCGTCGGCGCGATGAACTGGTAGACCGCGAAGCCCAGCACCCACGGCAGCAGCATCGTCCAGCGCGACGGCGTGTCCTCGGAGAGGTTCCAGCCGTGCCGGCCGGCGCCGAGGAAGAAGTCGACCGCCAGCACCGCCAGCAGCGGCACGAACACCGAGCCGATCAGGCCGAGGAAGTTGGTGTAGGTGTCGGTGAACTTGTCGATCCGCAGCGCCAGCACGGTGGTCAGCACGCCGATCCCGCCGGTCAGCAGCCGGCGGTCCACCTTCGGCAGCAGGTTCTGCACCGACATCGCCGTCGAGTAGACGTTGGCGAAGGACTGGTCCGTCTCGCGCACCACCAGGACCAGCAGGAACAGCCAGCCGGCCCAGACGCCGAGGAAGGAGTCGAAGATCCTGTTCGGGTCGCCGCCGGACTGCAGCAGCGCCATCAGGCCGAGCACGTAGCACCAGACCTGGGCGATCGTGTAGCCGGAGAAGCTCCCCCAGAACGCCGAGCGCGCGGTGCGCGAGTGCCGGGTGTAGTCGGCGGCCAGCGGAACGAAGGAGATCGACACCGCGACCATCGCGTCGGTCGCGCCCAGGAAGCCGTGCCAGTTGCCGGCGCCCGGGTCCGGCACGCCCTGGCGGCCCAGCTGGACGGTGAAGTACACCATCGCGACGGCGACCGCCCCGGCCACGAAGCGGCGCAGCACCGCGATCGAGCCCAGCGGCCAGATGGTCAGCGCGGTGGTCAGCGCGCCCGCGAGCAGCACGAACAGCCAGCGGTAGCCGGTGGTGTGGGCGACGGTCTGGGCGCCCGCCGAGATCGTCAGCAGCTCGAACACGCCCCAGCCGACGCACTGCACGATGTTCAGCACCGTCGGCAGGTACGACAGCCGGGTGCCGAACAGCCCGCGCAGGCTGGCCATCGCGGGGGCGCCGGTCCGGGCGCCGATCAGCGCGGCCACCCCGAGCATCGCGGTGCCGACGGCCGTGCCGACCGCGATCGCCGTCACCGAGGCGGCCAGCGACAGCTCGCTGCCGGGGGCGCCGAGCACGGTGGCGGCGGTGGAGAAGCCGATCAGGCTGACGCCCAGGTTCATCCAGAGCGCGAAGTGGTCCCGGAAGCGCAGCGTGCGCGGCGGCTCGGTGTCCAGCACCAGCGGGGCCTCGACCCGGCCGGCGGGATCCAGGACGGCGGTCGCGGTGGTCGCGGCGGTGGAATCGGGGACGGCGGACTCGGGGAAATCCTTGGACGCGTGCGCGCCCGAAGAAGAGGATGACGAAGCAGACGGCATGGCCGATACTCCCTACGCCGGCATTACCCGGACAGGTTCCGGCGGTCAGCGCCCCTCGAACGTCCGCCGCGATCGCGTGGCGTACGGTCGACATGCGCACTCTCAGCCTGGTCGGTCCAAGCTCCCGCGTGTCAGTTTGGAGCGACAGGCTAACCGGCACGGGGGCGAACACCCAAGGCCACGGCCTGCGCGGTCCGCATCGCGGAACGCCCGGCGGGGGAGGGGAGCCGCAGCCGTCGGCGCCGGCTAAGGATTCTTATGAGTTCTTCAGAGGGGTCCTTACGGCAATCGAATCGACAGTGCGAAAAACTATGGTCCTTGGTTCTGCCAGCTATGGAGGTCGTCCGTGAGCACCGAGCGCGAGGTTGGGCCCACCGGGCCGCAGGGGGAGCAGCCCGCCGGCCGGAGGGCGGCCGAGTCCGCTTCCGAAGGCCCCGCTCAGGGCGGGCACCAGCCGACCATGGCCTTCCGTCGGGTCGCCGAGCCGGAGGCCGTTGACGCGGGTGCCGGCCCGGCGGAAACCGCCCCCGTCGAGGCCGCCCCGGCCGACGCGGCCCCGGCGGACGGCGGACACAAGCCGACGATGGCGTTCAGCCGGGTGCCCCAGCCCGAGGCTCCGGCCGCGCAGGCTCCGGGCGCCGAGGCCGCGGAGGCCGCCGAGGCCGCAGCCGCCCCGGCGGAGGGCGGGCACAAGCCCACCGTCGCCTTCACCAAGGTCCCCGCCCCGGAGGCCCCGGCCGTCGCGCCCGCGGCACCCGTCGCCGAGGAGCCCGCCGTCGACCCGGCCACCGGCTACATCGACGCGCCGCCGCCCCTCCTGCCGCCCGCCCCGCCCTCCCCCGCCGACACCCCGGCCGCCCCGGCCGTCGCGCCCGCCGCCCCGGCGCTGCCGCAGGCCGGCAACCCGTACGCCACCCCGACCCACGGCGTCCCGGCCGCCGGCGCGCACGACGCGTACGGCGCCGCCCCCGGCACCCCGGGCGCGCCCGCCCCCGGAGCACCCGCCGCGCACGGCCACCACCCGTTCGGCGCCGGCCAGCCGCTCGGCGGCTGGGGCCCCACCCACGACTCCGCCTCCGGCGGCGCGGGCTACCCCGGGGGCCCGGCGGGCCCGCTCGGCTACCCGTCCGAGTACCCCGGCGGCCCCCACGGCGGCGGCCCGCGCAAGAAGCGCGGCGGCCTGGTGGCCCTGATCGCGGCCGTCGCGCTGGTCGCCGGCGTGGCCGGCGGCGCGCTGGGCGTGACCGTCGCCGACCGCAACGGCAGCAGCAGCTCCGCGGACGACCACCGCAGCACCACCGTTCAGGCCAGCGACACCCAGAAGAACGAGCCCGCCCCCGGCTCGATCGCCGGCATCGCGCAGAAGGCGCTGCCCAGCGTCGTCACCATCAAGGCGCAGGGCAACGGCGAGTCGGGCACCGGCACCGGCTTCGTCTTCGACACCGAGGGCCACATCCTCACCAACAACCACGTCGTCGCGCCGACCCTCAACGGCGGCAAGCTGACCGTGAAGTTCGCCGACGGCACCTCGTACAACGCCTCGGTGCTGGGCCACGCCGAGGGCTACGACGTCGCCGTGGTCAAGATCGACAACCCGCCGAAGAGCAAGCTGGCCCCGCTGCCGCTGGCCGACTCCGACAAGGTCAACGTCGGCGACGCCACCGTCGCGATCGGTGCGCCATACGGCCTGGAGTCCACCGTCACCAGCGGCATCATCAGCGCCAAGGACCGCCCGGTGGCCTCCGGCGACGAGACCGGCTCGCAGGCCTCGTACATGAACGCCCTGCAGACCGACGCCTCCATCAACCCCGGCAACTCCGGCGGCCCGCTGCTCGACTCCGGCGGCGCGGTGGTCGGCATCAACTCGGCGATCCAGTCCAACGCCTCCGCCAACGGCCGGGCCGGCAGCATCGGCCTGGGCTTCGCCATCCCGATCAACCAGGCCAAGTGGGTCGCGGACACCCTGATCAAGACCGGCAAGCCGGTCTACGCCAAGCTCGACGTGCTCCGCAACGACGACTACAAGGGCGACGGCGCGCAGATCCAGACCAAGGACATCCAGGGCCAGCCCGCCGTCACCCCCGGCGGCGCGGCCGACAAGGCCGGCCTCAAGCCGGGCGACGTCATCACCAAGCTCGGCGGCGTCCCGATCGAGAACGGCCCCGCCCTGGTCAGCCGGATCTGGACGCACAAGCCCGGCGAGACCGTCGACGTCGAGTACACCCGCAACGGCCAGACCGCCACCACCAAGGTCACGCTCGGCCAGCGGGAAGGCGACCAGTAGTCCCTCCGCCCACCGACCGGCACCGCCGCGAAACGGTGTGCACCGAACCCCGCCGGACCCGTTAGGCTGACCTCCGCCTGGAGAGCTGCCCGAGCGGCCTAAGGGAACAGTCTTGAAAACTGTCGTGGCGTGACCCGTCACCGTGGGTTCGAATCCCACGCTCTCCGCCGGTAGGAGAACCACCTGCTCGAGGCGGGTGCCGACATCGAGTCGGCACCCGCCTTCTGCGTTCGCGGCGGCGGGTCGGCGGGCGGGGTTGACCCTGACACCGTGGGAGGCCGTGGAGTGGAAGCACCATGTTGAACATCGGAGACTTCGCCAGTCACGGCCGGGTGTCGGTGCGGATGCTGCGCCACTACGACGCGATCGGCCTGTTGCGGCCCGCCCGGGTCGACCCGGTCAGCGGGTACCGCTCGTACGAGGCGTCCCAACTCGCCCGGCTCAACCGCGTGATCGCGCTCAAGGAGCTCGGCTTCACGCTGCAGCAGGTGCGGGCCGTCCTCGACGAGGAGGTGGACGCGGCCGAACTGCGCGGCATGCTGCGGCTGCGGCGGGCCCAGCTCGCCGAGGCGATCGCGGCGGACGAGCAGCGGTTGGCCCGGGTGGAGGCGAGGCTCCGGACGATCGAGAGCGAGGGGACCATGTCCGAGCACGATGTCGTGGTGAAGTCGGTGCCGTCCGTCCGGGTGGCCCAACTGTCCGGCGTGGCAAGGAGTTACGAGCCCGAGGACATCACACCGGTGATCGGTCCGCTGTTCGCCGAGCTGTGCCGGCGGCTGGCCGGGGCCGGGGTCGAGGCGACCGGTCCGTCCGTCGCCCGGTACGAGGACGCGCCGGAGGGCGACGGTTCGGTACTGGTCCTGGCGGCCGTACCGGTCGGGGCGTCGGTGCGGCCGGGCGGGCACGACTTCGAGGTGCTCGACCTGCCGCCGATCGAGCGGGCGGCGACCATCGTTCACCGGGGAGCGATGGACGGGGTGCTGGGCACCGTCCAGGAACTGGCCCGCTTCATCGAGGAGAACGGCTACCGTTCGGCCGGCTACGCCCGGGAGCTGTACCTGGAGTGCCCGCAGGACCAGGCCCAGTGGGTCACCGAACTCCAGGAACCGGTGGTCCGCCGGTAGGACCGGCCCGCTCTTGCCCTCGACCAGGTCGAGGGTCGTAGCGTCGCCGGGCATGACCACCGCCTCCTCCGAGCCGCCACCGGCGGCGCTCCCCGGGCCGTACCTGCTCTGGCTGGCCGGGGCCCAGGCCGGGCTGCTCGGCGACGCCGCGCTGTACTTCGCCCTCGGCTGGGCGGCCTCCGCACACGGTGGCGGGGCAGCGGGCCTCGTCCTGACGGCGATCACCGTGCCGCGCACCGTGCTGCTCCTGCCGGGCGGCGCGGCCGCGGACCGGTTCGGCGCCCGACGGGTGATGGTCGCCGCCGACGCGGTGATGCTCGCCGCGACCGCCGCCCTGGCGTGCGTGGCGGGCGGCGCGGACGGTGCCGGCGGCCCGGGCGCACCGGGGACGCCGCTGTGGCTGTTGGTGGTGTCGGCGGCCGTGATCGGCACGGTCGACGCCTTCCTCCTCCCCGCGGCCGGGTCGATGCCGGCCCGCCTGGTGCCCGCCGACCGGCTGCCCCGGGCACTCGCCCTGCGCCAGGCCGGCGGGCAGAGCGCTGTCCTGATCGGCGCGCCGCTGGGCGGTTTGCTGGTCGCCGTCGGCGGGCTGTCCGGTGCCGCGGCGGCGGACGCGGTGAGCTTCGGGGTCGTCCTGCTGGTCCTGCTGCGGGTCCGGCCGACGCCGGAGACGCCCCCTGCCGTGCCCGGTGCCGTGCCCGGTGCCGCCTCGGCCGGCCTGCTGCGCGAGGCCGCGTCCGGCGTCCGGCTCGCCATGGGCGACCCGCTGCTGCGGGCCGCGCTGCTGCTCACGGGGGCGGCCGCCGGCGCCCTGCTGCCGGTGGTGTCGCTCCTCGGTCCGCTGCTCGCCCGGGCGCACGGCTGGACGGCGGGCACGGCCGGACTGGTGACGGGCGGGCAGGCGGCCGGGGTGCTCGCGGTGGCGGCCCTGGTCGCCTGGCGGGGCGGGCTGCCCCGGGCCGGTGCGGGGGCGGCGGCCGGGCTCTGCACGGCGTCGGCGGGGATCGCCCTGCTGGCGCCGGCCGCCGGGCCGGTGCCGGCGGTGGTCGGCAGCACGGTGGCGGGGGTCGGCTCGGGGCTGTTCGCCTGCCACCTCGGTCCGCTGGTACTGACGGGCGCGCCGCCGTCCCACCTCTCCCGTGTCCAGTCACTGCTCACGCTCGTGCAGAGCCTGGCGCTGGTGCTGTCGAACGTCCTGCTGGGCCTGCTCGCCGACCGCGCCGGCGCCGCCCTGCCCACCCTCCTCTGTGCCCTCGCCACCGCCGCCGCCGGCCTCGCCGCCCTGGCCACCCCGGCCCTGCGCCGCGCCTGATCCGGCCGGGCGGCGGCACCCCGGCCAGGACGGCCCCCGCCGGACGTCCCGCGTTGGACGGCCCCCGGCAACGGCCCGGCCCGCGACGGACCGGGCCCACTTGCCCGGCTCCCGCCGTCCGGGCAGAGTGCGGAGGTGGCGGCGGTCGGGCGGTGAGCGGAGGCGGCGATGGGCGATCTGACGGACCGACTGGTGCAGGGCCTCCCGACCGGGGCCGTCGTGGTGGATCCCGACGTGACCGTCGCGTACAGCCGCGACATGGCGGGGTTCTGTGCGGCCGGTGTGCCCGCCGCGGTGGTGTTCCCGGAGACGGTCGAGCAGGTTCAGCACGTGATGCGCACCGCGACGGAGCTGAGCGTGCCGGTGGTGCCGCAGGGCGCCCGGACGGGGTTGTCGGGGGCCGCGAACGCGGTGGACGGCTGCATCGTGCTGTCCCTGGTGAAGTTGAACCGGATCCTGGAGATCGATCCGGTGAACCGGATCGCGGTCGTCGAGCCCGGCGTGGTGAACGCCGAACTCTCGCGCAAGGCGGAGGAGTCGGGCCTGTCGTACCCGCCGGATCCGTCCAGTTGGGAGTCGTGCACGATCGGCGGCAACATCGGCACCGGCGCGGGTGGGCTCTGCTGCGTGAAGTACGGCGTCACCAGCGAGTACGTCCTCGGCCTGGACGTGGTGCTGGCGGACGGGCGGCTGCTGTCCACCGGCCGCCGGACGGCCAAGGGGGTGGCGGGCTACGACCTGACCCGGCTGTTCGTCGGCTCGGAGGGGACGCTCGGCGTGGTGGTCCGGGCGGTTCTGGCGCTGAGGCCCGCGCCGGCTCCGCAGCTGGCGCTGGCGGCCGAGTTCCCGAGCGCGGACGCGGCGGGCGCGGCGGTCTGCGAGGTGATGGCGCGCGGCCTGACCCCGTCGTTGATGGAGCTGATGGACACGGTCTCGGTGCGGGCCGTCAACGAGCTGGGGCAGATGGGGTTGCCGGAGTCCACCCAGGCGCTGCTGCTGGTGGCCTTCGACGGGCCGGACCGGGAGGGGGAGCTGGCGCGGGCCGCGCAGCTGTGCCGGGATGCCGGGGCGACCGAGGTGGTGCCGGCCGAGGACCAGGCGGAGTCCGACCTGCTGCTGGCCGCCCGGCGGCTGGCGCTGCCCGCGATGGACCGGCTGGGCACCACGATGATCGACGACGTGGCGGTGCCGCGTTCCCGGCTGGCCGAGATGCTGAACGGTGTCGCGGTGATCGCGGAGCGGCACGGCCTGACCATCGGGGTGGTCAGCCATGCCGGGGACGGCAACACCCATCCGATCGTGATCTTCGACGCCGCGGACGGTGAGCAGGTCGTCCGGGCGCAGCGTTCGTTCGACGAGATCATGGCGCTCGGACTGGAGCTGGGCGGCACGATCACCGGGGAGCACGGGGTGGGGCTGCTCAAGCGGGACTGGCTGGCCCGCGAGCTGGGCCCGGTGGCGCTGGACCTGCAGCGGCAGTTGAAGGCGGTCTTCGATCCGTTGGGCATCCTGAACCCGGGCAAGATGGTCTGATTTCCGATAGCCGGCCCGGGCGGCTCCGTCATGCCCGCCTGTGCGGCCGGGTATCGATACGACTTTCCGATGGTCTGTGAATGGCCGAAAAGTCGACATCGAAGAGTGATTGGACCTGTCCGGGCGCATTCGCGACTTGTGTGCGACCGGGTGGTGCGACCAGTGGCTTGCTGGACGCCGAGCGCCCTCTCCGGTGAGCGTGCGCTCCGCGTCGATTCGAGTAAAGCCACAGCTCAACAGGCATATTGCCGCGCCTTGTCCGATTTTCATGCCGCCATGCGGGACCTGGGTGGATATCACGCAAACGGGCGAAAATTGCGGGGCTGACTAGTGCTTTGTCGATTTGTTGCGGAAGTCTTTCTCCCGGCGTCGCAGCCCGCAGGTGTTCGTCTGGCCGGCGAACCTTGCACACCGTGCTCGACTATTGGACGATTAACAGCTTCTTGGAGGCTTTCATGGCTCGCAGGTACACACCCCGAACGGTCGGACTCCTACTCGCCGGCCCGCTCGCGGCGGGTCTGCTGCTGGCGGGTGCCGGTGCCGCGGCCGCCGACAACGGCGCGGGTGCCGCGGCCGGCTCCAACGCCGGCGTGGTGTCCAACGTGGGCACGGGCAACGTCTTCGGCGGGGTCGACGGCAACTACGTGTCCACCCAGCAGACGGCCACCGGCTCCGGTGCCTCGAACCAGGACAACACCCTCGCCGTGAAGGACAACGCGGGTGCCGTCCTGGCCGGCCAGGGCAACAAGAACGTCAACGTCATCTTCGCTCCGGTCTTCAGCTGACCTGCCCCGGCTGACCGCGTGAGCACACCGGGCACCATCGAAGGCGGGGGCGCCGGAGACGGGTGGCCGCAGGTGGGCTGAGCAACCGCGGACGGGTTCGCAACCGGTCCGATCGGACCGGCCTGGAAACAGCGGACCGGAACGGCAGCAACGGCACCGAACGCCGGAACAACCGGACAACCAGAGGGATCCGCGCATCACAGAGGGAACAGCGCATCGACCGGCCAGCGGAAAGGGTCACCGCGAAACCGGCCCCGTGGGCGGTGCCGCCATCGGCACCGCCCACGAGTGTGTCCGCGGCCGCCCCGCCGAGCGGGCGTGATCCGCCCAGCCAGGGCCCGCGCCCGGGTCCGTCGGCCCGCGGCGGTACGGTTGCGCTCCGACAGCGCACCGCGTGCCCGGGCCCGGAAGGGCGGCCCGGCCGGGGTGGCGACCGCGGCAACCGGAAGGAAGGGTGCGTGATGGCGGCTGAGGAGGAGGGCCTGACGGGCCCCGGCGAGGCCGGTCCCGCACCGGAGCCGCAGGCGGACGCCCGCCCGGGCTCGGCAGCCGAGCCGGCCGGCGAGCGCCGGCCCGAGTCGAGGGGCGAGTCGAACCCCGAGTCGAACCCCGAGCCCAGGCCCGAGCCAAGGTCCGTCCCCGAGCTGCTGCTCGGCCGCCCGCCGATGGCCCGCCCGCTGCCGTCCTTCGACCATGACGGCGCCCCCGCGGAGCCCGGGCCGCTGTTCGTGGACTGGCTCGCCACCGCGCTGGCCGCCGGGGTCCTGGATCCGCAGGCGTTCACCCTCTCCACCGTCGATGCGGACGGCATGCCGGACGCCCGGGTGCTGGTGCTGCGCGACGTCGACGCCGGCGGCACCGGCTGGAACTTCTCCGCCGCCGCCGACAGCCCCAAGGGCCGCCAGCTCGCCGATCACCCGGCGGCCGCGCTGACCGTCTACTGGCCGCAGCTGGGCCGTCAGGTCCGGGTGCGCGGCACCGTCGAGCGGGCCGCCGACCTGGTCGCCGCCGCAGAGTTCGCCACCCGTACGCCCGCCGCCCGGGTCGGTGCGCTGGTCGGGCGGCAGAGCGAGCCGCTGGCCTCGCTCGCCGACTACGACGAGGCGGTGGCGGTCGCCCGTCGACGGCTGGAGACGCACCCGGACGCCGTGGCGCCGGGGCACGCGGTCTACACCCTGTGGGCGCACGAGGTGGAGTTCTGGCAGGGCGACGCCCAGCGCCGGCACGTCCGCCTGCGCTACACCCGCACCGGCCCCGTCAGCTCGCCGGAGTGGTCGCGCACCCTGCTCTGGCCGTAAGGCGCGGGCCGCGGGGCTCTGGCCGTGAGGCACGGGCCGTGAGGCGCTGGCCGCGGGGCGGGGCCTACCGCCGCCCCGCCAGCGTGGCGCCGACGCTGGCCGCCACCACGCAACCGATCCCGGCCAGCTGAGGCACGCCCAGCAGTTGGCCCAGCACCACCAGTCCGACCAGCGCGCTGACCGCCGGCTCCAGGCTGACCAGCACGCTGAACACCCGCTGCGGCATCCGGCGCAGCGCGGTCATCTCCAGCGCGTACGGGATCACCGGCAGCAGCAGCGACACCCCGGCGACCGCCGCGAGCAGCACCAGCGGTGAGGCGTCGGGGGCCGTCAGCCCGTGCCAGGCCTCGCCGAGCCCGAACGGGGCCAGCGTCAGCGCGCCGACCGTCATCGACACGGCCAGGCCCTGGAACCCCTGGAAGGTCGCGCCGACCTTGTCGGTGAACAGGATGTACAGCGCGTAGCAGGCGGCCGCCCCGAAGGCGTACAGCAGGCCGACCGGGTCGAGCGAGCCCCCGCCGTCGCCCTCGCCGAGCAGGGTGAGCAGTGCCACGCCGGCGGCCGCGAGCAGCGCCCAGAGCAGGTGGCTGGCGCGTCGGGCGAAGACCAGGGCGACCGCGAGCGGACCGAGGAACTCGATGGTCGCGGCGGTGCCCATCGGCAGCCGGTCGACCGCCCCGGCGAACAGGAAGGTCATCCCGGCCGAGGCCACGCCGAGCAGCGCGGCCGCGGCGAGGTCTCGGGGGCGCTTGTCGCGCAGCTTCGGGCGCGTGGCGGCGAGCAGGATGACGGCGGCGAAGCCGAGCCGCAGGAAGGTCGTGCCGCTGACGCCGAGCGGGCCGAAGAGCGGCTTGGACAGAGCGATGCCGGTCTGCACCAGGAACATCGCGGTCAGGCAGAGAAGCGGCGCCGGAATCCTCTCCCAGCCGCCCCGCCCGTGCCCGCCGCCGAGCTCGTGCCCGCCCTCCCGCTCGTGCCCGCCGCCCCGCTCGCCGGCCGGCCCGCCCGTGGGGGCGGTCGGCGCGGCAAGGGCCTCGGCGACGGCGGCGGCCGATGACGAGGCGGCGGAGGTTTCGCTGGTGTGGGACGTGGGCATAGCGGCGAGTTTGCCGTAAGGAGTGATGAAGCGGCAAGCTCGTTACAAATATCGGGACGGAAGTGGACGGGTGCGTCCGAAAGGGTGGACCCCGGCGAGGCCCACGGCGTGGTTGCCGGATTCGCCCGACGGTTCGTCAGTAGCAAGGCTGGATGCGCTATCTCCGCCCAGCGGCCCTCCTCGCCGCCTCCCTCGTGCTCCTGCTGGCCACCGACGGGACGGGCGTGAGCGCCGGAGCCGCCGCCCGGACCACCGCCGTCCCCCGCATCCGGGCCGTCACCCTCCCCGACCGCGGCGCCCCACCCCGGTACCGCGAGACCTGGAGCGGCGCCGCCTTCGACGCTTGCGCCGCACCCCCGCTCGACACCCTGCGGGCCTGGCGCGGCACCTCCCCGTACGGGGCGGTCGGCATCTACACCAGCGGCTCCCAGCGCGGCTGCGGCCAGCCCCGGCTCACCGCCGACTGGGTGCGCCAGGCCCGCGCCCTGGGCTGGCGCTTCCTGCCGGTGCACGTGGGACTGCAGGCGCCGTGCGCCGACCAGAGCAGCAAGCCCCGGCGGATCGACCCGGCGAACGCCGTCCAGCAGGGCCGGGACGAGGCCGGCGAGGCCGTCCGCGCGCTGCAGCCGCTCGGGTTCGGCGTCGGCAGCCCGGTCTACCTGGACATCGAGGCCTATCCACTGCGCGACCCGGCCTGCAGCCAGGCCGTGGTCGACTTCACCCTCGGCTGGACCCAGGCCCTGCACTCCGCCGGCTACCGCTCCGGCTTCTACTCCAGCCTCGACTCCGGCATCACCGACCTCGCCGCCGCCGCCCGGGCCGGCAGCTCCCCGATGCCCGACGCGCTCTGGTACGCCCGCTGGGACGACCACGCCGACACCGCCGGCTCCGGCGCCCTGACCCCCGACCTCTGGGGCCTCCACCAGCGCGTCCACCAGTACCACGGCAACGTCGAGGAGACGTACGGCGGTGCCGCCCTCACCATCGACCGCAACCAGGTGGACGGCCCCACCGCCGGCTGAGGCCCGTCGGCTGGAGCCCGTCGCCCGGGGTCCGTCGGCGGAGGGCCGCCCCGAGGGGCCCGCCGGTAGGGTGGCCCCCGGTCACAGCGGAGGGGGCGGAATGCCGAACGGTCAGGAGTACGGCGGAACCGGCGGGTACGGCCAGGGAGCCGCGGACGGCTACGGCGCGGTGCCGTCGCCGAGCCCGTACGGGCAGGTGCCGCCCGGGCAGAACCCGTACGCACAGCCGGTGCCGCCGCAGCCGTACCCCTCGCAGCCGCTCGCCCCGCAGCCGCCTGCCTCCGCCCAACCGCCGTACGCTGCCGCGCAGTTCGGCTCGCAGCCGCAGCCGCAGCCGCAGCCGCAGCCGCAGCCGCAGCCGCAGCCGCAGCCGCAGCCGCAGCTCGACTCGCGACCGCAGCCCGGCGGCTTCCCCGGCCCCGCGCCGCGCCGCAGCCCCGTCGGCGTGCTGATCCAGTTCCTCCTGCAGTGGATCTACGCCCCGCTCTGGGTCGTCGGCCTGGTGTTCCTGTTCGTGGTCCTGATCTTCGCCGAGTACAACGGGAGCGGCCCCTCCTCCGACGGCTGGCTGCGGGTCAACCGCAGCTTCATGCCGCCGCGCCGCCTGCGCGCCGAGCTGACCGGCCGCCCGGAGGACTGGGAGCGCTACGTCACCCCGATCCTCCGGCGCCGCATCGCCGCGGCCGAGGCCGGTCACGCGGCCGGCGGCGGCGAGGTGCAGGCCGACCTGGGCCGGGAGGTGTCGGTCCGGCTCGCCGTGCGCCTCTACCGGGGCCTCGGCGCGGACGGCGTGGTCCGGCTCGCCGAGCGGCAGGGCTGGCACGGGGTGCTGCCGGGCACCGGCAGCGGCGTCGGCACCGGCAGCGGCACCGATGCCGAGCACGTCAAGCTCGCCCGCCGCTTCCCCGCCCCGACCGGCCTGAGCGCCCCGTCCCCGCAGGACCCGCCCGCCGCTCCCGGCACCCCGTGGGGCCCGCAGCCGTCCCGCTCCGCGCTGCTGCTCCCGTTCGTGTTCCTGCTGCAGATCGTCTACGTCCCGGTGATCTTCCTGCTCACGTTCTGGGTGAACCGCCCCGAGCCGGACCACTGGGAGCGCTGGGGCGCCCGCTGGACGGTCGGTCCGCGCGCCTTCCGGGCCGAGTTCACCGGCAGTCCCGCCGCCTGGGACCGCCACGTCCGCCGCATCCTCAAGCGCGACGGCACCCGTGAACTCGCCCGCACCGCCGAGAGCTACCGCCGGATCACCGCCCCCGACGGCACCTACCTGCGCCGCATCCGGCTCAACCGCGCGACCTACCGCGGCGCCGGCGCCCACCAGGCCCTGCGCATCGCCGCCGAACAGGGCTGGGCCCTCGACCCCACCTACACCCCCGATCCCGTCAACTCCCTCCACCTCTGCCGCCGCGAGCGGAGCTGACCGCCCGCCCGCCCGCCGGGCGGACCGGGTGACGCCGTGACCCGTGCAACGGGGTCGGGATGCTGACAGCGGGCGGTCCGGGCGGCAAAATCGGGCAGGTCCGCGCGCACTACCGCCCAGTAGGTGCCGCAGGCGCACCGGCAGTGCCGCCAGGTCAAGGAGGACCCGTGTTCAGCACGATGCAGGACGTCCCGCTCACCGTCGCCCGGATCCTGGAGCACGGGTCCACGATCCACGGCCGCTCGACCGTCACCACCTGGGACGGCACCGGGCCGGTCGTCCGGACCTACGCCGAGGTGGGCGCCCGGGCCGCGCAGCTCGCGTGGGCCCTGCGCGACGAGCTCGGGGTGACGGCGGACGACCGGGTCGCCACCCTGATGTGGAACAACGCCGAGCACCTGGAGGCGTACCTCGCCGTCCCCGCGATGGGGGCCGTGCTGCACACGCTCAACCTGCGGCTGCCCGGTCAACAGCTGTCGTTCATCGTCAACCACGCCGCCGACCGCGTGGTCATCGTCAACGGCACCGTCCTCCCGCTCCTCGCCGCCGTCCTGCCGGCCCTCGCGCCGACGCTCAGGCACATCGTGGTGAGCGGCCCCGGCGACCGCTCGCTGCTGGCGGGCTTCGCGGGCGGTGTGCACGACTACGAGGAGCTGATCGCGGGCCGGCCCACCGCGTACCCGTGGCGCAGCGACGTCGACGAGCGCCAGGCCGCCGTGCTCTGCTACACCTCCGGCACCACCGGCGACCCGAAGGGCGTGCTCTACAGCCACCGCTCGGTCTACCTGCACTGCCTGCAGGTCAATACGGGTGACAACTTCGCGTTCACCCCGCGCGACACCGCGCTGCCCGTGGTCCCGATGTTCCACGTGAACGCCTGGGGCATCCCGCACGCCGCCTTCATGTCCGGCGCCGGCCTGCTGATGCCGGACCGTTTCCTCCAGCCGAAGCCGATGGCCGAGATGATCGCCGCCGTCCGCCCGACCGTGAGCGCGGCCGTCCCCACGATCTGGAGCGGCCTGCTGGACGAGCTCGACGCGGGCGACTACGACACCTCCAGCCTGCGCATGGTGGTCATCGGCGGCAGCGCCTGCCCGCCGTCGCTGATGAAGGGCTTCGAGGAGCGCCACGGCATCCGGGTCCTCCACGCCTGGGGCATGACCGAGACCTCCCCGCTCGGATCCTTCGCCCAGCCCCCGGGCGGTCTCACCCCCGAGGAGGAGTGGCCGTACCGGATCACCCAGGGCATCTTCCCGGCCTCCGTCGAGGCCCGGCTGATCGGCCCGGGCGGCGAGCGGATGCCGCACGACGGCGTCGCGGCGGGCGAGTTGGAGGTGCGCGGCCCGTGGATCGCCGGGGCGTACTACGGCGGCGCCGGGCAGGATCCGGTCCGCCCGGACGACAAGTTCTCCGAGGACGGCTGGCTGCGCACCGGCGACGTGGGCACCATCACCGCCGACGGCTACCTCACCCTCACCGACCGGGCCAAGGACGTCATCAAGTCCGGCGGCGAGTGGATCTCGTCGGTCGAGCTGGAGAACGAGCTGATGGCCCACCCCGAGGTGGCCGAGGCCGCCGTGGTCGCCGTCCCGGACGAGAAGTGGGGCGAGCGTCCGCTGGCCACCGTGGTCCTGCGGCCGGGTGCGACCGTCGGGCTGCGGGAGCTGCGGGACTTCCTGGCCGGGCGGATCGCCTCCTGGCAGCTGCCCGAGCGCTGGTCGGTTGTGGAGTCGGTGCCGAAGACCTCGGTCGGCAAGTTCGACAAGAAGGTGATCCGGGCCAGCTACGCGGCGGACGAGCTGGACGTCACGGTGCTCGGCAAGGAGTAGCCGCAGGGACGGCACCGGGCCGGCCGTCCCCGTACCGGACGGGGACGGCCGGCCCGCTCGCTCTCCCGGGGGCGCGGGCGACCCGGGGGCGGAACAGACGGCACAGCGGATCAGCCCGCGGCGACGACGCCCGCCTCGCCCATCGTGCCGATCCGCCCGAGCAGGTCCACGATCCGGCCCTGGACGTCCTCGCCGGTCGAGCGCTCGGCCAGGAACAGGACCGTCTCGCCGGTGCGCAGCCGGGGCAGTTCGCGCGGGTCGAGGTCCACCGAGGTGTAGACCACCAGCGGGGTGCGGTGCAGCCGGTCGTTGGCGCGCAGCCAGTCCAGCAGGCCGACCCGGCGGCGGCGGATCTGCAGCAGGTCCATCACCACCAGGTTGGGCTGCACGCTGCTGGCCCGGGCCACGGCGTCGTTCTCGTCCACGGCGTGCTCGACGTGCATGCCGCGCCGCTCCAGGCTGCTGATCATGGCGGCGGCGATGTCCGGGTCGCTCTCGACCAGCAGCACGCGCGGGGCGTGGTGCTCGCCGTCGCGCGGCGCGAGGGCGCGCAGCAGGACGGCCGGGTCGGCGCCGTACGCGGCGTCCCGGGTGGCCTGGCCCAGGCCGGCGGTGACCAGCACCGGGATGCGGCGGTTGAGCGCCGCGGTGCGCAGCGACTGCAGCGCGGTGCGGGTGATCGGGCCGGTCAGCGGGTCGACGAAGAGGGCGGCGGGGAAGCCGGGGACCTGCGCGTCGACCTCCTCGCGCGAGCTGACGATCACCGGGTGGTAGCCGCGGGACAGGAGGGCCTGTTTGGTGGCCGGGTCGGGCTCCGGCCAGACCAGCAGCCGACGGGTGTTGGCCAGTTCGCCGCCGGTGGCCGACGGCTGCTCGGCGAAGGGCTGCCCGGCGGCGGGCCGCTCCCCGGCGGCCGGGAGCTCGGCCCTGGGGCGCGGCGCCGTCCGGGCCTCGGCCGGGGCGGGCGGCTGCGGCGCGACGGGGGGCACCGGTGGGGCGCCGAGCGGGCGCGGCGGGGCGAGCTCACCCAGGCCGGTGCCGACCGGGCGCGGCCCCGACGGCTCCTCGCCGGCGGGCAGCGCGGCCCGCGCGGGCGTCAGCGCGGTGCCGGGCTCGCCCGCGTCCGGCCCGGGCTGTCCGGGCTGGCCGGCCGGACCGGGGGTGCTCGCCGAGGCGTCCGGTCCGGGGCCCGGCGGGACGGCCAGCCGCCGGCGGCGCCCGGTGGGCGGGGCGGCCGGTTCGGCGGGCGGCACGGGCGCGGGGCCGGTCGGCAGGGCGTGCTCCAGGCCGGGATACACCGGGGCGTCGGGCACTCCGGGCAGCGCGAAGCCGCCGTAGGAGTCCTCGGCGGTGGGCAGGGCGCGACGCCGACGCGGCTTGGACTCGCCCACGCCCTCCTCCGGTGCGGCCCCGGCGGTCGGGGTGCCGCCCGCCGGGGTGCCGTCGGCGCCCGGGGCGCCCGGAGCGGAGGGCGCCGGGCCGAGCGCGAGCGGTTCGCGCCCGCCGGTCCGGTTCTGCTGCGCCCGCTCGTCCTCGACGGGCACGGCGTAGGCGGGCCCGGAACGGCCGTCGTCCTTCCCCCACGGGTCGCTCTGGACGCCGTCCGGACCGGCCAGCCCCTGACGGCCGTACGCGGGGTCGTGGCCGGTGCCGTTCCACTGCTCGGGGACGGCCCGCTCGACCCGGGCGGGGGCGTTCGGCCACTGGTCGGCCGGGGCGTCGGGTGCGTCGGGCGCGGTGGGCGCGGGAGTCTCGGTGGCCGGCCGGCCTCGGCGGCCGCGCCGCTCGGCAGCGGCGGCGGGCGGCTCCTCGGCGGGCGCCCGGCCCTCGGCCGGGGCCTCCCGGACCGGCTGCCCGGCGGTGGGGGCGGCCTCGGCGGGCTCGCCGCTGCTGGGCAGTTGCGGGATGCCCGGCAGCTCGGGCAGGACGGCGCTGTCGCTCTCCTTGGGCCGGTCGGAGCGCCCCTCGGCGGACGCGCGCTCGGCGGCGGCCTTCGCGGCGGCCGGGTCCAGCGGCAGCTCGACGACGTACGTGGTGCCGGCCTTGCCGGGCAGCTCGTGCGGCTGGAGCACGCCACCGTGGCGCTCGACCACCGCGCGGGCTATCGGCAGGTGGACGGGGCTGCCGCCGACGCCGGGGCCGCGGATCTCGACCCGGGCGACCTCGCCGCGCTGGGCGGCGGCCAGGACGACGGTCGGCGGCTCGGGGGCGGGCGGCACCGCGGGCGCGGCGCCGACGGTCAGACCGGGGACGGGCAGTCCGGGGACGGCCAGGCCGGGGGAGGGGGCGGTGGGGGCGTCCAGCGCCAGTCCGATGCCGCTGACGTCGGCGACCAGGTGGGCCAGCGCCTGGGCGAGCCGCCGTTCGTCGGCGATCACCTCGACGGCGGCGGCGTGCACCGAGAACCGCACCCGGCCCGGGCCGACCAGCTCGCCGGCCTCCTCGACGGCCCGGCGGACCACGTCGTCCAGCGCGACCGGCACCCGCGGTGCGGCCTTCCGGCGGCCCTTGCCGTCCGTGCCGTCCTTGCCGTCCTTGGCGTCCGCGCCCTCCTTGCCGTCCCGGACCTCGGCCCCGGCGCCCTCGCCGGCCTCAGAGCGCTGATGGTCGAGGACGCCGTCGATCAGCTTCCCGAAGCGGCGGCACTCGGCGGCGAGCCGGCGCAGCGTCCAGTTGGCCTCCGGCCACAACTGCCCGGCAGGGTCGGCGGCGAGCGCGTCCAGCCGCTGGTTCAGCGCGTCCAGGGCGCCGCCCAGTTCGCTCTCCAGCACGGCGGTGAGGTGCTCGTTGCGGGCGATCAGGGCGAGTTCGCGGCTGCGGTCGGTGAAGGTCATCACCGCGCCGACCAGCTGGTCGCCGTCCCGGACCGGGGCAGTGGTGAGGTCGACGGTGACCGGCCGGCCGTCCTTGCGCCACAGCACGGTGCCGCGCACCCGGTGCTTGCGCCCGGAGGTCAGGGTGTCCAGCAGCGCGGACTCCTCCAGCGCCAGCGGGGTGCCGTCGGCCCGGGAGTGCTGGATCAGCGGGTGCAGCTCGCGCCCGCCGAGCTCGCTCGCCCGGTACTCCAGGATGTGCGCGGCGGCCGGGTTGACCAGCACGCAGCGGCCTTCGAGGTCGACCCCGAGCACGCCCTCGGCGGCGGCCCGCAGGATCATCTCGGTCTGCTTGTGCTGGCGCCGCAGCTCGGCCTCGACACCGAGCCGGCCGGAGAGGTCGCGGACCAGCAGCAGGAGCAGGTCGGAGGAGGACGGCGAGCGGGAGCCCTCGCGGTACGGGTCGTACGGGACGAGCGGTGAGAGCGCGTAGCCGCGGCCTTCGCCGCCGCCGTCGTCGGCGAAGTCGTTGCCGGAGACCTCGACCGGGAAGGTGGTGCCGTCGGTGCGGTGGGCGGTCATCCGGACCGGACGTTCGAGGGCGTCCCCGTCCCTGGTGGCCGGGCGCATCGAGCCGGGGATCCGGCTGGGGTCGAACTCGGGGAGCAGGCCCAGGACGCCCATGCCGACCAGTGAGGTGCCCGGCGCCTGCAGGGCCTGGACCGCGGCGCTGTTGGCGTCCACGACGGTCCCGTTGCTGTTCACCAGCAGCAATGCGTCGGGCAGGGCGTCGAGTATGGCGGCGAGGCGAGCAGCGCCTCGGATCGGCCTGCTGCTCACGTCGACAGGTCTCCTCGGCTCGGGGCAGCTCCTCCGGAGACGGCAGTATCTCATTCTTCTTTGCGGCGGGGACGACCCGCCTAGTAACGTGGGCGGTGGTTGGTGCCGAGCCCCGCGGTTGTGGCATCATCACTGACACACGGAACGGGTCCGCTCGCGCGGGCATGGTCCTTGTGGGGAGGCTTCGCCTAGTCCGGTCTATGGCGCCGCACTGCTAATGCGGTTTGGGTCTTAAAGCCCATCGAGGGTTCAAATCCCTCAGCCTCCGCCAACCGGGAGCCCCCGCCGACGAGACCGTCGGCGGGGGCTCTTCGCGTTCCCGGGCGTGCCCCGGAGTTCCCGGCGGCCGGACGGGCCAGGCCGGGGCACCCTCGGGAGCGCCGCCGGAGGGCGCCCCGGGCGGCCCCGCGACGGCCCCCGGGAAACCGATTTCGCCCCACGTCGCAGGTCATGTAATGTTGTCCCCGCAACGCCCCGCTGGCACGTTCGGCAGGGCGAGCGCTCATAGCTCAACGGATAGAGCACTTGACTACGGATCAAGAGGTTGCAGGTTCGAATCCTGCTGAGCGCACCAACCACCGCAAGATCGGGTCCGCCCGTTCCTTGCGCTCATAGCTCAACGGATAGAGCACTTGACTACGGATCAAGAGGTTGCAGGTTCGAATCCTGCTGAGCGCACCATCGAGAAGCCCCCGGCCACCGGCCGGGGGCTTCTCGCGTTCCCGGCTCCGTGACCACCTCAGGAGCGTGACCACCTCCGGAGCCGCCGCAGGCCGTGGTGGTCGGGGTCGTTCGAACAGGACGCCCCGATGGATGGTCAGGCACCGGGCGCCGGGGTCTTCCGGATCGGCCGGGAATTCCCGTTCCCGCGTCCATCCGGTGGGGTCCGTCACCGCCCGACTGATGGAATGCGGTCCATTCGGATACCTCCCGTCCTGCCGCCCGAATGACTGCCAAACGGGTGGGGTGCGGTCGAAACCGCAGGTGTCGCCGTACGGCCGACCCGGGATCGTGATTCCTTTTTGTCGGATCTTGTGCCCGGACTGCCCGCCGCCCCGGCAGCCGACCGCGAAGGAGCGCCGGATGAGCCGACAGTTTCCCCGTACTGCTGCCGCCCTGGCCGTCCTCACGGCCGGGCTGCTGACCGGTTGGAACGCCCCGCTCTCGGTGGCCCAGCAGTCCCCGGACTCCTGGTCGGCGGAGCACCGGGCGGTGCTGCCCTCCGGGCTTTCCGTCCGGTTCGATTTCGACGCCTCTCCCGGAACGGCGGTCGCCGCCGAATCGGGCGAACTGGCCGACCGATCGGGAGGAGGGCGGTCCGCGGCCCTCTATGCGGACGGAATGCACCCCGGAGACCCGGCACAGACCTTCGCCCTCACCCCCGACCATCCGCAGACGGACGGTTCGTGGCGCACCGCCGGGACGCTCCGGCTGACTTTCTCCCGGCCGGTCCGCAATCCCCGGCTGCACCTCAGTGGCCTGGCCGCGGTCGCCACCGGGAAATCCGGCACCACCAGCACCGCGGCCCGGCTCACCCTCACCGGCGGCTCGCCCGCCGCCCCCACCCTCGTCAACCGCACCGACTGGCCCGGCTGGACGGTCGACGGCAACACCCTGGCCCCCGTGGGCCCGGACGGCGCCTCCGACGGCGCGCCGGGCTCCGCCGCCGAGGGCTCCCTGGAACTCGCCGGAACCTTCCGCACCGCGGTGTTCCGGGTCGAACAGCGCTCCACCGCCCGGGCCGGCAGCACCACCGCCCCGCCCGTCCTGCGCCAGGCCTACACCGTCAGCGTCGACGAGGCCCTCGGCACCGCGCCGCAGGCCTACGGCAACGCCTCCCACGTGGTCTCCGACCTCTTCCTCGGTGCCGACGCCGCCGGCCCCTCGCGGCGGACCCCCCACGGCACCGCCGCGACCGCGAACGACGGGCCGCTGGTCCGGCTCGACCACGGCGCCTCGCTGCGCAGCCCCTTCGCCGGCCCGCCGCCGCCCAGACTCCAGCCCGGCCGCAGCGAGTACCACGGCGCCGACCCGTCGATCAGCTACCCCACCGACGCCGCGATCGGCCGCTACTACCGGCTCACCGTCCCGGTCGCGGTCGGCGACCAGCCCGCCACCCTGGCCGGCTGGAT
The DNA here is from genome assembly GCF_000719705.1 of Streptomyces sp. NRRL S-350. Classification (GTDB taxonomy): domain Bacteria; phylum Actinomycetota; class Actinomycetes; order Streptomycetales; family Streptomycetaceae; genus Kitasatospora. The sequence continues at coordinate 56,552 of NZ_JOHO01000004.1, read as the reverse complement.
CGACTTCGCCCACACCGGCCGCTTCGACGCCGCGGGACGCGTGCAGACCGAGGTCCAGCCCGGCGCCGACACCGCGACCCTGGAGTGGACCGTCCCCTCCGGCGCCGCCTCGGGCGAGACCTGGGCCCGGCTGCGGATCGGCCGCGACACCAGCCAACTCGTCTCCTCCGGCGGCTTCGCCGACTCCGGGCAGGTCTCCGACCAGCGGATCAAGCTGGCCGTCGGCGCCGCCCGGCCGGAGATCGCCGAGCCGGTCGACGGCACCGTCCTCGCCGACGCCCGCCCCGAGATCAGCGGCGAGGGCGCGGTGGCCGGCGCCACGGTGGAGATCCGGGAGGGCGACACCGCGCTCTGCAAGGCCAAGGTCGCGGGCGGCGGCGCCTGGTCCTGCCGACCCGCCGCCCCGCTCCCGGCCGGCCCGCACAGCCTCACCCCCGTGGAAACCACCAGCGGAGGCGTCGTGCTGCGCGGCGAGGCGGTCAAGGTCACCGTGAAGACCGCACCCCCGGCCGCCCCCACGCTCACTCTGCCCGCGTACACCAACGACCCCGGTCTGCAACTCACCGGCACCGGCGACGCGGGCAGCACCGTCTCGGTCACCGACCGGGCCGTCGTGAGCGAACTGTGCAGCACGGCGGTGCGGGCGGACGGCCGGTGGTCCTGCCTCCCCGTCGAGAACCTGACGGACGGAAACCACCTGCTCACCCCGGTCGCCGTCGACGCGGCGGGCAACCGCACAGCCGGGCAGACGGTGACCCTGGTGGTCGACACCACCCCGCCGGACCGGCCGGTGCTCACCGCACCGGCTGCGGGGGAGACCCTGCGGGTCAACCGGCCCAAGCTCGCCGGCCGGGCGGAGCCGGGCACGAACGTCCTGGTCACCGTACGGGCGGACGCGGGATCCGGCTCCGACTCGGGGCGGCGGACGGTGCTGTGCGGGGCGACGACGGCGCTCGACGGCAGCTGGACCTGCACCGCCAACCGGGACCTGACGGACGGGGAGCAGTCGCTGATCGTCACGGCCACGGACCTGGCGGGGAACGGGACTTCGGCGGAGCCGGTGACGGTGCGGGTCGCCGCTGGGGCGGCGGTGCCGAGCGCTGGGGTGACGGCTTCGCCCTCGCCGTCGCCGTCGCCGTCGCCGTCGCCGTCGCCGTCGCCGTCGGCTTCGCCCTCACCCTCGCCGTCGGTTTCGGTTTCGACTTCGCCGAGTCCGGCCGGCGGGGCTGTGCCCGAGGTGCCGGCTCCCTCAGGGGTGCTGCCGATCGTCGTCCCGCCGGTGGCCGTTCCGCCGGTGAAGGCTTCGGCCGCGCCGAGTGCGGGGGCTCCTGCCACGGCTTCGGGCTCGCCGAGTCGGCCGGCTGCCGTTCCGTCGGTGTCCGCCGTCCCATCTGTTCCCGCCGTCCCCTCTGTTCCCTCCGTCCCCTCCGTTCCCTCCGTCCCCTCCGTTCCCTCCGCTCCTTCTCCGTCCGTCGTTCCGACGGTCGCGATCGCTGCGACGCCCTCTCCGGCACCGACACCGGGCGGCACCCCGTCCCGGGCGGTCGCCGTCGCCGTCAGGGGTGAGCCTTCGTCGACCGGGAGCGCCGATCCGGCCGAGGGTGCGGTCCGGCCGCTGGCCGCGCCGCCGGCGGAGCCTGTGCGTTCCGAGCAGGCCGGCTGGCGCGGGGGGCTCGCAGGCGTCCTGCTGGTGCTCGCCGGGACCGGGCTGATCACCCGCCGGGTGTTCAGTCGCGGGACCGGTACTCGACGGCGCTGACCAGCGCCGATTTCTTCGACCGTCCGTTCATGTGCCTGCGCGTCAGATCGACTTCGGACGATACATCAGTAAATGTCGACACACTCGACTCAAATGTCGCATTTGATGATGTATGAACTTAGCCTGATCTTGGCACTGCCCGTCAGATCCGGGCCGCCCGTTGCGCGACACACCGACCCTGAGGATCCGTGCATGGACGTCACCCGCGATTCTTCGCAGCGACCCGACCACCAGCCCAAGACGCTCCCCCCGGCCATGCCGGAACGTTCCTCCTACGGCTCAAGCCCGCTGGCCAGGGCCTCGGCGTTGAGGACGGTCAAGGCCGGCACGCCCTCCCCGCCGGTCGGACCGGCCGACAGCGCACCGGCTGACGGTGGACCGGCGACCATCCCGCTGGCCGTCGTCCCCGGTCCGTCGCCCGCCGGCCCGGTGGACCCGCGCGACCCGCTGGAGACGGCCGTCCCGGGGAGCGTCGACCTGCCGGACGACGCCGGCCAGGTCGGCGCCCCGGCGGCCGCCACCTCCCGGCGCCCGCCGCGCGCCGACCAGGCGTTGCGCGAGCACCGGGCCACCGCACTGCCGGGCTGGATCGCCCTGCTGGCGGTGCTGCTCGGCCTGGGCGGGGTGCTGGTCGCCCTGCTGCGCGCCGGCGTCATCCCGCACTGGGACGCGCTGCCCGACCTGCGCGACGCCGTCGCGCGGGCGAACGGACGGGCGGAGGCGGACGCCCGCACGATCGCCGAGGTCAGCGCGGCCGGCCTGGTGGCGGTGTTCGCGCTCGCCGGGCTGCTGGCCAACGCGGGCGGCGAGACCCGGGTGCTGACCCGCTGGGGCCGCTACCGGGGCACCGTCCGCCGGACCGGCCTGGTCTGGGTCAACCCGCTGCTGCGCCGCCGCCGGGTGGACGTACGGCTGCGGCACTGGCGCAGCGAGCCCGCCAGGGTGGTCGACCGCACCGGCACGCCGATCGTGGTCCGGCTGCTGATCGTCTGGCGGGTCAAGGACACCGCGCGGGCGCTGCTGGCGATCGAGGACCACGAGGTCTACCTGCGCGAACAGGTCCAGGCGGTGCTCACCCGCACCGCGTCCATGCTGCCCTGCGACAGCAACGCGGCCCCCGGCCCGGCGCTGCGCGACGGACAGTGGTTCGCCGACGAGCTGACCAGGGCGCTGGCCGCCGAGGCCGCCCCGGCGGGCCTGGAGGTCTACTCGGTGCAGCCGATGGCGCTGGACTACGCGCCGGAGGTCGCCGAGTCGATGCGCCGCCGCCGGCTGGCGGACCTGGACGCGGGCCTGCGGACCGTGCTGGTGGACGACGCGGTGGAGGCGGCGGCGCTCGCCGTCCGCCGCCTGGAGCGGGCGACCGCGCACGAACTGGACGAGGCCGCCCGGAGTGCTCTGATGGAGCAGTTGCTGGTCGCCTTCGTCGCCCCGGCCGGAGTGGCCGCCTCGGTACCGCCCCCGGCCGCGCGTGCCGGGCGGAAGGAAGGACGACTCGCATGAGGATAGCCACCGGCGCGTACGCCGAACCCGGGGCCGGGCCCGATGGGGATCCCGGCCTGATCGCCTTCGAGGAGCGCCTGGGCGGCATCCCCGCGATCGCGGGCTGCGGCTGCCCGAACTGCGCGGCCCGGCCGCGCACCGCCCGTTCCGCGGCGGCCGGCGGCAGCCGAATACACCGCGCCGTACGGAGCACCTGCCTGGCCACCTCCGTGCTGGCGGGTGCCGGTGTCGTCGGCCTGACGGCCGGGGGCGGATCCGCGCACGCGGCGGCGGGGAAACAGGGGTGGGACGGGTCGAGGTACTGGTTCGAGAACGGTGCCGGGCAGTGGCGGTGGACCAGCCACTCTGACGTCTACGCGAGCCGCACCGGCCAGTCCGGCACCGCCGCCAGGCCTTCCGGTGCCGGCGCCGCGGCCGTCTCCAACGGCTCGGCCTCCTCCGGGCCGCGCCAGGGCTGGGACGGGTCGAGGTACTGGTTCGAGAACGGTGCCGGGCAGTGGCGGTGGACCAGCCACTCTGACGTCTACGCGAGCCGCACCGGCCGGTCCGCGCAATCCGGCGGCGTCGGTGGTCCAGGTGGTCCCGGGGGTTCCGAGGGGGCCGGTGGGTCCGGTGGCAAGCAGTCCGCGGACCGGGCACCGGCCGCAGACAGCACGGAGACGGCCGTCGACTTCGCGCTCGCCCAGCTGGGCAAGCCGTACGTCTGGGGCGGCAACGGCCCGTCCGGCTACGACTGCTCGGGCCTCGTGCAGCAGGCCTACCGCCGCAGCGGGATCGACCTGCCGCGCGTGGCCGACGACCAGTACGCGGCCACCACGCCCATCAGCGCGGGGCAGCTGCGCCGCGGTGACCTGGTGTTCTGGTCCGACAGCGGCCGGGCCTCCGGGATCCACCACGTGGGGATGTACCTGGGCGGCGGCACGTTCGTGGAGGCTCCCCGGCCCGGTCGGACCGTCCGGGTCTCCACCCTCGACGCGAACCACTACCCGACCCACTTCGGTCGGCCGTAGCGCCGCGACCGCACCGGGCCCTGACCGCGCACGCCGTGGTCAGGGCCCGAACCGCGTTTCAGGGCAGCTGCGGTGCGGCGCAGCCGTGGCGCTCGGCCGACCGGGTGGCGAAGGTGCGCAGGGCGGACCCCTGGGCGGCCGGGTCGGGCGTGGCGGTGCGCTTGCCGTCGTCGACGGTGTCCACCGTGTAGAGCGCGGTGCCGCCGCCGGGGCAGGAGGCGGTGGCCCAGAGCAGGCCGTCCCGGCTGCCGGACGCGCCGGCGACCGGGTAGTGCGCCACCTTGGGAAGGGCGTCCGCGAACGGCGGGTAGTACGCCCCCAGGCGGAATCGCGGGCTGTCGCCGGCGTCGTACAGGAAGCAGTCCTCGACGGGGGCGTTCGGGTCGGCCGCCGTCTCGCCGGTCGTCCCGTCGAGCCCGCTGCAGGTGCCGGCGGCCTGCCCGGCCGGAACCTTCCGGTACCGGGTGTCCGCCGGGACGTCGGTGATGTCCGGCCCCGAGGGGGCCGTGCAGCCCCACACCCGGGCGGCCCCGTCGGCGGTGCGCGCCGCGATGCGGGCGAACCTGGCCCGCTGGGCGGCGTCGTCGAGGCCGCCCGTGCGCGGGAGGCCCTTGACGGTGACGAGGAGCTCCTTGCCGCCCTGGCCGGGGCAGTCCAGGGGGAGGACGGCGACCGCGCCGTCGTCCTCCTGGAGGTCCAGGACGCCGCGGCGGCCGTAACCCAGGGGCGCGGCCATGGTGGTGGCGAGGTCGGCGCGATCGCGGCGGAGCGCGGCCAGCGCCTGCGCCGAGCCCTGCTGACCCCAACCGGTCTTGACGGAGAGGAACCCACCGGTGTGCTCCGGGTTGACGACGGAACAGGCCGCCGGTCCGTCCGGCGAGACGGCGTCCTCGCCGCGCATCCGGTCCACGCCGAGGAACTCCTTGACCTCGGCGGTGTCCAGGCTGCCGTGGCAGAGGCCGGCCAGGCTGCGGCCGTCCTGCCAGCGGTCGTACCCGCCGCCCAGGTAGAACACGGCGCCGGCGGCGAGGGGCAGCCCGAGGGCGGCGGCGACCGGGAGCCGCCACCGCCGACGTGCCCCGCGCGGCTGCGTGGGCTCGGGGGTCACTTGTTCTCGCCTCCACGGCCGAGTGCGGTGGCCGCATCGGTGCGGCCGGTGTTGTAGATCGTCCGCATCTGCTGCTCGTCCCAGTCGACGGAAGGGGCGTCCGGGTTGAGGCCGTTGCGCTGCTGCTGCCACTTCTCGACCATGGCGCTGATCCCCTCGTGTCCGCTGCGGCCGTCGGAGCCGGTGAGCGTGTTCCCCTCGATCCGGCCGGCCGCGGTCGCGTTGATCTCCTCGGTGGCGTTCAGCTGCCACCCCATGATCCCGTCGCCGAGCAGGCTCTGCGCCATCGCGCCCACCCCGGGGACGGGGACGAGCTTCAGCGGGGTGCCGATGCCCTGGTACAGGCCCTTGGCCTTCCAGGCCGCGACCATGGTGTCGTCGTCGCGCTGGTCGAGGATGGCGTCCGCCTGGACGGCGTCGTAGACGCCGAGGGCGACGGAGGAGTTGGCCATCACGCCCTTCCACTCCTTCTCGCCCGCGTTCGCCGGGAGTTCGGCGAGCTGCTGGGCGACGTGCACCATCTCGGCCTGCTGGACGACGTGGTGGGACTCCGGGTCGTCGGCGATGCCGCGCAGGACCCGGATCAGGGCGCCCTTGTCGGTGGCCATCCTGGTCTCCCCGGTGACCGGGTCGACCCAGACGCCGCTGGCGTCCCTGCCCGCGTGGTCCTTGGCGGCACGGTTGGTGCCGGAGAGGATGTCGTGGGTGTCGGAGGAGTAGTCGGCCAGGGCGTTGGCGATCGGGCGCTGCATGCCGGCCGGGAGCTTCTCGTGGCCGATGCCGCCGTCCAGCAGGTTGACGGTGTCGCGCATGACCCGGGCCTGGGCCTCGGAGTGGTGCCTGACGGTGTCCTCCTGGCCCGGCCGGTCGCCGGTGGCGGCGGCCTCGACGGCCAGGCCGAGCGCGTGGTGGCCCTGGACGTGCTTGCCGTCGGGGCCCATCTCCTTGGGCCAGCGGCGGTCCTCCAGCAGGTACTTGAGGGTGTCGTCGTGCCGGGGGTCGCCCGGGTCGAGGAAGCGGGTGGAGGCCTGCGGATTGTGGCTGAGCGACTCCAGGAAGCCGGCCACCGCGTCGCCGCCGCGGCCCTCGCCGAGGTGGTCCCAGCTGGGCTGGGTCGAGTCCGGCGCCCAGATGAGCTGGGGGTCGGTCTTGGCGTTGCGCTCGTACGCGAGCAGGCTCTTGCCGTAGCTGTCGAGGAATTCGGTGTCGTACTCGCCGGAGCGCATCAGGCTGCTCATCAGCTGGTAGCCCAGCGGCGTCGGACCGCCGCCCGGGCGGTTCATCACCTGGGGACCGAGTTTGACCATCTCGCTCTCCCAGTCCTGCATGGGCTTGGAGTGGCTCTGGGTCGCGGTGCCCAGGGTCGCGCCCAGTGAGGCCTGGAGCTTCTTCACGGCCTCGTTGCGTTCCTTGCTGTACGCACCGAACTTCGCCGGGTCGTTGACGTCGCGCCAGAACTCCAGGGTGCCCTTGGGCCCGAGCGTGGTGGCGAACTGCTCGGCGAAGGCCGGGTCGTTCTTGCGCCTCTCCAGCAGGGCGTTGAGCCTGGTCAGCTCCTCGACCGAGAGGTCGCCGCCCTTGCCGGCCAGGGCGAGCGCGTCGGTGAGGTCCTTGCGGGCCTCGGTGGCCTCCTGGAGGGTGTGGTAGCCGTTCGGGTTGAACGCGTTGTCGTTCGCGCCGTTCGGGTCGGCGCGCAGCGCCCAGGCGGCGGCCTGGTCCGCGTCGGCGGCCTGCTGGAGCACCGCCTCCAGGCTGTGGACGAGGTCCTCCACCGCGCGCTTGCGCTGGGGCAGGAAGACCGTCTGGTAGTCCGGGTCGGCCTGGGCCGCCTTGTCGTGGAGCAGCGGGTGGACGTCGGTGACCGTCCCGGTGGCGTCGACCTGGAGGTGGTTGGCGGGGCCGTCCTCGTCGGCGATCTTCCTGAGCCGGTTCTGGGCGTCGGCGAACTGCTGGGCGGCGTCCGCCAGCAGGCCGCTGACGTCGGCGGACTCCTTCCCGGCGGCGTCGATCTGTTCGGCGGCCTTCTGGATCAGCGAGCGGGCCTCGGTGGCGGCTTCGCCCTCCCAGCCGGCGGCCAGCTTGCCGGCGACCTCGTTGGTCAGCCTCTCCTTGAGGCCGGTGTAGCGGGACTGGAGGGTCTTCCACTCCTCGGCCGCCGCGTGCAGCGGTTCGATCTTGGCGTTCCGGACGGTTTCGTAGCTCAGCATGGTGGTGGATCCCTCAGTTCCCGCCGGACACGTTCTGCTTGTTGGCGTTCTCGGTCGCCGTGTACTGGTCGGCGGTGTGGCGCAGTCGCTTGGCGATGTCGAAGAGCGTGTTCCCGAGGGTGGCCACCTGGTCGTCCCAGCGGATGGAGCGGTTGCGCAGCTCCGGGCCGGTGAGCCAACTGGTCAGCGAGCCGTACGCGTTGGTGGTCTTCTCCTGGGCGGTGTCGTCGACGGTGCGGAAGTTGCCCTGGATCTCGTCGACGGTGCCGGCCCGGGCCTTCAGGTCCGCCGGGGTGACGGTCACCTTCCCGCTGCCGCTCGTTCCGCTGCCGCCCGCGGAGTTGAGCCGCAGGCTCGCGTACCGCTTCCGGTCCTCGTCGTCGAAGAGACCGTTCCAAGCAGGATTGTCGGCCAAAGCGTCCCCCTCATCAGCGTCGTGGTCGATGGAAGTCTTGATCAGTGCTTGACGGTTCATTGACCATGACTTGCCCGTGCCGACGATAGTTCCCGGACCGGCGATGCCACCGGAACGCCGCAGGCCGCGAACGTCGCAGGCCGCGAACGCCGCCCGGTGCGGGGCGGGTTCGCGGCCTGCGGGAGGAGCGGCCTGGGGGAGGGACGGGGTCCTGCCGCGCCGGGCGACCTCAGGCGGAGGCGGCGTCCAGCAGGGCCGTCTGGGCGGGCGTGAGGCGGAGGTCGACGGCGGCCAGCAGCGGCGGGAGCTGGTCGACGGTGCGGGCGCTGGCGATCGGGGCGGCCACGGTCGGACGGGCGGTGAGCCAGGCCAGGGCGACGGTGGCGAGTTCGACGCCGTGCTCCTCGGCGACGGCGTCGAGGGCCTCCAGGACCTTGGGGCCGCGCGGGTCGTCCAGGTACCGGGCGGCGCCCTCGGCGCGGGCGCTGTCCACCCCGGGGCCGCCGAGGCGGTACTTGCCGGTGAGGAAGCCGGAGGCGAGCGCGTAGTAGGGGACGGTGGCCAGGCCGTGCTCGGCGACCACGTCGGCGAGCGGGCCCTCGAAGGTGTGGCGCGAGACCAGGTTGTAGTGCGGCTGGACGGCGACGTACTTCGCCAGGCCCTCGCGCTCGGCGAAGGCCAGCGCCTCGGACAGCCGCTCGCCGCTGATGTTGGAGGCGGCGACCGCGCGGACCTTGCCCTCGCGGACCAGCTCGTCCAGCGCGGTGACGAACTCCTCGACCGGCGTGTCGTCGTCCCGGTGGGTGTAGTACAGGTCGATCCGCTCGACGCCCAGGCGGCGCAGCGACGCCTCGGCCGCGGACTTGATGTTGGCGGCGCCCAGGCCGCCGGCGTCGGGGTGCATGCCGACCTTGGTGGCGATCACGATGTCGTCGCGGTTGCCGCGACTGCGCAGCCACCGGCCGAGGACGGTCTCGGACTCGCCGCCGGTGTTGCCCGGCGCCCAGGCCGAGTAGACGTCGGCGGTGTCGACGAAGTTTCCGCCGGCGGCGGCGTAGGCGTCCAGGACGGCGAACGACTGCTGCTCGTCGGCCGTCCAGCCGAAGACGTTGCCGCCGAGGGAGAGCGGGAATACGGACAGGTCGGAGGTGCCGAGACTCACCCGGCTGTGGTTTCCGGTCATGATCGGGGCCAACCCGTTCCCGCGGCGGGCATTCCGGGTGCCGCGCGGTGTTCACGAGCCGGTCGTACCGCCGTCGCACGACGGGGTGGTGTGCCGGCCGGGACGGGGGTCCGGGCTGTGCCTGAGGTGGGCCGATTCGTTAGAGTCCGTGCCATGGCTGACAACGACTACGACCCCGCCGGCAGCACTCAGATGTTCCGGGCGTTCGTCGACGAGACCCCGGCACGCCAGGAGCCGGGCAACGTTTCCACCTACGGCCGCAGCAGCGGCGGCGGCAACCGCACCGGCCTGGTCGCGGTGATCGCCGTCGTCGTGCTGGCCGTGCTGGGCGCCGTCATCTGGCTGGCGGTCAAGTGACCCTCGCGCGGGTGGCCCTCCTCCGGGTCACCCGCGCGGCGGGGGACGGGTATCTCAGCAGGGCTTGCGCCAGGCGTTCAGGTCGAGCTTCTTCTGCATCGAACTGAAGCCAAGCGTTTTGGTCTTGGTACAGAACTGGCCCGGGTCCAGCTTGTACTCGACGTGGAAGACCGCCTTGCCCGCCTTGACGAAGGGCGCGACGCGGTCGCACTCGTCGTACTGCGCGCACTGCTCGTTGACCGCGAAGTCGAAGTCCGGCAGCAGCGCGGGGATCTGGTCCAGGTCGTTCTTCAGACCGATGGCCAGACCGCGTCCGTGCGCGAGCTGGGCCAGCATCCGGTTGTACCTGAGCTGGTCGTCGGCGGTCAGCGGGAAGCCGCTGTTCTGGTTGTAGGCCTCGATGGTGTCCGGCTCGACGGCGTCGAAGCCCTTGCTCCTGCACATGTCGAAGCGGGCGGCCATCAGCGGCTTCAGCTGGTCGAGCTTGCGGATGTCGAACCACTTCTCGCCCTTCCAGCCGGTGTCCGACCCCTGCAGCGACTTGGTGAAGGCCGCGGAGTCGGGGCGGAAGTCCTCCCAGGAGCCGGCGTTGACGTAGCAGATCACCTTGCGGCCCTTGGCGTGCAGCGCGGCGACGACCGAGGCGTCGTTCTCGAAGCCGTCGATGTCGTAGACCGGGACGTCCACGGACTGGTCCACGGCGCCGCCGCCGAGCTGCCACTGCCAGGCCAGGCCCGGGGCGGGCTGCCAGCGGGCGCCGGCGGCCGGCGGGGCGGTGGTGCCGGGCGGGGTGGTGCCCGGGGCCGTGGTGCCGCTCGGCGTGCCGGGGACCCCGCCGGTGGCGGTGGCGCCGGGCGGGTCGGGCGTGGCCGGGGTGCTGCCGTCGGGGGTGCCCGGCGCCGTGGTGCCGGGCGTGCTCGGGGCGGCGGCCGTGGGCGGGGTGCTCGGGGAGCCGTCGGCCGAGTCGTCGTCCTCCGAGCCGGAACTGCTGCACGACGTGGCCAGCAGGGCGGTGGCGGTGGCGAGGGCTAGAGCGGTCGGCAGTAGCCTGGTGCGGCGGTTCACGGTAGTCGAACTCCGGATCGGGTCAGGTGAGTTCAGCGGCGGTCAAGCCGTACGGCAGGGTGCGCCAGGGGTTCTCGCCGGCGCCTGGGACGGCGCAGCCCACGCCGGCCCGGCGGGCGCCGATCAACGCGGTGGCGTCCCGGGCGTGCTCGGCCGGGACGTCGTAGACGAGGTGGCAGAAGCGGGATGCGGCGTGCCGGCCGGTCCACAGCGGTTGCGTCATCGCGCGGTAGGTGTCCCAGTCGCCCTCGAAGGTGACCAACAGGTCGGCCAGGCCGACTTCGGCGTAGGCCGGGTCGGGGTGCTCGCCGTGACCGAAGATCACGATGCCGCAGCCCGCCGCGCGGGCCGCCGTGGCCAGCCGCCGGTAGTGCGCCAAAGCCCCCGGGTGGGTGGCCACCTGGTCGAAGTACACGCCGGTGATGCCGTGCCGCTGACGGTACGTCAGGATGTCGGCGACCACGGCCGCGTGCGGCCTGCGGCCGTAGTCGGTGTCCGCGTAGCCGACCAACGGCAGTCCGGCCGCGCGCAGTTCGTCGGCGGCCTCGGCGAAGACGCCGTCCGGGACCTCGCCCGGACCGTCCGCGAGGTTGAGCACGACGGCGGCGATCCGGTCGGGGTCGGCGGCGGCGACCGCCTGCCAGGCCGCCGGGTCCACCGCGGGGTGGACGTACAGCGGCACCAGCAGGCGGCCGTCGGGGTGTCCGGCGGTCATGCGACCACCGGGGTCGGCGTGGGCTCGGTGGTGCTGAGCCACAGGTCGCGCAGGGTGTCGGCGAGGTCCGTCTCCGGGTGCCAGCCGAGCTCCCGGGCGGCGGCCGAGACGTCGGCCTGCTGCCAGGAGACGGCGGCCGAGCGCTCGGAGCCCGCCCCGCTCTCGTCGATCCGGCCGGTGAAGCCGGCCGCGGCGATCAGCCCGTCGGCGATCGCCCGGACCTGCCGGGCCCGTCCGGAGGCGAGGTTGAGCACCCGGGGGAGCGGCCGGTCGGCCGCGACGGCCAGGCCGACCGCCCGGGCGATGTCCCGGGCGTCGACGAAGTCGCGGTAGGCGGAGAGGTCCCCGACCGTCACGACGCCGTCGGCGCCCTCGGGCGCCACCCGGCGCAGCTCGGCGGCCAGCCGGCCGGGCAGCGAGCCCGCCGGGGCGCCGGGGCCGACCGGGTTGAACACCCGCAGCACCACCGCGTCCAGCGGCGAGCCGGCCACCGCGAGGGAGCCGGCCAGCTTGGTCGCGCCGTACACGCCGACCGGGCGGGCGTCGGCGTCCTCGGACAGCGAGCCGCCCGCTTCGCAGACGCCGTACTCGCCGGCCGACCCGATGTGCACCAGGCGGGCCTTCGGGGCGCCGAGCTGCAGCGCCTCGCAGAGCACCGCCGGGCCGCGGGCGTTCACCTCGGCGAGCTTGACCGCGCTGCCGGCCACCGCGCCGGCGAAGTTGACGACCGCGTCGGGGGCCAGCGCGGCCAGTTCCTCACCGAGCGGGTCGGCCTGGGAGGTGGCCAGGTCCAGCCGCAGGTCGTGGGCGGGCCGCCGGCCCGCGGTCAGCACGGTGGCACCGGGCAGTGACCGCAGGACGGCGGTGGCGTGACGGCCCAGGAAGCCGTCGCCGCCGAGGAGCAGGATTCTCACGCGGCCCGTCCGTCGCTCTCGGCGCCCGCGGTGACGGGCTCGTCGGCCGTGTCGTCCGGGGCGGTGCGGGCGGCCGGGATCGGCAGCTCGGCGACGTCCGACGCGATGCCCGCCGACTCGAAGGGCATCAGGACCGGGCGGATCGTCGAGAACTCGGCGTTGGCCCGGTCGTAGTCGTCGGGGCGGCCGATGTCGAGCCAGTAGCCGTCGAACTCGTACGAGGCCGGCGGAGTCTTGGCGGCCAGCAGGTCGAGCACCAGCTCGTCGAAGCCCAGCGGCAGGCCGGGGGTGTACTTGGCGAGCGCCGAGCGCGAGACGCCGTACACGCCCATCGAGACGCGGTAGTCGATGGTGGGCTTCTCCTGGAAGCCGGTGATGGTGCCCGACTCGGTGGTCAGCACGCCGAAGTCGATCTTGACCTGGCGGGCGTACGTGGCGATGGTGAGCGGGGCGGCGGACGACTCGTGGTGCCTGAGCACCCCGGCGAAGTCCAGGTCGGTCAGGATGTCGCCGTTCATCACCAGGAAGTGCTCGGGCAGGCGGTCCTGCATGGTGAGCAACGGGCCCATGGTGCCGAGCGGGCTGTCCTCGACGGCGTAGCCGACCCGCAGGCCCCACTGGGAGCCGTTGCCGACGTAGGCGCGGATGATGTGGCCGAGGTGGCCGATGGCCAGGGTGACGGTCTGGAAGCCCGCGGCGGCGAGCTGGCGCATCACGATCTCCAGGATCGCGTGCTGGTCGCCGATCGGAACGAGCGGCTTGGGAAGCGCGGTGGTGTAAGGGCGCAGGCGGACGCCCTTGCCGCCGGCCAGGATCACTGCATGCATGGTGTTTCCCCCACGGAAAGGATGTGCAGGACGCGAACCTTGGTTGCCAGGACGAGCATGGTCGCCGAGCGTCAGACGTTGTAGATGTCGGTCTTGTAGCGGGCCAGGTTCGCCGGGTCGCGGAAGAACTCGATGGTCTGCTCCAGGCCCTGCTCCAGGCTGAACCGGGGGGCCCAGCCGGTGGCCTCGCGCAGTCGGGTCGCGTCCGCGACCAGGCGCATGACCTCGGAGTTGGTCGGACGGATGCGCTGCTCGTCCTCCTTCACCACCAGGTCGACCCCCATCAGCTTGCCGACCAGGGTGACCAGGTCGCCGACCGAGATCTCGCCGCCGGTACCGGCGTTGAAGGTGCGGCCGACCACCGTCTCGGCGGCCGCGGTGCCCACCGTGCGGAAGGCGTTGGCGGTGTCCTTGACGAACGTGAAGTCCCGGGTCGGGCGCAGGTCGCCGAGGGTGATCTCGGTCTGGCCGGCCGCGACCTGGGCGATCACGGTCGGGATGACGGCGCGCATCGACTGGCGCGGGCCGAAGGTGTTGAACGGGCGCAGGGTGACGACCGGCGTCTCGAAGCTGGCGTGGTAGCTGTCGGCCAGCCGGTCCCCGCCGGCCTTGGAGGCGGCGTACGGGGACTGGGTGTTGATCGGGTGGTCCTCTGTGATCGGCACGGTCTGCGCGGTGCCGTAGGTCTCGCTGGTCGAGGTGTGCACCATGCGCGGGATCTCGAGGTGGCGCACCGCCTCCAGCACGTTCAGGGTGCCGGTGACGTTGGTGTCGACGTACGAGTGCGGGGCCCGGTAGGAGTACGGGATCGCGATCAGGGCGGCCAGGTGGTAGACCGCCTCGGTGCCCTTGACCAGGCCGTTGACCGAGCCCGGGTCGCGGACGTCGCCGAGGACGATCTCGACCGAGTCCAGCACCTCCTCGGACAGGGTCTCCAGCCAGCCGAAGGAGGAGAAGGAGTTGTACTGGACCATCGCCCGGACGTGGTGCCCGTCGGCGACCAGGGTTTCGACGAGGTGGGAGCCGATGAAGCCCTCGGCTCCGGTGACCGCGACGCTGCTCATGCGGGGTTCGCTTTCTTGATCTGCCGGGGCGGCCGGACGCTGTGTGGTGGGCGGCCGCCGGCGGCCTGGTTGGTGTCTCGGGTGGGGCGGGTACGGCGGTGCACGCGAATCGGGCGTGCGGGTGTCCGACGTGGGGCGGACGTGGTGCGGTGGTGCGGTGGTTCGTGGTGCGGTGGTTCGTGGTGCGGAAGTGGTTCAGCGGTGCTGGGTGGTGCGGCCGAGCGCGTGCCCGGCGATGGCGGTGAGGAGGACGGCGGCCGTCCCGCAGCCGATCAGCTGCAGGACGATCGGATCCGCACCGGTCAGCAGCCCGGCGCTCTCGGCACCCGCAGCAGCCAGACAGATGAGGGCGGTGCTCCAGCTGAACCCGAAGGCGTTCAGCAGCAGCGCCAGCCAGAGCGAGCCGCCGAGGAGCAGCATCGCGCCGAGCTGCGGCACGCCGAGCGAGGGGGCGCCCGGCCACAGCACGGTCGCGGCGGCGTCCAGCGCGGCCACGGTGGTGAGGTAGATGAACAGGCAGCCGAGCAGGATCCCGCCGGTGCGGCGGGTGAACTGCCCGGTGGTGTGGCTGCTGCGCAGTGCGGCCACCGCCATCGCCCGGTAGCGGAAGAGCAGCCATTCGGCGAGGCCGAGGCTGAGCGTCAGCGCGATCATGGCTGGGCCGGTCGGGGTCGTCCTCACCTCGGGCACCCTGTGGTGCGGCAGGGCCGCGGCCGCGGCGTGCGCGGTGTGCGAGGCGGCCTGCACGGCCTGGTGAATGGTCTCGCCGAGGCCCGCGATCAGCGTGAGCGCGCCGCAGGCCAGGCCGAACAGCAGGTGGGGGAGCTCCTGGCGGAGCGGCAGTCCCATCGCCACGGGCTCGCGTTCGCCCCCGCGGACGCAGACCACCAGCTCCCGGACGGCCAGGCCGACCGCCAGCAGCAGCGAGGCGCCCAGTACGACCGTACGGACCACCTGCGGGACGTCCACCGCCAGCACCACGCCCGCGCCGACCGAGGCCGGGGCCAGGGCCAGCAGCAGGAACTTCTCCCGCCCGAGCACCAGCAGCACGGTGGCCGCGCCCAGGTAGCAGGACTGCCCGGCGGCGAAGCACAGCGCCCCGAGCGGCCCGCCCACCACGTACGCGCAGGCCGCCGCGACCAGCGCGCCGAGCGGTGCGCCGACGGCCAGGCAGACCGCGGCCTCCCGGCGGCGCAGCCGGCCCAGCCAGCGGTACGCGCGGTGCGCCAGTGCCTGGTTGAAGCCCCAGCTGACCAGCGTGGCGACCGACAGCGCGAGCATGCCCGAGGGCAGGCCGAAGCGCATCCGGGCGGTCGCGAACAGGTTGGCGCCGAGCAGGTAGCCGAGCCCGGGCAGGGCGAACACGAGGCCGCGCACGACGCAGCGCCAGGGGTCGGCCCGCCAGGGGTTGGCGAACTCCGAGCTGGGGCCGGGGTAGCGGCGCTCGACCTTCTCGAACAGTTCCTCGGCCACGGTGAACGCGTCGGGGCGGCCGTACAGCAGGGCGGCCTGCTCGTCCGAGAGGCCGTCCGACTCCAGGATGGCCGCGATCTCGTACGGGTGGACGGCGTCGGCGCAGATCTCGCGCAGGCGCTCGGCGAGTTCGTCCAGCGGGTCGGCGGACAGGCCGAGCTGCTCCTCGGGGGCGGGCTCGGGCTCCGGCGGGGCGGGACGGCGGAGCTTGAGCGGCAGCGTGCGCAGCTGCACCGTCCGCTCGGAGCCGTCCTCGTCCGGAACGAGCCGCAGGGGCCCGCTCATGCGCCCACCTCGCTCGGCTGGGGGCGGACGACGGTCAGCGGCTGGCCCCAGTCGGGGCTGGGGGCCTGGTCGGTGACGGCGACCACGCCGTCGGGCATCCAGCGGGCGGTGCCCAGGAGTTCGGTGTAGATGCCGCGGAATCCGTCGATGTTCTGGCGGAGCGTGAACTGCTCGATCACCCGCAGCCGGGCTTGCTCGCCGAGCCGGGCGCGTCGTTCGGCGTCGCGCAGCAGCTCGATCGCGGCGGCCGCCATCGGCTCGGGTTCGCGCGGCGGGACGACCAGGCCGGTGTCGCCGACGGCCTCGCGGACGCCGCCGACGTCGGTCGAGACGGTCGCGCGGCCGCAGGACATCGCCTCGATCAGGGTGAACGGGAAGCCCTCGCTGATGCTGGAGAGCATGACCACGTTGCCCGCCGCGTACGCGTCGGTGATGTCGGCGACGCGGCCCTCGAAGGCCACCGAGTCGGCTATGCCGAGTTCGGCGGCCAGGGCTATGCAGCCGTCCCGGTACGCCTCGCCGCCCTTGGGGGTGCCGCCGAAGAGCCGCAGCCGCGCCTCGGGGATCTCGCGCCGGACGATGGCGAACGCCCGGATCAGCGTTTCCAGGTCCTTGATCGGGTCGACGCGGCCGGCCCAGCTGAGGGTCGGCGTCTCGGGTTCGGGGCCGGCCGGCGGGAAGGCCGCCGGGTCCACCCCGTTGTAGACGGTGCGGATGTGCGCGGAGGGAGTGCCGCCGCGCTCCTCCCAGCGCCGGTTGTACCGGTTGCCGGGGGTGACCAGCGCGGCCTGACGGTAGCTCTCCTCGGCGAGCATCCGGTAGAAGCCGAGCAGCAGCGCCTTGACCGGCCAGCGGTACGGGCCGGTGCGGTAGCCGAGGTAGCGCTCGCGCAGGTAGATGCCGTGCTCGGTGAGCAGAAACGGTACGCCGTACTGCTGGGCGGCGATCAGCCCCGGCAGGGTGGCGAGGCCGCCGCTGGCCGCGTGGGCGACGCCGTCCTTGGGCGGCTCGACCGAGAGCGGCCGCAGGGCGTGCTCCAGCAGGTCGGTGGCGTTCAGGGCGTCGTGCAGGGTGGGCCGGGAGACGGCGGTGGGCAGGTAGTCGCGGGTCCACACGTGCTGGAGGGTCCGCAGCGCGCGCTCGCTGCGCAGCGCGGGGCTGAGCAGCCCGCGCCGGGCGAGGTCGGCGAACCCGTACAGCTCGGTGCCGAAGTGCGTCGTGTAGACCGGGTCGAGGATGGAGTGCAGGAAGCGCTCGTACGCGTTGAGGAAGCGCCGCATCTCCTTGCCGCGGGGCGCCCTGGCCTCGGAGGCCGGGCCCCACAGCGGGGCGGTCGTGACCGACCGTACGTTGGCGGGCAGCTCCCAGGCCAGTGCTTCGTGGCCGGTACCGGTGACGGCGATGACGTCGAAGTCGACGTCGGGCATGCCTTGAACGAGCTGGTCGCACCAGACACTCACGCCGCCGTGCTGGTGCGGATACGTCCCCTCGGTGAGCAGGGTGACGCGCATCTCCTGTCCCCCCTCCTGTTCTTGCGTCGGTTCCGGCCTGGGTGGCCGGAACGGGAGCCGTGGCGGGGTCGGGCCGGTCGCCCGGTCCGACCCCGCCGGCGGGTGGTGCGTGTTACCGGTTGCCGGAGCGTCCGGTGGTGCTGCCGGTCGAGACCGTCCCCCCGGAGGCCTTGCCGTTCTTCGCCGCGGCCTTGTCGCCGTGGGCGGTGCCGTCGGCGGCGACGCCCTTGCCGGGCACCGGGGTTCCGCTGCCCGGGACCAGCGACGGGGCCGGCTTGCGGGTGGTGTCGCTCGGGCCCGCCGGGACGGGGGTGGCGACGCCCTGCGGCACGACCTGCTTGTCGGCCGGCGCCGGGGCCGGGACGGACTTGGCCGCGATGCTCGGCGCGACGGCGGCCGGGGCGGCCGGCGCGGACGCCAGTTGCAGGGTGACGCTGCTCTGCAGGGCGCCCGGAGCCACCCAGCCGGAGAGCGTACCGGCGTAGGACGAACCGAAGGCGGTCGAGCCGATGGCCAGCTTCTGAGTGGTTCCGGTCGGCATGGTGGCCTGGACCTGAACGCCGGACGGCGCGTTGACCGTGACGGTGTTGCCGACCCGGTAGGCGGTGACCTGACCGGCGGCGAGGGCCGTGTTCCAGGCCGCGCGCTTCTGGAACTCCTGGCCGAGCTCGCGCTCGCCGAGGTTCACGATCGGGGTGTTGTCGGCGTGCAGCGCCCGGTAGGTGCCGAGGATCTTCTCCAGCACCGGGTACAGGATCCGGTCCTCGGACAGGTTCGACTGGTGGATGAAGTGCGGCCGCGGGTCGTTGCTCAGCACGTGGCCGAGGTCGATCCGGGCCTCCAGCGGCACGATGTACGACTGGTAGCCGGTGTTGGTGTCCAGCGGCGCCGACAGGCAGGTCGAGTTGGCGTTGTTCTCGCAGACGCCGCTGCCGCCGTTGGCCTTGCTGGTGTAGATCCAGTTGTACTCGTCGGCCTCCTCCTTCGCCGTGCCGGCGTTGTAGAAGACGTTCATCGGGTACCGCGGCACGGTCAGCGTGGACGGGCCGACGGCCCGCTGGCCGGCCTCGCGCGAGGCGTCGCTGGCGGTGAACTTGATGCCGTTGGCCGCCAGGGCCGGGGCCAGGTACGGGTTGTCGCTGGTCTCCTGGGGTGCGGTCAGCAGGCCGGAGTGCTCGCCGGTGACCAGCACCTGCGGGTCGGGCTTGAGACCGTTGGCGGTGGCCCAGTCGAAGTTGTTCTTGATCTGGGTGGAGATGGTGTTCTGGTCGGTCCAGACCGTGTTGCCCGCGGCGTCCTTGGTGCACTTCCACGGCACCACCGAGACGTCCTGGACGCAGCCCAGGTACGGGTGGGTGTAGGTGTGGTTGACCCAGCGGTAGCTGTTCTGGTCGGCGATCATCTGGTTCGCCGTGGGGTCCACGGTGGTCGCGTGGTCGGCCTTCCAGTCCTCGCTGCCCCCGCCGTTGAACACCATGTCGAGGGTGAAGTTGTTGGCGGTCTGCCACTGCTTGAGGTACTGGGCGTCGGCCTGGGTCATCCGGATCGGGTTGGCCGTGTCCGGGGTGCCGGGCGGGCAGGTGACGTCACCGGGGGTGCACTTCAGCACGGTGTCCCAGCGGTCGTCCGCCAGGAAGACGTCGTCCACGTGCGCCGCGAAGTAGTTGCGGTCGTAGCCGAGGTGGACGCCCTGGGTGATCCAGTCGACCATGCCGCGGGCCAGCAGCCGGTACTGCTGCTGGTACTGGTTGTACACGAAGGTGACGACCAGTTCCTTGCGGCCGTCGTGGGTGTACTCGCCGACCAGCGACCCGCGCGTGGTCGTGCTGGGTATCGGCGCGTCCACCAGCGGGACGAAGGAGGCGCCCGCCGGCAGGGTCGCGAGGGGGGTGGCCAGGTAGCCGTAGCTCTCGCTGACGTTCGGGTCGTTGTCCTCGAAGGGGACGCTGCCCTTGAGGTACCCGAACGGGCCCGAAGTTCCGGCCGTGGTGGTGGCGCCCTGGAATCCGTCGAGAGTGCCGACGAAACCGGGATTCTGGGCGTAGTTCAGTCCCACCGCCGGACTGGCCCACGTGTACGCGTCGATCTGGCGGACGTTGAAAGCGGCTTCGTAGCTCGCGATGGCCGTCATCTCGGCGGCGCTGTTGGGGAAGGGGTTTTCGTTGGGCAGCACGATGCCCTGGAACTTCCCCCGGGGCTGCCCGTTCACCGTGTCGCTCAGGAAAGCGGAGTTGATGACGGGGCGGTTGGGGTCATTGAGGCTGACGACCTTGTACGGCGTGCCCTGGCTCTTGAGCTCGGCGGTGATGGCTGCGACCGACGGGCCGCCGTCATCGACGACCAGGACGGTGAGGTCGATCCTGGGCGGCGTGGTGTCGCCGAAGGCCAGGGTGGACTGCAGGCCGCTGGCCAGCAGGACTGCCGCCGCGCACGCGGCGAGTCTTCGGGTCGCTCGACCCATGGTGATCCTCCCCTTGGGGCATGCGTCGCGCTGCTCGGCGCTCGCCTGCCCGTGTAGCTGTTCGCGGGCAGCAGGCTGCCCGGCGCCATCTTGGTCGACGGCCGGCCGTGCGGGGGACCAAAAGGGCGAGAGTGCAGCGAACCTGTTACCAACGTTCATGGCGATGCCATGAAGGCGCTGATTGTGACCGGAACCGGACCGGTGATGCAAATAATGAATTGAAAATGAAAAACCGGAAGCTGAGTGCTACGCATGGTTACCGACGGTGTGGCCTGGTGGGGCAGGTGGGACACCTACACTGGCGTCGTTGCGCACGACACTCTCGCACATCTCGCCGGTCCAATGGGCAGGTTCATGCAATATCGGGCACGGCTGTGCCATGTGACAGTCCGAATATGCAATGGAGGCGCCGCATGGCCGATCGGCAGGCCGAGTCCTGGAGAATCGGAGGCGCCCGGAATAGGGCGCCGGCGCCGGACGGAAGGACGCTGGTCGGGCGCAGCCTCGGTCTGCGCGGTGCGGTGAACGCCCGCGATCTGGGCGGGTACCGGACGGCCGACGGGCGGGTGCTGAGGCACGGCGTGGCGCTGCGCAGCGATGGCCTGAACCATGTCACCGCCGACGACCTCCGCCCGCTGGGCGCGCTCGGCCTGCGCCAGGTGGTGGATCTGCGCAGCATCGGCGAGGTCCGCGCGGCCGGCCTCGACCGCCTGCCCGGCGGCGTGACGCTGCACCACCTCCCCCTGCTGGCAAGCGCCTTCGACATCCATCTGATGGTCAGGAACGCCCTGGCCGACAGCAGCCCCCAGCGCCAGCGCGCCCTGCTGGGCGGCGGCGGGGCGGCGGCCCTGATGACGGGCCTCTACCGGTGGTTCGTCACGGACCGGGTGGCGCGCGAGCGCTTCGCCGCACTGCTGCGCCTGCTGGCCGCCCCGGACGGGACACCGCTGCTGTTCCACTGCTCGGCCGGCAAGGACCGCACGGGCTGGGCGGCCGCACTGCTGCTGACCGCCCTCGGGGTGGACCGCGAGACCGTCCTGGCCGACTACCTGCTCACCAACGAGCGATCGGCCCCGGCCGTCGCCCGGGTGCTGGACGACTTCGGCGCCCGCGGCCTGATGCGCGAACCCGAGCTCCTCCTGCCGGTCTTCCGGGCCGACGGCGGCTACCTCGACGCGGCCTTCGCGGAGGTCGAGGCCGGCTGGGGCGGCTTCGACCCGTTCTGGCGGGAGGGGCTCGGGCTGGACGACGAGGTGCTCGCCGGACTGCGCGTCAACCTGCTGGCCGACGCGGCGAGTCCGTCGGACCGGCTCAGCCCTCGCTGATCAGGCCCTCGCGGAGCTGGGTGAGCGTCCGGGTGAGCAGCCGGGACACGTGCATCTGCGAGATCCCGATCTCCTCGCCGATCTGGGACTGCGTCAGGTTGCCGAAGAAGCGCAGCATGATGATCCGGCGCTCGCGGGGCGGCAGCTTGGCCAGCAGCGGCTTCAGCGACTCCCGGTACTCCACGCCCTCCAGCGCGAGGTCCTCGTAGCCGAGGCGGTCGGCCAGCGGCCCGTCGCTGTCCTCCTCGCCCGAGCCGGAGTCCAGCGAACTGGCGGTGTACGCGTTGCCCACCGCGAGGCCCTCGACCACGTCCTCCTCGCTGACCCCCAGGCAGGCGGCCAGCTCGGCGACGGTGGGGGAGCGGTCCAGCCGCTGGGCCAGTTCGTCGCCGGCCTTGGTGAGCGCCAGCCGCAGCTCCTGGAGCCGCCGCGGCACCCGGACCGACCAGCTGGTGTCCCGGAAGAAGCGCTTGATCTCGCCGACCACGGTGGGCATCGCGAAGGTGGGGAACTCCACCCCGCGCTCCGGATCGAAGCGGTCGATGGCCTTGATCAGGCCGATGGTGCCGACCTGGACGATGTCCTCCATCGGCTCGTTGCGGCTGCGGAAGCGCGCGGAGGCGTACCGGACCAGCGGCAGGTTGAGCTCGATCAGGGTGTCCCGGACGTAGGTGTGCTCCGCGCTCGCGGGCTCCAGCGCGGCCAGCCGCAGGAACAGCGAGCGGGAGAGCGTCCGGGTGTCCAGCGCGGAGCCGGGCGGGGTCTCGGGCGCCGCCTCGGGGCCCGGCGGTTCGACCGGTCGGACCCGCTGCCGCGGGACCAGGTCCTCGACCACGGCCGTGCCATTGGCCTGACCAGCGTGGATCTCCGCAGTGCCCAGCTCTCCGGACATGCACCCACCCCCTTGTGACTGACAGTTGAACGGGAGCCGTCGCAGGGAGGTTCCCGGCGGGCCCTGCCCCCTCCATACCGGCACACGGACCACGGCAAACCCGAACGTCGCGAGTTGTCACGCGGGGGTAACGCGCTGCAATCTCACTCTTCCCACGAGTTCCCGGTCCGAAGCCTGGTGAGGATCCGGGAGAGCAGCCGCGAGACGTGCATCTGGGACATCCCCAGTTCCGTGCTGATCTGGGACTGGGTGAGGTTGGCGAAGAACCGCAGCATCACGATCCGTCGCTCCCGCTCGGGGAGCTGGACCAGCAGGTGGCGCACCATGTCGCGGTGCTCGACCTCGGCCAGCGCGGAGTCCTCGTAGCCGAGCCGGTCGAGCAGGGCGAGGCCGCCCTCGTGCTCCTGGGCGGCCTCCAGGGACGCCGCGTTGTAGGCCCGCCCGGCGTCCAGGCAGGCCCGGACGTCCTCCTCCGGGATCCGCAGGCTGGCGGCGATCTCGGGCACCTTGGGCGCCCGCCCGTGCAGCACCGTCAGCTCCTCCATCGCGCCGCTGACCTGCACCCACAGCTCCTGCAGCCGGCGCGGGACGTGCATGGTGCGGACGTTGTCGCGGAAGTAGCGCTTGATCTCGCCGAGGATGGTCGGCAGTGCGTAGGTGGGGAACTGGACGCCGCGGCCCGGGTCGAAGCGGTCGATCGCGTTGATCAGGCCGATGGTGCCGACCTGGACGACGTCCTCCATCGGCTCGCTGCGGCTGCGGAAGCGGGTGGCCGCGTAGCGGACCAGGGGGATGTTCACCTCGATCAGGGCGGCCCGGATCCGCTCGCGTTCGGGGGCGTCGGGGGGCAGCTCGGCGAGCCGCTCGAACAGCACCCGGGTCAGCGTCCGGACGTCCACGACGGGCCGGCCGCCGGGGCCGCGCAGCCCGTCGGGACGGAGCTCGCCGGCCGGGCTGATGATCGATGCCAGTACTTCGTCCACGGACACGTCACCCCTCCCATAGTCGACAACGACGGGCCCTGCGGATCGGGTGTCGCGGCTGGTTCACCACCTCGCCATGTCCGGCAAAACCGGTCATAGCATCACAAGGTGGGCACAGGTCGGGCAAGCACCCGGTGGAGGTGTGTTGGTGGGGTGTTCAACCTTCCCGGGGCCCGTGGGTGAGGCGCCGCAAGGATCGTTCCGGGACGGAGCACGGCGCCCCGTCCGAAGGCCGGAGGGGGCGCCGCGGGCCGTCCGGGGGAAGGGCCCGTCCCGGGCCCGGCCGGACGGGGGATCAGACCTCGATGTCGGCGATCACCCAGGTCGCGAACTCGCGCCACCGGGCCGCCGCGGCCTGGTGGGCCGGGTGGGTCAGGTAGGCCTGCAGCGCGTCGCGGTCCTCGACCAGGCTGTTGATCGCGTAGTCGTACGCGATGTCCCGCTCGGTGGTGTTCCAGCCGCAGTCCCACTCGCGCAGCTCGGGGATCACCGCACCGAGCTCGGCGAACGCCTTGGCGCCGGCGACGGCGCGTTCGTCGTCCTTGCCGACGCCTTCGTTGAGCTTGAACAGGACCAGATGCCGGATCACGATCGGCGCTCCTCGCGGACGGGGGTGGAGAGTCCCGCCCACCGTAGCCGGTGCGCCGCGGCGGTCGGTCGGCCGTCCGCACCCCGGGCGCGAACCACCGGGCCGGCCGGGGCTACTTGATCAGGCCCGTCATGAAGGTGCCGACGGCCTTGGCCGCGTTGGAGATGCCCTCGAAGCCCAGCTGGACGAGCTCGGCGGACCGGGTCGGCGAGGTGATGATCGAGTAGAGAACGAAGACGAGCAGGAGAGCCATGCCGATCTTCTTCGCCTGCGCCATCGGGTGACCTTCCTCCAGCTGTGGCCGCCGTCATTCGGTCCCCGAGCGGCCTGCAGAGGGCAGCTTATCCACCCGGACGGGCTATCAAGTGTGCGACGCGTTCGGCCGCCGGGACGAAGGTCCCCGCGAGTGGGGCCCTTCTCCGGGGGCCCGGCCGCGAACCGGGCGGCAGGATGGAGACGTACCGCGGATCCGGCAGGAATCCCCGGTACGTGGATCCGGAGCTCCCCGCTGTGGGACCGGTCGCCGCGGCTCCCCCCCGACGCGGCGCCGGTTGTGGGACTCCGCCGGGGGAGCGGTCAGTCCCCCCGAGCCGCTCCCCCTCCAGGCTCCGTACGGACCGGGCGCCGGTGGTCATCGGCCCGGGGTGCGGAGCCTCTTCCGCGTCCGGGGGTGCGTGGGAAACGCCGAGGGCCCGTCCGGATCGGACGGGCCCTCGGGCTTGCTGGCGGTAGCGGTGGGATTCGAACCCACGGTGGAGTTGCCCCCACACACGCTTTCGAGGCGTGCTCCTTTGGCCGCTCGGACACGCTACCGAGGGGAACTCTACCGGACGGTTGCCGCGGGAACGAAATCCGTATCGGGACGCTCCTCGCCGCGGCGGTTCGGCGGCGAGGTCCGGCGGCGGTCCGGCGGCGGAGTCGGCGGTGGGTCAGCGGTGGGTGTCGAAGAAGGCCCGCAGCTGGTCGCCGCACTCGTCGGCGAGGACGCCCCAGATCACCTCGGGGCGGTGGTTGAGGCGGCGGTCCCGCATCACGTCGAAGAGCGAGCCGGCGGCGCCGGCCTTCTCGTCGAGGGCGCCGTAGACCACCCGGTCGATCCGGGACAGCACGATGGCGCCGGCGCACATCGTGCACGGTTCCAGGGTGACGACCAGGGTGCAGCCGCTCAGCCGCCACTCCCCGGTCTTCTCGGCGGCCTGGCGGATCGCGACCACCTCGGCGTGCGCGGTCGGGTCGCCGACGGCCTCGCGCTCGTTGTGGCCGCGTCCGATCACCTCACCGTCGGGGCCCAGGACGAGCGCCCCGACCGGCACGTCACCGGTGGCCGGCGCCAGGGCGGCCTCGGCCATGGCGAGGCGCATCGGCGCCGCCCAGCGGTCGCGGACCGGGTCGGGGCGGACGGGGGCGGGCAGCGGGGGCACGTACGGGACGGCCGGTGCGGTGGATGCGGACTGCATGGCATCCAGTGTCGGGCATCCGTCCGCTACCGGACGGCCTCCAGGACCTCGCCGCAGCCCAGGGCCTCGGCGATCTCCTCCAGGGCGTCGCCGGGGACGGCGCCCTCGCCGCTGAGGGCGAGCAGCCGGTCGGAGGCCAGGCCGAACTCGACGAGCAGGTGGGAGTCGCCGAGGGGGCCGACCGGGACGCTGCCGAGGGGCTCGGCGTCGTCGTCCGGTTCCTCCGCCTCCTCGCTGTCGTCCAGCAGGTGCTCCAGGTCGCCGAACTCGCTTTCGCCGGCCTGGTCGACCAGCTCGTCGGTGAGGACGGAGCCGTAGGAGCTGCGGGCGGCGGCGGCGCCGTCCGACACGAAGATCCGCGGGTCCTCCTCGCCGTCCACGCGGACGATGGCGAACCAGGCGTCCTCCTGTTCGATGAAGATCAGGACGCTGTCGTCGTCCTGGGCGCAGTCGCGAGCCAGGTCGGCCAGATCGGCCAGGGCTTCGACGTCGTCGAGCTCCGTCTCGCTCACATCCCACCCGTCCTCGGTGCGAGCAAGCACTGCAGCGAAGTAGGCCACCAGGACACTCCCAAGATCATCGGTCTCGGCTGTCGGCGCGCTGGGCAACGCGGAAATCTGGCCGCCCCCGCGCCAGAGGCGGTCCGCTTGTTCGGACCGTCCCCTCGGAATCGTGACAGAAAGCCCGCCGTCGCGGGGGGTGTTCGGCAGCGCGTCTTTGCAGGTCGTGTCGGAAGCGCCGGGCGGCGGGGGGACGGGTCGTGCCGGCGACGGTCCGGGGCCGGTCGAAATTTGCTCCGAACGCGCTTCCGGACCGCCCGGGCCTCGACTCGGTCTCCGTCCGGGCCCTCGTCCGGGCCTCCGATCGGGGGACCACCGGCCGCTCGCCCGAGGTCGCCGGGGCGCCGCTCAGATCCGGAAGGTTCGCATCCTCATCGCCTCGCGCAGCCGCCGTTCCTTGGTCCGCCGGGGCTGGACCCGCTCCCGCAGTTCCCTGGCCTCGGTGAGTTCGCGCAGGAAGACGGCCCGCCGTTTGCGGCGCTCGGCCTCGGTCTCCGGGGGGTCGTGCGGCGGGCCCGCTCCGCCGACGGGCTCGTCCGCCGAGCCGTCCCCGGCTTTCGGGTTGCTCGTCATAAGACGTGACATTCCCAGAACGGCCCGGTTGATACCACAGGAGGTGCTTCCGTCCGGACACCAGCGGCGCGTCACGGCGTGTCACGAGGCGTCACCCGGTTCGGGTGCCCGGGCCGGGCCCGGCGTGTCGTACACCCGTCCAGACCCGGGCTAACCTCGGTACATGCGTCTCCACGTCGTCGACCACCCCCTGGTCGCCCACAAGCTCTCCACCCTGCGCGACGAGCGCACCGACTCGCCGACCTTCCGTCGCCTGACCGACGAGCTGGTGACCCTCCTCGCGTACGAGGCCACCCGGGACGTCCGCACCGACGAGGTGGAGATCACCACGCCCGTGGCGGTCACGCTCGGTACCCGGCTCAGCTACCCGCGCCCGCTGGTGGTGCCGATCCTGCGGGCCGGCCTCGGCATGCTGGACGGGATGACCCGCCTGCTGCCGACCGCCGAGGTGGGCTTCCTCGGGATGGTCCGCAACGAGGAGACCCTGGAGGCCTCCACGTACGCCACCCGGATGCCGGACGACCTCTCCGGCCGCCAGGTCTACGTGCTCGACCCGATGCTGGCCACCGGCGGCACCCTGGTCGCCGCGATCAGGATGCTGATCGAACGCGGCGCCACCGACGTCACCGCCGTGGTGCTGCTGGCCGCCCCCGAGGGCGTCGAGGTGATGCAGCGGGAGCTGGCGGGCATGCCGGTCACCGTGGTCACCGCCGCCCTGGACGAGCGGCTGAACGAGAACGGCTACATCGTCCCCGGTCTCGGCGACGCGGGCGACCGGCTGTACGGCACCGCGGGCTGAGCCCCGGCTCCGGCAGGCAGAGGAACGACCGAGGGCCCTCCGGCGAACCGCCGGAGGGCCCTTCCGTCGCTACCGGGGTGTCAGCAGCTGCCGGCGGTGGTCGGGGTGGGGGAGGGCTTGGTGGCCAGGGCGAGGGCGGCGGCCGCCTGGGTCTCGTCCAGCAGGGCGTTGTAGCTGTCGCCGATCACGAAGTCCACGCTGGCGTCGGTGCGGGCGTCGGCGGTGACGGCGGCCCCGGCGATCTGCGAGCCGACCAGGGTGCCGGCCCCGGCGCCGGTCGGGCCGGCGATCACCTGTGCGGTCCCGGGGACCTTCTTGTCCAGTTCGGCGGGCGCGTTGCCGACCTTGCCGATGGTGAAGCCGCGCTTCTTGAACTCCTCCGCCGTCCGGCCGGCCAGGCCGGCCTTGGTGGTGGCGTTGTAGATGTTCACGGTGACCGTGGCGGGCTGCGGGATGGCGTGCGGGTCGCCCCCCGGGGCTGCGGGCGCACCGGAGGCGGCGGGGGCTCCCGGGGTGGCGCCCGGTGTCGGGGCGGCCAGCGGCTTGCCGGACGGGGTCGCGCAGGCCTGGGCGGAGGCGTTCTTGTTCTTGCCGGTGAAGATGTCGTACAGCTGCACGCCGCCGAGGGCGATCAGGGCCAGGGCGAGCAGCCCGACGAGCGCGGCGACCACCTTGCGGCTCCGCTTCGGGGGCCGGCCCAGGCGTGGATAGGCGTTGCCGGTGATGCGGTACTGCTTCCCTTTGAGGCCTTGGGGAGTCAGCATGCTCATGGGTTGTCTCCCCCTCGTGCCGGGGCGGGGTCGGGATGACGGGTCGGTCGGGTTGGGGTGCCCGGGTGCGGGCGGATCCCCTGGTCGCGGCCGTAGTCAGCAGCGTAGTGCCGGACGGCTGTGAAGGTACTAAACGATCATCATCTGGAGTACCCCGGTACCCGAAAGGGGGTACCGGGGTACGAGCGGACCGCCCTCCGCCGGGTGGCGAGGGGGCGGTCCGGAAGTCTGCGGAGGGTCCGACGGGCCCTGGGGTGGCGGGCCGTCACTCCATTTCGAGGACGCGGGCGTGCAGCACCTGGCGCTGCTGCAGCGCAGCCCGGACGGCCCGGTGCAGGCCGTCCTCCAGGTAGAGGTCGCCGTGCCACTTCACCACGTGGGCGAAGAGGTCCCCGTAGAAGGTCGAGTCCTCGGCCAGCAGGGTTTCGAGGTCGAGTTGGCCCTTGGTGGTCACCAGCTGGTCGAGCCGCACCGGACGCGGGGCGACGTCAGCCCACTGTCGGGTGCTCGTCCGGCCGTGATCCGGGTACGGCCGCCCATTGCCGATGCGCTTGAAGATCACACGGAAAGCCTACCGTTTGGGCGGCGAATGACGCAGCAGCCGCGACGCCGCCACGCGCGCCGCTGTGAACTGCGGGTGGACGAATGCGGCTGTTTGATGGGAAATGTCGCGAACATCGCCCGGCTCGACCGCAATCCGGTCCCGACGTCGAAGCGTTCCGAAGCGTCCCCGTAGCGATCCGATCCGCCCAGGAGTGTGCACCGATGTCCTCCGCCCCCACCCCGCCGGCCGTCCGGGAGATCGCCGACGGGTACGCCTTCACCGGCCCCGCCCTCGACCTCGGAGCGGTGCTGCTGGAGGGCACCGCGTACCCGGACGCCCAGGTGCGCATCCCGCTGGGCGTGCTCAACCGGCACGGCCTGGTCGCCGGGGCCACCGGCACCGGCAAGACCAAGACCCTCCAGCTGATCGCCGAGCAGCTCTCCGGGCAGGGCGTACCGGTGTTCCTGGCCGACATCAAGGGGGACGTCTCCGGCGTCGCCGCGCCCGGCGCGCCGAGCGACCGCACCGCCGCCCGGGCCGCCGAGGTGGGGCAGCAGTGGGCACCCAGAGGCTGCCCCGCCGAGTTCTACTCACTCGGCGGGCAGGGCGCGGGCATCCCCGTCCGGGCCACCGTCACCAGCTTCGGGCCGCTGCTGCTCGCCAAGGTGCTCGACCTGAACGAGACCCAGGAGTCCTCGCTCAGCCTGGTCTTCCACTACGCCGACAGGAAGGGCCTGGAGCTCTACGACCTCAAGGACCTGACCGCGGTGATCGCCTTCCTCGCCTCACCCGAGGGCAAGGAGGAGCTGAGGACCATCGGCGGGCTCTCGGCGGCCACCGCCGGGGTGATCCTGCGGGCGCTCACCGTGCTGGAGAACGAGGGCGCCGGTGCGTTCTTCGGCGAACCCGAGTTCGACACCGCCGAGCTGCTGCGGACCGCGCCGGACGGCAGGGGGGTGGTCTCGGTGCTGGAACTGCCCGCCGTGCAGGACCGGCCGCGGCTGTTCTCCACCTTCCTGATGTGGCTGCTCGCCGACCTCTACCAGGAGCTGCCCGAGGTCGGCGACCCCGACCGGCCCAAGCTGGTGTTCTTCTTCGACGAGGCGCACCTGCTGTTCAAGGGCGCCTCCAAGGCCTTCCTGGAGGCGATCCCCCAGACCGTGCGGCTGATCCGCTCCAAGGGCATCGGCATCTTCTTCGTGACGCAGACGCCGCGCGACGTCCCGTCCGACGTGCTGGCGCAGCTGGGCAACCGGGTGCAGCACGCACTGCGCGCCTTCACCCCGGACGACGCCAAGGCGCTCAAGGCCACCGTCTCGACCTTCCCGCGCTCCTCGTACGACCTCGGTGCGGTGCTGACCTCGCTCGGCACCGGCGAGGCCGTGGTCACCGTCCTCTCCGAGAAGGGCGCGCCGACGCCCGTCGCGGCGACCAGACTGCGAGCGCCGGAGTCGCTGATGGGGCCGATCGGGGCGGGGGAGCTGCAGGCGGCGGTGGATGCCTCGCCGCTGACGGCTCGCTACCGGGACGCCGTCGACCGGGAGTCGGCGTACGAGAAGCTGGCGGCGCGGGCTCCCCGGCCGGAGGCGGCGCCGACGCGACCGGCGGGGGCCGCACCAGGGGGCGATGCCCGGGAGGCGTCCCGGGAAGCCCGCGAGGCGCCGCGCGATGCCCGGGAGGTGCCGAAGGAGGGCGTGGGCGGGCTGCTCGGATCGCTGCTGAGCAATCCGACGGTGAAGTCCTTCGCGCGCACCGCCGGGCGGCAGCTCGGGCACGAGATCTCGCGCAGCCTGTTCGGGACGTCCAAGCGGCGGCGGTGAGCACTCCGGTGGGGGCGGGGCCGCCCGCCGGGGCCTCAGAGGCCCAGGTCGTCCAACTCCTTCAGCAGGGCGGCGTTGGGGCTGTCCGGCGAGGGTGCGGGCTTCGTGGCGCCGGACTTGTCGGCCACGCCCTTGTCGGCCATGCCCCTCGTGGTGGCGGCCTTCGTGGTGGTGGCCTTCGTGCCTGCGGGCCGCGCGGCCGCGGCGCGCGAGGCGCGGTCGCGGAAGATCCACGCCCCGGCCAGGCCGCCGACCAGGCCGCCGAGGTGGGCGGACCAGCTGATGCCGGGGGCTACGCCGGGCAGGGCGCTGGTGACCATGTAGGCGAAGGAGGCGCCGAGGACGACGCCGATCAGGGTGTCGACCAGGTTGCGGTCGAAGACCCCGCGCAGCACCACGTAGCCGAAGTAGCCGAACACCACGCCGCTGGCCCCGGCGCCGACCGAGTTCGGGTTGTCGAAGACCCAGGAGGTCAGCTCGCTGGTCAGCGCGACCAGCAGGGTCAGGCCGAGGAACTTCTTCACGCCGCGGTAGGCCGCCAGGAAGCCGAAGACGAACAGCGGGCCCGAATTGGCTTCCAGGTGAGCCCAGTTCCAGTGCAGGAAGGGCGCCGTGACGACGTTCGGCAGGCGGCCCGGATCCTGCGGGACGACACCGAACCGGCGGCCGAGGTCGTAGTCGTCCATCCAGTTCACCAGCTGGATCAGCCAGATCGCGGCCAGCACACCGACCATGGTGAAGAGAGCCCGGCGTGCGTCGGCGATCATCTGTGCGGGGTCGAGCGTGCTCGCCGCGCGGCTGGGGTCGTTCGAGGCCATGACCCCGACTGTAGGGGCGGCCGGATCGGACGTGCACCCCGTTACAGTGACTCGTGACAATCCGAGCGTGAGAGGTGACCACCCATGAGTGCCCGTCCGCCGCTTCCGTACGACTTCCTGCCGCAGGTGCCGTCCTTCGAACTGAGCAGCCAGGACATCACCGAAGGCGCCACGCTGGGCGAGGAGTTCATCCACGCCGGCGGCAACCTCTCGCCGCAGCTGGCCTGGTCGGGCCTGCCGGAGGGCACCCGGAGCATCGCCGTCACCTGCTACGACCCGGACGCGCCCACCGGCTCCGGCTGGTGGCACTGGCTCGCCCTCGACCTGCCCGCCGACACCGACGGGCTGCCGCGCGGCGCCGGCTCCTCGGACGACAGCCTGCCGGGCGTGGCCTCCTTCCACGGCCGCAACGACTTCCCGAACAACCGGTACGACGGCGCCGCCCCGCCGCCCGGCGCCCCGCACCGCTACGTCTTCGCCGTACACGCCCTGGACGTGGAGAAGCTGGACGTCGCCCCCGACCTCCCGCCGGCGCAGGTGGGCTTCCACCTCACCTTCCACACCCTCGGGCGCGCGCTGCTGACCGCCGAGTACGGGGTCTGAGGGTCGATTACGGGGTCTGAGCGCCGCGTACGGGGTCCGAGCACGGACTACGCGGTCCGAGCGCCGGCGGTACCCGGGTGTCCGGTCGAAGTCCGGCGGCTGCCCGAGGAGTAGTGGCGGGCGCCCGCCGGGCCCGGCCCCTCCGGCTGCCTCCCGGTTTCCTTCCGGTCGGCCCTTCCGTTTCCCTGCCGCCTCCCGGTGGGCCCCCTGGTCGGTTTCCCTGGTCAGTCCCCCCGGTCGGGCTCCCGGCCGGCCGCGTGGTGGGCGCGGGCGGCGAGTCCGCGCAGGTGCTCGCGCAGGGCCGGCGGCTCGTGCACCTCGAAGGCGCAGTCCAGCGACAGCAGCCGCATCGCCGTCCACTCCAGCGAGTCGGAGCGGGAACGGAGCCGGCAGCTGTGGTCGTCGACCGGCTCGATCTCGGAGTCGGCCGGTTTGAAGCGCTGCCGCACCAGCTCGGCCGGGGCGTGCACGGTGGCGACCACGGTGCCGCTCGGCGACGGGCGGCGCAGCTTGCCCGCCACGTACGCGGCGGCGTCCTCGGCGGGGAGCGGGCGCGGGGTGAAGCGGGCGCCGGTGGCGAAGGGCTCGCTGAGCCGGTCGACCCGGAACAGGCGCCAGTCGTCGCGGTCCAGGTCGTAGCCGACCAGGTACCAGCGGCGGCCGACCGAGACCAGCCGCTCGGGCTCGATCAGCCGCTTGGTGGCGGTGCCGTCGTAGGCGCGGTAGGCGAAGCGCAGCCGCTCCCGGTTGGTGACGGCGCCGGCCAGTACGGTCAGGTCCTCCGGGTCGACGGTCGGGCCGTCCCCGGTGAGCAGGGGCACGGTGGCGGAGTTGAGCATCCCGACCCGGTGCCGCAGCCGGCTCGGCAGCACCTGCAGCAGTTTCCCGAGGGCCCGTACCGAGGCCTCCTCGATGCCGACCACCGCGTGTCCGGCGCCCGCCCGCAGCCCGACCGCGATGGCCACCGCCTCCTCGTCGTCCAGCAGCAGCGGCGGCATCGCGGTGCCCGCGACCAGCCGGTAGCCGCCGACGGCGCCCATGCTGGCCTGCACCGGGTAGCCGAGGTCGCGCAGCCGGTCGATGTCGCGCCGGATCGTGCGGGGGCTGACGCCGAGCCGCTCGGCGAGCTCGCTGCCGGGCCACTCGCGCGGGGTCTGGAGCAGGGACAGCAGGTTCAGCAGCCGGGCCGGGGTGTCGCTCATGCCGTCCAGCATGCCCGACGAAGTGGGACAGGACCTGACCTACATGGTCGGTACCGTCGTGGACGTGGAGAAGGCGGAGAAGAGCGAGGAGCACGGAATGAGCGCGGCAGCGGCCGACCGGCGGAGGTGGATCGCCCTGGCGATCGTGATGGTGGCCTCCTTCATGGACCTGGTGGACGTCACCATCGTCAACATCGCCATCCCCAGCATCCAGGCGGACACCGGCGCCTCGTTCAGCGCCGTGCAGTGGGTCACCGGCGGCTACGCCCTCGCCTTCGCGATCGGCCTGATCACCGGCGGGCGGCTGGGCGACATCTACGGCCGCAAGCGGCTGTTCCTGATCGGGATCAGCGGCTTCACGGCGGCCTCCGCGCTCTGCGGGCTGGCCTCCGGGCCGGAGATGCTGGTCGCGACGCGACTGCTGCAGGGCGGAACGGCGGCGCTGATGGTGCCGCAGGTGCTGTCGATCATCCACGCGACCTTCCCGGCGGAGGAACGCGGCAAGGTGTTCGGCATGTTCGGTGCGGTGGTCGGACTGGGCGCCGTCTCCGGTCCGATGATCGGTGCGCTGCTCACCGAGTGGGACCTGTTCGGCCTGGCCTGGCGGCCGATCTTCCTGATCAACCTGCCGGTCGGCATCGCCGGTCTGCTGCTCGGGCGCAGCTTCATCGACGAGTCGAAGGCCGACCAGGCGCTCAAGCTCGACCTGGTCGGGGTGGCGCTGGCCAGCGTCGGCCTGCTGATGCTCATCTACCCGCTGACGCACGGACGGGAGGCCGGCTGGCCGCTCTGGGGGTACCTGTCGATGGCCGGCAGCCTGCCCGTGTTCGCGCTGTTCGTGGCGTACGAGAAGGCCAAGACGCGGCGGGACGGCTCGCCCCTGGTGGAACTGGCGCTGTTCCGGGTGAAGTCCTTCGCCGCCGGGATCTGCGTGCAACTCGCCTTCGGCGTGGCGCTCGGCATCTTCTTCCTGGTCTGGACGCTCTACATGCAGGTCGGACTGGGCTGGAGCCCGCTCAAGGCCGGCGCGACCGGCATCCCGTTCTCGATCGCGGTCTCCACGGCGGCCGGACTGTCGGTGCAGAAGCTCGTGCCGCGGTTCGGACGGAAGGTGCTGCAGGCCGGCGCGCTGGTGATGGCGGCGGGCGTGCTCACCTACATCGGCGAGGCGCACCGGTACGGGACGGCGATCGCACCCTGGCAGATGGCGCTGCCGCTGGTGGTCATGGGCCTCGGGATGGGGCTGATCGTCGCACCGATCACGGACGCGGTGCTGGCGGAGGTGCCGCGAGAGCACGCCGGTTCGGCTTCCGGACTGATCAACACCGTGCAGCAGGTGGGGAACGCGCTCGGACTCGGGCTGGTCTCGGTGGCCTTCTTCGGGGCGATGGACGACGTGGTCGCGCCGGAGGCGGTCGGGACGGCGTTCGGCGGGGCCTTCGTGCACGCGATGTGGTGGGTCGCGGGGGTGCTGCTGGCGGTGTTCCTGCTGATGTTCGCACTGCCGCGGCGGCGCACGGCGGTCGGTGCGGGGGCGGCGGCCGGTGCTGCGGAGGAGCCCGTCGAGGAGCTTGCCGGGGAACTCGCCGAGAAGGCCGCAGAGAAGCCCGCCGAGAAGCCCGCCGGGGAGCTCGCCGAGAAGCCCGCCGACGAACGGGAGACCGCCCTGCTCTGACGGAAGGCGCTCCGCACGGGGCCCCGGTCGCACTGCGCGACCGGGGCCTCCGGCGCACACTGGAGGCGATGGACCGTACGGCGGTGGACTCCTCGGTGCTGCGCTCGGTCGGCTACGACCCGCCGGCGCGGCTGCTGGAGCTGGAGTTCACCAGCGGCCAGGTGTACGTCTACGCGGGCGTACCGGCCCGGGTGCACCGGGAGCTGTTGGCGGCGGAGAGCCACGGGCGGTACTTCGTCCGACGGATCCGCGGGCGGTACGCCTACCGGCGCTCGGAGGCCAGCCGGTAGCTGCTGCCGTCCATGGGGCGGGCGAGGTGGCCGGCCTCGACCAGGGAGCGGCGCAGGGCGGGGGCGTCGTCGTGCACCGTGTGCAGGGCGGCGTTGACCTCGGCTTCGGTGCAGCCGCGACCGGGTTCGAAGAGGGTGTCGGCGAGGTGGGCCAGGAGCTGCTCCCGGCGGGCTGCCTTGCGGGGGACGGCGATCAGCCGCCCGTCGGGGGCGAAGAGGGCGGACCCGCTCGGCGAGGTCGGGCCGGCTGCGGTCATACCGGGAGCGTCGCCCGGTGGGACGGACCGCGGCAACCGGTTCTCAGCGGACGCCGGTCGGAGCCGGCGCGGCCGTCGCGGCCGTCGCACGACTGGTCGTGCGCGGCTTGGCGGCGGCCTTGGCCTCCTTCGCGGCGCGCTTCATCTCCTGCTTGAACTCCCGCACCAGGACGAGGGATTCCGGCCCGGTGATGTCGGCGACCGAGCGGTGCGCGCCCTCCTCGCCGTACACGCCGGCCGCCTCGCGCCAGCCCTCCGGCCGTACGCCGTACTGCTTGCCGAGCAGGGCGAGGAAGATCTGCGACTTCTGCTTGCCGAAGCCGGGCAGGGCGTTGAGGCGGCTCAGCAGTTCCTTGCCGGTGCGGACGTTCTTCCACAGCGCGGCGGCGTCGCCGTCGTACTGCGCGACGAGGAACTGGCAGAGCTGCTGCACCCGTTTGGCCATCGCGGCGGGGTAGCGGTGGACGGCGGGCTTCGCGGACAGGAGCGCGACGAACTCCTCCGGGTTGTAGGTGGCGATCTCGTGGGCGTCCAGGTCGTCCCGGTCGAGGCGCTGCGCGATGGTCAGCGGACCGGTGAACGCCCACTCCATCGGGACCTGTTGATCGAGCAACATGCCGACGAGTGCGGCGAGCGCACTCCGTCCGAGCAGTTCGTCGGCCTCGGGCTGCTGTGCGAGCCGAACGGTGGCGTTCATGGGCTTGCCCTCCTCGGAGTTGACGTCGGGTCGGCGCCCAGTCTGGTGGACGTGACGTGGGCGGAGGTGGTCAACACGCCCGTACCGGGGGAACTCTTGGTGTTCCAGGCCTTGCCGCACCTGGTTTGTTCGTTGGCGGAGCGGTTGTTGGGGCCTCGAAAGGGTGACGCGGGATATTTTTTGCCCGCGCCCAGCGCACCCGCCCCGGGCGCCCGGTCGACGGCGTGTCGAGCCGAACGGCCTCCGAACGGGCCGCACTTCACGGCGGCGAATCGGAAGTCGGCGCCGTCCGCGAAGTCTCTCCGGAGTCTTTGGTGTCGCGAGCGCTGCACCACCGCGGCTATCGACTACGCCGCTGCGGTCGGCGTGGTCCACCGTTTGTCTGCGCCCGTGGTGTCGCCGGCCGGCCGGCGCGGCGGAGGGTGGAGCACTGCCCTGATCGCGAAGTGGAGCGGGTCTCGGGTCCGACCGGCGCTTGGGCGTGTCGGTCCAATGGGTTGACTTATCTCCAACTCGTTTTGTTCGCATGGCCATTCGAGAAGCAAAGAGGAAACGGGAAACCTGCAGAACCCCGTTTGACCGGCTCGATCGCATGCCAAGATTCCAGGCGGAAGCGAGGGGTGACCGCTTTCGGCCCACGATGCAGCAGGCGCTGGGTGATCAGAGAAAGAGGGGTGGCATGAGCATGTCCAGAGCGCCATCCGGCGAGTTCGGTCCGGAGCTTCGCAGACGCCGGATTGCCGCCGGGCTGACTCTCACTCGGCTGGCCGAGCTGCTCAGCTACAGCAAGGGCCACCTGAGCAAGATCGAGCGCGGGCACAAGCAGCCGCCGCCCGAGTTCGCCCGTCGCTGTGACGTCCAGCTCGCCGCCGACGGTGAGCTGGAGCGGCTCCTGCCGAGCCATGATGCTTGCGATCCGCTCGGATCCCCCGACTTTGCGGAGAGCGGCACCCAGGGCGACGGGGACCCCTTGCTCCGGGTCGACCGTGGGGGTGTCCGTTGGTCTCCAGCCATGGGCCGGAGGCAATTGCTCGCCGCCGGGGCCACCACCCTGCTCGGCGGAGGCCTCGCCGCTGCGCTGCCGCCGGTCACCCCGGCGGTAGCTGTCGCGGAATCCGCCCCGGTCGAGATCTTCCGAGCCCAGTTCGACCAGATGAGACAGCTCGGCCAGGTCAGTGATCCCGGCACGCTGCTTCCGCTGCTCACGGTCCAGACCCACACACTTCGCGAGCTCGCCCTCCAAGCCGCTGGAGCGAACCGCGACCGGCTGCTCGGGTTGGCCGCCCGGTACGCCGAGTACGCGGGCTGGATGGCCCAGGAAGCCGACGACAACCCGTCCGCCCTGTGGTGGACCGCCCGCGCCGTCGAACTCGCGCAGGCCGGCGGTGACCGCGACCTGGCTTCGTACGCGCTGGTCAGACGCGCACTGATTGCCTTCTATGCGGGCGACGCTACCCAGACCGTACAACTGGTCGAACCGG
The DNA here is from genome assembly GCF_000719705.1 of Streptomyces sp. NRRL S-350. Taxonomy (GTDB): domain Bacteria; phylum Actinomycetota; class Actinomycetes; order Streptomycetales; family Streptomycetaceae; genus Kitasatospora. The sequence continues at coordinate 19,360 of NZ_JOHO01000004.1, read as the reverse complement.
CCCAGAAAGATTCGCTGCCACCGCGGATCCGAGGCCTTGCGGCACAGCGGGAAGCACAGGGCCATGCACTCGCCGGCGACCACGCCGCCTGCCTGCGCGGCCTCGACCGTGCCCGAGGGCTGCTGGCCAGGGCCGACGCCGAAGCCGACAGCGGTACCCCTGTCTTTGGAACCACCAATCTGACCGACCCGGCAGCCATGGTCACCGGATGGTGCTTGTACGACCTCGGTCGCCCCGGCCAGGCCGCCGAGGTACTCGACAGCGAGTGCCTGCGAATCCCCTCGCAGGCCGTTCGCAGCCGCGCCCGGTACGGCCTCAGGCGGGCCCTGGCACATGCGGCAGCAGGCGAGCCCGAACATGCCTGCGAACTCGCCGCAGAACTCCTGCCGCTGGTCCCGTCGCTGAGGTCGGCCACGATTCGCTCCGACGTCCGGCGGCTCGCCCGCGAGCTGAACCGGTTCCCTGGCGGCCGATTCGCGCAGGACATCCAGCCTCTGCTCGCCCGCGCACTGCACCCGTAGACCGATCCGACCCGCGGCCCGTCCCCGGCTGCCATCCACCCCCCTCACGCACCGGAGAGGTGACTTCGTCATGCCCGAGATCTTCATCAACTACCGCACCAGCGATGAAGGAACGACAGCCACCCTGATCGAGCGGGAGCTCTCCCGGCGCTTCGGCACCGACCGGGTCTTCCGAGCCAGCAAGTCCATCCCGATCGGCCGGCCATTTCCCCAGGAGCTCCTGACCGCCGTCCGGCGTAGCAGCGTGCTCGTCGCCGTCATCGGTCCGCGCTGGGCCGACGCCCAAACTTCGGACGGACGACGTGCGCTCGATGACCCGGAGGATTGGACCCGGAGGGAGATCGCCGAGGCCTTCGAGACCGGAGCCCTGGTCGTCCCGGTGCTCGTCGGCCGCATGACACGGCTCGATCGGCACGATCTTCCCCCCGAGATCGCTGAGTTGGCGGACTGCCAGTACCGCCGGTTCGACATCCGTGACGCGGAGTCCAACCTCAAGCGCCTCGGGGACGACCTGGCCGAGGCGGTCCCCCAGCTCGCCGAGGCTGAGCAGCGGACCGCCAAGGAGCAGCGGGCGAGGGAAGCCCACACCGAGACCGGCAGCGTGGACGGAAGCCTGGTTCAGGCTCGGGACTACCGGCATGACCAGAGCGGTGGCATCGGCAACGTGGGCGGCGACGTGGGGACGTTCATCAACAATGCGAGTGGACCGATCCACACCGGGAGCGGCACACAGGACATCACCACCCGCACGGGCGGTGTCGAGTTCCATGGAAACGGCAACAACTACGTCGAACGGGGCACGGTCAACAACGACTTCCGCGGCCGGGGTGACCACGAGGGACGGCGGTGAGCGACGTCGGGAATGCCACGTGGATCGGTGACACTCAGGGGCCGACGCACACGGGTAGTGGAAGCCAGAACAACTACTCCTACTACTACTTCGCGTCGGAGCGACTGGTTCGCGGTGGGGCGGATCCCCTGCGGGTGGCGGCTGAGCGCCGGCGCTGGCTGACCCAGCGCTTCGTTCCGCCACGTGGATACGGGGAAGCGGTCAACAGGCTGGAAGACCCCGGCACGGCTGTGCTGATTTCCGGAGCGGACGGTAGCGGGCGGCGCACGGCAGCCGTCGTTTTGCTGCACGGCACCGGAGAGGCTCATGACCCTTTCCGTGAGGTCGCGTTGGATGATCACCAGGGCGATCCGATCCCGTTGGCTCCGGGTGAACGAGTTCTTATCGATCTGTCAGTCATATCCGAGGCGCGGTTTCCGGACGCCCAGGGCCTGGTGAGCTCGTACTGGCACAAGGTGGAGCGTGTCGGTGGCCGGCTGGCGGTGGTCCTGCACCAAGATCGCGAGTCTCTCCTGCATTCGGACCTTCGGCAGTTGCTGGTGCGGATCGGCCGACCCAATGGCGCGCACGTGCTGGTGAGGCATCTCCGTAACGCCGGTGTCGCAGTGACTTCTGCGGACCTGTACCGGTCGGCCCTCGGTGAGGTTGTGAACACCTCGTCCATGCGTGAGCTGCAGCGGCTGCACGAGTTGCTAACCGAAGCGCGTTCCGCGGGCGGTGACCTCGACGAATGGGCCGCCAAGGCTGTCGCAGCGCTTCGCGATCGTGGCAACGAGGTGGCCCAGCAGGTCGCCGAACTCGCCGATGGGCGCCAGCGGGCGCTGCTGTTCACGGCGGCGATGCTGGAGGGGGCTCCAGCGGATGCTGTCTTCCGGCTCTCCGATCGGCTGCTGAGGAAGCTCGGCCACCCCGAGGACGAACGGCCCCGCCTCGATCGTGCGGATCTGACCCAACGGCTGCACGACCTGCGCGTGGAGGTCTCGGAAGGACGGATCCGTTTCACGGGGCTGGCCTACGCGGAGGCTGTCCGTACTCATTTCTGGTTGTACTACCCAGACCTGCGGGGCGGGTTCGGAGACTGGCTCGAGGACGCGGCCAGGGAAACGGCATGGCTGGACACGCCGGATCGGCAGCGGCTGATCGTCCGATTGACCGAATCGGCTTTGAAGAGCGGTGACCTGGACGTACTGACGGGCCTGGTGGAGTCCTGGGCGGCAGAGACCAAGCTTCTGCCGGAGGCCATGTTGGTGCTGGAACGGGGACTCACGAGCGAGACCGGCGACTCGGCCTTCCGATCGAAGATCTACGAATGGGTGGTGGGGCAGCAACTGCACGCCAACCTCGTACGGGGTCTCGCACGGATCTGCGCTGACGTGATGGCTACCCGCCACCCGGGCCAGGCGCTCGTTCGCCTGCACCACCTCACGCGGCGGGAGGCCCAGGACGGTCCGCGGTACGGCCGGGAGGCCCTGTTCGAACTGGTCGGCAGGGACAAGCGCCTCTATCTGAAGCTGCTCGACCGCCTGTGCGAAGGCTTGGAGAGAAGAGTGCCGATGCGACCTGATGCCGGCATCTTCCTGGAACTGGTCGACCCGCTGCCGGGTTGGGTGCCGCGTGCGGAGGTCGTGCGGGGCTGGCGAGGGGTACTGGCGGTCTCGCCGGCCGAGGCGTGGGAGTCCGGGATCCGGACCTGGCTTTCGGCTGCGCGGCGGGCGCCGGACGGGGGCGGACGGCTAATGAGGGTACTCACCGATGCCGCCGACGGGCGTGTCGATGTGCTCAACCGCTATTACCGGCTGGCGCATGGCTGGGCGAATGAGGCCGATGACTCCCCTGCTGAGGCGAGCCGGGCGGAGGTCCTGGCGCGCTTCTGCCGGGAAATCGATCGCGCGCAGGGGATCGAACCGCTCGTCGGCGTGACCTGGGGGAGAGGGCTGTGAACGGCATGGGGAAAGTACCGATGGTCGGGTTGGCCATGGCTGCGGGGTCGGCGACCGTGGTGCTCGGGATGTCGGCCAGATGGCCGGTCTGGTTGTGGGCGGTGCCCGCGGCGATGGCCGTGTTGCTGGCCCTTCTGCTGGCATCGGCCAGAGCTCCGAGGCCGGATTCGGATGAGCCACCGTGGGAGAAGACTCGGGTGGTCTCAGTGGCGCTGCCGAGCCGGGTGCCGGACTACGACTTCTATTTCTCGGCGACGGTGTGGTGGCGCCCGATCCTGAACACGACCGGGCTCGTGCACGCGGACCCGGCCAGTCTGGCGGTCGAGACGGTCTTGGAGCGTGCCAAGGCGTTGACCGAACACGAAGTTCCCGGGCGGCTCGAATTGGTGCAGCACCGGTTGAACGGCCTGCTCGGTACCCAGAGCCAGGACCGGTCGGGGCTGGTGGAGGCCATGGGCGGCCGCGTCGAGCTCAGGCTGTCGGAGGACGACCGAAGTCGATTGGGGAAGCTGTCCGAGGTGCGCAAGACCGAGGAGGTGTGGGAGCACGAGCGGCGTTACGAGCAGAGCAAGCGGGCCTATCTCGGTGACGACGTCTTGAAGTCGCCAGGCAGCGCGGTGGTGTGGTGGCTGGCACGCCATGACGAGCAGGTCAAGGAGGCGGTCGACATGATCGGCCCGCTCGCACAGCTCTCGGCGGCGGCCAACGACGAAGCCCTGAGCGACCTGTACGAGCACCTGGGGCCGGGGGCCGGCTCGTTCCGGGATGACGACGAGGACGATGACGGGCCGACGGCGGGCCTGGCAGGCCCGCTCGGACCGTCAGGGCCGGCTGGGGGGACTCCGGTGATCGGACCGTTGAACCAGCTGCTGGATGACGTCGGCTTGCCGGAGCATTCCGATGAACGAAACGTCTGCACAAGGAGGTTGGCGGAATTCATCAACGCGGCTGGACGGCCGGAACACGCCCGGCTGATCAGGGAGGGACTGCTGGGCGAGGACAGTGCCGTTTCGGGCCGGCCGGGCCCTGCGAAGGATCGCGCCGCTGGTGGGACAGGTGCGCGCTTCACGAAGTTCGACGGATCGGTGAACGGGTCTCCCGCGAACGGGATGTCGCCGGGATCCGGGCACGGAAGCGAGGAGTAGGGCGCTCGGGTGGAGGAACGTGGACGCCTAGCGCACGGGTGGTGCGCGGTGGGGCGGGGGCGTGTGGTGGTGGGAGTGCGCTCGGCTGGGTGGGTGGCTTTGCGGGAGGGGGCCGGTGGTGGGGTGGGGTCGTACGTACGATCCGGGGCTGGGCGGTTGCTCGGGTGGCGGTTCGCTCTGCGGTTCGGTCCGCGGCTCGAGCGGGGGTTCGAGTGGGGGTTCGAGCGGATGGGTCATCTCATATGACTGTTTTGGTGTGCCGGTGTGGCGCCCGGGACGCGGGTCATTCTTGGTCCAACTGACGCGTCCAGAAAGGCTCGCCCGCCGTGACCCAGCCGTTCGAACTGCCGTCCTTCTACGTGCCGCATCCGGCACGCCTCAACCCCCACCTGGACGAAGCTCGGGCCCATTCCACGGGCTGGGCCCGGGAGATGGGCATGTTGGAGGGCTCCGGGATCTGGGATCAGGCCGACCTGGAAGCCCACGACTACGGACTCCTCTGCGCCTACACGCACCCCGACGCCTCCGCCGAGGTGCTGTCGCTGGTCACCGACTGGTACGTCTGGGTCTTCTTCTTCGACGACCACTTCCTCGACATGTACAAGCGCACCAACGACCGCGAGGCGGGCAAGGCGCACCTCGACCGGCTGCCGCTGTTCATGCCGGCCGACCCGGCCGCGCCGGTGCCCGAGCCGGCGAACCCGGTCGAGGCCGGCCTGGCCGACCTGTGGCGGCGCACCGTGCCGGCGATGGGGGAGGACTGGCGGATCCGGTTCGCCGAGAGCACCCGCAACCTGCTCGACGAGTCGCTCTGGGAGCTCGCCAACATCGACGCCGGCCGGGTGGCGAACCCGGTCGAGTACATCGAGATGCGCCGCAAGGTCGGCGGTGCGCCGTGGTCCGCGCAGCTGGTCGAGTACGCGGCCGGCGCCGAGGTGCCGACGGAGGTGTCGGGCGCGCGGGCGCTGCGGGTGCTGATGGACGCCTTCTCCGACGGCGTGCACCTGCGCAACGACATCTTCTCGTACCAGCGGGAGGTCGAGGACGAGGGCGAACTGAGCAACGGCATCCTGGTGTTGGAGCGCTTCCTGGAGTGCACCACCCAGGAGGCGGCCGAGGCCGTGAACGACCTGCTCACCTCGCGGCTCCAGCAGTTCGAGAACACCGTGTTCACCGAACTGCCGGTGCTGTTCGCGGAGACCGGGCTCGGACCGGAGGGCCGGGCGAAGGTCATGGCGTACGTCAAGGGCCTGCAGGACTGGCAGTCCGGCGGTCACGAGTGGCACATGCGCTCCAGCCGGTACATGAACGGCGGTGGGGCGGCGGCGGGTTCGGCGGGGGGCGTGGCGCCGGGCTCGGGCGGTGCGATGCCGGGTCTTCCGGGTCTGCCCGGGGTGCCGGGCTCCGGCAACTGGTGGGACCAGTACGCGATCGGCGGCATCGGCACCTCCGCCCTGGACATCCTGCGCAGCGGGGCGAGGGGAGCCGGGGCGGCAGGAGCCGGGGTGGGGGCGAAGCCGGTGGTGGATCCGGAGGCGGGAGCGGCGGCGGCCGGAGCCGGGCCGGCCGTGCGCCGGGCGCGCTCGCACGGCCACGTGCCGTTCCGGGCCGTCGGCCCGTCCCGACTGCCCGAGTTCAAGCTGCCGTTCGCCCTGACGCTGAGCCCGCACCTGGACGGCGCCCGGCAGCGGGTCGTCGAGTGGGCCGAGCGGATGGGCCTGCTGGACGCGGACCCGGCCGTCCCCGGCTCCGGCATCTGGGACGCCGAGGCGATGCGCGACTACGACCTCGCGCTCTGCGCGGCCGGCATCCACCCCGACGCCACCGCCGACCAACTCGACATCGACTCGGCCTGGTTGGCGTGGGGCACCTGGGCGGACGACTACTACCCGGTGGCCTTCGGCCGGACCCGAGACCTGACCGGCGCCAAGCTCGCCAACGAGCGGCTGACGCTGTTCATGCCGGTGGACGGCAGCCCCGTGCCCGAGCCGGCCAACGCGCTGGAGCGCGGCCTCGCCGACATCTGGGAGCGCACCGCGGGCCCGATGACCGCCGAAGCCAGGGCCGCGTTCCGCAGGACGGTCGAAGACATGACGGCGAGCTGGGTCTGGGAGATCGCCAACCAGATCCAGCACCGGATCCCGGACCCGGTGGACTACCTGGAGATGCGCCGCGCCACCTTCGGCTCGGACCTCACCGCGAGCCTCTGCCGCCTCGGACACGGGCAGACGGTGCCGCCGGACGTCTACCGGCACGGCTCGATCCGCGCGCTGGAGCACTCCGCCATGGACTACGCGACCATGATGAACGACCTCTTCTCGTACCAGAAGGAGATCGAGTACGAGGGCGAACTGCACAACGTCGTCCTGGTGGTGCAGAACTTCTTCAACTGCGACTACCCGGCGGCCGTCCGGATCGTCGACGACCTGATGCACTCGCGGCTGGGCCAGTTCCAGCACGTCGCGCAGAAGGAACTCCCGGTCATGTACGAGGACTTCGGGCTGGATGCGGCGGCCCGCGAGATGCTCGACGGCTACGTCAAGGAGCTGCAGAACTGGCTCGCGGGCATCCTGCGCTGGCACGAGGACTGCCGTCGCTACGGCGAGGCGGACCTGCGGCGGCACTTCGGCGCCGAGCGGGACATGGTGGCGGCGACGGCGGCCCGGCGGGCGGGTTCGGGGAGTCCCGGCCGGGCGCCGTCGGGAGGTTCCGTCGAGGCGTCGGCGCCCGTGGTTCCGGCCGTGCCCGTGGTCCCGACCGCGCCGGTGCCACCGCTGTCGCCACTGTCGCCGCTCCCCGCACCGGGAGCCGGAAGGGCCCCGGAGCCCTCGGCCGCCGTCCTGACCGGCGCGGTGCCGCTCGGGCCGACCGGCCTCGGCACGACCGCGCTGCGACCACCGCGCAGCGGGGCGGTGCCGAAGCACTGAGCGGGCCCAGGGGTGGGTGACCTCCCGGCGCACCCGTGCGGGCCATCCCGCGCGGGTGCGCCGCGGCGTGGCTAGGCTGGCGAATCGGGGGTCGGCGTGTGCCCCCCGGCGCGCGCTCCAGCCACACACGAGGGCAGGGACAAATGGCTGCGCTACCTGAGGGCACACCCTGTTGGGCCGACGCGATGTTCACCGACGTGGAGGGCGCGAAGGCCTTCTACGGCGACGTACTGGGCTGGACCTTCGGCGAGAGCTCGTCGGAGTTCGGCAACTACACGCAGGCGTACTCGGACGGCAAGGCCGTCGCCGCGGTCGTGCCGCCGATGCCCGGCGACCAGTCGCAGTCCGCCTGGTGCCTCTACCTCGCCTCGCCGGACGCCGGTGCCACGGCCGCGCGGATCCGCGCGCACGGCGGCGAGGTGGTCATGGGGCCGATGCAGGTCGGCGACTTCGGCACGATGGTGATCGCCAAGGACCCGGGCGGTGTCGTGTTCGGCGTCTGGCAGGCCGGGCGCCACGAGGGCTTCGAGAAGCAGGGCGAGCCCGGCGCGTACAGCTGGGCCGAACTGGTCACCCGTGAGCCGGCGAAGGCGGACGCCTTCTTCCCGGCCGTCTTCCCATACGGCGTGCGGAAGATGGACTCCGAGGAGTTCGACTACCGGATGTTCCAGGTCGGCGACCGGCCGGTGCTGGGCCGGATGGGGGCGGACAGCGGAGTCCTGCCGCCCGAGGCGCCGTCCTACATCAGCGTCTACTTCGCCGTGAACGACACCGACGCCGCGATCGAACGGCTCACGGCGCGCGGCGGCAGGGTGTACTTCGGGCCCATGGACAGCCCGTTCGGCCGGTTCGCGGCGGTCGGCGACCCGCAGGGTGCGGCCTTCGGGATCATCGACCTCGGACGGACCGTAGGCGAGCAGCCGAACACGGTGGACGCCTGATGGGGGAGCGCGAGGAACTCGTCGAAACGCTCGACAAGCACCGCAGCCTGCTGCGACGCACCGTCCGCGATCTCACCGACGCCCAGGCGGCCGAACGCACCACGGTCAGTGAGCTGTGCCTGGGCGGGCTGGTCAAGCACGTGGCGGCGGTCGAGGCGCGCTGGGTGCGGTTCATCACCGGGGGCGCGGAGGCGATGCGGGGCGGGGACGGAAGCAGGGGCGGGGGTGCCGGCGGTTCCGGAGGCGCCGGCAGTTCCGGGGGCACCGGCAGTTCCGGGGGCACCGGCAGTTCCGGGAGTGCCGATGCCTGGGCGGCGCAGTTCCGGATGGCGGAGGGCGAGACCCTGGCAGGACTGCTCGCCGAGTACGAGCGGGTGGCGCGCGGCACGGACGAGCTGGTCCGGACCCTGCCCGACCTCGACGTCGCCCACCCGCTGCCGTCGGCGCCGTGGTTCGAACCGGGTGCGGCCTGGTCGGCCCGGCGGGTGCTGCTGCACCTGATCGCCGAGACTGCGCAGCACGCCGGGCACGCCGACATCATCCGGGAGGCGCTGGACGGGGCGAAGTCGATGGGGTGAAGCCGACCAGGGGAAGCCGACCCGGGTGAAGGCGGACGCCGGCGGCGGGCGCGGGGCTCAGTCGGGCGCGGGGCTCAGGGGACTTCCACGCCGAGGAGTTCGCGCAGCGCCCGGCCGCCGTCCGGGGTGATGCGCAAGGCCCGGCCGGAGCCGATCCGCTCCACCCAGGCGCGGTCCAGGGCGGTCCGGCAGAGCGCAGCGCCCAGCGCTCCGCCCAGGTGGTTGCGGCGCTCCGTCCAGTCCAGGCAGCTGCGCACCACCGGCCGTCCGCCGCGGCGGCCCGTGCGCGGCGGCAGTTCGATCGCTTGGTCGGCCAGCCATGCCCGGCCGTGTTCGGTGACGGCCGGCCCGGTGTCGTCGGCGACCAGGCCGCGGGCGAGCAGCGCGTCCGAGACGGCCACCCCGAGGCGGCCGGCCAGGTGGTCGTAGCAGGTGCGGGCGCGGGCCTCCGCGCTCAGCCGGGTGGCCTCGCCCAGGGTGCGCGGCGCGGGTGGGCCGCTGCCGCCGGACTCGGCGAAGGAAGTGAGGTCCTCCAGCAGGGTGGCCACCGCGGGCGAGGCCACCCGGACGTACCGGTGCCGGCCCTGCCGCTCCTCGGCCAGCAGTCCGCCCGCGACCAGCCGCGACAGGTGCTCGCTGGCGGTGGACGGCGCGACGCGGGCGTACCGGGCCAGCTCGCCGGCCGTCCAGGCGCGGCCGTCGAGCAGCGCGTCGCAGAAGGCGGCGCGGGTCGGGTCGGCGAGGAGGGCGGCGAAGGCGGCGAGTGCCCGGCCGTGGCGGTCGGGGCGCCGGGCCGGGCCGGGGTCGGTGCGGGGTTCCGGGGACATGCCTCCATGGTCGCCCCGGCACAGTTCGGCGGGGGCCGAAACGAGCCGGGACCACGATGGCGGCATGAGCGAACCCACGGTGGCATCCGGCTTCGGAACAATGACCTTCTCCCGCTACGACGACGTCACGGCGGCCTTGGCCGACCCGGCGTTGGTCCCGCTGCCCGCGGCGCCCGTCCCGCCCGTCCCGCCCGTCGCGGTGGGCAGCGTGCTGGGCGGCGTGTCGGGCGGTGCACCGGCCGGTACCCCGGGCGTGGCCGCCGGGGTGGCCTGGCTACGGGCCTCCGTCGCCCGGTTCAGCTCGGGCGAGCCGCATGCCCGCCGTCGGGCCCTGGTGCTGGCCGACCTGGAGCGGCTGGACCCGTCCGCGCTGCGGGTGGCCGCGGCAGCCGGCTTCGACCCCGACGTGCGGCGGCGGGTGGTTCGGGTGCTCGCGGAGGCGCTCGGCCTGGCCGACCCGGAGGCAGTGGCGCGGGACGTCGCAACGGTGGCCCGGGCGTACTTCGCGGACTCGCCGGACGATCCGGAAGCGGACGCCGCGGTGGCCCGGCTGCTGCCCGCCATGGGAGACCCGGACGAGGAGACGGCCGCGAACCGGATCGGCCTGCTCGTCCAGGCCTGCGACGCCACCGCCGCCCTGGTCGAGGCCGCGCGCCGCAACGAGGGCGGACTGGCCGCCGCGCTGCGGGAGGACCCGCCGGTACGGGTGATGCGCCGGCTCGCCGCCCGGTCGACCGAGGTCGGCGGAACCGCCGTACCGGCCGGGACGCACCTGGTGCTCGACCTCGCGGCCGCCCAGGCCGAGGCGCCGGACGGCGTGGCGCTCACCTTCGGAGCTGCCCCCCGGGTCTGCCCGGGGCGCTCGCACGCCCTGGTCATCGCCGAGGGGATCCTGCTCGGTGCGTCCGACCCGGCGGACCTGGCCTCGGGGGATGCGGTTCCGGCGGACGCGTCCGCGGCGGACGCGGTCCCGGCGGACGTGGCCCCGGCGGACGTGGCCTCAGTGGCCGCCGAGACGCCGGCCGCCCAGGGCGGAAGCAAGGCCGAACTCGTCTCCCTGGTACCGGAGATGGTCGACCACGTGCTGGATCTGGCCGCCACCTGGCCGGCCTGGGACGGCCGCCCGATCGTCAATGCCGAAGGGCGAACCTATACGCCGCACAAGGCAGTTCGTCGCGTGGTGGACCATCTCATCGACCACCTGGCCGAGTTGGAGGCCAGACTGGCCGGGGAGCCGACCGAGCCCGACCACTGGCACGCCTCCAACGCCACCACCCCGGCCGACCTCGCCCCGTTCACCGTCGCCGACCTGGACGAGGCCCGCAGCCGCCTCACCCGGCTCGCCGGGATCTGGGCCCGCCGGGTGGCCGCGCTGCCGGACGCCTGCCTGGACGACTCGCCGGGCACGGGCTGGAGCTTCCGGCAGGTCGTCCGTCATGTCTCCGAATCCGGGTACTACGCGGACTCCGTGGGGGATCTGAGCTCGGTGGAGGCCGCGGTCGTGGGCGAGGAGGCGGTGTGAACCCGCAGTCCGTGCCCATCTCGCAGCCCGCACGAGCCCCCGTAGCCCCGACCGACTGCCCCGCAACCCCGACTGCCCCGTAACTCCGACCGCCCCGCAACCCCGACTGCCCCGCAACCCTGACTGCGCCGTAACCCCGACCGCCCTGCAGACCCGACCGCCCCGGAGCCCACGCCATGACGCCCTTCGCCGCCCTGCACCACCGCCCCGGACACCCGCTGCTGCTCCCCAACGCCTGGGACCATGCCACGGCTGCCGCCCTCGCCGCCGCCGGCCACGCCGCGATCGGCACCACCAGCCTGGGTGTGGCAGCCGCCGCCGGGCTGCCCGACGGCGCCGCCGCCACTCGTGCGGAGACCGTGCGGCTGGCGCGCCGACTCGGAGGCGGCGGCTTCCTGTTCAGTGTCGACGCGGAATCCGGTTTCAGTGACGACCCGGACGAAGTGGCCGCGCTGGCCGTCGAGTTGGCTCGGGCAGGAGCGGTCGGCATCAATCTGGAGGACGGCCGGGCGGACGGCACGCTGGCGCCGCTCGCCGTCCATGCGGCGAAGGTCGCGGCGGTGAAGGCGGCCGTGCCGGAGCTGTTCGTGAACGCCCGTACCGACACCTACTGGCACGGGCAGGACGACCCGGAACCGGAGACGCTTCGCCGCCTGGACGCGTACCGGCAGGCGGGCGCAGACGGCGTGTTCGCGCCGGGGCTGACCGAGCCGGCGGCCATCGGACGGCTGGTCGGTGCGGTCGGCGTCCCGCTCAACATCCTCTGGACGCCGACCGGTCCGGGCCTCGCCGAGCTGGCCGCGCTCGGGGTGGCCCGGGTCAGCCTCGGCTCGCTGCTGTACCGCTCGGCGCTGGCGGCTGCGGTGGCCACGGCGGCTGCCGTCGCGGCGGGTGAGCCGGTCGGGCCGGTGCCCGGGTACGCGGAGGTGCAGGCGCTGAACGGGCGGTGAGCCGAGCCGAGGCCGTCCTCAAGCCCGGACATCACCCTGCCGGGCGTCACCCCTGCCAAGGACGTCACCCCTGCCGGGCGTCACTCCTTCCGGCCGTCACCCCTTCCGGCCGTCAGGCCCTCCCCCTTCGGCCCTGGCTGCCCACGAGGCCTCGATCCCGTCGAGGATCAGCCGGACGCCGTTGAGGAAGGCGGAGTCCCGGCCGGCCTCGATCTCCCGCTGCACCTGGGTGGTGTACAGCCGGTGCAGTCGGGGGTGGTCCTTGGTGGCCTCGGCGACGGCTGGCAGGAGCTGGTCCATCCACTCCTGTTCGCCCAGGCCGCGCTTGGCGAGGGCGCTCAGCCAGGCGGCCTCCACGGTGGCGGTTCCGATGGTGTAGCCGATGACGACGCCCATCGCCTCGTTGGCCTGGGCGAGGTCGAGGCCGGACTCCTCCAGGAGGGCGAGGAAGGCCTCGGAAAGCCGCATCCAGCTGGGGCCGAAGTAGACCATCCCGACGTCGCCGAGCACCGAGACCATCCAGGGGTGGCGGAGGATGACCGCGCGCACGCCCTCGGCGCACTCCTCGATGGCGGCCCGCCACACCTTCGGGTCGCCTTGGGGGGCGTCCGTCCTCGGCAGCGGGAGTTCGGCGAAGACCTGGTCGACGACGAGTGCGAGCAGTTCGTCCTTGTTGGCGACGTGGGTGTAGAGCGAGGTGGCGCCTGCGTTGAGGCGGGCGCCGAGCTTGCGCATGCTGAGCGCCTCGGTGCCGTCGCTGTCCAGGAGGGCGAGGGCCTGTGTGACGATCTGCTCGCGACTGAGCGCGGGCTGGTCCCGGCGGGGTCGTTGGGGGCGGGTCCACAGGGTGGGGATGCCCGACGTTCCGTCGTCCGGTGTGGCCGCCATCGGCTCTCCTCATCGCTCGTGATCACTCGTGATCGTTCGTGATCACCCGTTCGGTCCGTTCGGTCCTGTCCGGTCCCGTCAGGCGTCGTCGGTTCAGCATAAGTCGCTCCGCACAGTGTACGGCGTTGCGAACACTGTGCGGCCTCCGTACAGTGTTCGGAGCGGCGCACGCTGTTCCCGTGGGGACGGAGGGCGGAGTGCGCCGCGCCGACTTCCGCGCGGCCGAGGCCTGCGCGGGCCACCACTCGCGTCGGTGAGTCCGACGGCCGAGAAGTTCGAAGTTCGAAGGGGGAACGTGATGGAACGCAATCCGCGACGCTGGCTCATCCTGGTCGTGCTCTGTCTCAGCAGCCTGGTGCTGGTGATCGACAACATGGTGCTCACGGTGTCCATCCCGCCGATCGCGGAGGACCTCGGAGCCGGGGCGCAGGACATCCAGTGGATCATCGACTCGTACATCCTGGTCTTCGCCGGACTCCTGCTCACCTCGGGAAGCCTCTCCGACCGCTTCGGGCGACGGAAGGTGATGATCGTCGGACTGGCCCTGTTCGGTGCCGCCTCGCTGGTAGCGGCCGTCGCCCACAGCCCCGGCCAGCTGATCGCCGGACGCGTCCTGATGGGCGTCGGCGGCGCGCTGGTCATGCCGAGCACGATCTCCATCCTGATCACCGTCTTCGACGACGACGAGCGGCCGAAGGCGATCGCCGCGTGGACCGCGGTCGCCATGGTGGGCCTGGTCGGCGGGCCGGTGCTGGGCGGCGCACTGATCGCGCACTTCTGGTGGGGCGCGGTGTTCCTGCTCAACGTGCCGGTCGCGGCGGTCGCCATCCTCGCCGCGGTGCTGCTCATGCCGGAGTCCAAGGGGCCGTGGCGCCGACCCGACCTGCCGGGCATGGTGCTGTCGATGGTCGGCATGACGGCGCTGGTCTGGTCGATCATCGTGCTGCCCCGCGACGGCTTCACCAGCCCGGGCACGCTCGGCGCGCTCGCCGTCGCCGTGGCCGCGCTGGCCGGGTTCGCCGTCCGGCAGGTCCGCACCGACTCGCCGATGGTCCCGCTCAAGCTGTTCCGCAACCGGGTGTTCACCGGCGCCAGCTTCTCGCTCGTCCTGCTCACCTTCGCCACCGGCGGACTGATGCTGGTCCTCACCCAGTACCTGCAGTTCGTCCTGGAGTTCTCGCCCACCGACACCGGCCTCGCCTTCATCCCGCTGGCCATCGCCTCGCTGGTCTTCAACGGGATCGGCGCCGCACTCGGCAAGAAGCTCCCGGCGCGGGTGCTGACGGCCGTCGGCATGCTGGTCATCGCCGGCGGGTTCGGGCTGCTGGCCACACTCTCCGTCGGCGACGGATTCACCAAGGTCGCCCTGGCCATGCTGGTGCTGGGCGTCGGCTCCGGCCTCGGGATGCCGGCCGCCGCCAACGCGCTGATGGGTGCCATCCCCGGCGAGCACGCGGGCGTCGGCTCCGCGCTCAACGACACCATCCAGCAGTCCGGAGCCGCGCTCGGCGTCGCCGTTCTCGGCACCGTGCTCTCCGGCACCTACACCGGCGCGATGCCCGACGGCGCCCCCGCCGCCGCGCGCCACGACATCACCGGCGCGCTCGCTGTCGCGGGCTCCACGGGGGACGGCGGGCTGGTCGCGGCCGCCCGCGAGGCGTTCAACACCGCCACCTCCACCACCTTCACCGTGGGCGGCATCGCCGTCGTGGCGGCCGCAGCGCTCACCCTGCTGCTGATGCGCGGCAGTGCCAGTGGCAGCAGCAGCGGTGGCGACGGCGGTGCGGAGGCCGCCGAGAGCGGGCCCCCGTCCGGGCCGGTGGCCGAGACGGTCGGCTGAGCCGCCACCCGGGCGCCGTCCGCGCGGGCCGGCCCACCGGCACCACGTCGACGAGCGCCGGTGGAGCGGGACGGCCTGTGCTGCTACGGCAAGCTCCTCGTCCGGCTACGTGCGGTCCTGGCGGAGTTCGGCGTTGATGCGCAGGGCCTCTTCGAGTTGGTCTTCGAGGATGATGATGCGGCAGGCGGCGTCGAGGGGAGTGCCCTGGTCGACGATCTCGCGGGCGCGGGCGGCGATGCGCAGTTGGTAGCGGGAGTAGCGGCGGTGGCCGCCTGCGGACCGCTGCGGGCTGATGAGTTTGGCCTCGTCCAGGCTGCGGAGGAAACCCGGCGTCGTGCCCAGGATCTCCGCGGCCCGGCCCATGGTGTAGGCCGGGTAGTCGTCGTCGTCGAACTTGTTCTCTGCGCTCATGTGGTCCGCCGTGTCGTGGTTGGTGGCGAGGGTGGTCTGTTCCACCAGCACCTTCTTTCTCGGGAAACGGGTCGAGGGCCCCGGCGCGCAATTGCGCCGGGGCCCAGGGATATGAGGATTCACTGCACCATCTACTGCACTACTGCTGCCGGCTGATGCGCCGGCCTGCGGCGTCCGCACTGCCCGGGGGAGGGGCAGGACGCGGGGATCGCGTATGCGTGACCGAGGACCACCTCTTCCATGACGTTCCATGACGATGGTTACTGCGGTGACCGCCCGGCGGGAATGCGTGCCGTGGCGGGCGATCCGACGGGGTGAACCCTTCCCTTCTCCTCTGATGTGCATCGTGCGTACTGCTGGTACTGCCGTTTACCGCTGTACTGCGCTTACTGCTGGTACTGCCTACTGCTGTTACTACCTACTGCTGGTACTGCGTACTGCTGGTACTGCGCGTGCGCGACCGCCGCCGCCCCGGACCCCATGCACGACCGGGTCCGTGACGCCCGGCAGGTCACCCGCGTTCCGCCAGGACCCCTCCTGTCATGACCGGGGCCCCGCGTACTGACGACCTGCACGCCTCCTGCATCACTGTCGGTGTTGCGAACTGCGGTACTGCCCGGGCAGTTCATGTCTGCCCGCCCTGCTTTCCTGCTCTTCCAACACCAGGAACACTACACACGCCATCGGGCAATGTCTACTCTCGCCAGCAGAGGTTTTCGTGTCCGGGTGAGGGACCTTGCGCGGGTGGCCCCTGGTCGCCCGTCGCCCCGGCCCCGGTGCCTGTCGAGCACCTGTCGAGCACCTGTCGGGCTCCGGTCACGCGTCGTGCGGCCCGGTCCGGGGCCGTCCGTTCGGGGGTGTCCGTTCCGGTGGGTTCCGGCGGGCACTATCCTCGGGTTCATGTCGAACCCTGATGGGCTGCTCGTCGACATCGCCGCGATGGTGGAGTCCGAGAGCAGCAACCAGATGCCCCTGACCGTGGTCGTCCCAGGGGCGGTCATCACCGGCCGGCTGGCGCCGGAGCGCCTGTGGCATGAGCGGGTGTCCGAAGTCCTTGCCGCCTCCGACCACTTGAAGCCATTCGCGGCCCTCTTCACGAGGCCCGCCACCGGCGACGGTGGCGCAGGCGGCGAAGGTGCGGCCTCGTCCGCCGCGCGGCCCACCCACCTGCACCTGCACGTCGCCCGGATCCTGCAGGGCAGCTACGGGCTGCCCCACACCGGGGGCATGTACCGCATCGCCATCGCGGACATCAGCAGCTGGACGGTGGGAGACCTCAGCTACTCCGACCAGTGACCGTCCGCTCGCCGGGCTGCGCCCGTCAGGGCTCGGCGGCTGCCGTCGGACCTGTTGCGGCCCGTCACCCCGGTGGGGGTGACGGGCCGGTGTCTCAGGTGACGGGCCGGTGCCTCAGGCGGCGGTGGTGAGGTCGGCGCGGCCGAACAGGATCGCGTGGCCGTGCGGCAGCTGGGCGAGGAGGCGGTCCGTCAGGGGCTGGCCGACGAGTTCCGTGAGCGCGGCGAGCACCGAGGTGGTGTGCCAGCGGGCGGCGTCGGCGGTGGTGGCCAGGGCGGTCGCGACGGTGTCGACGAAGGCGTGCGCGTCCAGCGGCTGGGTGAGGGGGATCTGGTCGGCGAAGGCCCTGCGGGCGTGCTCGGGCAGGGCGGCGGCGAGGTCGCAGCGTTCCTCGCCGATGAGCTGGCCGCCGAGTGCGGCCAGGACGGCGCGGAGGACGCGTTCGGCTTCCCGGTCGGTGTCGTAGCGACCCAGGTCGCGGACTCGTTGCACGAGCTGTTGGTATGCGGTCATGTCGGTGGCTTCCGGAGGTGGTGCGGGGGAGGCGGCGCGGGCGGTCGGGGGAGTCACGGCCGCTGTCCCGGGTGGGGGCGACCGAAGAGGAGGTCGTAGCCGGGGGGAAGCTGGAGCAGGACGCGCTGGGTGAGGTCGTCGCCCGCGGCGTCGGCCACGGTGCTGAGGACAGCGCCGATGTCCCACAGGGCGGTGCTTTCGGTGGCGCCCTCGATCCAGGCGGCGGTGGCGCGCACGAACCGCTCGGGGGTGAGGGGTTCCGCGGCCTGCAGCGGGTTGAGCAGGATCAGTGCCATGGCCTCGGGCAGGTGGGCGGCGAGGTCGGCGCGGACCCGGCCGGCCAGATGGGCGCCGAGCAGCGCCAGGACGACGCGGGACGCCCGCTCGGCCTCCTGGGGGGTGTCGTATTCGCCGCGCTCCCGGACCAGGTCCAGGAACGCCTCCCATCGAAGAGTCACCACGCATCTCCCTCCGTTCGGGTGGCGCCCGTCGGCGCCACGGCCGCGGTCACGGCTGGACGGGGTGTCCGGGACGCGGGCTGTTCCGCGCGGCGGAGGGGGGTGGCCGCGCGGAACAGCCCGGTCCGGGGGTCAGGCCTGGATCTGCTTGCGGTCGCCGCTGCGGTTGATCGCGATCTTGCGGGGCTTTGCCTTCTCCGCGACCGGGATCTTCAGGGTCAGCACGCCGCTCTCGTAGTCGGCGCTGATCCCCTCGGGGTCCAGCGTGTCGGACAGCATGACCTGGCGGGAGAAGACGCCGAGCGGGCGCTCGGACAGTTCCCACTTCACGTTCTCACCCTCGCGGCGGGGGCGCCGTTCGGCCTTGACGGTCAGCATGTTCCGCTCGACGTCGATGTCGATCGCCTCCGGGTCCACCCCGGGCAGGTCGAAGCAGATCACGTACTCGTCGCCGGTGCGGTACGCGTCCAGCGGCATGGGGGTGGGGCGGGACCACGTGCCGGTCGTGTTGAGGAACTGCTGGGTCAGTCGGTCCAGCTCGCGGAACGGGTCGGTGCGCATCAGCATCGCGAAACACCTCCATCGGACTGATAGGTGCCAGTGCGCTTCACCTGAATCTGTTCTAGCATGTCATCCATCCGATGACAACAAGGCGAGTCGCCAGGAGAGTGACACCGCATGGCAGAGCAGCCCAAGCCCTCCCCGGCCGGCGGCAACCCGCCGCCCGAGCCCGCGTCCTTCCTCGCCGCGGCCGCCGCGCTGGCCGCCATAGACGACGCCGTCCGCACCGCCCAGACCCCGGCCGCCGACCCCACGGGCCCCGGCCCCGCACCGCAGACCGGCCCCGACCAGGCCCTGGCCGCCCTGCTCCTGCTGCGCGAGCTCCGTACCGAACTCGCGGGCTGGGAAGCAGGCCTGGTCGAGACGGCCCGGGCAGCAGGCGCCACCTGGGCCGACCTCGCCCAGCCCATGGGCGTCGCCAGCCGCCAGGCCGCCGAGAACCGCTACCTGCGACTGCGGCCCGCAGCCGGCCCCACCGGCGCGGCCGGCACCGGCGCCGAGCGCGTCAAGTCCGTGCGCGACCGCCGCGCCGCGGAGCGGGCCGTCACCACCTGGGCCCGCGCGAACGCTGCCGACCTGCGCGTCCTCGCCGCCCAGATCACCGCCCTCGGCGACCTGACCCCCGCAGCCGGCCCCGCCCAGGCCGCCCTCACCACCGCCCTCGGCACCGCCGACGCCGCCGACCTGCTCGCCCCCCTCGCCGGCGTCCGCCCCCACCTCGGCGCCCGCCACGCCGACCTCGCCTCCCGCCTCGACGCCTACACCGCCCACACGGACCGACTCCGCCATGACAGCAACCGGCGCCGAGCCTGACGGGCCTGCCACCGACGCACCCGACCCTTGGCAGCGGATCGAGGACGGGCTCACCCAGGTCGGCGAATGCCTCCGCACCGAGACCGGCGCGGCCATCACCGCCATGGACGCATGCCTGGCCCGACTCGACGCCCTCCGCCGGACCCTCGCCCACCACCCCAGGCCCCCGCACTAGCGGCCACGCGCGAGCCACCCGCCTGCCGCAAGGACCTCGGCGGAAACCGGTGCGCCTCCCTGGTCGCGGCGGGTGCAGCGCCCGCCGCCGGGACCGCACCGCAGAACGACGAAGGCCCGGACCGTCGAAGGCGGTTTTTAGTGGTCGTTGCAACACGTGGTCGGTTGTCTAGGCCGCGAGGAGTTTAGCCAGACGCTCGGCTGG